>DATJYS010000007.1:0-263590 GCA_035499455.1 Thermoplasmata archaeon | reverse complement strand
TCCCGGAGGGCCGTCCGGGCCCCCTCGAGCTTCTCGGCAAGGCGCTTCGCCTCGGCGTACATCAGCTGGGCCGACTGCCGAGGCGTCGCGGCGAGGGGCAGTGAGACGGACCGACCCGCGAGCTCGACGTCCACCGCGCTGTCGGCCGGAGTCGCCTTCCGGGCGGCGGCGAGCGCGGCTTCCGCGAGCGGGAAGTTCGAGAGCACCGCGTCCGCATCGCCCCGTCGCCGATCCACGGCCTCGGCGAGCTCCGCCACGGCCTGGCGCTGGCGTTCGGCCTGGCGCTCCAGCTCCTGGCGCTCCTTCTGCGCCGCCATCTCCTCCTCCGTCGGCACCGGCGCGACCGCGGTCGGAAAGAACATCGCTGCCGCCTCGGAGAACGAGGGCATCTCCTCGACGGCGATCGGATCCGCCCACCGCCGGGACCGGTACGGCGTGGCGTCGACGAGCGTCGGCCCGCGGCGATACAGGTACCCGCGGGGCCGGTCGCCGACCTCCCCCAGCAGCGCGTCCATCACCTGCCGCAAGCGAGCGGCCGCCCCCGGAAGGCTGCTCGCCGGTTCCGAACCCTGGTACCCGCCGCGGACGATCAGCTCCTCCGCGACCGGACCGCCGAGCGAGAGGCGGGCGGCGAGCGTGCTCGCGAGGTCGTTGCGCGAGCGGCCGAGCTCGGCCTCGATCGCCGCCACTCCCATCGTCCAAGGGTCGGCCCGGGCCGGGGGGCGCGAGTACTCCGACCCGATCCGGACCGTGCGGTGCGCCCAGGCGCGCGGCCGCGTCACCGCTGCCAGCGTCGCACCCCGGGCGACCACGAGGTTGCCGGTGCCGAAGAACTCGACTGCCAGCCGCAGCCCGTCCGGCTCGTCCGAACGGGAGAGGGCGATCTCGAGGTACCGTTCGGCGCCGGGGTCGGCGACGGACCGGACCACCGCGCCGGAGAGCAGGCGCCGGAGCTCCCGCGCCACCGGGGAGAGCTCCTCCGAGTGGTCGCGAAGGGCTGGGAGCAGGGCGCCGAACCGACCGGGGACGAGCAGCAGCTCGCGCTTCGACCCTCCGGGAGGGTGGAGGCTCAGCGACCAACCTCCTTCGACCGCGTCGAACGCCTTCTCGACCCGGGCCGGGCCGAGCGCCCGCAGTTCCCGCACGAGGGCGAGGGCGTCGAGCGACGTGAACCGGTCCTTCGGTGTCGGATCGACCGGCATCGCCTCCCCCGCCGAGAAGAGACGACCGGTCGGCACGCATTAAGAGTTCGTGGGTCTCCGCTCGCCCGTGGAGCGCGACGCGTCGGGTTCGCCGGAAACCTGGCGTCGCGCGGCGCACGTCTTTGCGGTGAACCACGTCCGCGGGGCCGCGGCGGGGATCGACCGGGAGGACCGGATCCCTCCGGCGCTCGTGCAGGGGCTTGCGCGCGAGCGGTTCCTCGGGCTCGGCATCCCCGTCGAGTGGGGCGGCTCGGACGGGACGGCCCGCACGATCGCGGCGGTCCTCGAGGAGCTCTCGTGGGGAAGCGCGGCGGTCGGCGTCCTGACCGCGGTCCATCTCTCCGTCGCCTCGGCCCCGATCGTCGCCTGGGGAACCGCAGAACAGAAGGACCGCCTCCTTCCCCCGATGGCGTCGGGAGGCCGGCTCGGGGCCTTCGGACTCACGGAGCCCGACGCCGGATCGGACGCCGCGTCGCTCCGGAGCCGGTACCGGCGAACGGAGCGCGGGTTCGTGCTGGAGGCGCGCAAGATGTTCATCTCCAACGCCGTCGCGGGGGGGATCGTGCTCGTCTTCGCGACACGGGACCCCTCGGTCGGGCGGCACGGGATCTCTACGTTCCTCGTTCCGGTGGAGTCGCCGGGGTTCTCGATCGCCCAGCGCCTCGACAAGCTCGGGCTGCGCGGCAGCGAGACCTCGGAGCTGGTGCTCGACTCCGTGGCGCTCGGGCCGGACGCGCTGCTCGGGCCCGAGGGCGCGGGCCTCAAGGTCGCTCTGAGCGCGCTCGCCGGCGGGCGGGTCGGGATCGCGGCGTGCGCGCTCGGCGTGGCTCGGGCGGCGTTCGACGAGCTTCGAGCGAACGTGCGGCGGGACGATGCGGAGTGGAAACGCACGCTGCTCGCCCAGGGGTACGCCGAGCTGGGGGCCGCCCGGGCGCTCGTGGAGCGCGCGGCGGCGCGGAAGGACTCCGGGGAGCCGTTCGCGCGCGACGCCTCCGTCGCGAAGCTCGTCGCGTCCCGGGCCGCGGTCCGGATCGCCTCCTGGGGCGTCGACGTCGCGGGCGCCGAGGGGACGCGCGTCGGCGCACCCCCGGAGCGACTGTTGCGGGACGCCCGCGTCTTCCCGATCGTTGAGGGTACGACCGAGATCCAGGAGCTGGTGCTCGCCCGGGAGCTCCTCGCCGACCCCTCGGAACCAAACCCTTAGTACCGCCCGGGCTCCTCGAGCGGCATGCCTCGGGGTCGCGCGCCGTCCCCTCGCGCGGGGCCCTCCGCGTCCGAGCCCGCCGGGCTCGTTCCCCTCGCCCGGACGGCGATCGACCCGGAGATCCGGGCGATCCTGGAGAACGACGGCATCGCTTCGCTGTATCCCCCGCAGGCGCTAGCGCTCGTCCCCGTCCTGGCGGGGAAGAGCGTCCTGCTCGCGTGTCCCACGGCGAGCGGGAAGTCGCTGGTCGCCTACCTCGCGCTCCTGCGAGCAGTGCGCGCGGGCCGAACGGGGCTCTACCTCGTCCCGTTGCGCGCCCTCGCCTCCGAGAAGGCCGAGGAGCTCGAACGGTTCGCCGAGCTCGGCGTCCGGGTCGGGCTGTCGATCGGCGACTTCGACCTTCCCGCCGAGCGGCTCGAGAAGCTCGACATCCTGGTCGCCACCAGCGAGAAGGCGGACGGCCTGTTACGGCGCGGGAGCCCGTGGCTCGACCGCCTCGGCGTGGTGGTCGCCGACGAGGTGCACCTGATGCGCGACCCCGACCGGGGACCGACGCTCGAGGTGAGCCTGACGCGGCTGCGCCGGTCGTACCCCGAGATCCAGGTGATCGCCCTTTCGGCGACGGTCGGCAACTCGGAGGAGGTCGCGGAGTGGCTCAACGCGGAGCATATCGCGAGCGAGTTCCGCCCCGTTCCTCTCGAGCGAGGCGTCTACTGCGACGGGCGGATCACGTTCAGCGACCTCACCACCCGCGAGATCGCGCCCCCCGGGGAAGCGGTGCCGCGGCTGGTGCGGACGGTCGTCGCCGACGGCGGCCAGGCCCTGGTGTTCGTCAACAGCCGTCGGGCGAGCGAGCAGGTCGCTCAGGCCCTGGTCCCGACCGTACGGGCCCGGCTCAGCGCCGAGGAGCTCGCCGCGGCGCGGGCGCATGCCGAGGAGCTCGCGACCGTCTCGGACGAGGAGACGGAGGGGATCCGGCGGCTGAGCGCGCTGCTCCCGTTCGGGGTCGCCTACCACAACGCCTCCTTGACGAACCCCGAGCGCCGCGTCGTCGAGCGCGCGTTCCGCGACCGGGCGATCAAGGCGCTCGTGGCGACGCCGACGCTCGCGGCCGGCATCAACCTGCCCGCCCGCCGGGTGATCGTGCGCGACACCACCCGCTACGACGACCGCCTCGGCATGCAGGCCCCGATCCCCGCCCTCGAGGTCCAGCAGATGCTCGGCCGGGCGGGACGGCCGCGGTTCGACGCGCGGGGCGAGGCGGTGATCGTCGCGCGGAGCATCGACGACGAGGAACGGCTCCTCGACAGCTACGTGTCGGCCCCGCCGGAGCCGATCGTGAGCCGGCTCGCCTCTGAGCCGGCGCTCCGGATGCACGTGCTCGCCCTCATCGCGAGCGGGGCGGTCGGCACCGAGGCGGAGCTCGAGCGGTTCTTCGCGGCCACGTTCTACGGGCGCACGCTGCCCCTCCCCGAGCTCCACGCGAAGGTCGCGCAGGTCCGCCGGTTCCTGGAAGCGAACGAGCTGCTCCTCCCGGGCCCTGCCCTCGCGGCGTCGCGGTTCGGCGCGCTCACGAGCGAGCTGTACCTCGACCCGCTGAGCGCGATCGTCCTGCGGGGGGTCCTCGAGAAGGCGCCGATCGGCGTCGCCCCGTTCCCGCTGCTCGCGGCGGTCGCCGCGACGCCCGACCTCTCCCCGATGTTCCTGCGACGCGGAGAGGAGGCGGAGCTCTTGACGCGGTTCACGGACGAGTCGGCCGAGCTGCTCGTCCAGCCCGAGGAGCCGCCGATCGACCTCGACCTCGACGGATTCCTCGCGACGATGAAGACGGCGACCGTGCTCGAATCGTGGATCGCGGAGACCCCGATCATCGAGATCACCGAGCGGCACGGAATCGGCGCGGGCGACCTTCGCAATCGCGTGGAGGACGCCGACTGGCTACTGTTCGCGCTCGGACGGCTCGCCAGCGTCTTCCAGCGTCGGCTCGGCCGGTCGATCGACGACCTCTCGCTCCGCGTTCGGTACGGCGTGAAGGAGGAGCTGCTCGACCTGGTCCGGCTCCGCGGGATCGGGCGGGTGCGCGCCCGGATGCTTCTGGCGGCCGGCTTCGCCGACCGCGAGGCGCTGCGGAACGCCCCCCTCGACCGGATCGAGCAGGCGCTCCGCTCGCCGCGGATCGCGGCGGCGGTCGTCGCCCAGCTCAATCCACGGTCAGCCCGTCGGTCGACCGAAGCCGCGGTGCCTCCGGGGCCCCCGCCATCGGCCCCGGGGCGACGGCCTCCCCGTACCCTCGAGGAGTACCCGACGGACTCGCCACCGTGATCCACTCGTCGATCGGAGTGAGGAGGCGCAGGACCGAGCGCGTCCCCCCGCTCCCTCCGGTACGGATCTCGCGCCGCACGTACCCCGCGCGTTCCAGCCGTACCAGGCGGCGCCAGAGCGTCGTGGTCGGGAGAGGGCGCACGCCCTGTCGCTGCGCGATCTCCGCCTCGAACCGGCGGACGTCTCCGAGGCACGCCGATACGCCCTGGCTGGCGGCGCCGATGGCGCGGACGACCCGCGGCTCGATCTCGACCCGTCCGAGCTGCTCCGGTAGGGTCGCTCCCGGGCCCCGCACCCCGAGCAACTCCCGTCGCAGCAGGTCGATCGCCCGCCGGGCTCCCGAGCCGTCCTCCACGGTCCGGGTGACGATGCGGTCGACCAGGCTGGAGGGAGGCCGACGGCCGCACGCACGTTCGGCCCGGTCGAGGACGATCGCCCGCAGGGTCGGTTCGGCGTACGGGCCGAGCGTCACGAACGGGCGGACCGGGTAGCGAGGCTCGACCTCGCCGACCGCGGTCGTGAGGCCGTCCACCGTTCCGGCGAGGATCGTCCAGAGCGGGGGCAGGCCGCTCTCCCCCTCGGGAAGGAATCGGTCGGGGTCACCGATCGCACGGAGGATCGGACCGAGGTCAACGCCGCCGACCCCCACGTCGTCGAGGACCAGAACGGTCGGACGAGCGTCCCGCCGGAGCCGTCGGAGCCAACCGGCCAGGATCTCGGCGGTCGGGAATCCCCGCCCGTCGAACCCTTCGTCGAACTGGCGCAGGAGGGCGCTGGCGACGCCGTGGGAGCCGCGCAGCAGGGCGGTCCGAACGGCGATCGTTCGGGGAGGGGGAATGGCGGAGGCGGAGCGCAGGCGGTCGACGCAGTCGCGCGCGGCCCGTCGGGCGACGGTCGAGGTTCCCGAACCGGCCGGTCCGACCACGCCGACGATCCAGGGTCGGTCCGCGCTCGGCCGGGGAGGGTCGAGCCGTCGGACCACCTCCAGCACTTCCCGCTCGCGGGCGAGCGGCACGGGGGGCACCCAATCGTTCGCCAGGACCTCGGGGTTCGTGGGAGCGAGCATAGCGTGAGTATAACTGTGCTGTATAAGAATACTGTTTACCTCGAACCTCTCGGAATGGAAGGTGCTGCCTCCCGGCCACACCGGGATCCCGGCGGGGACCTCGGAGGGTCTCGAGAGCGTCCGGGACGTCAGCGCGGACTCCCAGCCTTCGGTGCGAGAAGGGCGGTTCCGGGGGTTCCCTGGCTCGATGCCTAAGAGCGACCCGCGACCGCATCGGGGGAGTTCACGCCCACCCCGCCCGTCTTCGCGCTCGACCACGGACGGACGGATCTCGGCTGCTCTGCGCTCCGCCGGGTGGACCCGAACTGCGAGAACGGGGCGACGTCGTCCCTCGCCGCGTGGGGGGGATAACGGCTTTCTTGCCGGACCGCTCCGCGCCTTCGATGGCGTCGACCCCTCCGACCTTGCGGTCGCTCGCCCGCGACCTGCTCGCCACCGGCGCCCTCGCGGTCGCCCTCTACGTGGTCCTCGTCTATCTCCCGGGCCGGATCCTGCCCCGATTCACGGGAACGGAAGTCCTGCTCCTCGAAGCGGGCGGCGTCGTCCTGGTCGCCTACCTCGTCGCGCGCGCTCTCACGGGGGCCGCGACCGGGGTCCTCCTGCGGCGGGGAGAATTCGCGCGGGGCCACGAGGTCCGGCTGTTCGTCAACCTCCTGATCGCGGTCGGCGCCGTCCTCGCCCTCTCGAAGCTCGCGGGGGTCTCCGCGGAGTCGATCCTGCTCGGCTCGGCGTTCGCTGGCATCGTCCTCGGTCTCGCCGCGCAGACGGTCCTCGCGAACGTCTTCGCGGGGCTCCTGCTCGTCGTCGCCGACCCGTTCCGTCCGGGGGACCGCGTCGGGTTCGTCTCCTCGGCGTACGGGATCTTCGCGTCGAGCTATCCGCACGAGGCGGGGTATCCGTCCTACTCGGGGACGATCGTCGATATCGGCCTCGTCTACACGGTCCTGGCGCTCGACCGGGGCGGCGTCGCGAAGCTCCCGAACAACGTCGTGATGTCGGCGCTGGTGATCGAGCCGCGCGATGCGACGCAGCACCGCGTCCGGATGACGTTCCCGCTCGGTATCCCCCTCGCGCTCGTGGAGGGGGCGCTCGCGGAGGTCGTCCGCGCCCTGCCGCCGCCGCCCGTCGGAACGACCAGCGCGCACCTCGAGGTCGCCGATATCGGCGCGACGACGTGGGACGGAGTGTTCGTGCTCTGGAGCCCGAATCCGGATCCCACGGAGCTGAGGGACCGCCTCCTGCGGGCCGTGCTCGGGCATCTGCCCGCGTCGGCGCCCGCGCCCCGTCCGGTTCCTTAAATTCCGCGGCGACTCGGGCGGTCGCCGGAGCGCTCCGATGTCCTACAGTGTGACGCTGATCCCGGGCGACGGGATCGGGCCCGAGGTGACGCGCGCGGCGCGCGTCGTCGCGGACGCGACGGGGGTCGCGATCGAGTGGGAGACGGTCGACGCGGGCGAGCTCGCGATCAAGGCGCACGGCACGCCCCTCCCCGACGCCGTCCTCGAGTCGATCCGCAAGAACCGGCTCGCGCTCAAGGGGCCGATCACGACGCCGATCGGCGGCGGGTTCCGCTCCGTGAACGTCGCGCTCCGACAGCAGCTCGATCTGTACGCCTCGGTCCGCCCCGCCCGCGCGATCGCCGGCGAGGGGACCCGGTTCCCCGAGACCGACCTGATCGTCGTGCGGGAGGCGACCGAGGGGCTGTACGCCGGCGTGGAGCACTGGGTCGACCGGGAGCACACCGCGGCGGAGACGGTGAACGTGATCACGCGCCGCGCCTCCGACCGGATCGTCAAGTTCGCGTTCGAGCTCGCGCGCCGCGAGCACCGGAAGCGGGTGACGGCGGTCCACAAGGCGAACATCATGAAGACGACCGGCGCGCTGTTCCAGACCGCCTTCCGCGAGATGGGGGCGAAGTACCCGGACGTCCCCGCCGACGAGCGGCTGATCGACAACATGTGCATGCAGCTCGTCAAGAAGCCCGAGGAGTACGACGTGATCGTCACGACGAACCTCTTCGGCGACATCCTCTCCGACCTCTGCGCCGGACTCGCCGGCGGCCTCGGCGTCGCCCCGGGCGCGCTGTACGGCGACTCGCTCGCCGTCTTCGAACCGGTCCACGGTTCGGCCCCGAAGTACGCGGGCCAGGACCGCGCCGATCCCGTCGCCGAGATCCTCTGCGTCGAGCTCCTCCTCCGCCATCTCGGCGAGCGGAAGGCGGCCGACCGCGTCTTCCGGGCCGTCTGGGAGACGATCGCCGAGAAGAAGGTCGTCACGTACGACCTCGCGCTTCCCGGCTACACGCAGCGACCGGTCGCCCCGTCGAGCTGCTCGGCGATGGCGAAGGAGATCGCGCGGAAGGTACCGCTCGTCGACCTGGACGCCCCGCTCCCTCGACCGCCCGCGGCGGCCGCCGGCGCCGGGGCGGACGCCCAGCTCGAGGCGTGAGCCCTAGTCGCCGACCACCTTCACGACGACCCGCTTCGGCCGCTGGCCGTCGAACTCGGCGTAGAACACCGACTCCCACGGCCCCAGGTCGAGGTCGCCGTCGGTGACGGGGAGCACGACCTGGTGGCCGAGCAGAAGGTTCTTCAGATGGGCGTCCCCGTTCGACTCGCCCGTTCGATGGTGCTCGTAGTCCCCGGCCGGCGCGAGGCGGTCGGCCCAGGCCGCGATGTCGTTCAGGAGCCCGGACTCGTTGTCGTTGACGTACACCGCCGCCGTGATGTGCATCGAGGAGACGAGCACGAGGCCGTCCCGGACGCCGCTCCCGCGCACGACCCGTCGAACGTCGTCGGTGAGGTTGACGAACTCCCGGGGCGCGCGCGTTCGCATCGTGAGGTACTCGGTCTTCGTCGGCATCGGGGGTGCGAAGCGTCAGCAACTTTAAGGTCCCAGCGCACGGAATCCGGGGCAGCATGGCCGATCCGGCCCCCCGGCGCGTTCGGCTCGCCCGCCCGCCGGCCCTAGCGAACGAGCCGCCGACGACTCCGGCTCCGGCGGAGGACGACGCGGGGTCCCTTCCCCTCCCGGGCGTTCGGCGGGTCGTGAACCGGGCGGCGACCCAACGCGCCCGGCGCCTCGCGCTCCTCTACCTCGCGGTGCTCGCGGCCCTCTATCTCGGGCTGGCCGTGCTCGCACGATCCAGCCACGGCGGCGGGACGGCCGGCACCTCCCAGGACTTGGAACTGTTCGGAGCGGTCGCGTTCGCCTTCGCCCTTGTTGGGGTGTTCCTCGCCCTGCTCTCCGCCCCGGCCTCGGTGGAGTGGACCCCGACCGCGACCGTCCTCGTGAGCGTGCTCGGGACCCGTCGGGTCTATCCGGCGCTCCCCGGCATCTCGGTGCGGATCGCCCGGCGGTTCCCTCCGGGAGTTCTCTCCTCGGAACCGGTCGAGTCGGTCGAGATCGGCGCCCGCGGGGTCCGGCGCACCTACCTGTTCGATGCCGGGGTGTTCACGGACACCCACCCGTAGCCGCCGTAGGGCGGCCCGGTCACTCGAGGAGGTCCTCGAGCTCGCCGGCGACGAGCGTCAGGAGCTGGTCGAGCGACCGGTTCTTGAGCTCGGTGATGTGACCGGAGTCGGTCTCCATCCGCGCCAGGAACTCGTCCCCGTCGCGGACGAAGGCGAGGGAGAGCACGTGGCGCCGCCCGCCGGGGAGCGGGACCTCGAGCTGCGTCTGGGCGGCGGGCTCGGGAGGCGCCGGCTTAGGGACGGACGACCCGCTCTTCTTCGCGGCGGGCGGGCGGGCCGGCGCGGCAGGTCGCACGGCCTTCTTGGAGGGGGACTTCGCGGGCGGCTTGGCCGCGGACCGGGACGCCGATTTCGCCGGGCGCTTCGGCGAGGATTTCGGCGTGGGGCGGCGCTTCGCGGCCTTCCCGGCGGATGTCTTCGCTCGCGGTTTCGAACGGTGTGAAGAAGGCATCCGATGGTGCCCCGATTCGGGCGCACCAGCCCCCCCTATTTATGGATATGGCCGTCCGGACCGGCGCCGGGACCGCCTTGCGGGCCGGACCGCACCGATTTACATGGGGGCCCCGGTCGCGGGACGAGGAGCGACGATGGAGGACGGGCCGGAGGGGGCGGCGTCGCCCAGCCGGGCGCCGTTGCGCCCGGAGACGATCCTCTGGCTCGCCGGCCTCGCGCTCCTGCTCGTCTTCCTCGCGCTCGAACCGTACCTGTCGTTCTCCGTGTTCGGGTCGGACACGGGGGAGTACTATCGCCTGACCTCCGACCTCGTCTCCTCCGGAACCCTCCCCTACGGGGCCGCGTACTCCGGTTGGGGGAGCGCCTACCCGGACTTTCCCGGGATCTTCGTCCTCGCGGGCGGAGCGGCCGGCGCGCTTCACCTGGACCCCCTCTCGGCGCTGACGATCGTCGTCCCGGTCGTTGCGGTCCTCTCCGTGTTCCCGCTGTTCCTCCTGTTCCGCCGGATCTATCCCCACGACACCATCGCGCTGCTCGGGGCGGCGCTCGCCTCGGTCGCGATGCCCCGGCTCTTCTCGATCGCCCACCCGGCGCCGCTCGCGCTCGGCGACTTCCTGTGCGTCGGAGCGCTCTGGATGCTCCTCGAGAGCCGACGGGACGTCCGGTGGTACCTGCCGCTCTCGCTGACGGCCGGGGCGCTGATCCCGACGCACCACCTGTCGTCCTACTTCTTCGCGATCGGCGCGCTGGGCGGGATCCTGCTCCTCGAGCTGTGGCGGCCGGGGCTCTGGAGCCGACGGTACCCGTCCCGGGAGCTCGGGTTCCTCGCGGCGTTCGTCAGCGCGACGTTCGTCTTCTGGTTCTACGGGACCCACACGTTCGTCTCGAAGGTGCTCCTGCCGGGGTTCGGCGGGAGCGCGTACGTCGGCTTCGGGGCGTTCGAGGTGGCGGCGCTCGCCGCGATCGCGGCGTGCGCGGTCCTGATCCGCTGGCGCCGCGCCCCGGCGCGCGCGGGTTGTCGGTGGGTGCGCCTGCCGACCGACGGCAGCGTCGTGCGCGACGCGAGCCTGATCGCCGTCGGCGTCTTCGGCGCCATCTCGCTCCTGCTCGTCGTCCCGCTTCCGGGGACGACGCAGCAGACGACCCCGGCGGCGATCCTGTGGTACGCCCCCGTGCTCGCCCTCGGGATCCTGTGCGGCGGCAGCCGCCGGGTCCTCACGACGGCCCGGCTCGGGCCGTTCGCCCTCACATGGCTCGCCGCCCTCGCCGTGAGCGCCGCCGCGACCCTCGGCTTCGCGTCGCTCGGAAGCGCCTACCCCCAGTACTCGACGGCGACCGGGTTCGCCTCGGCGCTCTCTCCGTCGCGCCACGCCGAGTACCTGCTCATCCCCGTCGGCCTACTCGTCGCGGTCGGCCTCGGACGCCTGATCGCGCGGCTCGGCGACCGGGCCGGTCGGAGGGCGGTCGTCGCCGGTGCGGTCGCCGCGATCCTGCTCGTTGCCGGGAACGCCGCCATCGTCTACCCGCCGGCCTCCGACCTCGGGGGATTCCAGGAAGGGCTGACCCACGGGGACGCCACGCTCTGGATGTGGGTCGGGATCGCCGAGCCGTCGACCGCGACCGTCGCCACGGACCACCGCCTGAGCTCGATGATCTTCGGCGTCGACGGGAACCCCGCCACGTGGGTGACGACTCCGGTCCTGTTCGACGCGAACGCGAACGGGCTCGCTCCACTCGCCACGCAGGAACTGATCTCTTCCGGGGTGCCCAACCCGGCGGACGCGCGCCCGATCGACCTCGTGGTCGTCGACTCGGTGATGTACTCGGGCGTCGCGCTCAGCCCCTCGGACCTGGCGCAGCCGCTGGGCAGCGCTGCGATCGCGTGGTTCGCGGAGCTGCCGTTCCTGCCGGTCTACGAGAACGGCCAGGACGTCGTCTACCTCGTCCTCCTCGACGTCGGGGGCGTGTTCTACCCGGTCGAGTAGGGGACGAGCGATCCGTCCAGCCCCCAGCGCAGCACCGGCACCGGGCTCGACCGGGCGAGGTCGCCGAGCAACTCGCGCGCCCACCGGAGCTTTGCGAGCTTCACGGCGCGGGCGCTCGGGTCGGGGACGTCGACCCGCTCGAAATCGAACGCCCACAGGAGGATCCGGCGCGCCCCGAGGGCCTCGGCGAGGTACGCCGCGCGGTCGCCGTCCGTGAACCCGCCGACATCGATCAGCCCGGGGCGCGGGGGGCCGGCCCAGGAGCCCGCGAGCTCCCCCGGAAACTCGGGGACCCACCGTTCGAGCGCCGGCACGTTGTCCCCGTGGGCGTGGACGAGCACGAGGCTTCCCCGGCCGCTCGCGGAGACCTCCGAGGGGACCGGCCCGTCCAGGTCGGTGACGATCACGCTCGGCACGAGGCCGGCGGCGAGGCACGGCGCGGTCGCCCCGTCGGCGGCGAGGAGGGCGGGCCGCGGCGGCGACGGAGGGAGGCGCCAGAGCGGCGGCGGGCCGGCGCCGGGGGCGTCCCCCACCACGATCGCGTCGCGCCCCCGGATCCGGGGCGCCAGCCGGGCGAGCGGGTCGCGGCGATCCTCCGGCCGCAGGAGCCGCTCCAGCGCGTCGGCCGCGGCGACCTCCCGCTCGAACGGGAAGCCGAACTCGGCCCGGATCCGCGCGTACCGCGGGGCCCAGACGTCGTAATCCACGACTCCTCCGAGACGGGAGCGCCAAGCCGCGCCAACCCTTTATAATGAAGCCGATGCTCCGCTCCGATAGGAGAGCCCACGATGCGACCGCTCGCTCAGGAGATTCTCGCGCACCTGCCCGGAGAGGGCCGGAAAGGCGCCGAACCCCCCCCGCCCCCGTCGAACGACGACGCGGAACTGGAGGCGGTGCTCGCCTCCCTCAAGACGAACATCAAGGTCGTCGGGTGCGGCGGCGGCGGGTGCAACACGATCAACCGGCTCGCCGAGGAGGGGCTCGCGGGCGCGGAGATGGTCGCCTGCAACACGGACGCCCAGCACCTTCTCGCGATCCACGCGCCCCGCAAGATCCTGCTCGGGCGACGGCTGACCCGCGGCCTCGGGGCCGGGGCGCTCCCGCAGGTCGGCGAGCAGGCGGCGCGCGAGGCGGAGGACGAGCTCAAGAAGACCCTCGCGAACTCCGACATGGTGTTCATCACCCTGGGGCTCGGCGGCGGCACCGGTACCGGTTCGGCCCCCGTCGTCGCGCAGTGCGCGAAGGACGCCGGCGGCGGCAACCCGCTCACGATCGCCGTCTGCACGCTGCCGTTCAGCTCCGAGGGCCTCGTCCGCCAGGAGAACGCGATGTGGGGGCTCGAGCGCCTGCGCGCGTCGATCGACACGGTCATCACGATCCCGAACGACCGACTGCTCGAGCTCGTCCCGCGCCTTCCGATCCAGACGGCGTTCAAGGTCGCCGACTCCGTGCTCGCCCGGGCGATCCGCGGCATCACGGAGATCATCACGCGGCCCGGGCTCGTCAACCTCGACTTCAACGACCTCCGCACGATCATGAAGGGCGGGGGCGTCGCGCTCATCGGCATCGGCGAATCCGAGAGCGAGAACCGCGCCGAGGACGCCGTGCTCGAGGCGATCAACTCCCCGCTCCTCCACGTCGAGATCGCGGGCGCGACCGGCGCGCTGATCAACGTCACCGGCGGCCCGGACATGACCGTCAGCGAGGCGCAGAAGGCCGCCGAGGTCGTCCAGAAGGCGATCAGCCCGAACGCGCGGATCATCTGGGGCGCCGCGGTCGACCCGACGATGCAGAGCACGATCCGCGTGATGCTCGTCGTGACCGGCGTTAAATCCCCCCAGATTTTCGCGGGAAGCGCGGTCCCCCCGCCGGCCCGACGGTCCGGCCCGGAGATCGACGTAGTGCATTAGAGGTGAATCGATGGCGTTCCTCGATCGCGCGCGTCACGTGCAGGACGAGTTCGACGGCCGCCTGCGCGGCGTCGGGCACGGCAAGTACGGGCGCATCCTCCGGATGGCCCGCCGCCCGACCAGCGAGGAGTACGTCAAGGTCCTCGAGGTGACGGCGCTCGGCGCGGTGCTGATCGGGATGACGGGGTTCGCGATCTACATCTTCTTCTCCCAGGTCGGCCCGTGGCTCTGGGCGAACTTCCTTCCCTCGCTGTAGGCCGCGCGGCGGGGCAACGTATGGAAGGCGACGGTCACGACGAAGGCATCGGCCTCCTCTCGGGGACGCCGGTCGTCCCGGCGAAGAAGCCCGAGGCGGCCGCCGCGCCCGCGGCGCCGAGCGCTCCCGCGGTGGTCGCCGCCCCGGCCCCCGTCCGGCCGGACGTCTCCAAGCTCGTCTCCCTGGTCGCGGCGGACGACTCGACCCGGCCCGTCACCGCCGGCACGATCACGACGATCTCGGCGGTCCTCACGAGCCGCGTCACCGAGCCGATCGACGCGGTCCTGACGATCGAGGTCGGCTACACCTCCACCTACCCCGGAGAGGGAGCGGAGTGGCCGGTCTCCTGGACGCCGCCGGGCAAGCGCTCGAGCGTCGAGCTGTTCCCCCGCAAGGAGAAGGCGACGGTCCACCTGCTCCCGAGCCAGGGGGTCGCCCTCTCCTTCTCGATCACCGCCCCGGTCGGGGTCCGCTACGGCGACCGCGTCGAGGTGCGCCTCGGCGTCGAGTCGCCGGACGGCGGTCCGGGTCCGAAGCTCACCCTCGCCTGCGTCGCGCGGCAGGCCGTCCTCGCGATCAAGACGTCGCGCGGCTACGAGCGGGAGGTCGCGGACACTTTGCTCGGCCGGGCCGAGGAGAAGCCGGACGTCGTCTTCGCGCTCCTCGTGCCGTCGTCGCTCCGCGGCTACGTCTTCGCGGAAGGGATGAGCTTCGAGGGGGTCCGCGAGATGCTGAAGGGGATCCGCAAGGCCCGCGGCCTCGTCGAGGGGGAGACGACCCTCAAGGAGGTCGAGCCGCTGCTCGTCCCGAAGATCACGGTCGAAGGGTTCGTCGAGGGCGCGATCGTCGAGCTGATCTCGGGGCCGTTCAAGGGAGAGAAGGCCCGGGTCAAGAAGATCGACCAGGCGAAAGAAGAGATCACGGTCGAGCTGATCGAGGCGGTCGTCCCGATCCCGGTGACGGTGCGCGGCGACCACGTTCGTATGCTGGAGAGGGGAGGCGGGAAGAGTGGCGGATGAGGTGAGCGTTCTCGTGGAAGGCGGCAAGGCGTCGGCGGGTCCCCCGCTCGGCCCCGCGCTCGGCCCGCTCGGCGTCAACGTCGGGCAGGTCGTCGCGAAGATCAACGAGGAGACGAAGCAGTTCGCCGGGATGCGCGTCCCCGTCGTCGTGCGGGTCGACCCCGCGACGCGCTCGTTCACGCTCGTCGTCGGCCGGCCCCCGGTGGCGGCGCTGCTCCTGAAGGACGCGAAGAAGGAGAAGGGCTCGGGAAAGCCGAAGACCGAGACGATCGGCGACGTCAACCTGGACGCGATCCGCCAGATCGCGGAAGCGAAGGGCGACGACCTGTTCGGCCGGACGATCGAGGAGAAGATGAACCAGGTGATCGGCACGTGCGTTTCGCTCGGCCTCACGGTCGGCGGCGAGGACCCGCGCGCGCTCCTGAAGGCGCGCGTCGCGGCGCGCGGAGCCCGGTGATGGGTCCCGGCGGGGGAGCCCCCCCAGACCTCACGAACGCCGAGATCGTCGATTACTCGGTCGCCGAGGGCGACGGCCGGCTGCGGCTGAAGCTCAAGGACGGCTCGGTGATCGAGGTCCGGCTCGAGATCATGAACGTGCTGCGGGCCGGCAACGATCCCAACACAGGCCTCCCGACGTACGTCGTCCAGTCCGCGAACCTGACGCGGCTCGTGGAGTCCCCGAAGGAGCTCCGCAAGGGACCGCTGCGCCAGGGGGGAGGCCGGGACGGAAAGTCGCTCCCCGGCTTCGGTTGAACCGCCTCTCCGCGCGGGCGGTCGCCGCAATTCCTATAGGGGCGACGGAGGTCGTGGCTCCGTGGTCGACGTCCAAGAGACCCCGGCGGTCCCTCCGTTCGACCCGCAGGGCGACGAGCGCGCCGGCTACTTCCTCGGGGGCGGCCTCCTGATCGCCGCCGGATGGGGGGTCGCACTCGGACTCAACGTCGCGCTCCACCTCACCGCGCCGGCGGGCGGGCGCCTGTTCTACGGGCTCCGGGTCGCCTCGGCGTGGGGTCCCGAGGGGATCGCGCTCGCCCTCTTCGGGGCGTTCACGGGCGCGATGGGCGTGGTGCTCCTCGCCCTCGGGCGGGCGTCCCCCCGCGGACCGCTGGTACTGCCGGGCGCCGAATACTGAGCCGCGGCCGCGCTCGACTAGACGCGGCCCTGGACCTGCGCGCGCCGCACGACGCGGCGCGACGGGGGCGTGCGGATCTCGATCGGGCTCTTCGCGGCCTTCTGCGCCTGGCGGCAGTCCGCGCACATGCGCTCGTCGACGTCGAGACAGGCGCGGCAGAACGTTCGGCCGCAGATGGTACACCCGAGCGTCGCCGGAGCGCCGCAGGAGGCACACTGTCCGACCAGCACGTTCGTCCCTCCTCGGCTCAGGACGCTCCGGCGAGGATTTGGCTTGCCTTAAGCCCTTCGACGAATCCGCGGCCGAACCGCGCGCGGGTCACGTACCCTGCCGCCGTCCGGGCCCGTCGGCTCCCCGACGGGAAGCTCACCCCGAAGCCGGCCGCTCGCAGCATGGCGACGTCGTTGTCGCCGTCCCCGAGCACGACGCACTCCTCCAGCGCGAGGCCCCGGGAGGCGAGGATACGGACGAGCGCGGGGAGCTTCCCCGCCCTCTGCTCCATGAGGTGGATCGCGAAGCCGGTCGCCTCGACGAACACCGGGAGGTCCCCGAGCGCTCTGCGGATCCGTGCGAGCGAGACGTTCGGCTCGAGCGCGACCTCGCTTTCGCGCCACCGGTCGGTGAACAGGCGTCGCACGGGGAGCTTCGCCCGTTGCAGACGCCGGAACGCCTTCTCCGCGACGGCCCGGTCGGCCAGCCGCTCGACGCGGTCGACCCCGTCCCGCCGGTCGTAGACGACGCCGCCGTTCTCGGCGACGATCGGCCCCGACAGGCCGAGGAACCGGTGCAGGGCGAGGGCGATCGGCAGCACGTTGCCGGTCGCCAGGACGACCGGGAGCCCGTGCGCTTCGAGGCGATGGATCCACGCCAGCGCCTGCGGGTCGAGCCGGCGACGAGCGTCCGTCAGCGTCCCGTCGACGTCCGTGACCACGGCGCGCAGCCTTCGTATCCGCGGACGGGGCACGCGCGTCCCCCGCGCGCGGTCGGTCATCCGGCCGGGGTGCGCTGGACGCGATCGATCGCGCGCCGGAGCGCCTCCGCGACCTCCTTGCCGTCCCGCCGGCCCCGGACCTCGCGCATCACGTCGCCCATCAGCGGCGAGAACGCCTCGCCCCCGCGAGCCCGGACCATCGGCGCCTGCGCCTCCACGATCCGGTCGACGAGCGCCCGCAGCTCGTCGGAGGTGAGGCCGGCGAGTCCCGCCCGGGCGATCGCCTCGTCGACGCTCGGCGCCCCCCCGGCGAGCGCGGCGAGGAGTCCCGGGATCCCCTCCTTGGAGATGCGGCCCGACTCCGCCGAACCGAGGACCGCATCGAGAAGCGGGTCGGACGGATCGAACCCCCGCTCCGTCGTCGAGGCGACGGAAGGGAGGTCCTGCGTGAGCAGCCGTGCCGTCAGGGAGGGAGCGTGTCCCTTCGCGGTCAGGATTTCGAATCGGTCGACGAGCCCGGCGTACACCAGCTGTCGGACGACCTCGGCCCCCAGTCCGTGAACCTGCCCCAGCCGGGCCCGCAGTTCTTCGGGGCGCTCCGGTAGGTTCGACCGGATCCGGTCGAGGTGCTCCGCGGTGATCGGGATCGGGGGGATGTCGGTCTCCGGGTACATCCGGTGGCGGCCCGGCAACGGGCGGGAGTACCGCGTGCGGCCGTCCGGCAGCGGGTCCCGGGTCTCGCCGGGGATCCCCTCCAGTGCCTCGGCGGCTCGGCCCGCGATCCGCCGCAGGGCGGTCGCGAGCTTCTCCGGGGAGCGGTCGGAGACGAGAACGAACGCGTCCGAGGAAGTGAGGGAGAGGCGGGAGCGCAGCTCGGCGATGTGCTCGGGCGTGACCCCGTACCCCGGTACCTCGTCCGAGTGGATCAGTCCCTTCAGTCCGACTGCGCGGGCGTGGTCGGCGAGCTCGCGCCCGAGCCGCTCGTCGCTTCCCGGCCGGGCGCCGAGGAGTCCCGCGAACCCGGGGAGGGTCAGCGCGAGGACACCGCCGCCACGGCGGCCCGCGGCCGCGAGCGGCCCCGAGCTCACACCGTCGAACACCGACGAGACGTCCGTCCCCTCGACCGGGCCGATCCGGGCGGAGCGGCGGGCGAGCTCGTCGCGCACGGCAAGAAGCGTCTGCTGCCGCTGCTCTTCCCGGTCGACGTACTCCTTGATCATCGCGAGCTCCTGGACGCCCTTGATCTCGATGCGGTGGCCGCCCGTGGTCGAGACGTTGAGGTCCTCGCGGACCGTCCCGATCCCGCGGCGGACCCGGCGCGTCGCCCGCAGGAGCGCCCCGATCTCCTCGGCGACACGTCGCGCCTCGGGCCCCGAGGTGATGTCGGGCCCCGTGGCGACCTCGACCAGCGGGATCCCCAGACGGTCGAGCCGGTAGACGACCTCCCCGTCGGACTCCCGCACCTTGCGCGCCGCATCCTCCTCGAGGCAGACGGACTGGATCGAGTAGTCGCGGCCGTCCACCGAGATCGAGCCCCCGACCGCCACGAGGGCCGTCCGCTGGAACCCGCTGGTGTTCGATCCGTCGACGACGATCTTGCGCATCACGGCGATCTCGTCGATCGGGCGGGCCCCGACGAGCAGGGCGAACGTGAGCGCCACGTCGAGCGCGGCGGCGTCGAGCGGGTGGGGCGGCTCCTCGTCCATCTCGACGAGACAGTTCGCCGGTCCGGTCTCGTAGGCGTACGTGCGCCCGAGCGAGGCCTGGAACTGCGCCGCGATATCGATCCGGTGGTCCTCGCCGCTCGCCGGGCGCAGCCGGCGGACGAACGCCCCGCCGATCTCCTCCGAGAGCTCCGCCGGGCACCGGCAGAACAGCTTGCCCGTGGCGAGCTGCTGATGCACCTCGAGGCCGACCTTCACGGCGCACCGCCGGGGAGGTGCCGGCGAACGAACTCTCCGGCCCGGTCATCGCTCAGCCGGCGGCGCACGCCGTCCGGGGTCGATTCGTGGCCGAGCGCCCAGACGAGCTTGGCGAAGGCGGTCTCCGGCAGGAGGTCGTCCAGGTACAGGACGCCCGCCTTCTGCAGGGCGCGACCGGTCGCGTAGACGTACGGGTCGGCCCCTCCGGCGAGGCACTGCGTCGTCATCGCGACCACCACGCCGCGCTCGGTCTCGGAGCGGATCCACGGGAGGAGGTGGGCGGCGACGTGCCCGAGGCCGGTCCCCGCGATCACCAGGCCCCGAACTCCGGCGGAGGAGGCCCGGGCCGCCTCCACGGTGAGGCCGGGGTGGGACCAGAGCAGTCCGGCACGGGCGTCGATCGGCCCGTCGACCCGGGCCGGCCCCTTTGCGGGCGGGCGCACCGGCTCCGTCAACTCGACCGAGCCGCCCTCCACGAATCCGAGCTCGGGCCCGTTCCGGCTCTCGAAGGCGTCCCGTCGGGTCGAGTGCATCTTGCGCACCCACGTACCCCGGTGGATCGCAAAGCGCGTGTCCGAGAGGTCCTCGTGCATCACCGCGACGACCTCTCCGATCCGCCGGTCGCGGGCGACCGCGACGGCGGCCGCGAGGTTCGATGGTCCGTCCGAGGACGGTCGGTCGGGGGAGCGCTGGGCCCCGACGACGACGACCGGCCCGGGGAGGTCCGCGAGCAGGAAGCTGAGCGCCGCGGACGTGTAGCCGAGGGTGTCGGTCCCGTGCGCGACGACGACCCCAACCGCCCCGGCGGCGAACGCCGCGGCCGCCTTCTCGGCGATCGTGAGCCAGTCCGGCGGGACGAGGTCCTCGCTCATTCGGTCGAAGACCGGAACGACCCGCACGGGCCCGCCCCGCTCGAGCTCGGGGTAGAAATCGAGGATCTCCCGCTCCCCTTGGACCGGCCGGACGCCGCCGGTCTCGTAGTCGACCCGCGAGGCGATCGTGCCGCCCGTGGTGAGCAGCGCGACCCAGCCCGCGGGGCCGCTCGAGCCTCCGGGCGGGGGCGCGTGCGGAGCGTTCGCCCGCAGCGGCGGAGGCGGGCCGATGCTCTCGATCGTCGTGCCCGGGTCGATCCGAATCCCGACGTTGTACCCGCTCTCGAGCTTGAGCGTCAGCGTCCGCTCTCCCGACAGGTCGTGCGGTGGGATGACCGTCCCCGACCAGCGGCTCCCCGCCCGATCGACGAGGTCGACCCGCTGGCCCATGCGGAGCGAGCGCAGCGCGTCCCACGCCCCATCGCCGCCGGAGGTGCCCACGGTTCCTCTCCGATCCCGGCGGCCGGACGCGCCGTCCGGTATAAAGTGTGGCGCGCCGAAGAGCGTCGCCGTCCCCGGGCTTTTATAGAGAGCGCTCCTCGGCGCGCTCGGACCGCGTTCCGCGATCGATGATCATGCCCGTGTGGGGTAGCTACGGCACCGGGGTCACACCCCCGGGCCGCTGCAGTGGATTATCCTAGAGGCCTGCGGAGCCTCAGACCTGGGTTCGAATCCCAGCACGGGCGTATCCGGCCTCGCGCCATGCTCCGCCCGCCAGCCGCGGTCCGCACTGGAAGGGATCCGTTGGGGCCTGGGTCGGCGTACCGGACCGGAGATTCAGGCGGTGCCCTCGGTCGAGGAGCGGGGAGGGGCCGGGGGTCGTCGGTCTCTTCGAAGCATCCAGCCGATCGCTGTGCCGACCAAAACCGCGCTGACCCCGGTGAGCACGAGCCCCTCTATCAACGGCCCGGAAACGGAGGGCGCTCCCGGGGCAGCAGCCGATCGGAAGGAAAGCGGCGTGGTGGTGGTCGTCGAGCCATGGACGACCACGGGGCCGGCGGGTACCTCCGAGGAGTACCCGGCCGGAACGAAGACGCCCCACGAGTAGCTCCCGTTGAGCAGATAGAACACGATCGGCGCCGGGGAGACCGCCCCGAGGGTCTGGTCGACCTCAAGGGTAGCGTTCGAGACCTCGACGCTCCACCCGATCCCCGCCGCAAGCCCGGTCTCGGTGAACTTCACGGGGTACTCGCCGGTCGGAAGGGGCGTAAAGGTGATCCCCTGGGAGACAGGAAGCCCGGCGACGACCACGGTCCCCGCCCCTGGGTTGGCGGAGTACCCGGTGGCGCCGCTCACCGAGTACGGGTAAGTGCTGTTCGGCTCGACGAACTGGATCTCATCCGAGGTTGAGTTCACGGTCACCCCCGCGAGGGTCACGGCCCAGCTCGTTCCGGAGGCGAGCCCTGCCTCGCCGAACGTGACGGCGAAGGCGGAAACGAACGAGACGGGGACGGTCTGGTTCTCGCCGGCCACCACCACGGTACCGCCCGGCGGGCTCAGATGGCCGCTCACCGCCCCGATCGAGTACGCGTAGGAACCGTTCGGAGCCGAAACGAAGAGGGACGGCTGGTCCGAGCTGGTCGTTCCGAGCAAAGAGACCGACCATTCGGATCCCCGAGGCAGTCCCGTCTCTGTGAACGTGACGGTGTAGACGGACGGGGTGAAGGACATCGCCGGGACCACGACCGATCCGAGGTCGACTTCGACCGTTCCCCACGCTGTCCGCTGAGGCACGTGATAGCCGGCCACCGCGGCGACCCGAAAGCCGTACGTCCCGCTCGGCTCGGAGAACTCGATCTCCGCCGTCGTGGCGTGGAGGATCGTCCCGCCGAGATCGACCGACCAGCTCGTTCCTTGGGGGAGTCCGGATTCTTCGAAGTCGACCGCGTACGCGCCGGGGGAGTAGACGTAGTTCACGTCGACCACGGCCGGGAGCGCCGAGCTGTTGACCACCCCGCTTGCCGGATCTGGGAGATACCGGTCCGCGGGCCCGATCGAATACCGCAGGATGTCAACTCCGTACGGTACGTCGAACCCGAACGAGATCGAGGGCCCACGGGATGAGCCGGTGACGTTCCCCTCGCCCGAGGCCGTCGTCTCCCCCTGTGCGGTCCAGAGAGCCCCTGCCGGAAGCCCCGTTTCGGTGAAGGTCAGCACCTTCGCGGGGTCCCAGCCGGCTGTAGTGAGAAAGCAGTCGAACGTGACGTTCGCGGTGTCGCTGACGCATACGGCCCCGCTGTCCGGGTCGTACGCGACGCCGGCCGGATCGATGTCGGAAAAATCCACGACCGATTCGGTCGCGGGGCTGATCACCACCGTGAAAAAGCTTCCGGCACCGGCCCAGACGAGCCCGTCCGCCGGATCGTAGGCGATCCCTTCGAGCGTGCTGTTCGGGCTCCCAGCGTAGGGGAAGACGACCGGCACGGAGGCGACGACCTCGGCGGTGGCGGCGGAGAGTACGCTCACGTTGCTCGAGTTCTCGTTCGTCACGTAGACCGCGTCGGTGGCATTGTCGACGGCCACCCCGTAGGGGCGGCTTCCGACCGGCACGGTGGCGATCGGGTCGTTATCCGCGGCGGACACCACCGTCACCTCGTTCGCCTGACGGTCGGCGACGAACCACCGCGCGGAGAGGTTGTCGTAGGCGACTCCGACGGGGCCGGTCCCCACGTCGACCGAAGTGAGGACCGAACGGGCCGAACAGTTCACCACGCTCACGTTGCTCGACCCGCCGTCGGCGACGTACATCACGCCGGTGACGGGATCGAACGCGATCCCCTGCGGGTCCGCGCCTACGGCGATCGTCGCGACGACCGTGTTGGTCGCATCGGAGATGACGCTCACGTTGTCGCTCCCGGAGTTTGTCACGAACACCTCGCCGAGCGTCGGGTCGACCGCCGCGGCGAACGGATGGGTTCCCACCGCGATGACCGCGCTCACCACGAGCGAAGTGGCGCTGTAGGGGACGACGTACACGCTCGACGGCGAGACGGCCACGTAGAACGCGGCGTCGTTCGGGTCGTAGGCGAACCACGAGGGCCGGTCGAGCCAAGGGAACGCTGAGGCGTGGGAGAGCCGTACGGCGCTCACCGACTCATGGAGGAGGTCCGAGGCTGCCCTCGGACCCACCAGGGGCGCAGGAGAATCCGCTCGGCCCGTGTCCCGGTACGAGGACGGGGAGGACGCGCTGTGGGCCGAGGGGGGGAGCGAGGCGACCGAGCTCGCGACGAGTAGGGCCGCTAACAGAAGGGCTCCCCGGTGGAACATCGGTCGGGGGAGCGAGGGCGGCAGTGGTACTAATGGGCCGCCGAGGCGGGAGGAGCCGAGGGGCTGCGCGGGGCGCTTCAGGGCGCGATTAAAGATAGGGGAACGATTCGGGGAGGCGGGAGGTCGGGGTGAAGAAGGTCAAGCTGCCCCTCGACATCGCCGTCCTGTACATCGCCTGCGGCCTCCCGATCATCGTCCTCGGACTCCTCACCGCGAGCGCCTACGCCATCGACACGGGAGCGTTGCTCACCCTGGTCGGATTCGTCTTTCTGCTCGGATGGGGGATCCATCTGCTCCGCCAGCGTCCTCCCGCCGTCAAGATCGACTAGATCCCGTGGGGGGCCGGACGGGGTGCGCCCCCGGACGCTCAACGCATCGACTCAACGAGGGTCCCCTTCCGCCGCTGGCGCGCCCCGGAGGATCCACGGCCGAGTCGTCGTGAGCGGGACGAACCCCAGCCGCTCGAGGATTGGCCGGCTCGTCTCCTGCGCATCCACGGTGACGTACCGGTAGCTTAGAGCGGCGGCGTACTCGGCGCGCACGGCGACGAGGTCCCGGTAGATGCCCCGGTGACGGTACTCGGGGGCGGTCCCGCCCCCGTAGAGTCCCGCGAACGACCTCGAAGGGGCGAGCTCGATCCGCCCGGAGGCGACGGGGCCTTTCTCGGCGTACGCGACGAACAGCACCTGGTTCGGGTCCCGCAGCCACTCGAGATATTGGTCCAGCCGCGACGCTCGCACGTCGCCGAACGCTCGCGCGTTCGCCTCGGCGGCGTCGCGCGCTCCTTGCGCGTCCGCGACCCGAACGTATCGGATCCCGGGCGTGCCGCGCCGGGGCGGCGGACCGCGGCTCAGGTCGAGGACGACCAGCGTCTCGGGAGTTCCCGGCACGAACCCCTCCTCCGAAAGGATCCCCGCGAGATCCGAGGGCCGGTCGTGGCCGAACAGCTTCCACTCGGTCTCCTCGGCGGTTCGCCGGAAGAAGGCGGCCTGCTGTGCGACGACCGACCGCGCGTTCGCCTCGGTGAGCGAGGAGTAGATCACCAGATTCTCCCGGCCGACGACGCGGACGATCGGCCCGACCTTCTCCACCGTGGATCCTGGGATCGGCAGCGGATCGCGGCGTAGCTCGGCGTCGTACAACGCGAGGACCTCGGCCGGCGAGGGCATCGCTGGGCCGACCGAGGTGGCCCATATGGCGCTGGCCGTCGACGGAAGGCCGACACCGGTAGCCGTCCGTGGCGCGGAAGGAAGCCGGCCGGGGGCAACGAACGTAAGTCGTCCACCGGGTTAGACCGGGGGACGAGCGGTCCGGCGCCAATGACGAACGAGAACTCCCGCTACCAGCGGACGCCGATCCCCGAGGAGGGCCGGGAGGAACGCGCCGGGTTCGGGGAGATCCTTCGTTCGTACACCCCGGACGAGGCCGTCCTCGAAGCGCAGCGGTGCCTGCAGTGCGCCATGCCGTTCTGCGTGCAAGCGTGCCCGATCACGCAGGACTGCCGGGGGTACATCCGCCTGATCGCGGAGCGCCGGTTCGACGACGCGGCCAAGGTGACCCTGCAGGAGAACCCGCTCGCGACGGTCCTCTGCAAGACGTGCTACCACTACTGCGAGGAGGAGTGCATCATGGCCGAGCGCGGCGTGCCGATCGCGATCCGCCACCTGAAGCGCGCGGCGCTCGAGCTGGGCCGATCGGACCTCTCCTACGTCCCCAGCGCTCCCAAGAATCGGCGCGTCGCCGTGGTCGGCGGCGGACCGGCCGGCCTGATGGCCGCCTGGGAGCTCGCCCTGCGCGGCTACGCGGTGAGCCTGTTCGAGCAGGAGCCGTTCCTGGGCGGGCAGATCGACACGGTCCCGAAGTACCACCTCGAGGGGTCGGAGCTCGACACCGACCTCGCGCGGTTCCGCGGCCTCGACGTCACGTTCCTCCTCGGGAAGAAGGCGGGCGTCGACTTCACGCCGGAGAGCCTGCTCGCCGAGGGGTACCTCGCCGTCTTCGTCGCGGTCGGCGCCTCCGACCCGCGGGCGCTCGGGATCCCGGGCGAGGCGCTGCCGGGGGTCTTCTACGCGCTCCCGTTCCTGCTCGCGATGAACAAGGGGCCGGACGGGATCATCGGCCGCCACGGCCGGCGCGTCGTCGTCGTCGGGGGCGGCGACGTCGCGCTCGATGCCGCCCGGTCGGCGCTGCGGCTCGCGGCCCCGGGGAACGTCACGCTCGTCTACCGGCGCGGCCGGAGCGACATGCCCGCCGGGGAAGAGGAGGTCGGCGGCGGCGAGGTCGAGGGGTTGCGGTTCCTCTTCGACCGGGCGCCGAGCCGGATCCTCGGCGACCGGCAGGTCGAGGGGATCGAGCTGCTCACGACCCGGGACGGTCCGCCCGACGCGCGGGGCCGGCCGACGGTCGTCTCCGTCCCCGGGACCGAGGAGGTCGTCCCGTGCGATACCGTGATCGTCGCGGCGGGGGAGAAGGCGGACGTCGCCGGGTTCCCGGGCGAGCTCGACTTCTCCTTCGGGGCCCAGGGGTGGCCCGTCGGAAAGCGCGAGGACTGGATGACCGATGTCGAGGGGGTCTTCGCCTCGGGCGGAAAGTCGGTCGTCTACGCCATGGCGGCGGGCACGAAGGCGGCGGAGGCGATCGACCGGTACCTCTCGAAGAAGGCCGGCACCGACCCGACGCCCCGTCCGGACCCCCTCGGCGGACCGACCCCCGTTCCGATCCCGTCGGGATACGGTGGGCCGACCTGGCACCTGTGAATCGACCGGGTCGCGGTGCGACCGGGGCTCCGCCGCTGCGACGCGCCCCGGCTCACGGGCTGTCGGGGGGCGAGCCGCCCTCGTCCGGATCGTGGGGAGGCAGGTCCCACGGGGAGGGCTCCTCGGCCGGGGTCGACCCCGGCGGCGGAGGGGGGCTCCATTCGGAAGGGGTCGGGCTCCACGGCGGGGGCGACGACTCCGGGGTCGACTCGGAGGGGGACGGGGTCGACGGGCCGGGGCTCCAGGGGAGCGGGGCGGTCGACCGGCCGCGCCGACGGCGGACCACGATCGCCACGACGACGATCGCGACCAGAGCCGCGAGGACGAGCCCCGCGAGCAGGCCGATCCCTTCGGCGGCCGGCAGGCCCAGGAACGCCGCGTTCACCGTGACCGGGGTCTTCGCCGTGGCGGTCCCGGCGTTCGTGTCGGTGACGCTCACCTCGACCGTGTACGACCCGGACGACGCGGGAGTGCAGGTGACGGTGAGCTCGTCGCCGCCGACGCATCCGGACGGAAGGCCGCTCCAGGTGATCCGGAACGGACCCGCCCCGCCCGTGACGGTCGCCGTGAACGTGACGCTCTTCCCCGCGAGCAGCGATCCCGCGGAGCCGTGGAGCGTCACGGCGAGCTCGGGGGAGACGGTGAACACAAGCCCGGCGCTGGTGACGGAGAAGCCGTTCGAGTCGGTGACCGTGACGGTGATCGACGTCGCCGAGGTCGACGTCGGGTCGCACACGACCATGGAGGTGGTCGTGCCGGTGCAGCCGTCGGGGAGGCCGCTCCAGGCGTAGGTGAGGCCGCCGGAGCCGAGCGCCCCGTACGTGATGATCGCCACCGACCCGCCGACGTCCGCCCCGGGCGGTATGGAGGTCGGGGTGGTGATCGTCGGGTCGGCGAAGACCGTGAAGCTGATCGTCGCGGAGAGGTTGCTCTCGCCGTTCGAGTCCGTCACCATCACCTCAACGGTGTACGTCTGCACGCCGGCGAGCGACGAGCAGACGACCGTGGCGGTCGTGCCGGTGCATCCTCCGGGGAGGTTCGACCACGCGTACGAGAGCCCGCCGCTGCCGCCCGTGACGTTCTCCGCGAACGTGACCGTCTGCCCGACGTCCCCGCTCGGGGCGGAGACGGTCGGCAGGCCGGCGCGCGGCAAGGGGTACACGGTGAAGGGGAGGGCCGCGGACGTGACGCTGAACCCGTCCGAGTCGGTGACGGTGACCGAGATCTCGCCCGCCGGCATCGGCGCCGTGAACGTGCAGACGACCGTGGCCGTTCGGCTGGAGCACCCGGCGGGGAGCCCGTTCCAGACGAACGTGGGGTCGCCCGAGCCGATCCCCGCGGTCGTCGAGAACGTCACCGTCTGGTTCACGTCCGCCCCGGCCCGGCTCGGCGAAGGGACGGTGACCGTCGGGTCGGCGGAGAAGCGGAACTCGAGGCCGGTGGAGTCGCTCGACAGGCCGTTCGCGTCGGTCACCGTGTAGGAGATCGTGTAGAGCCCGATCAGGCTCGCGTTCGAGACGGTGCAGACGATCGTCGCCGTCGTGCCGCCGCACCCGCTCGGCAGCCCGCGCCAGACGAAGCCGAGCGGCGGCGCTCCCCCCGTGACCGACGCCTGGAAGGTGACGGTCTGGCCGATGTCGGCGCCCGGGCTGCTCGGCGCGGGGTCGCCGGCGTCCGGGGCGGCGTAGACGCTGAACGGGACGGCGGCCGAGACGACGCGCACGCCGTTCGAGTCGGTTACCGTCACGGTGATGGAGAGCCCCAGCGCGACGCTCCCCGGGGTGCAGGCGATCGAGGCGGAGGTGCCGCTGCAGCCGTCCGGAAGGCCCGACCAGGCGTAGCCGTACCCGCCCGACCCGTTGCCGGCCTGGGCGGTGAACGTCACGCTCTGCCCGAGGTCGATGCTCGATCGCGACGGGGAGGTGATCTTGACCGTAGGGTCCGGGTAGACCGTGAACGAGAACGCCGCGGAGGTGACGCGGAAGCCGTTCGAATCGGTCACGCTGACCTTGATCGACCCGAACGTGCCGCTCGCCGTCGGGCTGCAGGCGACCACCGCCCCCGTCGCGCTGCACCCGGTGGGGAGGCCGGACCAGGCGTAGCTGTAGCCGCCGGAGCCGTGCGACCCGCTCGTCACGAACGACACCGGCTCGGCGACGTCGGCCGAGGAGAGGTTCGCGGACGGCGTCTCGACCGTCGGGTCGTCGAACACCGTCAGCAGGAGCGGAGCGGAGGTGACGGAGTTCCCGTTCGAATCCGTAACGGTGACCGTGATGCTCGCCCCCACGACCGGTCCGGAGGGAGCGCAGGCGATCGAGGCGACCGTCCCCGAGCATCCCGCCGGGAGGTTCGACCAGGCGTACCCGAGGCCGCCCGATCCGCCGCTGGCGTTCGCGGTGAACGTCACCGCCTGCCCGACGTCCGCACCGGTCCGGTTGAGCGTCGGGGCGCCGAGCGTCAGCGCGGGGCTCACGGTGTACTTCGCCGAGATCGCGGACGAGGAGACGACGCCGTGGGAGTCGGTGACGGTGACGGAGACCGTGTAAGTGCTCCCGGCCTGGGTTGGGTCGCACGTGATCGTGGCGGCGTTGACGAGCGTGCAGCCGAGGTTCGCCGACGACTCGGTCCAGACGTACGTCGGGTAGGTGCCCGAGCCGCCCGAGGCGGTCGTCGAGAACGTCACGCTCTGGCCGACGTCCGTGCCGGCCCGCGCCGGCAGGGGCGCGCTGACGGACGGGGTCCCGTAGGCGTCGAACGCCGCGGTCGCGGTCACCGACGCGCCGTCCGTGCCCGTGAACGTGTACTCCGCGGGGACCGTGGTGCTCGGGATGGTGTAGCTGCAGGCGAACGCCCCGAGCGTCGTCGTCGTGCCCGAGCACGCCGTGCCACCCGACCAGGTGATCGAGAACGAGCTGTCGGAGGTGAACCCGCCGGCTTGGAACTGGACCAGGGTGCCCGGAGTAGCTCCCGCGGGGCTCACGTCGAGATAGGTGACCACGAAGGCGGTCGTCGCGGTGTCGTCGGCGCCGTCCAGCGCGGTGAAGGTGTAGCTCCCGCCGGTCGTGCTCGGCGGGATCGTGTACGGACAGCTGAACGTCCCCGAGACGCTCGTCGTGGTGGAGCAGGCCGTGCCCGCGGCCCAGGTGACCGTGAGGGCCGAGGAGGCCGCGTACCCGGTGCCCGCGAACGTCACCGGGGTCCCGGCGACTCCCTTGGTCGGCGAGACCGTAAGGCTGGTCGAGACGGTGAACGTCGCGATGGCGTCGTCCCCGACGCCGTCCGCGCCCGTGAACGGGTAGACCCCGCCGGGCGTTCCGATCGGGATCGTGTACTTGCAGGAGAAGCCCCCGGAGGCGGACGTCGTGTTCGAGCACGCGGTTCCGTCCGACCAGCTGACGGTGACGGAGACCGTGCTCGCGTAGCCGGTGCCGGCGAACGTCACCGCCGTGCCGACGAGCCCGGAGGAGGGGGAGGCGATGAGCTGGGGCGTGACGCTGAACGAGGCGCTCGCCGTGTGACCCATCCCGTCCGTCGCCGTGAACAGGTGCGAGCCGAACGTCGCCGCCGGCAGGCTCACCGTGCACTGGAAGCTTCCCGCGGTGCTGGTCGTGGCCGTGCAGACGGGACCCGCGGCCCACGTGACGGCGACGCCGGAACTGCGGTTGAACCCCGTGCCGTTGAACTCGAGGAGGGTTCCGACGGGGCCCGAGACGGGGGCGACCGTCAGTTGGGGCGTGACCGTGAACGTGGCTTGAGCCGAGTCGCCTCCCACGGTCCACGGAGTGTCGTTGGCGAAGAACGTGTGCACGCCGTACGGCGTCGCGGGGAGGGTGAACCCGCAGCTGAACGTCCCCACGGTGGAGGTGGTCTGCGAACACGCCACCCCGGAGGTCCAGTTCACGTCGATCCGGTAGAGCCCCCGGTAGCCCGCGCCGGTGAAGGTGACCGTCGTCCCGACCGGACCATCGGTGGGGCTAGCCGCCACGGACGAGCGGACCGTGAAGACGACGGTCGTCGCCCCGGAGCCCTGGGTCGCGCTGAACGTGTAGGCGCCGCTCGGCACGTTCGGGACCGAGAAGGAGCAGGTGAAGCTCCCGGTCGGGGAGCTCTCGGCGGTGCACGCCGTGACGCTGGGGCCGCCCACGACCGGGATCCAGGTCAGCGTGACCAGGGCGTTCGCGTTGAAGCCGGTCCCCTGGAAGGTGATCAGGGTCCCGACGGGCCCGGAGCTCGGGTTCTCGGTGAGGAGCGAGTCGAGGATGAACGTCGCGGAAGCCGTGTCGGAGCTCGCGTCGACCGCCGTGAACGTGTAGAGACCGTCCGGCGCCGGAGGCACGACGAACGGGCAGGAGAACGAGCCGGAGGAGCTCGTGGTCCCGTTGCAGACGGATCCACGGTTCCAAGAGATCGAGATCGCGGAGCTCCCCGCGAATCCCGACGCGGCGAGCTCGAGCGCCGTGCCGTTCACGGGTCCGGAGGTGGGGGAGACGGTCAGCGCCGCGCCGATCGCGACCGAGACGCTCGCGGTGACCCCCTGGGTATCCTTCCCGGTGAACAGGTAGGAGCCGGTCGGGGTCGCCGGGATGGTGTACTTGGTGCAGTTGAACGCGCCGAGGGCGCTGGTGGTGTTGCTGCACGCCGCGCCGACCGACCCCGACCAGGTCAGCGAGACCACGGAGCTCGCGTTGTAGCCGGTGCCGGTGAACGTGACCTTGGTGCCGACCTGGACCGAGCTCGGAGAGAACGTCAGCTTCGGCGTGACAACGAAGACGGCGTTGGCGGAGTAGCCCGCGGCGTCCGTGGCCTCGAGCGAATGCGGACCCGCGGGGGTGTACGGCACCTTGAACGCGCCCGAGCAGTTGGCTTCGGTGAAGGCGCCGAGCGAGGAGATCTTCCCGCCCCCGCAGACCGTGAGCGCGCCCCAGCTGACCGTGAACGCGGACATCGGTTTGAACCCCGCGCCGCTGACCTGCACGGTCGTCCCGAACGGTCCGCTCGACGGGGTGAGCGTGAGGTAGGTCACGACGAACGTCGTCGTTCCGACGTCCCCGAGCGCGTCCTTGCCCTTGAACGAGTACGCGCCCCCGCTCGCGTTCACGTACGCGGAGCAGGTGAATCCGCCCATGGAGGAGGTCGTCGAGGAGCACGCCGAGCCGTTCTGCCAGCTCACGACGAGGTGCGAACTCGCCGCGTAGCCGCTCCCCGTGAACGTGACGAGCGTCCCGGACTCCCCGTATCCGGGGCTCGGCCGGAGCGCGGGCTCGACCGTGAACGACGTGACGGCCGAGAGGCCGTGGGCACCGGTGGCGCTGAACGGGTGAGGACCGGCGGTGGTCGCGGGGATCTGATAGGTGCACGTGAGCGCCCCGAAGGCGTTCGTCGCGAGGCCGAGGCAGGCGACCGACCCGCCCCAGCTGATGTTCAAGGATCCGTCGTTCGGCTCGAACCCGCCGACGGTGAGGGTGACGTTCGTCCCGACGGCGCCGCTCGAGGGGCTCACGGTCAGGAAGGTGACGATGAACGGGGCTGAGGCGACGTGCGCGGCCGAGTCGTTCGCCGTGAACGTGTACATGCCGCCGGGGGTCGCGAGGGGGATCGAGGTCTCGCAGGAGAACCCGCCGGTCCCGGCGCTGACGGTGGAGCACGCCCGACCTTCCGGCCACTTGACCGTGATGTCGCTGGTCGCACCGAACCCGGTCCCGGTGAACGTCACGTTCGTTCCATCGACTCCGAACGACGGCCCGACCGACAACCCCGGAATCACCGTGAACGGCGCGCTGGCCCGGTTGCTCGCGTTATCGAGCCCGACGAACGAGTGCGGTCCCGCGGAGATCGCCGGGATCGTCAACGTGCAGTTGAACCCGCCGGCGTTGGACATCTTGAGCTGACCGACGGTCGGGCAGACGGTCCCGAGCGACCAGCTGACGGAGACGGTGAAGTCGTCCACGGTTCTCGCTCCCGTCTGGTAGACGGCGCCGAACCCGGTCCCCTGGACCGTCACAGGGGTTCCGACCAGTCCGCGGGCCGGGGTGAGGATCAGCTGGGGCTTGACGGTGAAGTTCGCGATCCCGGTCTTTCCCTTGGCGTCGGACCCCGTGAACTTGTGGGGACCGGCCGGCATCGGTGGGACGACGAACGTGCAGCTGAAGGCGCCCGCGGACGTCGTCGCGCCGGCGCAGGCGTCGACCGTCATTCCGAGGTCGTTCGCGTACGTGAGCGTGAACGCCGACGAGGCGGAGTAGCCGGTCGCGGAGAACACCACGGAGGTCGACACGTTGCCGGCCGCCGGTGTCACCACCACCGCGGGAGGCGCCTTGGCGTCCGGGGGGATCTGCGCCGAGAGGGGGGAAGCGGAGAGATCGTCGTGGGCGACCGGGAGGGCTGGGCCGGACGCGCGCGCGGCCTCGGCCCCCGCCTCCCGTTCCGGAGCGTTTCCGGCGGCGGTCGCGTGGCTGGGGGCGCCCGGTGCGCTCGCGGCGGGGGCCACCGGGCCGAACGACGGGACGGCCGACGCGAGCGCGATCGCGCCCGAGAACACCATTAGAAGAGCGACGAGAACCGCCCCATAGGCAGGCGCCCGGCTCCCGCGCGAGTGACCATGGCGCCGCCCCACCCAGTACATCGGCCCCGGTCCGAGGGCGGGTCCTAAGCGGGAGGGGTGTATCAATCTAGCCGTGTCCGGCGACCCGACGGTCGAGCTCAGCCCGCTCGGCGGCCCGTCCGCTCGTCCGCGAGGAGCGGTCACCGTCGTTCCTCGGGCAGTCGGGATATATCCCTCCCGTCTGGCCAACAGGGAGCCCTCCATGGGATTGCCGACGGCGGTCCGAGCATTCGACGACATCTCCGAGGTCTACGACGAGACCCGTTCCCCGGCGGACCCCGCCGCGCTGGATGCGGTCGTGGCCCACCTCCGGGGAGCCGGTATCGCACGGCTCCTGGAGGTAGGGGTGGGGACCGGCCGGATCGCCGGACCGCTCGGGGAACGCGGATTGAGCGTGGTGGGGCTCGACGCGGCCCGCCGGATGCTCGAGAAGGCCCGCGCGAAGGGGGTCGCCCGTCTGGTGCAGGGAAGCGCCCACCGGCTCCCGTTCGCGGACGGTGCCTTCGATGCCGCCCTCTTCGTCCACGTGCTGCACGTTGTCGACCGGCCAGAGTCGGTGATCCGGGAGGCGGCGCGCGTCTCGAGCGCGGGGGTCTACGCCCTCATGAACCCGGCGCGGCGCGACCCGGGGCGGGAGCGCCCCGAAGAGAACCCGCTGCGGCTATTGCGCGAGGACCTCGCGGCCCACGGCGCCGTCGTCCCCGACCGGGTCCGGGGTCCGGGGCAGCGGGAAGCGGACCTGATCGCCGCCCATCCGCCCGACGCGACGGTCACGATCCTCGACGAGGAGCGGACGGAGCCCGTGGCGAAGCGACTCGACCTGGTCGCGCGCCGGGCGTCCCGGCACTTCCGGGACGTCCCCCCGGAGCTTCTCGACCCGGCGATCGCGCGGGTCCGAGCAACGCTCGGGGGCCGCACGAAGACGTTCCGCCACGTCGAACTCCTCGTCCACTGGTCCGGAGCGGGAGCCGCGCAGAAGACCGCGGACCCGCCGCCGGTCACTTCGCGAACCGGCGGTCCATGACGTACGGCAGCACCCCGCCCGCCTCGTAGTAGTCGACCTCGGTCGCGGAGTTGATCCGCGCGGTAGTCGTGAACCGGATCGGCGCGGCGCCGTCCAGGCTCGCGGCGACGTCCACGGGCACGTTCGGAGCGATCCGGTCGCCCGCGCCCAAGCGCAGGGAGAACGTCTCGCGCCCGGTCAGTCCGAGCGTCTTCCAGGACTTTCCCTCGGGGAACTGCAACGGGAGCACTCCCATCTCGATGAGGTTGGTCCGGTGGATCCGCTCGTACCCCTCGGCGAGGACGGCGACGACGCCCAGGAGACGCGGCCCCTTCGCCGCCCAGTCCCTCGAGCTCCCCTGGCCGTACCCCTTGCCGGCGAGGACCAGGAGCGGGACGCGCTCGGACCGGTACCGCTCGGCGGCGTCGTAGACGGTCATCGGCGTGCCCGACGGCAGGTGCAGCGTGACGCCGCCCTCGCGGGGCGCGGCGAGGGCGTTCTTGAGGCGCACGTTCGCGAACGTGCCCCGCACCATCACCTCGTGGTGACCCCGGCGGGCGCCGTACGTGTTGAACTCGCGGGGCGACACCCCGTGCGCCGCGAGGAACGCCCCCGCGGGGGTCCCCTCGGGGATCTCTCCCGCCGGCGAGATATGGTCGGTCGAGACCCGGTCGCCGAGGAGGAGCAACGCGCGGGCCCCTTCGGTCAGAACGCCGTTCCGGGGGAGCATCGGCGGGGGAAGCTTCAGGTACGGCGCCTCGGCCAGGTACGTAGACTCGCTCGACCAGGGATACCGAACCCCCGACGGAACCGCGAGCGCCTCCCAGTGGGCGTCCCCGACCTCGATCGACCGGTACTTCTCGACGAACATCGACGGCTCGAGGCTCGCCCCGACGATCCGGGCGATCTCCTCCGGCGCGGGCCAGAGGTCCTTCAACATCACGGGGGTCCCGTCGGGTCGATGCCCGAGCGGCTCGCGGGAGAGGTCGATGTCCATCCGGCCCGCGAGGGCGAACGCGACGACGAGCATCGGGGAGGCGAGATAGTTCGCGCGGACGAGATTGTGGATCCGGGCCTCGAAGTTGCGGTTGCCGCTGAGCACCGCCGCGACGAACAGGTCGTTCTCCCGCACCTCGCTCTCGACCTCCGCCGGAAGGGGGCCGGAGTTCCCGATGCAGGTGGTGCACCCGTACCCGACCAGGCCGAACCCCAGCCGGTCGAGCTCGCGCAGGAGCCCCGCCCGCTCCAGATAGGCGGTCACGACCTTCGAGCCCGGCGCGAGGGAGGTCTTCACGTGCGGCGGGACGCGGAGGCCGAGTTGGTTCGCTCGCTGCGCGATCAGGCCGGCGCCGACCATCACCGAGGGGTTCGACGTGTTCGTGCAGCTGGTGATCGCCGCGATGACGATCGACCCGTCGCGGACCGGCGGAGCCCCGGCCGGTGCCGGGGTCGGCTTCCCCGCCGGTTCCCGCGGTCCGTTGAACGGTCGGAGCGGGTCGTCGGCGGGATAGTTCCGGCTCGCGCGGCCGTTCGCCGGCGGCGGGTGCGAAGAGCGGTACGTGTCGAGCGCCCCGCGGAACGAGCCGGGGACCCCGTCGAGCGGGACGCTCTCCTCGGGGTTTCGAGGCCCCGATACGCTCGGGACGATCGTCCCGAGGTCGATCCGCAGCAGGTCGTCGTAGTCGATCGACCCGGGGGCGGGCGAACCCCACAGGCCCTGGGCTCGGGCGTACGTCTCCACGAGGGCGATCTGCGACTCCGGCCGACCGGTACCGCGCAGATAGGCCACGGTCGCCTCGTCGACCGGAAAGAGAGCGGCGGTCGCGCCGTACTCCGGGCACATGTTGGAGACGGTTGCCCGGTCGGGGACCGACAGGTGCGAGACCCCCGGGCCGTGGAACTCGACGAACTTGTCGACGACGCCTTTCTCGCGCAGTTTGCGCGTCACGGTCAGGACGAGGTCCGTGGCGGTCGCGCCGCTCGGGAGCGTCCCGGAGAGCTCGACGCCGACGACCTCGGGGCGGGCCAGGAAGTACGGTTCGCCGAGCATCACCGCCTCGGCCTCGATGCCACCGACCCCCCAGCCGAGCACGGAGAGGCCGTTCACCATCGTCGAGTGGGAGTCGGTCCCGATGAGGGTGTCCGGGTAGGCGACGGGGCCGTCCGGACCGACGCGCTCCGTCACGACCGTCGCGAGATGCTCGAGGTTCACCTGGTGGCAGATCCCGTTGCCGGGCGGTACGATCCCGACGCGCTCGTACGCCCCCTTCGACCACCGCAGGAACCGGTACCGTTCGTGGTTGCGCTCGTACTCGCGGTCGAGGTTGATCCCCAGCGAGCGCGGGGAGCCGGCGCTGTCGACCTGCACGGAGTGGTCGACGATCAGATCCACGGGAACGACCGGGTTCACCCGCTCCGGCGGGACGCCCCGGTCGGCGGCGGCGCTGCGCAGGGTCATCAGGTCGACGAGCACCGGCACGCCGGTGAAATCCTGCAGCAGCACGCGTTCGGGGGAGAACGGGAACTCCGTGCGCTCGGCGATCTTCCCCCCGTTCGCGAGCGCCCGGAGCGCGGCGGGGTCTCCGCGCGAGGGATCGAAGTGCCGCACCAGGTTCTCCAGCAGGATCCGGACCGTCCGGGGCCGTCGGGCCAGCCGGGCGACGTCGACCCCCGCGAGCCGCTCCACGCGATGGATCCGGACCGTACGGTCTCCGACCGCGAGCGCTTCCGCGGTGCCGAGCGGATCCGGCGTCGTCACGGGCGACCGACCCGCCCGGTCCATTTGGGCTCTTTGGGGGCTGCGCTCGTCGGTTCGGGACGGTCGGGGTCGTCCGGCAGGTCGATCGAACCCGCCCAGGAGAGCCCCACCCGATCGCCGGGTCGGGCGGCGGGCTCCCCGGCGGGTGTGCGGGCCTCGAGCCGTTGGCCGTCCTCGAGCGACAGCACGACCAGTCGCTCCCTGCCCGTCGTCCCGAGGGCGACCACGGTCCCCTCCGGGTCCCCCGCGCCGCGGGGAAGAAGTCGGACCTCGGTCGGATGCACCGCGTGGGCGCGGCCCGAGCGGCGCAGAACGTTGTACCCCAGCAGTCGGGCCGCGCGCGGGCTCGGGGGATGAGCGAACACCTCCGCGGGGCTCCCGATCGTTTCGAGCGTCCCGTCGAACAGGAGGCCGACGCGGTCGCCCAGGAACAGTCCCTCCTCCCGGTCGTGGGTGACGTGGACGGCGGCGGTCCCGAGCTCCCTCAGTACGCGGCGGAACTCGGCGCGCAGATCGGCCCGAAGCTCCACGTCGATCGACGCGAACGGCTCGTCGAGCAGGACGACCTTCGGGCGCGCGGCGAGGGCCCGGGCGAGCGCCACCCGCTGCCGCTCCCCGCCCGACAGGGTCTCGGGTCGTCGGTCCTCGAACCGCTCCAACCGCAGCAGCTCGAGCAGGCGACGGACCTCGGCGCGGGCGTCGACGTCGCGGGCCCCGCGCAGGAGGGGGGCGTAGGCGACGTTCTCGAGCACCGACCGGTGCGGGAACAGCGCCGGCTCCTGGGACATGAGCCCGATCCCCCGACGGTGCGCGGGGACCGGCCCGATCTCCGTCCCGTCGAGGAGGATCGCCCCGCTCGTCGGCCGCTCCAGCCCCGCAAGGCATCGGAGGAGCGTGGTCTTGCCGCTTCCGTTCGGGCCGAGGAGCGAGAGCAGTTCGCCCCCGCGGAGGTCGAACGTCACCGCCCGGAGCACCCGCTCGCTCCCCCACGCCGCACTGAGCCGGTCGACCCGGAGGATCGGCTCAGAGCTCGACACGACGACCCCCGACGGCGAGGGCGACGAACGTCCCGAGGCAGACGAGCAGCAGCAGCCCGGCGATCGCGTCCGTCAGCGCGAACGCCCGCGAGCAGCAGGACAGTTCGTAGAGCGCGACCGGCACCGTCGTGAACTGCGGAGTGACGAGGAAGTACGTCGCCGTGAACTCGCCGAGCCCGAGGGCGAGGGCGAACAGGCCCGCGGTGACCACTCCGTCCCGCACCCGCGGGAGGTCGACGTCGAGATACGCCGTCCAGGGGCTCGCGCCGAGCGTCCGGGCGGACTCGGCCTCGGCGGCCGGAAGACCAGCGAGGGGGACCTCGAGGCTCTGGACGGCGAACGGGAGGGCGAGGACGCTCTGGCTCACCAGGATCAGCGCCCAGACGCTCTCCTCGCCGCCGAGGAGCGGGCGCCAGAACTCGGCGAGCGCGAGGGCGAGGACGACGGGCGAGAGCAGGAGCGGAACGAACAGCACCAGCCCCACGAGCCCCGCGCGCTCGGGCCGCCGGGCGACGGCGTGGCCGGCCGCGATCCCGAGCAGCAGAGTGACCGCCGCCGCGCCGGCGGCGAACAGGAGGGTGTTGCCGATCGCCGACGTCACCGGGAGCCCGAGCCTTGCGGCCGTGGCGCCGTGGAACAGCGTCCCCCAATCGCCGCCCCACGGCCCCGCGCCGGTCGGCCGGACGCTGCGGTACAGGACCGCTCCGAGCAGCGCGCCCTCCGCGAGCAGCACCGAGGCGGTGACCACGGCCAGGACGACACCGACAGCGCTCCGGATCGGAAACGGCCGAGGAGCACGCGCGCGTCGGCCCGGGTGCGCCCGGAGCCGTCCGAGCAGGAGGAGGTAGGCGATCGTCGCCGGGAGGAACAGGAGGACCATCAGGAGCGCGAGCACGCCGGCGGCGTTCGGGGCGAGCGCGGTCCCCTTGTCGAGGGCGTAGATCCGCGCCTCGACCGTGTAGAACCGCGTCCCGCCGAGGATCAGCGGCGGGGCGAACGAGAGCGCCGAGAAGAGGAACGTCAACAACCCTCCCGCCGCCGCCCCCACCCACGTCGGGCGCCCCCAGGCGTCGAGGTAGGCGCGGGCCGGACCGCCGCCGAGCGTGGCGACCGACTCCTCGAGCTCGCGCGATCCCGCCGTGCACCCGGTCGCGGTGAAGAGGGCGACGATCGGGACGTTGAACAGGAGGTTCGCCGCGACGATCCCCGCGGTTCCGTGGGAGAGGAACGAGGCGCCCGGCAGCACCACGGTGACGAGCCCAGCCGGACCGAACAGGTCCTCGATCCCGAGCACGACGATCAGGCTGGGGAGCAGGAACGGGACGAGGAGCAGCGAGCGCACCACGTCGCGGCCCGGCCAGGCGTACCGGCCGAGCATGATCCCCGTCGGATAGCCGAGCGCGACGGCGAACGCGGCAGAGAGGGCGCCCTGGACGAGGGAGTTCTCGATCGAGAGCCGGTCGAGCGGGTCCGCGAGGACCGCGCGGACGCCGGCGAGACCGCCGGAGGCGGAGACGGTCGAGGCGAAGAGCTCGGTTGCGGGAAGCAGGGCGAACAGCGCGACGAACGCCACGATCGGGAGGAGGTACAGCAGCTCGCCGGAGCGTCGCGGCATGGTCGCTACCCGGCGAGGATCTCCTGCCACTCCTCCGACCAGGACGGCATGTCGGCCGCGAGCGCGGTCGGGGAGATCCGGTCGTTGAGGGAGACGACCCCCGAGACGTTCGCGGCGGTCCGGAAGACCGCCGGCAGCGGGATCGTGTCGTTCGCCGGGTACTCCCACTCGAGCGTCGGGAGGAGGCGTTGGACGGTCCCGCTCAGGAACCAGTCCTCGAACTGCTCGTCGAGCGCGACGTGCCGGCTGCCGCGGACGATCCCGATCCCGTAGATCGTCTTCCAGCCGTACTCGGTCCCGTTCGCCCAGGAGAGCGTCGCGTTGTACGGGCGGTCGAGGGTCCCGTAGTAGTGCCCGTAGGCGGGGTCGGTCGAGTAGCTGACGACCATCTGGTCGGTCGACGGGGCGCTGTCGAACTCGTAGCCGAACGCCGTCCCCCAGTCCGGGGCCGGGGGCGGCAGGCTCGGGGCGACCGCGCGCCAGAACGTCGTCCAGTTGAGGTGGAGCACGGTCTCGTAGTACTCGACCTCCCAGGCGAGGAACTCCTCGCCCGTGATGTCCTGGGTCGGGTCCTCGGTCACGAGCTGGCTCGCCCAGGTCGAAGCGTTATCGGCGATCTCGGGGAACGTCGCGCGCTCCACCGCGCCGCCGGTCGCGTTCAGGAACGCCTGCGTGTAGTCGATCGAGAGATACCCGTACTCGTACGGCACCGCGCCGTCGTCGGGCGACAGCTCCCCCGCGAGGGCGCTCGGGACGTCCGCGAGGGAGGCCGGGGCGTACGGGAGCAAGAGGTTCCGGGCCTCCGCCTCGGGCGTCGTGATCTCGTCGAGCCCGATGACGAGGTCGGCGCCCGGCGCGTTCGCCTGCGATTCGAGCGTGCCGACGAGCGTGCCGGAAGGGCAGTCGACCTGGATGCGCACGTGGTGGGCGCTCGCGAACGCGCCGAAGACGGCGCCGAACGACGACGAGCCGCAGTCGGTCCCGTTCAACAGGCTCGGGTAGGTGTAGACGACGAGGACCGGTTCCCCGAAGGCGGCGTTCACGTATTCGGCGAGCCCGAACCCCGCGACCGACACCACGACCACGACGGCGACCGCGAGGAAGACCCGACGGGCGCGGCCCGGGGCGCGCAGGCGCGGCGGACGCGACGGAGCGTTCACGCTACCCCCGCCGTCCGGCGGGGCGACCTATCCGATGCCGCATCGCGTTCCCTTCGCGGGCATTATCCCGTACAGGTTCGTGGGGTCGACGAGGCGATCCTCGTCCTCTCAGCCGGTACCCAGCTCCCCCCGCCTTGGAGCGGGGAAGGCCCGGTCCGATTTAGGGTTTCGGTCGGCGCCGCGCCGAAGGCGCCGCGCGACACGACGTGGCACGGACCGTCCCGTCCGCTCCCCGCCCGTCTTATAGTCGGAGTCCCCTAGCGCCCGGCGAGCGATGGTCGACTCGATCGAGAAGCTCCGGTTCGGCTCGGAACTCGTCAAGCGCGGGTTCGCCCGGATGCAGCAGGGCGGGGTCATCATGGACGTCACCACCGCCGACCAGGCGGCGCTCGCCGAGGACGCCGGGGCCGTCGCCGTCATGGCGCTCGAGCGCGTGCCGGCCGATATCCGCGCGACCGGAGGGGTCGCCCGGATGGCCGACCCCGTGAAGGTCCGCGAGATCAAGGAACGCGTCTCCGTGCCGGTGATGGCGAAGTGCCGCATCGGCCACACCGCGGAGGCCCGCATCCTCGAGGCGCTCTCCGTCGACATGATCGACGAGTCGGAGGTCCTGACCCCGGCCGACCCGTTCGCCCACGTCGACAAGAAGGGGTTCCGCGTTCCGTTCGTCTGCGGCGCCCGGAACCTGGGCGAGGCGCTGCGCCGGATCGAGGAGGGAGCGGCGATGATCCGCACGAAGGGCGAGGCCGGCACCGGCAACGTCATCGAGGCGGTCCGCCACATCCGCCAGATCCACCAGGAGGTCCAAGAGGTCCTCAAGCTCCCCAAGCGCGACCTCGCCGTCTGGGCGAAGAAGGAGCGCGTCTCCGAGGCGATCCTCGGGGAGGTCCGCACGCTCGGGCGCCTTCCGGTCGTCAACTTCGCGGCGGGCGGGATCGCCACCCCGGCGGACGCCGCGCTCTGCCGGCTCCTCGGGGTCGACGGGATCTTCGTCGGCAGCGGGATCTTCAAGGCGGAGCATCCCCTCAAGGTCGCCCGCGCCATCGTGGAGGCGTCGCTCCATTTCGACCAGCCCGAGGTGCTCGCCCGCGTCTCGAGCGGGCTCGGAGAGCTGATGCGCGGGACCGACATCGCGGGCCTCCCGGCCGACGCGCTGTTCCAAGGTCGCGAGTCGGCGCCCGTCGCCGACGAGGGGTCCCGCCGCAACGCCACGCCCGCGTAGGGCGCCGTCCCCCTGCGACGCAGTCGGTAATACCCCCCGTACGACTGTCGGGACCGTGCGCATCGTCCAGGTCGCCCCCTTCTTCTACCCCCACGCGGGGGGCGTCGAATCGCACGTGCGGACCCTCGCCACGGAGCTCGCCCGGGAAGGCCACGAGGTGACCGTGGTCACCTCGCGGTACCGACGAGACCTTCCCGCGGAGGAACGGAAGGACGGATTCCGGATCGTCCGCAGCCCGGCGCTCGGGGTGCTGTTCAACACGCCCATCGACCTCGCCGCGGGCCGGACCCTGCGGGGCGTGCCGGCGGACGTCGTCCACCTGCACTATCCGCCGCCGCTCACGTCGTTCTTCGCCGCGCGGGCGTTGGACGGCGTCGGCGTGCCGGTCTGCCTCACCTACCACTGCGACCTGTACCTTCCCGGCCTCGCGGGACGGGCGATCTCGGGGCTCTACGAGCGGGCGTTCCTCCCGCCCACGCTCCGTCGGGCCGGGCGGATCATCGTCCATACCCGAAGCTACGGCCGGACGTCCGCCGTCCTGCGCGGCCGCGAGCTCGACATCATCCCGTCGATCGTCGACCTGGCTCGGTTCCGACCGGGCATCGACGCGAGCAGTCTGCGCGGCGACCTGCGGCTCGACGGGAAGCGCGTGATCGCCTTCACCGGCCGCCTTGTGCCGCACAAGGGGGTGGACGTCATCGTGCAGGCGCTGCGGGAGCTTCCCGCCGAGGTCGTCCTTCTGGTCATCGGCGCGGGACCCCGCCTGCCCGAGCTGGTGAATCTCGCCGCCCGCGTCGGGGTCTCCGACCGGGTCCGGTTCTGCCCGTCGGTCTCCGACGACGAGCTCCCCCGCTACCTCGCCCTCGCCGAGATGTTCGTCTTCCCGTCGCAGAACCGGCTCGAGGGGTTCGGCCTCGCCGCCGCCGAGGCGATGGCGATGGGGCTTCCCGTGATCGTCGCCGACGTCCCCGGGGTCCGCGAGATCATCGAGGACCGGCACGAGGGGCTCCTGACCGAGCCGCTGATCGCCTCCGACGTCGCCCGGAAGATCCGCGAGCTGCTCGACGACCGCGCGCTCGCGCGGAGGATGGGCGCCGCCGGACGGAAGCGGGCCGAGGAGCGCTTCGAGCTGTCGATCGTCGCCGGCCGGCTCATTCGGCTGTACGAAGCCCTAGCCGCAGCTGGTTGATCTGGGTCGTCAGTCGCTCGGCTTCGTCGCCGGCGGCCGACTTCCAGCGATCGTCGGGGGCGGCGTAGATCACGCTCCGCGAGGCGCTCACGAGCAGCCCCCGCCCGTGGGCGTCGACCCCTTCCCGCACCGTCGTCGCGAGCGAGCCCCCCTGGGCCCCAATCCCCGGCACGAGGATCGGCACCCCGTTCCCCAGGGTCGCGCGCGCGGTCCGGATCGCGTCGCCGAACGTGGCGCCGAGGACGACCCCGAAATTGCCGTGCGCGTGCGCGAGGCGGCGCACCTCCCCGACGACCGCGAGCCAGAGCGGGCCCCGCGGGGTCGGGATCTCCTGGAAGTCGACCGACCCCGAGTTCGAGGAGTGTGCGACGACGAAGACGCCGTGCGACGGGTCGTCGAAAAACGGAGCGACCGACTCCCAGCCGATCCAGGGGGACGCGGTGATCGCGTCGAAGCCGAACTGCCGGAACGCCCCGTCCCGGACCATCCGCATCGTGTTCGGTATGTCGTTCGCCTTCAGGTCGAGGATGCGCAGCCGGGTCGGGCCGATCTGCTGGCAGAGCGAGTGCAGCGCTGCCACGCCCGCGGGGCCGTACTGGAGGTAGGCGCCGAGCTGCATCTTGTAGGCGGCGGCGTGCGGATACGTCGCCTGGACGATCCCGCCCAGGAACCTGTCGAGCTGAGGCTTCGGCGGGAGCGCGCGCAGCGGCTTCGGCATCAGCGGAGGGTCCGGGTCGAGGCCGATGCAGAGAAGCGAATCCCGGGCCTTGAGGATCCGGTCGACCCGCTGCCCGAATTTGAGCGACACCGTCAGGGTCAGGAGGTCCGGGTCAATACCCTTGCGCGGACGCGGCGGGCGCACCGATCCTGCCCCCTGTCCTCGGCGCGGCCTCCATCGTCCGCGGTCGGCTGCACCGTTTTATCGGGGTGCCGGGATGCGACTCCGGGCGTACGATGTCCGAGGAGCCGTCCCCCCCTCCGATCCCCGAGGTCCGGCTTCGGGAGCTGCGCGCCGGCATGGGGCCGGTGGAGATCCTGGGCCGGGTCGTCACGTTCGAACGACGCGAGGTGACGCGACGCTCGGACGGTGGACGGCGGCCGCTCGTCTCGGGCCTCCTGAGCGACGGCACCGCCACGGTTCGGTTCACCTGGTGGGACCCGCCCGCCGACGGCCTTGAGCGGGGCACGGTCCTTCGCGCGGTGGGCGTGGAGGTCGGAGAATTCCGGGGGCGCCCCGAGGTCACCTTCAGCTGGAAGACCCGGATCGGTCCCGCCTCGCCCGCGGAGCTGCCGAAGGTCGATACCGAGGAGACTCCCCTACGGCCGCTCGCGGGGCTACGGCCCGAGGACGAGGGGTTCCGGGTCGAGGTTCGCGTCGCGCGGATCGCTCCCCGGTCGGTCAGCGTGGGAGAGGAACGTCGGATCGTCCACGAGGGACTGATCCTCGACGCGAGCGGCGCGATCGCCCTCTCGTCCTGGAGCGACTTCGGGCTCACGGTCGGCGAAACCGTCCGGATCGCCGGCGGCTACATCCGTGCCTTTCGGGGCCGACCCCAGCTGGTCCTGGACGAGCGGACGACCGTCGTGCGCATCGACCGACCCGACCTCCCCGATCCCGCCGGACTGTTGCGCGCACCGCCGCGAACGATCGCCGAGGTCGAGGACCAAGGGGGTGGGCCGGCGGTGGCCGTCGAGGGGATCGTCGTCGGCCTCACGCCTCCGAGCGGGCTCGTCTACCGCTGCCCGTCGTGCCGTCGCGGGGTCACGAGCGGGCTCTGCCGGATCCACGGAGCGGTCGAGGGGGTCCCCGACCTTCGCGCCCGGATCGTGCTCGACGACGGGACGGGCAGCGCGACCGTCTCCGCGGGCCGCGAGGCGACGGAAGCGCTCTGGGGGGTCACGCTGCCGGAGGTGCTCCGTCGCCTCAAGGAGCAACCCGACCCGAGCCTGATCTACGAGCAGATGCTCGAGGCGCTGTTCGGGCGCCGACTTCGCGTCCGGGGGCCGGCCTCCCGGGACGACTTCGGGCTGACGGTGACCCCCGAGTCGATCGAACCGGTGGAGATCGACCTCGCCGCCACCGTGGACGAGCTCACGGCGCGTCTCGGGGGCCCGATCTGATGGCGTACCGGGAACTCGCCTGGAGGGTCACGGCCCGGGAGCTCGAGAGCGCGCTCGAGGAGGAGAAGGGCGAAGGCGAGCGCCCCGTCGCCCACCTGCTGAGCCCGTTCGGCTCCCGGATGAATCGGGTGCTGATCGCGGGGACCGTCTCGCCGCCGGAGCCGGTCGGCCGGGACGACCCGCCGACGTTCTGGCGGTCGCGCTTCACCGACCCCACGGGTTCCGTGCCCGTGACCGCCGGAGGATTCCAGCCCCGGGCGATGGCCCAGCTGCGCGCGGTGGCCGTGCCGCGCCCGTCGATCGTCGTCGGGAAGGTCCACCTCTACCGGGGGCGCGACTCGGTCGCGTACATCTCCGTGCGCGCCGAGTCGGTCCGCGCGGTCGCCGAGGCGGAGGAGCGAACGGTGCTGGCCGACATCGTGCGGCAGACGCTCGACCGGCTCGACCTCGTGGAGAGGGTCGAGAAGGAGCCCGGAGTCTCCGACGACGCCCTGCGGGCGAGCGGTGCCCCGCGCCCGTGGGTCCGAGCCGCGCGGGAGGCGCTGCGCCGCTACCCGACGGTCGATCGGCCGGCGTTCCGGCGGGAGCTCGGGTCGGCCCTGCGGCGGGTGGCCGGCGACAGCGGGCCCCGCGCGATCTCGCCGGAACCGCCCCCGTCCGTGCGGGTGACGCGGGACGCGCCGCCGGCCTCTCCGGCTCCGGCCCCGACGCCCGCCGAGCGGGCGGACGAATCGCTGTTCCTCGGTCACGTCGACGAGCTCTCCGACCAGTCGGTCGACGGGTACGCCGACCTGAAGGACGTCCTGGCGCGGATCGCCCAGCAGGGCGTCCGGGGCGACCGGGCCGAGGCGGTGCTCAACCGCCTCGAGGAGGGCGGCGTGATCGAGGAGCCGATCGTCGGGAAACTGCGCCGGGCCGACTGACTCCGCCGGGGAAACCCGCGGCCCGCTCGGGAGCATATATATACCCCCCGCGCTCGGGAGGCGGGGGAATGAGGAACACCTGTCTCTCCGATCCGATGACGAGAACAGCGACCAGCTGACCCCCGTTCCTGTGCGAAGGTAGGCGATGGCCGAACGGTCCCCCTCGATCCGGGTGCTCACCCTCGCGGTGCTGGTCATTCTCGTGGCGGCCGGCGCCGGCGCGGGCTACCTCTACATCCAGAACCACCGGGGACCAGCCGCCGGCCCCAAGACGGTCGCGCTGAGCGACAACGTGACGGTGAACTACATCGGGGTGTTCGGCAGCGGCGCCGAGAAGGGCCGGGTCTTCGATACCTCGATCCTCTCGGTCGCCCGGAACAACCTCACCTGGCCGAAGGCGCTCGAGTACTCGTTCCGGACGAACGTCAGCGAGTACACCCCCCTCGGGGTCCACGTGGCGCCCCACACGCCCTCCTCGGGGTACACCAACCACAACACGACGTTCGGCGGAGTCGTCACGGGGTTCTGGCGCGGCCTGCTCGGCCTTCCCGGGAACGTCACCCGCACGATCTCGATCCCGCCCTCGCTCGGCTACGGCCCGACGAACACGAGCTGTCTCGTCACCGAACCGCTCGTCGTGCACGTGCCGCTGATCGTCAGCGTCACCTCGGGGAGGTTCGCGGCCGACTACCCCAACGTCACGCTGTCGACCGGGGTCATCTTCCCGGATCCGACGTACCACTGGAACGACCTGATCCTGAGCCAGAACGCGACGAGCGTGAGCGTGGAGAACCTCGCCACGGTGGGGTTCGTTGCCCACCTCCCCGGGTGGACGGCGACGGTCACGAACACGTCCGGCGGATCGATCACCGTCACGAACAACATCGCGCCGTCCCAGGCCGGGCTGCTCACCGGGCACGCGACGAGCGCGACGTGCTCGACGAATCAGTTCATCGTCTCGGCGGTCGACCCGGGGGCCGGCACCTATACCGAGGATTTCAACAAGGACGTCGTCGGGCAGACCCTCGTCTTCGTCGTCACGGTCGTCGACATCTACCCGTAAGGGCTCCTCCGACCCCCCCGCCCCCCATCCGACCGGGGGCATCTCCGGGTCCGCTCCGTTTACTATGAAATCGTAATATACTGAGCCGAACTAAATTCGCCGTGTCTCGCTCCGCCCGGCGTCGCCCCCCGTCGGCTCCCCCCGAGCCCGCTCCCGAGTCGCCGTGGGCGACGCTCCGGCAGGCGTTCTTCCTCTTCCGGCAGCAATGGACCGAGGAGCTCGCCCGGTTCGACCTGACGTTCTCCGACTTCGTCGTGCTCGACCGGCTCGCGCGCGCGCCGGCCAAGGCCTCCGAGGTCGGGCAGACGATCGGGATCACCGCGGCCGGCGCCACGGACCTGATCGACCGGCTCGAGCGCCGCCGTCTCGTGCGTCGACTCGCGGACCCCCACGACCGTCGGGTCGTCCGGGTCCACCTGACCCCCGCAGGGCGGCGGCTCCGCCAGGACGCCTCCTCCGGGAAGGACGCGATCGTCCGCTACCTGGACGGGGCGATGACCGCCGCCGAACGCCGGGCGCTCGCCGACGGCCTCCGGGCGCTCACGCGCGCGCTCGGGGAGGACCGGGGCCGGGTCGGGCGGAGGAGCTGACGATGGAGTACAAGTGGACGGTCCTCTCGAACACGACCCTCGGCGCGCTCCTCGCGTCGCTCGACGGCACGATCGTCCTGATCTCCCTGCCGGTGATCTTCAAGGGACTCGGGGTCAACGCGTTCGCGCCGTCGAGCTTCCCGATCCTGATCTGGCTCCTGCTCGGCTACGGGGTCGTCACCGCGACGCTGCTCGTCACGGTCGGCCGGCTCTCGGACATCTGGGGGCGCGCGCGCATGTACAACCTCGGGTTCGCCGTCTTCTCCACCGGTTCGATCCTCCTGTTCGTCGAGCCGTGGACCGGCACGACCGGAGCCTGGGCGCTGGTCGGCTTCCGCCTGATCCAGGCGGTAGGGGCGGCGTTCCTCTTCGCGAACTCCGCGGCGCTCCTCACCGACGCGTTCCCGCCGGGCGAGCGGGGGAAGGCGATGGGGATCAACCAGATCGCCTTCATCGGCGGCTCGATGGCCGGGCTGATCGCGGGCGGGATCCTCGCGGGGATCCCGGACCTGCACCTCGGCGCGTGGGTCCTCCCGACGTGGCGCCTGATCTTCCTCGTCAGCGTGCCGGTCGGCGTGATCGGGACCCTCTGGGCGTACGCCCGCTTGAAGGAGATCTCGATCCGTCGGGCGAACCAGAAGATCGACTACCTCGGGAACGTCACGTTCGCGCTCGGCCTGACGAGCGTCCTCATCGCCGTCACCTACGGCCTGTTGCCCTACGGTGGCAAGAGCATGGGATGGAGCGACCCGTGGGTCGTCGCCGGGCTCGTCGGCGGGGCCGCCCTGCTGCTCGGGTTCCTCTACATCGAGACGAAGGTCGTCGACCCGATGTTCCATCTCGGGTTCTTCCGCAACCGATCCTTCGCCGCGGGGAACGCCGCCGCCTTCCTCGGCTCGATCGCTCGGGGCGGAATGATGCTCCTGCTCGTGATCTGGTTCCAGGGGATCTGGCTGCCCTTGCACGGCTACGCGTTCAACGTCGTCCCGCTCTGGGCCGGCGTGTTCATGATGCCGATGATCGCCGGCTTCCTCGTCGCGGGACCGCTCAGTGGTTGGGTCTCCGACCGACGGGGGCCCCGGACGATCGCCACGCTCGGGATGGCGCTCGGCTCCTCGACGTTCTTCGCGCTCGCGCTCCTGCCGGTGAACTTCCAGTACTGGGAGATGGGCACGCTCCTCTTCGTCCAGGGGTGCGGGATGGGGATGTTCGCGGCGCCGAACGCGGCCGCGGTCATGAACTCGATCCCGGCGGAGAACCGGGGAGCCGCCTCGGGGATGCTCGCGACGCTGCAGAACGCCGGCCAGCAGATCTCGATGGCGATCTTCTTCACGATCGTCATCGTCGGCCTCTCGGGCGGACTCGGCGGATCGGTGAACCACGCCCTCGCCGCGACCTCGGTCGGACCCCCCGACCAGGGGATCCTCTCGGGGATCGTCGCCTCCAACCCGACCGGCGCCCTGTTCGGCGCCTTCCTCGGCGAGAACCCGATAGGCGTGCTGCTCGGCGGGGCGGCCGCCGCCCCCGGCTGGGTACCGCTCCCCGGCACCGTGCAGGCGAGCCTCCTCCAGCCGACGTTCTTCGCGGGCGCGATCGCCCAGGCGTTCCACTCGGCGCTCGGAGAGGCGTTCCTGTTCGCCGGCGCGGTGACGGCGCTCAGCGCGCTGATCTCGGCGATGCGGGGGGAGCGGTTCATCTACGGAGAGCCGCGACGGACTCCGAGCGTTCCGCTCCCCCCCGCCCCGGGCGGAGTCCCCGGAACCGGCACGCGGGCCCGGCCCTGAGCCCGAGGCTCCGTCCGCGGCCCCGCGGCCGCTAGCCGCCGAGATTCACCTTGCCGCGCTTCATCAGCTCCTCGAAGCGGCGGTCGGCCGCCGAGGAGACCATGTCGCGCGCCGGCGCCCGCTCCCGCGGGGAGGCGAACGCCCGCATCCGCTCGCGGTAGGCGTCCCGGTGCGCCTTCAGCCGCTGGAAGACCTCGCGCCCCTCGAGCTCGAGCGCGTCGATCTCCTTGCTGAGCGCGTCGACCTGCGTCACGAGCTCGGCCCGCGCCCGGCCCTTCGCCCGCATCTCCGCGAGCATCGCGCCGGCGACCTCGAGCTTGGTGCGGATCTCGACCATCATCCGGTCCCGGTCGAGCCGGCCGCGCTCCATCTCCGCTACGATGAGCTCGACGGCGCTCTTTGCCTCGGCGATCGCCGCGTCGGCCGCCTGCCGCTCCTGGTGCTGCTTCTCGGTCGTGGCGGCGTGCGCCTCGGCGTCGTGGAGCGTCTTCGTCCGCTCGCGCAGTTGGGCCAGCAGCGCCTTCTCCTCCTCGGGGGGGAGCGCCTGGGTCTGATGCCGCAGCTCGAGCGCCGCGATCTCCTTCCGAAGCTGGTCGGGCCGGGCCGGCTCGGCGGCACCGACCTTGAGGAGCAGTTCGCGTCGGGCGATCACCTTCGTCTCGACCTGCGTCCGGGCCTTCTCGCGCAGGGTGCGCAGTTCGGCGAGCCGCTTGCCGAGCTTCCCGTGCTCCTCGTAGAGCTTCTCGACCTCCGCCTGCGGTGCCTGACGGCGGTCGTAGAGCGACTTCTGCTCGGAGGCGATCCTGCGTACCTCCGCGATCATCTGATGCCGCTTCTCCACGAGCGCCCCGTGCTGGGACTCGAGGCGGCGGAGGCGGTCTTCGTCGGCCCGTTCCTCCCGCTCGGAGGCGTAGACGGGACGCATGCTCGACGGCACGAGGTCGGGAGGCCTTCCACCTCTCAAAAGGCCTTCGAGTTCGGCCTCCCGGGGGGTCCGGCGAGACGGTCGGGGGCGTCCCGGAGCGCCGAGGCGTGGGCGTCGGCGGCGCGGTCAGCCGCGACGGGAATCCCGCGTGCCGCTAGGCGACCGGCGCCGGGGACGAGACGTCCGGCGCTCGGCGAAGTGCTGCGCTGCGAAGAGCGCGGCGGGAACCGCCGCGTCGATGTTGACCACCGCGATCGGCGCGCACGACTGGAGCATCGCGGCGAGCGCGGCCTCCCCCCGGCCACCGCGTCCGTAGCCGACCGACGTGGGGACCCCGATCACGGGGGCGCGGACGAGCCCCGCGACGACCGTCGGGAGCGCCCCTTCGCGCCCGGCGAAGACGAGGTAGAGCTCGGGACGTCGCCGCTCGAGCGTCTCGACCGCCCGCAGCAGACGGTGCAGCCCGGCGACCCCCACGTCGTACGCCCGGACGACCCGCAGACCGAGCTCGGCGAGCAGTGCGCGGGCCTCCTCGGCGGTGCCGACGTCGCTCGTGCCGGCCGTGACGACCGCCACGACACCGCGTCGGTAGTCGGCCCCTAGGTCCCCCGGGAGCCGGAGCAGTCGGCCCCCCGCGAGCTCCCGGAGTCGGAGCCCCCGAAAGTCCTTCGACCGCGCCAGCGCGCGCTGCGCGGGGGTCGGGCGGGAGACGACGGCGCCGAGCCCGCGGGCCTGCAGCGCCCGAAGGATCCCACCGAGGTGCTCGGCCGACTTCCCTTCCCCCAGGACGATCTCGGGGACCCCGACCCGGAGCGGTCGGCCCCGGTCGAGCCGGGCGTACGATCCGACCCGCAGTTCCCGAGCCGCGGCACCGCGCACGGACCGACGAGACGACCGGCTCACGCCTCTCCCGACCGGCTTTGAAACTTAACCTCGCCCAACCCGGCGGTTTCGACTCACGTCGGAGGGTTCAGTTTCACGCCTTCAGGGGAGAGGTCCGATCCGCGCGCCAGACCGGGCTGACTCGGAGCTATCGTCTTGAGGTGCAGTAGTATCGCCTCCGTGACGTAGTCAATCGGGTATGCCAGCGACAATCCCGAGTTGTCCTCGAAAATGATTCTGACGAGCCCGGTCTGCTCGCTCACCGCCGCGTCACGATAAGGAATGTATCCCGCAATGACTCCGATCAGATCGGCTGATGTGTGTCCCTGAGTGCCCTGAATCGCCACAGCCTCAGGTTTCGACACAACAGGGCCCCCGCTGTTACCAGGAAAGACGAGCGCATCCACCAAGAAGTAAGCCGTCCGCCTGGCCAACGCGTCGCCTATTCTTGCAAGAACCCCTCCCCGAGTTATCACAAAACTGCGCTGGTCTCCGACATCTCCAAACGGGAAACCCAGAACATAAACAAAGTCACCCTCGGTGATTCCGGCCCCGAACATTTTGGAGATATCGGCGACGTGCCGATCGCTGAGGAAGGCTGCCGTTTGGATGCCGTCATTCTCGATCATGGCATAGTCTATCGGAACCACCGCGACGTCAACTTGGGGATCCGACGGGGCGAACCAAATGGGCTTTCCACTCCCATCTACAAGTGCGGCCATGTACTCCTTTGCAGGCGCGCCTCCCTTGGGATTGAAGCGAAGGAGGACTCGAGTCTTCCCGATCACGACGTGTCGATTAGTTACGAGATACGTTCTGTAGTCTGCTTTCTCTGGACTCTCTCGCGCGACAAGATGGCCGTAAATGAAGCCGGTAGCGGCCCACGAACGATCTCCATTCGCGCGTATCTCACCGATGGCGACAACGCAATCCAAGAAGAACGGCGGTATCAGCGCCATCGTGCGGCGCTGTTTGAAGACGGACCCAGATTTACGTGTTCCCAACCCAACTGCTCTCTGACCATTCGTTGTCGATATTTGGATTATCTAGCATGCGGTGCGTTTCACTCCGGTCGGAGCTATAATGGACCTCACGGCCCTGAAAAAGGCGGTAAGGACCTATTGGCTAACAGCACTGATCACTTCAGTCATCGTTGCGATCATAATCGGTGCTGCCCTCGTCGTAGCGATTGACGATGCGAAGGCCCTCGCGCTGGAACTAACCGTCACCGTCCTTGTTGGGATTGGGGCCTTCCTCCTTACGTCGCTCCTCGGTCACAAGTTCAAACTTGTGTCGGAGTTCATTGGTAAGAGACCCTGCGAAAGGTGCGATAAGGGTCGGAACACATGCCCGACGTGTTCAGGTAGCGGTCGGGTAGACGACACCGTAGAAGAGCGGGTTGACTGCGCTTCGTGTGGCGGTCGGGGGCGGGTCAATCAACCTTGCTCAACCTGCTCGGGGAGCCGGAATGTGAACAGGCCCGCGCAGTACAACCGCATCGGCCCCACGTCTTCGGTTCGCTATGAGCTCAACCCCTTACACGGAATGGGTCACTGGCAAGCCGTGACAGTAGGCGCCCAAAACGCCGAGCAGCAGGGATCTACTTTCGGCGTAACTGTCGACGTTCCAGGGTCCACATCGACACGTCCACTCGGAGACAGCCTCCACCTTGGACCCGGCGCCTCTGGGACCCTCACCTTCGAGTTCAAGATTCATGGCGCAACGGCCTACTCAGTGGTCGCTACAATCTCTGCGGGAATCATCTCCGTGCCTTGCCCGACCTGTTCGGGAACCGGGCTCATCGAAGTCTCCTGCACCATTTGTTCGGGGACCGGAAAGGTCGGACAACCGAAGCAGGTCAAGGTCCCGTGCCAGCGATGCGACGGCAGGGGGAAGGTTCCGTGCGACTTATGCGGCGGAACCGGAAAGGTGCAGAGGGTTCCCTAGGAGAACAGTGGCGAAATCCCGTTCTCAAACATCTCGTGAACGACAACCGTCAGATTATACGCGATGAGTTTGCAAAGAACCTCGTTGACCTGAGCAACCGGAGTCCGTGACCGGATGTTCTCGCCAAACTTCCGCTTGAGCGCCGAAAACACCGACTCGACATTCGAGCGTCGGTGGTAACTCTTGTCGAACTCATCACGGTTGGCCTGGAACATGTAGAACGCCTTCCGCCACGAAGGCGGACTCCCGTGAGTACCGGAACGATTCACGGAGTTCGATTTGAACGGGATGAACGCATCCAGCCCAAGCTCCGAGGCGACAGTGTAGTTTTCCTTCGACAGATACCCCTTGTCGGCGACGACTGCGGATGGTTGGAATCCATCCTCAAGACTCCCCCGGAGCATAGGGACGAACTGGGGGGCGTCGCCCGAGTCAGCTTCCCCTACGAACGCCCGAATGATTACGTGGGTCTTCGTACCAACCATCGCATGGACCTTGAGCCACTTCTTCTGACGCTTCTCTCCGTGCTTTTCCTCCCGCCATCCTCCGAAGGACGTCGTCTGGATGCCAGTCGAGTCGGGCGCGATCACACCGCCTTCTTCGAGCCCAGCCAGAGGTCCCGCCGATAGCGACAGGAGCCGGTAGAGAATCGCAGTCACCTCAGGGCGGTTGAGCGCGCGCGAGGCGACCATGTAGTTAGGGACACAGCTCAGCAAATCCCGAGCATGTGCGTTTTCGTACACCCCAGACGCACGCCGACCTGAGAGGCCAGAGTAGACCTTGAGAATCGCACAGTAAAGGCTCTCCGAGAGGGGAAAAGCGGGGCGGCCACCGGTTCCAGGGGTCGCCGGAAACTCGGGAACTACCCTGACAAGATCCCGAAGTAACTCGTTGACGAGCCGAATCTCCGAAGTTTGACCCTTCGTGTAGCTTGAATGCTGTTGGTACTGCTTTCGGGGCGTTGGCGCCGCCGGCGGCCTCGGTAGGCTCAACTCTAACACCGCTAGAATGTGCTTACAGGGGAGGCCTCGCTTCGCAAAGTCTTGGCAGCCGCAGATCCATCCGCCCTCGCGCAGATTGACCCGGTAGCGCCCGAAGCCCGATTGAGACGGAACGGACCAGTCGTCCTCACCCAGGGGCTCAATCTCCTCCCGACGCGAGGCGATCTCCTTCGCCTTCACCAGCCGGTTGTCCTGAGGTGCGGTCAGCGCGTCTTGTTCCATTCCCACTCCTCGATATTGGCTTCTGTATTGACCTATAGCGTGAAAGTACTTAAGGCCAATGTATTGCCGCATGGGATAGCCAATAGCCTTAAGCCCGCGCCTGCATTCCCGTCCGAGTGAGGAGATGGTCGGTAAGTTCACGTCCAAGGTTCTCCAGACGGTTCCCGGGTCGCCCTCTGTTAGGGCGACTATCCCGGAGGCGGTCGCTGCGATCCTCGGCGCCACCCCTGGCTCCACCTTGGTCTGGCAAGTCGAGCCGGGCTCTGGCAAGGTACGAGTCTCGGTCGAGGGTGCGAAGGAAAAACCGTCCAAGCGCCGCTGAACGGATCTCGAAAGCGCAGGGGCATCGGCAGAGGGAGCCTCCTTGGCCCCGACCCTGTCCGGGCTAAGCGCCCCAGTGCCTCGAGAACGTGGTACGGGGGACTTACCTCCGCTCCTGAATAAGCGAGGTTTCCTGCCTTGGGTTCAGACGGCGGCTTCTAAGCGCGAACCGGCTGTGGCTTCGAAGTAATGCTTGGTAACCTCCGGGTCCCCACTCACTTGACTCCTATTGCCCTGCATGATGCCACTCTCATACACAACCCGAAGAAGCTGGCCCCGGCGCTGGAGCTCACTTGTGCCTCTCGCAGGGTAATAGCCGATGTGACGTTGCTCGAGCTGCTGGATCGGGAGGGAGATTCGTTCTGCCGCAAGAAGTGCGGTCAGGTAGTACGAGTTCGCCCAATGCAGCGGACCCACGATCTGAGTAAGCCGCAAAACCTGTTGCATGAAGACGTGGTCCTCCCTCACCGCCCTCGCAAGCATCTGGGCGTAGACAACCTTCGGCGGAACGTCTCCGAAGTCATTCGGAAACTCTGGTCCCGGAACGATTAGGCCCTTCTCCATCTTCACATAGCCAAGCCGCTCGAGCATGTGGAGGTAGTTGGCCATTTGGTCGAGAGATCTGCCAGATTTCTTCCAATTCTCAAGCGACACTGAGTTCTCTGTGCCCAACCAGATTAGCAGGTTAGCAACTGGGGTCAAGGCGTTCTTAACCAGCCCCATCTCCACAAACTTGTCTGAAGCCACCTCGATCAGGGCGCTTTCCGATCGAGAGAGGACGCTAAGTTTGTGATTCGACCTAATCTTCAGGAAGTCGTCGTAACTCGGCCCCTCAATCATCCACTTCTTGGGTGCGGCTCGAATATAGAACTCACCAAGGTTCTCAATCGTGTGGCACGCGAAGATTCGCTTCCTCCGTGCACGATCGAAGATTAGGTCGACGGCGCGAGCGTCTATGCTGACGCGACGCCTGTAGCTGTCGATCTTGGTGACTCTTCCAATTCGCAGGTCACTAGACCATGTCCGTCGAAGGTATGTGCCAAGTTCTGCCTCAGGGTCACAGGAGATGGGCAGACCCAGGTGTGTGCCTCCGCTCATCTGTTCTGTCCTCCTTGACTAGGGTAAGTATCTTCCAACGGATGGACCTTTGGAGTCGCTTTACCCTTTGCCCTTGCAGGCGGCGGTGGCACCCTCTCGACCCAAGCCCGAAGGTAGGGTTCCAAATGATATCCGCCCCAGAACCGCGTGAACACGCCGAGTGGTGCGCTCTCAACCGCTTGCACCTCCCCATGAACTTCGGGGTGTGCAGCTGGGTCGAAGAATTCCACTCTGTCGGAATCGAGTGCTAAGATTACGATCAGATGGTCCTCGTCCGAGGGCCTCCCCACGACTTCGGTACTCGAGTCAGCGGCCTCCGTGAAACCCAATCCGACGCTCACCAAGGGCAATGAGGTCGTTGGAGAGGCGACTAGCTGCCGAAGATGGGGGAGCGCATTCGCCGGTTCAAGGGCATCTTGATACTGCAAGCCATAACTCGCTAGGTAGTGTCGGAAGGGGTTCCCGAGTGCCGCGTATATGGGGGTACTCCTTCCCTTCTTGTAGCCGAGACGCCGATTCAGGTCGTGCATATCATTCCGTTCGCAAAACCTCGTCCCGAGGATAGCATCCGCCGAACGAAGAATCGCGTACAGTGCCCCGGGGAAACATTGGTCCTCCTCAAAGACCCGTTTAAACTGCTTCCTCCAATCGGCCGGAGAATGCGACGCTTTGGTGAGCCTCCCGGCCGATTGTGGTGATGTCTTCGTCATGAGTTAGGCATTGAACTCGTCGATCAGTGCGGACGGGACGCCAACATTCCGCTTGAGACTAACTATGCAAGGTAGGTTCGCGGCGGCCTTCGTCCTTGTAGCGAAAGTTCCCTTGAAACAGATGTGTCACCAGTTCGAGACAGATGTGAGTTGAGAGTCCTGACGGTGGTAGCCATTTGTTTCACGCTTGAGCAATTCGTTTCAGACTAAGAGTTAAGTTTCAAAGCCCTCCCGACCCAAGCCGTGATATAGCGGGTCCCGGTGGCACGCCCGTTTCTCGGGCATGCCCGATTTCTCACTGTCTCCGGAGCAAGAGAGCCTGCGCGACATGGCTCGGAAGTTCGCGCGCACGGAGATGGCACCGCACGCCGCGGAGTGCGACAAGGCCGGCCGGTTCCCCGAGGAGATCTACCGGAAGGCGCACGGCCTTGGCCTGATGAACTTGAACGTGCCGACCGACTTCGGCGGGAGCGGACTGTCGGTCCTCGAGCAGTGCCTGATCGTCGAGGAGCTCGCCTACGCCTGCGGCGGGATGACGACCTCCATCATCGCGAACTGCCTCGCCCTCGAGCCGATCCTCCTGGGGGCGACGGACGAGCAGAAGCACCGGGTGCTCGACCCGTTCTGCGCGGACTACCACCTCGCCTCGTTCTGCCTGACCGAGCCGTCCGGCGGGAGCGACGCCGGCGGGCTCAAGACCCGGGCGCGCCGCGACGGGGACCACTACGTCCTCGACGGCGAGAAGTGCTTCATCACGAACGCCCCCCACGCCTCCCTCTACACGGTCTTCGCGACGCTCGATCCCGCGCTGAAGCACCGGGGGATCACCGCGTTCTTCGTTCCGCGGACCGCCGAGGGGCTCACCCCCGGAAAGGACGAGGAGAAGATGGGGCACCGCGCCTCGTCGACCAGCACGGTTCGCTTCGAGAGGGTGCGCGTGCCGGTCGCCGACCGGCTCGGGGCGGAGGGCGAGGGGTTCTCGCTCGCGATGCGGACGCTCGACATGACCCGGACGCCGATCGGCGCGCTCGCGACCGGCATCGCCCAGGCCGCGCTCGACCACGCCGCGGGCTACGCCCTCAAGCGCGAGACGTTCGGCAAGCCGATCGCCGAGCACCAGGCGATCCAGATCAAGCTCGCGAACATGGCCCAGGCGGTGCACGCCGCGCGCCTGCTCACGTGGCAGGCGGCGTGGACGATCGACCGCGGCGCGAAGGGGACGCTCGAATCGTCGATCGCAAAGTGCTTCGCCTCCGACGCGGCGCTGCTCGTCGCCGACGAGGCGATCCAGACGTTCGGCGGCTATGGGTACATGAAGGAGTATCCGGTCGAGAAGCTCCTGCGCGACGCCAAGCTCACCCAGATCTACGAGGGCGCGAACGAGATCCAGCGCACGGTGATCGCCCGCGAGCTCCTGCGCGCATACGCCTAGGCCGGCGGAGGGCCGGATGGAGATCGTCGTCTGCGTAAAGCCGGTCCCCGAGGCGGAGACCCGCCTGCGGGTCCGTCCCGACGGGAAGGGGCTCGACCCCGAGGGAGTGAAGTTCGTCCTCGCGGGCTACGACGAGTCGGCGCTCGAGCAGGCGCTCCTCCTCAAGGAAGCCGTGGCCGGCTCGCGCGTTCATGCGATCGCCTGCGGACCGGCCCCTCGTTCCGAGGAGGTGCTACGGGCGTCGATCGCGCTCGGAGCGGACCAGGCGACCTGGGTCGAGGCAGCGGCGGAGACGGCGGACGACCCGATCGCAGTGGCGCGAACGCTGGCCGGGGCGATCCGGGCGGTCCCGCACGACCTCGTGCTCTCCGGCAAGCAGGCGGGCGACCACGAAGAGGGGCTGGTCGGGGCGGCGCTCGGGGAGTTTCTCGGCGTGCCGGACTTCGGGGCCGTGCTCGATCTCCGCTTCGACCCCGGGAGCGCCCGGCTCCGGTTCCGGCGCGCCACCGAGAGCGGACAGGAGCTCTGGGAGTCGCCGCTCCCGTGCGTCGTGGCGCTGCAGCAGGCGTGGAACGATCCGCGAACGGCGAAGCTTCCCGCGATCCTCAAGTCGCGCAAGGCGCCGATCGCAAGGGTCCCGCCCATCGCCCCCGAGGGTGCGCAGGCCGTGACCGAACGATTCGAGCTCCCCGCTCCGCGCTCGGGGGCGAAGATGATCGAGTTCCAGACCCCCGAAGAGGCGGCCCAGAAGCTCGTCCGGCTCCTCCGCGAGGAGGCGAAGGTCTTCCCGTGAGCCCGACCGTCCTGGTGGTCGGCGAGCTCCACGAGGGGCACGCGCTCCCTTCAACCGTCGAGACGATCGGCGTCGCCCGGACGCTCGCCGGGACGCCGGCAGAGGTGGTCGTTCTCCTCGTCGGGAGCCACGCGCGATCCGCGGCCCCCGAGCTCGGGAACGCCGGCGTCTCACGGGTCCTCGTCGACGAGGACGCTCGACTCGACACCGCCCCGGTGGCCGCGATCGCCGTGGTCGCCGCCGCGGCGGCTCAGTCGCTCGAGGTCGACCTGGTGCTGGTCGGCGGGACGGCGTTCGGCCGCGACCTCACCGGTCGTCTCGCGGCGCGCTGGAACGCGACGGCCGCCTCGGGCGCGACCGAGATCCAGCGGGACGGGAGCGCCTTCCGCGTCCGGCGCCCGGTCTTTGGCGGTCGGGCGACCGAAACGGTCCGGCTCAGCGGACCGCGCTCTGTGGTGTCGCTCCGCCCGCACGCGTTCCAGCCTCCCCCCGCCTCCCCGACGAACCCGGCGGTCGAGCCGGCGCCGAAGGTCGAGATCCCCGCGGGGCTCCTGGCGCCGCGCCGCACCGGGATCGAGCCCGTCGCGAGCGGGCTCGGTCCCTCCCTCACGGACGCGTCGATCGTCGTCTCGGGCGGTCGGGGTCTGCGCGCGCCGGAGAACTTCCATCTTGTGGAGGAGCTCGCGACCGCGCTCGGGGCGGCCGTCGGCGCCTCCCGGGCCGTCACCGATGCGGGCTGGCGCCCTACCTCGCTGCAGGTCGGGCAAACCGGACGGGCCGTCTCCCCCCAGCTGTACATCGCGGTGGGGATCTCCGGGGCGATCCAGCACCTCGTCGGGATGGTCAGTTCGCGGGTGATCGTCGCGATCAATTCGGACGGCTCGGCCCCGATCTTCAAGGTCGCGGACTACGGGATCGTCGGCGACCTCTTCCAGATCGTCCCGGCCCTCACGCAGGAAGTGCGTCGGGCTCGCGGGACGTAGCGGCGGAGGGGCGGCCTACAGGTCGCGCCACATCCCGAGGCCGTCCCGGACGAGCGCCGCGGTCGACAGGCCGGCCGCGCGCTGCGCCTCGCGCAAAAGCGCCCGCACGGGCCGCTTCTTCCCCTCGCTCCCGCCCAGCAGGGAGCGCATCAGCTCCTCGGCGAACTTCGGGTAGGCCGTGTAGAACCGGGGGTTCCACTTGACCCGGTCCATCCGCTCGAAGTCCCGGAAATCCGGAAGGATGCCGGTCGACTCGAGCCGTCGGTCGTACTCGGCGAGCCGGTCGGAGGCCGCCCCGCCCGAGGCGCGGGCGGCCAGCGCGGTCTCCGCCGCCTCGAGCCCGCTGCGCACGGCGTAGTTCATCCCCTGGATGACGAGCCCGTTCGAGAAGACGAACCCGGCGGCGTCCCCGGCCACCATCCATCCGTCGCCGTGGAACGCCGCCGGCCGACTCGCCCAGCCGGAGCTGATCAGCTTGGCGCCGTACTCGACGAGCTCGGCGCCCCGCAGGCGGGCCGCGATCGTCGGGTGCGCCTTGAACTGCTCGATCAGCTCGTGCGACGGGACCTTCGTTCCGAACAGCGAACCGATCTGCACGATCAGCCCGACCGAGACGGTGTCCCGGTTCGTGTAGACGAACCCTCCGCCCATCACCCCGGGCGAGAAGATCCCCGTGACCCACTCTTCCACGTGCGCCTCCCCGGGGCCGACCCCGAATCGGTCCTCGATCGTCGCCGGGTCGAGGCGGTACAGCTCCTTGATCCCGAGCTCGGTCGCTTCCCCGCTGAGCCGGGGACTGGGCCGGATCGGCGTGCCGAGCGCGAGCCGGGAGTTCGCTCCGTCCGCGAGGATCGTCACGGGGGCGGTCATCGTTTCCCCGCCCTGGACGATGCCGTGGACCCGGCGCCCCTCCCAGTTGAGGCGATCGACGGGGACGGAGGAGACGACGGTCGCTCCCGCCGCCTCGGCCTGCTGGACGAGCCAGGCGTCCGTGCGCGCGCGCAGCACCGTGTGGGCGACGTGCGGGGCGTTCCTCCAGCGGCCCTCCTCGAGGTCGAACGACACCGCAGAGCTCGGGGTCAGGACGCCGAACCGCTTGCGGACGACGTGCCGCTCGACCGGCATCGCCTGCTGCCAGTCGGGGAGGACCCGCGCAAGATCGTTCCCCCAGAGGACCCCGCCCGAGAGGTTCTTCGCGCCCGGCTCGGCGCCTCGCTCGAGCAGGAGGACGTTCGCCTTCCCCTGGGCGAGGCGGAGCGCGGCGGCGGCGCCCGCCATCCCGGCGCCGACCACGATGACGTCGAAGTCGTCGCCCATCCGCAGCCGCCTCGAGGCGGACGGGCGGATTTAACGGTGCGCGCGCGGTGAGAAACGACGACGGAGCGCCCGCGGGGCCGAACGCTTAGCGCGGCGGCACCGGGCTCGAGCCCTGCGCGGCGTCCTCGATCAGCTTCTGGAACCGGAACGGCTTCGGGATCCCCTTCCAGTCCTCGTTGCCGAGGCGGCTCCCGCCCTCCGAGCTCACGCGGACCGAGCCGAAGCCGAGCATCCGGTCGCCGATCGACTGGTGGACGTCGACCCCGCGGACCTGGACGACCGGGATCTCGTCGAAGTCCCGGCTCAGGATCCCCTTCTGGACGATGACCCGGCGGTTCGTGACGGCGTAGACCGTGCTGACCCAGCGCAGGTAGCGGACGAGGAGGAACAGGAGGCCGATCACGAAGAGGAGGTCGAAGAAGTAGGAGAGGTAGGCGCGGTCCCCCTTCGGAAGCTTGTCGACGACGTGCGTCGTCCACCAGCCGATCTGAAGCGCCGACCAGTGGCGCCGAGCGGCCTCGGTGATCCCGGCGAAGAATCCGACGACGAGGAGGTAGACGATCGGCCCCGGGAAGTAGAACAGCGCGGTCGCCCGCGTCTCCTCGAAGAGATACTCCTGGTCGGCAAGGTACGTCGCCTTCAGCAGCCGGGGCATCTTCCGCGGGGCGGACGTCGTCGCCATCGGGCGGGGAGTCTCGGTTCGAGAGATAAATGCTCGCCCCGAGCGGGCGGCCGGACCGCCGCTTATATTCGGCGCTCCGTCCGGGAGGCCGATGGGCGTCACCGACTGCCACGTGCACGTGAACCCGCTCTGGGAGATGCGGCCGGACGCCGTCCGCCTCCTGGAGGGGCTCGACGCGGAGACGTCCCGGATCGTCCGGGAGCCGAAGCGCCTGCTCGCCCGGATGGACGCCGCCGGGATCGAGCGGGCGGTGCTCATCAACTACGTCGCCCCGGAGGTGATCGGCTACACCGAGGCGGCGAACGACTTCGTGAGCCAGTACGTCCGCGAGGACCCGGTGCGGCTGATCGCGGCCGGAGGGATCCGCCCGGATCACCCCGACCCGCGGGCCGAGGTTCACCGGCTCGTCCACGACCTCGGCATCCGGGCGCTGAAGCTCCATCCGCCCCACCAGCTGTTTCGTCCCAACGCCTACACCGACGGCAGCCTCCCCGCGCTCCGGGAGATCTACGGCGCCTGCGCCCGCGAACGGATCCCGGTGATCTTCCACACGGGGACGTCGGTCTTTCCCCGCGCCCGCAACAAGTTCGGCGACCCGCTGTACGTCGAGGACGTGGCGCTCGACTTTCCCGATCTCACCATCGTCCTCGCCCACGGCGGCCGACCGCTCTGGAACGAGACCGCGGTGTTCCTCGCCCGGCGCTTTCCCAACGTCTGGCTCGAAGTGTCGGGGATCCCGCCGGCCCTCCTGCTCGAGTACTTCCCGAAGCTCCCGCGCCTGGGCGACAAGGTGCTGTTCGGGACGGACTGGCCCGGGCCGGGCGTGAAGGACCTCGGCGCCAACGTGACGCGGTTCCGCGCGCTCCCCCTGCCCGAGGCGCTCCAGCGCCAGGTGCTGGAAGAGAACCCGGAGAAGGTTTTCCCTCGGCGGGCGGCCACCTGAAATACTCTCTTCGGCTCTCTACGCCGTGCCCGAGAATCCCCCGCCCACCGCCGACCCCGCTCCCGAGCCGGAGCCGGCGGAACCGAGCCCCACGGTCGAGATCGTCGAGGGGGGCCAGGAGGTCGGGCGTCTGCCGCTCCCGCGGCGCAACCGCGGGGAGGTGTTCGGCATCGCGAGCCAGCTGCTCGGGGCGGCCCGGATCCGGGTCATGTGCGAGGACAACGTCTCGCGGATGGGACGGATCACCGGGAAGATGAAGAAGAAGATGTGGATCCGCGAGGGGGATCTGCTCATCCTCCGCCCCTGGGGATTCCAGGAGGGGAAGACGGACATCCTGTTCCGCTACAGCCGCACGCAGGCCCAGTACCTGGCGCGGCGGAACCTTCTGCCCGCGTCCATGAATCTCTTCTCGACCCCCGAGGCTCCGGCCGAAGAGACCCCTGCGACGACGACGTAGGGAGCCTCCCGTGTGGGTCGCTTCCCCCCGCCCGCTCACCGCCGAGGAGATGGCGGTCGCCGAGCTCAACGCGGTCGCGCTCGGGGTCACGCTCGACACGCTGATGGAGAACGCGGGGCGCGCGGTCGCCGAGGAGGCGGCCCGCCATCTTCCTCCGCCTCCCGCCCGGGTCGCTGTCGTCGCCTCCACGGGGAACAACGGCGGGGACGGGACCTGCGCCGCCTTCTATCTGCAGCAGTGGGGTTTCTCGCCGGAGATCTGGCTCGTCCACCCACCGTCCGAGATCCGATCGCGCTCCGCCCGGCGCTGCTTCGAGCGGATCGAGCGACGACTCCCCGTCCACCTCCGGATCCCCCGACCCGAGGATCTCGCGACGATGCCTCTCGTGGTGGACGCGCTCCTCGGCACCGGTCAATCCGAACACCTGCGGCCCCCGATCCTCGAGGCGGTCCGGGCGATCCGCGCGTCGAAGGCCCCCGTGCTCTCGGTCGACCTTCCGACGGGGACCCGCGACCCGGTCGAGGGGCTGCGCCCCTCCTGGACCGTCACCCTGACCGCTCCGAAGGCCGAGCTGGACGCGGCGACCGCCGGCACCGTCTCCGTGCGGGATATCGGCATCCCGGTCGAGGCGTGGCGACGGACCGGCCCCGGCGAGTTCGCCTTCTTCCGGGCTCCCACCGGCCGATCCGACCGGGGTCGGACCGCGCGCATCGTGATCGTCGGCGGCGGCCCGTACTCGGGAGCGCCGGCGCTCGCCGGCCTCGCCGCGCTCCGGACCGGGGCCGAGCGTGCCACGATCCTCGCCCCGGCCGGCGCCGCCGAGCGGATCCAGGCGTTCTCCCCGAACCTGGTCGTCCGTCCGTTCGGTGGGGAGCACTTCCGACCGACGGACGTCGGCGAGATCCTGGACTACCTTCGGGCGGCGCCCCCCCGGGCCGTGGCCGTCGGGATGGGTGCCGGGGCGCACCCCGAGACGCTCTCCGCGCTGGCCGAGCTGATCCCGGGCCTCGCGCGGATCGCACCGACGCTCGTCGACGCGGACGGGCTCGGGGCGCTGCCGAGCGGGGGGGAGTGGAACCTTCCGGACGGCGCGGGCCGGCCGCTCGCGACCCCGAACGCGGGAGAGTTCGCGCGGCTCGTCGGCCGCGAGCCGAGCGGGCTCGCCGCTCGCATCGAGTCGGCGCGCGCGCTCGCGGCGGACCGACGGCTGTTCCTCGTCGTCAAGGGGGACCCGGATCTCCTGACCGACGGGGAGACCCTCGTGGAGAACCGACACCACCACCCGGCGATGACGGTCGCCGGGGTCGGGGACGTCCTCGCCGGCGCGATCGTCTCGCTGCTCGGACAGGGGCTCCCCGCGCTCTCGGCGGCCCGGCTCGGCACGTACTGGACGGGCGAGGCGGGGATCCTCGCCGCCTCCCGGAAGAGCTTCGGTCTCGTCGCGACCGACCTGCTCGAGGAACTCCCCGCGGCGCTCTCCGCGGGCCTCGCGCGGATCCACCGCGCGGCGTAGGGTCCCCCGCTACGCGTACCGGACCCGGCCCCGGATCTGCTTCGCCCGGGCCCGGACGTCCTTCGCCCCGCGCGGGTTCCCCTCGTCGTACCCTTCCAGGAACGCGCGGACGAGCGCCGACGCCCGGGGCGAGAGCGCCTTCAGGTCCTCCTCCACGAGGTGGAGGTCGATCCCCAGCTCCTCGACCCCGGGGCTGCGCGTCCCCATCGAAAGGTCGAGGAACGCCGGAGCGCCGGACGGGCCGTCGGGGAAGAGGACGTTCGAGCTCGTGAGGTCGCCGTGGGCGATCCCGCCCGCGTGGAGCTTTCCGAGCGACACGCCGAACGCGCGGACGGCACCGACCAGCACGTCCGGGCCGAGGGCTCCGTCCTCGAGCAGCTGCTTGAGGGTCGGACCCGGCAGCTCCTCGAGGAGGATCCGGTGGCGGTCGAGGTCGACGTCGTAGACGAGGGGCGTGCGCACGCCGAGACGCCGCGCGTCGACCAGCAATCGCACCTCGGTCCGCGTGCGCTCCCGCCGCAGGCGGTCGTCGAGCTTCTTCGGCCGGTAGTTCTTCGGGTCCCGCTCCTTGAGCAGCGCGGGGAACCCCCACCAGTCGACCGCCCGCAGCGACGCCTCGGCGCCCCGGGAGACGGCGCGTCCCGCCGGCGGTTCGTCGTCCATCGTCGCCCGCGGAGGCTACCGGCCCCGACGCGCCGCGACGATCCGGACGATCGCCTCGCGGGCGAGGCGGGCGGCGAGGAGGCTCGTGGACCCCTGGTCGTAGTGGGGGCTGACCTCCATGATGTCGATCCCGGCGAGCCGGGGGGCCGCCTGGTCGATCACGAACTTCACGTCCCGGGGCGTGAGCCCGAACGGCTCCGGGGTCCCGGTCCCACCGGCGTACGCCGGATCGACCGCATCGATGTCGAGGGAGATGTAGAGCCGCTCGGTCTTCAGCATGTTGAGCGCCTGGTGGACCGCCGCCTGGATCCCGTCGCGCGCGATGTCGTGCGCCGAGACGTAGGACATGCCGAGCGTCTTGTTGTCGTCCATCTCCTCGCGGGAGACCGACCGGACGCCGAGGACGACGATGTTGCGCGCGCCGACCTTCTCGAGCATCCGGCGGGAGGAGCAGGCGTGGCTCCGGGCGTCCCCGAGGTAGCTCGACCGGAAGTCCATGTGGGCGTCGAGGTACAGCACGCCCAGGCTCGGCGCGCCGTCCGGGTACGCCTCGACCGACGGCGGCGCGCAGGCGTGGTCGCCTCCGAGGACGATCGGGATCTTCCCGTCCCGGTAGATCGGCCGGATCTCCTCGCGCACCGACCGCACCATCTCCTCGGCCGCCCCGAACTCCTCGGTGTTGCCGAGGTCGTGGATCGGGACCTCCGAGAGGTCGACGCCGGTCTCGAGGTCGAACGACTCGAAGTTCCAGGAGTGCTGGCGGATCGCGTCGGGCCCGAAGCGCGCCCCGGGCCGGAACGACGTCGTCCGGTCGAACGGCACGCCCAGGACCGCGAACTCGGCGTCCCCGTACGACGCGTTCGCGTCGGCGAAGGCGGTCGGGCGCGGCACGCCCGCGGGACGAGCCCTCGCTATAAGAGGGTGCGCGACGCGCGCCCCGTCACGGCGGCGCGGCGGAGTCGGGAGGGTGGAGACGGGCGCGGATCCCCATCTCGCCGTAGAGGAACTCCATCACCACCAACGAGACGACGGTCGTCGCGATCGCCATCGCGAACAGCCCGAGGTAGCCGCCGACGAGGATCGCGAGCGCTCCAACGAGCGGACCGATGCTCCAGAGGGAGGAGTTGATGAGCGTGAAGATCCCCATGTCCTCGGCGCGCCGGCCGGGCGGGGCGATCCGAGCGACCCACGTCTGCATCCCGGGTCCGACCAGGGCAAGGCCCGCGTTTCGGACCGCCTGGGCGGGGACGGTCTCCCACCAGGCGCGGGCGCCGAGGAAGATCCCAATCGACCCGAGGGTCAGCAGCGTCCCGTACCAGATCCCGCGGATCTCCCCGCGCCGGTCGATCATCCGGCCGAGCGGCAGGGAGACGACGGCCGCGGTCGCGAGGCCGGCGATGGCGATCAGTCCGATCTCGAGGTCGTTCGCTCCGAGCGTCGCGGCGTAGTAGCCGTAGAACGTGGCGATCGCGCCGCTCCCGATCGCGCGGATCGACACGGCGAGCGAGAAAGTGACCACGGGCTTCGCTTCCCGGAACGGACGGTGGACCCGGGGGGAAGGGGGGACCTTCACCTCGGGGACGAGCAGGACGACGACCGAGAGGGTCCCGACCATCACGACGACGACGAACGGGAACAGCGCCCCGAGCCCGTAGAGGTACGTCACGGTCCCGGCGAGGGCGAAGCCGACGATCCCGCCGGCGCTCGAGGTGGCGTTGAGCAGCCCGTAGCCGTACCCTCGTTCGTCGTGGCGCGTGACGTCGGCGACGTACGCGGAGTAGGCGGGACCGCCGATCGCGAGGGCCAGCTCGGCGGCGATGAACAGCCCCCCGGCGAGGACGTATCCCGGGGCGAACAGGATGGCGAAGAACAGCGGGAACGCCGCGGCCTCCCCCGCGATCAGGAACGGGCGACGCCGGCCCGCGCGGTCGGAGAGGCGCCCGACCCACGGCCCGATCAGGCTCGCGGGGACGTAGGCGAGCGAGAGGACGGCGAGCGCGGCCGGCAGGGAGGCGCCCTTCAGCTCGACCAGGTAGAGCGGCAGGTAGACGATGAACAGGCCGCCACGGTTGCTCGCGAGCAGCGAGTAGAGCGAGAGGGAGAGGAGCTCGCGGCCGGCCATCGGGCCGCCACCCACCCGCCGTACATACCGCCCCACCACCGTCCGGGGCGGCCCGGCGGGGCGCACCCCATTAAGTGCCCGACCGCGCGTCCGGGTACGGGGCAGGCGTCGATGGCGGTCGCGGAGCGGGTGGTCCGGAAGAGCGAGGACGACGGCGTCGAGATCCTGGTCCTGAAAAACCCGCCCGTCAATGCGCTCTCGACCGCGCTCCTCGCAGAGCTCTCCGTCCACGTCGACGCGCTCGCGAAGTCTCCGGGCCTGCGGGCCGTGGTCGTCACCGGCGACGGGCAGTACTTCAGCGCGGGCGCCGACCTCAAGGAGATGGCGACGCTCGACCTGGCGCAGGCGCCCGAGATCGCCCGCTCCGGCCAGGCGCTGTTCGCTCGGATCGCCGCGCTGCCGGTGCCGGTCATCGCCTCGATCAACGGGCTCGCTCTGGGCGGCGGCCTCGAGCTCGCCCTCGCCTGCGATCTGCGCATCGCGGGGGAATCGGCGAAGCTCGGCGCACCCGAGGTGAACTACGGCCTGATGCCCGCGTACGGGGGAACCCAGCGGCTGCCTCGCGCCGTCGGAGCCTCGAAGGCGAAGGAGCTGATCTTCACCGGGGCGATGATCCCGTCAATTGAAGCGCTGCGGATCGGCCTCGTCAACAAGGTCGTCCCCGCCGGCCAGGAGCTCCGCGCCGCGCGCGACCTCGCCCACACGATCGGCCAGCGCGCGCCGAAAGCGGTCCGCGCGGCGAAGCGGGCGATCGTCGAGGGGGCGGAGCGGCCGCTCGCGGACGGGACCGCCCTCGAACTCGAGCTGTTCCGCTCCGAGGTGATGGCGAGCGCCGACCTCCTCGAGGGGATCGCCGCGTTCGCGGAGCACCGCCCGCCGAAGTTCCGGGGGGAGTGACGGTGGGGATCGACTTCTCGTTCACTCCGGACCAGGAGGCGTTCCGCGCGGCCGCGCGCGCCTTCCTCGCGAAGGAAGTCGCCCCGATCGTCCCGGCGATGGACGAATCCGAGGAGTTCCCGCGCGCGAGCGTCCGGCGGATGCAGGAGGAGGGGTACTTCGGCATCCCGATCCCCGAGGAGTACGGGGGACTCGGGCTCGGGAAGGTCGGCTACTGCCTCTTTCTCGAGGAGCTGGGGAAGGTCGACGCGTCGCACGGCACGATCGTCGGCGCCCACACCTCGCTCGGCACGACCCCGCTCCTCAGCTACGGCTCCGAAGAGCAGAAGCGACGGTGGCTCGTGCCGGCGGCGAGGGGGGAGAAGCTCCTCGCCTTCAGCCTGACCGAACCCGGCTCCGGGAGCGATTCGGGCGCGCTGCGCACCGTGGCCGAGAAGCAGGGCGACGGGTGGGTCCTCACGGGCAACAAGATCTACGTGTCGAACGGACGGGAAGCGGACTCGATCGTCGTGATGGCCGCCAACGACCTCAAGCTCGGACCGAACGGCGGCGTCACCGCGTTCGTCGTCGACGCCGGCCTCCCCGGATTCCGCGTCGGCCGCTGCGAGAAGAAGATGGGATTGCACGGGACCTCGACCGCGGAGCTGATCCTCGACCACGTCGCCGTCGGCCCGGAGTGCGTGCTGGGCGAAGTCGGCAAGGGGTTCCACGTCGCGATGACCGCCCTCGACGTCGGACGCGTGTCGCTGGGCGCGGCGTCGCTCGGCGGGATCGAGGCGGCGACGACCGCCGCGCTCGACTTCGCGAAGAACCGGACGCAGTTCGGGCTCCCGATCGTCGAGCATCAGGCGATCCAGTTCAAGCTCGCCGACATGGCGATGAAGGCCGAAGCACTCCGCTTCCTCGTCTACCACGCCGCCGCTCACCAGGACCGCATGGGCGCCGACCCGCATCGCTGGGGCCGGCTCGAGCGCCAGGAGAAGACCCGGGAGGCGGCGATCGTGAAGTGCCTCGCCTCCGAGTGGGCAAGCGAGGTCGTGGACGAGGCGCTGCAGATCCACGGTGGCCTGGGATACATCCGGGGGACCCCGATCGAGCGGGCGTACCGCGACGCCCGGATCAGCGAGATCTTCGAGGGAACGAACGAGATCCAGCGGCTCGTGATCGCGCGCGATCTCATCGCGCGGGGGCTGTAGCGGCCGGGCTCGAAGCCGGCGCCTCGCGCAGCGACCGCCGCAGCACCTTCTGCAGACCGCTTCGCGGAAGGGCATCGCGGAACTCCACCGTCCGCGGCGCCTTGTAGTGGGCGATCCGCTCGCGCACGAACGCGATCAGGTCCGCGTCGGTCACGGTCGCCCCGGCCCGGCGCACGACGAACGCTTTCGCGACCTCCCCGAGCGCCGGGTCCGGAACGCCGACGACCGCGGCGTCCGCCACTCCCGGGTGCTGGAAGAGGACCTCCTCGACCTCGCGCGGGTAGACCTTCATGCCTCCGACGTTGATCATGTCCTTCTTGCGGTCGACGATGTACGCGTAGCCGTCCGCGTCGATCCGCGCGATGTCGCCCGTCAGGAACCACCCCTCGCGGAGCACGCGGGCGGTCTCCTCGGGCTGGTGGTAGTACCCCTGCATCACCTGCGGCCCCCGCACGGCGAGCTCGCCGATCTCGCCGGACGGGAGCGCACGGCCGGTGTCGTCCACCACCTTCTGGTCGGTACTCGGGAACGGGAGCCCGACCGACCCGACCCGGCGCTCTCCTCCCACGGGGTTGGCGTGCGTCACGGGAGAGGTTTCGCTGAGCCCGTATCCCTCGATGAGGCGCGCGCCGGTGAGCGCCTCGAACTTCAGGGCGACCTCGACCGGCAGGGGGGCCGAGCCGCTGAGACAGTACTTGATCGAGCGAAGCCGGTACTTTCCGAGGTCGGGGCGCTGCAGGAACGCCTGGTACAGCGCGGGGACCCCCGGGAACTGCGTGGGTCGGTATCGGTCGAGGAGGCGAAGCAGCTCCGGGACGTCCGGCCGGGTCTGCAGGACGATCGTCGCCCCGTCGGCGAGCCCCATCAGGAGGGCCACCGTGAGACCGTAGACGTGGAAGAGCGGGATGGAGGCGAGGATCACTTCCCGGCCGGACTCGCGCGTCGTGTTCCACGTGTTCCCCTGAGTCAGGTTCGCGACGAGGTTGCGATGCGTCAGCATCGCGGCCTTCGGGAGCCCGGTGGTCCCTCCCGTGTACTGAAGGACCGCGACGGTCGTCGCGGGGTCCCCGGTCCAGGTCGGGGCGACGCCGGGGGTGCGCACGGCCTCCGACCAGCGGCGTATCGACGACCCGTTCGGAAAGCGGGTGGATCGATGCTGGCGGCGCAGGACGAGGTTCACGAAGAGGCGTTTGGGGTACGGGTAGAACTCCCGGAGGCGGGCGACGTAGACGAGCGGGACCGTTCGTCGCGGGGCGAGCTTCTCGAGGTTCGGGTACAGGATCTCGAGGGTGACCAGCGCCTTCGGCGTGGAGTCGTCCAGCAGTCGGCCGAGGTCCTGGCCGAGGTAGAGCGGGCTGATCTGGACGGCGACCGCCCCGAGCCGGAGGATCCCGAAGAGCGCGATCGGATGCGCCGGGACGTTCGGCAGATACAGGGCGACGCGGTCGCCGGGACCGACCCCTTCGCGCGCGAGCGCCGCGGCGAACCGCTCGCTCTCCTGCCAGAACCGCGCGTAGCTCCAGCGGGCACCGTAGAAGACGAACGCCGTCCGGTCCGCCCAGCGAGCGGCGCTCTCACCGATCAGTTCCGTGAGGAGCTTGGGGGGAATCTCCACGAGGGGCGGGACGCCCGCCGGATACTTCGCGAGCCAAGGACGTTCGGCGGAGTCTGCCCCCACCGCCGCCACGCGGTTCAGCCTCCGCCCGGCGCCGCCGATTCCTTCGCGAACTGGACCCCGGGCTTGTACCCCGGGGAGAAACGGACCCGGTCCCCGACGGCGACGTCGCGCTCGGCGTGAACGGTCGGCATCCAGCCCGTGATCCGGCCGCCGCCATCGAGCTCGACGACGACGTACGCGTACGGGGCGTCGTTGACGAACTCATCGCCCGGGACGCTCAGGACCGTGAAGGCGACGATGCGGCCGGCGGTCGAGAGCGTCGCTTCCTCGAGGCGGGCCGCGCCGCACCGCGAGCAGGCGACGCCCCAGGTCGCCGTCAGGTGGCCGCACGCCGCGCACCGGAAGCCGCGGAGGACCGAGCCTTCCTCGTAGCCCCGCACGAACTCCTGGATCGAGTGGGGCGCGGCGGCACCGAGGTCGGACGCGGGCCATCCCTCCTTCAGCGGCGGGAGAAGATGTGGACGGAACAGGAGCCGCCGGTCGCCCCGACATTGTGCGTGAGCGCCGTCTCGGTGCGGGGCACTTCCCGGCCCTTCGCGAGCCCGTTGAACTGCTCGAACACCTCGACGACCTGGGACGCGCCCGTCGCGCTCACCGGATGGCCCTTCGCCTTCAGGCCGCCGGACGGGTTCACCGGCAGGCGACCGTCCCGGGCGGTCACACCCTCCGCCGCCTGGTGCGCCCCGGTCCCCTTCGGAACGAACCCGAGGTCCTCGAGCGCCAGCGCCTCGGCGATGGTGAAGCAGTCGTGGACCTCGAGGAAGTCGACCTTCGAACGTTCGATGCCGGCCTGCCGGAACGCCTTGTCGGCGGCGAGCCGCGTGGACGGGAGCCCCAGAAGGTCGGGCCGGTCCTGCATGTCGGTGACCGCGCCGGCCCGGGCGGAGGCGCGCACCACGAGGGGCTCGGTGACCGGGGATTTCATGAACTCCTTGGCGGCGACGACGACGGCCGCGGCGCCGTCGGAGAACGGGCAGCAGTCGTAGAGGCGCAGCGGCGAGGCGATCATCGGGGAGGCGAGGTAGGTGCTCATCGCGAGCTCCCGCTGGAAGTGGGCGTGGGGGTTGCGGGCGGCGTTCGCGTGGTTCTTGATCGCGATCGCCCCGAACATCTCGGGCCTGGTCGCGAACTCCTTCGAGTACGCGCTCGCCAGCGTCGCGTACAGCCCCGGGAACGTCGCCCCGTTCTTCGTCTCGAACGCGTAGTCGGCGGCGATGGCAAAGTAGCTGGTCGCACTGAGCGTATCGAGATGCGATAGCCGCTCGGCGCCGACCACGAGCGCGGCGTCCGCGAATCCGCCCGCCACGTGGACGAACGCCTCGTGGAGCGCGGCGCTCGACGACGAGCACGCCGATTCGAGCGTCACCGAGGGGACCTCCGGGATCCCGAGCCCGTTGTTGATGAGAGGCCCTACGTGCGCCTGGTGCTCGGCGAGGCCGAAGCAGTTCGCGACGAACGTGTGCTGGATGTCGTGAGGGGAGAGGCCCGACTGTCGAATCGCGTCCATCGAGACGCGCGTGGCGGCCTCGCGGGCGGACTCGGCCATCTTGCCGAAGCGGTTCGAACTCGCTCCGACGACCCAGACCTCCCGCATCCGGCCCCCCGGCCCATCAACCGGTCGCTCGGGCTTAACCTGAACGGGAGAGGGAACGACCGGGACGGGCGGGGTCCGGCTCCGCGGAGAGGAAGGGGTGGACCCGGTCGAAGACCCGGGCGGCGAGGGAGGGGTCCGCGGTCTTGATCAGGACCCGGCCCGCCACGGAGATCGTGACTTCGGCCTCCAGGGTCGCGATCAGCATCACCCGAGCATCGACGGTCGGGATCCCCCCGGCTTCCAGCTTCCGGCGGATCGTAGGGAGGTCCAGACGACCTTCCGATAGGCGTATCGCCTCGAACCCGCCCCCGCCCGAGCAGAGGCGCAGGGTCCGGTACCCCGCGCGGGACCCGGCATCCGAATCGGGGCTCACAGGCCCTGCGGTCGGCAGGCGAGAGGCGTAGGCCCCCGCGACCGCCCCCTACTACCGTGAGCCGGCTGGCCGATCAGGCGGCCAGCGCCGCCCCGCACTTGGAGCAGAACGCCGTTCCGGCCGCGTTGGCGGCACCGCAGGATGAGCAGAACTTCTGCCCGGCCGCCATCGGAGCGGGAGCCGACGCCGCCGCCGGGGGCATGCCGTACGCGGGGGGCATCCCGCCCTGGTTCCGCTGCCAGGTGATCAGGGGGTCGAACTTCAGGTAGGCGATCAGGAGGATGACGCCCAGGATGATTCCGAAGATGAAGCCGAGGATCATCCAGATCAACGTCTGGGACTTCGCCGACTCGTACTGGTGGGAGTTGACCTTCGACTCGATCGACTTCATCTGCATGTAGACGACGATCGCGACGATCCCCCAGAGGACCAGATAGATGGCCGGGAGCAGGGCGGCGGTGATCGCCGCGCCGCAGTACGGGTCGAATCCAATGTAGGTCGAGCAGACGCTCGAGAGATACGCGATCCACGCTGCGTACGCCAGGCCGCCGAGCAGAACGATGACTCCGAGAACGATCGCGAGAATCCTCGCGATGTGGAGCATCGATTTGATCGTCTGTGCCTCAGGGGGTTCCATGCCCGCTGCCATCGGACTCTGTTGGTACGCCATAACGTCGCCCGAGGCATGAATAGGACCCCTAGATAGACCCTTCGCTCGCCCACGAGGGAAGCAAGTTCGCCGCTACGACGGGCGAGGGAGGTGGAGGAGCGACCGGATTCCGCCCCGACTTCTTCCCGGGGGGTCTGACTTCACGAGAACGGCGGGGAGGAGGGGAGCGCTCCCGATTACAGGATCACGGCCTTCCGCACGCAGTCGTCGATCATCTGCTCGACGTCGAGCCGCTCCTCTTCCTGGAGGATCTGGACCAGGTTGGACCGCGTCGCCGGCTTGTCGGGGACCGCCTGGCAGCAGACCCCCGGGCGGGTCGAGATCTCGTACGTTCCGATCTCCTTCGCCACGGCCTCGATCTCCTGCTTGTCGAACCCGATGAGCGGTCTAACGATGGGGAGCTTCACCGACGCGGTCGCGCTGCGCATGTTCGAGAGCGTCTGCGACGCGACCTGTCCGAGCGCCTCGCCCGTCGCCAGGAACGTCGCCCCCTCCCGCTCCGCGATCCGCTCGGCCGAGCGCCACATGAACCGACGGCAGAGCACGCAGCCGACGTGCCGGTCGGTGTTCCGCATCAGGTTCACCTGGGTCGGACCGTGCGGCAGGACGTACATCGGGATCGGCTGGCGATACCGCTCGCGCAGCAGCGTGAGGTGGTCGACGACCTTCCCCAGCGGCGAGTCGTCGGTGAACGGACGGTTGTCGAGGTGCACCGCGAGCAGCTCGTGGCCCTGGCGCAGAAGGTAGTTGAGCGCGACCGGCGAGTCGATCCCCCCGCTCATCAGCATCACGCCGCGCGCCATCGCGCCCGATCCAGCCCGCCCGTCCTATTTAGGGGCTCGTAGGAGGCGCGCGCAGAGGTAAAGAGGCGACGGACCCCGGCGGCGCGATGGCCGCCGCGGTCCCTTCGCCCACCCCGCTCGATGCCCACGACGAGGGGACCGGGCCGGTCGTCCTGCTCCTGCACGGCGTGGGAGGCGACCGGACGGTGTGGAACGGGATCGCTCCAACGCTCGCGAAGTCGTTCCGCGTCATCGCTCCCGACCTGCGGGGGCACGGGCGCACGCCGGCGCCCCCGGGCTCCCTGTTCACCTTCGAAGAGCTGCTCGCCGACGTGCTTGCCCTCCTGGACGGAAAGCACGTCCGGGCCGCGCACTGGGTCGGGCTGAGCGGAGGCGCGTTTCTCGCGCTTCGGGCCGCGCTCGACCGCCCGGAACGGGTCCGGAGCCTGACGATGATCAGCGGCGCGGCGTACACCGACTCGCACACCCGGTCGATCACCGACCGGTTCATCGAGACGTACGCGAAGGAGGGGCCCGACGCGTACGCCCTCCGGCTCCTCAAGGACCTGTACTACCCCGACTGGATCGAAGCGCACCTCGACCTGGCCGACCGCGTTCGGGACGGGATCGCCCAGCGGGACCTGCGCCCGGCGACCGCGTGGACGCGGGCCGCCGACCGGTTCGACGAGCGGAGCCGGATCGCCACCCTGACCGTTCCCGTGCTCATCGTGCAGGGGATGGACGACGCCGTCATCGACCCCGCCCACGGGCGCATCCTTCGTCAGTCGATCCCCCGGGCGCAGATCCGCATCCTGCCGCAGACCGGGCATATGGTCCCGTTGGAGCGGCCGAGCGAGACCGCCGACGCGATCGAGGGGTTCGTCCGCTCGGTCGAGGCCCCGACGGTGGCATGAGACGGGTTCCGACCGGAAGCTTATCTTCCCACCCATCGATTCCAGACCGATGGCGGCCCCTTCCGTCCCCGACCTCCTGGCGCAGATCACCCAGCTACGGCAGGAGCTGGCGGAACTCCGGCGCCGGGTCGCCGCGCTCGAGCGGTTGGTCGGCACCGGTTCGGAGCATCCGACGGACCGGTCGGTCGTCCAGGGGAAGGTCTCGTACGACTGGCAGTCCTGAGCGGGCCCGGCGCTCCCGGAGCGCGGGCGACTGGGTCTCGAGATACACGGTCCTCGAGCCCCCGGTGTCGAGCGCCGGGGCGGCGGTGACCCTCGTCCTTCGCGACGGGACCCAGGAGACCGAGGTCCTCTTAATCGAGCGGACCAAGAGCCCCACCGACCCCGCGTCCGGTCAGGTCGCCCTGCCGGGCGGCCGCGTCGAGGGCGCGGACGGCAGCCTGCGCGCGACCGCCGCCCGAGAGCTGGAGGAGGAGGTCGGGTTGACCGAGTCCGACCTCACCGGCGCGGTACGGTTCGTCCGCGTGCAACCGGCGCCCCGGTTCGGCCTGAAGGTCGGCGTCTTCGTGGGCGAGCTCGGGAGCTCCGCCCCAGCGCCGCGGGTCCACAACCCGCGGGAGGTCGCCCATGTGTTTTGGTTCCCCAAGAGCCACCTCGACCCTCCCCAGCCGTATCGGCACGGGGCGGAGCCGGCCCGCGCGGAGCACCCGGCGAGCTATTTCGAGGGCCACATCGTCTGGGGGTTCACCCGTCGGGTGCTGCGGGACTTCTTCGACCTGCCGTCCGAGAGCGACTCCGGAGGACCGCTCTTCGCGCCGGCGGCCGCGGAGGTCCGCTCCCCTTCTCCCTCGCCCGAATCCTTGCCCAACGGAGGGGAGCCCTCGTGACCCCCCCCACGCTCCCCCTGGAGTGCCCGGCGTGCGGCCGGTCGTTCAACTACGATTACATTCCGGGGGCGTCGGTCTCGGCGCTCCGGCTCGGCGGACGACGGTACATGCGCTGTCCCCTCTGCGGGAAGTTCGGCTTCTTCGACCTGCGGAGCCCCCGGCTCGCCGGTTCGCCCTCGTCCCCGCATGCGCCAACGTTCAGCGACCGGCGGCATACGCTGCGCTGGCTCGCGCTGTTCGTTGCACCCGCCGTTATTGTGGTGACGGGACTCGGTCTCCTTCTGCCCCGGCCGGAGCCCGCGCTGTGGGGATCGCTCCTCGGGGCCGCGGTGATCGTATCCGGATCGCTGGTGCTCGTCTACCGCGCCAGCGTTCCTGCGGCTCCGACCGAGACGAGACCCTGAACGGGGCCCGGGAGCGGGCGGCGTCATTGAGGGCTCGTTCCGCCGGGGTCGGCAGCCGGTCGGAGACGGTACGGAGCCAGCCGCTGCTCGAGCTCCGGAGTCGTGATCCCCTCGATCCGGACCGTCTTCTCCCGGGAGGATCCGGCCCGCTCCCATCGGACCGACTCCGGTGGAACGCGAAGCCAGCCGGCGAGCAGCGCGGCGACCGCCTGATTCGCCCTCCCGCGGAGCGGGACCGCGCGGCAGGAGACGGTCCAGCACGATCGCCACGGATCCCACGCGAGGGAGTCGCGCGAGCTTCCGGGGGTCACGCGGATCCGAAGGCGCGCTCCCGGGACCCCGCTCCCCGTGTCGCGCACACGACGACCCGACGGTTCCGAACGATTAAGCCCGACGATGCGTGAACCCGCCGATGGCGCTCGATCGACGTCGGCTCCGGATCGGATTCTGGGTGACGTTCGTGGGCCTCCTCTTCTCGTTCGTCATCGCCGGGTACGTCTTCACCTACCCCCAGCCCCCGATCTGCACGACCGGGGAGTGCGATGCGTTCGAAGTCTCCGCGTTGATCGGACTCGGGCTCATCATCATCGGCATGCTGTTCCTTGCCGCCGCTCTCTTCCGGGAGTCGACCGAGACAGAGGGGCCCCCGGTAACCGCCGCCTCTACGCCCTACTCCTTCACCGCGATGCCCACGGCGCCCGCCCCACCCCCGAACGAGCCTACGGTGCCCGCCGCCCCCGTCGCGGGTACCCGCCGCTGCCCCGGGTGTGGGGCCGCGGTCACCGCGGCCTACGGCTTCTGCCCTCGGTGCGGTCGGACGCTCCCTCCGTAGGATCCGGCGGTGCTCCCCGGCGGCTCCGGACGGCTCGGCTCGTCCCACGCGGGCGTGTTTCGATGATTCCGGACCGCTCGGCGCCGACAGCGCTATTACCCCCACCCCGCCCTCTCTCCGAACTCTGAGGGCCATGAGGTCGGACCCCCCGGACGTCGTCCTGGTCGTGATGGATTGCGTCCGGTACGACCTGTTCGCGCAGCAGCTCGCCTCCGGCGCCCTTCCGTTCCTCGCTTCCGTGCAGGACCAGTTCCTCCGGTTCTCGAAGGCGGTCGCCCCCGCGAGCTGGACGATCCCGTCGCACGCGAGCCTGTTCACCGGGCGGTACCCGTGGGAGCACGGGGCCCACTACAAGGGCGGGGCGATGCTCGGCCCGGGGGTGCCGACTCTCGCCGAGTTCCTGCGGGAGAAGGGGTACCGGACCGAGTGCTTCTCGGCGAACGGCTACGTCCAGCCGGGCACCGGACTCACGCGAGGCTTCGACCGCTCGCTCTGGGGCGGCGACCGCGAGTTCTTCCTGCGGATCCTGGCGCGCGAGGCGAGCTGCCCCTCGTTGAACGGCGAGGACGCCGCCGTCCACGCGATCCTCGACAGCGACTCCCGCGCGTCGGCGCTGCGGGTCGGGATGATGCGCGCGCTCTCGCGGTTCACCCCGATGTGCGACGTCCTGAATCGGGTCGGAGGGAAGGTCGTCCACGCCTCGCCCGCGTACGTCGGCGCGTGGATCGAACCGGAGTTCGACGCGGCGCTCGGGGCGAACACCGGCCGGCCGGTCTTCTTCTTCGTCAACCTGCTCGAGGCCCACGAGCCGTACTTCGCGGAGGCCGGGCTACCGGTCGGGCTCCAGGAGTGGCTCGCCTACGCGCGCACGACGCAGGTCTCGGAGGAGTGGAAGCGCGGCGAGAGCCGCCCCTCCCCGGCAGACCTCGCCTGGTCCCGTCGCGACTACCTGGCATCGATGCGCGTCCTGGACGAGCGGATCCGCACCCTCGCCGGCCACCTCCGGGCGCGGGGCCGCTGGGAGAACACGCTCCTGATCCTGACGAGCGACCACGGCCAGACGTTCGGCGAAGGGGGGAGCATGTACCACCGGCTGAACCTCCAGGAGGAGATCACGCGGATCCCCCTCTGGGTGAAGCCGCCGTCCGGGCCGGGCGGTCCCCGCGACCGGGCCTGGGTGAGCCTCGTCGACGTGCCGACGACGGTCGTCTCCGCGATCGATCCCGGCGCGACGTTCGGCGACGCGTCGAGCGTCGCGCTGACGTCGGCGGAAGGAACGGGAGAGCGCACCGTCTTCTCCCTGACCGACGGGCTGGCGAAGCATGAGTCGGGCGCCCTCTCCGCGGCGCGTCGGGAGGAGCTCGACCGGGTCCAGGTCGCCGCGTACCGGGGGCCGTTCAAGACGATCCTCGACCAATCGGGCGTCGAGCACCGGTTCCGCATCGACGGGTCGACGGCGCGCTGGCTCCGACCCGAGGACCCCGACTATGCCGAAGCCGGAGTCGGCGAGCTCGCCCCGAAGCTCCAGACCGTCCTCACCCTGCCCGAGCCCACCTCCGTCTCGCAGAGGATCGCCGGATGGGGATACTGAGCGTCACCGTCATCGTCACCGTCCTCGACGACCCGCGCCTCGCCCGGGCGCTCGACTCGCTCCGGGCCCAGCGTCGACCGCCGGATGTCGTGCTGATCGCGGACGGCGGCCGCTCGCCGGAGATCGCCGCGATCTGCGAGCGGTACCGCGCCGCCGACCCGAGGTTCGTCCACCTCTCCGCCCCGGGCTCGATCACCGAGAGCCGCAACCAGGCGATCCGGTCGATCACGACGGATCTCATCGCGTTCCTGGACACGGACGAAGTGGCGCCGCCGGAGTGGCTCGGCGCGTTGATCGGCCCTCTGCTCGCGGACGAGCGTATCGGGTTCACCGGGGGACCGACGCCGGCGCTCGCCGAGACCGCGAGGAACCGGTCGGCGCAGTACTACAACGCCTACCTCCGCCGCTTCTACGAAGAGGTGGTCCGGAGCCGCCCCTGGGCGATCCCGATGGGGAACTCGGCGTGGCGCAAACGCCTGTTCGACGAGCTCGGCCCGCTCGTCGCGGCGCTGCCCACGAACGGGGCGGAGGACCAGGAGTTCGAGAACCGCGCGGTCCAGCGCGGCTGGAAGTCGGCGTACGTTCCCGAGGCGTTCGTCTACCACGACTACACCGAGCTCGACCTGGGCTCGCTGCTCCGCCGCCAGTACCGGTATGCGAGCGGAGCGTACGTCGTCTGGAGGACCCACGGCACGACGTACGAGGCGTCCCACGCCGACCTCGTCTACCTCGCCCTCCCCGCGGGGGCCGTGCTCGGGGCGATCCTGCTCCTGCTTCCCGGGTCTCTATTCGTCCTCGCAGGATTCGTCCTGCTCGGCGCGACGGCGGTCGGGTTCGCCGCGCTGGAGGTGCGGCTCGCGATCCAGGGCGCGCGCGCCGAACCGGCCTACCCGGGATACCGCTACCGTCCGTGGATCGAACCGCTGCGGAAGTGGGCCACGATGCTCGGGGCGCTCTCCGGGATGCTCGACCGGAAGAAGTCGACCGCCGCGGACCCTCCTACCTCCCCATCCCAGCGCTGACCGCGCTCCCGGGCGTCACCGCGCGTCGCGGTCCGTCGGGCTCCTCAGCCGAACCAGTTCCAGAAGTCGTCCCGCCAGAAGTCGACTTCCTCGGTCACGTGCCGCAGGGGGACCGGTTTCATCCCGTCCCGTTCCGCCGCCTCGAACCGCGCGCGCAGCTCCTCGACCGTCTCCTTCGAGAGGTCGTGGAGCAGCGCGGCGAGGTCGCGAGTGATCCCCACGTCGAGGACCCGGTCGGGGTGCCGAAGGACGAGCCGGTAGTGGTGGCTGTTCGGCATCTCGACCCGGATCACCTGCCAGTCGAGCCGCTCGCCTCGGGTCTCGCCGAGTCGGAAGGCGGCGAGGTTGCCGATCGCTCGGGCGACGAACGCCTCGTCGGATAGCCCGGGCCTCAGGTGGAGGCCGATCTCGATGCCGCGGTGCGTGCCCGCCCCCAATCCTCGGAGGGAGAAACCGTCTCGGGTCGGACCCGTGCGGCACCGACCCGCGCGCCGCGCGAACCTTTCGCGTGCGCCGCGCTCGCACGGAGAGCGAGTGGGAACGGAGAGTTCAAGAGCCCTCCCCGGGCTCTATACATTGTGAAACAGATCCACGTCTGGCCCAACCACATCCGCGTCGCCCACCTCGACCTCGTCCTGCCCCGGCCGCAGCACGAGCCGGTCTCGAAGAGCCTGCGCTCCCTCGGTCGCCTCGGCCTGGACGTCCGGCCGGGCAACGTCGAAGTCCACGACGGCGTCCGCCCCGGCTAGCCAGGCGGTCGATGCTTCCGTCCCGCGCCGCCCGGCCGGTCTGCGAAGTCGACCGGGCCTACCGGGAACTGATCGGTCGCTCGCCCGCCGAGACGTCCGGAGGGTCGAACCCGTGCTCTCCCGAGGCCCCGGAGCCGCGGTCGTTCCCCGCGGCCCGAGCGGGCGAGAAGCAGTACGTGCTCTGCAACGGGCACCTGCGCGATCTCTTCGACGAACAGGCGAAGCTTTCCTCCCTGAAGTCGCACCCCATCCCCCACTAGCGGGGACCCGCCGGTTCGGGGGCAGGCTCCGGCACGCGGGTCGCGGGGCCCCATCGCCCGGGTCGTACGGTCCAACCGCAGAGAACCGGTCGGGACGGGTATCGGTCCCGACGGCGAGGCGCCGAAACTGCTCGCTTCGGCCGTTCGGCGCGGGGTGGCACGCCGAGGGGGGTCGGCGGGATCACGGGTTCTGGGAAAGGTACTCGGCGTCCTCGTCGTGGACCCGAGCCAGCGCCGAGCGCACGATCCGGTTCTGAAGGAATCCGGGGAGACCGACGACGGTCAGCTCACCTTCGCTGACCATCCGAGTTCCGCCCGGGACGTCCGAGTACGCGACCGAGAGGTAGCTTCCGGCGCTCCACGGCCCATTCCCGTCGAGGATCTCCCACCGGAACCGGTCCGGCGCCTGGTACGTCACCTTCCAGTTCGCGGTCGCGACCTTGCGGATCACCTTCACTCCGCGCTTCACGACGTACTCGCCGGGCTTCTGGCTCACCGTCTCCTGGGAGACGACCTCCGGATGGATGCGGGGGATCACCGCATCCTGGGAGTGCAGGTCCAAGAGGCGCCACAGCCGTTCGCGGGGTACGGGGACGGTCGTGTCGTCGGTGTAGCGGACCATGCCTCCGCGAGCCCGACCGCCCCGCATAAGGTTGGCTCCGGCGAACGGGAGGAGTGATAGGGGGCAGCCCCGTCGCGACGAGGGCGACCATGTTCCTTCGCTCCGCCGCTCCCCCGACCCCGGCCGGGGTCACCGCCCGACGGCAGCTCGGACGGGTGCTGACGCTCCTCGGCCTGCTCGATCTCACCGTTATGCTGCTCGTCCTGCTGGTCGCCGTCGAGCGGAGCCGCTGGGGACTGTCCAACCTCGCCGTGTTCGCCGTCCTCGCCGCCGGGGCGATCGGGGTGATCCTCACGCGGATCCTGCTCGCCGTTCGGCTTCGCTCGCGGGCCGGCAACCTTCGCTAGACCCGGGTCGCGACGACGCCCGGACGAGCCGAGGGGATCGGTACGAAGAGGCCCGGGGCGGCTCGCGCCACCCCGGGCCGGGGGAAGAGGTTCGTCGGTCCTGTCCGACGTGCGCCCTAGTAGCCGTACTCGGGCGCCGCCGTATAGACGAGCGAGAACGCCCCGGAGGAGGGGGTCCCGTTGTCCGACCCGAACGGAATGTCGACCAGGACGACGTCCCAGACCATGGCGCCCGGGGCGAGCGTAGCCCAGTTGGAGTACGCATCGCTCGAGGTGCCGGCCGTCGGCGATCCGCTCCAGTACAGCCACCCGGACGCCTCGATGCCCGACAGCGTATAGACGTCAAAGCAGTCGAGGGCCCACGCCGTGCAGATCCCGTCCGCCCCAGCGGTGTCGAGGGCGACGCTCACGTTCACGGGGACGGAACCCGTGTTCTCGAGCTCCAGGTACGCCCGGCAGTTGATGCCGGGAGTCAGGTTCGACGCGACCAGCGAGATCGACGTCTGGGCGGCGTTCTCGTTCGAGAACGAGTAGTTACCGGGCGCACCCGCGACGTTCAGGTTGTAGTAGCAGCCCGTCGTGAAGTTCTGGACGATCTCGAGCCCCATCGTCGCCGCCGTGGCGTTGCCGTTGACCTGGGCCAGGGCGGTGAACGCCGAGAACCCGACGCCGGCCATGCACACGACCGAGATCGCCGCGACCATTCCTATCAGCCATTTCTTCGCCATTTCGATTCCGTGAGGAGATTGCTCTCCGGTCGCCCCATCCCGGTGGGCCTACTAGGGCGTTAGGAACCCATGGAGCGAATCGTCCCGAACAATCGACGCAATGCTTCCTCCGACGCTCCCGCGGGACCCCGCGAGCGTGCCGACCTCCCGGCCGGCCCTGTCGGATCCGCCCCGCCCGGTTCACCGGCTCCCGAAGGGGCTAAAGAGCCGGGCGAGCCTCGCGCCGGGCTCCCCGAGGGCGGCACGCGGCGATGATCGAGACGTACCAGGGAGTTCGGATCCAGCGCGTCGCCCCGATCCGGCTCTACCCGTTCTCCCGGTTCTTCCGGGGGTTCGACCGGGCGCCCCCGGTGCGGGAGCTGTTCGGCGCGAAGGCCGCGACGATCCTGCGGAACCTGAAGGTCGAATTCTTCTCACCGCCGTTCGGCTACATGGGGACGAGCGACGTCGACGGCCACCTGATCGTCAGCAGCCACCACCTCAAGACCAGCGACCTCCGGACGGTCTACCTCGACGTCGTCCACGAACTCTGCCACGTCAAGCAGTTCCGCGCCGGCCGTCCGCTGTTCGACCGGAAGCGCAAGTACGTCGACGTCCCGACCGAGATCGAGGCGTACGCGTTCACGGTCAAGGAAGGCCGACGGATCGGCATGACCGACCCCGAGCTCGTCGAGTACCTCAAGGTCGAGTGGGTCGAGGCGGCCGACCATCGTCGGCTGGCGCGTCGGCTCGGAGTGCTTCCGAAGCGGCGGCGACGCGCGTCGAAGTGACCCGTCCTCCGCGCGCCGGCCTCGGTTTCCGCCGGTGGACCGCCGCCGGACGAGCGCGGTTGGCGGCGTCCTCTGATGACGGTCACCCGGCGGCTCCGCTCGGGACCACGAGAGCGATCGGGGTCTGGTAATGCCTCCAGAGCTGCCAGAAGAACGCGCCGTACAGCCCGTCAACCACCAGCTCGATGGGCAGGCGGATCTGGCTGACGAGCCCGATGAGCGCGATCGGCACGGTCGCCCCGAACGAGAGTAGGATCAGGTGCGGGGCGTTCCCCCTTCGTCCGATCGTCTGGCGTACTCCCAGGAACAGCGCGGCCGCGAGCAGAATCTCGGCCAGTCCGACGAACGGCGCGGGGAGATGGAGATCCTCACCGAAGGCCGGGACGAGCAGCAGGATCGGAAAGAACGCGACCCCCAGGAAGAAGAAGGCGCTTGGACTCAATCTCGCCGTCTCCCCGGGGGGGTCCAGGAATCCCCGGGGGAGGGACACCGCGGCGACCCAGAGCGCGGCCGCGGCGGCCACGGCCCCTACCAGCCAGCCGGGCTCGACCCGCCAGAATCCGGTGATCGCCACGAGGGCGAGTATGTCGGCCGCGTAGACGCCGACCGCGATCGTGCTCTCCCGGCGCGAGAGCAAGGATCGCCCGCGCGTTTCGGGGAGCGCGAGCCCGAGGAGCAGGATCGGGAGCCCGACGCTCAGCACGATATGGATCCCCAGGACGCCGATGAGCCACACCCAGTTGACCCCCGCTGCGCGCCCGTAGTGCCCGAGGGTGTTCACCACGGAGGCGTTCGGATTGAACAGGGTGCTGAGCGCCGTCCCTTCCTCGAGGAGGCCGTACGCCGCTCCGAACAGGAGCAGCGAGCCCCAGCTCCGACCCCATCGGATCCACGCCTCGCGCAGCAGGAGGACGCCGGGACCGTAGAGGCCGAGATTGAGCCCGAGGAACAGGAAGAACACGACCGGGGATGCGACCAGGAGGGCGGTCGAGCTGGAGCCCGAAAGGTACTCCGGGATCCCCGGAGTGAACGCGAGGAGCAGGAGCACGGGGTGTCGTCGGAAGAACGCGACGATCCCGGCCAGCGTTCCGGTCGACGTGGCAGGGCGCATCGACCGGTACCGACAGGCTCCCCTACTTAGAGTCCCTCCGGAGCAAGGCGCCGGGGGGCCCCGCCCGGCGCTGCCCCGGGAGGGTGCCCGGGACGCCCTACGGAGCCCGCGACAAGGCGGAAATATACCTCGGAGTGTCGTCGGTCGAGGTCCCCAACATGCAGTGTGCGGGATGCGGAGCGGAGCTCGCGGCGGGCGCGGCCTCGTGTGCGGCGTGCGGTCGCGCGGTCGGAGTGGGCCAGAAGGCCGAAGCGGAAACGGTGAAGCTCGCGAAGGAGACCGGTGCCGCGGCGGAGAAGGTCGGCAAGGGACTCTGGAGCGGCGCGAAGTCGCTGGGCGCCTCGGCGAAGAAGGAGTTCAAGCGCTCGGACGACGAGAAGAAGGATAGCTAGGCCCGCGTCCTCGATCCACCGGACTCGCGGCGCGCCGTACGCGCGGGCGTCGCGCGGATCTGCCCTGATGCCGCCCGTAGTTCCGGATCGAAACCCCCTTCCCGACGCAGCCGATGGCCCGCCTCCGGGAGCGGGTCGCGCGGCGTCCCGCCCCGCCGAACGCGACGCCGGGGGGCCCGCGAGGGACCGGCGCTCCGGCTCCTTTTAGGTTCGCCGCGTGTGGAGCTCCCATGCGCTCCCGCGCGGGGTTCTCCGAGCAGTGGCAGCGGGAGGAGCGGGCGGAGCGGGACCGGCTCCGCCAACTCGAGGGCCGGCTCAACTCGCTGCTCGATCGGCGCCGCGAACTGGTCGGCCAGGTGCGGGCGCTCACCTCGAAGCAACAGGAGCTCTACTACGGCCAGCACGGCCCCCAGGCGGAGGCCGAACGTCTCCACCATGAGTCCGGGCAGCTCGGCCGCCACCTGGCGGAGCTCCGGAACGCCCGGGACAAGGCCCGCCAGGCGCTCGAGGATGCGGTCATCCGTCGCCGGGAGCTCGTGCTCACGTTCGACCGGGGCGAGCGGCTGAATCCCGAGCAGCTCCGCAAGGAGATGGCGGAGCTCGAGCTCCGCCAGCAGACCCGCGCGCTCCCGATCGAGGAGGAGAACGCCTTGATCGCCGAGCTGCGCCAGAAGGCGAAGGACCTCCAGCTCTACGAATCGCGGAAGGAGATCGCCGCCGAGCACGAGCGGCAGCGCAAGGAGGCCGACGCCGCGATCCTCGCCGCCCGCGCGGAGATCGACCGGATCATGAAGGAGATGGAAGCCTCGCGGGCCGAGCGGGAGAAGCGCCGGTCGGAGATCCCGGCGAACCTGGAGGCGGCCGGGGCCGTCGTCGCGGAGCTTCGGGTGATCGGACGGAACCGCGCCGAGCTGGTGGCCCAGGTCGATGCCCTGTCGCGGGAGATCGCCGAGGTCGAGCGGGAGGGCCGCGAGCTCATGGCCCGGACGCGCCAGCGCGAGGAGGACGCGCGGCTGATCATGGAGGAGTACTCCCGCCCCCTGCCGTCCCCGGATTCCCCCCGTTCGGACCCGGCCACCGAGTGATCCGATGGGCGCGGTCGGAACGAAGAGGGGCCCGAGAGCCTCCCGGCGTCCGGCGCCCCGCGGTGCCCCAAGGGAACCGGTCCGATTCTCGATCCGTCATATCGATCCGAAGGCCGACCCGACCCGCGACTTCTTCCGATACGCGGCCGGCGGCTGGGTCGACGCCCACCCGATCCCGGCCGACAAGACGCGGTGGAGCGGCTTTGATGAGCTGCGCGAACGGAACTTCGCCCTGCTGCGGGAGATCCTCGACGAGGCGGCGCGGACCCGCGGGAGCTCCTCCGACCCGGCGAGCCGCCAGGTCGGCACGTTCTACGCCGCGGCTCTGGACGCCCGGGCGCGGCAGCGGGAGGGGTTGCGCCCGATCGCGACCGATCTGAGGCGGATCGAGGCGATCCGAACCGCCGGCGGGATCGTCCCCGTTCTGGCGGCGCTGCACCGCAAGGGGATCCCGGGGGCGTTCTCCACGGCGGTCGCCCCCGACGAACGTCGCAGTTCCGTGTACGCCCTGTATCTAGGGCAGGACGGCATCTCCCTCCCGGATCGGGACTACTATCTTCTCGACCGCTTCGCCCCCCTTCGGACCCACTACCTCCGCCACCTCCGGGCACTTCGCGTGCTGGCCGGGGACCGTCCGGCGGAGGCCCGCGAAGCGGCGCGGGTCGTCCTCGCGATCGAGACCGCCCTCGCGAAGGCGAGCCGCAGCCGCGTCGACCTGCGCGACCCCGACAAGAACTACCATCGGTTCTCGCTCCGGGAACTCGACCGACGCTTTCCCCGGCTCCGGTGGAGGGAGTACCTACGCCTGCGGGGCGTCCGAGAGATCCCCTACGTGATCGTCGGGCAGCCCGAGTTCTTCGATTCCCTGGACGGCCTCCTCGCGTCGATCCCGCCGGCGCACTGGAGGGCGTACCTGAGCTGGCAGCTCCTGCACGACAGCGCCCCCCTCCTCGCGGCCCGGTTCGAACGGGAGGATTTCGAGTTCTTCCATCGTCGCCTCCTCGGACAGGAGAAGCCGGAGCCCCCCTGGAAGCGGGCGACGGCCCTGGTCGACGCCGCCCTCGGCGAGGCGCTGGGTCGCCTCTACGTCGAACGCCACTTCCCGCCGGAGGTTCGAACGCGGATGCTCGAGCTGGTCCACGACATCCATGAGGTGTTCCGGGCCCGGCTCGAACGGATCCCCTGGATGACCCCGAAGACGCGCGAGCGCGCCGTCGCCAAGTTCGACCGGTTCACGACCCGGATCGGGCACCCGGAGAAGTACCGCGACTACGGCCGGATCCGCCTCTCCGCCCGGGACCCCCTCGGCAACCTGCACCGGGCCTGGGCGTTCGAGATCGACCGGAACGTGGCCCGCATCGGTGCCGCCGTCGACCGGGAAGAGTGGCACATGACCCCACCGACCGTCAACGCGCACTTCGTGCCGACGCAGAACCAGATCTTCTTTCCCGCGGGGATCCTCCAGCCGCCGTTCTTCGACCCGACGATGGACGACCCCGTCAACTTCGGGGGGATCGCGGCGGTCATCGGGCACGAGATCACCCACGGCTACGACGACCAAGGGCGGAAGTTCGATCCGGACGGGAACCTCCGGGACTGGTGGACCCCGAAGGATGCCCGCGAGTTCCGCGCGCGGGCGAACCGCATCGTGCGGGAGTACTCGCGGTTCCGTCCGTTGCCCGGCCTCGCGCTCAACGGAGCCCTCACGGCCGGGGAGAACATCGCCGACCTCGGCGGGGTGAGCCTCGCGTACGAGGCCCTCGCGCACCGGCTCGCGGACGGCCGGACGCCGAACCGGACGATCGACGGGTTCACCCCCGAACAGCGGTTCTTCCTCTCCTACGGCCAGATCTGGCGGGGGTCGATGCGGGAGGCGGAGACGCGGCGCCGGGTCTCCATCGACCCGCACTCCCCCGGCAACTTCCGCGTCAACGGGACGCTCGCGAACCTGCCGGAGTTCTGGAAGGCGTTCGACGTGCCGGTCGGCGCGCCGATGCGTCAGCCGCCGAGCCGCCAGGTCGTCATTTGGTGAGCGCCCTTCGAAGGGGGGCGGCGTCCATGAGGGTCGACCGCTCCGCCCGCCGCCCGCTTCGGGACCCCCGGTGGGGTCGGAGGCGCCCGCGATGACCGCCCCACGGGCTCCCCGAAAGGCCCCCGCGTCCCGCGGGGGGAAGGCGGGGACGGCGGCGGACGAGGTCCGGGAGATCTGGGAGGCGAACGCCGCGTTCTGGGACGAGCGGATGGGAGAGGGGAACGCGACCCACCGCCTGCTGGTCTCTCCCGCGATGGAGCGCCTCCTGGCGGTGCGTCCGGGCGAGACGGTCCTCGAGATCGCCTGCGGGAACGGTCAGTTCGCTCGCCGTCTCGCGACCCTGGGCGCGCGCGTCCTGGCGACCGACCTCAGCGAGGCGATGCTCCAGCACGCGCGGCGACGCACGTCCGTCGATCATCGCGGGATCGAGTACCGACGCCTCGACGCGACGGACCGCCCCGCCCTCCGCGCGCTCGGCGCGCACCGGTTCGCGGCCGTGGTCTGTCCGATGGCCCTGATGGACATCGCGGCGATCGAGCCGCTGGCGGAGAGCCTCGGGGAGCTCCTGGGCCCCGGAGGACGGTTCGTCTTCGCGGTGACCCACCCGTGCTTCAACGGCAGCGGAGCGCGCCGCGTTCTCGAAGAGGAGGACGACGCCGGCACCCTGGTCGAGCGGAGCGGCGTGTTCGTCTACCGGTACGCCACACCCACGACGGCGAAGGGCCTCGCGATGATCGGCCAGCCCCGTCCGCAGCTGTTCTTCGATCGCCCTCTCAACGCGCTGTTGCGACCGTTCTTCGCCGCCGGGTTCGCTCTCGACGCGCTCGAGGAGCCTCTGTTCCCCGCGGAGCTCGCACCGCCGCGGCCGATGTCGTGGGTCTCCTTCCGGGAGATCCCGAGCGTGCTGGTCGGACGGATGCGGCGGTTCGACGGTCCCGGATAGCACCGTCGCCGCAGCCCCGCTCCCCGAACGCTCGGTAGGGAATCGTCTTGAAACTGCCTCCCCTCCGCTCGAAGGTGAGAACGATGCGCGCTCGCGAGGCCCTCACCGCGTCCGGTCCGAACCTCGCCGAACCCGATCGGCCGACGGGCGAGCGAACGATGACGGCGAGCCCCGCCGCCGTCTATCGGGCGTGGACGGAGCGGTTCGACCGCGGGTTCGCCCTCCCGGGCTCTCTGAAGTTGGAGGCGAAGATCGGCGCGGCGTTCTCCTTCGAGACCGAATCTGAGGGCCAACGCCACTCCCAGGACGGGCGGTTCCTTCGACTCGTGCCCGACGCCCTCGTGGAGCGAACCTGGGCGGCGCCCGCAGTGCTCGACGCGGAGACGACCGGGACCGGCGAACTCCTCGCGCGCGGAGCCGGGAGCCAGCTCCGACTCACGCACCGCGGCTTTCGCAACGCCTCCTCGGTCGATCGGCACTTGAGCGCGTTGCCCCGCGTGCCCGATCGTCTGGACCATAGACTGTAGGGAGACGGTCGATCCTGCCAGCGCACCGATGACGATCGAGTTCCCTCCACCGGAGGATCCGTCCCCGCCGTACGGCCGATCGGCGCACCCGTTCTTCCTGCACGACATGATCCTCTCGCAGCCCGCGGCGATCCATGCCACCCTGCGGGGGATGTCGGACCGAGTTCGAGGGATCCCGCCTCCCGCCGCGGCCCGTCCCCTCGTCTTCACCGGGATGGGTACGTCCTTCCACGCGGCGCTCGCCGCCGCCTGGGCCGGCGATCATCTGGGGTGGAATGCGGTACCGGCGTGGGCGGCCGACGCGTTCGAGCTCCTTCTGTCCCTCCGGCGGCTCGACCGCGCCGCCGGGGCGGTCGTCTTCTCCTCCTCCGGCGAGACGGCCCTCACTCTGGAAGCCCAACGGGCGCTCCGCGCAGCGCGCGTTCCGCAGGTGCTGATCAGCGGAACGGCGAAGAGCCGCTCCTCCGACCTCGCGGACCACCTCCTCCCCACGCAGGAGGCCGAAGAGAAGGCGTGGGTCCACACGGTGAGCTACACGACCGCCATCGCCGCCGCCCTCGCCTTGCAGCGCGCCTGGTCGGGCCAGGAGCTTCCCGCCCTTGAGGAGGTCTCACGGTTCGTGCGCGGGGTCGTCGAGCGGGACGCCGAATGGCGAACGACGGCCGAGGAGCTCCGCGACCGACCGAAGTTCCTGATCCTCGGGTCGGGAGCCGCCCAGGCGACCGCCCGCGAGGCGGCGTTGAAACTCCGGGAGGGCGCGGGTCGGTTCGTCGCCGCCGTCGGCGTAGAGGAGTTCCTGCACGGAGTCCTTCCGTCGGTCGACGGCCAGACCGCGGTGCTCGGGGTGGCGGTCACCGATCTCGACCGGCGTCGGGCGGAGACCGCCCTCGCGGCCGCGGGTCGGGCGGGCGCTAAGACGGTGTTGTTCGCCCGGGGCGCCCGAGGCTCGGACGCTGAGTTCAGGCCGTTGCCCGAGGTGGACCCCGCCGTCGCTCCGATCGTAGATATCGTGCCGTTCCAACTGCTGACCTACTGGCTCGCGGTCGGGGCGGGGCGCAACCCGGACGTGATGGGGTACGATGACCCCCGGATCCTGGCAGCGCGACGGATGTACGGGATCTGAGGGCCGGACGCGCGCCGGTCTACGCCTGGCGGGATTCGAGATACAGGCCGATCCCGATCACGATGACCCCGACGCCGGCGATCATTACGCCGGCCTCGAGCGTATTGAACAGACTGTTGTAGAGCGATTGCGTGTTCAAGCCGTTCCCGTTGATCAGATCGAGGAAGTAGTGCACGCTCGCGCCCGAGACGAGGATGCCGGCCCCTTCGATGACGAACCCGATCATCTTGACCAGTCCTCCCCGGGCCTTCCATTCGTTGGCCATCGAAGCGGGGGCCGCGTACGGCGCGGGCGGGCTGCTCGGCGCGGTATTGGGCATCACGGTCGAGGTCTATCGCCCACGGGATATGGAGCTTTCGAACCGGCGAGGGAACTCACGCCGGCCGGAGGTCCTGCGACGCTGCGGTTTCCTCCGCTAGGGGCGACCTGGACCTAGCACCCAGCGAGCCGGCACCCCCAGAGGCAGAATCGGCGTCGGGAGCGACTGGGGGACCACCCCGCAACCCACGCCTCTGATGCCGCATCCATCGGAAGGCACTTCCCCCCGCGCTCGCGCGGGAGCCGGGCGCGGTACGCTCCGGGCGCCTCGAACGGTGACCCGCCGGCGTCTGTCCGAGGGCCTCGGGCGACGCTCGAGCCGCCCGGCAGCGGGGGACGGTCGGTCGGGGCCCGACCCCGATGAGCTCCGGCCGCCGGGACGAGTCTACTTCGGCTTCGGCCACTCGTAGAGGCCGACGACGTTCCCCTCGGTGTCCTTGAAGTAGCCGGTGAAGCCCATGCTCCCGTCGCCGATCGGCTTTCGCTTCTGGAGGATCGTTCCGCCGTTCTTCTCGACCTTCTTCTCGGCGGCCGTCAGGTCCTCGACGACTATCGTTACGACCGGGTGCTCGAGCACTCCGCCCCGCTTCCCGATCCCTCCGCTGATGTGGCCGGGAGACGACGGCATACCCTTCGCATCGACCGGCCCGGTGCTTACCATCGTGTAGTCCATCCCCGGGACCGGCGTCGGCTTCCAGCCGAACGCTTCCGAGTAGAACCTGCGCGCTCGCTCGGTGTTCTCTGCGGGTATCTCAAAGTGGCCAACTTCGCCGCTCATCGGTGTTCGAGCCCAGCCGCCGTGGGGTTTTAGAGCGTGGGGGGAGGCGGTGAAACACCCAGCGCCGAGGGCGGGGCGCGGGGGTCGGCACGGACCCGGGCTCGAACGAGGAGCCCCGAAACCTAGAGGACGAAGCGCGAGGCCGCTACGAGACTAACTCGAGTTCGAGAAGTACCCGCGCGCGCCGTAGGCGATCGCGACCCCGCCCACGATCATCGCGATCACGGCGAACACCACGATCCCTCCGCTCGGGTCCGACTGGGGGGAACACTGGGGGATCTGCGCACATCCCTGATTGTACGACGACACGCCGTGGGAAACGACCGCAGCGATACCGAGCCCGACGATCCCGCCGATGAGGATCAGGATTCCCACTGCGATCGCGCCCGGCGACGTCGTCGGGGCGGACGGAGCCGGGATCGCCATCGGCCGGAACCCGGCCGGGGGGAGCGAGAACGGCGGAGGAAGTGGGCCGCCGCACCATTGGCACACCGCGGCGGCGCCCGGCGTTGACCCGCCGCACCGAGGGCAGACGCTCGGGTGCACGACCCGCAATCTTCTTTCTTCCGATAACCTCTGGGGAGGAGGAAGTGCCCAGTGGCGAAGCGTCGATCCCTCGACCCACTGAGCGGAGACCGATCGGACCGACCGGTCACGGGTCTATGCGCGCGCTGACCGTTCAGGGGGTGCTCAGCCCGCAGGAGCTCTCCGAGCTCCTTCCCGCCGTGGGAGTGACCGTGCAGAGTTCGGTCGGCTACGCTTTCGGCACGATGAATATCGTCCTGTTCGTCGGTCGGAAGTACACGTTCCGCTCGGGCGACTATCTGGGGCTCCTCCTGATGGCGACGTTCGACGCGACGGTGCAACGGATCGACGTCGGTTACGCTGGCGGCGGTGCCGGATTCCTCGGGGCGGTCTGGGGCGCGGGTTCCGACCTTGAGGACCATCTCATCAACGCGATAGTGGACCGTCTCACCGCGCGGTCCCTCACCTGGTCCGAAGTGCGCATGACCACCGACGGGTGATCCTCGTTCGACGGGGTCGGGCCCCCCGGGGAGGCGAGAGCGACCCGCCCGGACCGACCCGGACGGCGCTCGGGGCCGTTGACGGGGGGAGGGAAACGAATTTCCCCTCGGGGTCCTCTGGGAGCCGCATGGCGAGACCGATTGCGGCCGGCGTCCTGACGATCGTGGGCGGGTTTTTCATCCTCATCGGAGGGTTCGTGCTCGCCGTGCTCGGCGCGATCTTCGCGGCCCTGGGGTTCTTCTCGGGATTCTTCTTCATCGGGCTGGCCGTCGGGGCGCTCACGATCGTCGTCGGGCTGCTGATGCTCTTCGTCCCTTCCGCACACGTCGTCTGGGGAATCCTGGCGATCGTCTTCTCCCTCGCCAGCTTCCTGTTTGCGCTCGGCGGGCTCTTCCTCGGATTCCTGCTTACGCTGATCGGAGGGATCCTGGCGCTGACGTGGAAGCCCCCCGTGGATCGGGTGCTCACCGTCGAAGCACACGTCGTCCCGCCCCCGGGCTGACGCCTCGCTGTCCCCCGAGACCAGAAGCGGCCGCGGTGCCGATCCCCGATCGGCGCCGCGGTCCTGCAAGACCGAGCGTCTCACCGGGGAGACGGAACCGGCCCGTGGTTCGCGGCCACCGTACCCTCGATCTCGGCCGGGGTCGGCCGCGCGGCTAGCGGAGGATCGGACTCGGGTGCGCGGAACACGGCGAGTTCGTGGTGGCGCCACCCCGGGCGCCGGAACATGGCCGTGAACCCCAGCTGTCCGAGGGTCTCGCGCATCTCCGCGGTGCGGGAAAAGTCGGAGTAGATGAGGAGCCCTCCCGGGGCGAGCACGCGGCGGATCTCCCGGAGCGCGCCCGGACGTTGGCGGTACTCTCCGTGGCGTTCCTCCACGTGATGGAGCATCAGGATGGCGAGGACGATGTCGAAGGCTCCGTCCTCGAACGGGAGCGATCGGGCATCGACGGCCCGGAGCTCCATCGACGACGGTACGGCTCCGAACCGCCGGACGAGAAGGGCCCGCGCCGCGTCGACCTGACGCGGGTCGAAGTCGGTGACCGTCACCTGCTTCGGCCGATACGTCGCGTGCAGCAGCGCCGAAAGCCCTCCCTGGCCGGCGCCCAGCTCGAGGATCCGCCCGGCCCACGGGATCGGTCCGGCCGACCGGAGCCTCCTCAGGAGGCGGGCGGAGCGGCGGGAGTTGCCGAGGTTGATGAAGAACCGCGCGACCACATTCATTTCGCTCATCGGGCCCGCCCGAGGCCAGTCGGGGTGGTCGACCCTAACGATCGAGCCGACGCCCCCGCCGATCGCACCGACTCGCCTTCTCGGTCGAGGGCCGGGCGCCCCGAACGGCGGCTCATCCGGGAACCGGCCCGAAGAACTCGATCCAATTGCCGTCCGGGTCGCGGGTGTAGACCAAGTTCTCGTGCGTCTCCCGGATCCGCGCGACGATCGGCAGCTTCCGGCGTCGGAGCTCTCGTTCCCACGCCTCGACGTCCGAGACGCGGAACCCGAGGTGGTCGAACTCCGTCCCCTTGCGGATCGGCTCGTAGTACCGGTTCGACCGGGGATAGAAGTTCAGTTCCAGGCGCTGGACCGCCCCGGGGAACTGCAGGTGCACCCAGCGCCCGCCGTGGCCCATCGTACCACGACGGTACACGGTGAACCCGAGCTTCCGGTAGAACCGGAGCGACTTCGCGAGGTCGCGGGTGCGGAGTCCCGCGTACACGAATCGGACGCTGACCTTCGGCATCGATTCTCGGGACCCGCCGGGCGAGATAAATCCGGCGACGCTTCTTCGTTCACCCGGGAGGCCGTCCGCCGGACCACCGGGGGCCCGGCGAGGGGATCGCGCTCAGCCCGTTCGGGGCGAACGCGCGACCGGGAGCGGTGGGTCGCCCCTCTTAGAGGGAGTCGTGCGGACGACGCGGACGTTGACGTCCGACCGATAGGTGCGTACCTCGAGGGAGGAACCCTGCGCGTGCAACGCCTTCAGAAAGACGTCCGCGTCGACCCCGGGCCCGTCCCGCCACTTCGCGACGTACAGGGACGCTCCCTGCTGGCCCGGTACGGCGAGGCCGCCCGCCACCAGCACGCGGAAGTCCTCGTCCGAGAGCGGGGTGAACGGGGTCGCCAACATTCGGCCCCGACGAGGGTAGCTCTGTTTGAACTTCTTCATGTTCTTCCTTGCACGCCCGACTCACGAGCGTGAAAACTCACTGGACGCTCCCCGCAAGGCGTCGGTAGGTGATAAGGCAGGGGTGGCGACCCGCCCCGGCGGTGGGTCGGGTCGACCCGAAGTTCCCGTCAGCGATCCTGTGGTCGCCGACCCCACCCCGGGGGGACCGGCTCGCGTGCGACGCGCTCAGCCACGGTCCCGCGGGGCGCGGTCGGGCTACGGGTCTACGCGGGAAGGGGGCTGACGGACTTGCCGGGAGAACCCGTGACCGTGAGGCGGGCGGGCCGGTTCCCCGGACGATCCGGCCCGGGGGCTCGGCCCTTCTCGCGGCCGAGCAGGCCGGACGCTTCCAGCTCGTTCTTGATGCTCTGGACGGCCAGCTGTACATCGGTCGGTCGGCGCGCGCCGGTGCAGACGAGGCGGCCGCTGCCGAACAACAGCACGACCACGCGCGGCTCCTCAATCCGACAGACGAGGCCGGGGAACTGCTCCGGCTCGTACTCGACCCGCTCGAGCCCGAGGGTGATCGCGACCGAGTTGAGGTTGATCTCGCTCTGAAGGTCGGCGGTCGCCACGATGTTCTGCACCTGGATCTTGGGGTGGAGAGGGATCTTCTGGCCGGTGCTACGGATCAGGTCCGAGACGATCCGCAGCGTGGTGTCTACCTGCTTCCAGCTCTTGCCGCCCGTGCAGACGACCTTGCCGGATTGGAAGAGCAGCATCGCGGTCTTGGGGTCCTTCAGACGGTAGATGAGGCCGGGGAACCGCTCGGGCTCGTACTCGGCCCCGTCCAGGGCGAGCGCGATCGATTCGAGGTCGAGCTTGACGCCGAGCGACGCGGAGGCGACTACGTTCTCGATCCGAACTCGCATCATGGTTCTCTTATATACTGTTTAAATACCTATATAACGCCGCCCCCCTCCTCCGCGCAACGGCCTAGACGGGAGAGCCTCGACTCGTCGTCCAACCCTCGAACCGGTAGACCCGCCGGGCCGCCTCGTTCGTCCGATCTCTCGGCGGTGGACGACCTGCTTCCCGACGAAAGTGTCCGCCTGTTCTAACGGGGGGTGGCCCCCCTCATTATCTCGCCCGGCTCGGGGGAGCGCGGGCGGGAGCGGCGACGATGGCGTTTTTCGCGGTGGTGAACGAGCAGGGTCCGGCGTGGGTGGAAGGGCGTCCGATGCGGGAGCAGGTGGGATGGAGCGAGCACGCGGCGTTCGTGAACGGTCTCGTTCGCGCGGGGGTCATCCTCATCGCGGGGCCGCTGGGGACGGGACCCCCGCACGTCGCCCTCCTCTTCGTCCACTCCGAGAGCGAGGACGAGGTGCGTCGCCGTCTCCTCGAGGATCCCTGGATGGGCTCGGGGGTCCTACGGATCCGCTCGGTGGAATCGTGGGCCGTGCTGGCAAGCGACGATCGGCTGGACCGCGTCCTCGCCGAGATCATCGGAACGGCGCCGTAGCGCCGAACGGTGGACCGCCCTCGCGCCGGCCAAACCGTCCCTCCGTGGCTACGACCGCATCGGACGGGCTCCGGGCTCCAGCATCGCGCGGCCGCGGCCGAGCCACTTTCGGAAGCTCTCGAGATCCCGCCGCTCGACCACCCTCTCGAGCTCCGCGAGCCGGGAGCGAAGGGTCCGGTAGATCGCGCGGGAGTGCGGATTGGAGGCCTGGATCTCGAGATACAGCTCGACCCCCTCGCGGGCGACCGACAGCGCGAGGGACGACTGTCGGTGGAACGTCGTGCTGGCGGCCCGGGCGAGCCGGGCCGGTGAGCCGCCGCCTTCGGAAAGGGCACCGAGGAAGAGCAGGTTCACCGCGTGGCTCAGGCCGAGGGACTCCGCCATCAGCCGGTCGTGTTCGGCGAGGCTCACGTCGCTGATCGTGAGCGCCGAGTGCTCGAAGAGGGAGCGGGCGGCGGCGTCCGCCGCCGGGACCCCGCACCCGACGATCAGGAGGTTTCGTCCGGAAAGGGTCCGCGCGGACGGCCCGAACATCGGGTGCACGCTCGTGAGGAGGCGCCCCCGACGAACGCCCCGATGGATCGCCGGCACGATCGGGGCCTTTACGCTCAGGATGTCGAAGATCAGTAGGTCCGGACCGGACGCGATCGCTTCCTCCAGAAGGGGGGCAGTCGATGCCATCGGGGTCGCGAAGACGAGGCCGTCCATTCGTTCGGCCGCCGCGGTCACTCCCGGGAACGTCGGGCGATCGCGCGGTCGGGCCCTCGGATCGACGACCGACACCCGGTGGCCGTCGGACTCGAAGAACTCGCGCAGCCAGCGACCCATCGCCCCCGCCCCGCCGACGATGCCGAGGTCCAGCGCACCGGACCGGACCCGGTTGCGGGGTCGGTGAACCAGCGGCTCCTGGACCCGGACGGACTCTTCGATCAACCACCGGGCGAGCGCCTCGCTCCGGGCCGGGTCGACCCCGGCGGCCCCGAGGCGACGAACCCACCTCCGGACGACCGCACCTTCCACCCCATAGTCCCGCAGCGGGAGACCAAGGCGAGACTTCGAGCGCGCGACCTTGCGGGCGAGCGCCAGGCGACGCCGAACCCGCTCGGCCAGCTCCCTATCCAGCCGGTCGATGTCGCTCCGGAACGCCGGGAGGGCGTGCGTTGGGTCGGACATGCTCCGCACCGGGAGCGTCGGACCTTAATACCATGTCACACCATAGCACGGACGAGAGCGGCGGGGAGGGGAACGGGGCCGACCGGGGACTCGCCCGGTGACCCGGGTACGAGACCCGGGGAACGGGTTGGCGGGTGCCGCCGCCCCGAGGGGGCGAGTCGGACCGGACTACGGGAGGACCGTGATCTTCCCGGAGCGGCCGAGCGAGACCTGGAGCTTCCCCTTGAAGTCCTTGACCCAGCCGTCCGTGATCTGGAGCTTCGAGCCGACCTTGTACTTCGTGATGTCCTCGCCCCACAGGGTCAGCGTCGTGGTTCCGGTGTCGTCCTGAAGCGTGGCGTCGGCCACCGAGGAGGTGCCGCGCGAGGTCGTGACCTCACGGGGCGCGGAGATTGCGGTGATCGTTGCGGCGAAGGTCGCGTTCTGGTTGGCGCGGATGCTTGCGATGTCACCCATGGTATGCGACGGGAGCCGGGTGGGGTTAATGCGGTTTTCCCCACCCCGCGAACCCGGTCGTCGGCCAGCTCCGGCCACCATCCCACCCTAGTCTAGTGGTCGTCGCGACCCATCCCGATGCGGGTGCGGATCTTCGCCCCGCGTCCGCGGGCGCACGTTGACGTGGGGGGTGTCGGTAGGGCACCCCGGCGGGGATCCCGAGCTACAGCCGCACCCCGCCTGACCACTGCCACGATCACCGAGCGGTCCCGGCCAGGAGGTCCGCCGGTCCCTGGGGGCGATGAAACCCTCTTATCCGAGGAGGGCGGGTATGACGCTCGTGGAGCGGCCCAAGTCTCGCGTCCGATTCGACCCGGCGCCCGGGTGGACGGCCCTGGCCGGCGGCGTCCATGTCCGGCGCATGGTGGACGGCAACGGGAGCTCGATCAGCCTCTACCACATGGCCCAGGGACGCCGCTTCGAGCTCCACGAGCACCCGTTCGCGGAGCTCGGCGTGGTGTTGGCCGGGGAAGGCACCCTGCTCGTCGTGGACGAGGAGCGGCCCCTGCGGGAGGGTGACTCGTTCTACATACCGGGCGGGATCCCCCACGGCTTCGCCGTCGGATCCGACCGTCCCGTCGTGATGCTCAACGTCAGCGTGCCCCAGCTGCCCCAGGGCGTCGATCCCCCTCCGGCGGCCACATTCCGCCACGCGGCCCTGGTCGTACGGGCCGGCCCGACCGAGTCGAAGGAGCCGTCGAAGCATCGGGGCCGTCGATCGGTGGAGTGAGTGCTCATCGGGTGGAGCGGGCCTCCGTCGCGGTCGTTCGTGAACGACCCGGTGCTGGTATGGGTCCCAAGGGTTCCGGCCGCAACGCCGCTGCTTTCCGTACTGGCCCGAGCGTTCCGGGATAAGTACCCTAGAAGGCCGTTCCGGCGCCCGCCGGAGAGAGGAGCTCCCGCATCGATGAGCGAAATCCAGCCGCTCGACCGGGAGAAGCTCAACCAGTTCATCGGGAGGTTCGGTCAAGATCTCGGAGCCGCGATGCACGGCTCCACCCTCGTGCTTGGAGAGCGCCTCGGGACGTACAAGGCGCTGAACGTGCCAGGGGGGACGGACGCCCGGGGAGCTCGTGAAGGCGCCCGAGAGCCCGTTCAACCGGGTCTTTGAAATCCGAGCGTGGAGAACCGGCGCGCCCGTCGTGCGGGACGGGATCCGTGCGCCGGCGATACCGCCTGCACGGTCCACGCGGGCCGGGCGGGAGGATCGCGCTCAGTCGGAGGCTTGGCGCGCCCGGACGAGCGCGTCGAGGCGGGGGCCTCTCGGCGATCCGGGCCGGAGCGTGATCGGGTCCCCCGACTGGAGCACTCCTTCCTCCCGGATCTTGAGGTAGAATCCGGTGCGCCCGGAGTCCAGGAACCACCGGACCATCCGGTCGGTCCCGAATCGAAGGGCGAGCTTCGAGCACGGGAAGCGCGGGCGGGTCACTTCCAGTTCCGCGCTCCCGATGCGGAGGCGATCGCCCTGGTGCACGCCGGTCTCGATCAGGCCCTCGGTCGTGAGGTTCTCGCCGAACGCTCCCCACTCCAGCGAGCGGTGAGGAAAGACCCCCCGCCAGTGCGCATAGTGCTCGGAGGGGTAGAGATACACCGCCTTCTCCTCTCCTCCGTGAACCCGGAGATCGGCCTGACGGTCCCCCTCGAGGTTGTTCCGCACGACGCGGACCGGCCCCCGGACCGGCGACTTCACTATCCCGGAGACGACCGGCGCGCCCCCGGCCGTCCCGAGGAGTGCCGGGGTCCCCACGTTCACGGACAGGACGAGCACGGTCGGCTCGGGGTACACCAACGCTCATAATGCCACCGCGCCCCCGGCCGCTGCGCCGGAGGCTCGGAGGTCCGAGGGGTGATGCTCGGGGGCCCCAGGTCCCGTCACCCCGACCCGGGGGGTGCGCTCAACTACTCTCGGCCGGTGCCCGGTTGACGTCCGGGCGCACCGGGCAGGGAGGGTGAGGGGCGATGGATTACACGGTAGCGATCGTCGCTCTCGGACTGATCGTCGCCTTCGTGCTCATCGTCTTTCTGATCCTGGGCCTGTACCTCATCCACGAGAACCAGGTCGGGATCGTCACCCGCAAGCTGGGCGGCAAGCGCATGCCGCCCGGACAGGTGATCGCGCGGCACGGTCAGATCGGCGTCCAGGCGGCGACCCTGGTCCCGGGACTGTACTACCGGGCCCCGATCATCTGGAGCGTCCAGAAGGTCCCGGTCATCGAGGTCGGTCCGGACAACATCGCCACGATCGAGGCGATCGACGGCCGACCGCTCAAGCAGGGCCGGCGGTTGGGCGATGAGGTGGAGTCGAACCAGTTCCAGGACGGAGAGCGATTCCTGGACGGGGGCGGATTCAAGGGTCCGCAGGTGGCGTTCCTTCGACCGGGCCGGTACCGGCTCAACACCCGCCTCTTCGCCCCCACCCTCCTCGGAGCGATCCAGGTGACGGCCGGCAAGGTCGGCCTGGTGACCGCCCAGGACGGGAGGCCCCTGCCGTCGCGGCTTCTCGTCGCCCCGACCCCGCTCTCGACCCCCACCCACCAGTTCCCCGCGGCGCGCGACCACAACTTCTTCCAGGACGGCCCCGCGTTCCTCGACAGCGGGGGATTCCGAGGCCCCCAGGTCGACACCATCCAGCCGGGGACGTACTACGTCAACCCCCTCCTGTTCGAGGTCGGGGTCATCGACAACTACGAGGTGCCTCCGGGATTCGTCGCGGTTCTTCGGTCGAACATCGGCGAGGAGCTCGACCGACCTCAGGATCACCCGATGCCGGTCTCCTCCGCTCCCGATTTCGACCAGAAGCTGACCGCGGAGGTCGAGAGCCTGCTCACCACCGACCGGAACCGCCGGGGGATCTGGCGCAGCCCGCTCGCTCCGGGCAAGTACAATCTCAACACGAAGGCGTTCACGGCCTACCTCGTTCCGACCAGCGCGATCATGGTGGATTGGGCGAGCTCCGAGCGACCGAGCGCCCCGGGGATGTCGCGCCCCTCGGCCGCTCCGGCCCGGGACCAGTCGGCGTATCCGTACCTGACGGCCGACTCCGCCGCCGGGGTCGAGTTCTTCAAGTTCAACCAGCTCAAGGTGACGAGCAAGGACGGCTTCCAGCTCGAGGTCGACGTCCGGATGGTCATCCGGATCCTCCCGGAGAACGCAGCGTTCGTGATCGCCCGGTTCGGATCCGTCTTCAATCTGATCCAGCAGATTGTCCATCCGCTCATCGACGCCGAGTTCCGGAACAACGCCGGCGAGAAGCAGGCGCTCGAGTTCGTCCGCAGCCGCTCCCAGCTGCAGCAGGAGGCGCTCGACAAGGCCCGGCTCGCCTTCCAGCGGTACATGGTCGAGGCGCAGAACCTGCTGATCTCCTACATCCAGGTCGACGAGACCCTGCTCGCCACGCAGACGAACAAGGAGATCGCCGTCCAGCAGCAGGCTCAGTACGTCGAGCAGGCGTCCGCGGAGCGCCAGCGGATCTCCGTGCAGGAGATGACGGCGCGGGCGAACCTGCAGCCGCAGGTCGTCCAAGCGGACCTGCAGATCGTCATCAACCAGAACAACGCGAAGGCCGCGGTGAAGCAGGCGGAAGGGGTCCGCGACTCCACGCGGATCGTGGCTGACGGGAACGCCGCGGCGATCCGTCGCGTCGGAGAGGCCCAGGCCGACGCCTACCACGCCCAGGCCGACGTGATCGGTTCCGACAAGGTCGCCCTGATCAAGACGGTCGACCTGCTCCAGGCCGGCAAGGTCCGGATCACGCCGGACACGCTCGTCACCGCGGGCGGCGGCGCCGACGGGACCAACACGATGTTCTCGGCGTACCTCGCGACCCTGCTCGCGCAGAAGTCCCAGGCGACGGCGACGCGGTACTCCCCGAGCCAGGAGCCGGACTATATTTCGCCGTTGACGAGCGCTCCCTCCCACCAGGATCCGAGCATCCCGCTTCCGCCGGACCCGATCCCCTCCCTCTCCGTCCCGCCTCCCGACCCTCCCGCGGACCCCGTCCAACGGATCAAGCTCTCCAAGCGGCCCAGGAGCGACGACACCGATGGCGACCCGTCGTAGCGGCGGCGATGCGCTCTCCGAGCGCTCCCGGCACGCTCCGGAGGAGAAAGCCACCGGCGGCGAGCCCACGGGACGGTGACCGGATGGTGCGCAACCAAGGACGAGTGACCCGGTTCGTGGTGATGGCGGTCCTGCAGGCGGCGCGGGCCAAGACCCTCGGCCTGCCGCTCGACTCCGCGTACTCCTGGGGGTTGAACCGGGCGATCTTCTACGCGGCGGCGAAGCGGGGATTCAGCGGGAGCGCCCCTTCGCGGGACGCTCCGTCGTCCGGCGGCCCGGAGCACCCCGTGCCCGAGCGGTTCCGGCTCGGCGACGAGGAGGCGATCCGCGACCCGAGCTCGCCGGAGCTCCTCTTCACCATCGGCGGGCGCGACCAGACCCAGCAAGCGTTCGAGGAGGCCGTGGTCGCCCGGTTCGGCACCCCCGAGAATTTCCGGACCGCCTGGAAGGAGGCGCTCGCCGCGATCGAGACGCACGACCGCGGGGCCCTCGAGTCCCAGCGACGGTTCTACGCTGAGGTCTACAAGCCACGGCGGGACGAGCTGTCGGACTCCTGGAGCGAGCGGTTCTCGCCCCCGCCCAAACGCTCGCCGCGTCAGCGAACGGAGTAGAGTCCGGTCTTCGGATCCCACCGGATCCCGCCGCTGCGGAACGCCGTCCAGAGGATCGCGGCGGCGAACTGGCGACCGACGCGCCACGCCTCGGGGGACTCCACGGGCTGGTCGGTCATCGGACCGTCGCTCGGCGCGACGCAGAACCCCGAGTGTCGCAGATGCTCCCAGAGGGGGCCCGCGCCGGTCGGCGGGTAGCCGTACTTGATCACCTCGCGGACGTGGCCGAGGGCCGTCTCGACCGGGTCGCCGTGCTCGCACCGTACCAGGAGATCGACCATCTTCGCTTTGGGGGGGATCGGACCGGGCCCCGCCGAGCAGAATTGGTGCGCTTTCCTCTAAATGAACCCCTCGCGGCACGCGCAGGCGGCCCCGAGGACCTCTCCCTCGCGACCGGCGGGGTGGATCCCCGGGCGGAGCGGGGCGACGAAGGCGCTTGTGGTGCGCGCGACGTTAGGTACCGTACGTCACCAGGATCTTTCCGCGCGCGTGCCCTTCCGCGAGGTACCGAATCGCCGCGGGGACCTCGGAGAGAGGGTACCGTCGGTCGATCACCGACGTCACTTTGCCGGATACGAGAAGCGCCGCAATCTCCTCGAGGCTCTTGCGCTGGATCGAGGCGATGAAGAACCTCAGCCGCGGTCCCACGATCTGGGAGGCCGCCCACGTTCCCAGGAGGCGTCGTAGCACGGTTCCCACCGGCCCCGGCCCGGCCCCGATCGCCACGAGCGTCCCCCGGCGGTTGAGCGCCGCGCGATACTGCGCGAGCGAGTGGTTGAGCTGGGTGTCGACGATGAGGTCCCACCGGAGGCCGCTCCGGGTGAAGTCCTCCGTCGAGTAGTCAAAGACGCGGGAAGCGCCGAGCGATCGGGTCTGCTCGACGTTCTGGGGGCCCGACACCGCGCTCACCTCGGCGCCCAGCGCCGCGGCGATCTGCACCGCATAGGTGCCCACACCCCCCGACGCTCCGTTGATCAGCACCCGCTGCCCCGGACCGAGATGCCCCCGGTCCCGGAGCCCCTGGAGGGCGGTGACGCCGGCGATCGGCGCCGCGGCGGCCTGCTCCGGCGAGAGCCCGGCCGGACGCAGCATCACCTGGCTCTGATCCGCGACCGCGTACTCGGCGAAGGTTCCCCGACCGACCCCGAACACCTCGTCGCCGACCCGCAGGTCCTTCACGTTCTTGCCGACCTCCTCGATCCGCCCCGCGAAATCGCTGCCGAGCCTTCCGAGCCTCGGTCGGAGGAATCCCTGACGCCGGCGGAGGAGAAAGGGCGGCTTCAGCGAGTGGCGGTCGGCCGGATTCACGGACGCGGCCCGAACGCGGACCAGCAGCTCGTCCTCGTCGCGGAACGTTGGCAGAGGGACGTCCGTCCACGCGAGGACGTCCGGAGGGCCGTAGCGGTCGAACGTCCACGCCTTCATCGTGGCAGGGAGACCGGACGAGGGGGTAGCCATCGGGCGAGGAGGGTGGGAACCTTCGGTGTATTCGAGGTCTTCTAGGGGGCGGAGACTCCCCGGGAGTGGGCGGGCTTGCCCGAGCCTCGCGCCGACTCGCTTTGTCGCCGTCCGCGGCCGGACTCGTGGGCGGGCAACGAGCCTCAAGTAGGTCGACGGGAATGCGCGAGAGGAATGGACCCGGGCGGTGCAGCGACGACCCCGGCGGGCCCCCGCACCCCCGGTAGGGCGTTCGGAGCGGAGGCGTCCGTGGCGCCGGCCTTCCTGGTCGAGTACCAGGACGCGAACGAGAACCGCTCGCTCACGGCCGGGCTCGGGGGAACGTGCATCGCGATCCTCACCTTCGTTCTGATCTTTCTGTACGACCGGGCCGCGGCGGGGCAGATCGACGACCGGCTCTACCAGGCGACGCTGCTCAACATCGTCGTGAGCCTGTTCCTGATCTCCCTCTCGTCGCTCAACTTCTGGTTCGAGATGGAGTGCCTTCGCACCCAGCATCCCCGCGCCTCGCTCTATGAGATGCGGGCGCACCGGCTCTTCGCCTCGAGTCTCGTCCTGCTCCTGCTCGAACCGACGCTGATCCTCCTCACGGTTCGGCTGTACTACGTCGGCGCCGTGGCCGCCGTCCTCTGGGTCGTCGGTCTCCTTGCCCTGGCCCACGGCTGGCGCGACGTGCGCTAGTCCGAGGGATCGTCGTCCCCACGATCGCCACGCCACGAACGAAAGGCTCGGGGCTCGCCTCGGGCGTACCGCGCGCTCGCCGCCCGGGCCATGCGCGCGGACCAGGATTCGACGCTCACCGAGACTCGAGACGAGAGCGTCCGCTGCGGGAGGGTCCCGCCCGACGGGGCAAGGCGAGGCGTCATGTTCGGCGCCCCGTTCCGCGTCCTGGGGGGGACCCGGTGCCCGGCGTTGAGACGAGGTTTCGGGCGGCTCGGCTACCGATCGAGACCCCTCGGTTGATCCTTCGACTGCCGACGCGCGCCGACATCCCGGACCTTAGGAGGAGTTTCCGCGACCCCCGAACCGCGATGGCGGTCGGCGCTCCCCTCCACTCGCGCGAGGAGATGCGGGACCCCGGCGCGATGGTGCGCCGGACCCGGGCCGAGTACCGGACGGGAGAGCACCTCTCGCTCTCGGTAGTGACCCGGCGGGACGGCCGATGCATCGGACGGGTCGGTTTGAGGGGCGTGGTCTGGCCCTACCGGAAGGTCGAAAGCCTCTCGTACTGGATCGACCCGGGTCACTGGAACCGGGGGTACGCCACCGAGGCGTCGTACTTCCTTTGCCGCGTGGCGTTCACCCGCCTGGCCCTGCGTCGGATCGGATCCCAAGCGCTCGACCGGAACGCTGCGTCCCTGCGGGTGCTCCGGCGATTGGGGTTCGTCGAGGAAGGGCGGGAACGGGCCGCGGTCACCGTCGGGAGGCGGACGATGGACATGATCCTCTTCGGACTTCTCCCGAAGGAGCTCCCGAAGGAGGGGGCCCTTACGGCGGTCTGGCGGGGAGCCCGGTGAACCCGGCTCGCACGGTGCCGGCGACCCGGGATGGCCCGTAGGGACCGGTCGCGGCCCCTACCGAAGCGTTCCCTTCCAGATCGCGGGGACCCGGCCCGAGTAGCTCACTCGGCTCGCCCCGAGGAACGACGCGAATCGCTCGATCGTCGCGCCGATCTCGGCGACGACCTCTCGGTCCCGGGGCGCGCCCGGTTCGGCGTGGACGGCCTGGATTGCGAGCTCGCCGCGGGCCTTGTCGAGCCGAGGATCGATCCGGCCAATGAACCGTTCCCCCCAGAGTATCGGCAACACGTACGTCCCGTACCGCCGCTTCTCCTTCGGCAAGAACTGCTCCCGGACGTAGTCGAAATCGAACAGGCGCTTCGTCCGCTCGATGTGGCCGAGCATGTTGTCGAACGGGGGGAGGAGCGAGAGTCGGGGCTCCCACGCGCTCGACGAGACGGAGTCGAGAACGGGTTCGTCCTCGGCGAGAAGGTACCGCTCCTCCCGTCCGGTGAGCCCTTCGACCTCCACCCGGCGGATGCGCGACCCCTCTTCGAGGCGGCGAAGGGTCGCCTTCAGATTCGCGTACCGTCCTCGGACGAAATACAGGGTGATCTCCCGGGGAGTCGCGGTCCCGAGCGCATGGATCGCTCGCACGGCCGCTTCCTGTTCGGCCGCCTCCTCGGAGAGGGCGGTCTGGTCGACCCAGCTCGGTAGGAACCGCTCGGCCAGCCCCCAGAGATTCTGGTTCCCTTGATGGCCGACGACCATCACGTCCCCGCTCATGAGCAGGTGGAACAGCATGTGCGCGACCGTGCTCGTGGGCGTCCACTCCCCGTCGTTCCGACGCGTCCGCGCGTGGTCTTCGAAATCGCCCAGCGTACACGGTCCCTCGCGAAGGCGCCGGAGGATCCGGGCGCGCAGGTCCCGGTGGTCATCGAGAAACCTCTGCGCGCGGATCCGATGGCTCCCCCACGACTTCGACAGGGACCCAGGGTACCGGCGCATGAGCGAGTGGTAGAGCGGGTAGTCCTCGGTGAGGACGATCGACGCCAGCGGCGTCCAGTGCTCGAACAGCTTCTTGTCGACCCAGAGCAGGCGCTCCAGGTCCGACGCTCGAAACGCGTCGACGCGATTCCAGAGGGAGATCAGGTGGGACGGCGCGACGATGCTGACAGGATCCCACTGCACGAAACCCAGTTCGCGGACCACGGAAAGGATCTCCTCCGATCGGGACCGGCGCCGGCGCCGCGGCCCGAGATGCTGGTTGGCGACCGCCAGTCGGCGGACCGACCGGAGCGACGCGCGAATCGGAGCGCGGTTCATCGGGCCGGTCGTCACCTCCGCTTTCGGTCGCTACGGTCGCGACGACGTTCCGGCCTCGAGAGGAGCACGAACCAGGACCGGAACGAGCAGATGTAGCTCCTTCCTGCTCCGATAGTACTCGATCTCGGGTCGAGACGGGTCGACGGTGTAGGTCTCGGCCATCTCCCGACCGATCGAGGGGAGCCTTCCGGCCGCGATGATGCTCTCCCAGTCGGTGATCTTTCGACGGACGTACAGCCCGCCGGGGATGCGCCCGAGCTCGAGATCCATCCTCTCAGGCTCCTCCCCCTCCTGACGCTGGACGCAGGCGAAGTACTCTTCCCCCTCGGGAAGGATACGGATCGTACCGTAGAAGTGGCGCCCGCGCAGGCTGGCGAGCTTCGACTCGAGGAGGCGAAAGGCCTCCGCCGGACCGGCGCCCTTCATATCGGCTCGCACCCGCAGCACCTCGATCTCCTCTCGTTCCACGTACGTGTCCATGGTCCATCGATCCCCCGACGCGTCGTCGGTCTATGGGAAAGTCGGCGACACCGCGAAACGGCCCGCAGGCCGCCGTTTCGATTCGGTTGAAATCGCAATCCTCCCGGGAGCGCCCTCCGTGGATTCCAAACGGGGATCCGAAAACATCCCCTGCTCATTCGAGCAGGGTGAGAGGTTAACGCAAGCAATCCCCTGGGCGAAGGAACACGGCCGGCCGGGGCCGTTACCTCTTCTTCTTGCTCTTCGTCTTCTTCTTCGGCATGACTGAGCACGGTAGGCCGCGGTGTTACATTAGGAGGAGTTGTCGGGCCGGCGCGACCGTTCCGGCCGATATCGGCGCGTTCTGAGCCGCCTTCAGGCGAGCGCGGGGATCGATCGGTCGAGGATCCGGGCGACGGACGGGATCTCTCCTAGCCGCGTGGTTCTCCCGACCGCCAGCGGCCCCGTTCGGATCCCCTTCTCGCACGAGATGGTCGCCTCGTGCCAGTCCCGGGGACCGAGACCCTCGAGGTGCAGGATGACCTCGAAGACCGAGATCGCGGTCGTCGGGGCCTCGGCCCAGAGGGCGACCTGGCACGTCCCCGCGTCGAGCAGGGCCCGCATCAGCGGGGCGATCCGTTCGAGCGAGTAGACGGTCGCGAGCCGCTGCGAATTGGCCGTGACGAGGATCGATGGGAGGCGATCGCCGGTCGTGGTCGAGATCAGCTTCTGCGCATGCGACGGCATGCGAAGGAACTCCACGAGCCCCTGCAGCGACCCCGGAGCTTCGTCGGACCGGATGAGCGCGGCGGCGGCCGACTGGGCTCGGTCGGCGCTCTGGTCGTCCGGCTCGAGCTCGCGGGGGGTCAGGACGTAGAGCGAATCCTTGTCGACCGCACCCGCGGCCATCGGATCGAGCGGGTCCAGGATCTCGCCGGGAAACCGGACATCCGTCCAGTAGACCCTCGCGGAGTACGGGGCGAGCGCCGCGTAGGCGAACCACTTGAGCAGCGAGCGGCTGCCTCCCGAGATCAGGATCGAGGTAGGCTTGCGGAACCCGCCCGGGAACAGCTCGCCATTCCCCGCCGGGCTGCTCACGGTCGGTGACAAATGCGTCCCTCGGATAAGAAGGCCGCGGTGTCCGACACAGTAGGCCGGGCCCGGCGCTCCGGAGGGATCCACCATGGCCGTCGTCGAATTCTCTCCCACGGTTGTTCCAAGAACCCCCGGGTCGGCAGCGGATCGAATCGGCGCAACCAGCGCGGGCGGCCCGTCTCGGCCGCGTGCACCACTCCGTGCATCGGCGCGACCGTTCGATAGAAGGCGAAACGGGAGTCGACGGTCCGGTTGAGGCGAGCGCCTCGCCGTTGGTTCCCGTGCACGGATACGATCCAGTCTAGCCACCCCAGGCCCGTGAGATCGAAGGCAGGGCTCCCGAGCGCGGTCTCCTCGCAATGGATCGCCCCGGAACGCGGGTCGTCGGCCTCATCCCAGAAGAGGTGGCCGGATCCAAGTCTCGGAGACGTCTGTGTCACCCCTGTGACGTGAGACCGCGCCGTTGTCGGGGAAGGGTAGTGTACTTGAGCCGCGCCGCTTTCGACCCGCCATGCCGGACCCGGACGTGGTGCGCCCCCCGATGGTCAACCGATCGATCGGAACCCCGAGCAGCGACTTCGTGATCTCAGAGAATCTCACTCCTCCCGGGCGGGGAGGCACGGCGCGCCGGGGCGTGCCGCTGCATCGCCACCGACTCGAGGACGAAGCCTGGTACGTTCTCGAGGGAGCGCTTCGGTTCCAGTACGACCGTCAGGAGATCGACGCTCCGGCGGGCACGGGAGTGCTCCTTCCCCGGGGGACGGCGCATACCTTCTGGAATCCGGGACCGAAGCCGGCGCGATACCTGTTGATCATGGGACCGAAGACCGCCGGTCTGCTCGACGTGCTCCACGGCCCGAACCGCCCGGCCCCCACGGGGCTGAAGGCGCTCTACGATGCCTTCGAGATCGACCTGCTCGAGTAGGCCCGTCGGTCACTTCACTTCGGTGAGCAGCTTCCCGAGCGCCCGGTCGAAGTCGGCCGGCCGCGAGAGATTGACGAGGTGGTCCGCCCCCGGCACAGGAACCAGGCTGGCCCCCGGGATCCCCTGAACCACGGTGCGAACGATGAAAGTCATCGAGGGTTCGTCCCGATCTCCGAGCAGCACCTTCGTGGGGACGGAGATCGACCCGAGGCGCTGGGCCGCGGGCGGCGTGATGGCCCGGTTGTGGCTCGCGCTCGCATCCGAGAAGATCTCACCCGCGTTCTCGCGCATCATCGTGCGCACCAACTCCAGATTCGTCCCTACTTGAGCCGAGGTCCAGTACTGCTGAAGCGCGGTGAGCGCCTCCTCATGGCGGCCGGCCTTCCACGCCTCGGGGATCTTGGACGATCGGACGTTGTCCTGCTCAAAGACCGGTATCCCGTCGGGGGCGTGTTCGGTGGTGAATCCCGAGACTCCCGGGGAGACGAGGAGCAGCCCGGATACCTTGTCCGGGTGCTCCACCGCGAAATCGAGCGCGATGCGCCCCCCGTTCGAGCATCCGATGAGGACCGCCCGTGGGACTCCGAGGTGCGCCAGAAGAGCCTGTAGATCGTCGACGTCCGAGTACTCCACGGTGGCGGGAGGAGACTTTCCGAGACCGCGGACGTCGTACCGGACCACCGTGTGATCCCTCCCATACGAGGCGAACTCTCGGTTCCACATCCGATGGTCGGCGATCGCGGCGTGGATGAACACGAGGGCCGTCCCCTTCCCCGACGCTTCGTAGTAGAGCTTACCGTCCGATACCGGCAGAAACCCGGGTCCCTCGTGGCTCGCCATGCGGTCTACAGCATGGCCCGGAGGGTATACGGGTTCTTGGGAGGGAGTGAAACACTCGGCGCCGCGATGTTCTACCGCCCCGCGGTGACGCTGCGACCGTCCCCTGTTGAGTCGGAGGCCGCCCGGGCTCCGATCGGCGGCCGGCCGCGGAGGCGGATTTCACCTTCCTGAGCGGCGGAACGACTCACGGTGCGAACTCCGCCTTCCTCGGCGGTGGGAGATCGACGATCGTGCGATATCGCCGCGCAACCCCGCGGCGTTCAGCGGACCCTAGGGGAGTATGCGCCGGTGCGGAGATCCCCGGCCGCGCGGCCGGGGAGTGCTCCGCGCGGCGCCCGTCGCGATGACGCGCTCCCGCCTCCGGGGACGGACTGGAGGGACGAGGTCACCTCCTTTCTCGAGGTGTGGACACGGCGGAGGTCGATCGGCGAGCGCTGGCAGCGGGGCATCCGCTACACCCTGGCCCGGATCCCGCCCTTGCTTCGCCAGCTGGGGGGGACGCCCCCCGTCACCTGCGCGGCGGACGTGACGGAGAGCCATGTCGGCGCGCTGAGAACCCAGAAGAACTGGGCGCGGGCGACGACGCAGTTCTACTTCGCCGCCCTCCGACAGTTCCTTCGATGGAGCGGAAACCCGGTCGCCGACTCCCCCGAGGTCTGGCGCCTCCCGGCCGGCGGCCCGTCCCGTCGCCGGTGGATCGCGCCAGAGGAGTTGGCGACCCTGCTCCGACGTGCCTCCGGTCCCGCGCGGCTCATCGTCGCTCTGGAGGGATTCAATGGTCTTCGCCGGGTGGAGGTCCTGCGACTCCGGGCGGGCGACGTGAATCTCGACGAAGGGTGGCTCAACGTGCGAGGGAAGGGGAGGCTCGGAGGAAAGTGGCGGCAGATCCCGCTGAGCGGCATCGCGCGCCGGGAGCTCGTAGGTCGGCTATCGGGCGTGCCGGCCGATAGTCGGGTCCTCCCCTTCTCGGCGTCGTGGGCCGACCAGCAGCTGGCGAAGGCCGCCCGGGCGGCCGGGTTCGATCGACGAGGGGTCCGGGTCTCGCATCACGATCTCCGGCGCACGTTCGGCCGGGTGGCCCATGCCTCGGGGATGGACCTGATCCAGCTGAAGAACCTCTTCGGCCACGCGAACCTGGACATGTCGGTCCACTACATCGGGCTCGATCTCGACCGGATGAGGGCGGGGCTGGGGCAGATCGATCGAACGCTTGGACCGCTCGTGCAGGCCCGGGGAGCTACCCGCGCCGGTTCCTCGGACCACCCCGTATATACCCGGGGTACTTCGGAGGGCGATGCCCTCCCCGATCGCGTCGCTCGCCCGAGCGATTCTCGACCGAAACCTTCGGATACGAAAGGGAGACTCGGTGGTCATTGAGTCGTGGAACCACACGCTCGACTACACTCGGGCGTTCGTCGAAGAGGCCCGACGCCTCGGGGCCCAAGCCTCGGTGCTGTACGAAGACGAAGAGGCGTGGTGGAACGCGGTCGACGCCCAACAGTCGGGGCCGTTCGCGCATCTCTCGGCCGCCGAGAGAGGGGTCGTCGAGAACGCCTCGGCTTACCTCTACTTCTGGGGTCCCGCGCGGATGGTTCGCGCGATCGACCGCGGGGTCTTTGTCTCGAAGTTCATCGCCTTCAACGACGAGTGGTACGCCGCAGCTCGGAAAGGCAAGCTGCGAGGCTACCGGATGTCCCTCGGCCTCGCGAGCGACGATTCGGCGCGACGGCTCGGGGTGCGCGGACCGGCGTGGCGCGCGCGGCTCGTCGAGGCCGGGGCGGTGGACGCACGGAAGATGGGCTTGAAGGGGAACCGCATCGCTCGCCGGCTCTCCCGCGGTTCGGAGCTGCGGATCCGGCACGCCAACGGAACGGACCTGCGTATCTCGTTGCGAGGGACCCGCCCCCTCCTCGCCTCCGGTATCCCCCCAGGAGCCTCCGGGCTGCGACCCCGGGGGATGCTCGAGGGGAACCCCTCGGGCCAGATCTTCGCCCCGCTCGATAGGTCCGACGCGTCCGGCACCCTCGTGAGCAACCGTCCGGTCTACGACATGGGCCGCTACGTGAGATTCGCGGACAGCCGCTGGACCTTCGAGGGCGGTCGCCTCACGTCTCGCTCGACGGGCGTCGGTGGGGCGCAGTTCGAGAAGGCGTTCCGGGCGGCACCGAAGGGACGGGACAAGATCGGATACCTGTCGATCGGCCTCAACCCCAAAGCGCGGGAGCTCCCCCCGTGCGAGGATTGCGAAGAGGGAGCGATCCTCGTCGGCATCGGGGGGAACGGCGTGGCCGGTGGGAAGGCCACGATCCCGTTCACCCAGTTCGCGATGGTGGGGGGCGGGACGATCTCGGTGGACGGCGAGCCGATCGCGCGGGCGGGCCGCGTTCTCTGAGCGGGCTCGGGGCGACGGTCGGTCCCGCAACCCCGGGGAAGCGGATTCGGCCCTCGGGTACCGGCCCTGGGGTGCGGAAGCCTATCAACGACTGACGACGCTCCGGTACGGCGAAGCGACTCCGCGACGCCGCTCGATAGGCTCCGCGAACTAGAAGAGGCTTGGGTTCCTGCTCCGGAGAAGGAAGGACGATGATCGCCGTTCCGAGCAATCTCCCGGTCGGTGTCTATCCGCTGATCCTCGTCGGGGACATTCTGGTCTTCGTGCTGATCGGGCTCGCGTTCCGGCTGCTCCGACCGCGACCGGTCTCGGGGGTGATCTGGGTCAGTCCCCTGTTCCATCTGTACACGCTCGGCGCCGTGCTCCTCGCCCTCTTCGAAGCCCTGCGCTCGCAGCCCGGCCTCGCCCTCATCCCCGAGTTTGGCTCGTTCCTCGTCGCCGCCGGGGTCGGAGCGGCGATCGGCTCCGGTGTGGGCCGGCGGATACCGGTGACCCGCGACGCCCAGGGTAAGGTGCTCTTTACCGGGGGTCGGCTGCTCGTCGGACTCGTCGTGGGACTGCTCGCCCCGCTCGCCCTCGAGCAGGCGGTCGTGCTGTTCGGCGCGTTGGCGAGCGTCCGATCTCTCCTGCATGCCCTCACCGGGGCGTTCCCGTTCAACTACCTCCTCCTCGGCCTCGGATTCCTGTTCGTCCTCGGAACGTTCCTCTCCCTGGCCTGGCGGGTACAGGTGTGGGCGAAGCGCGGACAGGGTTAGTCGGACGCTCAGTACCGGGCGCCGTAGCAACCCGTTCCTCCCGCCGTTTCTGACACCCCGACGAATGAATCGATCACCGCCCTGAGCGTTCCCGTTCGACCGGAGGTGGGACGACGTACGGGGACGAGGGGCGACGACGTCGGCGGAGTTTCGGACCTGCCGCCCGGAAGGGGGCGCGGCCCGGTCCGGACGCCCGATCGAAGGGATCCCGCGCTACCAGTCGAGCGGCGAGCGCAGGTCCCGGTCGCTCTCGAGCACCGACTTGAGATTCATCATGAAGTACGTCCATCCCCGGATCGCCCCTTCGTAGAGCTCGACCCACTCCCCGGTGGTCCCGAACCCCGAGTGGAGGAACCGCAGCACCGTCCCGCCGTCCGCGGGCTCGACGGCGAGTTTCAGCTTGGTCGGACCCAGGTGTTCCTTCCCCGGCCATTGCCAGCTCAGCGTCAACTGCTTGCCCCGGGCGAAGGCGAGCACGCGGCCGGTGTGGGTGGGACCGCCGTCCCACCCGAGCCGATACCGCCCGCCCTTCCGGGCCGAAAGCGCCGCGGCATCCGAGAGCCAACGGGTCAACCGTCGGTCGTCCGAGATCCACTTGAAGACGCGCTTCGGCGAAGCGTGAATGAAGATCGGCAGCCGCAAGGTGCGCGTCATGCGTCGGACCATCGCGTCGAGGGCATCCGCTCGAGAGCTTAGAGAAGGCGGAGGAGGGAGGATCAGGCCCCCCGGTGCTCGGCCGTCGGCGGCAGCGTCCGGAACCGGTCAGCGCTCGCGCGGCTTTTCAAGGATGAGGTCGAAGTAATGCCAGTGCTTCGGCCCCTCGAAGGAGCGGCCCTCCTCGACGGTCTCGCGCAACAGCTCGACCCGGTACCCCCGCGTGAGCGCGCGCACCTGCCGCATCGAGTGGAACGTCATCGGCCGCGCCCCCGCCCATTCGTCCTGATCCCCGAACAGCTGGCCGGCGAAATGGCCGCCGGGACGAAGGGAGCGGCGGATCCCCGCCCACAGGGCGGGGAACTTCGGAGGGGCGCAGAACGGGAGGGAGAAGCTCGCGTAGACGAGGTCCGATGTCGGAACCGTGAGGCCTTCCATCGGGGCGGCGAGCATCGTCAGATTCGGGCCGTGCCGGGATGGAACCCGGCGGGTCAGAAAGTCGAGCGCCGCGGGTTGCTGGTCGATCGAGAGCACCCGCCACCCCCGACGCAGCAGCTCGAGCGTGTCGTTTCCCGCTCCGCTGCCGAGGTCGATGGCGGTGCGCGTCCGCCGCGGCGTCCCCTCCCACTGGATGTGATCGAGGGTCCGGAGCAGCAGCTCGCGCGGAGGGCGCTTGGCCGTCCACCGATAGAACCCGGGCCAGTTCGGAGTAGGCGGGGCCTTCTTGGTGGGCGGCACGGCGGGCGCAGAAGGGTGGCCCTACATCAAGGTGCAGGAGAGGGGGTCACGACGGGCTCGAGCCGGTGGATCTCCCCCGACCCATCTCGCGCCCGACCGGCACCGTCCGCTCGCGGGGGCGGCGACGATCCGGTTCTCCTCGATGGTAGGGAAGAGGCTGCGTCCGCCGCGCCCGCGTGGGGAGGCAGGGTCCGACCGCTTCGGAGGGCGAAGCGTTCGGCCCCTCCCGAGAGCGATCGGCGCCTTCCAGAGACCGTCGTCCACTGACCCACTGCGAAGACCGCCCGCAGGAGCTACAGTACGCCGTGCTCAGACCCGATACCCCGCCCAGTCCCAGGTTGAGAATGTCGGATTTCGGGTCGATGATGGGCCGGCAGAACGGACCGGCGGCGGAGTCGGATGGGCGGGCGTGGCGCTACCACTTCGACTCCGCGTCGCAGGGCACCGCACCGCCCTTGGCGACAAGGCCCATTGTCCGGCGCGGAGAACCGGGCCCCGGAGTGCTACTTGCTAGCCGTCACGAGGACGCACTCGGAAGGCAGGGTGATCCCGCGGTCCGACGTCCACGGAGCGAGGTTCGCGTGCGTCTCCCGGAGCACCTGCTCCTGCACCTCGGGCGGCTCTTCGGAGAGGGAGTGGCCGATCGGGGTCCCCTTCAGGATCGACCGGAGATACTCCTCTTCGTTCCGGAACGTGAGGGGATGGGAGACCCGCTCCTCCCGTGCCCCGACGAACCCCGCCGCCTCGAGGAATCTCACCATCTCGCCGGGTCCCCCCAGTTCGTACGGCGTCGGAATGTACCCGGTTTCGTCCGGCTCCGCGTGCTTGAGCATCGGACCGATGATCGCATGGATCCACGGCACCCGGTCGCCCGAGCTCCAGACGGAGACCGCGATCCGTCCCTTAGGACCGAGCACGCGGTACGTCTCGCGGGCCGCTCTCTCGGGGTCGGTGAAGATCTGGAATCCGAAACAGCTGATCGCGCCGTCGAACCCCCCGTCCTCGAGCGCGAGCGACGAGCAGTCCATGACCCGGAACTCCGCGTTGGAGACCGATCGGGCGGTGGCCGCCCTCCGGGCGATCGCCACCATCTCCTCCGACAGGTCGACGCCCACGACCTTTCCGGTCGGACCGACTCGTCCCGCGAGCGTCAGGGCCGGCTCCCCCGGCCCCGTGCCGAGGTCAAGGATCCTCTCGCCCGGCCGGGCGAGAAGCCGGTCGCTCAGGTCGGAACGGAACGGCTCGAGGTTCCGGAGCAGCGCCTGATAGACCTCGGCGCTCTCGTTCCACGTGGTTCGGGTGTACTCCCGATAGTACTCCTCGGTGTACTTCCACGGCATGGTCGGCCGGTCCGGGAGCCGCGCGCTCGGTTAAGGGTGCTTCGGAAGGGCGGTCGACGGAACTCGAACGACCCGCTCGTCGCGATCCCCTCGACGACGCCCTTCCGCTCCGGGCGGTCCGGCTCGCTCCCGAGCCCGAGGACGGGGCCGCTCCTCCGCAGAGGTCTTCAACCCCCCTCTCGTGAGGGGGGTCATGCCCTCCGAAATGATCTCGATGCCGAAGTCGTGGCCGGGGCCGCGCTACCAGGTGCGAGTGTCGTTCCGCGCCCCGCTTGACTTCGTGTACCGTTGGTGTACCGACTACACTCCGGGCGATGCTCGCCTCGAGGGGGAGAAGTTTGAACGGCGAATCCTCCGCCGATCGCCGAGGGAGGTGGTCTACGAGGATCTCGAGGAGCTCGACGGCGGATGGTTCTGGACCCGGCACATCATTCGTCTGATGCCCCCGAACCGCTGGCACTCCGATTCGATCGGGAGCCACCGGGCGTACCTGCTCGACTACCGACTCACCCGGTTGGGCGCGGACCGGACCCAACTGACGTTGACCGCCCGTCGCAGTCCGTACGGGATCGGCGGAAGGAACCCGCCGAAGGGGCAGTGGGAACGCTCCGTGAAGAAGAGTTGGAAGTCGTTCGGTCGATTTCTCGAGAGGGATTACCGAAAGGCGCGACCCAAGCGAGCCCGCCGCTAAGCCGCTTGAGGGCGGAGCGGGGGAAACCCCGGTTCGCGAGTGCGCTCGGGAGACGCCCGCGGCCCGATCGATCGGCGGGCCTACGTCGGAGTCGACGGCCGTCTAGAATCGCAGGAGCGCCTTCCGACGGAGGTCCGCGTACTCTTCATCGGAGATCGCCCCCGTGTCGTGCAGGGACTTCAGCTTGGTCAGCTCGTCCTCGGGTCTGGATGCGACTCCGGGAGCCAGGTCCGCGGCCGAGACCTGTCCGAGAAGCCTCCCCTTGACCTCCGTATACTCCGCCGGCGTGATCAGGCCCGCGTCGGCGAGCCGCTTCGCCTGGAGGAGCCGATCCGCCGGCGTCGCCGGACCGGCGGCCGGCATCGAAGGGAACGCGCCGGGCGCGGCGCCGGGCCCCGCGGGAGCAGAGGACCCCCAGGGCGCGGCACGGGCGGAACGCCAGAGGAAGAGAGCGACCGCCAGAAGGACCGTCGCGGAGAGCGCCAGGTACCACCCGGCATCCGCGCCCCAGGTGTACGACCCCGAACTTCCCCAGAAGTCGTTGCACGGATTGGTGCTGTTCCCCGTGAGGGTGCAGATCGAGGTGCCGGTGCTCCCCGAGTGTCGGATCAGCGTACCCTGCAGCGAGGGAACGATCACGATGAGGAACAGGCTGACGACCAGCGCCACCAGGATCAGGTTGCGAAGGGTGGTGTATCGGGCCGGATTCTGGATCTTCCCCATCGCCGCCAGAAGGAGGAGCACTCCGACGATGAGGGCGAGGCATGCGATGACGATCGCCAGCGCCAGCACGGCCTCGTAGAGGGCGCCGACGGGGCCGAGCTGGACGCTCGCGTACGATATGGATTCCGTGGAACCGCTGCCGATCGCTTGGAGGTTTCCTCCGGGGAGGAAACTGAGCGTTCCGCCGGGTCCCCCGCTCTCCGAAATCGTCCACCAGCTGACGAACGTGGAGACCGCGGCAAGAATGCCGGCGACGAGCACCAGGACGGCGGCGATGGTCCGGCCGACGCTGACGGAGATACCCCATGAGGGAGGTTTCGGCGAAGGGAAGGGCGCAGCGGTCGGCGGCGGCGGCGCTTGCACGGCGGGCGGCACGGAAGGGTCCAAGCTCGGGCTCCGAGCATTGCCAGAATGTCCCGATATAAGGACATTCCCGGCGCCACGCCCTCGGCTCCGTGCCGGGGCCCCCTGACCGTGCGGGCCGAGGGAACCCCGAGCGGAAGACTCTCGAACCACCGCGCGGGTCACACCGGGGGCTTCGTTCGGACTTCCCTGCCGGAGATCGTCGAGCGTCGCAGCGACCGGTGCCGGGCGCGGAGCCGGCCGGTACGGCCGCGAACGTCAGGGCCGACCGAGATAGCCGCCGAGATTCCGGACGAGGCGACGGTGCTGCGTCGGGGTGGTCCATTCGACCTTGAGGTACTCCCGCAGGAACGCCGGTGACGCTCCGAGCCGTCGCGCCTCCCCCAGCGTGAACGCATACGCTTCGAGCTCGGTCGGCCGGTCGACGTACGAGTACTCCTCGTCCCAGAGTTCGCGACCGTCGTGTCGCTGAAGAAGGTGCACCATCTCGTGGATGATGTCGAGGAACAGGACCATCCCCGGGCTCCGCCGGAGATGCTCTCCTCCCACGACGATGCAGTCGGTCTTGCTCACGACCGGCTTCCACCGACGGTCCGCGTCCTTCGGGAGCGCGTGGGGGGCCACGTACATGAACTCCCCGGGGCGGGGGACGATCTCCACCTCGGTGGTGCTCGCCAGTTTCCGGCGCGCCTTCTCGGAGACGGGGTACCGACGGAACGCCGTGAGACGGTCGAGCCCCGGGAAGACCTTCAAGAGCGGGTGGCGACCGGGGGATGCCGTTCGTACCACGCGGAACCCCTTCGGAACGACCGGGGCCGCTCGCCGTTTCCCAGCCATTCCAGGTACCTCTCGTTCGACGTCCGGCAGCGCGGCGGGATCGCGACCCGCCGCGGACGTACCGTTCCGAGGCTACCCCGAGCCACTCGCCGTAATGAGGCTTGGCTCACGACCTCGCGCCGGGAAAGCGGATCGCCCCCTTCTCGTCGTTCCAGTGGAGAGGAAAGAGAATTTGTAGGGGCTTCCTGGAGAGCGCGTCGATGCTCGCCAAGCACGTCGCGTTGGCCACGAAGGGGTCGTTCTGTTTTGGCTGCAACCAGGCGTTCGAGGGCGGGGCCCCCGCGGTGAAGTTCGAGAGCGATCTGCTTCCCGAGTCGGACCGGGCCGAACTCTCCAACCTCTTCTTCCACCCGGCGCACTTGATCCGATACGCGCGTCGCCGGAACTGGACCGTGCTCGCGGAGTACATCGAGAGCGCCGGGCCCGCCCACTTCTGAGCGCGCCGATCTCCGCGGCGATCGGCTCCCGCTCGAGGGCACCGCGCGAGAGCGCGGCTCGGGCTGTTGATCCGCGCCCCGCGCTCCGCGCGAGCGCGGTACTCCGCCGACGGACGAGCTCCCCCGCTCAATCCAGGGGCAGACCGTCGAGGGCCGGGAGGCGGCCCACCGGGTATTCTCCGACCCGGTTCGCCCGGCCCCACCGCGATCGGGCATAGAGGTACTCGAGACGAGCGCCCGGGTCGCCGGCGAATTCGGCGCTGGCCCTCAGTTGCTGTTCAAACTCCCCCCGGAGCTGGGCGTTTCCCTCCAAGAGCCCGGGACCGATCTTCTCCAGTACGTACGCCTCGCCGGACTCCTTCTGCTCGAAGATGGAGTCGAAGAACCCCCATCGCAAGGCAGAGTCCGGAGCCTCGGGCTCCAACCAGTGGATCGCGACCTTGGAGAGCCTCTGGGCGAGGGGCGCTACCGCCGATCCCCTCGGAAAGGACGCCGTGCGGCGGGTGAGGACGCACGTCCCAAACTCCCCGATCCCTCGCTCGACGTTGCTCGCCCGCAGGATGGGGTGCCGGCCCTCGAACGGGCGACCCGGCCATTTCATCCCCGAGCAGTCGTAGCTCTCGATAGGCCCGGTCCACGCAGCCGTGGTGAGGCGGAGCGTGACCCCGTGGAGTTCCAAGACCCGGATCACGTCCGTCCACTGAGGCGGTATGATGTACCCTGCGGGCGGTTTCACCGAGAGCGCCACGCGCGTGCCCGAGTCCATGCGGAGCGTCGTGTTCCACGGCGTGGGCGCGTACCGGATCTTCGTGGCACCGGAGATCGCACTGGCCACCCGCTCCCACGCGTATCCCCGAAACGGCACCTCCACGCTCTCCGCGCTCCGGTCCAGGCAGAGCGGGAACGGGGTCGCGGCGGCTCCCTCCGACCCGAGGAGTTCGGCGGCCCGGTCGGCGTCGCGGTTCAGCCCCAGGAGAGTCGCCGCATGATCGTTCAACAGTTCCATGAGGGCCCGAAGGATCTCGTAGTTTCCGGTGACCCGGGTTCGGTACTCCTTCAGCATATGGAGCTCGACGAGCATCCCCGGCCGGTTCTCGAGGATCATGTATCCGGTCGAGAACCGGGGAGGGTCGTCGTGGAGGGCGAGCCCCTGGCTCGGGTCGGCATCGTCCTTCAAGAACACCGGCGCGGGGAAGGCGAGGTGCCCGGACGCATCGACCCGACGCACCAGCTCGGGGGTGATCGACTCGCGGACCCATCGGGCGGTCCCGGGGTATACGTCCGGGGTCGCGTCGATGCCGAAGGTGACGTCGTACTGGAAATCGGCCCCGTCCGTGACGTGGTTATCGACGAAGAAGTCCGGCTCCCAACGGCGGACGAGCCGCAGGAACGCCCGCGTCTCGGGCGCGTCCGCCTTCATGTAATCCCGATTCAGATTGAGGTTCGTTCCGTTCGCCCGCCATCCGAACTCCGCGGGGCCGTTCTGGTTGATGCGGTTGTAGGCGGACCGCCGCTCGTGGCCGTCGATGTTGTAGACCGGAACGAAGAGGAGGACGACGCGGTCGAGGAGGGTTGCGCGCCCGGGGTCCTGGAGGATGTCTCGTAGGAGCGCGAGACAGGCGTCCTTTCCGTCCATCTCCCCGGCGTGGATGGAGTTCTGGACGAGCAGCACGACGCGACCGGCGGCGTGGACGGCCGCGGGCTCGAAGAGAGCGTCCTTCGAGGCGATGACGACCTTGAGCTCCCGTCCTTCTCCGGTCAGGCCGAAGTCCTCGATGCGCACCGACTCCGGATAGGCCGACGCCAGGCGCTCCAGGTACGCGACGGTCGTCGGGTAGTCGGGAGTGGTCCGATATCCGTCCTTCTCCGCGGGGGTCCGCCTATCCTCCCCCTCGGGCGGGTCGGGGCGCGCGGTACCGGGGTTCGTCATCGACCGTGCCCGCGGGGGGCAGACCGGTCCGGCCCTTAGCGGACGCGCTTCCCACTGCCCTTGGGGAGGACCTCGACGGCCTCCCGGTTAGTCGTCGAACCCCGTGACCGGTGGATCGCGTCCGACCTGCCAGAGCAGGGCGTTCATCTCGCCGCGGTGTTGCAGCTCCTCCTCGATCATGTGGACCAGCAACTCCCGAAGCTCGATCGGCCGCGGGTCTTTCCACCGTTTCGGAAGTGAGAACTTCTGGTCGAGGTCGCGGGGGCGAAGTCGCCGGAGCACCGCCGCGACCCGTCGGTCGATCGAACGCATCTCCCGGCGAGCCTCGGAGATCGTGAATCGCTGCCCGAGAGGATACCAGTTCGGCGGGGGCCCGCGCGCGTAGACCTCGTCGAACCAGAGGCGGTAGGCATCGAGGACGTGCAGGAAGATGTCGACGATCGAGGGATAGGAGGCGCCCCGGTTTCGGTACCGCTCGCGGAGCGGAAGCTTCCAGATCGCGGCCAGATACTTCGCTCGTACTCGCGAATTGTAGACGTAAAGCCGGCGGATCAGATCGAGCTCCGAGCTCGTCGGGGCGCCGCGAGCCGAGCGGCTCCTATAAGCACTCTTCCTCACCGCACCCACCCCTAACGTCCCCCGCGCGCTCGTTGGGGGGATCTAGGCAGTCTCCGTGGCAGCGGAGAGGGGGGCGGACGAGATCGCTCTGCTCTATCGCGCATCCGCCACTCGCTTCAGCACTCGCAACGCCTTCAACGTGATCCACTTGCTGGGGGCCCCCGGTTCCTCGATCACGAGCGGCTTCATGGTGCTCTTGTCGGGGTGGAGGGTGACCCCCGCCCCCACGTCCGGGTGAGGACGGTCGATCCGCCACCGACCGTCGGCACGACGCTTCGCTCGCAGCCACTTCAGCGCCGGCTCGAGGCGTCGGTCTCCCGCGAATCCCAGTCGGGTGATCACATCCAACCCGACCAGGAGGTCGTAGAAGTAGTGGTTCGGGTAGTGAAGGCGTAGCCAGGGGGCGTACGGCCGACCCTCTCGGAACAAGCGTCGGCGCAAGTAGAACTCCGCGCCGTTAGCGATCGCCTCCTCCATCTTGGCCGATCGCTTCGACTTCGGTAGAGCGGCGAGGGCGGCGAGGGGCTCCCACACGTCGAGCGTGCCGGGGGTGTCCTGGGAGCAGTTCCACCCGCCGTCCGCTCGCTGGTCCTCGAGGATCCAGTCGTAGAGCTTCCGGACCCGTACGTCGTCGGCGTAGCCGAACTGGGTCAGCATGCGAGCGGTGTTCGCCGAGATGCACGCCTCCTCGTAGTAGAAGTTGAACGGGGAGCCTCGACGGAGCTTGAATTCGAAGAGGAGCTCCGCGACCTTCTTGATCCCCGGGGTCGAGGCGTCGAGTCCCAGGTCCGCGAGAACGAGCGCCCGCCAGTTCGTGGCGAGAAACGTGGGGAAGTACAGGAAGTCGATCCACTCTTTGAGGTTCTTGGGCTCGTGCGCCTCCCAGAATCCCTTGGGCCCCTGCGCCTCCAGCTGTTCTTTCGCCCAGCCGACGCGGGCGATTCTCGATCGGGCGAGACGCACCTCGGGGTCCGCCGCGGACCGCCCCAACAGGTCCGTCAACGTGTAGTACCGAGCGGCCGGCTGATCGGCCCCCAAGAGCCATTGGATGACCCGGTCATCCTCCGAGAGGCGGACCACCTCGAGATTTTCGCCCATGGCGGGGAACCGTGCGTCGCGTCACGACCTCCTCGATATTTGAACGCAGTTCCGAGGTCGTGAAACACGCGCCGCACCCGTTCCGAGGATCGACCGGTCCGCGGGCCCCGGTCCTGGGGGTGGCCCCGGGCTCGTCGCCGCGGGGAGTCAGGAGATCCGCCTCTCCGGTTTCGGAGGTCGGCCCGGGCCGGGTTCGAGGAGGGGGTACCCCATCGGCCGCTGGTGGCTCCTCCCGTGACCGCTAAGCAGGCGCCATGGCTCCGAGAGCATGACCGGTTCACCGACACCGGCTCCGGGGCCAGGGATCCCCCCCGGGGGGACCGGGGCCGATGAGCGAACCCGAGACGCCCTGCTGATCGGACTCACGCTCGCGGCCGGCGTGGTCGACGCGGTGAGCTATCTCGGCCTCGGAGAGATCTTCACCGCGAATATGACGGGAAACGTCGTATTCATGGCGCTCGCCGTGGGCCAGCGGAGCCTGCTCACCGCGCTGCGTTCCGCAGCCGCGCTTACCGGGTTCTGCGGGGGCGCGATCGTAGCGGGTCGTTTTCTCCTGCGACCGCGACCGCCCGGACCGTGGCCGCGACGGGCGACTTGGGTGCTGTGCGGCGTCCTCGCCTGCATGACGGCCTTCGCCGGGGTCTGGGCGGCAGTGGACGGACGACCGGGAGCCACCCTCCTCTACCTCCTGATCGGACTCAGCTCCTTCGGGATGGGACTCCAGAATGCGGTTGCGCGGCATCTGGCGGTCCCCGGGCTGACCACGACGGTCATCACCACCGCGCTGACCGGATTCATGGTCGACCTCCCCGCCCTGGGGATCTCCGGCCCGGCGCAGCGAAGGGGCGGTCTCGCCGTGCTGTTCCTCTTCGCCGGCGCGGCGGTGGGCGCTGCCTGTATGGTCGGTGTGCGCGCCCTCGCCCCGTTCCTCACGGTCGGGGCGGTGGCCGGGGTCGCAGTGGCGGCGTATCGCTCCTTTCCCGCGGCGAAGGGTCCAGGATCCTGAAGCGCAGCGCCCCGATCCGCCGGCCCGGCGCGCACCTCGCGCCGGGCGGTGACGCCTCGGCCGAACCGTCTCAGAAATGTCACCCGGGGGTGCTCGGGTGTTGCTCTGCGCGCGCCCCGTGTTCCGGTCTCGGGTTTGCCGTTCTTGGAAGCGTGTCCCGCGGTGAGTTCCGGGGCCTTATCCTCCGGTGCCCGATGCGGCCGCCCGAATGCCGCTCGCGCGGTTCACTTACGGATTCCGGACGAGACTACCGGTTCCGAGGCGCCGGGCGTACGAGTGGGCGACGGACTATCGCGCGTCGGACCTCGAGCTCGGGGGACTGCGAGCGCGCCGCCGGGTCCAACGTCTCTCGCGGAATCTCATCCTGCTGACGGACTCGTTCGAGCAAGACCCGTTCGGCGCGAGGCGGGGTGCCCGGACGGTGAAGACGAAGCTGGTGCACCTCTACCCCGACCGGTGGTCGTGGACCTCGACCCATCTGAGCGGCCCCGCCCGATACTCGCAGTTTCTGTACGAGCTTCGGTCGACCGGGGGCCGAGCCTGCAGCCTCCACTTCACCGGGTCCCAGGTCGAACAGGTCAGCACCCCCCCGACCCCGGCCGCCCGGCGCCGTCGATCGCGCGAGCTTCGTCGGGAGGACTCCCAGCTGTGGGCCCATTTCGCCGTCGCGATCGCCGAGGACCTTCGCTGACCGGCTCCGGCCCAGCGTACCCCCCGGCCCCCGGTACGTGAAGCCCTGCTCGGAGGCGCGAGCATTCGATGCGAACTCGTTGCCCGGGAAGGAGGGACTCGCTCGGCCTTCCTGCGGCGTCCCATTGCGTGCTCTCCGGGCCACCTCCGGCGCGAGGAATTCGGTACGGACCCGACGCCGGGGCTGGGACCGCGTCACCGTCCAGCACCCGCTGACCGAGGATTGAAGTACCAGGGACCCGCCTGTTCGCTCGAGAATGGGGGCCTCGGACCGGCCCGCGTGGAGGGAGATCCGGCCCCCGGGTCCCCCGGCGGTCAACGACCCGGAGGGCGACGCGGTGGGTCTGCGAAGCGGACTCGCGGGTGCGCTCGCGTCGCGTCGGATGGCGTTCTCGGAGAAGGCCGAGCGAGAGCGTCGTCGCCGGCGGTGGCTCGCGGGCGCGGCGGTCGTGGTCGCCGCCCTGTCGGTGCTCGCGGGGTTCGCGTACTACGACCTCGGCGGAGCGCCCCACCCCAGCAGCTCCGCGGACCCGACCTCGTTCTACACGACGCTCGGTCCCGCGACCTCCACCGCGCGTTCTTCCTTCTGGAGCTGGCCGCCCGCCGGACCGTCCCTGGTTTTCGCGGAAGGACTCGCCTCCGGGGCGCCGCTCGGTCCCGCGGTCAACGCGTCGCACCTGGGGGCGACTCTCTGCGCGCCGACGCTCATCTTGGCGTCCGCCGGGACGCTTCCCGCGTTCGGGGGCACCCTCACCGCGGGGCTCGCCACGGAGTGGCTGTACGCCTACCTCGCGACCGGTAACGCCCTGGTTGTCGTCGCTGTCGAAGGCTCGGTTTCGGAGGTGGTGGCGACGACGCCCACCAACGGAGCGTGCTACAACGGCCCCGGCGCGTTCATGACGGTGCCGATCGATAGCACCGTGGCGGCGGGAACGGCCGGCGCGACGGCCAAGAGCACGACGTTCTTCGCGAGCGCCGGCACCAATTCGACCGGCGTGAGCGCCGAGTTCTTCCTCGCACCGCCCGGCTATGTCTCCGGGGCGCCGAAGGGCGATCCTATGTGGGTCGTGACCGACACGACCTGCGCGCTCTACGGGAACAGCGTCACGTCGGGGTCGACCCTGACCACGGTCGTGGACGCGGGCGTCGGAGGGGTCGTCTCGCAGAGGACGACCTCCGGGACCTGCTAGTTCCTGGGGTTCCGATCACCCACGTCGGGGGCGCGCTTTCGCAGAGCGGACCCGCCGAGCGACGACCCATCGACGCATCGCGATCTTGCGCTGCTTATGGAACCCCGCCTTCTCGAACATGGCGAGGGTCCCGCTGCAGAGGAACGAAGCGGAGGTCTTCTCTCCCGTGTAGTCCTCCGGGTACCCCTCGACCGCTCCGCCGCCTTGCTGGGCGATGAACCGAAGCGCCTCGCGGAGGGCGAGCGAGGCGACCCCCTCCCCTCGGCGCTCTCGGTCGATGAAGAAGCAGGTGATGCGCCAGTCGGGGAGCTTGCCCAATCCTTCCTCGTAGACCTTCTTGCTCCGGATATTGGGGAGCTCCGCGGTCGGGCCAAACTGGCACCATCCGATGGCGTTCGACCCGTCGAAGACGAGCGCGGCGTGCGCCCGTCCTTCCCGCACCCGCTCCTCCTTCATCGCGCGGTACGCCGCGGCCCCGCGTTTCCCCTCCCCGGGAACGAGATGGAACGAGATGCACCAGCAGCCGCCGAAGATCCCGCCGTGCTTCTCGACGAGCTGGGCGAACGCGGGCCAGGTGGCAGCGGAGAGGGGCTTGGACGTGAGCGGCATCGAACGTTCTTGGCTGGGATGCGATACCGGGCCACGGGGTAGAGCTTTCGGGGAGGGTCCGCAACGCCCCCCCGGCGGTCGGAACGGTCTCCGCCGTTCAACCTACTCCGCTAATCTCGGGGGCAACGCTCCGCATTTACACACCGTAGCGGGCCGTTATCCCCTTTGGCGCCTGGGGATTCCATGTCGGCAGGGTACCAGGGGCTCTCGGCGGAGGAAGAGACCGCCGTCGTCCGTTGGGGCGGCGTGTCCGGATTGCTCGGCGGGATCGTCTTCGTTGCATCGATCGTCTACCAGGTGGTGTTCATCGGAACCGGGACCACCGCCGAGGGGTCGGGACCGATCATGCGATTCCCCGGTCTTCACGATCAGATCATCGTAGGTCAGACGCTGTTCCTGGTCGGGACCATCCTGATGGTCCCGCTCTTCCTGGCCCTCTACCGGTCGCTCCGGCGTTCGAGCCTCGCTCCGGCCCTGTTCGGGTTCGCGCTGAGCTTCCTGGGACTCGCCGTGCTGGCCGTCGAGAGCGAGCCGAACGTCGCGATGGCCCAGATCTCGGCGCAATACCACGCCGCAGGTGCGACCCTCGCCCAGCAAGACGCCGCCGTGATCGCATGGCAAGCGACCCAGGGGATGTTCAACGAGTTCGACACCTGCGCCTACATCTTCCTCTCCGTGGGATTCATCCTGCTGGGTCTGGCGATGACCCGCGCCTCCGCCTTTGGCAAGGGGCTCGGAGGAGTGACCGCGGTGATCGGCGTCGTCGGGCTCGCCGGCGTCGCGGCGGTCCCCGTCACGTCCGCGATCTTCGCAATCCCGGCCGCGCTCACGTTCGTCGTCTTCCCCTTCCTCCTCGGGTGGAAGGTCTACGGTCTGTCGAAGGGGCACGTCGCTCCGGGCCTGGCGCCGACTCGGAGCTAGCGTCCGCTCCCCGACCAACAGTCCAAGCGGGGGCGTGATCCCCACGCGGGAAGGAGCCGGATTGCGATGCGAGCGATCGTCTGGACCGCGTACGGCTCGGCGGAAGGTCTCCAGCTCCAGGACGTACCGAAGCCGGTTCCCAGGGCGAAGGAGCTGCTCGTTCGGGTCCGGGCGACCGCCGTAGCGGCGGGCGACTGCGAGCTCCGCGCCCTCCGCTTCGGGGTCGGCATGCGTTTCGTGGTGCGTCTGTTGATGGGGCCGGTCCATCCCCGCCGGAAGATCCTCGGTCAGGAGTTCGCCGGAGTGGTGGAGGCCGTGGGTGCTCGGGCGACACGGTTCCGGGTCGGTGACGAGGTCTACGGCACGACGGGGTTCCGTTTCGGCGCGTATGCCGAGTACCTCTGCGTGCACGAGGCGGCCCGGGACAGCGCGGTGGCGATCAAGCCGGCCAACATGAGTTTCGAGGAGGCGGCGACGATCCCCACCGGGGGCCTAGAGGCACTGCACTTTCTCCGGAAGGCCGGGCGTCTAGAAGGACGAACAATCCTGATCAACGGCGCCGCCGGGGGGATCGGCGCCCTGGCGGTCCAGATCGCCAAGTTCCTGGGCGCCGATGTGACGGGGGTCGATCACCCCCGGAAGATGGACCTGATGCTTCGACTGGGGGCCGACCGGGTGATCGACTACTCCCGGGAAGACTTCGGCACGGCCGTCAACGCCTACGACGTCATCCTCGACGTGGTCGGCCAGGCTGATTTTTCGACGTGCTTGGGAGCGTTGAACGCCGGGGGCTCATACCTCATCGCGAATCCTCACCTCGCAGCGTGGCTCCGGGCTCCGTGGGCCATCGGTAGGGACGACAAGAAGGTCGTGGTTCGAGGGTCTCCCCCTAGGGCTTCGGACCTGGATTACCTTCGCCGGATCATCGAAGCAGGTCGGATCCGAGCCTCGATCGACCGCCAATATCGCCTGGAGGACGTACCCGAGGCGCACCGCTTCGTCGACAGCGGTTCCGCCGTCGGCCGGGTGGTCATCACGCCGTGAGTCAACGATGGACTCGCCGCGCCCACAGGGCCCCCGGGGGTTCGTGATCCGTGACGCGTGAGGGGAGCCGGGTCGAATCCTGCGAGTTCGACTACGAGACCGAGGAGGGAGAGACGGGAGCCGAGACCAGGATCGCGGAGAACCCCTCGCCTCCGTGGATCGCGACCCCGGGAAGACCTTCCATGAAGGCGGCCTCGCCGCCCTCGATGTCCTTCTGATCCACGGTGCCCCGGCCCGACATGGCGTAGAGAATCGATCGGCGCTCCGAACCGAGTCGTCGGAACGTGGTGCCCTCGTTGGGGAAGCGGAGCTCCTGGCACTCGAGCCCCGCCCGCGACTCCATCGGAGCGTGGCGGCCCACGATCGGGCGGACGCTCACCGTGTCCTCTTCGATCGTCGGCGCCTCGGGGTTCATCGTTTGAAGGCGGGGTTCGGACGCCGGGCCGCTGGGCAAACCCAGCACGAGGTTGAACCATCGGATGGCTCCCCCCTTCGCAGGGCTTACCCGGTGGCTCACGCGTCCGGCGACGGTAAGGAGCCGCCCGCTCCCGCGTTCGAGAGGGGTGGCTTCGGAACCTTCGAGCTGGTAGGCGGCAAACCCCTCGGTCACGTACGTCAGGATCTCCTCGCGTTCGTGGGCGTGCGCCGGAAGCTGGCGCGCCCGGTTCGCAATGCTCTCGGCGACCCGTCGGAACGGGCTCCAGTTCGATTGCGAGGGGGAGGGAACCAGGAGTCGGGTCGTAACCACTCGAGTCTCGATCTCCCCGGGAAGGATGCGGACCGAGCGGGGAGGGGACAGCGGCTCCATGACCGGGCGGTGGATGGTGCGGCTGTTAAAGCGACTTCCCGGGAGCGCTTCTGCGATGGTCCCGCCGGAAGTTCCTGTTATGCTCATCCGCGGTAGGGAGTCCCCGGGCGAGCGAGGATGTCGACCTATCTGATCACGGAGATCGACTGGCACGACCAGGCCAAGGCGAAGGAGTACCGCGAGAAGTTCGGACCGGCTCTCGAAAAGTACGGGGGGAAGACGCTCTGCGCCGGCTCCCCCACGGTGATCGAGGGGGACTGGAACCCGCCGCGCGTCGTCATCCTCGAGTTCCCGAATGCGGAGGCGCTCCGGGCGTGGTACGCTTCTGCCGAGTACGCGCCCGTCCTGAAGCTGCGGAAGGACGGGGCGACCACTCCGAGGATGGTCTCGGTCGAGGGCCCCACCCGGTAGTGCCCGGGCCAAACTGGTCCGGGACGGCTATCGCCACCCGATCCATCGTGGCTGCGGGTGGAGGCTCGGCCGGGGCGTCCGCCGTGGCGCCGCGGCCGAGGTACGACGACGACGATTACTTCGACCCCTTGTGGAACGCCTTGATGCCGGCGGAGTCCTCGTTGAACGCCATCTCCCATGCGCCGCGCACCATCGCCTCGAGCTGGGCCGGGGGGACTCCGGCGCCCTGCATCTCCCCATAGATCGACACCTCGGTCTGGTGTCCGTGCGGCGTGTAGACGGTGAACATCTTGGACCCGGACATCGGGCCCTCGATCGCCTCGGCGACCATCCCGAGGGGCGGGAAGACGGTGATGCGGTTCGCGACTTTGACCCAGTTCCCGTTCATGTTCTGCTCCCACGAAACGACGAACGACGTGTCGTTGACCGGTTTCATCGCGCGGTTCCGAGTACCCTGGTGGGCGGCCCCGTGAGCTTCGGGACTCTGCAGGTACTTCCAGACGACGTCCAGCGGCGCGTCAAACTTGCTACCTTCCTGGTCGTTCATTCGGGCCATGTCAGGGCGAGCGCCCCGCGCTACATCAGTTCGACTGCGATCGAGGTCCCACGCTTCACCCGACGCGCGCGCCGCGCCCACGAAGTGGGGTCCCCCCTCATGAGGCGGGAGATCTTCGCGGAAGCCACGGTCTAGAAATATAGTATTTATACTTAATAGCCCAATGACCTATCCAATGAGGGTTGAGGCGGGCCTGTTCCGAGAGCCAGGAGAACGCCCTCTGCCCCAAGAGATGCTTCCTCGACCGGCCAAGGTTCGAGGGCGCCCCAAGAAGGAGTATCGCCCGCTGATCCGATCGGTCGTTGACGTGGAGCGCCTTCGTAAGCACCGGGTTCCTGCCTTCCTGCTCACCTCAGATCGGGTGACCAGATCCGGGTATCCCGTCCAGTTTCGCCCGTGGCTCGCACTCCCGGAAGGCCTTTCGGGGAAGGTCACCTCGGAGTTCCGCATCCTGCCGGTAAAGGACCCGGAGACGCTACGCGAACCGGGCCTCGAGGAACTGGTGGCGCTCCTCCTTCGATTCGATCCGTTGGCCGCCCGGGTCGTCGCGACGCGGAACAAGGGGTCTCTCGACCCGAACGAACTATACCGGCGGATCCGAAACGAGGGGCTCGAGCGCGCGGCCACCAAGGTCCGGCTCCAGGATTTTGCCCGAGCGCTTCCGGTCGTCGGCGAATCCTTACCGCGCGAGGAACTTCGATGGGTCGAGAAGAATAATCCCCCCCTCCCGGCGGCGGCATGACCGAGCCGGGAGTAGCGGCGGCCGACGTACTGCTGAAACGATTGGGCATACCCTTTGTTGTGGTCGGCGGACAGGCGGTGGCCCAGACCGCGGCCACCAGCACCCACGACGTCGATGTGATGGTCGCGACCGATGACTTCGGAAAGACGATCAAGCTGCTGCGCACGGCGAAGGACCTCGCGTTCGACTGGGAGAGCGACCAGCTCGCGCGATTCCGGATCCTCTCGCTGGGGGGAGTCCCGCTCGACGTGATCAACTCCGCCGCCTTCTCGGGGAGCAAGCCCGCCGAGCAGTTCTTTCGCTTCCTGTGCACGGAGGGCTCGACCGAGGCCGACGGGATCGCCTATGCAACCCCGGAGGTAGTCTGGTACACGCGGCTCCTGACAAAGCGATGGAAGGCCTACGCAGAGAAGATCGTCACGAACGTGATCGATGGAGTGGCGTCCGGGCGCCTCGGAAAGGTCGAGGAGATCGCGCGACGATTTGGTACCGACGCCACGATCCAGGAGCGCCTCGCCTACGTCCGATCGGAGCTGGCCCGCCCCGATATCGAATCGTTGATCCGTCGACTCTAAGGGCTGCCAACGCCGGCGTTGGCTCGGCTGTCGAGCCGTAGACCGCGGCACCGATCTCAGTCTGGCGAGTGCCGACTCCGTCCTACTACCGTTGAAGCCTCGCGCCGGGGGGGGTGCACTCCGAGAAGAGTCCCCCGAAGCACTGTCGACGAAGCTCCGTAGGCAGGTTTCGCGGAAGCTCTCTCGGCCCGTCGGCGCAGGTTAGAGGATCGGAATCTTCACGGGATGGTCGTACACGACTCCCACCTGAACGGAGAGATTGAGCGCAACAGTCGAGTAAGCGCCGAGAAACAAGTTTCCCGAGCAGAACATCTCTAGGGCAGATGCATTCGACTGGGCAAACCCGCCCGACCGGAGCCCGCTCTCGTTGTACAGCGTAGCGAACGGTATCTCTTGAAGTCGGACGTAACTCGGTTGAGCGGCTCCCAGAACGTGCCAGGCCACCCAATAGGTGAAGTTTCCACCAGCCGCCCCGAGGTTGGAGTTGCAGAGGCTCAGGAAATTTCGGTTTACCGACTGGGCTCCAAACCCGTCGGCCGGAACTTCGACAGCGTAGGAGGTGGCGCGGGAGGCTACGACCCCAACGGAGCGCAGCGGGATCAACGAAAGGACCAGGAGGACTGCGAGGCCGACCACGAGTACCAGCGTTGCCAGTTTTCGAGCAGAGCCTCTCCGCGTGCTCGGTCTGCTTCCCGAAGCTTGGGGGAGAGTCCGACCGTAGTCTTGGTACGGAGGACTGCCCGCAGCCGGCATCGGCGGTTCATGGACGTTTGCATACAAGAGAATTTTCGATCGGTCCCCCCCCCCAACCGCTTCCCGGGCCGACTCACCGTCGTCGGCGACCCTCTTGCAACTCTGGTCTTCTGACGAAGCCGAGACGTTGAGTCCCGACGATCCCCGGAAAGCCGACAAAGAGGATCGAAGTACCGAGTTCGGTGGCCCTCCGTCGCCGCCTCGGAGATGCGTTCGATCGATTCTGAACCCGGGGCCCCAGGTTCGATAGAGTGTGCCGCTCCGAGAACCCACCTCAAATATAGTACTCCACAGCATCTCTGCTTTGCAAACTGCCCGGAGTAGCAACCGTGAGCGTTCTCTTGCGACTTCCCCCGGAGCTGGTCGAGTTCAACCTTCGCGAGCCCCCGCGCTCGCTCCTCATTCGCGGGGAGCCGGGAGCGGGGAAGTCAACCCTGGGTCTGACCGTGCTGAGCGCCTTCCGGGGGAAGCGAATACTGATCACGAGTCGAGTGACGAAGAGCGAGATAGAGCACGACTATCCCTGGCTAGGCTCGGGGCCCGAGGGCCCGGTCGAGGTCATCGAGTCGTTTGCCGGGACCACTCGGATCGACGCGAAGGCGCGGGCCATCCGCGCCAGCCCCGAACTGGTCGCGTCGACGCCCCCCGATCCGGAGTTGGAGCAGCTGTGGCTCCCCGATGCCGTCATGGACGCCTTCTCGCGGATAGGGCCCGGGAATCCGGGCATGGTCCTCATCGATTCGTGGGACGCCCTGGTCGAGCAGTACGTTGGGTCCCCCAAGCCGGCGGGGGCTTCGTATCCCGACCGCGAGGAGATCGAGAGGCTCCTCTTGGGCCTTCTGGGGCGTGGACGGGCCCACCTCGTACTCGTGGTCGAGAGGGAGGGACCGACGCAGCTCGACTATCTCGTCGATGGCGTCGTGGCGTGCGAGGTTACGAGCGACGAGACCCGACTGGAACGGTGGGTCCACATCAAGAAGATGCGAGGTGTTCGGATCAGTCATCCGTTGTATCCCTACACGCTGGAAACCGGTCGATTCCTCTGCATCGCCCCGATGGGCCCGGAGTTTCGTACCCGGCTGCAGCCACCGCAGCCGGTGCCCGATCCGCAACCGGGATGGCTCTGGCCGGGAAGCATGGAGTTTGCGGCCCACTTCGGTCGTCTCCAGCTCGGAAGGTCCAGCATTCTCGAGGTACCCTCCGACGTCCCGGTGGAGGCCGTTCGCCTCCTGGTGTCCCCGATCCAGAGTCAGGTCCTCGCCCAGGGGGGCCGGGTCCTGGTGATTCTCCCGCCAAGTCTCTCGCCCGCCGACGTCTGGGAGACGTTCCAGACCATCGTCTCGCCGGAGCAGTTCATCAACAGTGTTCGAATCTACGCCCCCGCGGGGATCAGCTCCGCCGACCCCAACGCGGAGCTGCTGGAGAAGGTGATGGTCTCGGGCCCCGCGGCCGGTGGCCCCTCGATGACGACGAGGATGCCGGAAGCCAGCAAGTTCCTCCGCGAGGGCGCTGCGTCGGGCATTCCCAATCTCGGAGTGGTCTGGCTGAACGGACTGCGGGCTGGATCCCCGGACGGCGCGCCGGTGTACTCCCCCGAGACGCTTCCCGCCGTGATTCAGAAGACGCTCTCGAATTCTACCACCCACATCGTCATGATAGGCGCTCCCACCGATCCGCTCCTGGGCAGCCTTCAGGAGATCGCGTCAAAGCGACTCTCCATGAGAGTCCAAAGCGGGCGTGTGTTCGTGCTCGGAGTCCAACCGGTGACTCCGGCCCTCGTACTCGCTCAGTCTGACAACGGCAATCCGTACCATCTGATTCGGATCGTTTGATCACCTCGCGACCCCGACTTCCCGCCCGTCCGTGGCCCCTCGCGGGCTCCGGGAACGATTCGCGAGGGAGTCAGGCCTACTCGGGAGGATAGTACGAGGACGGTCGGAAGTCCCCCGGCCCGAGCGTCACAAGCCCGCCGGAGTACAGAGTCCCCACCCCCGCGGTGAAGACAATCAAGCCCACGACGGGGGCGAAGTAGAGAGAACTTGGTCCAACGGCAACCAGTATCACCGGGCAGAGAAACGCGAGTGAGAACAAGAGTGCGATCGAAACGCCGACTCGCATCCTGCTCGCCCCAACGGTCGGGACCGTTCGACGGAGGCCATGAAGGGTCAGCAGGCTTCCCGAGATGATCACCAAAATGAAGGGCCGCACTAACGCGGTCGCCCACGAGTTCGTCGTGACGATCTGCTGGAAGGTTGGAAACAGAACGACCAACGGGACGAGAAGGTTCGCGGCCGCAACCACCCCCACGGCGAGAGCCGCTACCGCCGAGGCAAATCGGAGCGGCTCGCGTGAATCGAGAATGCCGATCAGCGGGAGGAGCGCCGCGATCTCCAAGGCCACGACCTGAGCCACGGAAAACATGGGCAGCGGATGCAGCGGGGGGACAGTGCAGGTGCTACCGCAGATCGGGTAGACCCCCTCCAAGTAGGCATGCTCCGAACTGAGGTACGCAAGAAGAACGCCCAGGGCCATGGAAAGAACGCCGATGATTACGACCCGCGACGCCCCCCTGGCCGCACGGTGTTCAAGTCGCGCGGCGCAGGGCTTCCGCGGGCGGAGAGCTTCCTTCATCGGATCGAGCGCCCCGTCCGAAACTTTCACCGAGGCACCAACTCGGGTTCGAGACCCTGCGTGGTCAGGCGCCAACGGTACATCTACGTTCAAGGCCGGTTGAACGTAGCGAGGCCGAACAAGCCGCGAGAAAGAAATCCGACGGGGTAGATCGAAGAGGGGTCCAGACACTGCCCTCACTTATACGATCTTCAAGATTTCGAGAGCGGTAAGAATCAGGATGACGAGGGCAATCCAGAAGATCGCTTGCAACCATCCTTCGATATTGTCGAGCCTGCCGTCAATCTCGCTCTTCCAAAGATCGCCTTTGCCACTCCCCACCGGCTCAAGGTCGGGCGGGACGGAGCTTTGAGGTTCGGGTGTCGAATCGGTCACCCACTTCGCCTATCCAACTCATCCAACGGGGCCCAATAAGTTCGTCAAGTCTGGGCACCGGACAGACGAGCGGATGGTGGCGGGGGACGTGGCACGGGCACGCCCACATTGCACCCCTCGGACGACTTCCGTCGTGCCGAGTGTGATGTCCGGGCGATGAAGCGCGCGGCAAACGGCCATCGTGTAGACTATGGATGGCCACTGTAAGAAGGTGTACTCCCGAGGCAAAATCGCTCGGACCGCGAAGCCGACTCTGAAGTGGACTCGGGACGTGTTCAATCGTCCTTGAACCCACTCTCCTCATGGAGTTCGGGGCTTCCGAGCCGGCACGGCCCTACCCCGACCGTTCTCTGGCGAGGGGCGCGGAAGCTAGGGCCGTTCGCGCCCGTAGCATCAGAGGTCGGGGTCTGACAACAACGGATTGACCTCTCGAAGGCTCCTGATCTCGCGGCATGGGCCGGGAGCTGGCTCGCCCGTTCGGTTCAACCACGCCGCTTTCATTCCCGCGCCTTTCGCTCCAAGATAGTCTGCCTGCCAGGAGTCGCCCACGTAGAGCGACTCGGCCGCCTGGCTACCCGCCCGCTCGAGGGCGAACCGGAACACCCGAGGATCCGGCTTCTGGACCCCCACTTCCTGCGTGAAGGTTACGGTCTCGAAGTGGGCCGACCAACCGAGGTTCGCGATGAGGAGCGGCAGGTAGTCGACGTTTCCGGAGATGATGTGCAGTGGCACGCTCGCCGCCCGAAGGGACGTCAGGGTCGCTTCCGCGTCGTCGAAGGGTGCGTGCCACCGCGGGGATGTCGCCTCCTCCCGGCAGTAGCGGACGAACGGCTCGGTCGGACCCGTGAACCCCGCTCCTCGAAGGGCTGTCTCGTGGACCATGTCGGCGAAGGCCGGGGTCCTTCCGACCATCCGGGGCGCCTCAGGCCATAGCTCGCTCCAGCACTGCTCGTTGGCCCGTAGATACTTCTCCCATGGGATCCGGACTCCGGCTCGCCTCGCTGCTTCGCGGAAGATAGGGAGAATGTCCGCGCGGGACTGGCAGAGCGTTCCGCCGAAGTCGAAGAAGACAGATCGTACGGTCATCTTCGGAGTCCGATAGACCTCGCAGGCTTTCGCTTCGCGGGATCAGGCGACACGCCCCGGCGAGGAAGGGTCTCGGGCCCGCAAGGAATGCCCGGCTCGACCAGGCCTAAGCCGGTACGAGGCCGGGACGAGCGGGGGTTCCGTACGAACCTTACTCCACGCGTGACAGAACGGTCAACGCCCGGAGCGTGATCATCTTGCTCGGTTTGCCCTCGGGTTCGTACGTCAGGGGCACCGGGCAGGTCCCGGGGTGACTGTCGAACCAGTCCACGTACTCCTGGTACGGATCCGGCTGAACCGCGTCGAGATTCCATCGTCCGTCGGGCCGCCGCTTGCTGCGGAGGAGATCGAGGGCGTATCCCAGACGTGGGTCCTTTCCATAGCCGACCGCGGTGAGGCAATCCAGGCCAACGAGCAGGTCGTAGTAGTAGTGGACGGGCCAGTGGAAGCGGTACCACGGCTCGTACCGGTCGCCCTGAACGTGGAGTTCGTGCTCCAGGTAGTACTCGGCGGTCCGAGCTACCACCGTCTCCATCGACGGAGTCCACTTGGAACGAGGGTACGCCGCGAACGCGCCCAATCCCTCCCATGCGTCCAGCGAACGGCTCGTGGCCGGCCCGTTCTTGGCGTAGCGGCAAGACCAGCCTCCTTGAGGGTGCGCCGTCCGAACCAACCATTCGAGCGTCTTGCGGACTCGGGGGTCGTCCTCGTACCCCAGGCGAACGAGCCCTCGCGCCATGTTCGCGGTGTAGCAGTGGTGTCCCTTGCCTTTCCCGAACCCTCCGACACCCCCTCCCTCGAGCGGAGACTTGGCCATCCAGTACTCCGCCGACGCTGCCACCTCCGGAATGCTGCGGGTCGCTCCCAGGTCGGCTAACGCCAGCATCGTCCAGTGGGTGGCCGTGAACCGGGGCTCCATCCATCCTTTGTCCCGCTCCCACCATCCCGCGGGGCTCCGCCGGGCGAGCGTGTCGGCCACCCAACCCGTCTTGGGGATGCGCGCCTTCGCTTGGCGAACCTCTGGGTCGCTCTCCTTCTTCCCCACCAGTTGGGTCAACGCTAGGTAGCGGACCGACGGCTGATCGGGTTCGAGCAACCACTCGAGGACCTTGTCGACCGGCACTGAGTCGAGGACGGGCTCCCCGGTAGATGATGTACCCCCGGGTGCGTGAGTGGCCAGAATGGTCAGTTCGCTCGAGGGGGAAGCCCGGGCTGTCGCGATGACAACGGGCTTACCCGCTACTCGCAAGAGTCTCTGCGCCGACCTCCGAGGGCTAGGTCTGTCGGAAGGGTCGACCGTCCTTGTCCACTCCTCGCTGAGCGCGCTCGGCTGGGTGGTGGGAGGGGCCCAGACCGTCGTGCTTGCCCTCGAGGACGCGATCGGGGCCACGGGAACCCTGATGATGCCGGCCTACTCGCTGAACGCCCCCGAACCTTCGGTGTGGAGGCACCCCCCCGTCCCGGAATCTTGGTGGGAGATGATCCGAAACGAGTGGCCGCCGTTTGATCGGGAGTTCTCGCCGAGCCGGCACCTCGGCACCATCGCCGAGACCTTCCGGCATCAGCCGGGGACCGAGCGAAGCGAGCACCCCAACGACTCGTTCTGCGCTCGCGGTCCCAAAGCGAAGACTCTCCTCGAGTCTCACTCGCTCGACAACGGTCTGGGGGAGGGTTCACCGTTGGCACGATTGTACGACCTTCGAGGCCTCGTACTGCTTCTCGGGGTTGACCACTCCTCCAACAGCTCCCTGCATCTGGCAGAGTACCGGGCCGAGTGGCCGGACAAACATTCCGCCCCTCCGTTCCGGGCCCGGATGATCCGGGACGGGTCGATCGTCGAGGTGGTGGGCCACGACATCGACATCAACAGCGATGACTTCGGACGCCTCGGACTCGATTTCGAGTCCGAACTCGGATTGGTTCGAACGGGGCCGCTGGGAGCGGGGACCGGACGTCTCATGGACCAGCGCGCGCTGGTCGATTTCGGGGTAACCTGGATCGAGAAGCATCGAACCCCCCCGCCCGGCCGCGGCGAGTGACCGTGGCCGGGAGCACGGACGGCGACCGATCAAACACTCCGGACCCGCAAGTCAAACGACGGCTCTGAGATTCAGGACCGTTCGCTGAACGTACCTTGATCACACGGCTCCCTGGGCACCCTCAGGCCCCAGCGCCCCGGAGCGGGCTGTATCGGCTCCGGAAGGTTTCCGACCCCCGTCCTACGGGTGTCGCGACTTAGCGTCGGGCTCCTTGATCCGATACTCGAAGAATAGGGCCCCGGGGGTCGGATGGGGCCAGTACGCTAGGATCGGCTTGAACCCCATCTCCTGGTAAAAGTCGATCGCGGCCGTCATGCTCGCGAGCGTGTCGACACGGACCCGCTCAAACCCCAACGCCCGCGCTCGATCGATCAGGGCGCCGGCCATTCGGGGTCCGAATCCGGGCCCCCGATGGTCCGCCCGGACGTAGATCCGCTTGATCTCCCCGATCCCCGGTTCGATCTCTCGCAAAGCGCCGCACGCGACCAGTGCGTCTCGGGCGAAGGCGAGGATGACCTCCCCGCGGGGCGGGCCGTACGATCCCGGAAGCTCGTCGATCAGTCGGTCGATCTCCCCGAGACCTCGCGTGACGGTCGACGCCGCGGCGGGCTCGGGATCTCGGTGATCCGCGAGCCAGTCCCGGTAATCACGGAACAGTCGGCGTACTGTCTCGAGCTCCGTCGACCAGTTCGCGGACCGAAGCGTGGTGTTGGGATGGCTGTCCGGGTTATGCCGCGCTCGGGTCTGTGTCACGCGCCACCGCTCCTGTCCCGGCGGTCTTGCCAACCACCATCATCACGAGGGCGGCGAGGATGCCCAGAACGGCAAACCCCTCCATCGCATAGAGGGCGTAGTTGTTCTGATTCCCGAGGAGGAACACTGTTCCCGCGATCGTCCCACCCAGGGCCGCGAAGGCGGCAAGGCCCGCGGAGGCCCGCGGAAGTCCATGGTAGTGACGGCCGATGGTAGAAGCGGTGTAGCCCGTGACGCCGAGGGTGACGAGCGCCAGGCCGATATGACTGAGGAGGGTCAGCCAGAGGTAGCTGCTCTCCAACGCCAAGGATCCCCCGACGGCCGACGTCAGAAGGAACATCACCAGGGCCAGAACTCCCCAGCTGCGGAGGGACCGGCCTTTGGGAGCTCGCATGTCGGGCGCGGGCGTGGCCGTGGCCGATTCCTTCGGTACGTTCACGCACCGACCATCTAGAGGCCCCTACTTGGCTACTTCGGGGGCTCCGCTTGTGCCAACGGACGCTGTAGCGACTCCAAATCGGGGCGCGTCCTTCGGCTTGCTGGCCGTAGGCGGCGAAGCTCGGAGAGAGTAGAAATTCGGAAAACGGCCCCCTCCGAGGCCGTAATCCCTTCAGGGGGGCGCCAACGATCTCTGGCTCCAAGAGATGCGGGGTCTGCGCGGCGAGGTTACGGGAATGTAAGCAGCCTCGATCACTTCCAGTTGTCCCTTATCCCTCCCTCTCCGTTCGTTCCAGTGCGAGGCTGACGAGATGTCGGGATGGCACCAGGCGACGGATGCGAAGGAACTGCCTCAGGGAACGATGAAGGGCGTGGAGGTAGCGGGGGCGCGGGTGGTCCTGGTGCACGGTCCTTCGGGGATCCGTGCGTTCGAGGACCGGTGTGGGCACATGTCCGCTCCCGTCAGCATCGGCTCGTTCAAGTCGGGCGTGATCAAGTGCTCCCTCCATTCCGCGGTCTTTGACGCCGAGACGGGCGGGGTCCGCGGGCAGCCTCAGATGCACATGCCGTCCGCGCAACTTCCGCCGGAGATGCTGGAAGCGATGGCCAAGATGGGGGAGATCATGTCTCAGATCCGCTGCGAACCGCTTCGCCCGTATCCGGTCGCGGTAGAGGCCGGCGTCGTCAAGGTCTACCTCTGAGGGCAGGACCTTCCCGCGCACGAATCGCGTCAAGCCCCTGAGGGCTGGATCGGACCGACCCCCCCCGGTCCAGCTCTCGTGGATCCGGCTCCTTACATTCTGAGAGTTCTAGGCTCCTTGCTCCCGACCGTCGGGCGTAAACTCCTCGGTCGAGACCGTCCGCGGCTCGGCCCCACGTTCCTGTCGAAGTGGGGGGAGATTGGGTTCAGATTCGGTAGCGATTCTGGCCGTCGGCTAAGTGGGAACTGGCAAGTCCGGCGGCTCGATGGAGCGACGGAGCTACCTAAGGTCGGTCACCGTGGCGGCAGCGTTCGCGCTGCTGCTCCTGGTCCCGGCCGCAGCGTCTGCCCAAGCGACGACCACCGCCAGTCACGACCGCTCGAGCGACTACGGGGGCGGCTCGGGAGCCGCCTTCACCATGTCGAACGCCGTCGCCGGTAACACCGTGATCTCGTATCTGATCGGTCCGACCGGAGCGCTCACCCCCGCGGGCAACTTCACCACGGGCGGAACGGGCACCGGTGTGAGCCTGGCCGACCAGGGATCGCTCGTGCTGACCTCCGACCACCGGTTCCTGTTCGTCGTCAATGCGGGCGACAACACCGTCTCGGTCTTTGCGGTCAACCACCCGTCGCCCCACGGCCCCCTCCTGACCCTGTTGCACGTCGTCGGCTCCGGGGGCGTCCAGCCGGTCAGCATCACGGCCCACGGACCGCTCGTCTACGTCCTGAACGCGGGTAACGCCACCAATCCCGGCAACATCGATGGGTTCTTCCTCGGATTCTGGGGGCAGCTGTTCCCGCTCCCGAGGTCCAGCCAGCCCCTGAGCTCGGCCGCGCCCACCGGGCCGGCGGAGATCGCCTTCAACCCGTCCGGAACGGTCCTCGTCGTGACGGAGAAGGGCACGAGCCTGATCGACGCCTATCCGGTGAGCTTCTGGGGAATCGCCCAGCCCCCGGTCATCTCGACCTCCAACGGTTCGACCCCCTACGGCTTTGCCTTCAGCGCGGGGGGTTCCCTGATCGTGAGTGACGCGGGCCCCGGTGCCCTCTCGTCGTACTCGGTGGCGCACAACGGTCATCTGACGGTCGTGAGCGGGTCGATTCCCGATTTCCAGGCCGCCCCGTGCTGGGTCGCCGTCTCGGGCTCCTACGTCTATACGACGGACGCCCACAGCAACACGATCTCCACCTATCAGGTCGCATGGAACGGCGCGCTCACCCTGCTCGCCTCCGACGCCGCCACCACAGCCGCGGCGGACACCGACATGGCCATCGCCGGCTCTCACGGCCAGTTCCTGCTGGTCTACGACGCGGGAGCCGGTGAGATCCAGGAGTTCTCGATCGGTCACGGAGGGAGCCTGGCGCTGGTCGCCACCGCCTCCATGCTGCCCGCGACCGCCGAGGGGATGGCGGCGTTCTAAGGGGAACCGAAAATTCCCGCCGAGGAGGGGGTTTCCCTGATAAGGAGCGGGCCGGTGGCTCAGGGCACGTCATGAGCCCCGGATTCCGTTCCCTGATGTGGTACCTCCTCTTCGGTACCCGCGGCGGTCCCAACCGCCAGCGTCTGCTCGAGGAGCTCGAGCGCTCCCCCGCGAACGCGCATCAGCTCTCCGAGCAGGTGGGACTCGACTATCGTACAGTTCGTCATCACCTGCGGATCCTGGAGCGCAACGGCGCGGTCATCCGTCCGGTCGGTGACGCGTACGCCACACCCTACGAGATCTGCGCCTCGACCTCCGCGTACCTGGAGACCCTACGGACCCCGTCCGTCCCCGGGTCCGGCCGCCCACGCGCGGAACGACTTGCGACTCGCCCGACTTCGACGGCGTCCTCGGGAGGTTCGCGATGAGCGACCTGTTGATGGAGGCGAGCGTCGTGCTCGGCCTCGTGAGCATCGCGCTGGCGGGAGTACTATTCGTCCTGTATCGTCGCGTGTATTCGTCCACGCGGACCGGCTTCGGGCTCGCGCTCCTTGTCTTCTCGGGCGCGTTCGTGGTGCAGAGTGGGTTGACCGTCTACTCCTACCTGGCGACCATGCCCCTCATCCCTGCCTCGTTCTCCCCGTTCCTCTTCGGGATCGGGCTGTGCGAGGCGACTGGCCTGGGTGCGGCAGCCTGGACCGCGGCGCACTGAGTCATCGGGCCGGCTTACGCCGGGGATTCTCGCATCTAGGGTTCGACCCGCCGGCGAGGACCGGCGCTCGCGGCCGCTGGACGAGAACGTCTCAGCCGGCGGCGTGCTACTTCAGGTCCGCGGCTTCGGGCTCGCTCCACTCTCGCATCGAGCCCCGTCGAACGCCGGCCGCACGTGCCAGGGCGTTCTTGGTACCTTCCTTTGCTAGACGCGGCGCGTTGGCCACATCGATCTTCACGTCCTTGCCGATCCCTCCGAATGCCTGTCGAATCTGTCGGAGGTGGTCTCTGAATCCTGCCGAGTCTGGCTCGTCGGTCATAGGCTTGGTTAGTCCAGTCCGAGATTCCTCTCCAAAAAGGTTGAGGTGGACGTGTCGGGTGCAACGGAGACCGGTCGGGACCGGGGCGGTTCGAAGTGCGCGCAGTCTAAACCGAGCGTGGGTTCAATCGACGTTGAACACTCCCCTTGGATCTTGACTCCGTTCCACGATTCTTGAAGCTACCCGAAACTTGGCTCCGAAGGAGTCACTCGACCTCACCTTTCTAGCGCAGAAACCATGAAGAATTGTGCCGCGGTCGAGCGGTCAGATGGCCGGCCGTAACCGAGACGTCGACGCCATCATTGAAGCCACGACGGACGAGCGCCGGGGCCTCCTCGCCAAGCTCCGCGAGATCATCCACGCCGGTGATCCAGATATCGTAGAGACCGTGAAGTGGAGGAAGCCGAGCAGCCCGCTCGGCGCGGCCGTCTTCGAGCATGACGGCATCGTATGCATCCTCATCCCTCTGAAGGGGCGAGTCCGAATCAGTTTCCTCAACGGATCGACCCTTCCCGACCCCGAGAAGCTCTTCAACGCGCAGCTCAACGGCGTCTCAAGGGCCATCGACTTCCCTATCGGGGTCGAAATCGACGGCGCCAGCCTGAAGGCGCTAGTTCGAGCCGCCGTGAAAGGCCGTGGGCAGGGAGTAGATCGCCCTGGACGGGCGGCTAAACAGGGTTCAGAGAACAAGGTACGGCGCTGATGCGATTCCCCCTAGTTCCTGTTCGATTAGTCTCGCAACGATGCGCCATCAGAGATACTCAAGCCTGACTCGATGGTTGGCTCGACTGTGTTCAAGCGTCTTTGCACACAACAGATCCCCCGAACAGCCCTTCCGAGTTCCAGTTTGAGTTGAACGACGTGATTGTGAGCGCCTTTGGCGGAACCGCATCAGTATAACGGGACGCCAGATGCCCCTTCCATGTCGGCTGGCCCTTCCGCGAACCCGTCCCCGGTCCTCCTGGTTGGCGCTACCGGCTATCTCGGCGGGTTGACTCTTCGAGCCCTGCGAAGCCGTGGAAAGGTCGTTCGAGCGCTCGTTCGCCCGGGAAGCGATGTGAGCGGGCTCCCGAAGGAGGGGGTCGAAGTGGTTCGGGGGGACATGCTCGATCCAGCATCGCTCCTCCCGGCGATGTCCGGCGTAAGCGCCGTGATCAGTTCGGCGATTGGGTACTCCCGCCGCAGGCAGGGAGATTCGCTCAAAGTCGACTTTGACGGAAACCACAACCTCGTCGATGCCGCGAAGAAGGCGGGAGTGCCTCGGTTCGTGTTCCTGAGTATCCTCGCCTGCGACGAGGCACCGGAAGTTCCCCACTTCTGGGCGAAGAAGGTGACCGAGGATTACCTCGAACAGCAGGGGGTTCCGTTTGTCGCTCTCCGTCCTGGTGCCTTCCTCTACGCACCCCCGGGCCCGTACGGCCGATGGATGCTCTCTGCCCTGCAGAAGGGCCGGGTCATGGGGATGACCCGGGGCAACGTCCGGATCACGTACATCGCGCCGGAGGCGGTGGCCCGCGCACTTGCCCTGGCCGTAGACGAACCTCGAGCCCTGGGCAAGAAGATCGACCTCGGATCCGATCGACCTCTTTCGGGGCTCGAGCTGACCGAGCTCGTGGGACGGCTGCTCAACCGCCCGATGAAGTTGCAACCGATGGGGGGCGGGGGAATGAGATTCTTCGCTCTGTTCAACCGCGGTGTGCGGGGGATACTGGAAATGATCGATTTCTTCCAGACCGGCAAGTACGTCGCGGACACCCGCCTTCAAGCGGAGCTCTTTGGTCCGATCCCTAGCGTCGAGGATGCCGTCAGGAAGATGTTGCAGGATCTTGGTTACGCTCCGACTACGGCCTCCGTCTGAGCCGCCCAGAGTCCGATTCGCCCGTTACGCCCCGAACCCGGCACGAGTTCGACCGATCTCGGACCGGGACCTCTACAACCGTGTGAGACCGGTCAAGGATTGCCTGTCAGCTTCTGCTTGGATTGAAGCAACTCGATCCAGATTCCATTCGGGTCCCTCACGTAGGCCTCGTTCCAGCCCACCTCGGCCCCGATTTCTATCGGGCGGACGATGACCTCTATCCCCCGCTTTTCGAGGTCCCCGATCGCCCTGTCCAGATCCTCGCACTCGAACGCCAGGTGGTCCAACTCCTCACCGTTCGAGTACGCCGTCCCGAACCGCGTTCCCTCGGCGTACCAGTTGAGCTCCAGGGTCTGCCCCGATTCTGAGCTACGGAGGGTCACCACCTTGCCTTCGGTCGGGGGAGTCGATTCCAGAGGCTCCACTACCTGCATCCCCAGAATCTCCGTGTAGAAGTGAAGCGACTCCTCCATGTTCTTCACGCGAATGCCGGTGTAGGTCATCCTGAACCGCATCATCCGGCATCAGCCCCCCATCCCTCTAACTTCTCCACATCCACCCACCAGGTCCCATCCCTTGGCTTGGCCATGATCGGGGCACACGGAGTACGTTCAACCGCAATCGAACCTCCGTCGCGATTCAACCGAGGACGTTGGGTTCACGAGGGGTAACCATGGTGGTCCCGCCATGGTCCTCGGAGGGGGATCCCTGCAAACGTCGATTTGGGGCCCGACTCCGACTCGCTCGCTCACTCAGTTCCCGCTGAGGTACAATCCAGGTCAGCCCGGAGGCGGAGGGTTGCCCGAATCCGGCTCCGGAGAGGGCGTGTCCCTCCGAGAGTCGATCTCGGACTTCCGAGCTCGCAATTGGGAGGCGACCAAAAGAACGGCGAGCACGACCGTCACCGCAATGAGTCCGCCCACCACGTACGGCCCAGCTCCCGAGGTTAGTCCTGCATATGGGTTGGGGCTCGACACGGGCGATGCGGTCACCGTCACGCGCACCGAAGCAGTCACCCTCTCGTGGACCGCGTCCTCAATCTCACAGGTCACGGTATAGGACCCGGCGTGCGAGAACTGGTGTCCGACCACCGGGCCACCGAGTGCGGGGCTGCCATCGCCGAAACTCCATGAGTAGCTGTACGGGCCAGTTCCGTTGATGGCCATCGCTCCGAGGGCGACAACGCTTGACGTGGACGGCGTGACGTTGGACGCCGCGACGCTACCGGTCAGGGCTGGATTGATCACGACCGGCACCTCACGAGACTGGCCGTACCCCTCGCTATCGTTCACAGCGTAGACGGAGACGTAACTCCCCGGGCGCGCGAATCCATGCGAGGTAGAGTTCCCTAGGTAGGTCGATCCGTCCCCGAAGTTCCACTGAGCGTCCCGGTAGCTTCCCGTTCCACCCGCCGGCGCACCGGTGAACTCGATGGGGCGGCCCACGTCGGTCGCGGTGACGTTAGTAGACGCGACTGCCTCCAGCGCCGGCTCGACTACGATGTGGAACGAAGAATTCGTCACGCCTCCACCCGAGTCCCGGATGACCACCCAGCCATCGAAAGTCCCGCTCTCCGTGTAGTTGTGCTCCCCTGACATCGAGTTCGACGTGCTTCCGTCGCCGAACGTCCAGGTCGCGAAGTACGGCCCGCTCCCTCCGGACTGCTCCGCCGAGTAGGTCAGCGTGGCCGGAGTCGATCCGAGCTCGGTCAGCGCCGGGGACGTAGTGATGTTCGTGCTGAGGACGGGGTTCACGGTCTGGGGTACGACTACGGTAGAGGTAACCCCGTAGAAGTCCACGGCACGGAACGTTATCGGCCATGAACCGGTCGGATAGTTGTAAGGGTCGAAGAGAGGCCCGGCCGTATACGTGAATCGGATATCGAACGTATTGTTTCGTAAGTATGAGTAACTCCCTCCGCCCGAGCCCGTTGCCAGGTTCAAAAAGTACGAGTCGTTCGCCGCGTAGCCCATTGCGAAGCCCGATCCTGTACCGAGGCTGGCTCCTCCGATCATGGATGCGGTCTGACCGGTGTCGATAGGATCGGGAGAAATCGAGTACACCCTCATGATGGGGGGAAGCTCGAGGACCCAGCTCGTGTTCTCGCTTTGGAAACCCGGAGTAGCTCCCCCCACCACAAGGGGCGCGATCAGGGAGCTGTCCGAGGGGACGACCTCCCACGCGCCTTCATCGGGTCCGGACAGGTTCGCCCCGAACAGGGTGTCGGCAGAGTGCCACTCACCGTCCAAGAACGCCCAGGTTGATCCGGGGCCTTCCGGGCCGGTGGCCACGCCGCCGAATAGGATCGTGACGTTGAGTTGGCCATCCCAGGTTTGCGCTCCCCAGGCCGTTGCGGGAGGTGATCGTGTCGGGTTCGCGCTGGCGGTCGCCGTCACATTCACCCAGGTCGGCGTCGAACCAGTGAGCGTCCAGGTGTCGTTCCGCTCAAAGAGCGAGGTGCCGGTTCGCGTCAGACCGCCATAGAGGACCAGTTGGTGGCTGATGGGGTCGTAATCCATGCCGCTGCCAGCCGTGCACGAGTTGCCGGGCACCCCATATGCGGCGGTCTCGTTCTCCCATTTCGCGGACGGGCCGGGAAGAGTCCAAGTTTGCGAATACAATGGCCCGCTCGGACCCGTCGGGCAGCCACGCACTCCGACCAAAACGCCTCCATCGATGTCCGAATCGTAGGCCCATGATCCTCCGTCGGAGTACGGTCCCGCCCCGACGGCCGAGGTCTCGTTGATCCAGTTTCCGTCGAAGAGCCAAGTCTCGTTGCTCGGGTCGCCCGAGGCGTAAACCCCACCCGTCAGCAATAGGCCCCCCCAATCGGGGTCCCAGGTCAGCCCGGCATAGAGGAGAGGGGGAGGGAGGGGCGAGAATCTGCCTGTCGCGTTGACCCAAGGGGTATACGACTCGGACGAGACCCAGACATTATTCGTAGCCCGGTCCTTGGCGTCTTCCCCCCATAGAACGAATTCGAATAGGTTTGGATCGAAGGCCAACGCCGCGCCTGGCAAGACGGTTATATCCCCCCCGAAGAAAGAAGTGCGGTTGAACCACTGTAAGGTTGTCGTGTTCAGGGTATCTGACCGAATCGAACTCGGAGCAGAGGTCGGAGCCTGGGCGACAGGAATGGAAGCCGGGGACGCTGTGAGTGGACGGTCGTTGCCACCGGCCGGAGTCAGAAACGACGAGGCTTGTCCCACGGCTCTCGGGTTCAAGCCCCCCAGAGCAAACGAACTCAGTACGAAGAGCGCTAGCACCGCGCAGATGCCCAGACATCCGAGCCAGCCATGGCCGCGCCGACCGACCCTCGCCATCCGTCGCGCATCACGCCGTGGGAATATGAAGCACACCTTCAAAGGTCTATGAAATATCGATAGTCCGCGGGACCGGGTCTGATATGCACCTGGCGCACGTGTCGGACCGTCACGGTAGGCCGGCCAGCTACTCTGGCCCTACGCTCAACTGCCGTTGCACATACATCGGGCAGGATGTAGACTCCTTGCAGACGGTCGTTCAATTCCACCTGGATGCAGCCGGTGTCACCGTCAGGGTCCGATCTTGCGAGTGCTCTTAGGTACGTAGTCAAAGAATCGTTCGATCGTGTCCTCAGCAGTCCACTCCGCCCTCAATCGAGTTCGCTTTTCGACTCGCCGCAACTCCGACAGCAGGGTTCGATTGAGATCCCGGGCGCTCGATCCGTCAAAGGTGGCCTCGACAACAAACTCCTGGCCATCTTCGGATCTCGCTACGGTTCCATGGGGGATTAGGAGAGTCAGGGTCGGTTCGATCGCATCAGGGTTGTCCGTGCTGATCCGAGCTTTGAGAGAGTAGCGCATATCGAGGGTGTCCAACCCGTGCAGTGGTTGGATTGAGTAAGAGTGTTGCTGCTCCCTGAGATTGGCCGTCCCGCCGTCTTGCAAACTTTGCCTTCGTTGGCGACACGCAGTGCTGCGCCCACCATCGGTCCAGGGCGTAATGCCCACCCCATCTTGCGACATGACCCTCCCCGCAGTACGAATCGCTGGGTCCCGGTGGGCTTGGATCCCGACAGGCAGTTACCTCTCGAGGTCGCTCCCGACGGCGAGCCCTCGACCACCCCCCCCCGAGCGGTCGCCCGACGCTCGGCACCAGCCCGGAAGACGGGGCGTCCGGAGACATTATCGCCCTCCGAGCCGTCCCCCGTACGGCCCAATGTTCGCCCCCACTCTGGCCCGGGGTCGCAACCCATTCGGCGTACTCGTCGTCACCGCGGTCGTCGTAACTTCGATACTTACCCTGACCGGCCCTGCCTTGGCATCGCACATTTCGGCGCGGGACCTAGCTCACTCAAACCCTGAATCCTCCTTGCGCGGCAGCATCCACCCCGCGGTCGACCAGCTGTCGGCGGCTTGGGTGAATGTCACTGCGGACGTGGGAGCTGCCCCAAGTCCTCGGCACATGATGGGCGCCGCGTACTATCCTCCGACGAATTCGACCATCTTGTTCGGGGGCAACTACGGTAACTCGAACACCGCCTACGGCGACACCTGGCAGTTCCAGAACAACAGCTGGACGCAACTGTTCCCTCCCGTGAGCCCCTCCCCCCGGTGGGGTGGCACCATGGTGTATGACCCTGCCATCGACTCGCTCGTGCTGTTCGGAGGGCGGAACATTACCACCTTCTACAACGACACGTGGACATTCAACACTACGGGGTGGCACAACGTCACTTCGACGGTGGCACCGTCCCCCCGCGCGTTCTATGGCATGTCTTATGACGCCGCGGCCGACGAGATTGTCCTGCTCGGAGGGGCGGTCGGCAACTACGGAGGAAACGGAAGTCCGTTCACGTATTACAACGACACCTGGACCTACCAGGGCGGGGTATGGACGAACATCACTTCGTCCGCCGGCGTCGCGCCTCTCGGCGCGGTGATCTCGGGGCAGATGACGTACGATCCCACGGATGGATACGTCGTCCTGACTGGCGGCGTCCTCCGCGATTTCCCGTGTGGATTCGTGTTCGGATCGACCTACATTTTTGCGAACGGCAGCTGGTCCCAGCTCCGGATCGATGGGGCGTCCCCTCCGCCGGGTGAGGGGGTAATGTGGTACGATTCCCAGCTGGATCGGGTGCTCTACTACGAGGGCGCCGAGGACCTCTCGGGCGTCAACTGCGAGGCTACCGAAAACGAACTCTGGTCGTACTCGGGTGGAGTCTGGACCTATATCCCGCAAGTCGGTACCAGCGCTCCCGCGCCCCGGACCGAGCCGATGTTCGTCGACGATGTGGCCGACAACGAGCAGGTCATGTTCGGGGGCCACGGTCCCTTCGTCTACAAGTATCAGCAGGATACCTGGATCCTCTCGGTCGGTGTGCATCCGGTCTATACGGTGACCTACAGCGAGTCCGGCCTGCCGACCCATAAGTCTTGGACGGTCTCGTTCTTCGGGGTGGTCCATAGCGCGCCTGCCGGGACCTCGATCCAGTTCTCGGTGTTGAACGGCACCTATCCGTACCTCGTGCAGAGCGACGGCGGCTACCAAGTGTCGGGCCTCCCCGCGTCCGGAACCTTGGATGTCCACGGGAGCGACGTGAATGTCTCGGTCCTGTTCGTCCACGGACCCACGTTCACCCTCACCTTCCACGAGCGCGGTCTTGGGCCGTTCTCGAACTGGTGCGTCACGGTCGGAGCGACTGTCTGCTCCACGACCCCCAGGGTGCAGTTCAAGCACCTGACCCCCGGGACCTACGACTACTCCCTCCAACCCGTCGGCAACCTCTCCACCCTCACGAAGCTGGACGGGGGCATCGTTGCCTCCAACGGCACGGTGACCGTGTCCCACGGGACCACGTTCCAGATCCTCTTCGGCTCCTCCGTGCACTTCGTAGAGACGGGGCTCCCGAACGGGACGAACTGGACCGTTCACATCGGCGGACATGCGACCCGCTCGAACAGCTCGACGATCGTGGTTCTGCTGCGGAACGGGTCGTACTCGTTCCACATTCCGAACGTTCCAGGGTTCGTCTCGTCGATGCGAGTCGGCGCGTTGTACGTGGGCGGGCACGCGATCTGGGTGTCCGTGCAGTTCACCCCAAGGTCCTGATGGTTCGCTAGAGCGACCGATCCCCCGCCGAGGAGAGGCGGACGGTTTCGACTCGAGGAGTTGAAACGACTCGTTGCTGAGGATGGGTGAGCCTTGCGGCGGGCGGGGCGAGTCGTGCCACGCACCCTGGCGACAGGCTTGCCTCAACCCAGACGAGGGCCGAACCTCCCTTCGGTTCCAACCGTCATCGCGTATTGTGGCCGCCTCTTCGAGAAGCGCAAGCCCGACCCACGATGTTCAAACGGGCTCGGGCACAGCCGCCCCGACTCAATGCCGGTCGTGCCCACCGACTCGGTCGATCGCGGGCTCGACCAGGATCGCGCAAGGTCGAACATCCCCTGTGGAGCGCTACTCCGGGGGTTCTGGAGGGGGCACGTTCGAGCCCCTGTTGAAGAATGTGATTAGCCCGGTGACGAGGAAGACGACAAAACAAACGAGTCCAACTCCCAGTAGAAACACCGAGAGCCAGGACCCCGGTGTGCTCCAGGAGACTCCGTTCTTGGCGAAGGGAAGGATTGAGTAGAGAGCAATCGAGCTGACGAAGCCTACGAACGAAGCGATGGCTGCGGCAGTGGTTCCCTCCAACGACGCCTCCAGTTCCCGGGGATGTCAATCACCCAAAGGGTGTAGTCAAGGTTGCCGCTACTCGAACGACGTCCAGCTGAAGGCGAGGTGGGCGACAACGAGCGCACGTGCATGCTCAATTCAGTTTGAACGAAGTCAAGTCAGACACAATCACTGACTCACCCTCTGGGTTCCGCCGGAAACACCCCTGAAAGCGTAGTGTTCCCTGCTCGATCCAAGTGCGAGTGGAGGCCACCTCCCTCTGCGGCTTGACGCCTTTTCCAGCTCATCGATCGCCTGCGGCAGAGTACCCTCAGCGATGTCGAGAGAGCGTTGACCTCGAGACTGCCTGACCCCTTGCAGGAGTTTGGGAAGCTCTGACTTGCCGTGGGTGAGATGGTGAGATTGAATCTCATCGGCCCGATAGCCGGTGCTTCCTCTTGAACTCGGTCAAACTCATTCGGGGTGTCATCTCCAAGGCCGTATGCAGATCTCTACGGAAGTAATCGGGAGGCACCTCATCCATCAGGTTTGCAATCGCGTCCGCCGCGCTCTTTCCCCCGACCTGGTAGTCTCGAAGACGCCGGCGAACGGACGCCGGCAGAGTCACGGATGTGGGTGGATCGACGTCTGACCTCATGCGCTACCTCTTGGTCCAACAGGACTGATAGCCTTCGCTGTAGGAAGAACCGATCGTTGGACCATGTGGACGGTTGTGGTCTGCCCAGAATAATCGCTAAGCCAGGGCTCAGGCCGGTAACCACTTCGGGGGTCATGGCGCCAAACTACACACTGCATTGGGTCCAAACAGCTCTCTCTCACAGAGCTGGGTCGGTCGAACTGTGTGCAAATCAACTTGCGAATAGCCAACCTCGATAGGGGTCTAACCTTCGATGGTCCCAGAGGCCTTTCATACCCCCATGTCGAGTGACAAAGTCGAAGAGATCGGGTCGACCACTATCAGGAGGGCAGCGATTACAAGAACAGCGCTTTGGCCCAGATACTCCCGACCCGGGCACGAGCTCCATGTCAGGCGACGATGTCGATAGATTTCGGGCGATTCGTGTGAAAGACGAACTTACGTCTAGATACTCTGGGATTTTCGAAGTCACGCCCGCCAAAGCACCACTGGATGGTAAGCAAGTCTACCTGTGGCTGATCGCTCCTCCTCCCACCCGTTCACAGCTTGAATCTTCGAGTTCAGGCCTCAGTGCTAGTATGACCAAAGAGGAGAGAACGAAAATTGACATCAGTGGGTATGTTTGGTCCCTCGTTCACACGTTCACACCAACGGAGGTTGGCAAAGAGGTCGGAAGGATCTACGTCAGTGACGTCGTAGCCCTAATCGACCTTGCGCTGTCGGGTGAGAATCCTAGTCTTCTCACATCCCTCGACGGTGCAGTCGCAAGGGCAAAATCAAGACTGGCACGAAAACGGCAGTACTAGATGCTCATGCCAATTGAACGCAGATGAGCCGAAACATGTCTCTGTAGAACTCTATCGAAGATCATGGCCTTAGGATCGCCCCGAGAGATACCTTTCGAACGCCCCTTCTAGCTACGCACGGGCTCTGCCCTTACAGGAGAGGAGAACCACCATTCGTTTCCCCAGTCGTCTCGAACCCCGCCGCGAGTAAGGCCATCGCCGGACTCGCCTGGCACTCGTACGCTCTTCGCACCCGCGGCCAACGCTCTCTGATAGGATTTCTCGGAGTCCTCCACGTAGAGATGCAGCATCGCGGGAAAGGGATTCCGGCCGTCCGGTTTCTCTCCAATCATCAGGAGGCCGTCGGCGATCTGGACCTTGGCGTGAGCCAAGTTCCCAGCGGGGTCGGACGTCTCATAGGAGAGCCGTCCGCCAATCGCACGTTCAATGAATTCAATCAGCCTTCGCGCGTCACGGGCCACAAGATAGGGCGCGAGCTTTGGTTCGAGCGTTGGCTCCATCATCACCGCAAGGGAGGCGAGAGATAAGTTCCCTCTCTGTGACTTGGGCCAGATCCAAGGACGTCGGGCTTTCGGATACGATCCTGCCCGAAGCCCTCTGGTGTGTTCAAGACTCGTTGCACCCACCCCGAGCAGGGGTTAGGAGCCTTGGAGACAGACGTTCAATTCAGGTTGAACATTTACCGCACTTCCCGTCTCACAGTTCCCCGCAGGTAAATCCTGCGAGACCTCGACCGTCACGCTACGGGGACCTGCCATGGACGAGTCGCACGAGTCGAAACCTGCCTCGGGCCGCTTTAAACTACATTGGCATGCCATCGTGCCGTGGAGTCAGGGTCGAGGCGCCTGGCTGCGATCATGTTTGTAGACATGGTCGGTTACACCCGTACCTCCAAGGCGAGCGAGCCGCTCGCCCTCCGCCAGTTAGCGGAGCAGCGAACGATCCTCCGCTCCGCGCTCGGGGCGTACGGTGGAGTCGAGATCAAGACGATGGGCGACGGATCTCTGTTCCGATTCGAGAGCGCACTAGAGGCTTTGCAGGGCGCGATCGCGGTTCAGACCCGGCTCCGTGACCGGAATCTGGCTAATCCGGAGTCGGGCACGATTCTGCTTCGGATCGGGCTCCACGTTGGAGAGGTTGTTGAGTCGGGGGGAGACATTCTTGGCGATGCCGTGAACATCGCGTCGCGCCTCGAGCCGCTCGCCGAACCAGGGGGCATCTGCCTTTCGGCCGCCGTCGCGGAGATGGTTCGTCCGAAGCTCACCGTGCCTCTCGAGAGTGCCGGGCGGATCGCCCTTAGGAACGTGGATACCCCTCAGGAAGTCTTTCGAGTGACGCTCGAGAAGTCCGGGCCGAGCCGGGATTCGGGGGAGGCCCACTCGAGGACGAGCCCGTCCAAGACTGAACCACATCGGATTGCAATTCTTCCCCTCACCAACCTAGCAACTTCTCCGGAGGACTACTTCGCGGACGGCCTCACGGAAGAACTCACCTCCACGGTCGGCCGGGCCAGCGGCCTGCGCGTCATTTCTCGGTCCTCATCAGAAAGTGCAAGGGCCACCGGGAAGACGACCCGAGAGATCGGGCACATGCTCGGTGTTCGATCTATCGTGGAGGGGAGCGTCCGAAGGACGGAAGGGCGGATCAGAGTGTCCGTCCAGCTGATCGACGTAGCCTCCGACGAGCAGCTCTGGTCGCAGCAGTACGACCGAGAACTCCGGGACATATTTGCGATCCAGTCGGACATCGCGGAAAGAATCGCGGAGGCGCTCCGGGTTCGCCTGTTGCCGGACGAGAAGTCCTGGATTGAGCGGCGGCCGACTGAGGATTCCAAAGCGCACGACCTCTACCTGCAGGGTCGATTCCACTGGCACCGGGGTACGGAAGACGAACTGAAGGAGGCCATCCGGCTCTTCGAGCGGGCGACCGCTATCGACCCCCACTATGCCCTGGCCTACGTCGGTCTGGCGGACTGCTACGTCGCCTTGTGTGACGAGGGGTGCCTAGATCCCGATGCGACCTTCGCAAAGGTTCGACCGCTGCTCGAGCGGGCGCTCGAGCTCGACGATCAGGTGCCGGAGGCGCACGCGACGATGGCCCGCCTTCAGCAGGACTATCTAAGGGATTGGGCCGGAGCCGGGGAGAGGTACCGCAGGGCGATGGCACTGAGCCCGAACTGGTCGATCGTGTGCCACTCGTACGCCGTTCACCTCGCCCAACAGGGCCAACTCGATAAGGCGCTGCGAGAGATCGCCCGCGCCGAGGAGGTCGACCCGTACTCCCTCGGCATCCACAATTGCGCGGCGGCGATCTATCTGGATGCGGACAGGTACGAAGAGTCGATCGGTGAGTGCCGGCGCATGCTCGAGATCGACCCGCTCTCTGTTCCCGCGTACACCAAGCTGGGCAAAGCCCTTCTCCAGTTGGGACGCGCGTCTGACGGCATCGCGGCGATGGAGAAAGCCGTGGAGATATCCCACGGCGGACTGCTCGCCACCTCCTACCTCGCCTTCGCCTACGGAATCGCGGGTCGACGCGAGGAGGCCTTGCGTCTGGTCCATGACCTGGAGGCTGGTGCAGACGGACGCTACATCTCTCCTTTCAACGTCGCCATCGCCTACGCGGGGCTCAAGGATCGAGACGCAACCCTGACGTGGCTCCGAAGGGCCTACGAGTCGAAGGCGAGCGCCATCACGACGATCCGGGTCGACCGCGTTTTCAGCTTCCTGCGGAACGACGGCGAGTTTCTAGAATTGCAGCGGCAGATCGGCCTCCCACCCCTCGAGGACGAGCCCGAGTAGAAGCGGTCGGCGAGACTCGAAGTACTAGCAGCCGACTATGACCTCTGCCTCGACCGCGCATGTTTCCCCCTCAAACCTCCGAGGGAAGGGTGACTTCAAACCGGATTGTGCCTAGTGCCAGGGAGTCGGCCGGCATCTTATCGACGCAAGATTTGATAGAGGATTAAGTCCGAATTGCAACGACTTCCAACCTCCCGGTTGATTGCCTCAACGATAGGTATCTATCACTGCAAACGTTGCAGAGCTCCGCCGTGGGCTGGCTGGAGCGACCCGAGTCATGCGCATCACCATTCCCGAGAATCTTCTATCCAGCGTGTTCCCCGGGCTTCCGGTATGGGCCACAATCTCCCTCAGCGCACTCGCAGCCGCCGTCGGAGGGTTCTGCCTTTCATCGCTGGCCCACCGAGCTCTTGGAGACGATGTCACTCAATCGCTGCATCAGCAAGGGAGGGGGAGAGTTCGATCCCTCGCGATCTTTAGCGGGCCGACAGCATCCGCAATCGGATCGTTGATCGGGTTCGTTCTCGGAGGCGCCTACGGGCAGTTCGTCGGTAACCCGTTGGGGGCGCTCGGAGTCGGTGCAGCTAACCCCGCGGCTCTGCGGCGTCTTGGCGTAGCTGCTGCCAACGATTGGACAAGTACGTTCCTCGCGGGTTGGATCGGGAGCTGGGTGGGTCAGGTGACCGCGTTATTCGCGTTCCCGTATCTTCCCCACGGGGCGAGCATTATCCTGTCGGTGAACGGCTCGATGTTACAGATTCCCGCCCCGCAACTCTTCGGCTATGTGGTGGGCTCAGGAGTAGGTCTCATCACTTGGCTCGGTGGGTCGAGGGTCGCCGTTGGAAGTACTATCGACAGTGCAAGGGCCGGGGTTGGAGCGGGCCTTGTCTGGCTCGGTGCGGTGGGAGGAGCCTCGCTCTTACTACTTCGACCAAGCAGTTTCCTAAGCTTTGCTGGGGCTCCGTTCGGAGTTCGCGGGTCGACGACCGTGCAGGAATACGGCCCCGTAGTTCCAATCCTGATCGCTGGGTTTCTCTCACTGCTGGTTACATCCATAGTGATCCCTAGATTGATTGACAATCAACGCAATCAGAGGGTCCGTTTCGGAATCGACCAACAGGGCAAGATTGATTCTATCGACGTTGAGTCCAGGTCCGCGCTCGAGTATCTCGGACCCGGGGCAGCAATCGGAGCGCTGCTGACGATACTAGCGGCCTTCGCCGGGGCGCAAGGCCTAGGCGAGTGGTTTCGATCCTGGACGACGTTCATCGAAACGGTGGTCGCGGGCGCGCTCGTCGGAGCACTCCTGGCACTCCTCCTGGGTTGGTACTTTGGCGTTCACGAGCTCACCGGCTCCGCGTTGAAGGAGATGGAGCAAGCAGTTTCGCGCGGCGAAGCCGTCAACCCACTCGCCTATGCAGATCCGTTCTTGATAGGTATCGGTGAACTGGTGTTTGGAATGGCGGTGGGCCTTGCTTTGGCGGGGCTGACGTTCTACTTCCTAGAGTGGCGACTCGCCGGTGCCCCGATCGGCCTGATCGAAGAGGGCCTAGTCGGAGGAATCCTCCTCTCCATTGTGATGATCGCGGCATTCCGTCGGTTGCAAGGCATACACGAGGATCATCCAGCGACATCATAGGTCGTAGACACCTCACTCCTGGGGGGAACTCGAAATCAGTCATCGCTCCAGGTCAGGGTACCGAGCAACTCTGGAGTCACCTCTGAATTCCTGCCGGAAGCGGAGAGGGAATTCTCAACCGAACCCCCGGAGCGTGTTCAAGTTTCGTTGCATCCCCCCCGTATCGATACAGCGGCCTCGGAGCAGACGTTCAATTCAGCTTGAACACAAAGGGAGTCGTGCGGTCCTGCGGCCTTGAGATGAGTTGGCCCCATCGATGAAGGGGTGAACCTATATGGGGTAGCATGTATACGTATACCCCAATGTCGGGAGTTAGCCGGCCGCCCTCTCTTGAGTTTGCGCGTCACGGGGCAAACCCCACACTGGAATCGATCGAATACGTCCGGGCGATTCTTCGGACGTCTGAGGAGCCCGTTAGCCGCAACGAGATTCTGCGGATCCTAGCGGGCTGGTCCCACTCAATGGGCCGGCAGAGTCTCAACGCGGCCCTCGAGTTTCTAGCTGCCGACGGAACGATTGCGGAGGGTAGCAAGGGCCTGATCTGGGTCCCCGAAGCTTCACCCCGGCTGCAGAAACTTGGGCAGAGCGGGCAAAGCCTGTAATGATACCCGCAAGCAAAGTTCTCCTGAGCGACGCGGCAGCTGAAGCCCTGAGATTTCTTGAGTCGAACTCAAAAGCTCGGGGGGCGGCCGTAGCTCGTAGGGCACGAGCGTTGAAGCCCCTCCTGCTGGTGGACTGCCTGCACGGAGAAGTGGTTCGGAAGTCCGCGATTCCCTCGGATTTGAGGGCAAAGTATGGTATCGAGAACCTGTTCGTAGAGGATCTCCCAGATTTTTGGCGGCTGCTCTACACGGTTGTACGGCAGTCCGGCCAGCGACTCATTGTAGTTATCGAGATCGTGGATCACAAGCGGTACAGCCGTTGGTTTCCTGGACGTCGAAGATGAGGAACCCTTTCGCAACCGCGGCACCCGACAGCCTGCGGTTCGGTATGCACAAGCATGATTGTACCTTCCGGCGTTGCTCCTTGAAACGCCCCGGCCGTCTTGGCAGACCGGGTGGGTTGAGCGACTTCAGCTTGGCTCGCAATACCCTGCCAAGCTCGCCTTTCGTTTCAGAACTACGCTTTGTCACTAGCCAAAACGACTCCGATCAGCGTGAGAAGCACTCCGATGATTCCGATTCCTCCAGAGACGGCCTTAGTCTCCCCAGAGGTTAGCGGTAGTACGTCCGTCGCGAGGAGTACGAGAGTAGAAACGATTCCACCAAGCATCGCTACTATCAGGTTCGGGTCGTGGAAAAGGCGGTAGAGATAGTAGTGTGAAGAAGGAATGCGCCTCCATTTGAATGTGGCCCCGGCCAGCCCTGGATCGAAGTTCCGGAAGGCTCCATCGAAAATCCATAGCTGCTCGCCGGTGGCTGGGGGTGGCCGGGGAATCAGGCGAACACAGACCCGCTTGGACTTTCCCTCGAGGGATATCTCAAGGTGCTCTGCCGTGGGATCAATGAATTTGGATGCCCCAGGGCGACTCGCGGCGAAAGCTGGGACTGATGGTTCACTTCTGAGAGTCCAACCTTCTGAAGAATGCAACTCGGCCATGTGGCCGCCTCTAGGTGGTCTTACGAGCCAGTCGGCGAGGTCGAACCGCGGACGCGAGGTCGGCAACCTCGGGGTGTTGCTCGATTAGATGCGCTCTCAGGGGTCTTGCGAGAACGCCGGAGAGTAGAAACAAGTCCTTCGACTCTCGGTCCGCGCTAGCTACCGTTGCCCGCAGGTTCGAATCCTTGATCGCGTCAAGCTTTAGCTCTGACCGAGCAAGAACCTGTCGGAAGGTCTGCGTATCGTAGCTAGGGACGCGCCTTAGAAAGTCCGGAACCGACGCAAATGGTGCGACCTGCATCGTGACCCCTGAAGTAAAGGCGCCAGTAACGCGTACTCTTGCTGCCTGAATCGGACTTGCTCGGCGGACACCCGCAAGCGCACTCTGATGAGCGTAGAGCGTAAGACAAGACTGACAAACGAATCCATAGTCGTTGCTTTTGAGCCCATGACTGCCGCAGATTGATACCGCACAACTCTTACAGATGCCCACCGGCTGGCCAAGAACACCGATCGGTTTTTCGACGGGAGGCGGCTTCTCACTTAGGGAACAATAGTAGCAGGCTTCGGCCATGGCTTAGATAACTCCGTCCCGGAAGTCGACCCCGCGCGACATCAGTCTCTGATTGATAGGTTTCACCAGCAACGTTTGGTATGTTGTCGCGACTTATAATCATGGGTAGCGCGGCGTCATGACTGGGTTGGCGCCTCCGGGCCGGTCCATCCAATGACTGCACCGCCGGGTCAGGTCGGTAGTCCAGCGCCACATGGGGTTCAAGTCCCCTTGAACCCAGACCGCCCGGACCTTGCCTTGCGAGAGTCCTCCCCCTCGAGAGAGTTCAGGGCAATTCTTCCTAGCTGTCCGAGTTCAGTATCAGCTTCTGTTCTCCGTTCAACCAGTGGACAATCTTGGTTGATCCGACATTCCACTTCGACTCACGGAATATCCAGCGAAGCTGCGGTAGGCACAGAACTATGATACCCAGTTCCCTAGCTTGTGTAAGCTCTGGGGCAGTCAGGCTCTCTTGGTCGACGACTAGAATGCCCTTGACTTGGTAGCCAAGGAGAGCTGCCTGGAGATCGGAGGCCCTCCGCGCGAGCTTGGCGAGTTTTCCCTTGTCTATTGCGACTTTCCATGTTGCCTCGACGCAGTAAACCGCTGGGGACCACGGGTCCATCACAATCATATCTGCAGACTCTCCAAGGTGAGCCGCCTTCAATCCTAGCGGTAGCGAGAGGAAACCCGCCAACGATAGTATGGTTGCAACGGCCACCTCCCACCCATCAGAGTTCTTGTAGAGCGAGCTGGGCGCAGATAGCGCCCCTAACAGCCTTTCGTGGGCGCCGTCGACTGTTTCAAGGGCCGCGAAGAGGGGGTTCGGCGTTTCGGGACAGGGAAGATCTAACGGGGAGCGAGAAACGACCTGATTTCTTAGCAGAATGTGTACCACGACGGAGCGTGCTCCCGCAATCGGAACCACGCCGGGTACCAGCGCTCTTCCTTGGATGTCCGCTTCGCGGAAGTGGCCCAGGCGTGCTTCGTCAGCCCAAGAGTCCTTTCGGGGTCCTACGAGGAGGACCCCAATACGAAGGTCGTCGGTTCGGACACGAGAGGGGACCCTAATCAGAACTTCAAGCTCGCCGCTTGTTAGGATCTGTGCTGCCTGAAACTCACAACCCCAATCCACCTCGATCTTGAACTCGCAGTTGTGTCCCGTAGAGAAGTTTGCCCGTGCTTCTAGAATCCGCTTGAAGAGGTCTGCGGTCCCGTGGATTGGTGGACTTAGTCCGAGCAGGGCGGGATTGAGAGCATTCCACTCCTCGCGGGGAATGAACCCATCCGATCGCCCACCGTATGTTTCCACCCGGGAGGCCGGGGCCGCCTCCTCTGACGAGAGACGGCCATCCCAGAGCTCACCGCGATTGGACTCTGACCAAGAATGCCACTGCGACGGCTGCGGAGTTGGGGGTTTGTCGTTGGAGAGGCGACGCGGGGTATCAATCCTGATTCTGTCTTCGCCCACTACAAGGACTTCGGAGTGAAGGGCCTCTATAATCCCATCCAACTCGGTCGAGGGACCATCCACAAGTAGAATCTTGAACCGCTCCCCGACTTGGATTTCCTGCTTCTTTCGTTCCGAAGGAGCTGCGGTGCTCACAAGTATCGTAGTGTAGATGTTGAAGCGACCCCCTGGGCTGTTGTAGGAGAGCGATCGAATTGAGAGCGAGGGAAATGCGTAGATGAGCGGACGCAATCTTTCCCAAAATGAGTCAAGAGCCCCCTTCGGTCCGTTCGACACACTCCGAGCTATAGTCGACACGCTCTAAGCATTGCGCGGAAGCCGGCACGTAACTGATTCGACCCGAGCGGGCTCGCTCCACTGACCTGACTGTGGCTTTTTGTGACTTTGAGATAGAGAATCCGTCACGCCGTACGGACCGCAATGAGGTGCGCCATCGGCTGACCTCTCATCACAGCTAAGCATAGGCGGTTGGGAGTACCCAGAGGGAGTCACAGAACTGCACCGCAGCGATGGATTATGTGAATCGAGTACCTCTCAGGACCTAAACGGTGGGCTCAACTGCCATTGAACCCGTGACTGAAGGTGTTCAACTTTGGTTGCACCGACACCCGAGCTGGAACTCAAAAGTGCGGGCCTTGAACGAGCCCTCCGAACCGTCAGCTTACGTCACCCGCTCGGGGGTGCGAGGAGGGGGGGTAGATGATTCAGAGTCCTCTGCAGGCCGGAACCTCGGGAATGCGCTCGGTCCGACCGCGGATTTTCCCCTGACTTCTCCACGCACCCACGAATCCAAGGCTTAGCGCTCAGGGCCCCTTGCGAGATTTCCCCGAACCGAAGATTCGCAGGGCAATCCGCCCCCGGGGTTCGATGAGGATGCGAGTGGACCTGCGCTGGCCCGTGATCCTAACGAGGGTGGGGTCGCGCGTCAATTCATCAAGGATGGACTGAAGCCGCCCGTACTTAGACTGAATGCTAACTGAACTGCCGCCAGCTCGAACGCTCGGGATAACGCGAGACTGCTCTAGTTCGGCGACGAGCCATTGCTTGGGTTGGCCGTCCGGGTAGCCCTCAAGGAGTCGGAGCACTTCGAGAGCAGCGGGTGAAGGAGAAGGAAGTCCGTAGGTGGGTATGACATCGATTCCCACGACCCCTTCAGCGAGCGGCTTGGGGCTACGTCGCTCGTCGTAGCTCCGCATTCGGACGTAGTACGCCACCCCGCCGTGAGCCATCGTGGCCAAGGCGCCGGCAATCGCTTCGAGCTTGCTCCCCGTGGAGACGTTTACCCAAACAGAGTTTCCCGCCGCGACTTCCTTCTGTACTATCTGCGAAAATGTCTCGAGCGCGGTCTCGAGATTCCAGCGGTCTGCGCGCACTTCGTGGATCGTAAGTCTCGGCTTCCAATTCCGGAGTTGTCTGATAACTTCCTTCAAAAACGTCGCTGAACCGTCGGATTTGCGCGATGAACCAAGTACCAAGTAGACTACGTCCGCGTCGTGCCTCCTAACCGGCTCTACAATTCGGTCGATGTAGAACCCGACCGGCGTTACTTCAATTCTCAGGGGGGGTTCGTTCATGATCTTGTGGATACTCAACTAATTCAGAGTATTAAGGGAATGGCTCACGGTAAATACCCACGGCGTGTCCAGAATGTAGGAGTGAGCCTGTCAGTGACGCCCGCCAGAGACGGTCTTCCAGTACTGGTAGTTGAAGACGTGAATCAAGCGGTTCAGGGAGTTCTGCGCGAACTCCTCGACCGAGGTTCCAATGTTGTCACTCAATCAGCGGCAGGGGGCAGGCCAGCCCAATCCTCTAGAGAGCTGATCGCCCATCATCTGGTGCTTAAGAGCCCTCGAAAGAGAATCCTTACTATCGGGCAGGGCCCGCTTCGTGCCGTCGACGCTGCAGCACGCCTAGCGTGGGAAGTCGGAGGTAGTGACCGGGTCGCGGATATCTCACATTATGTGGCAGGTGCGTCAAGGTTTACCGACAACGGCCTGTCCATGCCGGGGTCCAACTACGGCGAGAGACTGTTCCAACCACGGCCGAATTTGGATCAGCTTCGTGGTGTAGTGCAGCGCCTAAGTCTGGAGGGCGGGACTCGCCGGGCAGCCGCAGTCGTATGGTCTCCCGAGGATGCTACCAGAGAATCTCAAGATATCCCCTGCCTGTTCGGGTTCACCTTCCTCGTGCGAGACTCAAAGCTCACGACTATCTGCTTCATGCGGTCTAACAACGCCTACACGCTACTCCCGGTAAATCTCTTCGAGTTTACGCTCCTCAGCGAGATGGTTGCACGGGCGATTGGCGTGGAACTTGGCGACTATCACCACTTCACATCCTCGATGCACCTGTTCGAGCGCGACTTCGAGCTAGCGAAATCGGTAATCGCCGACGCACGGGGACAGCCTGAGTTGGAAATGCCTCCAATGCCACCCACCCCGGATCCCTTCCTTCAAGCCCGTGAATTCTCGAAGCTTGAAGCGCGAACTCGGACCAACGCGTCCGACCTCGTGGATGGAGAGATCTCACAGCTCATTGAGCACGGGACAGAAGTCCTGTCTGATTACTGGATGCAGTTTTACCGAGTGTTGCTCGCGTGGAACCTTGCCAAAGTTCGGCGCTGGGATGACGCCCGGTTCGTAGCAGACCAACTTCCGCTGTACTTCCGCGGTTCGGTGCTTCGTGACGTAGACACCATATGCCAGCAACTCTCGGAACCGACAAGGCCTGTCGGGCAACACCGGTTCACTGTTGACGGTCAGTGGCGAGCGCGATTGCCCTCCAGTGACATGTCCCCGACCTCCGGGGAGGAAGATCCCGGCGCGCGGTTTGACCAATGGCTCATTCCAACCCTGATGGAGGTCGAGGTCAACGACGGAATCACGCCGACTCTCACCGAGTTCGCCGACGTTCGGAGACAACTTCTGCCATCCCTCGCAGGTCACGAACGGGCGCCAGTAGGGTCGCCACTCAGCAGTTCTCCTCGAGGAATCACTCAGGTTGACGTCCGGTCAGCCCTGAGGCAGGCGCGGACTCGCGCGAAGTAGCAGTATGCGCGGCAGGGATCTCGCGGAGGAGGGTGGCAGCGTCGACCACCTCGAGTCACGCTACTTCGCATGGCAGGGGCCGTCTCGCCGGGCCGCGGCGATGGAGAGGAGTGGCTCCCATAGGAAGGACATACCATTCTCCGACTCCGACCTCTCGGCGATGTGTCAGCGTGTATTGCGAGATTCCGGATTTCGGAATCCACCGGTAGACCTTCCGAGACTCATGCGAGGTTTAGGCGCCCGCCTTTTGGAGCGGCCAATCAGTTGTCCTGGTCGCCTAGAAACTACGCCATACGGCTACGACGTTATCGTTGATCCTCGTCAATCTTTCGAATCTCGACGATTCACAATCGCACACGAGCTAGGTCACGTGCTCATTCGTGAGAACAGGCTCCCGTCAGTTAAGTTCCCCGAAGACGACTCCCGTGCTCACCCTCTCATTGAGAGAGTTGCCAACCGAATTGCCTCGGAACTACTCATGCCTCGGGACTCCTTTCTCCGTGACCTCCTCATAGCCGGCATGACATCACCGGCCCTGAACTCGATTAGATCCGCTTACAGGACTTCCCTATCGGCCACTCTCCAGCGCATTCTCGAAGTTACCGCCGCAGTCTCGTTCTCCCTATGGACTGAACCTCTTGCGAGCAGGGACCCCCCGAGTCGGAAACCGCTTTTGATCCACTCATGGTCCTTGGGCCGCTACAGACGGCTCACAGCAGGGGCCAGCTCGTCGGTAGTCTCCCCAGATATTGTGGCAGCATCTTTGAAACCGGGCACCGAGACAGCATTCGCGCGGTCACTCCGGTTCCGGGTTGAGGGTTATCCGTCAAACTTGGTGGGTGTCGGAGTTAACATGACTCGTACCCGTGGCGTGGCGGCGCTCGCTCGGAGATTCTGGCCGCTGTTAGGCTCGGGGGACGTCGTTTCGTGCGAGCCTGACGAGTGCGCCTTCGCTGGCCTTCTCTTGCTCGATCCCAGGGTGGCAAAGGACTGGGAGCGAGTTTGTCAAGCCCTACGACACACCGGTCCCAAGAACGCCAGGCAGACGGGACTGGACGAGGTCGGTTTTGCGACTATCGACCCCCCGGCATTTGCTCAGGTTTCGTCCGGCAGCTCGCCGCTTTAACCAGCCTAACATCTGGGGAACTCTATGATGGAATCGATTCGATCTCGCTCGGTCTACATTTCGGGCCCGCTACAGTCGTCCCCGAACTTGACTGAGGCGAGAGACCTCTACGAGAGTATTGCTGCGGCTTGCACGGATGCGGGGTGGGAACCTTACCTGCCTCATCAGTGGTCTGACCCAGAGCTACACGCCAAGCTGACGACGAAGGAGGTCTTTCGGAGAGATATGCACGCCTTGCTTCAGGCAGAGATCTTGATCGCGGTCATCGGTCAACCATCGAGTGGTGCAGGTGCGGAAATCGGAATAGCCCATAGCAGAGGGGTCCCAGTGATTGGGATTTGGAAGAAGGGCGAACATCCTTCTCGGTTCGTCCTGGGCCTACTGCGTGACTGCGCTAACTGCCACACCCTCGAGTACACCAACCGGTCCGACTGCCCTATCGAAGTAGCCAGATTGCTCCGAGCTGTATCCCGGGGCGAAGAACAGAGGGGTGTCAAGCGTGCGGAAGAGGCCATCGCAGATCCATCCGAAGAGTAACCCACCAGGAAACGACTTGCTAGTTTGGCTATGAGTGTTCAACGACCCGTGCTCCCCGTCTAAACTACCTTTCGCGCGTGGTCGAGGACACGATCGACCGCCCCCCCGTCTCTGAGGAAGTCGGCGTTCGAATCAATGATCAGTTTCGGCGACCTAGTCCAGTCTTGGACCCAGTCCTCGAATCGGCGAAACACGCTCTCCACTAGCCGGGCATCCGCGTATCGTTCGCTTGGGCGTCCTCTCTCCTTAATCCGTTCCAACACAATGTTCAGGGGCACTCGGCGGTATACAAGTAGGTCAGGGCGAATGAAGCGACTTGCGATTACGTCACCTATCCGTCGAAGGAGGGCGAACTCTGGAGGAGATAGCATGCCGAGCGCCCGCTGACACTCAGCATAGACCTCGATGTGTTCGAAGGCGCAGTAGTCCCTAATCACAGTTTCGTTGCCTCGATGACGCGTTCGAATCGACTCATCACTCTCGATCGTTTCGACAAGAAATGTCAATTGGTTGTGGAGGGCGTAACGGGTTGGATCACGGTAATATAGCTCGAGGAATGGACTGCGTCGTTCCACGTCGGACTCAAGGGCGAGTTGCCACCCTGCTCGAGTGGCGAGCATCTTCGTAAGTGTTGTTGCTCCAGCACCAATCGCACCGGTGACGTTCACGAATTTCATCGTTAATCCTCAATACGACTTGGAAGGCTGTGCTGGTACGCAGCCCATCTAAGCGCGCCCGAGAGCAACGAAATGTAGGTTTTCCTTTCTCTCTCAGGCCTTCGAAGCATATGGGAAGGATGCTTAACGTAGAGACTGAAGAGTTGCCAGGAGTTCCGAGCAAGCCCAGCCTCTTCGGTCTCAGATCTCGCTGAGCTGGCCCCAACAATCTCCTCGATAGAGAGCTGCGCGTCTTTCCCCAATCCCACGACAAGGGTCGGATGAACAAGTATCAATTCACGCCGCAGATAAGATCGGCAGTTGAGTCGTTCCTGAGGGAGTGATGGTCGATTGCCAGGTGGATGGCAGTGAACGGCGTTTGTTACGAAGACTTCCGCTCTGGAGAGGTTGGAGGATCTCGAGACCTCATCCAGAAGGCGACCGCAACCTCCCGTGAACGGGACTTGAGTCTCCATGCACCTTCGACAAAGACTCTGTCCGACCAGCACAATCGGGGCGTTTACGGGTCCGCGCCCCGGTGCAGAGCCGGTAACACCGGGCTCGTTGAGGCCGGGACATCTATGGCAGCGTTGAATTTCTGAATGAAGCACCCTGAGGCCGTACGTGAGCTCCGCGACATCCCACCCACGGTCCTTAGGGGGAGGGGACAGGATTTCGTAGGGTCCTGACATCGTAGGGAAAGAACGGGCTTCTCTGTCCTGTCCGGTGCTTGGCGGTCTTACAATCTTGAAGGAGCCCCTGGCCTTGCAGGAAGAAGTAGTCACAGTAGTACTTCTCGGGACATGCGCACACACGAGTCCCGCCTTAGGGTCCCCTACAGCCTAACGACACCGACTTCTCTCTTAGTCGCGCTCGTGACCCATCCGAGTGATTTAGAAGCGCCAACTGGCATCTAGAAGACCTGGAGAGGTGGGCGGCTTCCCTAGTGGAGCTGCTTTACGACAATCTTGCCCAGATCTGTAATCCTGGCCCAGCTGTAACGACGGCGACCAACCGGCCGCTGTTCAATCGTAATCACTCCCAGCTTCTCCAAGAACAGGCATGACCGCTTGAGGCTTTGGAAATTCACAAATCCAGTATCGACTCTCAGTTGATTAAGTGTCAGCTCCGAAGCCCTGACAAGTCGCTTGATGACCCGGATCTTCAGTTCGTCCGCCGCAAGAAGGCCCATGCGGGACGTGACTCGCCTGCCCATCTTGAGTTAGTTACCTTGAAATTGTTTCAGGTGTCACCTTATGAAGCAACCGCCTGACCCCAGATGACCTTCGTAGCAAGTCTCATCACCCGCCACGCGGCGCAGCGATATCTGCTCGGCTTCGCATCAACGAGCCCTCAGCCATGACTCTCAGCGTCGTATCCTTGTTCAGCGGGGCTGGCGGACTCGATTACGGAATCGAGGCTGCCGGGTTCGAGGTTCGAGCCGCCGTCGAGCTGGAGTCTGACTGTTGTGAGACTCTCCATGCGAATACCAGATGGCCGGTGATTCAGGCGGACACGAGTAAACTCTCCGGAAAGGATTTACTGGACGCTGCCGGCCTCAAAACAGGCGAAATCGACCTCCTCGTCGGGGGCCCGCCCTGCCAGCCCTTTTCCAAGGCGTCGTACTGGACCAAAGGAGACGCGCGCCGCCTCAAGGATCCGCGTGCTAACACTCTCATTGACTACATGCGATTCGTCAGAGACCTTCAGCCGCGCGCGTTCCTTCTAGAAAACGTACACGGAATCGCATACTCTGGCAAGGAGGAGGGATTCGCCCTCCTGAACCGCAAGACTCTTGCAATAAATCGGGAGACCGGCTCGAGTTACTCCGTTTCGTGGAGGGTTCTCGATGCCGCCGCGTTTGGAGTGCCCCAGCACCGGAGCCGGTTCTTCTTGGTGGGCCTGAAGGATGGAAAATCATTCCACTTCCCTGAAGCGACCCACGGGACGACCTCTGGTCCACCCGGGCAGAAGACGCTGCCCAACGCCCCGCGACTGAAGCGATTCGCCAGCGCTTGGGACGCGATTGGGGAGATACAGCCAGATCCCGACGAGGATCTCTCGCCCAAGGGTTACTGGAAGGACTTACTACCTTCGATTCCGGAAGGTAGCAATTACCTCTGGCACACAGATCGAGGAGGAGGGTTGCCGCTGTTCGGCTGGCGAACTCGCTATTGGAGCTTTCTGCTAAAGCTTGCGAAGAACCAGCCTTCGTGGACCATCCCTGCACAGCCCGGGCCAGCAATTGGACCCTTCCACTGGGCGAATCGATATCTCTCGGAACGGGAACTCAGTGCGCTGCAGACGTTCCCGGGGAAAGTTCGATTCGTGGGGGGGCGAGCGTCGGTCCAGCGCCAGCTTGGGAATGCCGTTCCATCTCTCATGGGAGAGGTACTAGGGAGGGCCATTCACACCGCCCTAACGCGGAAGGTTTCTACCGGAGCCCTCAAACTTGGTCTTGCTCTCAAGAATTCGACTCCCCCTCCGGAGCATGTAGCCGCGGTACCGAGCATGTACCTAAAGTTGGTCGGAAAACACGCCGCCCACCCCGGAACTCGCCGAGGGCCAGCAGCCCTCAGGGCGCAGCCTCTCCCCCCCGCAGCTTGACTAAGTGGGGAATTGGCGACTGAAGGATCCGGACTAGTGAATCTTCGGACTGTGCAGTGGATGAGTCAATACACACGACCTCCCTCGGACGGCCGAACTGGCTCTGACCCCCCGCTATCGAGAAGGCCACCTCGCCATTCAGGATGCTCTGGTAAGATAGCCACTCAATCTTGATCCGCCTGTCTTTCGTCCCGCGCCGCTCTTTCGTCACGAGCGAGAGAAATCTTTGCATCTCACCCTGCCCCTCTTGAACGCCGTCACCGATCGCGGGCTGTCCGTTCCTGATGTAGCGTAGGGCAACAGATTCGAGGCCCTCGTCCTTGACTTGCTTGAAGATGCGTCCGAACCATCCCGCCTCTATTGTAACAAGGATAACGTCAACCCCGAAGGCCGCGACGAAACCCCTGTAGTCGTTCTCGATGTTGTAACGGTTGAACCAGAGATTGCCAATCTCCTTGTCAAAGCATCTCTGCTGAGCCTTCCGGGCGCAGACGTAGCAAAGCCACGGCGCTCTGGCATCGTGCATAGTGTAGCGAGAACTCTGCCCGTTAACTGAGATTCCCAGCAGCGGGACGCGAACGGAACCCGGCTTTGAGGACAGTAGGACGTAGTCGGGGCTCTTTGTCAGGGCCTTGAGCATTTCTACCTTGTCCCGGCCGACGACAATCCCATCCGGATTGTAGCCGTAATGCTCGAGGGTAGCTGCTGGGGCGACGCCGGCGACTCGGCGGTCGTACCAAGCGCGGAAGCACGCTTCGCCGATGTTCCCGACTCCGAGATTCCGCTCCATGACCGCGGGGGTGTACATGTGGCGATCGAGCGGACTCGGCAAGAGATGGGTAAGTACCGATCCCTATCAAAACGGGGTTTACTCGAAAATGTCTCACTCCCTCCCAAAACGTGACATGTGATTGTTTGAGCCGAACGGGTTGTGCGAACCGGAATGCGGGCCAAGTGGCGGAGAAGTCTGCGACCTGATTACGTTGACAACCCTTTGAGCCATGCGATGCGGGGGCGGAGCCAAGCAGACAGTTCTCGCTGGAGAGAGCGGGAGATTCCACCGGATCCTCGATGAAGAGCGCTGAGGAGGCGCAGACGGTCGATAACCACACCCGCTTGGACCTCGCTTACCTGGTAGAGACCCTTCTTTGTCAGAGCGAACGGGATGATTATCCCTGTCATCGGCGGCCATGGAAAGCGCACCAGCTTGTCCCACAGATTCGGATGCGGGGTACCGAGCTTCCCTTCCCAAGTTGACCAACCACTGGCACACTGCAGCAGAAGCACCGGACGAGCGCCCCATCCGTCTGGGAAGGAACGGTGGAGCACGAGGTCAAGGCCGCCGTCGTTGGCGCAGGTAGGGATGTGGAAGTCCAAGTCGGTCGCGCCATCCTCGCCGAGGGTCGCAGCCAGCCCGGGGAGCAATTCTCGAAGCCGGACCGCGTGACGCGGACTCCACCCAACCTTCTCGGCTGACCAGCCCCAGCTGTTTAATGATTCGTAAGCCAACGACTCAAACAACCTGCCTTGCACGGAATATTCCGACTTGATTTTTCGGCGCTTAGAGGTTCTATAGAAGTTCTCGAGACTCAGATAGAGGCAAAAGGCGTACCCTGGGCTTCGCGTCCAGGTCCCAGTTGACTCGATCTTCCGGTCACGCATCCGGTAAAGCGACGCCGCCCCGAGCATCCGATTCCGCCTCGAAAGCTCTTCCCAGACGTCACGCACGACATTCTGTGCCGCGTCGGAGCTGGTTACTACATGTTCGCTTACGAGTGCATCCTTGACCTCCTCTTGGCCAAGTTCGGGATCAACGAATGCGACACAGCCCTCGATCCAGTCGCAAAGCGCGTTTGTCCGCGAGGCTGTATCGTGAAGGAACGAAGCTACCGGCGCCGCAGGAAGTTCGAGCATACGCCTCAAGTAGCGGCTTTTGCAAGTTCCGGAAAGCGTGCAGCAAGCTGGGCATAGTCTAGCGACAGACGCTGGACTGCACTCTTCACCGAGGGATCCACAAGATGGAAGTGGATCACACCGATTGCCTCCTCCAGAAGGTCGCATGCTTGAGACATGACGCGAACCAAGCCCGCAGTGGTCCCACGAACGTACCGGTAGGCGGTATCGAATGCGGGGTCCTCAGTTCGCTCTAGATATTCAAGCGCCTCTGGCGTCTCAAGAATCTCACCGAATTTGTCGACCAACCGGGAGTCGCTGACGACCGGAGCGACACTCCCATGGCCAAACAGCCAGTGCGCGAGTTTGACGAGACGCGGGAGTTTGGATCTTGCCACCGGCTTGTCGGTCTTTTCCTTCACCTCACGAAAGTCAACTCCGAGGTAATTGGCGACTCCTGCGGTCCGCAGCGAGAGGTACATGACGCTGAACCGGTTCGAGACTTTTGATGAATCGACCTCGTCCTCGTCCTCGAGTTGCTTCGCGATCTTGTATGCGAGATAGTGCTGCTTGACCGTCGGATTCTTGCTTCCTATAGTCCGTCTGACCTCGTCAAATGACATCGACTTTTCATCGACCATGTAGGCGATGAACCCGGCCTTCTGGCCCGGCTCCCATTCCCTGATCCCAGTGACGTGCCTGAACCCTATATACGGGATTACATCGTCCCGGCTATCAGCAAGGAGATAAGGCGCTCCTCTGAGGTCTTCGAGTCTCGCCTTCTCGACCCCCTTGATAAGTTCCATCCAGCGCTTTGGCACGGGTTGACCTCGCGCGGCTCGATCAACGAGTTTGAGAGCTGCTAGGCGGCGATTCCCCTCGACTACGAGCAACAAATCCGATCGGCCCACGCGCTCTTTCACAACAATAAGTGGCTCTTGCACGAAAAACCCGTTCTCAATGAACGAGGTGGCAAGCTCCTCCAGGTTCCAGTCTGACATTTCCGAAAGAATGGCCTCTTCATCGTACGATGTCTCAGCAAACCGGCCCCCGAGCCGAGGGTTTCTCGGATCTAGGTGTAGCTCGTCGATGAGTGCAGTTTTTAGGGTGGTGTTGACCGCCATAACTCTTCCCAATCCACTTGCGAGGCCCGCAGGTCGCCTCAGACCCGAGCACTTCCAGATATAGATGCTGCCCGCGGCGGGGAGGGCGAGAGCAGGTAGGGACATGGGGTGCGCGACAATATGTTGGGATCGAGCTGATTTTGTCAGGGTCACCATCTCGTTAGGTATGATAGAGGCCCTAGTCGGAGTGAGTTGGGAGTCGGTAGGTCGTTCGGTCCTGATCCGCATCGTCCACCTTAACTGAGCCCCGCCCCAACGTCCCTCGGAAGATTCTCGTGCTGCAGCTCGAAACAAGTGCTCAAGTCCGATTGTGCCCCTGGAGCTTACTTGGAAACTAGCCGTAGAGCGGTTCGAGAGTGACACACCCTACAGGAGTCCGGGGAGTTCCATCCTGATTCCCGGTTCACAACCTCTTAAATCGCAATAGTATCGGGTGTTCGATGCGCGGAGGCTACCCTCTCGATTCCCAAGGGTGGCCGAAGACCCCGGAAGAAGTCCGAGCATGGTACGCGAGTGCGGAAAGGTGGATGAATGACCGTGGAAAGAGAAGTCTCTCCGCCCTTGGACATCGATTGTGGGAGATTGCGGCGGCGGGGGAGACAATAGAGTACCTACCGCTTGCCCGGGAGTTCGGACTCAATCACCGAGGCCCTCGGAGCGTTGCCACGTTCGCCGGCATCTTGAGCGAGTATTGCGAGAAAGTCCTGGGACACGTCTTCCTCTCCTCGGTGATCGTGAGGGCGGGTACCCGAAGAGAACCCCACCCGAGGGGCCTTCCGGGACCGGGGGGTTGGTGGGATGGTGCACCTAGTTCGGATTCGGAACGGATCCGCTGGGCGCTCGAAAGGCAGGCCACTGTCTGGAGGTACTGTTCAACTCATCAGAACCCCTTCTCCGCTTAAACCGTCTGACCGACGGGCTGCTCCGTGAGGGCAATCTAGTCTCTCGGGCGAGTTCGCTTACCCATCAGGTATCCCGGTCATCGGTGATTTCAGTCCCTTCATCGTGCTCGGCGTTTAGAGCTAGGGCCGGAAGGTCCGGGAGTCGTGCATGACTCTGGGCTGAGCCGTAGAACTCCGCAAGCGAACGCATCGTTTCGTCCACATCGTCACCCATGTGACGGAACCACTTTGAAACATTCACCTTAGCGCGACTGACGCGGTTCTGCATCCTTGCCAAATTCTCTAGAATCGCAGAGACTCCGCGTTGGAAATCCTCGGAAGTTACCCAAGCGTAGACGGCAGCTTGGAGGGTCTCCTGCTTGGCGTAGAGGCGCCTCTGTCGAGCGAGTTCCTGCAGATGTGGCCTAAGCATGGAGGCCACCCCTACGACGGCCCAAGGGGGTGTTATGACCACCCCGTCCTCGTGAACCGGACCTCGAAGCGGTTTACCGTCGGGTCCAACGGTCGAGACGAGAAGCCCCACCGACGCCTTTGACTCGTCGCGATCCCGCTTGAGTTTGGGAATCCATTCCTTAGACCAATGCGGATAGCGGTCCTTGGACTCCCAGAGTAAGGATCCACCTCCGTGAACCAGTTGGATTACATCCGCGCCTTCTTTTCCGCGCCCGATGGGATCGACTTGGTCTTCGTCAAACGTCGAGCGGAGTCGCTCCTCTAGGGTCTTCTCCGCCACTTCGCCCGCAAGTTCACCTGACACTCCAACCCGCTGGGCCCTGTCAAGATCCCTCTTGATTCGAGCTATCTCTTCTTCCTTCGCTTTTACCTGAGCTTCCCACTTCTCGGCCTCTTCGACTGCGACCTTCTCCCGAATCAGACCACGCTCTTCCTCTAACCTTCTCCCTATGGTTAGCTCGACCTCACGCTTGGCTTCCTCTGCTTCTTCCTTCAACTTCCGAGTTTCGATTTCTTTCTCTTGGGCCTCCTTCAGTTTGTCTTGTGTGCGCTGGAGCTTCTCCCCTTGTTCTCTGAACCTCGAGGAAAATTCCTCTTGTGCATCCTTCAAGGCCCTCTCCTTGAGCCGTTCTCCCTCAGCCGCTACCTTGGCCTTGACACGTTCGTCGAGATTCTCCCGAACATCGTCCAACTCTCGCTCCTTTTTCGCAAGTTCCTTCTCCTTCCTCGAGAAATCTGCGATCAGACCCTTCTCCTTTTCAGCAAATCTTCGTGTCAAATCTTTGCGAACATCGTCCTCGATTCCGTGCCGAAGTACATTGGCCAAGGGGAACTTGTTGCCGCATTTCGGGCACTCAACGAGTTGGTCGCTCACACTGGCGGGACAAGCCTGTACCTACTTTAACAGCCTACCAGGGAATTGTCGTCCGCTTCCCCAAGCCGCTTGACTCGTAACAAGTTGCGAGCCGCTCGAGTGGTGGCAAAAGCATTGAGGTCGAACCGGTTCCAGGTGCGGGCGCCCACAGCGACCCACGAATAACGGCTCTTTGCTAGCTCGGCGAGGCCATGAATCACTCTACTCTAGAAGCACGGGTAGGCACTGAGAGTTGGTCAGTCGGTTCAAATCCGATTGAACCTACTCGAGATTCCCTCGAGACGTGGAGAGGGGGCTGCGGAGACCCCGGGCCCGAAACTGGAATATGAAAGTTCGTTAATGATACCCTAATATATGTCTAATAATTGATAAGCTGGATGCCTGTTTCGAAGAGGGACACCACTGGAGGATTCAAACCCGAGATCCATCCTCGGGAGGATATCGGACGTCCCGCGGCTGAGTGCCTTCGTCTCGATGGAGTCCTCCAAACGCGTCTGCTTTCCCCGCAGCTGCACCATATCCTCCTGGGGATGGCGCGGATTAGGAATGCCGTCAGCAGCTTTCGCCTCGAAGGCGAGACAGTAGAACTCGACCGCGCGCGGAAGCTTATCGAGGGAGAAACGCCCGGCAGTCCCTCAGAGCTCGGCGTTCTCCGATTGGCAAAGTCATACGCCGAGTTGGGCCGCGGAAAACTCCCCGACTTTACGGTTGCCGGACTCCTGAAACTACATCGCGGTCTCTTCGAGGGCATCCTTCAGTCCGATTGGACGGGCGTACTCAAGCCTGAGCAAAACTACCTCATTAACTCGGGCTCCGGCTCGGTTAGATTCACCCCGACTCCGCCCAATCGCACCGAGCGCGAGTTGGAGGAACTCCTCAGATGGTATCAGGAGGAAAGGTTCAGTCTCTTGCCGCCGGTCGTGGCCGCACTATTCTTCGCGGAGTTTCAGGCGATCCACCCATTCATGGACGGCAACGGCAGGGTCGGTCGTCTCCTGAACATCGCAGTGCTGGCGGACCTCGGCTGCACAAAGGCTCCACTCATCCCGCTAGACACCCGGTTTTTCCGGACCAGTGATCACTACTACGATTTTCTTGGAACGACAAATGCGGGTACTGACTACTACCACTGGACGAGGTACTTTGTACGGGAAACCAGAGAAGCGTACAAGGCGGCCGAGAAGCAAGCGAACCTCAGCCCAGTCGTCTCTGGATTTTCTCGGGAGAGCACTCGCACCGTGCTACGCTGGGTACTCTCCGGGTCGGGCGAATGGTTCAGCCGAAGCGACTATCCCAATCCGGCACACTACAGCCAACCTGCTCTGTGGTCCGCGCTTGACGAACTAAAGGCCGCCGGCGTTCTCGAAGCACGGGGTGAGAAGAGAGGACGCAGGTATCGGCTTAGGACAAGGTTCCTGGCCGAGATCTATTCGAAGCGATTCTGACCCATATTCAATCTCGGGGCCACCTTCACTTAGATCCTCGGGATGGCTGCTCCCCGGGGTTCATTGAAGGCGTAGACGGTCTAGTTTTGCGGGCCGGCCCAATGTTCATGAGGCGTTGAGTTGGGTCGGTGTGCCCAATCCCGATTGAACCCAGAGCCCGGAGACGGAACTCTGACGCACGGGAAGTGAATCAGCCCTCGACCCCAACGGCCGCAGTTCACTCCCCAATTGCCTGCGGGTCCGTCGGTTAGCCGTGGATTCCCGGCCGCCGCCGCGTGACGGCGTAAACCTCGAGAACATTGTTATCAGGGTCGCTCCACGCGCTCGACGTGTACCAGCTGCTTGCCATCCGCAGCTTATGCGTAGGGTAGACGGGTCGGAGTCCCTTGCGACGGAGTGCGGCCTCCAGTTCCGCGACTCGCTTTGCGGATGGTGCCGCGAACGCGATGTGATCCGAGATCGGATCCTTCGCCCCGTCGGTCGGTACGTGGGGGCTCTTCCGAGTTATCCTCCGCCGCCGGCTGACAGTGATCCAGATGGTCATCCGCCCTCTACGGTAGCCCAACCAGTACGGGTCGCTGGAAGGGATCCGGGGGAACCCCAACACGGTGAGAAACCGGTCGTAGAACCTCCGAGCCCTTCGGAGGTCAGTCACTTCCAGATTGATGTGTCCGAGTCGCACACCGTCCGATAGCGGCATCCATTTCTGTTATGCGAGGGGCCCTTAGAGGATTTGTCGTGGGTCGGGAAGTGCCGGTAAAGGTCTGGCCCCAATCGCCGACTCCCGATTAGAACTTCCAACAGAAATCGAGTGCTGCTCTCGGGCACTCTGTCCAGCGGAGCGTCGGCTTCGGGGCCCTGGACCTCGGAGGTGAGCGCAGAGTGACAGGAACTGTCGCTCCCGATTCTTACGAAGCTGGAGAACTCGTACTTGGTCCTTAAGCCGCATCGCTTAGTCCGACCGTCCGACGACTATCGCACATGAATCTTGAATCGGTCCTGTCCCTGGTAGCTGGGATCATCGCGCTGGCGGTGGCGCTGACGGTCTTCAGGGTCTATCTGATCAAGAGGAAGGTACACCACCTGCTCTGGGCCGTGGGAATGGTTCTGTGGTCCGCGTCGGATTTCACTCAGCTCTACGCGCTCGTCGTCAGCTGGAATGTCCCCGTGTATCTGCTTTACTTCCTTTGCTCGATAATGCTGGCCGGGCTACTCGGGGCGGGCACCCTTTACCTGGTGGCTCCGGGCCATCGCATTTCCACGTACTACTTCTGGTTCAACGTTGCGTGCGCGGTGATCCTGGCCATACTCCTTGTAACTACGCCGGTGAACAAGGCTGCGCTCCAGACGGCCGTGGTCGGCGCTAACGCGATCACGTCAGCGTACGTAGGCCTAGTCGCCGCAGTCGTGAACACGCCCGCGCTGTTCACCTTCGTGGGTGGAGCGGCCTACAGCTTCGTGAAGACGAGGCGCCTCTATGCGCTCCTAATCACTATAGGCTCAGCCCTCGCCGCGTTCGGCGGCATCCTGGCCACGGCGCTTCTCCCTCAGTTCCTCCCATACACCGATTTCGTCGGAGTCAGCTTCCTCGGCGCTGGATTCTTCCTCACCTTCAAGTGACGGCATCAGTCCCGTCAAGTGGCGTAAAAGCCGCCCTCTCGGACTCCTTCAGGCACCGGCCGTGGTGATGCCTCGGGAGACAGATTGATTCCAACTTACTTCGGCGCAAGCTTCTTCGCGGCCGACCGCGAACGATTCACCCAACGAACCAGTCGACCGTCTCCCACGAGAGCTGTTGACGAGACCTTCAGCCAGCCCTTCAGCGGCTTCCCGGGCATCATCTCATGCGCTCCGGGCTCGGCGAGCCACCTAACGGTCTCTTCCGGAGGGACCCGCACTATGAGGTCGCCTTTCGACACGCCCGCAACTAGGTTCCCTCGCTCCATCAAGCCCATTCCGCCGAACATCCGTTTCTCAGTGGCCTTTGGTAGAAGTTTGCGTAACCGTCGGGCAAGTTCTTCGTCGAACGGCACGCTCTTTTGAGCCCTTTCTGCGAGATAACGGTGCTACTACCCGCCCCCCCTTTCTCAACTGTAGAGACCAGATGCGCTGAGGCGGCGTAATGCCGAGGGATCAGGGCATTCCCTCCATCAACCGGGGTCGAACGTTCAAGAGGCGTTGCACCTACCGAACTATTGCCTCCCGCACTACAGATCCAGTTGGGGGCTTGAACTGCAATCATCCTGGCAGAGGAGGATCAGCTGCCTTCACAACGTTGCCGGAAGATCGTTAAGAGGGGGGACTCTCGCGGAAGGCAGACCCGGCCCTCGATACGTGATCCTGCGCTGAATTCATGACTCCCTAAGTCCAGTCACAGCGAGGGTTCTGGTAGCATGGAGATCCGCCCATTCGAGCCTCAGGACGAAGACGCGGTGGTCTCACTCTGGGATCGATGTGGCCTGGTCCGGCCGCAGAACGATCCCCGAAAGGACATTCGACGCAAGCTCAACGTCCGACCCGACCTCTTCCTCGTCGGGGTTCTGGACAAGCACGTGGTCGGGACTGTGATGGCGGGATACGAAGGGCACCGCGGATGGATGAACTATCTCGCGGTCGACCCGGCGCATCAACGGAGGGGCCTGGCGCGAGAGCTCGTCGCCGCCGCCGAGCGTCGGCTCATTGAATCCGGGTGCCCGAAGATCAACTTGCAGATCCGGGCCACCAATCTAGGCGTGATTGAGTTCTATCGGCGCTTGGGGTACGCCACGGACGACGTGGTCAGCATGGGGAAACGCCTGGAACGCGACGACGGACCCGGGTGAGGACGCCGACGCACTCCCTCGAGGGATGTGGCGGACCCACGGTAGGTCCCGTTCCCGCTGGGAACGCACGAAGTCCCAATGGTTGGGGGCTCGGAAGTCAAGGAGGAGAAACCCGTTGGGAGAGATTTCACCTCAGTCGGGACCTGCTCTCAATGACGGCGGGGGCGCGGTGAACCAGTCCTGGTCCCTACGATACGGGCCTGTGTTCGGTGGAACTCTTCCTCGATGACGGCTACGTAGCGATCCCAAACCCGGTGGAAGAGCCGCCGGTAACGGAGCAGATCGGGCGGGTGGCCGTCTTTCCACGTTCTCCGGAATCTCATCTTCAGGACGGTATCTCGGGTTCCGGTCGCCGTCAACTGATAGCTCCCGATTTCGTCGTCCGTCCAACTGAGCTTCGTCAGACGCCATCGATCCGGAGGTCTCAGCTGGATGATCTCCACGTCGGTGGAGCGATTCAGATCCTTACCGGGGACGGTGATCACTCGTACGATGCGATTCGGCTCGCGAAGAACGATCTTGGCACGATAGTGATAGATCGAGTTGGTGATTCGGTCGTCGTCGTCCCGGTAGTCAGTACACCAACGGAACACGAAGCGGGCCGGTGCACGAATGTGCTTCGTGAATTCGAGTGTCTGAACGACGGCGCTTCTGGACTGGGAAGGCATGTTAGGCGAGTCGGGCAATGTCCCTCCAGGCGTTTATCATTCCGACGACTCCACGGCGGTAGGCACAACCCCGTTTGAACGCAGTCGGCTCCGAGATGGAATGAGCGGCCTCGAGGGTCAGGCAATCTCGAGCACGAGTCGATTCTCCTTCTCGGGAGAAACGAGCACCTCTTGCCCCTTCTTGATCTTGAGATATCGAGCAAGGGGGGAAGGGATCCGCACAACCAGCGAGTTTCCGGATCGCGCGATCTTGACTTTAGAAGCGAGACCCCAGATCCCGAGCTCCTTGGCCCGCTCAGCAACCTTGTCCGTGTCCTCGCTGCTTAGGAAGGACTCCCCACATCGATTGCAAATCTCACCGGGATAAGTTCCGAGATCGACACCAAACATCTCCTCGCGGACAGCACCCGATCGAAGGGTTCCCTTACCGCAAGCAGGGCAACTCGTGCTCATCTTCGCCATCTTGGTTTCACCGCAACTACGTAGATTCGCTCGCCCCGGACGACATGGACGACTTCGAAGTACCTGAACGCGGCAACAGTTAGATCATCCTGCCTGGATTTGGACCCACGGTCGATGGCCATTTCGACCTCCGCAGTCGAGATTCCCCGAAGCACCATCCTTTGACGCGCATGGTGGCTGTCGAGGACCTCCTTGGCCATCCATCACATGTATTACGTGTAATACTGAAAGGATTCCGACTCGCTGGGTTCCCCGGCAGTTCCAGATTTCCGGCGGATCGTCTGGATCGTGCCAGTACGTCGGGCCAACTTACCACGACGCTGCGTCCGGTTGTCGTTGCGTCGTCGGCGCGTTGGTTCAACTCCGATTGTACCCTCGCGGCGGTAAGCCAGCCGGATAGGGTGGGTGGTCCTCCCCTCGGGAGGGACTCGTGAACGCGGGAAGAGTCTCGGCTCACGCGTCCCACTGTTTGCTGAACCGACTAGCTCGCTTCTCAGCGCCGGTCGCGGTCAGCCTGGGTCATGCCCGTGCCGAGATGTGAACAAACTCCCTAGATCTCGTCGTCTGACGGGGGCACGAGATCGAGGGTAAATCGGTGACACAGACTCGAACGCTGCCTCCCCTACCACCACTCCCGCGCAAGGCATGACACTTAGAAACTTCAAGGGACTCGAGGGACGGGGAGATGGGCGAAGAACCGGTCCGAGGTTCCCGAGCTTGGCTGACGCTCCAGTGGCGCAACGGAGTAATGTTGCTGGTCGCGGGCGTGCTCCTTGCGTGCTTCGGGGGGGTACTGGCGTTCGGAGCCTTCCCCGCCGGAAGGGGCTCACTCGTCAGCCTACTCGTTATCGGAATCTCCGCAATCTTCGCTGCCAGCGGAGCCTACCTACTGAACACCGTCTCGCGGGGGGAAGCCCGACTTCGCGAGCGGGGAGTTCCGTGGAGGGCGGAGCGCAGCCTTCTCGGGAAGACTACCCGGTCCCTCGTGACCCACGTCCCTCCCGAATCGGCACTGGCAGCTGCGCTAGACGTCCTTGCGCAACCGAGCCTCGGCCTGATACGAGTAGGGAACGACCCGTTCGGCGGCGTGCACGCCATCCGTCCCGCGGAGACCGGTCCCATCTGGATCTCCGTCGTTCCGCTGGCGATACGCGTCCGTGCTCGTCGGCGGCAGGATCAGACCGAGATCTCGATCTCGATTGTCCAGTCGTCGCTCTACGGCTGGCCCGCTCTTTCCGGGTGGGTGGGGTGGTCTTCCGCGTACACGTGGATTGAAGTCGCCCAGGACCTGGCGGACGAGATCGCGAATTCGCTCGCCGCGCGACTGAACGGGAGGGTCCAGGCTCCATCCTCGGGCCCCTAGCCCCACGACCGGGCGAGTGAAGGGTCTGTCCGACCCGGGAGCGCAGGCGCCTGAAAGGGAGGGATCGGCAAGGACCGCGTGGCGCACCGCGGGCCGTTCGAGAGATGGCCAGCCGGCCGAATGTGCGTGAGAGGCAGCGCCAGGTGCTAGCCGGTAGACTTGTGGGCCTGCATCGGGCGGCCGGCTTGGATCACGAGCATGACGAACCGTGGGTCCCTGCGGGCTTGGGCGAACAGGGGAGAGAGACGGACCCGCACTGCCTGGAGCGTGTGGTTCTTTGCCGAGGCGGTCATGGACTCAAAGAACCGATCCAGTTCGCCGAGAGCGTAGTAGATGTACCCGGTCGAGGACTGGCGGGACGTGCCCTTCTTGAAGAGCTCGTTGATCTTGGAGATCATGCTAAGGGCGGTCTCCCGATCGCCCTTCAGCGCCGCCAGATAGCCTCGGCTGAGCAGCGCCGAGTCGCTGTTCGGCGCGACACGTTCCAGCTCCTGAACCATCGCGTCGGCCTGCTCAAAGTCCCCCGCGAGCATGTAGCCCTCCGCGAGCCCACGGTACGCATCGATCGGATCCGATTCGATGTGGGTCTTCCAGTGCGCCATGGCTTCCTCGTGTCTTCCCGAGTTGAAGTACGCCTCGCCCTGCCGTCGAATCATCGGAGGAGACAGAGGATCCAGCCGGTAGGCCTCCTCCGCTTGCAGGACGTACGACTCCACGATGCCGAACGATCCCGCCAGGGAACTCAGAATGCTGTGGGCGGTCGCCAGATTCGGGTTGATCTCCAACGCACGTCGAAGTTCTCGGTCCAAGATCTCGGCCGGGTCGTCCGCCATGAACGCGAGCTCGCCCAGCAGGACGTGCGCCTCGGCGAGATCCGGATCCAACCGGCCCGCGCGCTCGGCCGCCGCCTGACCCATCTCGATCGAGCCGGTCCAGGTCAGGTACCCCTCGTTGCCCATGTTGATGTAGACCCGGGCAACCCCGGCATAGGCTCGAGCAAACGTGGGATCGCCTTCGATCGCCTTCTGGAAGTGTTCGAGCGACTTCCGAAGGGAAGGCTCGTCCCTCTGCCAGATCAACGCCTGTCCCTGCAGGTATGAAAGGTAGGCCTGGGTCTCCTTGGGCCGCTCCAGCTCCGGGACGGTCACCTTGGTCTTGGCCAGACTCCCGGGCAAGGACGACGCGACCTTGGTGGCGATCTCGCTCTGCACCGCGAAGATGTCGTCCAGGTCGTCGTCGTACTTCGCGGTCCAGAGGTGCTCCTCGGTGGCGACGTCGATGACCTGAACGGTGACCCGGATCTTGTTCGCGGCCCGGCGAACGCTGCCCTCCACCACGGTCCCGACGTCGAGCTCCCGGCCGATCGCCGCGACCTTCTTCTCTCCCTTCTTGTAGCCGAGGACCGAGGTCCGGGCGATCACCTTCAAGCCAGGGACGAGCGAAAGGTTCGCGATCAGCTCCTCGGTCAGTCCGTCCGCAAAGTACTCGTCGTTCGGATCGGGGCTGATGTTGGCGAACGGGAGCACGGCGATCCGTGTTCTGTCGAGCGGATGGGAAGTCTGCTCGGTCGGGCTTGCGCCATTCCCCTCCCAAGTGGGCAGGACCCGGTAGACTTCCATCGGGAGCTCCACGCCCTTCAGCGCCCGGGGTTCGAGCTTCTCAAATTTATCCGTGATCTTCGTGCGAACCTGCTCGTAGACCGCACCCGAGACGCAGATACCCCCGGGCTCCGCAAGGGGCTCGATTCGGGCGGCGAGATTCACGGCGTCTCCAAGAATGTCGGTGCCCTCTTGGACCACATCCCCCAGATGGACCCCAATTCGGACTCGGATCGGGGCGTGCCCGCCCTCCGAGTTCCGCTCGAAGATTCGGCGCTGAATGTTCACGGCGCATTGCACCGCCTTGAGGGAGCTGTCGAACTCGACCAGGAAGCCGTCCCCCGTGGACTTGATCTCCCGGCCCTGGTGGAGGGCGACCACGGGACGGAGCAGGTCCGCCTGCTCCCGAAGCAGCTGGAGGGTCCGGCCCTCGTTGGCCTGGGTCGATGCCGTGAAACCGACGGTGTCGGTGAACATTACCGCGGCGAGGCGGCGACCCGGTGCCACGCTCGACCGATACATCTCTCGAATTAAGCCTGCGGGAAGCGAGCACCCTGTCCGTCAGCCCTCGTGAGCCCGCTCGCGACCTCGCCGACTGGCATTACCCCGGTTTCCGGAGCCCTCGCGGCCGCGCCGGAGGAGTGGCACCCCGGTGCGCCGGCCTGGCGCCTGCCCTCTAACTGCTTCGACCTACAGCGGACACCGAGTCTGATCGGGCGCCCGGTCAGGCGGCCGGATCTTGCCGGGGTGACCGACCTGCTCGCCGTTCTTTCGACTGCTCGAGGATGACCCTTCGGGTGGGGTACGGGAGTTGCACTCCGATCTCGGAGAACCGCTTGCGGATGGTGTAGAGCAGGTCCTTCTCCATCTGGAACGCGGTGGGCTGGTCCTTCGCGGCGGCCAGCAGGCGGAGTTGGACACCGTTGTCGGCATACTCCATGACGTGGGTCTCCGGAAGGTTTCCGAGGGGGCGGAAGGCGGGGTGATGCCGGGCCTCGTCGAGCATCACCGCGCGCGCCCGGTCGACGTCGGATTCGTAGCTGATCTGTAGGGATACGATGACCAGCATCGTAGGGTCGACCGCAGTGTAGTTGACGACGACGTTCGACTGGAACATCGAGTTCGGGACCATCAGCCGGCGCAGGTCCCATGTCCGGAGGACGGTGTAGGTGAGGCGTATGTCTTCGACGAAGCACCAGTCGCCGTTCGGATAGGGAAAGACCACGGCATCTCCGATCTCGAACGGTTGGGCGAGCGAGACCATGGCGCCGGCGACGAGGTTCGAGAGCGTGGACTGGGCCGCGAGGCCGATCACGATCGATAGGAAGCCAGCGGCGAGGAGCAGCGAGGTCACTCCGGCCGCGGCCGTCGGAAAGTTCGCATACGCCGACACGGCGACACCGACAAGGACGATGGTGCCGAGCAGCGCGCGGCGGAGGAACCGGTAGATCGTGTCGAGGTGGGGTCGACCTCTTGCCAGCGCTTCGAAATATCTCTGCGCCACGACGTCCACGATGTGCACGGCAAGGTACGTCACCAGGAGCCCCGCGCCGAATCCGACGATCGCCCAGATCCCTCCGGCGAGGCGAGGAACCTCGGGTGAGGTGAGGAGGGCAACGACGACACCAAGGAGTCCGGCAAGATAGATGCCGTAGAGCAGAAACCGACCGGACCTTTCTTGCTCCGAGAGCACGTGGCGACGGACCGCAAACGCCGCCGCGCCCACCACCGTCCAAATCACCGCGAGCTCAGCGATGACGAGAACGGCCGTCGGCGCGAGGAGAGTTGGCAGCATCCCCATGTTAGCATTCCAGAACAGAGTGTCGACCTCCACGCCCGCCACCCCCAGAACGAACGCAACGACGGGGCCATGGAAGATCGATAGGACCGTCGCGCGAACAGCGGGGTTCCACGTCGTCCGGCGGACGAGGAGGAGAGGCACTACCCAAACGATCGAGGCCACAACCAGGGTGGCCAGGAGCACGGTGTACAGAGTACCCGCCGGCGGCAGGGCGATCACAGAAACCTCCCTGAGCGCATCTCATCGGGCGCGGTCCCAGGCGCACAGAGAGAGCCGTAAACCGTCCTCTCGCCACCGAGGAACCTTCTCGAACCTTCCGTGCCACCGGTGAGCGTTCCGACACAGTGTCCGAACTCGCCGATGGGGCTCATGGTGTCTCCGCGACCGAGGGGGGACCTACTCGACAGACGGGGGAGTCGATGGCTCTCCCATCGTCCGAACTCCGAGAAGGTGCGCGCGCCCAGGTCTGGGTTTGCTGAAGAGCACGAAGGACAAAACAGTTCGCACCCTAGCGGCGCCCTCGATGCCCCGTCAGACCCCCCGCGGAGGAGAGCGCGCTCTGCGTGCCGCTGGGCGGTCCGTGAGCCCCTCCGGATCTAGTCAGGTTTGGCCTTCGTGCGTGCCGGTTCGCGACCCGAGCGGATCGCGCCCATAACTGTGAGGCTGACCCCGATCGCCGCAACGACTCCCCCCGCGGCGTAGAGCCTCCCGCTCTGATCGGCCTCGGGAGTGCAAGAGGGAACGTGCGAGCAACCTTGGTTGGACTGCTGAACAGACTGGTGGGTCAATCCACCAACGACGATCAGCAGCATCCCGAACAAGAGGACGAGCACTCCTACGGTGATCATCCGAGCGGGAGACCGGCGGGGGCTCTGTCGGTGGAGCGAGTCGAACTCCTCTCTGACCTCCGGGGATAACGGCACGAAGAGTGCGCGCTTCTCGGCGTGCACCAGCGGTCGACCGCAATAGGTGCAGTTGGACGCTGTCGGCGGATTCGTGGTCCCGCATGCCGCACAGGTGAGTGGCGAGTTGAAGTTTGGATTCACGTCCCCCGACTGACCCCGATAGGCTTCAACTTAGCTTACCGCAACGAGTCGATCGACCGTCGGAAGGTACGATCCAGGCTACAGGGACTCACGTTCAGCGCTTTGAGATCCGACACCACTTGCACATACGAGCAGATTCGCGGTCGGATCTCGAGCACCACTCTATCGGCTTCCTAGCTGGTCGAGCCGGTCACCCGGACGAGCATATCCTTTAGCGCGGGCATCTCGGCCATTGCCTTCCAAACCAACGCAGGATCAATCTTCCCGTGTGCACCGGAGGGGTTACCGCTCGGGGCCCTGAACTCTGGGGGAGCAGACACCCCCGCGGCGGCGGGTTTTATCGACCGGAAGGCGATGGGGGCGCGCTTCCGCCAGGGGGTGGCGTACCGCTGAGTCTACGTCGATATGGTTCGAACCCCTCCCGGGTCCCTCACGACCCTGGGATGATCTCACGTCGGAACTCCAGACTCCAGCGCGTCATCCAGCCTGCGATCCTGGTCGCGCTTGTCGCCCTCGTGATCCTCTCCGAAGTCCCCTCCGAGGTCTGGTCCCCGGCCATCGTGCCTCCGCCGGCGGTCGCGAAGGCCCCTCTGATGCCAACGGCGCACCCGGCGACCGCCCCCCCTCGCGCTCCGGCCTCCTCCGCGCCGAACGTTCCGTCGCTGTGCCTCCTGGGCGTCGACCCGGACTGTCGTCCTGGCGCCAACGGAACACTGGCCGCATCCGCGGTTCCCGACGTGGATCCGCCCTCGTCGTGGACCAACATCACCCCGCCGAACGGGACCCCGAACCCGACCGTCCGTTTCCTCCCATCGATGGCGTACGACCCGGCTGCTCACGGCGTGGTCCTGTTCGGGGGGTACGGGGAAGTGGGACTGGGTCCCTGGGTCTTCTACCAGGATACATGGCTGTTCTCGAGCGGCCATTGGACCGCGCTGATCCCCTCCTCCTCGTGCACCCCGAGCACCTGTCCCCACGGCCGTGCCGGGGCGATGCTGGCGTACGACCCGGCGGACCACGGGCTCTTGTTGTTCGGCGGCTACGTCTACTCCCCCAGCATCACCTTCGTTCCGTTCAACGACACCTGGCTGCTCGCGGACGGCTCCTGGACGAACCTCACGGCCGCCGGGCTCGGGGCCTCTCCGTCGCCCCGCTTCGAGGCGGCGATGGTCTCCGACACGTACGACAACGACGTGATGCTCTTCGGGGGCTCTCTCGCCACCGGGACGACCCTCGGCGACACGTGGACGTTCGACGGCCGATGGACGAACCTAACCGCCTCCGAGAGCTTGCATCCGGTCGCGCGCGCGGGGGCCGCTATCGCCGGTTCCCCGTCGGGCTGGATCCTATTGTTCGGGGGAGAGGACAACGGCACAATCATCCTCGATCCGAACTGTGGCTCGTCGACGGTCGCCTGGTGGTTCTACCACAACGCGTGGCACTACCTGGGCGAGCCGGCGTGCATCGACGTCATCCACTCCAGCGCGGCCCTCCCGAACGGAACGTTCCCCCCCTGCGGCCGGATCGACGCCGCGCTCGGGTTCAGCCCGAAGAACGAACGGTTCGTCCTCTACGGAGGTTTCGGGCCGTCGATCCAGACCTCCGCTACCTGCAGTGGCTTCTACAACTTCCTCAACGACACGTGGACGTACGCGAACCCACCGGGGAGCGGGTTCGTCTGGTACAATGCGACCGATGCGGGGGACCCTTCGGCCCGGGAGCAGATCGCCTATGCGAGCGACTACTCCGACGGCTACTTCGAGGTCTTCGGAGGTTGGGACGGGCGGGACGGAGGACTGAACGAGACCTGGCGGTTCTTCGAGCAGGTCCACGCGAGGCTGTCCGGGCCGTCGGACATCGAGACCAACGGATCCCTATCGTTCAACGTTCCGTTCGAGGTGACCGGTTTCGGCGGCACCGGGAACCTTTCGTACACCTTCGCGATCAAAGGGGTGCGAAACACGAACACCCTCGTCGGCACCGGGTGCGCGAACCTGACGGACGGGGCGTCCTCGGCGCTCCCGTACGACGGCCTCTCCAAGGTGACCTGCACCCCGCTTCCGACCAGCTACAACCGCTACCGGCTCTCGGTGACGGTGGTCGACAACGAGAACCTCTCCGACTTCGCGAAGGCGTCGTGGACCTTCACCGTCAGCCCGCCCGAGTCGATGGCGATCTACTCGCAGTTCAAGGGCTACTTCTACTCCAACATCTCGTTCCCGAACAAGTTCGGGGTCCTCGCGTCAGTCGCCGGGCTCCCGGCCCTCTCGCTCTCGGCGACCCTCACCGGCGCGCCGCTGACGTTCAGTCAGCGCGGGAGCGATCCCTTGTGGTGGGACGCGACGGTCGACATGGGCGGGCTTCCCCCGGGTCCGCTCGTGCTTCGGGCCACCGCCCAGTTCGGGGGGAACTGGACCCTCAACGCGACGTACTCGGTGACCGTGGTCGAGACCCCGTCCTGGCTTCAGAGCGTGATCGAGTACCCGCAGGTCACCCAGACGATCTCGAAGAAGGGGACGGGTCCGTACAACGAGACGTTCTCGATCTCCGAGGCGTTCTCCTGGTCGCTCGACAAGGCCCTCGGTTTCAACATCAAGCTCCCGTTCGTGAGCGGGAATGTCTCGCTGATCCCGGCGATCAAGATCTCGCTGACGGCGACCTCCGCGGGGAATCTGACCCTCACCGGGACGCTCTCGCTGACCCCACCGTCGATCAACCTCGGGATCGCGAAGCTCAGCCTCTCCGCCACGTTCTCCCTCAAGGGGACGTTCTCGCTCGGGATCGTCCAGGGCCAGATCACAGGCGTCAAGTGGCAATCGGCGGTCGCGTCGGTCACCGTCCAGGGGAAGTTCGGCGTTTCGGTGCCGATCTACGGCTTCGACATCCTCGGCGTGAAGGTCGGGTTCACCCTCGAGGTGAACGTCAACCCGTCGGTCACGATCGGGATGCTGCTCGCGCCCACGACGCCCGGCTTTGACGAGTTCATCAGTGGGATTGCGGTCAAGATACAGCAGTTCGTCGGGGGCATCACCCTCCCCTTGTCGGTCGCCGTCTCGTTCGGGATCGGTATCGCATCGATCGCGATCGGTGGGCAGATCTCGGTCGCCCTGAGCCTCGCCACGAACACCGGGCTCTACATCACCGCGGGGTGGGTCAACGGCTCGATCTTCGTGAGCGCGACCGCCCTCTGGTGGTCGGACCAGTGGAATCTCGCGAGCGGCGTGATCTACAGTTGGACGAATCCGCCGCCGGCGATGCCCGCCGCCCCCGGCGGCGGTCGCCCAGCGTACGACAACGGCTCGGGCTCGACCTGGGTGCCGCACTCCCGGTACTACAACCTCTCGGGCTACGACGCTCCCGTTTGGAACAGCGCCAACGCCAGCGGCCCGGCGATCTCCGATATCTACCCGTCCACCGACGTATCGGCGGCCGCCGGGCCGAACGGCACCTACCTGTACTACACGGACGACGCGACGAACCGGCCCGTCGACCAGGGGCTCGGGATCTCCGGCCTCTTCCTGAACAGTTCGTCGAACGGTCTCGGGAGCGTCCCCGCTCCGAGCGACCCTGGGTTCCTCGTCTTCCACCCCCGCGCGACGACCCTTCCGGACGGCAACGTCTACGTCCTCTGGAACGCCCTCCCGATCGCCGAGGAGTCGGTCGCGAGCCCGACCGACCTCACTTCGATCGCCCTCCACGGGGCCGAGTACTCCACGGCCCGGGGGACCTGGGGCCCGGTGCACCGGTGGACGTCGGGCGGGTTCGCGCAGTCGTTCGCGATCGACCCCACGGGGTCGTCTCCGTCCGTCGCCGTGCTCACGAGCTCCGCTCTGCTGACGGGCGCCTCCGCCCCCGAGCACCTCCTCGACTTTGACCTCGCCTCCGGGACGCTGCGGGACAACTCGAGCGTTTCCGGCCTCTCCGAGATCGAATCGATCCGGGGAGGGCTCGGCGACGCGATCGTGAAGGAGATGGACGGCAACTACACGACGGTCTCGCTCACCCGCGGCTCAGCCACCCCCTTTTCCTACGCTCCTCCCCGGGGCGGGCTGGTCACTTCCGCCGGGTTCGTGGCCGGCTCCTCGGACACCGTGGTGCTCCTCTACCAGGGCACAAGCGGCACCACGCTCGTCCTGTACGACCTCGCGACCGACCAGCCGGTCTCCTCGACCAACCTCGGCCCCGACGCGAGCCAGGCCGAAGCGATCACGAACGGCTCCACCGTCTACGCGTTCGTCGAAACGACCGGTGGCGTCGTCGGTTGGTCCGAAACCGGGGGCGTGTTCACGAACCTCACCAACATCTCCGAGCCGGGGATCACCTCCTACGCTCTCGCCCAGGACGGCGGAGGGATCCTCGTCTACTCCCTTACCGCCGCCGGCAACTCGAGCCAACCGATCGTCACGCTTCGGTTCGTGGAGGTCGGCGCCTCGCTGGCCCCCGTGGGCGGTGCGTCCTCCCCGGGGACGACCGGACAGGGGAAGGGCGCGAGCACGACGACGTATGCCGAGTACCTTGGCGCGGGCGCCGCGGCGGTCGCTCTGATCCTCGCCGGCGTGGCGATCACTACCCGCCGAGCTCCGAAATCGCCGGTCTCGGCAACCCCGAGTCCCGATGCTCCGTCCTCGCCCGACTCTCCGCCGCCGACCCCGCCCAGCGGGGGGGGCCCGACCGGATGAGCGCGCTCGGGTCCCGGCACGCCCGCTCCGGCGCAACGTTCGCGGCCGTCCTCTTCCTCGGATCGGTGCTCGTTCTGAGCGTGATTCCGTCGATCGCGCACGGCCCGAGCCCCGCTGCGGAGGTCGGAACGACCCCTCCCCACGAGGCGTTCGCGACCCTGCCTCCTCCCCAGGCTCCGGTCCGGCCGTCGATCCTCGCGGACACCTGGATCAACGTAACGGCGCCGGGGGCGGGGGTTGCGCCCGCGCCCGGATACGGGGAGAGCGTGGCCACGGATCCTGTCGATCGGGTCACCCTCCTCTTCGGGGGATGCCTCACGAACGAGTGTCCGAGCAACCAGACCTGGGAGTTCGCGAACGGCTCTTGGGAGAACCTTACCTCGACCGCGGGGTCGCCCCCGGGGCGGTACGACGCCGCGTTCGACTACGACCCGAACATGCACGGGTTCCTGCTCTTCGGGGGGAGCGCCTCCGGGTCGGACCTCAACGACACGTGGATGTTCGCGAACGGCTCGTGGCGGAACCTGAGCGCCCTGGGGGCCGCTCCTCCGGGCGAGTACGGAGGGGTTCTCGCATTCGACCCCGCGCCGGACGTGAACGGGTCGGTCTTCACCGGGGGCTGCGTCGCCGACTTCTTCTCGGTCGTTTGCTCCAATGCGACCTGGGTATGGGAAGGCTGGTCGGGGTGGGTCCCGTGGGCGACCGCCCTGCCGGGACCGGCCGTGGGGTTCGCCGCGATGGCGTACGACCCGATCGATAGCGAGCTCGTCCTCTACGGGGGCTGCTCCGGTGTGCTCTGCCTCGGGGTGAGCGATGCCACCTGGGTGTTCTACGGAGGCCAGTGGTGGGAGGTGAACCCGACCGTAACGCCCGGGGACCTCTCGGGATCGGCGATGGTGTTCGACCCGAGCCTCGATCAGATGATCTTGTTCGGGGGGAGCAACCAGTCGTTCGTCCCGTTCAACGCCACGTACACGTTCCAGAGCGGCGAGTGGTCCCTCCTGAGCCCGAGCGCGGCGCCGTCCCCCCGCTTCGATGCGGGGCTCGCCCTCGACCCCGCGGGCGACGTTCCGCTGCTCGTCGGCGGATTGACGGCCGGACCGTCGGAGAACGATACCTGGGTGCTCGAACCCCGGCTCTCGGCGACCGTGAGCGCTGCCGCGAACGCATCGGAGACGAACCAGCCGATCGAGTTCACGGTGGAGTTGACGGGCGGCACCGGACCGTACGCGCTCACCGTGGCGTTCGGGGACGGCAGCGACCTCTCGATCGCAGGGGCCGGTCCCTCGTTTTCCTTCTCGCACGCCTACCTCGCGAGCGGCAGCTATGCGGCTTCGCTCTCGGTGACCGACTCGGTCGGGGTGAGGGCGACCGCCACCGCGGCGTCCGTCCACCTGCTCGCCGGTCCGTCGGTCACCGCGAGCGCCCTGCCGTCGGTGGGGGAGGTCGGGCTGCCGGTCGGCTTTACCGCGGGGGCGGCCGGAGGCGCTGGCCCGTACTCCTACGCGTGGCAGTTCGGGGACGCCGTGATCGGCACCGGAGCGGCCACGAGCCATACGTTCGGGTCCGCCGGGACGTTCCGCGCGAGCGTCGAATCGTCCGACTCTCTCGGCGGCACTGCGAACGCCACCGTATTGGTCGTCGTGCGCCCGGCGATCGGGGTCGGGATCCACGTGGTTCCGAACGACCCGACGACCGGCTCGCCGGTCGGGCTCGCCGCCGTCGTCACGGGGGGCGTCGGTCCGTTCACGTACTCCTGGGTCTTCGGGAACGGGACGGTCGAGCACACGGCGTCGCCGATCGCCGTCTTCACCGACGTCGGATCCCACACCCTCACCGTCTACGTGAACGACTCGTTGGGGGGATCGACCCACGCGAGCGTGACCGTGTCGGTGAGCGCCCCGGCCCCGACCGTCGGTAGCGGTGCCCCCGCATCGATCCCGCTGTGGTTCTGGGGCGGCGTCGGGGCGCTGGCCGCGGTCGCGATCGCGGGCACGGCGCTCCTTCTTCGCCGCGGCCGAGCCTCATCGCCGTAGTTCGTTTCGAGCCCTTCCTCCCTTCGCGAGCGAGGGCCGCCCAACGCTCCATCCCGGGCGACCCTCGAGGAGCCTTCGGCAAAGCTCAGCTGGGAAGGGTCACCTCGAGCGTCACGATACGTGGACCTGGCTCAACGGCATGATCGCCGTTGGGGGTGTCCGGTTCTGCTTCCGTCCCCACTGGGTTGTCTTCTCAGCAGAGGTCAGCTGCGTGGCGTGGACCGTCAGTGGGGTCGTGATGGAGCATCGACCCGGAATTGGTTCAACGCGACTTGCACGTACGAGCAGATTCGCGACCGGATCTCGAGCACCACTCAATCGGTTTACTAGCTGGTCGAGCCGATCACCCGGACGAGCATATCCTTCAGCGCGGGCATCTCGGCCATTGCCTTCCAAACCAACGCAGGATCAATCTTCCAGTACTTGTGTTTCGCAAACGAGCTGAATCCTCGCATTTTTGCCCAGGCAATCTCGGGGTGCTTCCCGCGAAGGCCGGCTGAAAGATGGCCGGCAGCTTCTCCTATGATCTCAAGCTCCCTCACCACGGCACTTTGACTCAACCAGGACGATGCAAACTCGTCATAGCCAGCTCGAAAGACCTCCTCCAGTCGCTCCACCGATTGGAGAATGTCACTGAGCCGAGCCGAATCGACGCGCCCCGCCTTCACAGGGGTGTCGCCTCGAACAGGATCTGCGGGCGCATCAGCCAGTGAAGGCCCCTCGGCTCGACGACGTCCACCTTTCGATGCAGCACTCGCTCGAGATCTATCTTCAGACCGACCAAGTCATAGATCGAGGCTTCCGGGTCGAAGTCCACGATAAGATCTAGATCACTCTGCCGCGTGGCCTGCCTTCTAGCCACAGAGCCGAACACCCGCGGGTTCCTAGCCTTGTTCTTTCGCAGGGCGTCGAAGAGTCGATCGCGCTTACGCCCGATCACCTCCTCGACTCCTTGTCCATTCCCAATCTGCATTGCTCTGAGTTTAGGCACGTCCCACAGAGCAGACTTGCATCGGGGACAGCGTGACGGGCTCTTGGAACGCGGGCGCCAGACGTAGGCGCATCGGAAGCAACCCGCGAGTCCGTCAGGCTTGAGTAGGTTGGTCACGATCCAGACAAACACAGGCTAAGTAATAAAAGATACTTACGTCGTAGCTCCGCTCCCAATCGCGGCTCACCGACAGGGGATTGCCTGGAAGCGGAGAGTTGCGGACAAATCCACGTGAACCCAGTCTCCCCGCGATCACACCCCCCATCGAGACCAAGGATCGCCCGGTCAGAGAGGGAGGGGCCGGACAATCCCCTCGATAAACGACGGTTCGGAGTCGAACAAGAGGATTGGGAGCACGCACCTGTCACCTCGGCAACCTGAGCCAGAGACTTATGGTGGGCCCCTTTCCTCGCCTCGGCGGGAGGAAAGCATGCCAGTGAGATTTCAAGTGGTGATCGATGTTCAAGACGCTGGACTGGAAACTAGGTTCTGGGCCGCGGCCCTAGGGTACGAACTCGCGCCGCCGCCTAGTGGATTTGCAACATGGGATGACTACTACCGGAGTCTCGGCGTACCGGAGGAAGAGATGACGGGCGAAACCGATAGGATCATGGACCCATCCGGGGCCGGACCGCGAATCTGGTTCCACGTCGTCCCAGAACCCAAGATCTGCAAGAACCGACTACACTTCGACATTGACGCTAGTGCGAGCCATGCCGGCGGGATTAGTCATGTGCCGTTTGAAGTCCGTAAGGAACGGGTGGAGGCAGAGGCTGCACGCTTGGTCGGGCTCGGGGCGACTCGACTGGAGACGTTGTATGAGGAGGGCATCGACCACTACGCCGTAGCGATGCAGGATCCTGAAGGCAACGAATTCGACATCCACTGACGCCATCGAATTCGGTATCTCCCAAGGACAGACGAGAAGGACAGGCGTTCGACCTCGACGTCGTCGAGACCCTTCTCAAACCATCGACGCTTGTGGGCACAAGAGGCATTGAACCCCACAAAAGTCAGCTCAGTCCCACTTGCACTCTTGAACCGAAAGTGACGAGAATCGGCGGGTAGTTGTACCGCTGTTCGAGCTCAAATCGATTCGACTGCAGATGAGAGGAGGGGCTGACTCGGCGTGATGCCGTCGTCAAAGGCCGCGATGAGTGCAGTCGTAAGGGAAGAGACCCCAGACGCGGATCTGAAGCGATTTCCGGCTCCGTAGAGAGTCCCCCCATCGGCGAGGGCCTTCAAGGCAGGAAGGACTTTGTCAACCCTAGATTGCGTAGCCGGCCAGGGCAAAGCCGCTCCACTCGGCGGTAGCTGCCAGAATCTATATCTGAAGAAGAGTCGCCAGAGAGCCACAAAGACATTGTTGTTCGCGTCGACGTACTCTCGAAGCACCTGGGAACCGGACCCGCCTCCCGGTGGCACAAAGTTCAGGCAAACTGCCGAAACAAAGGCATCAAACTCACGTACGAGGGTCTCGAACACAGTCGCCAAGGAACCTGGAGGCGGATCGGGAGCGGTCCAAACTCCCGTCCCCCCGGGAACCATGCCGAAGTGCCTGGCGATTGGGTTTCGGGCATCGGCAGGGTGTCTGATATCAAAATCGGGGCTGAGGTATGTGGTGATTGATTGTAGGGAAGTTTTCCCCCGTTCTTGAGTTCCCGTGTAGCGGAAGTAGTCTCGGAAGTGAGAGCTCTTTAGATTGAGTTCAAGGATAAGCCTGGTCGCGAGAATCCTTGCTGAGTACAGATTGGAGTCGACGTCGACACACCCGACCCGCCTCTTGGGGCAGACCCAATGGTCCCTTGGCCAGGCAGCCGAGAGCGCATGGTGCGTAAGTGCGAGATCGATGGGCGGCTTGAGGGCCTTGTAGTTCACACTGAGGAAGAGCCCCGACGCGACAGCGGGCTTTTCTGCCTGATTTGCCAGGTCGTAGGAGTTTACGTCGACATCTTCAACACGCGCTCCCCGGTCTACAAAATAGTAGCAGAAAAGTCGGTGCTGGCCGTCGACGATATGCCACGAATATGGTTGCATCGCGATGCCGCCATGCTGACTTATCTGGGAGGCATTGGCGTCGATAACGGTCCCATGAGGGGGGATACATAGCACCGGAGTGGGGAACCTCCCTCCAGCCTCCACTTCTCGTGCCATGGCTTCCAGGTGGGAACCGATTGGAAGCCTCTGCAGGTAGTCGTAGTCGCTGACCAGACGAAGAACGGTTGAGAATCTGAGAAAGTCGGCGGGGTGCACCGTAAACTTGTGGAACGTAACTGATCGATTCTCTACGCGGACGTGTTGACCTGTAGTAGGCGCTTGGATTCCGACGCGAAATGGTAGCGGGTCAAGCAGTAAGGGATGGCCGGCGAGGCCAGTCAACTCGAATAGGAAGCGCTCATCAACTTCCTGGTGCCGCTTCGCGTTGTTAAGGGCGATTGACAGGGCAGCGAGCTCTGTGAGCTTCTGACGGTGGATGAGGCCTATCCACACCTTCTGCCCCCCTGGGAGCTCTATCTCACGCGATTCCGGATCAGACGCAGGTCGTCGACAAATGAACCTGACGTCAGGGCGCTCGAAGCTACCAGTTGAGCCCCTAAGCCACGCCTCGAGAACGGATGGCTCCGGGAGGTGCTCACTCTTGTTAGAAGCAAAGAGAAGAACGATTCGGGGGTTCGGGTCGAGGTCAGGAAAACGAGTGAAACGGGGGTCCTGCCTAAGGCGCTGGACGCAGCCCGGCAATCCACCGGCCGCCTGGTTCATCATATCGAGGATGGCTATCTTTCCGGTTACGTACGATGGATTAGATGCGACATCATGGATTGTCGCCTCGACGTCAAGGAAGAGCGGAGCGGCGACATTTGCCTCGTCAAATGTTTGGTTACACCACGCCACCCAGTCCATCTTGACAGCGACTCTTTTGGGTCGACCCGGCAGCCCCAGTACAGACCTGGACCACGCAACCGAACCTTTCGTGAGGGTGTTGAGCAGCGAGTCTAGCAGTATTCTAGTGAGGCGTTCAAACAGATCCGTGTCACCGGTCTCGCGGAGCTTCTCTGGCTTGAGAGAGCGGCCGCCTAGCCGGCCAGGTCCCGCAGCCTGGGCTGGCACTGCCATCGGGCGAGGACTGGCGCGAACCTTGATAATCTCCTCGGCGCCGACGCGAATCAGATGTCCAAGTAGGGGGACCCGCCGGGGTGCGAGGTGTGTACTGGTTATTGAACCCAGACTCTTCGCTCACCCACTCGCCATGCTGAAGCGCACTTCGAGCTTTAAGGAATGGTGTGACCACACTGCTAGCAACGCGACATAAGTCATCTCATCGCATTCCTTGGTCCCGTCTTCTGCGGCTCTTGGAAGAGTTCTACCGTCAAGGGAACTGGCGGGTCCCGGTACTGAGGGCTCGTGGTGCCGACCCATTTCTCGTTCTCGTCTCGACCATCCTCTCCCAGAGGACACGAGATGAGGTCACCGAGCGCGCCACGATCAGGCTTCTATCGGTGTTCCCTACACCAACTCTCCTTTCCCGAGCCTCCCCTGCCCGGATTAGGTCGCTGATTGGAGAGGTGGGACTTTCAGATGTTAAGTCCAAGGCTCTCAAGGAATGTGCCAAATCATTGGTAAACCGCTTCGGAGGGGTTGTTCCCTCTACCGAGGCGGATCTGCGAACCCTCCCGATGGTCGGACCGAAGACCGCCCACGCCGTGTTGGTATTCGGGCACGAGAAGGAGGGACTCCCAATAGACTCTCACATACTGCGGGTGACCCGCCGGCTCGGAGTCGTTCGTGGTACGACTATCCCAGAGGCACAACGAGAACTGGCCCTAGCAGTTCCTCGTCGATACTGGAAGCTCCTGAACCCAGTCTTGGTCCAGCACGGACAGAATTTGTGCCGGTATTCGACCCCCGAATGCGGGGTGTGCCCGATTGCACCTATCTGTCCCTACCCGGGCAAGAGTTAGGTGAGGGGACCGGGTGGGGAGCCCTGCCTCCGGTGAGGATGTAGTGGAATGGCGGTCGAGGTCAAGAAGGATCTTCGCTACTCTCATGAGATTGCGGAGATTTTGGCCCATGCAACCGGTCTGAGGGGGCTATCCATAGGTCGAATTCTCGAGGGATTGGGCGATGCGGTTCTTTCCCGGAACTTCTTGGAGGGACGAGGAAAGTCCGGTGCAGGTCTGATAGTCGAGGCGTGCTTCGGAATCCCCCCCAACCAGACCCCCGAACCGGACTTTCCCAACTGCGGGGTCGAGCTCAAGACGCTTCCCCTTCTCAGGACCGGGGCAAAGCTCAGAGTGAAGGAACGCACGTCGGTCGCGATGATCGACTACGGACAGCTTGCCCGTGAGTCGTGGCCCACTGCGAGCATCCGACGGAAGCTCGCGGCCATCCTGTTCGTCTTCGTATTGATGGATTCGGATGTCCCAGCTCGTTCCGAACTCATTGACTCGAGATTGTGGCACCCGGACGAGACCGACGAGACCATTTTCGAGATCGACTGGAACCGGACCCACGACCGTGTCGTTCATGGTGAGGCCCACAAGCTCAGTGAGGCGGACTCGTGGGCGCTGGCAGCTTCAAGGAAGGGGGCAGGCAACGAGAGTGACCGGGTAGATCAACCCTTCAGCGACGTCCCGGCGTTTCGGAGAGCGTTCACGCTCAAGCCCTGCTTCACCTCCTGGGTGTTTAGCGAGCTTCTCGGGAAAAGCAAGTCCGAGTCGGTAATCGAAAGGATACTTCCCGAGGTCCGGTCGAGGGGTTTCAATGCGGCCGAGAGTCACATCGTAGGACGGCTGAACGAACTGGTCGATCTTACCCTGCGCCAGATCTTTGAACGATTCGAGATCGATCCCGGGGACGGCAAGAATGTTGCTGCGAACATCATCAAGCGGATGCTTGGGTTCAAAAACGTGAACTCTAGGATTCGGGAGTTCGACCAACTGGGTATCGAGGTCCGTGTGCTGTGGCTGCGTTCGAGAGATCGGATTCCGTTCGAGGCAGTCTCCTTCCCCACGGTCGACCTCGTCGAGCTCGCTTCTCAAGAGTGGGAAGAATCCGACCTGGCTGGACAGCTCCATCGCATTCTCTTCGTGCCAACCTACTCCCCCGATAGGGAGACCCTGCCGATGGACCGCCGTATGGGACGGGCCTTCTTCTGGAGCCCGTCCCTCCAAGAGTTATCGGTAGTCGAGCGGGAATGGACGATGCTCCGGGATGAGGTGGCTGCGGGGAGGGCGGTTTACCGAGTCGGTCCTGATGGCAGGCGAAACAACTCCCTCACCCCTGCCAGCGAGACCGAGATGATCCACATGCGACCCCACGGACGGAATGCCCGCGACGAGTACCTAGATCCTCTCGAGAACTTCGTAACGAAGCAGTGTTTCTGGCTCAACAAGTCCTTCATCGGCAACCTCGTGAGGAAACACGATGCTGACGGGTCCCAGGGCGCCGCGGCGCCCCGACAACGCACTCTCTAGGTCGCCCCCAACCCGTGGTGACTAGTATCGGAACGGAGTTCGTCGTTCGATGCCAGCCCGCCCGACCGAGCTTAGGCGGACCTACCTCCGAGACGGCAGGGCGCCGCTACCGGACTGCGAGATCACCTCGCGTGTTATGAGCGCGAACCGGGGGAAGAACACAAAGCCAGAGCTCGCGCTTCGACACGAACTGCGTGTTCGAGGCCTCCTAGGGTACAGGTTGCATAGACCCGAGGTCCCGGGACGGCCCGATGTCTCATTCGGCCGGGAAAGGCTTGCAGTCTTCGTGAACGGCTGTTTCTGGCATCGTTGTCCCAAGTGCCAAATGCCGCTCCCCCGGACCCATACTGAGTTTTGGGAAGGTAAGTTCGAGGCGAACCGGCAGCGAGATGTTGCGAAGAGAAGCGCGCTCAGGGGGGCTGGGTGGAATGTCCTGACCCTTTGGGAGTGCGAAATCCGAGACTCGCCCGCTAGGTCCGCGGACCGCGTCCTCGCAGCACTGGAAATGGCTAGGTCACGTCTAGGGCAGTGGACGCGTGCCGGGACTCCCTATTGACGCGATTGCTGATAGCGTCGGCAATCAGGGATCCCGCTCGGGGAAGTTCGACCCTCGCTCGGCCGTGATCCAGCACCAACCCCGATTGAGCGGCGAATTGCTCGAGGGCGGTCGACCCTAGGGTTTCCCCAGGGGATCTCCTGTTCGTTACCTCTGTTGCGAAGAGTGCCGCGAATAGGAAGGCCGCCGTACGGACCGGCATCTCGGTACGTCCGGTGCGAGGGAACCCTGGCGATATCGGCCCTAGGACCCTCTCGAAGCGGTCCGGGGGGAAGTGTCGGTCGACAACTGTGGAGAGCTTCCACAGGAGGTCTTGAGGACCTAATCTGCGACGCGCAACCTTCCCGGCCCACACGGCTTGAAGGGTTGTCGCATCAGGGACAGATAGCGCTAGATTCTCTTCGAGCTCGGCCCCTAGGCGTCCCGCCCGCTTCTGGAGGTCAACCGTGGTCGCACAAGCCGCGAGCTGGTCGATTGACTGTTCAAATGTGGGTACGATGCATGAGAGGTGTTTCCCGGAACCCACGTAGAGCCTAGCCGTCCACGTTCGGAGATGTGCGGGAACTTCCCGGGAGAATCCACGTTGGGCTCCCGCGAGCCCAATCGGTCCGACATTATCGACGTCAACCCGAAATCCGCGAGTCCGCGAGCCAGGTAGGTGGTCACGGAACTTCCGGTCGACGGGAAACCTGCGGAGGCTGAACCCCTCTCGACGGCGTGCGATTGTGACCGGTGGGGGAAGCTCCACGCAACGCGTGACCAAAACAGGGTTCTCCGGTACTTCGGCCCCGGCCTTCGTCGCGATCGCCCGTGCGACCGCCCCCGATAGGACAGGGGGTACTGCGTTCCCCACTAGTCGGTAACGGGCCTCGGCTGTGGGTCCCCAGAATTGGTAGGTAATGGGGAAGGTCTGGAAGACAGCGCACTCGCGGATGGTGGGGCGACGGTAGACTGTCTTCCCCTTCCTCTGCCACTCCATGACCAAGGTCTCTCGGGAAACCCCTGTCTGAGTTGCCATGACGGTCCGGGCGGGCCGGTCGAGGCGGTCAGGGAAGGCCATACGACCGTACCAGGAGTGGTCTGTCTTCGCCTTCCTATTGATGAGTACCTCCTCGGGCGTGAGCACAGTGTCCATGAAATGGTCAGATAAGTCCGCGACCGGGATTCTGAACCCAAAATTGGGATCGGTCACCTCAGCCGGAGCTGCTGACCTCTCCAGTGGGTCGGGAAGAATCCTCAGCACATCCTGGGCGGCGACCCACGGAAGCCCCCCCAAAACACGGTCCAGTGAGCCTACCTGGTGGTGAGTGGGCACCGGAACAGGGAACTTGCCTGAGAACAGGCGAAGACGCTTCTGCGGGGCACCATAGTCGGCTGAATTGAGGACCTTGCGAACCGGGATATCTATAAACCCGTCCCCACGGAGGCCGAGCCTCTTTAGATGAATCCGCGGCGGTAGCGACTGTGCGAGCCGCGGCACGTTCTCCATCGCCCAGTATCTCGGCTTCACGTCATGGACGAACCGCAAGAACCGCAGAACGAACCTCATCCCGAGCGCCAGGTCGCCGTGGCCCCCCCGGTTTGAGTAGGAGAACTCCGTGCAGGGCGGGCTCCCTATCAGGACATCCACCCGCGGTATCTCAGAAGGATCGAACTCTAGGATGTCTGCATGGAACGTCTCTGTGGATGGAAAGTTACGGCGATGGGTCTCTGCGGCAGGTCCCCAGTTGTCGAGTGATGCAAGTACCTCGAAACCAGATTGACGGAAGCCCTCGGTCAGACCTCCAGCTCCCGAGAAGAGGTCAGCCGAGGTAAGCTGCCGGACCATCGAGCGCCTAATTGCGTGTCAGATAAGAACTGATGGGAGCCCAGCGAATGCTGAATCCTGCCCGTGACCTCCGACCGGGCCGATTCGTGAATACAATTCCTGTTGAACGTAGAGTTTCTGCCACAGAACCAGGTCCATCCTCGGCAGCGGTGTACAGATTTTACGCCCGATTAGAAGCAGCGAGTTAGCTGCAGTTAAGTTAATCTACGCCCAGGGTCTAGCACATTTGTGAGCAATGTAACCGTCGCGGCGAACGAACTGGCGGAGGAGGCGCGGATCACCTCCAACGCAGGACGGGTCCTAATCCTGGCGTTTCTCAAGAGTCACGGAACGTCAAGCTGGTCGGAACTCCTCGCATTTCTAGAGAAGGAGATTGGCCCAGTGAATCCGAACACCCTCCAGTTTCACATGAAGGTCCTGATTGCAGCCGGCTGGATCAAGCGCTCGGGAAGCGAGCAGACGCCACGTTACTCGATTTCCAATCTTCCGACGACTGTTCTCGAATCGATCCCCAAGCTTGGGGGGCGAGCGACGAGGGCAAGCTGAGCCGAGCCGAATCATATGCCGCCATCTCTGAAGTCATCAATCGTCAGGATTCTGAAGGAGTATCGGAGCCTAAACACACTAGTTGATTCCGAAGTTCAAATCGAGGAGTCTAACGCCGACGACCGTAAGATTGTCGTCAAAGGGGAGTACGTCTATCGAACTTTGTTGGGCGCAATCGGCGAGAGAGGTTCATACGAGATAACACTCGACAGGACTAGTCTCAATCCAATCAGAGTGAGGATTTCTCCCGCGGGAAGACCGAGCATCTCGGCCTAGCTTCTTACCGAAGCGTAGGGCTGGCCGGCATGTCCGAGGGTGACTCGAGCCAGGGACTCGAGTTCAGGGTGATTCTCATCATTGGCAGTTTCGATCCGGAAACCAAGCAAGTTCTTACGAATCTCAAAGCCGAGCTAGCGGCGGGCCTCATGTCTGAATCATGGGTGGCGCTAGTGTTGCTAGTCGATGATGTTGATCTGTACAAAGTAGACGCGCCGGGATCTACAGAAACCTACAGCATCATTTCCGAGCGCGTCGTCGGCGGTGTCTCGGCCTACCTCTCTAGGAATGGCAGACTGATCGAAGCCCACGACGCTAGGTTTACCACTGGGACCGCGGACGACTACATTGCCGAGTTCGCCAAGACTCGACTCGGTGGCACTACATTGAAGCTGCCCATTTTCGAGAAAGTAGCGGAGCTGGCGAACATAATGTCAGCAGCCTTTCTCGTCCGGCACATCGAGCTTACGCGGGGAGGGGAGTACATCGAGTTGGCGTTTCTCATAGGGTCCGACAGGTCCTCTGCCGCTCACATTTGGTTTTTCAAACATGAAGGGGTCGAACTCTCACAGATGGCTTGGGAGATACTAGACAAATTCGGTGTTCAAGTAAGGCCGTACCGTCGTGAACCCGATTTGTACGTTGAGGCAATACGAGTCGCTCGATATCAAACAGCTCACAGATAGTTTCGAACTTCCATACGGGCGCTGTGCGCATCATCACTGAGGCATAGTGATCTTTAGAGACCCATAGGAAGCAGAAAACGACCCCGAAGACTCGACTCTTGTTGCACACACTCTCTTGTGACTACCGCTTATGCCCGCGTAACGCTAACCGATTTGATTCCGCCCCAAAACCCCGTCAGTACAGTATACGCGTAATCAAAGGAGTCTGTGTACCGACGTCCCGAGGAATCTGAGTAACTGATCTCCAGAGAGACGGAACCGGATTGAGTCCGAGGGGCGATCCTTCCCACTGACCCCTCCTTGTGCGCCCCTGCTGGGACGTCTCCGATTCCGACTTCGGCGCGAGGGGTACCATCAACGGTGACTGTCACCTTAACGTCCTTAGCGAGAGCTTCAGCAGCGGTCACCCTCCACGCGATCTGGTGGTTTGACTTGTCGGGGCTAATGTGAAACACCGAACCCTGAACTCGGGGATGGACCGCCGATGCAGTCCTAAGGCGGCCCACCTCAGCGGAAAGCCCCTCAATGCTTGCCTTGAGTAACTGGAGTGTGTCTCGGACCTCGCCTAGAACTCCGCCGAGTTCGGCTGTTGTTCGGCTAGACTCCACGTATGAAGAGATCGCGCTATAGCGAGTAAGAACAGCGAGGATTGCAATCGAGAGCGCCAGGATGACGATCTCGGTGAGCGAGAAACTGTTGTTCGGGATCAGCGCGGAGGAGATGCCGCCGTTAAGGCGGCCAGCAGTCAGTACTGCCCCTGAAAGGGCAATGACCACAATCGACCATGCAATCGCCCTGCCGCGAAGCCAGTTGTGCTCCTCAACTCGCTCCGGCGATGGTCTACTAACTGCGTGATTCTGCGCCAGTAGTACGACGACCTCCCAGATTACCGCGAGGGCGCAAAGTACGAGAAGCGAGTAACCGAGGTCCAAAGTGGATGCAGTGACTCCCCAGACGAGAAGTGCCACCAAGAATCCGGTAAGGACCGGAATCTGACTGCGGTAGGGATGCGCGGGTAGATCCCTAAGGTGCTTCGACAGGGGCGAATTGGGAGCTGGAACCTCGGAATCCATGTTCAACCTGGTGCCGCTAGGCTTGGCCCACACTGACCGAACTCATGAGGCATTAGGGGCAAGGTAGATCGCGTTTTCCAAACGCTTGCAGAGATTTGGACGGATTGCAGCTGAGTTCGGGACTGGCCCCGTGAGATTCTACGAGTTTGGCACGGTACTGTTGTCGAACCACGGAGCGCAGCTCGTCGTGTGGTCGTGTTAGTGACCCGAGTCGAACGACATCTGGTCGGACTGGGGTTCGCTGGTGGCAAGACTAATCGTCCGTGGCCACCTCTCCTGAGTGGTCAGAAAGAAGGCTCGGACCTTGGCAGAACACCCTAGACAGGGTAGCACGGTAGTTGCTAAGGGGAGCCTATCTGCCGCCCACGACGGTAACACCATCGAGGTGGATGCCGATTCCTCGTTCGACTACCCTACGCACATTCGCGCCATTTCGTGGGAACTGAGGAGAGATGGAAAACTCCTCGCATTGCGAAGCATGGCTGACCGGGGTGGAGAAGGGCCGAATCACTCAGAGTTCATTTCCGCGATACATGGGATTCATGCTGCACGCACACTTGGGGCAAACTCAGTCCATCTAAGGACGGACAACAGACTGACAGCATCGATCCTCACGGGCATGTGGACAGCCAGGCAACCGAACATTTGCGTACTCCAGCGCATTGCTTCCTACGAGATTTACAATCTCGATAATCTGCTTGTTACCTGGGTTAGGACGCGAGAGATCAAACGCGTTGACTCAGCGGCGAAAAAAATCAGAAATCGTCTTCGGTCAGACCCGAGGAGGAGACTGATTACCTGGCTCGCGTCCAACCCCGAGGTCGATCGAATCAAGTGGCGAACCGGGTTTGTGACCCGGCCAATGATCTTTCCCGCGTTTAGGCGAAGGAGGCGGGGCGCTATGCTCCGTGAGAGCCTTCATGGCGGCTACTAGGAGGCGCGACCGAGTCTCAAACACAGTCGGCACAATCCTTGTTGAGCACACCCGCCGACGTCAGCGCCGTGGAGGATTTGTTCGGAGTACCGCCCAAAACAGACGTGCGTCAATCCCGTACACGGTTCAATCTCCTGGATGAGGACCCGGCCCTACAGCACCTCGAACAGGGCCCGGCACCCTGGGATCTTGAGGCGCCACCGTGCAGGGTCGTTTCGGACAGGTACGACATCGAGCGACGTTGAAGGTCGGGTAGGGTGCTTCAAAAACTCAGGGAAGACCGCCACCAAGGCAACCTGAACCTCCTTCGGTAGAGAGAGAAACTCCCGCCTGGCAGCTTCGGTGAAGTCGGGCCAGTCCCGACTCGGGTGCCCTTTAACTGGCACGCCTTCTGGTCTTCCGGAAAACCCTGCGGGCTTCCTCTCCGGTCACAACCCGGTCCGCCTTCAGACGGCGATCAAGCTTTGACCGGAGAGAGGGGGACAGATAATCCTCGGTGATTGTGATCAAGAACTCGTCCCAACTCTCAGCGGCGCCCTTCACCTGCTGCAAAACGCGCAGGGTGGATCGATGAACGGGGATACTCGTTACTGAGTCGGCTGCCGGCATCATGGTGATGATGATGGAAACGGTACTTCTCGGCTTCTATCGGGACTATGCTCAATCCCTGTTGAACCCAATCCTTGAGCTGGACGAGGGGCGGCCTAAGGTCTATCGGTGCAATCGTCTCAGGCCTTGCGGCCTTGACCCTTCCCAGGAGTAAGCCGGAGCCATACTCTCTGATCTCGGTGATAGCGGTGGAAGAACCAGAGCACAAACGGACGCGGCTTCAAGCTCAAGCTAGATTTCTCCAGCGCGCGATAGTATCCGCCCCTACGCCCGTAACGAATATTCAACATCGGATAACCCGCCCCGAACAGCTGTAGATTCATCGCGAGGCGACCAACCCGGCCATTCCCGTCGCCAAAAGGATGGATCTGCTCGAACAGGAAGTGAAAGGTCGCTGCTTGTTCCACAGGATGGATCGCCCTGGACTGCCGATTGGTCCGGCGAAGGAGCTCGATCAGCATCGGGCGAACCTCCAACGCACTTGGGGGTACGTGCTTACTGCCGCGAATCCTAACCTCAAAATCCCGAATTCGCCCAGCTATGTCCGGTTTAGTTTCCCCAAAGATTGAGCGGTGCCACGAGAGTAAGTGTGGCAAGTCCAAAGGCTCGGGCTTTGCCAAAAGTTTCCGCACAAGGTCGGCGTGAAGCTGCGCTTCACGGATGTCCCGCATCGGACGCGACGGAGGGCTGATTCCTCTCGTCAGCAGGGCGGACGTTTCCGCGTGGGTCAGGGTTGAGCCTTCAATCCGATTCGTATCGTAGGTGAAATCCACGATGAATTCTTCACGCTCCTGCTCCCGGACGCTCGGCGGAATCAATCGAAGTCGTGCCTGATAGGCCACACGAATCTCGTCAAAGGAACGAAGCCACGTCTCCTGCCAAACCTCACGCTCCAGTGACTCCCGTTCCCTGTCGAGATTGATCGGAGGAGTGGTTCCCAGGTACCTCTCCTTCCGTCGAACTTCCCCGCCCCAGCGGTAGGTCTGGACCAGGTAGTAGTACCTGCTACCACCACGGACCAGCGTTCGTACGGCGGACATTCGTACCTCTACATATTGTCGATTTATTAACAGTTGTGCTCAAATGTAGAGGTACAGACTCTGCCTGCGCGGTCCAGGCTCAATGCTTGTTGTGCCCACTGCAGGGTCCCGCGGGGCCCGCGACCGGGGGGTCTTCGAGGCTGGTGCCGTCGCGCTTGACTACTTGTTGGATCGGCTCCTTTGCTTAGGCGGACGTCGAGGATACGCCTTCGGACGAGGAACGATTCTTGTGAACACGACCACCGATCCGTCAATCCGATAGAAGACCCGGTACTCGCCCAAGTGGAATCTCCACTCCTCCGGGTGTCGGGGCCCTTGGCGCACTCGGAGCCATGGGTAGGACTTGTAGGGGTTGCGCAGGAGGTAGATCAGCTTCTCCCGAAACAGAACTCGGAGGGGCGCGCGAAGGGCCAGAAACTCCACTTCTGCCGACTCGAGGAACTTGTAGCGATACGGGCTCACGCCAGCCCCGCCTTCCGCATGACGCGGCTGCCCGGGATTCGCCGCTCGGTACGCCAACGCCGCTCGATTTCCGCGTAGAATTCATCATCGAAGTAGGTGTCCTCCAGGAGGTCCTGGAGGACATCATCGAAGCTCTCCCCCAGGCCTTTCACGGTTTCGAGCAGACGCCTGGTCCGTTCGGAGACGGTGATCGTGGTCGGGCGGGACAGGGAGGATGACACAATGTCCAATTGATTCCAATTGATATAAGGCCACCTTGCGATATGAAGTAAAGTGAAGTCTGAGAACGGAAGGCTCACAAACTTCGGAGTGGCCGCATAATGCGCGCCGGGTTGGGTTCAACTAGTGTTGAACTTTCTCGCGGGGCGGATTGCGTGAAAGGAGCAGGCTCGTTGACGAGTCACCTCTCAGAACCTTCGGGGCCGGACGGATTCGGCGTCCCGGCGGCACTGCTGTGTGGCGCGGCGAGGCCCGGGGGAGTCCCGGGATCCTCGCTCCCACTGCGTTTGGAACCCGGGGCGTCGACCCACTTCAGAGCGCCGGGGCGGCGATAGAGCGAGTAGGTGGAGAGGGCGAGGACCCCGGCCGCGGCTAGGCCGAAGATCAGGTCTCCCACGGTCGAACTGATCCACTTCAGCTTCACCATGACCGTCGATAGGCCGAACGAGACAACCAGGCCGTCCATCGCCATCACGAACCGCGTGAATGTGTCTCGAGAGACACGGCCGAGCAGCCAAGTCCCCACGGGTACTCCGACCACGACGGGAACGAGCAGGTAGGGGATCAGCCCGAGAGAGGGGACCGTGTACAGTTTGGCACCGAGGAACTCGGTGAACAGAAAGTACGTTGTCAGGGTAAGGCTCGACTCCGCGACGCGTACCTGCGCCAGGGTGCAACGAAATTCGTTCCGCGACAATCCCTGGTTCCGGAAGAAGATGGCGAGCGGCGGGCCGGAGATCGTGGTAAGGGCGTAGAGGAACCCGATTCCCGGACCGATGACCGCACCGCTCCGTCGTTCGTTCGTGAACGGACGTCGCAATCCGAGCAGCTGGACGAGAACCATCGGAAGCAGGAGAATGTAGACGACGAACTTGACGTCGTTCACCGCGAAGTAGCTCAGGCCAACGGCTCCGAGCAACACACCGGGAAGAAGAGTCCAGATAACCGGCGACGCTCGACCTTTCGTGGCCGGAATGTACGCTCGCTCCCGAAACAGGAGCGTGACGTTGACGAGGAGCTCGACGGTCACCACGGCGGGGTTCAGGACCTTGTTGGAGTACCAGAGCAGAGCGATGGGCGTGAGGACCGAGGAGAACCCGTAGCCGATCGCTCCGTTGATCAGCGAAGCGCCGAGCGCGACTATGGCCAGCCAGATGCTCGTCCACTCCATCGCCTGTCGCCCTTAGCACTCGGCGGAGTAGTGGCTATAGATACGGGTTCCGAAGAGCGCGAACGAGGGGGGAGGACGTGGATTTGGCCGTCGATGACGCACTAGGCCGTGCGTGGGCTCAACGCGTATTGAACCTACAGTGAGATCGGGGAGACCGGTTTGCCCTACGAGGAGTCGAGGGCGCGTCCAGGGATCCGGGAAGTTTCTGCGGCTCGACCGGCCAGAGTCTCTTCGAGTACGTTCGCCACTCACGCGAGCAGTCGGTCAACCACAAGCCGGACGGCCGATGGTTGCCCGGGACCGCGACTGCCGTGCAGTGTTCAGACCCTCTTCATCTGACGACCGGTGAACTCTATGATCTGTTTCCAGGAGTCCTTGCACGCCTCCCGGTGCTCGGCGAAGGACCGGTCGAAGTAGCTGTGGGGCGCTCCCGGGTAGGTGTGGGCCTCCACGGCCAGACCGCGGGCTCGCACCAGTTGCGCGAACTCCTCGAACTCGGTCGGGGGCGTACCCTTGTCGTCGCCCGCGAGCAACATGAGCAGCGGTGCTGTCATGCGAGGAATAGCAGGACCGGCGCGATACATCGGCCGACCCCCGTAGAACCCGATGCATCCGGAAAGGCCGGGATTGTCCCCGGACTGCCGCCACGAATTGGCCCCGCCAAAGCAGAACCCGACGGTGAACACCGGCAGGCCCGCATTCTTGGACTCCTCCCGGAGTCGGATGACCGCCGCCCTCACGTCGGAAGCGATCCCCTCGGGGGTGGTCTTCTCGATATGCGGCTTGTAGTCGAACGAGTCGTCCCGCTTGGCGAGCCCGGCCGAGCGTCCGAAGTAGTCGATCGCGATCGTCTGGAACCCCGCCTCCGCGAAGCGAACGGCGAGGTCCTCGTAGTAAGGATGCAAGCCGCGGACGTCGGGCAGGATGACCATCCCCGCCCGAGCCGGTCCCTCAGGGGAGGCGAGGTACGCTCGGAAGGAAGCCCCGTCAGCGGCTTTGAGCTCAAGTTCGCCGTGGTGCCCGACCGGACCCCGCTGTGGCGGTTCCGGAGCCCGGGACTCGTCGGTGTGGCACATGGCGCCCCGGTACGCCCTCGGGTCTTATCGCTAACGGAAGTCCCATCGGGCCGCATTCGGAATCCGGGCCTGCTCGAGCGATGCATTCGGCGATGCCATCCGCCGCGTTAAGCGCTCTTTCAGCTGCGAACGACCATATACCGAGAGTCCGTGGCGCGCGCGAGGGACAGTCGATGAATTCGCCGATCCCCCCAGGGGTAGCTTCACCGGGCGGAGCACCGATGCCGACGATCGCTCCTTCGAGCACGCGCATCAACACTCACCGGCTGGTGGTGGCTGCCCTGTTGTTCGTGTCGGGCGTCCTGGCCGCGATCTCCACGGCTCTGAGCTGGTGGACCCTGACCGGTACGGGGAGCAGCGACGTCACCATCAACTTCCTCCCGGGAAGTTCGATCCGGGTGAGTGCGGGTGGGATGTCCCAGAGCGTGACGTTCGCCCAGCTGGAGCTCGGCCCCGTGGGGGGCCTGTACGAGGCGATCCTCGCCATCGCGATCGTGGTTGGGTGCCTCGCGATCATCGGGGGGTTGCTCACCCTCCTGTCGTCCCTGGGTCGGGTGGGAAACCCGGCCCGCTACGCGACGTTCCGGAACCTGATCGTGATCGTCCTGGTCATCAGCCTCTTCCTGGTGATCGTCGTGCCCGCGTTGCAGGGAGCGCTGACCCGCCAGTCCTCCTTTGGCACCACCCTCTGCACCCTGGATTCCTCCTCGACCAACCCGTGCAACGACTTCTGGGGGAGCTCGTCGGGGGGCGGGGACACCTACACGTGGGGTGCCGACGCAGGGTGGTACCTCGCGGTGGTCGCGACGGTTCTTCTCGCGGTCGGGCTCTTCCTATGGCGCTCCGCGCGAGCCGCACCCTGGGGAGCGGCGGCGGGCGCCATGGTGGGCACCGTGTACTCGCCGTACCCGGGGGCCCTCGCCCCGACCCAAGAAACTCCCGTCGACAAGCTGCTCCGAGCCAAGTCGCTGGCGAACGCCGGCCAGATCTCTCCGGCGGAGTTCGAGGAGCTGAAGGCGCGGCTGATGGCTGAGGTAGGGGCGGGCGGGCCGCCATCAAGCGCCGCTCCCGGCGCACGGACGGAGGACGAACTGGGGAAGCTGAAGATGCTGCACGACTCCGGGGCGATCTCGGAAGCGGAGTACGGGGAACTTCGCAAGAAGGTCCTCCTGCGATTCTGACCGGCACGGCTCTCACTGCTCCACACGGGGGGTTGGCTTCCGAATGGGGTCAGGACCCGGGACCGTCACCGTCTCCGAACTGCCCCCCCGACGGGAGGTCCGCAACGTCGAGACGACCGAGGCTGGCATCGACACCGATCGGACTCGAGCGGCCGACCTGTTCGTTCGGGCGCACTATCCGCCTCCCGCGGATCGCGAGGAGGCCTGGTCCGTAGCGCTCGCGGGCGACGTCGATCGGCCGCGAACGTGGAGCCTGGCTGAGCTCGACGCCCTTCCCCAGCGCTCGGTCGTCGCCACCCTGGAGTGCGCCGGGAACAGCCGCAGCCGGTTTCGATCGATCGCAGCGGGCGAGATCGCGTGGGGGGACGCTGCCGTGGGTTGCGCGGAGTGGACGGGTGTGCCCCTGACCGAGCTCCTCCGGCTCGCTAGGCCCGATGCGCGAGCACCGTATCTCTGGTTCCTCGGCGCGGACCAGGGCGACGATCCGGGCGCCCCCCGCTTCGAGCGAGGTCTATCGGTGCTTCCCGGCGGCCCGGCGTCCGAGACTATCCTCGCGAGCCGCCTCAACGGCGAACCCCTACCGAGGGAGCACGGCGGCCCGATCCGACTGGTCGTGCCGGGATGGTACGGGATGGCGTGGGTGAAGTGGCTCGTATCGATCCAGGTCCACCCTCGTCCGTTCGAGGGATGGTTCCAGAATGCCCGGTACGTCTATCGGCCGGCCGACGGGGACGGGGCTGGGGCCCTACCGGTCGAACGCCTCCGAGTGAAGTCGATCGTCGCGCGACCGCGGGTTGGGGAAGTCGTCCGGCACGGAGAGCCGTGTATCGTCCGGGGGAAGGCGTGGTCGGATGGGGAGGCGATCCGCTCCGTCGAGGTCGACACGGGCTCTGGATGGAAGCCGGCGCGGCTCCTACCGGGACCCGGGCGGTTCGCGTGGTCCCACTGGGAGTATCCGTGGGTTCCCGAGACCACCGGCCCCCATCGGATCCGGTGCCGAGCGGCGGACGCGGCCGGCGGGAGCCAACCGGAGGCCCCGACGCCGAATCCGTTCCAGTACGGGTGCAACTCGATCCACGAGATCGAGGTCGCGGTGATCTGAATGCAGGGGCGCCCTCCCTCCTCTCACATCCACCATCGGGCCGACCCCACGGTTCGCCCGGAGGAGCCGACGCGCCTCGGGCGGGTGTCTCCAACCCGCCTCTCCGCCTGGCGCCACGGGGAGGACCCTCCCCTCCTGTTGGATGTCCGCCCCCTCGGGGAGCGTTCGATCGCTCGGCTGGAGGACGACCGGTCGATCCCCTTCGACGAACTGCCCGCCCGTGCACGAGAGCTCCCGGCCGGGAGGCCGATCGTCGTCTACTGTCACTTTGGAGGGACCGCGTCCCGCGCCGCCGATCTGCTGCGGGCGATGGGATACCCGTCGGTCTCCGTGCTCGAGGGAGGGATCGACGAGTACTCGCGGTGGGTGGACCCCACGGTCCCCCGGTACGCCGACCCGCCTACCGCCGGCGTGGTGATTCACCAGTTCGCCGCATCCGAGACGGGATGCCTCGCGCATCTCCTCTGGGACCCGGTCGGCCGGGAGGCGGCGATCGTCGACCCCGGACGCGACGTCGAACCGTACCTCTCGGCCGTCGCCGAGCACGGCCTCACCGTCCGCGCGATCGTCGAGACGCATACCCACGCCGACCACCTGTCGGGGCACGCCCGTCTCCACGACCGGCTCTCTGCCGACATCTGGCTTTGCCACCGCAGTCCGGCGAGCTACCCCCACCGGGCCCTGACGGAGGGGGAGTCGATCCGCCTCGGGTCGCTCGAGCTCCTGGCGCTCGAGACTCCGGGACACACGCGCGATCACCTTTCGATCCGAGCCGGGAACGCGGTGCTGGTCGGGGACACCCTGCTACCGGGATCCTGCGGTCGAACCGACCTCGGGGACGGGGACCCGGTGCTCCTCTGGGAGAGCCTTACGACCAAGCTCCTCGCGTTGCCGGACGACACCGAGGTGCTCCCCGCCCACTACGGGTCCCGCCACGGGCTTCCTCCCCCCGAGCGGTTCTCGACGTACCTCGGGTTCGAGCGTCGGACGAACGAGGCGCTGCTGCAGCCGGACCGAGCGTCCTTCCTCCGGTACATGACGGAGGGCTGGCCGGCCAAACCCCACGAGTTCGACCGGATCGTCGGCGAGAATCTCCGGGCGTGAGTCGGCGCGGCCGACGCTCTTCCCGCCTCGGCCGTTCGTCGGATTGCGTCGGTCACGCGTGAACGCTGAACTCGGACAGGCGTCGACCGACGAAGTACACGGTGGAGAGCGCGACCTCCAGCGTGAGGGCGATGACGGCGCCCCACTCGGTGAACGGCGAGAGGAGGAGCGGCAGGATCCCCATGAACCCGAAGACGCTGAGGAAGAAGAGGGTCGTCCCCAGCTTGTCGACGAACCCGCCTCTCTGTGAGAGTCCGCCCCCGACTTCGATGAAGCAGAGGAGCCCGACGCTACTCACCCCGCCGACGACCGCGACGTACGTCACGATCGTCTGAAAGTACAGTACGCCCGGGACCGGTCCGATCGGGGTGTGGAAGGCGTCGGGTGCGTTCAGGATGAGGACGAGCGCGGTGAGGGTCAGTCCCATGAAGAAGCCGAGGGCGGTCAGAGCCTGTTGATGGAGGAGGCTTCCTTCCCGATCGGGCATGGTGCGGGATCCTCCAGCCGCAGCGCCACTTTAGGCGTCGCCGGTCCAATGGGTCCGGGCGCTAGGCGCAGCCACGTGAGGCCGTCTCGAGCGCACTCGCCGCGGAGAACGCCCCTAAAGGCTCCGCGCCGACGACGGACGAGGTTGAACTCGACCGACACCGAACTCGAGAACGCGTCTGAGAGGCGTTGGGTCGATAGGGCGGCCGAGCTGTGACCCTCGCCGACCACGGTGGGAGAGGCTACTTTGTTCCGCGCGCGGCTGCCGCCTTCGCCGCCAGTGCAGCGAACTCTTCCCGGCCGAACGCCGTTCCAGCCAACCCCCAACCGCCTTCGGCGGCTTCGGTGAGCAACACCCAGGTACGGCTGCCCTGGGTCGGGTCCCCGGAGAGCCGGGTCACGATCTCCGTGATCTCCTTGACCAGCTGCTTCTGGCCGTCTCGGTTCAGCGCCGCAGGAGGAGTGATGACCTGCACTCGGACCGTGCGTGCGGAGTCGGTGGCCGCTGTATGGACCGTCGTGGGGTCCATGCGGTGAATGTACGCGGCGGTGTTGTTCGTATGGAACGGCCCGGGAGTCGCCACCCCCTCGGCCCGGAGGACCGCGCGGGTCAGTTCCTCCGCGAGCTTTCGGTCGGTCCCGGAAGGAAACAGGTCGGCCGCGGCGTACACGTCGATCATCGGCATGCCGCTCCCACGCCCCCCCGCTACTTGAGTCCCCCAACCCGCGTACTCGACCCCTACTCGGGCGGCGATCCTCGACGACCGGCACCCTCGGCGAAACCGCGTCCGTCGCCCTTCGGGCGAGGAGGGGTCTACGGTTCCTTCTGGAGTCCGGCACCCGGCCGTCGAGCGAAACGCCCGAAACAGTCAAGGTGGGGCCGCCGGTGCGCGCCTCCATGACGCCGAGCGTGAAGCCGGTCCCCGACGGATACCACACCGCGACGCCCGCGTTGACCGTGGACAACGGCGCGAAAGCCTTGGAGTTCTACCTCAAGGCGTTCTCGGCCACCAAACGGAACGTCGCGATGACCCCGGAGGGCAAGATGCTCCACGGGGAGTTCCAGATCGGCGACTCGGTGTTCATGATCGCCGATGAGTTCCCGGGGATGGGGAATCGATCGCCCAAATCGCTGGGCGGAAGCTCGTTCGGCATCTGGCTCTACGTCGCGGATGTCGACGGGCTGTATCGGCAGGCTCTCACGGCGGGCGCCGTCTCGGTGTCGCCTCCGACGGACATGTTCTGGGGCGATCGGTTCGCCACGGTGCGCGACCCGTTCGGCCACGTCTGGTCGATCGCCACGCACCGGGAGGATGTTCCTCCGGCCGAGATGGAACGCCGGTCGAAGGAGTTCTACGCCCAGATGGCCAGCCGCAGGACGTAGACCCGCGTCGCGGCACGGGGCGGGCGCCCGATCTCCCCGCCCGACTCAATCCTCCCTCGGAGCGCTGGCGGGCGATCCCCGGCTGAGGGTCCAGCGTGGCATCGACCGGAGAGGGTAAGGAGCGGGAGGTGGTTTCCTCCCGGTCCGATGCCGCACCCTCCCCTTTCCGCGGGCATCTCCCCGGGAGCCATCGCCATCCGAGGAGGTCGGCTGATCGCGTCGCCGGACGCCTCTGCGGAGGAGGGCGGGACGGTCGTCGTTCGCGACGGGCGCATCGTCGCCATCGGTGTAGATGTCTCCGTTCCCTCGGACGCCCGGGTGTTCGCCGCGGAAGGAAAGGTGATCACCGCGGGATTCTGGAACGCGCACGTTCACTTCACGGAAGAAAAGTGGCGGTCGGCCGCCCGACAGTCGTCGGCGGCCCTCGGCGTCCACCTCGAGAGCATGCTGACGAGCCGTGGCTTCACCACCGTGGTCGACACCGGCTCGGATCTCCGTTCCACGCTCCCGCTGCGACAGCGGATCGACTCCGGAGAGCTGGCCGGACCGGCGATCCTGACGTCGGGGACCGGGTTGTTTCCGCCGCGGGGGCTCCCGTTCTACGTTCGGGAGAGCGTTCCGTTCTGGATCCGGCCGTTCATTCCCACTCCGTCAACCCCGGCGGCGGCTGAGAGGATCGTCACACGCAACGTGGCGCGGGGAACGGATCTCCTCAAGCTGTTCACGGGTTCGTACGTCGCCCGCGGGCGCGTGAAGACGATGCCGGAGGCGATCGCCAGCGCGGCCGCCCAGGCCGCTCATCGTCACGGACAGCTCGTGTTCAGCCACGCGTCGAACCTCGAAGGGGTACGGGTCGCGCTCCGGGCGGGGGTCGACGTCCTGGCCCATCCGCCCGACGTGACGGAAGGGGTCGAACCCGAGGTGCTGCAGTCCCTGATCGATCGCGGGATGGGCATGATCCCCACGCTGAAGATGTTCGCCACCACCGTGCGTCCTAGCCCCGACTACCTCGAACCGATCTACGGCGTGGTCCGCGAGTTCCATCGCCGGGGCGGGCGGCTGCTGTTCGGAACCGATGTCGGCTACATGACCGACTACGAGACCGAAGGGGAGTTTCTTGCGCTCCAGCGGGCCGGGCTCGACGGGCCGACCATCCTGAGGATGCTGACGAGCGCACCCGCCGAGCGCTTCGGACGGGGGACGGGCAGGCTCGAGATCGGTTCCCCCGGAGACCTGGTCCTGCTGGACGGCGACCCGAGGCAGGACATCGGGGCGTTCGCCCGCGTCGCAGCGACCGTCCGGGGCGGACGGATCCTCTACACGCGTACCTGAACGCCGGTCTCCCCCGAGCACCATTCGACGGATTGGTCTGGAGCAATCGAGCGGACTGTTCACAATCTCATTGTAGCCCCCGCCCGGTGCGATACTGAGGGTTCTCCCTCAGGTATCGCACCATGGCGAAGAGATGGGTCATCGGGTTGGTTGCGGCGATCGCGGTCGTGTGCATGGCGGGCGTCGGGTTCTCGGCGTTCACGGCGCAGGCTGTGGTGAACGGGAACGCGAGCGCGGCGTCGATGGATCTCCAGATCGTGAATACGGTCGCGTACGGATGCTACTACAACGACTCGTGGACGTCCTACGCTCCCGGCAACATCTCGTTCGAGAACGAGAACGCTGCCCTGAACGAGGTCACCCTGACGGTGGCGAACTTGACTCCGGGCATCGACTGCCGCGCGGCGCTCGTCCTGGAGAACACCGGATCGGTCCCGGTCAACGTGAGCTCCCTGATCAACACGCCCGGGAACGACGGGGTCTGCACGACCGCCGCGCTCGACTGCTACGACGTGTTCACGCTGTCGGGCATCGAGACGAACGGCTGGATCTGGTGGGACGGCTCCCCGACCGCCGGGCTCTCGAGCTACTCCTACGCCGACTTCGCGACGCTCAGCCCGGGACACAGCGTCGTCGACTTCATCGGGGTCGACATTCCTCCGGGATCGGACGACGGGACGCCCGGCGGCGCCGCGTTCTCTCTCGTCTACACCGCGACTCCGGAGTTCGGCGCGTAAGCCGCGGCGTCGCGCGGACTCTGCCACCAACCCATTCCCCTCGGCGGGGAGGGCCGCCCGGCGGCCCCTCCCTGCCGTCCCCTTCGAGCGCTCGGTGGACCGAGCGAGGCCGTCCGGTCGCACCGCGCACGGTAGGTCGGGCCGCCCGCCCCGAGGATCCGAGCCGGTCCACCTCCCCCCAGAGCAAAGCTTGAGTCCCTAACACCGGTTCGAGCCCACCGCGAGGCCCCGTGGATCCGTTCAGTCACATCCTCCTCGCCTATCTCCTCGGGTTCGGGGTCTTCGGGGCCCAGGGGCTGCCGTACGTCGTCGCGTCGGCGTTCGCCGGGGCCCTGCCGGATGCGGACGTGATCTTCTACCCGTTGTCGTCCCGGTTCCCGATGCTTCGGCACCGAGGAGTTTCCCACTCGATCCTCGGGGTCACGGCGATCGCCGTCGTGGGCACCTTCCTGGCCCCCCGCGCGCTCGCGTGGGCGTTCGGCCCGAGCTTCGGCCACGGATCGCCGCTCTACTACTTCGTCGCGCTCGAGGTGGGGGGTCTGTCGCACGTGCTCCTGGACGCAATGGACCACTGGTCGGTCCCGATCTTCGCCCCGTTCTCCCCTCACGAGTACCACTTCGACGCCGACCGGATCATGAACTTCGGTGCGATGTCGTTCACCGTGTTCTCCTATGCGGTCATGCTCTACGAGCGCGGTCGGGTCGGCGTGGGCCTCTGGGAGCTCACGACGTACGCGCTCCTGGCGGCCGCCGTGGCGTACTTCGTGGTCCGCCTGGTCGCCCGTTGGCGGGTCGGCATCGCACGAAGGCAGCTCGGCTACGACGATGTGATCCCCCAGGCGAACCCGTTGGTCTTCCTCCTCCACGGCCGCACGGAAACGGCGGAGGAGATCCGGTTCCGGTTCGCGCGCTACCACCTCGCGCGGGGGGTAGAGGGAACCCCCCGGGCGATGATCGTTCCCCGCACCCCGCAACCGTCCCCGGTCGCCCCGACCCCGGAGTCCGCCCTCTCCTGTAGCTATCCCGTCGCGCTGCGCGAGAGCTGGATCTTGGGCGAGACGCACCACTACGGCATCGCGCGGCCGGTCGCCGGCGGGTTCGAGGTGTTCTGGTACTCCCTCGAGATGGCCTCGTTCGGGCGGTCGGCGGGGGTGCTCGCCCGCGTGGACTCGGCGACGGGGGCGGTCACCGCGCGCACCGCCTGGCGCAATCCGGCCCGCGTGTTCGAGGCAGCGTAGAGCACGGAAGGCATCGGCCGTCGGCGGGTGGAACCCGGCCGGAGACCGCGGCCGGGACTCCCCGAGCGGACCCACCTACGGGGAGGGCGGAACGGGAGCGGGCGGAGGAGTTGCCGGAGCCGCCGGTGGGACCGCGAGCTGTGCGGGGAGTAGGGGACCCCCCGAGCCCTTCGCCGGGCGAACGGAGAACAGGAGGGCCACGACGACGAACACGTCCACGACGACCATGAGGTAGTAGCCGACATCACCGCCCCACGCGTAGGCAGTTGCGCCGGAGCTCCCGTTCCCCCAGAAGAACTTGCACGGGGACTGGGATCCGAACCCCGAGCATCCGCCACTGGACGCGTGGGAGAGGCCGTAGGGCTGGACCGCGGGCGCGAGGACCACCGAGAGGAGGGCGAGCCCGAGAGCGGAGACCAGAAGGATGCGGATGAGCCGGTCACGGTTCGGAGCTCGGCCGCCGACGAGGGAGCCGATCACCCCCAGGATGCCGCTCGCGAGGCAAAGCACGAGCACGACCAGCGCCAGCACCAGGATCGTCTCGTACAGATCGCCGACGTCCCCGACCCCGATGAGGCTGTACGGGGCGGTGATGGACATTCCGTCCGAGAAGCCCGTGAGGGACCCTCCCGGTAGGAAGTGCACGACCGCGAGGGAACCGCCGGAGACATACGTCTCGGTCCACCAGGCCGTGATGGACGAAATCCCTGCCAGCGTTCCGGCCAGGAGGGCGAGGGCCCCGGAAACGAAGCGGCGCGGGCTGAAGGAACGAGCCGTGCCGGGGGACGGTGCGGGGCCCGCGCCCGCAGCGGCGGACTCGCGGGGGGTCTCCAGGGGTGAGCTCACGGCTGACCTGACCGCCCCGAGCGACCGCGAGCCACTACTTGGACGCTTCGCACGGTCGCTCGGAGGCCTTTCCCGTTCGCCCAGGTGGGCCTGGCTCCGCGGAACAGCGCCCTCGAGTCCACGGAGCACATTGGGTTCCCCGATGGGTCGGTCGCTGAGAACGAGCGCTTGCCGCCGGGCCGGGTCACGGTCGCAGCGTCAGGATTCGTCCAGCCGTTGAGGATCAGTTCTTCCAGGAGGTATCCAGCGGGTTCCCGGGCCGGGGCCACGAAGACCCCCCAGGGCGCGGTGGGCGATCTACCGCCGGCCCGAAGGGGCTCGGGGGCGGAGCGCCGATGTAGCCCGCACGAGGGGCCGTCGAATCGGCCCCGGCACGCTCCCGGAGACGGTAACGCCGGGCGCGTCCAGGTACTGGGCCATCCGAAGCAAGCCGCTGGCCAGGGCGGCCAGATGGTCCCTTGGGTCAACCCCCGGTTCCCACCAGAGGTGCACGACCGAGAGGTTGCGGGTGACGGGGTCCCTCGAGGGTTCCATACGTCCGACGAGGCGGTCCCCCAGGAGGATCGGGAGAACATAGTACCCCCACCGGCGCTTCGCGGCCGGCTTGTAGACCTCCCAGAGGTACTCAAAGTCGAACAACCGCGCGGAGCGCCCTCGGGCGCTGACCTCCTCGAGCGGCGCGAGGAAGATCGCCTCGGTCGAGCGGGGGGTCGGCCGCGGAGTCCACGCCTTCGGAACGCGACCCTCGGCGAGCGCCGTGAGTACGGACTCGTCGTCCGCGTCGAGCCACCGCGGACCGCTCCACCCCGTGACCCGGACCCGCGTCAATCGGCCCCGGCGCTCCTGCCGTCCGATCCACTCGGCCCGGTCCTGGACGCGCGCTCGCCTCGGCGACGAGGCACGCTGGACGGCCAGGAGCTCGCTCGCGTTCGGAAGACCGAATCGAACCATGGCGGCACGGAATCGGTACGACTCGGCGAGGTCCTCGGGAGCCGGCCGTAGAAGGCGGGGCGGCACCAGCCGCTCCGTGAGGTCGTACTGTCGCTCTCCGCCCTCGCGGCTCCGGATCATCAGATCGCCTCGAAGCCACAGGTAGTAGAGGGCCAGTCCCGGTTCGCGCCGCGCGCGATAGCTCGCGACGCGTTCCCCGGTCGGGAGGTCTCGGCTCCCCAGCGGACCCCGGGCCTCGACGGCCCGGCGGACCTGCGCCATCAGCGCGGCGTGGGATCGCTCGAACCGAGCACGCCGCCCGAGGTAGTCGGCGGACCGGATCGTCCGGACGAGGTACGGCAGCGATTCGATCGGTCGGATGTGGAGGTTACCTCCCCACTCGAACAGCGTCCGGTCGCGGTAGAGCGCCCGCTCTAGATGCGCGGGCCGGTATCCATCGACGCGGCTCAACAGCACGAGATCCTGGTTGTGCCCGACCACATCCAGAGGATCCACTTGGACCGAGCCGATCTGCCGAATCGCCTGCAGCAGTCCCTCCCGTCCCTTCCACCGGCGGGCGGGCCAGAGACCCTGGCTGCCGAGGATGAACCGCCGGGCCGTCGGTATGTCGATCTCGATCTCCCGCACGCGCTCCCCAGGGGCCGCAGCGCTTGGCGGTTTCCGTGCGAGGAGACGCGGGCGTGCCTCCCGGCCCGAGAGGAGGCGCCGGCTGCGAAACGAACCGAAGGGACGTCCGGAGGTCACCGCAGGTGCGTCTCGCTCAATGTAGGCCGGACCGTTTCCGCCCCCGATGAAGGCGGCGCCCCCAATCGCGGCTTCCCGGGGCCGACTCCGGCGGAATGAGGAGACCCTCGCTGCACCGCCGACGACGGACGGCTCGCCGGCCGCGGGCGCCCGGGACGTGCGCGAACGGATGCCGCTGTTCGGAGGGCCGGCCCGGAGCATCGCGCCGAGTCCCGGCAACCGGAAGGCACGAGAGCGGCTGGCCCCCGTGCGACTCCGGTCCTAGGAGCACCCCGGAGAGCCTCCTTGTCGGATCCGGGTCAGTATTCCGGTCTTACCCCTTCGGGTGCTCCGATTCGCGGAAAGCGGGGACCCGCGGACACGCGACCGGGAGGAGCGGGGAGGTTTCCCCGTCAGAGAATGGGTCGATCGGCCTGGCGAAGGAGCGACCAGTTGATCGCCGTGAAGATCGCGCCGACCAGAAGCAGCGTGGAGCCGATCCCGCCGATCAGATTCTCCAGCACCGCGTCGCTGACCGTGGCCGAGTACGTGGCGCTCGAGAATCTCCAGAAGAAGTATCCGTAGAAGCCGACCACGATCAGGACCCCTGCGAGGAGGAGACCTACGCTGATACGGAAGTCGCGGCGGGTGCGAGCGAGGCTGAAACCGATATCGACCCGTCGAGTCGTCGCCCCGGACATCCTCGGGCTCCGAGGCGTCAAGGAGCCGGGGCGCTTAGCGTTGGGCCCGCTCTCCGGGAGTACGGTTTCTCGACACCTGTTGGAGTCCGGTCGGGAAAGTTAACTGCCCCCCGAGTTCCGAATCCCGACTCTGATGCCAGCGACCCCCAGCCCCCTCCCCGAACCGGATCCTCGCCCCGGGGGATCGGGAACCGCCGGGAGCGACGGCACCGCGCGCCCCCCCAGCTTCGGAAGAGCCCTCGCGAACCCGGCGTTCTCCCGACTGTGGGTCGCGCAGCTCATCTCTCAGTCGGGAGATTTCATCTTCGAGGTCGCGCTGCTCTGGCTCGTTCTCAAGCTCACCGCCTCGCCGTTCGCCGTCGCGGTGATCGTCACCGGCGCGATCCTCCCGGGCGTGATCCTCGGACCGTTCGTCGGGGTCTACGTCGATCGATGGGACCGACGGCGGACCCTCATCGCGACCAACGTCGTTCAGGGACTGGTGGTCGCCGGTCTCTCCGGGCTGGTCCTGGCGGGGAAGGAAAACCTGCCCGACGTCTTCGCCATCGTCCTGATGCTCGGCGCCGGGGCGACGACGGTGCGAACCGCTTCGAACGCGTACGTCCCGTCGGTGGTCCCCGTGGAGGACCTGCCCCCGGCGAACAGCCTCCTCTCGCTCAGCGGGTCGATGAACCAGATCGTGGGGCTTTCGATCGGCGGGGTGTTCGTCGCTCTCCTGGGCGTCGATCTGCCGATCGAGTACGACGCGCTCACGTTCTTCGCGGCGGCGCTTCTCGTGTACACGATCGTCCCGCGCGGGGCCAGTGCCGCGCCTCCGCCGACGCGGCTCCCGGGAGCGTTCCGCGCGGAGTTCGCCGAGGGACTTTCGTTCATCCGGAAGAACCGGTTCATGCTCGAACTGATCGTTATCGGCGTCATCGTGAACTTCTTCGGGAACGGCATCTTCGCGCTCTTCGCCCCCTACGCCGCGTTCGTCCTCCACGGGGGAGCGGCGGTGTACGGCGCGCTCGGTGCGTTCGTGGCCGTCGGCGCCCTGGTGGGCGCTCTCGCGATCGGCCGGGTCGACTCGCGCCGAACCGCGGGCCGGTACATCTTCGTGGGCGGAGTGGGGATCGGCGTGTTCGTTCTGCTCGTCGGACTCGCGGGCACGCTCGTACCCGCCCTCGGGTTCCTCTTCGGGGCAGGCCTCACGCTCTCCGTGACGAACATCCCGATCTCGGTGGTCATGCAGGCGAAGATCCCCGGACGCCTGCTCGGGCGGGTCGGGGCGACCTTCGGCGCCTTGATCATGGCGACCTCGCCCGCTGGGCCGTTGTTCGCGGGGTGGCTCGCCCAGCGATGGTCGGTCAGCGGGGTCTTCGTCCTATCGGGGCTCGTCATCGCGGTCGTGATCGGCGTGGGCGCGATCACGATGACCGCGATCCGCACGGTCGAGTATTGAACGCGCGCGGGCCGACGAGGGCGCCCGAGAGGATTCCCCCCGACCCGCTCGTTGGGGCGGCCGAGCCGGCACCGGGGGGACGGGGACCCCCACCGGCCATCGCGGCGATCGGTCGCGCGCGACCGGGCTGGCCCGACGAACCCGTCCCTTGGGCCGGGGCGACCGAGCGCGACGGGGCGCTCCTCGGGCTCTGGGGATCCAGCGGTGGCGGTCCATGCGGACGCGGTCTCCCCGGAACGTCACCCTCTCAAGTTCGAGGCGGAGACGCTGCTCCCGTCCCTCGTCCCCCGGCAGGGCGATCCGGCCCCCCGCCGCTACGACCCGATGCCACGGTAGCGCGCCGCCGCCTTGCAGCGCCCAGACAGTGAGCCGCGCCGCTCCAGGGAAGCCTCCGGCGGCCGCCACCTGTCCGTAGGTCACGACCTTCCCGCGGGGGACGGTCGCGATCACCGCCCGGAGGCGGGCGAGCACGTTCCCGGGAGGTCCGCGCTTCCCCCGCCCTCGCGAAGGTCCGGACCGACTCCCTTCGTCGGAACCGGTCCGGCGAGCGAGCTTCCGAAACCGTATCGGCGGTTCCGGCAGCTCCATGCGATCTCCTTCCGGCTCCTCGGTCCCGCGGAATCGGCCCCGGAGGGATGTTTCCCGCTTCAAGGTTCCACGGATGTTTCCCGAAGCCCTTCGGATCGTACGATCCCTCGAGCGGCCCGACCCGAGACTTCAGAGCAGATTCGCCACCAACGGGCGATCGGGGATGGCCGTGCGCTCCTTTCGGCAGTCGAAGAGCTCGTGGCCCGACGCGCCTTCCGGGATCCGCTCGCGCCGGAGGATCTCGAATCCGGCGTGTTCGAGCCAGCCGGCATACGTCTCCGCGTCGGCGTGGCTCCAGTACATGTCGGCCTTCGAGCCGAGCCAGCCCGATTCGATGCCCGTGTACGCGTCCGCGCCCGCGACGAGGACGAACGGAGCTCCCGGCCGCAGCCACCGACCGATCCGGTCGAGGAGGGCCGGCTGCTCTTCGACCGGGACGTGGATGATCGAGTAGAGGCACAGAGCAGCGTCCAGGCTCCCGGCCAGGAACCGAACCTTCGTCATGTCGGAGTGCAGGAACGTCGCGGCCGGTACGAGGCGTCGGGCGCGGGCGATCTGCACTTCCGAGAGGTCGACGCCCACGACCTCGAAGCGTCGAGCGAGCATCCGAGCGTCCGGCACGCCGCACCCGCACCCCAGGTCGAGGACCTTGGAGTTTCGCTCGAGCTTCAGCACACGGGCGAGCCAGCGCTTGTGGTCGGCCCACGAGTGGTCGAAGATATCGGTCGACCGGCCGTCGGCCCGGTACAGGGTCGACACCGCATCCCAGCCCTCTCGGACGATCTCCTTCGGAGGCCGGTCGTTCTTCGAACGGCGAGCGGGGGGCGTCACGTCGATCCAGAGCTCCGTTCGCTGATAGCGAGCGACGGTCGCCTCTTCGATCCCGAGGTCGAGTTCCGGGGCCGGTCGGCCCCGAGGAGTAGCCGACCCACCCGCGCTCCGGTCGCGAAGCCCGCGGACCCGACGGTCAGGCTTTGAGCGCCGAGACGGTGCCGGGCGTCGATGACGACAGTGCCGCCGGCGCAGCGCCTTCTGCTGAAGAACCGGAAGGTCCGGGTTTGGGAGATGGTCATCGAGCCGGGCGGGAGCTATCCCCTCCACTCGCACCGACACCCGTACCTGTCGATCATGCTGGAGAGCGCCACCGTGGTGATGACCGACCCGGCGGGGCGGGAGGAACGGCTCACGGTCCGCGCGGGCGACGTCGTCTGGCGGGCCCGACCCGAGCGGCACTCGGTGCGCAACGTGGGCCGGAGTCGATTTCGGAATCGCCTGGTGGAGGTGCTAGAGTGACCCACGGGGCGGATCGCTCCGGGCGTTCCCCCTGCGATAGCCGTCGGACTCAGTCGGTTCGGTTCGACAGGACGAACTCGTTGCCGTCGGGGTCGGCGAACGCCGCTCGGACGAAGCTCCCGATCGACGTCTCGATGACCTTCGGCTCGACCGTGATCGCCCCGCCGCGCCGGACGATCTCCCGGCACGCGACGGCGGGGTCGGGATGGGAGAAGACGACGCCCGAGACGGTGCCCGGGTCCCGACCCTCCTCCCCCGGCGCCTGGACGTGCATCGTCAGAAGGGTCGACGTTCCCGGCAGGGCGAAGACGAGGCGACCCGCCTTCTCGTCGAACATCAGTTCCTTGAGTCCCAGGACGTCTCGGTAGAAGCTCCGCGCGGCGTCCGGGTTTCGAATGTGGATCGTGACGGCGTGGAGGCCGGAGATGATGTCGCTCACGGAGGCGCATCGCCCCTGCGGCGGTTAACCCTTACCGAGCCGACCGTCCACCGCACCCCGGCGGCCCCCCGAAAGAGCGCTCGGACAGGTGCCGGGCAGCCGCCCCCGGAGGCCGTCGGTCACCTCAGACCGAGGGGTCGGCTGCGGGTCCGCGCTTTCGCTTGGTCGGCTCCAGCTCGAACGCGAGGAACTCGTTGCCGTCCGGGTCGGTGAACCGGATCACGTCCCGCCCCCACGGTTCGTGCGACACCGTCTGCGTCACCCGGGCCCCCGCGTGTTCGAGCCGCAGCTGGAGGGCGCGGACGCTGTCTGTCCGAAAGACGATCCCGGTCGTCACGCCCGCCCTCCGGAGGGTCTCCGAGTAGAGCGGCTCTCCCCACGAGGGCTGGGGGGTCACGATCGAGAGCGCGGTCGAGCCCTTGCCGAGCCCCAACTGGACGAAGCCGCTCTCGGGGTCCTCCTCAAGAACCAGGAAGCCGAGCACGTCCCGATACCACGCGATCGCCTGCGCGCGGTCCCGAACGACCACGGCGGCGCTGTGCAGCTGGGTGATGCGGCCCGAGCCGAGGGACGGCGGGGGCTCGATGTTCACGCCGGAGCCGATGCGGTCCGGCCTCCAGTCCAGAACGAGGTATCCGACGTTCGGGAGCTTGCGCAAGGGGTCGGTCCGCAGCAGGAACTCGGCCTTGCTGCGATCCTCCGCGCGAAAGATCACCATGTCCCCCTTGGGACCGGTGAGCTCGCCGCGGGCGACCAGCCGGCCTGCGAGGTCGAGGGTCTCCGCGTGGCGGTCCCGCTTCTTCAGTCGGGGCGGGGCCTTGGGGACGGGATCCCGAAATATCGCGAGCCGGACGTACAACCGCTTCGGCTTTCGGCCGACTCGGGACCGCACGCTCGCCATCGATCCGTTCCCGGGAGGGGCGGTCGGACCTTTAGGCCCTCCCTCTGGCATCGAACCGTCTCGTAGCGGAACCTCGCTCCTCCGGTCGGGCTGACGGATAGGGAGCGGGACGCGGACGCCCACCGCGGGTCCCGGCCTTCTCCTCCTGGGCCGGACCCCGACAACGTGGAGTCCCCGGGGCACCGGGGTCGGTCCCACTTCGATTGACCCGGGGGAGCCGCTCAAAGAGCGTATAGCCCCTGCCGGCCTAGTGCGATTCGACCATGCCCGAAAGCGAGTTCCAGGAGGCCCTCCGCGAGAGCAAGCGCGCTGCGAAGGATCTCGCCGTCGCTTCGGCTCGGCTGACCAAGCACCTACTGGCAAAGGCCGGGACCGCGGCGCGGGACCCGAAGGGCTCGGCGTCGAAGGCCGCCCGGCGCGTCGGAAAGGAGCTCGAAGCCGCCAGCCAACAGATCGACAAGATCCTGAAGGATTTGTAGGCCGCTCCCCCGCGACGCCCTCGCGCCGCTAGCGCGGAGCGCTCGGCGAGAGCCCCGTCGGGCCCGGGATCAGGGACCCGTGGGTCGAGTCATCATGGTCGAGGAGGCGGACCGTCCCAGGCCGAGGGCACCCAGGGCAGGCTCCCACGGTCCCGGGGGGTCCGGGACCGCGCAGGCGATTCGGTTCGCGCCGACGGATCGGGCCCACGCGATCCCGGGAAGGAGGAGGCCCCGGTACGCCTCGGAAGGGAGCGACGGGTCCCAGGCAGCCGGGATCAGGTAGGCGGTGGTGTTCATCCGCGAATAGGCCGCTCGGACGACGGCGACGGGTCCCTCGGCACGCGAGAGCTGCCAGGTCCTCCAGGTAGTTCCGGGCAGGGAGAACAGCATCTCCAGGTGCGAGAGTCGTCGGGGGGTGGCGGGGTAGGGCGCGCGAACCTCCGGGGGCCGGTGGGCATCGATCCACGGAAGGAGGGGGCGAAGCTGGGACCTCGGAACCGTGCGGAGCTCTGTAGGATTCGGGTCCGCCTCGGAGGGGGGGGCGCCCACGAACCACGCAAACCGGGCGACCTCCTGGTAGCCGAGTCGGCGGTAGACCCGGAGGGCGGTCTCGTTGTCGGTATCGACGTCGAGGGCCAACCGCGGGATCCCCTTCGCGCGGACGAGGCGGTGCGCGGCCTCGAGGAGCTGGGTGGCGATCCCCCGGCCCCGCGCGCTCGGGTCGGTCGCGACCCCGACGATCACTCCGACGGTCTTCCGGGGGATCACGCTCACCGTGCCCACGACCCGGCCTTGCTCGACCCGGACCAGGATACGAATCGCGCGGCCGAGCGCCCGGAACAGTCGGAACAGGATCCAGATCCCGGGGCGGCGCAACGATCGGAGCATCGGGGCGGCGGTCTGGTCGAGGCCGATCGCGCGCTCGAGCGTTCCGATCCCCGAGAGGATCACCGGCTCAAAGGACGGCAGGTCCGCGTGTCGGAGCTCTCGGGTCTCGACCCCCGGTGGGAGCATCTCGGCCATGGAGTACGACGTCGCACGGGTGGCGGCGGGAAGGCCGAACGAGCCCCGCGGATAACCTGTTCGACGCGGCCGCACGGGAGCGCCCGGACGGTCGGCCTCGCGGTGGGGTGATCGGGCAGTGGCCCGCGCGGATCGGACCCGCGACCGGCCCTGGGACCCCTTCCGAGGGTAGCGCCCTTACGGACCCCGGGTGCGCACCCTCGGTGTGTTACGTTCTTACGGCGGAAACCGAGTCGCCCGTTGATGTCCGCGAATCCGGTCACGCACGGCCACTCCGACCGCTCGACCCTAGGCTTCTTCGGGATGATCCGACGGCGCGTGCTGATCACGCTCGGGGCCACCGTCGGCTGGCTCTGCTCGATCCTCCTCTACGTGGCGTTCTGGGCGCACGCCTTCAGCCTCTTCCAGAGCGCGGTCCTCGTCGTGGTTTCGTTGCTCGTCCTGGCTGCGATCGTCTTCGGCGCGTGGATCTCCTTCGGGCTCCGCTTCATGGAGCCGTGGTACGACTGAGCCGGCCCGGACGGCGGCATCGCGGGGAGCGCGGTCCAGGGGGACCGCCTCGTCATCGGCCGGCGGGATCAGGGCGGGCGAAACCCCCAGGGGTTTTGCCCGCTCCGGGCGAACGGTGGCACCATCGGCTGCGGTTGGTTGAAGGTCGCGCGCGAGGACGGTGCTGAGCTCGCGCGAAGAAGGAACCAGAACTCGTCACGTTCGTCCCGACGCACGTCTCGGAGAGCCACGGCAAGGACGTCAGCCGGGACGCGGTCATGAAAATGGTCAAGCACCCGTAGGGTGCGCAAGCCGGTCCTTCCCGGTTCGAACCCCTTCTCCTATCCTCCCCTGACTCAGGGAATCGAGCGCATCTCGCCCGCGATCGCGGAGCGGGGCCGGTCGCGTCTTCCCGCGGGGCCACCGAGCCGGCGCGGTTCAGCGGCGGGCGCGATTCCCGCCGAACGGCACCTGGCGGCGCCGGGCGGCGATTCGCATCTGGCGGACCTTGCGGTGCTTCTTCTTTCCGCCCGCGGACGGGCGCTTCCTAGGGGTTCGCGTCATCGACCGAACTGCTCCGTGGGGAACGCGACGCCACTCCGGCGGGTGTCATAAGCGCGCGGGAGTCCCGCCCCGGCGGATGGCAGCCTCGGAGGGGTCGGCGCCGAGCTCCCAGCGGGTCCTCCTCCTGCTCATCGCGCTCGGCCTCATCTGGGGGTCCGCCTATCCCGTGATCCGGTTCGGGATCGTCGCGGGGGCGACCCCGATCGCGTTCGCCGCAACGCGGTACGGGATCAGCGCCGTCGCGATCGCCGGCATCGCGCTCGCCACCTCCCTAGCGCGACCGTCCGCCCGGTCGCTCGGGGTCTCCGCGCTGCTGGGCCTCCCGATCGTTGCCCTGTACGGCCTGTTCCTCTACGTCGGCGAGGCGACGACGTCCGGCGGTCTCTCGTCGATCCTCATCGGGGCGACCCCCCTCCTCACGACGCTGTTCGCGCTACCGCTCCTCCCCGGGGAGGCGCCGACCCGGTGGGGGTATGTCGGCCTCGTCGTCGGATTCGCGGGCGTCGCGGTGCTCGTGGCTCCGCCGCCCGGGATCACGCTCGCGACGAACGTCTGGGGGCCGATCCTCGTCCTCGCGGCCGCCACGAGCTTCGCGATCGGCTCGGTCCTGATGCGAACGCAGCGCCCGCAGGGCGAGACCCTCTGGGGGCTCACCGTGCAGTTCGCGGTCGCGGCAGTGTTCCTGGCCGCGGTCCTTCCCCTCCTCGAGCCTGGCTCGGCCCTCCCGCTCACGCGCCCCGTCCTTCTCTCGCTCGCCTACCTCGTGGCCCTCCCGTCGGTCGCGGGGTACGCGCTCTACTTCTACCTCCACCACCACGTCGGGCCCGGCCGGGCGAACGTCGTCGCCTACGTGAACCCGGTCGCGGCGCTGTCGATCGGGACGATCGTCTTCGCGGAAGCGTTCCACTGGTGGGAGGTCGCCGGCTTCGGCCTGATCGCGGTGGGGCTCACGCTCCTGACGCGCTCGCGTCAGGCGCGCGCCGGCTGATCCCGGCGGCCCGAGCGCCGTCGCTCCCGCGGGTCGGGCCCCTTCGATGACCCGAGGAACCCTGGAGGAGGCTCGGCCTCTATGCGCCCAATGGCAGCGGTACGTCCTCTCGATGGAGCAGCCAGCCCGACGTCGCCGGGCGCATCATCCAGTCTCGGCTCGCCGAGCGAGCGTGGCCGGCCGAAAGGACGAGCTCCGGCCCGGAACGCTCGGCAGACGCCCCCCGGCCGCAGTGGATCCCGCGGGGCAGCGGAATGTCGAACGCCAGGCGGCACGGGGGTCGCCGCCACGCGATGTACTGCGTGGTCGGCGAGAAGAGCGCCTCCGGGGCGGTCGGGGGCGGGGCCGCTGACGGGGATGCGGGTGGGCGGAACGGGGGAGCGAGCGTCAAGGAAGGTACCGCGGCGAGGGGAAGGGACGGGTCGTGGCTCCGCGCCGAGGCGTCCCAGTCGCTGAGCGCGTCCCGCTCTTCGAGCCGCGGCTCGAACGGTCGCATCGGAGCCTCGGGTGCCGTTCCGCCAATCCGCCCGGGATCGAACGGGCCGGCGTACGACCCGCTCTTCGTCATCTTCGCCGCCGGGACGGACCAGATGCGGGCGAGCAAGGACGGGAGATCATAGAGTCCGGGGGGCCTCGCGCCGTCCGCCGCGGTTCGAGGGTCGCGCGGCTCTTCGGGGGCACTGACGCGATCGGATTCCGAGGCGGATCGACGCCGACCCACCTCGATGAGCGGATAGGGGCTGATCGGGACGGCGAGAAGCGAGAGGGACGTCTCGTCGCTCCCGGACGATGCATCGGCGTACCCCGGGTCGTTCCAGCCGCCCGAAAGGCGGGGCTTGCGAGGGTCCGGCCGGTCGGCCATCGGTTCAGTCCAACCGGCGTTCGTCGGCCCCGGCCCCTATAAGGGATGACGGTGGAGGTGAACGAAGGGGTGGGGCGTGCGCCGGAAAATCTCCTCGGGGCGAAACCTCGAGGCGCCCGCCGCCGACAGCGTTCGGCACCGAAGCGCGAACCATCGAGCCCCCCTCGGTAAATGCCGTTCTCCGCCCTAAAGCATTGTGGCACGCCGGCGCACGACCCCGGCTTGACCGACCTCGGGATGGGGCCAAAGTAGCGGCCGGCGCGACTCCCCTCGGGGAGGGAACCGCGCCGACCGGAGGAAGCGGGAAGGGCGAGGGTCAGATCGGACCTTGGGGCCCGGTCCCGTCCTCGGGAGCTCGGGCCGGTTCGGTCGGGATTGGCGTCGAGGGGCGGGGCGGGCGGCGCCGGGCGATCAGCGCGACAGCGCCGAGCAGTGCGAGGACGGCCGCTCCCGCCGCCACAGCGGCGGAGGCGCCCAGGGGAGGGAGCGACGAAGCCGGGCGCGCGCTTGGAGCGGTCGAGTGACCGCCGGCGGGCGGGTCGGCGAAGACGATCGAGACGGTCACGTTCGACCCGTCGACGGTCACGGTCCCCGACGCGGGGGTCGGGACGAACAGCGTTCCGTTGCAAAGGGTGACGTTCCCGACGGTGAACGGATACGTTCCGTTGGGAAGGGAGACCGAGATCGTGGAGAAGTTGAACGGCCAGCCGCCCGAACCGTTTCCGCCCCAGGACAGCGGGGTCACAGCCCACGGCCCGATGCCCCCGACGCCGGCGACGCCGTCGACCGCCACCGTCCAGAACGTTCCGTTCGGGAGGCCGCTCTCGACGAACGACACGGAGTAGAACGTCTCTAGCGCGAAGGCGATGCTCACGATCTCGCTCGTCCCGGCGACCGCGACGCTGCCGGCGGCGGGGGTGGCGACGTACCGCTGATCGAGCGTCGAGCCGTTGACGCACAGCGGTAGGGGGCTCACCCAGACGAAACCGTAGGCATAGACCGTGAAGTTGTAGGTCCCGTTCGGCACCTCGAACGAGAGGCTCGACCCGCCGGAGAGGTTGTAGAAGCTGCCCGAGGAGGCGCCGGTGAGCTCGACGAACCAGAGTGATCCGTTCGGAAGCCCCGCCTCCGCGAACGTCAGGTTGTAGAGCGCTACGGCCGAGAACGTGACGTTCACCACTTGCGTCGTCCCGTTCAACGAGACGTTCCCCACCGTCGGGGAGGCGGTGTAGAGCGTGCCGTTGAACGAGACGTTGCCCACGGTGAAGTCGTAGGTACCTCCGAGGACGGTGAAGCCGATCTCGTTCGTGCCGGAGGCGTTGAAGTGGAACCCTTCGCCCCCGGCGGGCGCTGAGGGGCCGGCCGCCGTTCCCCACGGCTCGGTCGACTGGCTCGTGAGGGTCACCGACCAGACCGTTCCGTTCGGGAGCCCGGTCTCGACGAACGTGACGTTCGAGTAGGTCACCGGAGCGAACGAGATGCCGACCGTCACGTCGGAACCGGCGACCGTCACGTTGCCGGATTCCGGCGTCGGAACGTACCGCCCGCCGAACGCCGAGCCGTTCCCGGTACCGTTCGAGCAGAGGGGCCCGGCCGTTACCGGCAGAGGAATGTAGAACGGCTGGACAACGGAGAAGTCGTAGGTGCCGTCGGGGACCACGAAGCCGATCGTCGCGTTCGACGAGACACCGAGGTCCCATCCGGTGGCGGTGCCGGAGATCGCGACCGCCCAGAGCGTTCCGTTGGGGAGACCGGTCTCATCGAACGTCACGTTGTAGAGCGGGACGGTGGCGAACGCCACGTCCACGGTCACCCCCGTACCGTTGACCGTCACGTTGCCCGACGAGGGGGTCGGGACGTAGAGGGCGCTGCCGTTCGTGACGTTCGAGACCGAGAAGCTGTAGCTCCCGGCCGGGACCGAAAAGGCGACCACGGTCGTCGCCGAGCCGTTCCAGTAGGTGATCCCGAAGCAGAACGGGGACCACGAGCCGTTCCCGCCACCGACCCAGGACCCGTTCTGGGAGGCGGAGAGTTCGACCGACCAGAACGTCCCCGTCGGCAGGCCGGACTCCACGAAGACCACGTCGTAGAGGAGCTCCGCGGCGAAGGCGACCGAGACGCTCACCGCCGAACCGTTGACCGACAGGTTGCCTGAGGAGGGGAACGCCGTGTAGACGGAGGTCGCGTTGGAAGTGTTCGCTACGGTGTACCCGTAGGTGCCGTTCGGCAGCGAGAAGCCGATCGCCGAAGTGGAAGAGCCGTTCGTGTGGTACCCCCAGCGGGCCGTGTCGCCGAAGATGCTCACCGACCAGTTGGTTCCGGCCGGGAGCCCCGTCTCGTTGAACGTGACTGGGAAGGTCGGGGTGTGCCGACCCCAGTCGATCCCACCGCCCGACGTCGGGGCGGCGGGCCGAGCGTGTGGCGCCAGGGGGCCTGCCATCACCACGGCGGAGGAGGCCGCAAGGACGAGCGCGATCAGGGCAGTCGCCACGACGGCCTTACGGCCGAAACTAAGCGCTGCCATGGCCCCGAGCAAATCGGCCGGCTCAGGATATACTTGATCGGGCTCGAGCTCCGGGAGCACGTCGTCGGGGCCGACGCGACGTTTGGGAACGTGTCGCCGCGCCCCCGAATCGCCGTACGGGCGCCGCGAGGCCCGCAACCCTTTATATACGACTTTAAATAGTCCCGCGCCGGGGGAGTACCTTGGTCAAGATTCGCATCGAGAACGTCGTCGCGTCGACGTCCCTCGGAGACGAACTCGACTTGCAGTCGATCGCTCTCGGCCTGGACGGCGCGGAGTACGAGCCCGAGCAGTTCCCGGGCCTGATCTACCGTCTCAAGCAGCCGAAGACCGCGATCCTGCTCTTCCGATCCGGCAAGGTCGTCTGCACCGGGGCGAAGAGCATGCACGAGGTCGAGGAGTCGATCCGGACCGTCGCCGCCCAGATCCGCAAGGGCGGGCAGAAGATCACCATGAAGCCGAAGATCGAGGTTCAGAACATCGTCGCGAGCTCGGACCTCGAGAGCGAGATCAACCTCAACGCGATCGCGGTCACCCTCGGTCTCGACCGGGTCGAGTACGAGCCCGAGCAGTTCCCCGGCCTCGTCTGCCGGATCGACGAACCGCGGGTCGTCGTCCTGCTCTTCGGCAGCGGCAAGCTCGTCTGCACCGGCGCGCGCAAGCCGTCGGACGTCGAGGTCGCCGTCAAGAAGATCACGAAGGAGCTCCAGGGCGCCGGCCTCCTGCGGTAGCCGGCCCCCGAGCCGAGCGTGGCGCTCCCGCCCGGCCTTCCGGTGATCGACCACCACTGCCACCTGTCGCCCGACGGCGAGGGGGTTCGAGCGGCCGCCCGATTCCGGGCCGCCGGGGGAACGCATCTCTTCCTCGCGACGCAGAACTACGCACGCCGGCCTCTCACGACGCCGGACGATTATCGCCGTCAGTACGAGTCCACGGAGTCGCTCGCCCGACGGGTTCGGGAGGAGACCGGCGTGACGGTCTACGTCGTCCTCGCCCCGTACCCGGTCGATCTCGTGGAGGCGGCGGGCGCCGTGGGAGTGCCGGCGGCGCTCGAGGTCCACCGCCAGGCGCTTGACCTCGCCGGCCGATGGGTTCGCGACCACCGGGCGGTCGCGCTGGGCGAGGTCGGGCGCCCGCACTTTCCCGTGGACGCCGCCGTGGAGGAGGCGGGGAACGACGCCTTCGCCCACGCCCTGGCCGTCGCGCGCGACGTCGGCTGTCCGGTCGTCGTCCACTCGGCCGACCTCGACCCGCCGGCGTACCGTCGCCTCGCCGACGAAGCGGCGCGCGCGGGAGTGCCGGCCGGGAAGGTCGTGAAGCATTATGCGCGTCAGAGGGCCGCTCCGACCGATACGGCCGGGGTCGTCCCGTCGTATCTCGCACGGCGGGAGCTTGTCCGCGAGGCGATCGACGACCCCGCCCCGTGGTTCCTGGAGACCGACTTTCTCGACGACCCGGCGCGGCGGGGGGCGGTGCTCGATCTCGAAACAGTGCCTCGACGGGCGAAGGCGATCGCGGAAGCCCCCGACGGCTCCCCCGAGCGGCTGTGGAAACCGTTCGTCGAGTCGGTCGAGCGGGTCTACGGGTGGCGGCCCGAGGTCGCCGAGGGAGGGGGCCGATGACGCGACCGAGGCGGAAGCGCGGCCTCCTGGTGGCGTTGGAGGGGATCGACGGCACCGGGAAATCGACGCTCGCCCGGGGGCTCGCGGCGGCGCTGAGGCGGCGGGGAGTCTCGGTGGCGCTCCGGCGGGAGCCGGCCGACCCGCGGCTGGGCCGACTCGCCCAGGAGGCGAGCGTGCGGGACCCGTGGACGGGAGCGGTCTACTTCACGGTCGACCGCCACCTCGCGCTCCCGGCGCTCCGCCGCGACCTCTCGCGCCGGGCGATCGTCCTCACCGACCGGTCGTTCTACTCCACGCTCGCCTACCAGGGGAGCGCCCTGCCCCCGAAGGATCGGGCACGGCTCGAGCGCATCCAGGCGGGCGCGAGCGTCCCACCGGACCGGGTCCTGCTGCTCGAGTTGCCTCCGTCGGAGGCGATGCGCCGGCTGGTGCGTCGCGTACGCCTGCGGGCTCCGCTCGAACGGCGAAAGACCCTCGAGCGGGTCGATCGCGCGTACCGGATCCTGGCGCGTAGGCGCGGGTGGACTACGCTGGACGCTCGGCGGCCACCGCGAGCGCTGCTCCGGGAGGCGCTCGGAGCGCTCGGTGTCGGAGACCGGAGGTCGCGCGCCCGCCGCGCCGGGAGGCGCAGATGATATCCGCCCTCCGCGTCAGCGCGGGGTTCGCATGACCGCCGCGGCCCGCATCCTCCTGAAGGAGGAGACGCTCGATCCGTCGTTCGTCCCTCCGCGGCTCGTCCACCGGGAGGAGGAGCTCGCCGTCCTCGGAAGGCGCTACCGCGACGCGCTCCCGAAGGGGCTCGCTTTCCACCTGCTCCTCACGGGAGGGATCGGCAGCGGAAAGACCGCGCTCGCCCGCCGGTTCTCCGCCGAGCTGGAGCGCTCGGGGCGGCTCGGGGAGTTCCCCGTGCGGTCGACGTACATCAACTGCTGGCGTCGGGCCAGCGACCGGACGGTGATGCTCGACCTCCTGCGGAGCGTCGACGTCTCCCTGCCCGACCGCGGCTACAGCCTCTCGGAGATGCTGGACGTCTTCGAGCAGGGCCTCCGGAAGAGCCCGGCCCACCGGTTGATCCTCCTGGACGAAGCGTCCGCCCTGGTCCGCCAGGGGACGAAGCTGGTCTACCTGTTGACGCGCTCGCGCGAGGTCGAGCTCGGGGCGATCTCGCTGGTCCTGATCGCTTCGGAGGACCTGCTGTCGTACCTCGATGCCGCGAGCCGGTCGAGCTTCGGCGTGACGCACCGCCTCTCCCTCGCTCCGTACGGCCGGGACGCGCTCGTCGACATCCTCGAATCGCGCGCGGGGCTCGCCCTGCGCAAGGGGAGCTTCGACCGCGATGTGCTCGGGCAGATCGCCCGGATCGCCGCGCCGAACGGGGACGCGCGGTTCGCCCTCGAGCTCCTCACGAACGCGGCCCACGCGGCCGAGGACGCCGGCGCCGACGCGATCTCCGCCGACCACGTCCGGCGGGCGAAGGGGTCGCTCCTCCCGACCGTCTCCGAGACCCAGCTCGAGGAGCTGTCGACCAACGAGCTCGGGGTGCTGCTCGCGCTCGCCCGCACGCTGAAGGGCAAGGGGAGCTCGGTCACGAGCCAGAAGCTCCGGGCGACGCACTCGGCCCTGCTGGAAGAGCTCGGCGCGGCGACGATGAGCCGCACGACGTTCTGGCGGACGCTCAAGGAGCTCGAGCGGGACGGCCTGGTGACGCTCGAGGCCGGAGCGACGGGCGAATCGAGCCACGTCGCCACGGACGAGATGCCCGCCTCCTTCCTCGCCACCCTCCTCGAAGAGCGGATCGGCCGCGACCGGGGCGGGAAAGCCTAAAGCGGGACCGCCCGTCCTCGCGCCTCGTGGCGGGCTCCGACGTCGTGCGTGCGCCCGGGACCGAGCACGGGCTCCCCGCCTGGATCCGCGTGCGCCCGCCGCGCGGCCCCGTCTACCCCGAGGTCAAGGGGATGCTCGAGGAGCTTCGGCTCGGCACCGTCTGCCGGGAGGCGCGCTGCCCGAACCTCCCGGAGTGCTGGTCGGCCGGGGCGGCGACGCTCATGCTGCTCGGCACGGACTGCACCCGGCGCTGCGGCTTCTGCGCGGTCTCGACCCACTGGCCCCGGGGGGTCGTCGATCGTACGGAACCGGCCCGGGTCGCCGAGGCGGTTCGCCGCTGGGGCCTGAGGTACGTCGTCCTCACGCAGGTCTGCCGCGACGACCTCCCGGACGGCGGCGCCTCCGTGCTGGCCGAGACGGTGCGCGGCCTGCGTCAGGAGAGCCCCGGGACGCTCGTGGAGCTGCTCGTCGGGGACCTGGGGGCCGACGAGCGAGCGCTCGCGACCGTGGTGGAGGCGCGGCCGGACGTCTTGGCGCACAACCTCGAGACGGTGCGCTCGCTCTCCTCCCGGATCCGGGACCCCCGGGCCGGGTACGACCGCTCGCTCGAACTGCTCGCCCGCGCGCGGACGCTGGGCGGCCCGGGCCTCGTTCTGAAGAGCTCGGTGATGCTCGGCCTCGGGGAGGACGACGCGGGCCTCCGAGCGGCGTTCTCGGATCTGCGGAGCGCGGGCGTCGACCTCCTCACGATCGGACAGTACCTCCGCCCGAGCCCCGAGCACCTCCCGGTCGCTCGGTACGTCCCTCCCGAGGAGTTCGACCGTCTCCGGACCGTCGCCCTCGCCGCCGGGTTCGCCGGGGTCGAGGCCGGCCCGCTCGTCCGAAGCTCCTACCGGGCCGAGGAGCTCTACCGGCGGGCGTGCGCCGCGCGAGGGAGCTAGGCGATGGCGAAGAAGGCTCGCCGTCGGATCGAGGAAGAGGAGGCGGCCGCCTTCGAGTTCCCGGTGTTCGACGAGGTCGCCTTCGTCACGAAGGAGTTCGAGCTCGCCTCCGCGGTGGCGATCGCCACGATCCTGACGCTCGTGCTCGGCACGGTCGCCTGGGCGCTCACGCGTCTCGGGCTGCTGTGGTACCTCACCTTCCTGGTCGGGATCGTCGGACTCGTGCTCAGTCCGTTCCTGATCCAGCGGCTGCGCGAACGCTCCGACCTCTACACCAAGGGCGACTGGGCCGGGCTGATCGCGCTCGAGTTCTTCGGATTTCTCGCGCTCTGGTTCGTGCTCGCCAACCTCACCGGCGCGTAGACGCGTCGGGCGACCGTCCCAGCCACGGCAGCCGCTTCTCGAGCAGCTCCCTCAGCGCGATCCCGAGCGCCTCCGAGTCGGTGGACTCACCGAGCGGCCGGACGGTTACGCTGTCCGGACGGGGCGCCGCGAGGTCCTTTCCCAGCGAGAGCCGGGGGAGGCGCTCCCGCACGACCGCTTCAACGTCCCGGAGCTCCTCCCGGCTCTCCACGGCGAGGCTCCCGTCGGGCCGGACGTACGGTCCCTGCAGGACCCCCATCCCGTCCTGGGTCCACTTCTCCAGGAACTCGCCGACCCGATCGATCCCGGCGGGAGGGCCGTCCCGCTGGCGGACCGCTCCGCGTCGGGCGTGGGCGATCTCGACGACGACGACGACATGCGCCGGGTCCGCGGCGCTCGCGCTCCCGAGGAGCTCGAAGCCCGAACGCCCCACCTCTTCGGCGACCGCCCGCTCCGCCTTGCGGATCTGCGGGTAGAGCGTGTCGTCGACGAGGTCCGGCCGGGGCAGCTCGAGGACCGTGACGTGGCTCGCCCGCTCGTGCACGAGCGCCTTCGCCGACTCGAGCGACAGCGGGGACGAGGCGCGGGGCTCGAACCACGACTCGTCCGGCCGGGCGAGGTACTCCCGGGCCGCGACGATCAGGACCCCCAGATTCCGCCGCGAGAGCGCGCTCGAGACGTTCCGATGCGGGTCGACCGGGTCGGCGAGGACGAGCGCGACGTCGTCCGGCAGTCTCGGAGGCTCCGCGCCGGCCTCGGCGAGCCGGACCGGGATCCTCCAACCCTGGGCCGCCTCCATCCATCGATGGAACGACCCGAACCGGAGCGTGAGCAGCTCGACGAGATACCCCGAGAGACCCTCGGTCCGGGACTCCGAGCCGTAGATGCCGAGCGTCCGCAGGAACTGCTTGGCGAGCCGCACTTCCGAGACGAGCTCGGGGGTCTCGCGACGGGCGAGGTATTCCTGATGGAACGGGGTGCGGTCGACCGGCGAGATCGGGCGGGAAGGGTCCTCGATCGCGAACCCCGGAACGGCGTCGACGCGGAACCCCTCGAACACTCCGCGAAGGTACGGGTGTTCCGCGTAGCGCGTCTCGGTGTCGGTCAGGATCGCCCGGCCGAGCGCCAGCCCCTCCTCCCGGAGCTTCTCCTTCGGCAGGTCGGGGGGGAACAGGAGGAACAGATCGACGTCGAGCCGGTCGAAGAGGAACGTTCCCCGGGCCGCGCTCCCGGCGACGATCGCCCGGACGAGCGGGCTCGATCGGGCGTGCGCCGCGGCCTCCGCGCGGGCGACCAGCTCGGTCCGGACGCGGGCGACGCGGGAGAGAAACTCGGCGCTCGGCGCGACCCGGGCGGCGACCGACGCCTCGACCCGTTGGGCGGCGGCGCGGGAGGGTTGGACCGGCGTCGCGCCCATCGACCTCCGGGACGTTCGGCGGAAGATGAACCTTCGGCTGGACGGTCCGGCCTCACGTCGGGAGCCTTATCGGGCCGTCGCGGCCTCTCCTAGGACGGAACGATGGCGGCCGCGTCGCACCACCCCGCGGATCTCTCCGTCGCCCTCGACGGGGGGAAGGTCCGATGCACGGCGTGCGCACGGTACTGCACGGTGCCGGAGGGGTCGCACGGATTCTGCTTCGTGCGCAAGAACGAGGGCGGGCGCCTGGTCCTGATGACGTACGGCCTCGCGTCGGCGGTGCAGGTCGACCCGGTCGAGAAGAAGCCGCTCTCGCACTACCGCCCCGGCACCCGCGTCCTATCGATCGGCACGGTCGGCTGCAACTGGCGTTGCCAGTACTGCCAGAACGCCGAGATCTCCCAGGAGCAGGAGGTCTCGGGTCGGCCGCTCTCGCCGACCGACGCGGTGGCCCGGGCGAAGAAGCACGGCTGCGCCGGCGTGACGTTCACCTACAACGAGCCGACGATCTTCGCCGAGTACGCCCGCGACGTCATCACGGAGGCGCACCGCGCCGGCCTCTTTGCGAACTTCGTGACGAACGGCTACATGACCCCCGAGGCGGTCGACTATCTGGGACCCCAGCTCGACGCCGTCTCGGTCGACTTCAAGGGGAGCGGCGAGCCCGGCTTCCTACGCAAGTACATCAGCGCGAAGGGCCCGGAGCCGATCTTCGAGTCCGCCGTGGGCCTGCAGGAGAAAGGCACCCATGTCGAGGTCACCGACCTGATCGTCCCGAGCGTGGGCGACTCCGCGGAGGCGACCCGAAAGCTCGCGCGGTTCGTCGCCGACCGCCTCGGCCCCAGCACTCCGTTCCACCTGCTCCGGTTCCACCCCGACTACCGGATGATGGACCTTCCGGTCACGCCGATCCCGACGCTCGAGAAGCTCCACGCCGTCGCCGTCGAGGAGGGGCTCGAGTACGTCTACCTCGGCAACGTCTGGGGGCATCCGCTCGAGCACACCTACTGCCCCGGGTGCCGGGCGATCGCCGTCCGCCGCTACGGGTTCACGATCCAGCAGTGGAACCTCGACCGGCAGAACCGCTGCCGCGCCTGCGGTCATGCGATCCCGATCGTCGGACGCCCGCCGGACGAGTACCTTCCGACGTTCCCCACCCCGGTCGCGTGACGTAGCCGCGGTGGTCCCGTCGCGCCGGACCCCCGGTGGAGGCTGCGCGTTCGTCATAGCCTCTAAGTGGGGTGCCGGCGCTCGGAGGCCCGGAGCGGCACGCGCGTGACGACGAACCTCCGGCTGGCCCTGACCGTCTTCTCGATCGGGTTCGCCATCGAGGGGGCGGGGGACGTCTACTCGTTCCTCACCGGCGGGACGTTCCGCCCCGGGGCGAACCTCCTGTTCTTCCTTCCCGTCGTGATGACGCTGGCGGGTCTCTTGTTCGTCTGGATCGGCCGCCACGAGTGGAGCGAGCTCCACCGATCGCGCGTCCGGCAGGCCCACGTCGTCTTCGGTCTGAGCATCCTCGGCGGCTTCGTGGCAGCCGGCGTCGTCGCCGCGCTCTACTCCGAACCCGGACTCGGCGTGCCGTTCTGGGCGAAGGCGCTGTTCGGGGGCGCCGTGGCGTCCCTCGTTCTCGGAACGTTCGTCACCTACGTCTACCTCGTCTTCCACCTCGTGGGCCGGCCGAGCAAGGGGGTCCTCTTCGCGGCCGCCGCCTGGTCGCTCCTCGTCTCCGCCTTCATGGGCGCCACCCTCGCCGCCAACCTCTCCACGATCCTGCACCTGATCCGAACGCACCAGCCGACCCTGCCCGGCTTCATCACGCCGCTCGACTCGCTCGCGTCCTACCTCTTCCTCTCCTACTTCCTGCTCCTCGCCGCCTACGTTGACGCCCACCGTCAGGTGACCCGACGACCGCCGGTGTCCCCGAACGCCGGGCCCGCGAGCTGAGCGGCCGGCGGCGGCCGAATCCGTCGACGCGGAACGTCCGATCGGCGACGGCATTCGGAGCCCTGCGCCGGCACGGGCCGACCCTCCGGAGGCCGAGGGGCGAAGGTCATCAGGCTTCCCCGTGTTCGACGCCCGACCTCGGAGGGCCCGCCAGAGGGCCGGGTGACGAATGCAACGAAAGGGTGTCTGCTACGACGTTGGACGCGTGATGATGGGCCAGAACTGGCGTCCCGACTTCGACCCCCATATCGTTCATCGGGAGCTGGAGATCATCAAGGAGGACCTTCACTGCAACGCGGTGCGCCTGCAAGGGCTCGACCTGGATCGTCTCGCGACCGCCGCGGAGGACGCCCTCGAACTGGGACTTGAGGTCTGGTTCTCTCCGGAGATGTGGGATCGAGCCCCGGAGGAAACGCGCGCGCACGTCGTGAAGGGCGCAAGGAGGGCCGAAGAGCTCAGGGCGCGCTGGCCGGATCGGCTCGTCTTCAGCGTCGGGAGCGAGGTCACGCTCTTCACCCAGGGCTTCCTTCCGGGCGAGAACGTGCTGGAGCGACTGGCCCACCCAGCGTTCTGGGAGACCCTGAGGTCAGGGGCCCACAACGCCTCGCTCAACGACTTCCTCGCCGTCACGAGTCGGCAGGTTCGGGAGGTCTTCCACGGCCCCGTAACGTACGCCTCGGTCGGGCTAGAGACCGTCGACTGGACACCGTTCGATATCGTCGGGGTCGACCTTTACCGCGACCGGCGCACCCGGGAGATCTACCCTGCGTTGATCCAGCGCTACCTGAAGTTCGGCAAGCCTCTCGCCAACATGGAGCTGGGGTGCTGTACGTTCAAGGGCGCGGAGGACCTCGGAGGGCGCGGCTGGGAGATCGTCGATTGGAGCGCGACGCCTCCCCGCCTCAAGGGCGATTACGTCTACGACCAAGCGACTCAAGCGAGGGAGCTTGGGGAGCTGCTGCGCGTCAACGACGCGGTCGGGGTCAACGCCACCTTCGTCTTCACGTTCGTGGAGCCCGGCGTGGGAATCCACGATGACGCAGGCCGGCGGATGGCCCGAGGGCTGACCTTCGATCTGGATATCGTGAGATACAGCCTCGTCAAGACGTTCCTGGACCCGATCCCGTCGGCGACCTATCCCGGAATGCCGTGGGAGCCGAAGGAGTCGTTCAAGGTCGTGGCCGACTACTACGCCAGCCACTGAGGTACCGGTCGCCCTGAGGGAACGGCCCCGAAATCGGTCTCCCCCGGTCCGGAGTTGGCCGCGGGCCGGGGCCGACGGGCGGAACCCCGGCGTGCCAGTGACGCGCCGCAGGGAACTCGCGCGAGGACGTTCCGGTGCCGGGGCCAGGATTTGAACCTGGGAACTCCTGCGAGAGCAGATCTTGAGTCTGCCGCCTTTGGCCACTCGGCCACCCCGGCGCGGAGATTGGCAGCGTTCGGGGGATTATCCTTCTTCGGTCTCGTCCCCTGGCTCTTCGTCGTCCCCGCCCGTCGTCACGAGCGCCCCGTCGTCCCGCGGAGCCGACGACCTCGCCTCGGGGGCGGGGCCGTCGAGGATGCGCGCGGGGCGTCGGAGCGGGGTGCGACGCTCGTGACCGCACGCGAGGCACGATCGGACCCGGCGCCCCGCCCGCAGCCGGGTGCGGACGGTGCGTCCCTCGACCCAGTACGCGGAACAGGCGCGGCAGTACAGCTCCCGGTACTCCGGCAGGAGACGGACGTTGTAGCGCGTGCCTACCTTGCGGGCGAGCACGACGTACCGGTCGGCCAGTGCCGGCTCTCCGTTCGCGAACTCCCGCGCGGCGAGCGCGAACAGGTCGTCGATCCGTTCGTGGGCGATCCGGACCATCGCCCCGGTCCGGCGCCCCCGGCGCCCCGCGGGCCTCACGGTTGGGGCTGCTGGCAGACCGGGCAGTAGACCGCCGGCTGGGCGATCATCGTGCCGCACCGCGTGCAGTACTTCGCGTTCGGCGGAGGCGGAACCGGGTCCATCGCCCCCGGGATCGACGCCGCCGGGACGATGTACGGGACCGCCTGGAGCACCATCGGGTACCCGGGCGGCGCGGGCGAGGCGGGAAGGGGCGAGGGCGACGCCGGCGCGGCGCCTCCGGGACCGGACGAGGGGAGCGGTCGGGCCGGGATCGGAGCCGGGGCGTCGCCCTGAGGCAGCGTGAAGCCGCACTTGGTGCAGAAGAGGGCTCCCTCGGGACCGGTCTCGCCGCAGTGGAGGCAGACGGGCACGGCGACGGCAAGGTATATTCGGTATAATTCCGTCCGGTCCATCGGTGAGACCTCGGTCGGTCGCGCTCGTCACCCGGGACCCGGCCCTCTACCATGACCTGGCCGGCTTTCTGCGGGAGCGTCGGCTCCCGTCCGTCAGCCTTCTCCCGGGCGATCGGATCCCGGACCGGGTCGCGGTCGTCCTGACCTCCCCGGACGAACTGGAGCTGATCGAGCATCCCCGCGTCCTCACGGTCTCGGAGGGCGGGGACCGCCGGGCGCTCGGCGCCGCGATCACGCAGGCGCTGCAGCCGTCCGAACCGGACGACGAGCTGGTCGTCGGCATCGACCCCGGCCCCCGCCCCGGCTACGCCATCCTCTCCGGCGCCCGGTGCATCGGCGAAGGGATCCTCGAGGGGCCTGAGGCGGCGGGAGCCCTCGCCGCCCAGCTCCGGCACCGGTTCCCGGGCCGCGCGCTCCGCTTCCGCGTCGGCGTCGGCGACCCTCCCGCGCGGAACCGGATCGTGAACTCGCTCGTCCGGAGGTTCCGGACCGTGGAGCTCGTGAACGAGGACGGCACGACGCCCCGCGGCCGTCGTCGCCCCCGGGATGCGGAGGCGGCCCGCTCGATCGCTCGCACCTCGGGCACGCCGGTCCGCGAGCCGATGGTCGGGACCTTCACGCCGGGGGAGATCTCGAACCTCCAGCGGCTGAGCCGGGAAGGCAGCGGAGGTCGCGTGACGATCTCCCGGAGCTCCGCGCACCGGGTCCTGCGCGGGGAGATCAGCCTGGCCGACGCGGTCGACCAGACGCTCCGGGCGCCCCGACCGGCCCGGGTCCGCGAACCGCTTTAACCCCGGTCCGGGTCGAGCGCCCGTGCCGTTCTCCGTCGCGGTTGCGGACCGGGTCCGCCGGGCGGTCCTCGAGAACGCGGTCGACCACGAGGGAGTGCCGCACTCCTCGGCCGTGATGGCGCGGCTCCTCGCGACCGACCCGGCGCTGCGACCGCAGGCCGAGGCGCTGCGGGGGCTCGTCGCGGAGATCGTCGCCGAGCTCGAGGGCGTGCCCGTCGCCGAGCTCGTGGACCGGCTCGCCGCCGCCGGAGGCCGGGCCCCCGCCCGCGTCGCCCCGCCGAAGAGCGCGGGGGGCGAGTTCCCGGAGCTCGCGGGCGCCGTGCCGGGGAAGGTCGTGATGCGGATGGCACCGTTCCCGAACGGGGTCCTGCACATCGGCCACGGCAGGCTCCTGTACGTGCACCAGTACTACCGGGAGCGGTACGGGGGAAAGATCCTGCTCGTCTTCGACGACACGATCGGCTCGGAGGAGAAGCGGGTCGAGACCGAGTTCTTCGACCTGATCCAGGAGGACTGCGCGCTCGCGGGAGTCCGCCCGGACGCGGTGTTCTACAAGTCCGACCGGATCGAGGCCCACTACCCGTGGGCGCGCCGGGTGATCGACAAGGGCGGAGCGTACGTCTGCACCTGTCCCGCCGAGCTCCTGCGCGAGAACCGGGCCAAGGGGATCGCCTGTCCGGAGCGCGCGCAGAGCCCCGGCGAGACGGTCGACGCCTGGCAGCGGATGCTCGACGGCGGGTTCGCGCCCGGCGAGGCGGTGCTGCGCCTGCGCACCGACATCGCGGACCCCGATCCCGCGTTCCGTGACCGGGTCCTGTGCCGGCTGAGCGACCTCGATCACCCGAGGGTCGGCCGGAAGTACCGCGTCTGGCCGATGCTCGAGTTCTCCTGGGCCGTCGACGACGTCGAGCTCGGCGTGACCCACGTCCTGCGGGGCAAGGAGCTCGTGATCGAGGACCGGGTGCAGCAGTACATCTGGGACCTACTGGGGGTCCGGGGCCCCCCGTTCCTCCACTGGGGGCTGTTGCGCGTGCGGGAGGCGAAGGTGGCGAAGAGCAAGACGAACCTCGACGTGCGCAGCGGTCGGTTCGACGGCTGGGCCGACCCGCGGACCTGGTCGCTTCGGTCGCTCGACCGGCGCGGGATCTCGATGGAGGCGCTCCGCACGTTCATCCTGTCGTTCGGCCTCTCGCTCTCGGAGATCGACGTCGCGGCCGAGACGCTCTACGCGGAGAACCGCAAGCGCATCGACGCCACGACCCCGCGACGGGCCTTCGTGCCCGAGCCCATTCGCGTCGACGTCGACGCCTATCCGGCGGAGCTCGCGAGCGTCGCGCTGCCGAACCACCCGGACCGGCCCGAGCTGGGCACGCGCACCGTGCGCGCGGGGCCGTCGTTCTACCTTCCCGGCCGCGACGTCCTCGCGCACCCCGGGGAGGAGGTCCGCCTCAAGGACCTCCTGAACGTCCGGCTCCCCGAGGAGATCCCGGCGCAAGGGCCGGTGCGCGCCGAGTTCACGAGCCGCGAGAACCGTCGCCTCCCCCGCCTGCAGTGGGTCGGCGTGGACGGTGCCGTCCCCGTCGACCTCCTCGGGGTCGACGGGACCCGCTCCTCCGGCGTCTCGGAGGCGGCGCTCGGGACCGCGCCGGCCCGGGAGATCCTGCAGTTCGAGCGGGTCGGCTTCGTCCGGCTCGACTCGGGCACCGCGCCCGGTACCACACCCCGCAAGGTCGTCTTCGGACACCCGTAGAGAGCACGCGGACCCTTTTGTAGGCGGACCGCCGTCCGAGCGGCGGTGAAGTTCCTCCACACCTCCATCACGGTCCGCCGGATGGACGAGAGCCTCGCGTTCTACACAGAGGTCCTCGGCCTCCGCTTCGAACGGCGACGGCCGATCCCGCAGAACCACGCCGAGATCGCGTTCGTCGTCGACCCGGAGAGCGGCGCGCGGATCGAGCTCACGCACTGGGACGGGAAGGAGACGTTCGATGCCGGCGAGCAGCTCGACCACCTCGCCTTCGAGGTGAAGGACCTCGACGGCTGGCTCGCCCGGGCCCGCGGGCGCGGGGTGCGGGTCGCCAAGGAGCCGTACCGTCTCGCGGGGGGCTCGGGCCGGATCGCCTTCGTGCTCGACCCGAACGACGTCTGGATCGAACTCATCGAACGGGACGCACCGTCGGCGTGAGCGCGGGATCGGTCGCCGAGCCGGGAGCGCGGCCGCCCTCGGCCGAGGTCCCGCGGCCGTTGGCGGCCGTCTTTCTCGCGACGTTCTTCGTCCGGTTCTCGTTCGGGATCACGATCGCGGTCTTCGCCGACTATCTGACGGGTCACTCGGCGGGGTTCAGCGCGCAGGACTTCGGGGTCGCCGGGCTCGTGACCGCGATGGCGCCGATCGGCGAGGGCTCGACGGTCCTCTTCTCCGGGGCCGCCGCCGACCGGTGGGGGCGGTATCCGGTCCTGTTCGGCGGGATGGCGGGCGCGGCGGTGATGTTCGCCGTGGTCGCCGCGACCCGATCGGCGCTCGTCCTGGGCGTCGCGAACTTCCTGTTCGGGATCGCGAGCGGGGCGATCCTCGCGGCGAGCCTCGCCGTCGTCGCGGACCGCAGCCCGGCCGAGGAGCGCGGCCTCGAGATGGGGCGCTTCGACGCGGTGAACCTCTCGGGGTGGATCGGCGGCTTCGCGTTCGGCTTCGGCGTGCTCGGCACCGTCCCGAACCGGGAGCTGTGGGCGGTCTTCCCCGTCGGAGCGGCCGCGCTGATGGTCGGGATCGTGGGCGCGAGCTACCTCCTGCGGGGTGCGGGGGCGGCCCGCCCGACCTCCGCGCGGTTCTCGTTCCGCCAGATCGTCCGGGCCTCGTTCCGCCCGAGCGTCCTCGTCGTCACGGTCCCGTGGCTCGTGATCTACGCCCTGATCGGCGCGGCGCTCGTCTTCCTCGCGCCGGCCGCGAACGGCGTCGGGATCTCCCCGCTGTACCTCGCCGCGGTGATCGGCGGGGCCGGCGGGCTCCTGGTGCTGACCCAGCCGTACTTCGGCGGGTGGGCCGACCGGATCGGGCGGACGCGGATGATGACGATCGGAGCGACCGGCTTCACCCTCGTCCTCCTCTTCGCGAGCCTCGCGGTGGCGTACAACCACCCGTGGCCCGTGCTCGTCGGGCTCGGGATCAGCGTGATCCCCGCGCTGGCCTACGGGCCTGCGGCGCTCGCCGCGCTCGCCGACCTCGCCTCCGCGCTGAGCCGCGCTACGACGATGGCGATCTATTCGCTGACGATCTCGGGCGGGATGATCGTCGGCCTGATCGCCTCCAGCCAACTCCTCTCCCGGTTCGGGGATGCGGGGCTCTACCCGTTCTTCGGGTCGATCGCGGGGATCCTGGGCGCCCTCACGGCCGTCCGGTGGCTCGAGGAGCGGGCGGCTACGATTCCGGTTCGATGATGATGTGCCGTACGACCGGGTACGTCGTCTTGAGCGCGAGGCTGACCTGGTCGATCGCGGCCTCGAGCTGATCGGTCGTCAGCCCGTCCTGGAAGTTGATCCGAAGGGCGACCAGCGCGTCGTCCGGCCCGAGGAGCATCGACTGGGCCGAGCGGACCCGGGCGACGCGCGGGTCCCGCTCCACCAAGGTGATCATGGAGAGCGCGACCCCGGGGTCGAGCGCCCGTCCGATCATGTACTCCCGGCTCTCGGCCGTGAGCACGAAGCCGGTCGCGACCAGGAGGAACCCCTCCAGCGCGGCGATCGCTCCGTCGAGCGCGTAGTCGTGCGTCCGGTAGATGACGAGGAGTCCCACGAAGGCGATCACCGCTCCGACGATCGAGACCAGGTCCTGGTAGAAGACCGACTTGAGCCCCTGGTGGGCCGACTCGAGGAGGGTGGAGAGGGTCTCGCGGGAGATCCGCAGCTCGCGCAGCGTGATCCAGATCCCGATCAGGCTCACCCCGAGGGTCGCCCCGACCACCAGGAGGCCCTCGCCGATGTGCGTCACGGCGTGCGGGTTGGTCGCCTGCGCGATCCCGGTCACGAGGGCGACCATCCCGGTCGTGGTGAACGTCACGACGATCGAGACGAACGCCCAGAAGAACCGCTCCTTCCCGAACCCGAACGGATGCTCGTAGTCGGGCGGACGTCGGGAGAGGTACAAGCCCCACAGCAAGAGCGCGCTCCCCGTGAGGTCGGTGATCGCGTAGATCGCCTCCGCGAGGACGACGCGGCTTCCCGAGGAGATCGCGACCCAGAGGTTCAGCGCGAAGAGCGCCGCGTTGAGCAACAGCGTTGCGACAAGGATCACCTGCGGTCGCATCGTGCCTGGGAAGTCCCTCGGGTCCGACGTCCACCGCGGGCGGGGCGATAAAGCGTTCCCCGGAACCGGGCGATGGTCGTCGGCGACCGGCCGGGACCAACCATTAAATCGCGCGGACCCGTGCGCGGCCGACGGCGACCATGAGCTCCTTGACGACCCCTCCGGGCCCCGGGACGGCGCGCGGCTCCTCTGCCGCGCCCCCGGCGGTGCGCTACCCGCGTCCGCCGCTCAGCACGCTCGGCCTCTCGTCGGGCAAGCGCACCCGGCTGCGGCGCTTGTTGTACGACCACGGCCCGGGAGGCGGGACGCTGCTCGTGCTGCCGATCGACCAGGGGCTCGAGCACGGCCCGGGCGACTTCTTCGCGAACCCCGCGTCGCTCGACCCGCGCTACCAGTACGAGCTCGCCCGCGAGGGGAATTTCAGCGCGATCGCGCTCCACATCGGGCTGGCGGAGAAGTACTTCTCCGAGTTCGCGGGGGACGTCCCCCTCATCCTCAAGCTCAACGGCAAGACGGCGATCCCGTCCGACGCCCAGGCGTTCAGCCCGCTGACCGGCACCGTCGAGGACGCGGTGCGCCTCGGGGCGGACGCGGTCGGCTACACCGTCTACGTCGGCTCCCCGGCGCAGGACAGGGACTTCCGGCAGTTCATGGAGGTCCGGCGCGACGCCGACCGTCTCGGCATGCCGGTGATCGTCTGGGCGTATCCCCGGGGGGAGGCGGTCGCGAAGAAGGGCGGCAAGGAGAGCCTCTACGCGATCGACTACGCCGCGCGCGTCGCGCTCGAGCTCGGCGCGGACATCGTCAAGCTGAACTACCCGGTCCCGTCCGAGAAGGACGCCGAGAGCCCGGCGCCGTACAACGGCCTCCACCTCTCCGCGGACGACGCGTTCCGCAAGGTCGTGGAGAGCGCCGGCCGGGCGCTCGTGCTCGTCTCGGGCGGCGAGAAGGTCGGCGACGCCGAGCTGCTCGCGAAGGTCCGCTCGTCGATGCACGCGGGGGCGACCGGCATCATCTTCGGGCGCAACCTCTGGCAACGGCCCCGGGACGAGGCGCTGCGGCTGACGCGAGAGCTCCATGCGATCTTCGGGGAGTACGCCCAGCCCGTCGCCTAGGCCCCCGATCCGCCTTCTGTTGCTGCTCGCCGGCGAGGACCACCCCAAGGCGTGCACCGGCCGCCGCCTCCTCCACCGAGGATGGGTGCGGCCGGTCTCCCGGATCGGGGAGAACGGTGCGAGGCCGGTCGTGCTCGACCCGCACGCCCCGAGTCCGCTCTCGGGGGCCGATCGGGCCGGCGTGCGGGACGAGGGGCTCCTCGTCGTCGACTGCTCCTGGAACCGCCTTGCCTCCCGCGGGTCGCTCCCCGCGTCGGTCCCGTCGGCACGGGACGGGGCGACCCGCCGCCGGCTCCCGATCCTGGTCGCGGCGAACCCCCAGCACTACGGCCGGCTGACGGAGCTCAACACGGTGGAGGCGCTCGCCGCGGGCCTGTACCTGCTCGGGTACCCGTCCGACGCCGGTCGGATCCTCGAGGGGTTCCGGGGCGGGGAAGGGTTCCTCGCGATCAACCGCGAGCGTCTCGACCGGTACGCGGTCGCGGCGACCCCGGACGACGTTCGGTCCGCCGAGCGCGCCCTGTTCGGGGGAGCGGGCGCCCCGGTCAGCGCGGCGCGGTCGGCGGGCGGTCGACCGAGAGGCGGTCCACCCGCACCCCGCCGAGATCGGCGATCCGGCCGCTGAGCGGAACGTCGGCGACGAGGATCCCCCCGTACCGCTCGAAGACCCGGGTTGTGTGCAGGGTGAGGCAGCGGTCGCCGAACACCCGCTGTCCCGCGAGGTCCGGGTCGTGCCCGCGCAGGAACACGGAGAGCCCGCTCGCGGCAAGGAAGGAGGCGAGCTCCGGCTCGGTGAACGGGTCGACGACCCCGCGTCGGATCGAGGACGCCGCGCACTCGGCCCAGACGATCTCGGAGAGCCGGTCGTCGTCGACCCGCTCGAATGCGGCGGTCCACGGTGCGGGAAGGGGACCGCGGGGAAATCCGGCGTGGGCGAAGTACGCCCCGCTGCCCGTGTAGGCGGCGAGCGGACCGCGCTCCAGGAGCGAGACGAGCCGGCGCAGCCGGGTCGCGTCCTCCCCCCAGAGGGCCGCCACCTCGCGCGGCAGGTCCCGGGGGCGGACGCCGAGCCGGCGGGCCGTTTCGTGGTTTCCCTGGAGCAGGTACACCCGGTCGGGCCACCGCGACGCGGCGTCGAGGAGGAGCAGCGCGTTGACGACCGACCCGTGCGGCAGCTCGGCGGGACTCCGGTCGACGTAATCCCCCAGCCCGACCAGCACGGCGCCGGGGCCGGCCGCTTCGAACCGGGCCACGACCTCAGCTGTAGAGCGCCAATCGCCGTGCGAGTCGCCGAAGACGATCGCCGACCCGGCGCCCGGGGAGGCGATCTCGGCGAGCGGGGGCCGTTGCGGGACCTCCTTCTCGAGGCGATCGAGCAGACGGTCCGCCGCCGAGGCGTCGAGCCCGGAGTACGCCTCGGGGCTTGCGGGCGACGCGCTCACGAGACCGGATCCCCCGTTGTGGGGAATGCGGGGGGCCGGAGTTTCCGCCCGGGGGCCGCGCGGACCCGCCGAACGTTTGAACCGGCGAATGCCCTAGGCAACAGGGTCCTAAGCCCTGCCTCGGTGGCCCCGGCGGCGTCGCCGCGCGGTTTGGCCGGACTGGAGCACCCCCGCATCGGTAGATCGGAACGGCCCGCATAGTAGCCCCGGCAGGAGTTCCGGCCGGCGGGTGCGCGGTGGCCCGCGGCGTTCGAACCTGCGTCGCGAGATCCAGAGTCTCGCATGATTGGCCACTACACTACGGGGCTACGGTCCGTGCCAGCGTAGGGCGGTTGATAAACGTTGCCGCGGGGAAAGCGGGCGATCGTTCTCTCGCCGCCGGAACGGACGCCCGAACCACACCCACAAATAGACGGGGGAGGTCCGTCGACCATCCCGGGCCGGGAGGACGCATGGCGGAGACGGACCCGGCCCGAGCGTACCTACCGTCGTTCTCGGCCCGCTCCGCCGCGCTCTACCTGGCGATCCCCACGTTCCTCGGCGCGATCGGCATCGCCGGCTACGGCAGCACGCTCGACGGAATCGCCCGGCTCCTCCCGACGGCGACGATCGACGTCGGGTTCTCCTTCGTCCGGATGTGCGCCGCGTACGCGGCGTCCCTCGGGTTCGCGCTGGCCTACGGCTACTACGCGGCGACCCATCGGACGGGTGAACGGGTGATGATCCCGATCCTCGACATTCTCCAGTCGGTGCCGATCCTCGGCTTCTTTCCGGTGGCGATCTACTTCTTCGTCGGCCTCACGCCGGCCGTCAGCTGGCTCGGCCCGAACATCGCCTCGGTGTTCCTGATCTTCACCTCGATGTCGTGGAACATGGTCTTCGGCGTCTACGAATCGGTGAAGAACCTGCCGTCCGAGCTGAAGGAGGCCGCCGACACGTTCGGGCTGCGCGGCGGGCTGCGATTCCGAAGGGTGCTGTTCCCCGCGACCGTCAATCGGCTCGTCTACAATTCGGTCCTCTCCTGGACGGGCGGCTGGTTCTTCCTGGTCGAGGCCGAGATCTTCACCACGAACACGTCGCCGCTCCGGGGGATCGGGAGCTTCCTTTCGCTGTCGGCGAGCGCGCACAACGCCGACGCGTTCCTCGCGGGGATCCTCGTGCTGATCGTCGTCATCGCCCTGCTCGACTTCGCCGTCTGGCGGCCGCTCGGACGGCTTGCCGAGCGGTTCCGCTACGACACGAGCCCCTCGGGCGAAGGGGCGGTGCCCGAGCCGACCCGCGACCATGCCGGCCGGTTCCACCGCGCCGCGGCGTACGTGACGCGCGGGGTCCGCACGAGCGTCTCGTGGATCTCGACGCCGCTCGTCCAGCTCGCCTCCATCACCGTGCGCCCGGTCCGACGGCCCTCCGAGTTCCAGCGCTCGGTGTTCTACTATCTCGCGCTCGGCGCGATCCTCGTCGTCGTCTGGCTGATGATGATCGCGATCACGGTCGCGGTGTTCCGGGTGTACACCGGACCGATCTCGGGATCGGTCCGCCACCAGATCCTCCTGCTGCCGCTCGCGATGGGGGCGTCGGCGCTCCGGATCACCGCCGCCTACGCGTTCTGCCTCGCGATCGCGCTGCCGCTCGCGATCTTTCTCGCGCGTCGGCCCCGCGCGTCGCGGGTCGGGCTCCCGATCGTCGAGGTCGTCGCGTCCTTCCCGGCGACCGCGCTGTTCCCGGTGATCATCTTCGAGCTGATCCCGTACATGGGGGCCGAGGGCGCGTCGGTCCTGATGCTCCTCACCGGCATGATGTGGTACCTCTTCTTCAATCTCCTCGCCGGGGTCCGGTCGCTCGCGCCGGACCTCGAAGAGGCGGCCCGCTCGTTCGGCCTCAAGGGACGCCAGTTCTTCCGACGGGTGCTCCTGCCGGGGATTTTCCCCGCGCTCGTCACCGGCTCGATCACCGCGTTCGGGGGCGGCTGGAACACGATGATCGTCGCCGAGTACCTGCACGTCGGGACGAGCCGATCGCTCAGCGTGCTCGGGATCGGCCAGCAGATCGACATCGGCTACGCGGAGGTCGGGGGGACCCCGCTGATGGTGGCGGCGCTGTTCACGCTGGTCGCGAGCGTGATCGTCATCAACGAGGTCATATGGAAGCCGCTGTATCGCCGGGCCGCCGACCGGTTCCGGTACGACTGACGGGCCGGCCGTCGGGGCACGGTCGCGGTACACGGCACGATGACGCTCATCGGGATCCAGCACGTCGACAAGAGCTTCCCGTCGCGGCACGGCACGATCACGATCATGCAGGACATCTCGTTCGACGTCAAGGACGCGGACTTCCTGGCGATCGTCGGACCGTCCGGCTGTGGCAAGTCGACCCTCCTGCGGTTGATCCAGGGCCTCGACCGCCCGACCGCGGGCCGGGTCGAGTTCCGGGGAAAGCCGGTCGACCGCGTCTGCGCGCAGATGGCGATGGTGTTCCAGAGCTTCGCCCTCTATCCGTGGCTCACGGTGGCGCAGAACGTCGCCTTCGGTCTCGAGGCGCTCGACTGGCCGGCCGACCGGATCGCGACGCAGGTCGAGCGGTATGTCTCGGTGACCGGCCTGGACGGGTTCCAGGAGGCGTACCCGCGCGAGCTCTCCGGGGGGATGCGCCAGCGCGTCGGCCTCGCCCGGGCGCTCGCGGTGGAGCCGGCGGTCCTCCTGATGGACGAGCCGTTCAGCGCGCTGGACGCCCTGACGGCGGAGAGCCTGCGGGAGGAGATCCTGCAGCTGTGGACGGACCCGCAGCTCCCTCCGGAGGCGGTCGTGCTCGTGACCCACAACATCGAGGAGGCGATCCAGCTCGCCGACCGGGTGATCGTGATGTCCCGGCGCCCGTCCCACGTCCTGGCGGAGGTCGCGATCGACCTGCCCCGGCCGCGGGACCGCAAGAGCCCGGCGTTCTACGAGCTCACCGACCGGGTCTATTCGCTGATCACGGAGGGAGGGACGCCGATGTCGGCCCCGCCCGAGGGGAAGCCCGCGGCTTGAGAGGCTATATACGAGCCCCCGGCTAAGGAGAACCTCCACGACCGTGCCGACGAGCTATCCGAAGTGCAGCCCGACCGAGATGCTGGGGCTGCTCGTCCTGCTCGACTCCCATCACGGTTCGGAGGACGTGGCGCTCCTCGCCGACGACCTCGACCTGGAGATCGACGAGATCTTCCCCGCGCTCGAGTACGCGGAGATCCTGCAGTTCGTGAAGGTCTCCGACGGCCGCGCGACGTTCACCGACCTCGGAAAGCGGCTCGTGGCGGGGACGATCCGGAGCCGCAAGGCGATCCTGCGCGAGCAGCTGCGGAGAACGACGCTCTTCAAGACCCTGGTCCGCGCCCTCGAGGGCGCCCCCGAGCACCAGCTGAGCGACCACGACCTGGGCCAGATCGTCTCGCTCACGACCACGCCGAGCGAGGAGGCGGTCCAGAACATCATCAACTGGGGTCGGTACGCCGACCTGTTCCGGTACGACGCCGACAGCCATCGGCTCCTTGCCGTACGGACCCCCGCCGCCGCCAAGACCGGCGGCGGGAAGGCGCCCCCTCCCTCGCCGCCGGCCGGGGCTCCCCCGCCCTCCTCGGGAAAGAGGGCCGCCTCCCCTCCCGCCGAGAACCCGGCGGCGAAGATGGCCCGCGCGAGCGCATAACCCCCCGACCGCCACCAGCTATCGGTCCGTTCCGTCGCTCCCTAAGAACGCTCGAAGGCGTCCCTCCGCGGAACGACCGGGACCGACCTCGTGATCCTCGGCATCCCGGGCAGCCTGCGAGCGAATGCGTACTCCCGGGGTCTCCTGTTGGCCGCCCAGGAGCTCGCCCCACCGGGAAGCCGCGTTGAGATCGCGGAGAACCGGGGGTTCCCCGTCTTCAACCAGGACGAGGAGAGCCCCGCTCCCGAACCGGTGCGCCTCCTCCGCGAGCGGGTACGCGGGGCGGACGCGGTCCTCTTCTCGATCAACGAGCACAACTACGGCCTGTCGGCCGCAGAGAAGAACCTGATCGACTGGGTCTCCCGGCCCTACGCCGAAAGCGCGTGGAACGGCAAGCCGGCCGGAATCATGAGCGCCTCCGTCGGGATGATCGGCGGGGCCCGCGCCCAGTACGAGCTGCGCCAGTCGATGGTCTTCCTGAACATGTTCCCCATCAACCGGCCCGAGGTGATCGTGCCGTTCGCCGCGCAGAAGTTCGATGCCGCGGGGCGGCTCACGGACGACACCGTCCGTGGCTTCATCGCGAAGCACCTCGCCGAGCTCGTCCGGTTCACGCGCGTCCTCTCCCGCCCCCTCTGAGGGGGCGGCCGCCTCGGATTTCCAAACGCTTATGGGGGAACGGCTCTCCCCAGCGGCCGTGGGCACGTAGATCAGCGGAAGATCGCTGCTTTCGCAAAGCAGAGGTCGGGGGTTCAAATCCCCCCGTGTCCACTCACCCCCCCCCGAGGGGGGCCTCCTATCCTCGACGGCGCGCTCGGAGTGCTCTGCGACGGCCTACGGGCCGAGCCGACGACTCAGCGTCTTCCGGCGCACGTCCTGCTCGAGCGAGTCGGTCGGTCGATCCCGGCGCCCCGGTTGGGTCCGGAGGGTCGGTTGGACCCAGAGCGACGAGCCTCGCGCGACCGCCTCCAGCTCCTGGCCATCGGTCCACCCGAGCTCGCGGACCCGCTTGGGGGGAATGGAGACGATCCAGCGGTAGTACGTCGTCCCTTCGTATACTCGGTTCACGACCTTGTGAAGTCTCATGCCGTTCTGACCTCCGAGTCGCCCCTAGGGTTAGTAGCCTAAACCGACACTGACTTAAATAGGCCGCAACTCGGTGTATAGAGCGGATGCTGCCGACGTACCCCGAGTCCATGCGACGGGCCTTCGCCCGGAACCTGCTGCGCAGGACCTTGCGCCTTCGGCGCGGAGAGAGCATCCTGATCGAGACCTGGAGCGGCACGCTCCCGTGGGCGACCAGCCTGGATCTCGAAGCGCGCATCCTCGGCGCCCGGCCGCTCGTGTCGCTCAAGGACGAGCCGTCGTACTGGCGGAGCATGTCGGACGCCCCGACGAGCCAGCTCGGCCGGGTTGGAAATCACGAATGGGCGGCCCTGAAAGCGTCCGACGCCTACGTCTATCTGTACGGGCCGGAGGACGCCCTGCGGGAGGAGTCGCTCCCGGGGACGGCTGCGCGGAGGGCCGAGTCGAACAACCACGAGCTGATGCGCGTGATCCAAAAGTACGGGGTACGGTGCGTCCGATGGGATCTCGGTCGCACGAGCCAGCTCTGGGCGCGTCGATATCGCGTCGATCTCCAAAACTGGAGGCGCGAGCTCATCGCCGCGTCGATGGTCGACCCGACGGGGATGCAGCGCGACGGCGCCCGGATCGCGAAGCGCCTGCACCGGGGGCAGGAAGCGATCATTACCCACGCCAACGGCACGCGCCTCGTCCTTCGGCTCGCCCGAAGGATCCCGAAGGTGGACGACGGGGTGATCGATCAGAAGGACATGAAGTCCGGCAACGTGATGCTCGTCATGCCGGCCGGCGTGGTGAGCGTGACCGTCGACGAGCAGTACGCGGAGGGCCGCTTTGTCTCCAACGCGACGGGGGTGCTGTTTGTCCATGGGAAGGAGATCCCGCTGCCACAGGGCAGTTGGACGTTCCGCAAGGGGGCCCTGGACGACTTCGACTGTCCCGAGGGCGGGAAGCAGTTCCGGAAGGAACTCAACGACCTCGGGAAGCCGCGGGTCCCCGCCGGTCAGCTGTCCGTGGGTCTCAACTCCCACATCTCCACGATCCCGCTCATGTTCGACCAGGCGCGGGGCGCGATCACGTTCATGATGGGGCGCAACGCCCAGGCGGGGGGGCGGAGCCGGTCTCCCCACCTGATCGCCTACCTCGACCTGATGGGAGGCAGCCTCCAGGTCGACGGCGAACCGTTGGTCGACCAGGGCCGGCTCGTCGCGAGCTAGCGGCCCGGCGAGGGAACCGTGGGTCCGCGCCAGCGATCCACTGAACGACTCTCGCTTCGGAGGGAGCGGTCCCTCGGCCCCTGTCGCCGCGGTTGTATGGACCACGTCCTCCCGCGGGGAGCCCGTGGATTGAGCACCACTTTTAGTATACTAACAGAAGCATTGACTTGAGATTTCGATATCTAATTTTGACACTGATTAAGTAGTCTTCTCACCCCTCTACCGGCATGCACGGCGGGGCCAGCAACGTCCCCGAACCTCGTACCCGCGAGGACGGGCCGGATTACTCCCCGAGCCCGGACGTCGGTCCCGCCGTGATCTTTCCGCTGCCGAGGGATCGGGAGGTCGCCGCGACAGAGTGGGGGGCGTTCTCGCCTCTTCGGGCGATCGAGTCCGATCCCTCCCCCACCCCCGAGTCGACCGCCGAGCGGCGGCGCTACCTCGCTCGCCGACTCTCGCGACCGGAGATCGGCGGGGCCGCGATCGAGGTGCACGAACCTGCATCCGTTGCGTTCTTGCCAAGACCCGGTCCCGAGCGCACCCTCTGAGCGAACTCGCCTTGCCCGTCGCTGCGGGCGTAGACCTCTTCCGAGCGCGGCGTCCCGCACCGTCCCTACGGTCAGGCGGGCCACGTTCCGAGGTAGAGACCCCGATCAGTGTGTCCGGGGCCGTAGAATCGGCTGGGAAGCCTGCGCACGTCCAATCCGGCCGCGCGGAACGCGGCCTCCGTTTCTCTCCTCGAGAAGAGCCCCAGGTCGTGTACTTCGACCCAATGGCGGACACGGGGCCCCGACGGCACGAGGTAGTGCATCTCCATCACCGAGCGCCCGCGTACTGTTCGTGAGGAGTTCATCCGCGCGATCGGCGAGGTCGGGGACGGAACGACCTGCAGGTGGAACGACCCCGGCTTCCAGACGGACGGAGTGAGCCACGGCTCCACGATCAGGAGGCCCTGAGGAGCGAGGTGGCGCGCCAGCGTGCGCACGGTCGCCCGCAGCGCGGTCGGGGTGCGGACATACCCGATCGAGGAGAACAGGCAGGTGACCACGTCAAAGGTCCGTCCTAGGTCGAACCTCGGCATTCGGCCCTGTACAAAGCGGGCGGACGGGACCCGGGCGCGCGCGACGGTGAGCATCGCCCGGCTCGCATCGAGACCGGTGCAGTCGAACCACCCCGAGAGGAACCGTAGATGTCCCCCGGTCCCGCACGCGACGTCGAGGACCGTTCGGGCTCGGGGAGGACCGTAGCGGCGGACGAGCGCTCGGACAAGACGGGATTCGTGCTCGTACCGCTTCCAGGAGTACACCCGGTCGTAGACGGCAGCGAGTTCCGTGTAAGGGACCTCGAGGGGGCTCGCTCCCACCGGACGCCTCCGGCCCGGCCAGCCGACCGGAGTATTTCCCCACCGCCCGAGAGGGGACGACGGATCCGCTACGCACCCAGCCGTTCGAGGCGACAGGCCTACGACGCGAGCGGGCGCATCGCGGACGGCGACCGCTCCCCCACCGTCCACCACGGGGAGTGCGAACCGTAGATCCCGCAGAGGTCCATTCGCACCCCGCTTCGAACAGGGTGGGCGACAGCCTCTGATGGCCGAGATGGCCTCGCGCGAGCGCGACTATGTCCGATCGCTGACGGGGGGACTCGAAGGCTAGGCGGACGGGGCTGTCTCGCCTCGCGGATCGAGCCGGATGACGGTCTTTCCCGAGAGTCGGCCCGCTCGACCTTCCGCGACGGCGGCCGGGGCCTCGGCGAGCGGGATGACCCGTTCCAGCGGCACGCGGATCCGCCCGCCGGCGACCAAGGCCGCGAGGCGCTGGAGCAAGGCCGCTCGGGGTTGCAGGTCAACGTTCACGGCCCGGATCCCGGGGACCGCTCCGGCGACATGGACGGTCGTCGCCGCCGATCCCCCCGGGCGGACCGTCATAGCCCACCGCGAGAACGTCGACCCGTCGCTGACGACGTCGAGAAGCCCGTCCACGCCGGTCGGCCGGATCGCTCGGACCGCCGACACCGGGTCGGCGAGCGAGGCGTCGACGGTCTCGGTGGCGCCGATCGAGCGGAGCCGCTCGTGCGAGCCCGTCCGGGCGACCGCGACGACGCGAATCCCGGCGGCCGCCGCGAGCGGCACGACGAACGACCCGACCCCGCCCGACGCGCCGACGATCAGCAGCGTCTCGCCCGAGGAGAGGCCGAGCGCGTCGAGCGCGTCCAGCGCGGTCATACCGGCCGTCGGGAGCGCAGCGGCCTCCCAGCTCGAGACGGAGGACGGGGTAGGGACGATCGCGTTCGTCTCGGGGACGACCGCCTTCTCGATGTAGGTGCCGGTGCCGACCGGATCGTGCAGGAACTGACCGAAGACACGGTCGCCGGCCCGGAATCGGGAGACCCCCTCTCCGACCGCATCGACGGTGCCGGCCCCGTCCACCCCCAGAACGAGCGGGAACACGTGCCGACGATGGCCCTTGAGGGCCCCGTCGGCGATCTTCCAGTCGAACGGGTTGATCCCCGCCCCTTCCAACCGCACGCGTACCTCACCCGGCGCGGGGGCGGGGACGGGCAGGTCGAGGAGCTCGGGCATGGCGCCGAATTCGCGCACCGCGACCGCCTGCATCGCACGACCGAAGACGACCGGCGCTATGAGCCTCCGGACGCCCCTCGAAGCGAATGCGTATTATCTCGGGGCCCCTCGCGCGTCCTCGGCGATGATGGACCACGACTTTCCGCCGACCCCCCGACAGGCTCGACTGACCCTCGCGGGCCTGGCGATCGGCGGCGTCATCGGCGTTCTGCTGTTCGGCGGATGGATCCCCGGCCTCCATCCGAACTTCACTCCGAGCCCGTACGCCACGGTCGACGGACGCACCTACTACTGGACGGCCACGAACGTGCCGATCCCGACCCCGGGGGCCACTCGGACCCTCCCTTCCTCCGAACAGTTCCGCAACGTGACGTTCACCACGTGGGTTACGAACTGGTCGCTCCTGGGCGGGACCTACCTCCACGTGAAGGCGATGGAAGCGAACGGTACGAGCTATCAGTTCGCGCTCGGCGGATACGAGGTCGCTGCCAACTGGACCGACCAGTACATCGCGCCGGACGGCACGGTCGCGGCGGAGTGGAGCGGCGGCCTCTCGGCCTACCTCTTTGTGCTGCCGTAGGACCGGCCGCGGTGGGGTCGGGGGGCGGTCGATGGCGCTGACCCCGGGCCTACCGTCCGGGGCCGAGCGGCGAGCGTACGAGGGGCTCGACGGGAGCGGCACCGATCTCGGTCGGCTCCTGAGCCTCAGCGACGGGGTCTTCGCCTTCTCGCTCACCTTCCTCGTCGTCAGCCTACTCCTGCCAGCCCCCGGGACGACCGCCGAGCCGTCGCTGACGGGCCTCCTCTCCCGGCTCGAACCGGGGTTCCTTGCCTACGCCCTCTCGTTCTTCATCATCGCGACCTGGTGGGAGACCCACCACCGCCTCTTCTCCCCCCTCGTGCGATACGACGCGACGCTCGTGCGCCTCAACAATTTCTTTCTCCTCGTCATCTCGATCACCCCGTTCCTCGTCGACCTCCTGTTCGTGTACGGGCCTGGCAAGAGCACGCCGATCCGGTCGACGCAGCTTGCGATCGTCCTCTACGCCGGCGTGCAGGCGCTCGGGGGGCTCGACCTTCTCGTCATCTGGCGGCACGCGACCCGGGGCCACCGCTTGGTCGACCCGACGCTCCCCGACGAGTGGATCCGCGGTACCGAGCTGAACCAGGCCGCCGTCGTCGCGGTCTTCCTCGCCTCCATGCCCGTGGCGCTGCTCTCCCCCGTCACCGCCGAGCTCGTCTGGATCGTCATGGTGTTCGTGCGGATCCACCGACGAGCGCCCCGCCCGGCACCGGCGAAGGCGTGATCGACGGGGGGACGACCGATCCTAGATCGACTCGAGCTTCGCCTCGCGCGAGAGGATCCGGTTCACGTCGTCCATCGACTCCGCGGGGACCTCCGGGGGCGCCTCGAGCTCGGCGCGGTCGATCGCGCGGAGCCGCTCGTACAACCACTCGTACTCGTGGAAGACGAGCGGGTCCTTCAGGTCCGCGCGCAGTTGGCCCACGAGGTCGACCGGCTGGCGGATCGCGAGCCAGTACGCGGTCGCCCAGGTCCCGAACGCTTCCCAGACGAGGTCGTCGTCCAACACCTTGCGGTGCGTGAGCGTGCCGACCAGCTCGAAGAACGTGACGACCTCCATGCTCGCGATGTCGTGGTGCTCCTGCTTCAGGAGCCGTTCGCTCAGATGGCGACGCGCGGAGCGCATCCGGCTCGCGTCGAACCGCTCCCGCAAGGCCATCACCGCGTTCGCGGAGTTCAGGTGCTGGCTGGTCCGGGTCTGCCAGTACATCAGGACGAGGGTGCCGATGACCAGCGCCCACGTCCCCAGCAGGGACCAGATGGCGAGGCTCGTCCAGTCGGTCATGGGAGCGCGTCGGGTCCCCCCCTCGGCGTCACGGGTCGACCGAACGTCACGGGGGCGGGCTTATCGCGTTGCGGGACCGCCCTCGGAGCCCCGGGTCGACGTCTGGGACCCGCCGAAAGGAGGATAGCGCACGGCCCGTTCCCTCGCCCGTGCCGTTCGTCGAGTACTCGGAGTACGAGGCGGTCTGTCCGCACTGCGGCGCCGCGTTCCGGTCGGCCGAGGTCCTCGAGGAGCACGTCCGCGACTCCCACGCCACCCCCGGCCCGGAGGCCCCGAAGCCGGCCCCGAGCTCGGTGCGCTGCTCGGTCTGCGGGACCCGGCTCGCCTCGGTCGCGGCGCTCCAGCGTCATAACCGCGAGACGCACGTCGGCTAAGGGCGCCGCGAGCCGGCTCACCGCGGGGCTTCCTCGACCGGCCGCAACGGCTCGTCCGTCTGCTCGTCGTCCAGCCAGTGCCCCATCTTGCGTCGCTTCGTGTCAAGGTACTGGCGGTTCTGGGCGTTCGGCGGGATGACGAGCGGGATGCGGCCGACGATCTCGACGCCGTGCCGGCGCAGATCCTCGACCTTCGCCGGGTTGTTGGTCATGATCTCGATCGAGCGGATGTGCAGGGAGTCGAGCATGTGCGCCGCGAACCCGTAATCGCGCTCGTCCGGCCGGAACCCGAGCGCCTCGTTCGCCTGGACGGTGTCGTACCCCTGGTCCTGCAGCTGATAGGCGCGGATCTTGTTGGCGAAGCCGATCCCTCGGCCTTCCTGGCGCAGGTAGAGCACGACCCCCATCTCCTCCTTCGCGATCCGGTCGAGCGAGGCGATCAGTTGATCCCGGCAATCGCAACGCAGCGACCCGATGGCGTCCCCCGTGAGGCACTCGGAGTGGATGCGGACCGGCACCCGCTCGCGCTCGTAGATGTTGCCGTGCACGAAGGCGGCGTGGTCGCGACGATCGTGGTTGTTCCAGAAGGCGGCGACCTGGTAAGCACCGAACCGGGTCGGCAGGTCGGCGACCGCCACCAGCTTGGTGCAGATCTCGGGCGACTCGGGGCAGTCGTGGGTGCGGGCCTCTTCGAGCAGCCGCGCGACGATCTCCGGGGGGAGTCCCATTGACGGCCGGAGCCCCGCACCCGAATTAAGGCGTCGCTAACGGTCGGGGAACCGCCGGGGCGGTCGTCGCGGCTACCGGGGGGAACCGGTGGCCCCGGCGCGTCCCGGGGGGCCGGCCGGCCGTTCGTCCGGCCACCCGCACGAGGGGAACTGTTAGGTAGAGTCCCAACGCTGGAACCGTCCGTGCCGCACGTCGCGTGGGCGACCCAGCGAGGCGCTTCGCTCGCGGGGTTCTTCCTGGCCGCCGTGACGTTCGGGCTCGGGGCCGCGGTCGTCGACACGGCCCGGGCCGGTTCGCCCCACTACTACGTCGGGTGGCTGATCCTGGCCCTCGGCGTGCTCGTCCTCCTGGCGGTGTCGACCCAGGCGGTGTTCCGGCCGTACGGTGCGTATGCGCTCGCCTTCCTGGTCGAGGTCTACGGATGGTGGAACGTCTTCTGGGCGATCGGCGACTGGTACCTCTGCCGCGGATGCTCGTTCTTTCCGTCCGTGAGCCTGATCAATCTTCGCGGGATCTGGCCGTACGGGCCCGGCGTCGTGTCGCTGCCGTTCTGGCTGTTCGCCGTGACGAGCTTCGGTGCGATCGTCCTTCCGATCGGTGCCGCCGCGGGAGCCCGGAGCCCGCTCCCTAGGGCCCGCGAATTCCTTTAGCGACCTCCCGACCTCGGACCGGCGGGGGCGGGTCCGAGAGGCGGAGACCGAGCAGCACCTCGCCGGGAACGATCCGCATCCGGCTCCGGTAGCCCCACGCTCCGAGTCCCCCCTCCCGGAACCCGGGCTCGCCGCGATCGACGCGACGGAACCCCCGGGAGCCGAAGAGCCGGAGCGAGGGAGCGTTCTCCTCCTCGCACGCCGCGTAGGCGACGACCGCACCCCCCTGTCGGAACCGGGCGAGCGCGTCATCGAGGAGCCGGGAGGCGAGGCCGCGCTCCCGGTGGGCGGTCGCGACGAACAGGTAGTAGACGTAGGCGACCTCCCGGTCGAACCGCTCGGTCATCGCGACCGCGACGACCGCACCGCCGACCTCGATCGCCCGGACCGAGGCGATAGCGCGGAGGGTCCGCTTCGCGTGCCACCGGTAGATCCCGGTGAACGACTGCTTGAGCGCGTCGATCGCGCGGTCCCGGTCCGGGCCGGAGAGATCGACGATCGGAGGGTCGGAGTGCGTAGCGGCGCTCACGGCCGACCGCCCGTCGTCCGGGGCCGCACTCGTCTATGGGCCCCCGCACAGGGTACACTCCGCGGGAGCGGAGGGGAGAAGGCGGGAAGGCCGGCACCCACGGGTCACTACCCCGACTGACCCACGGAGATCCCCGCCCGCTCGGAGGCGGTCGGTCGGCGCCCGATGGTAATCCAGAGGCCGTCCGGATCCCGCACGCTTGCCATCCATCCTTCGGTGGTCGCCGGCTCGAGTCCGGTCGGCCGACCCCCCGCACGCAGGAGCTGTCGGTAGGCCCGCTCGAGCCTCGCGCGGGAAGCGCTCCCGAGCGTAAAGTCGAGGTGGTCGAGCCCATCGCCCGAGACGTACCGCGTCCCGAAGCGGGAGTTTCGGGGGTACCAGTTCAGCTCGATCACGCGACGGGACGACGGGTCCTTCAACTGGACCCACAGGCCACCGCCCCAGGCCCGGGTGTCCCCTCGCGCCGTGATCCGGAGCCCGAGCGCCTTCGTGTAGAACCTCAACGAGCGACGCAGATCGGTGACCCGCAACCCCGCCTGCTCCAGACGCAGCCCTCGCGCGCGACCCATCGGCTTCCTCGACCGCCCAACCCGAGGACCGTATTCGGATTTCGGAGCGCACGTCGGGGCGGGGAACGGGACGCGCGGGTCGCCCTGCTCCCGTCCCAACGAGAACCGGTTCGGCGGCGGTGCGTGTCCGGACGAGTCGGCGGGCACGCCACCCTCTTAGCCCGACGGGACCGTCCGACCCCGTTGTCGCCGTCCACGTCCGGGTCCACCTCCCGGCTGAGGACGCTCGCGTGCCGGGCGTGCTGCACCGAGGTCGATCCGTCGCGGCCGGCCGGAACGTGCCCGACCTGCGGCCACGCGTTGCTGGCGGTCTACGATCTCGACGGTTTCGACGGCGTCGCGTGGTTTCGGTCCCT
>DATJYS010000006.1:0-24282 GCA_035499455.1 Thermoplasmata archaeon | reverse complement strand
CTCGTTCGACTACCGCCTCACCGCCGACACGCCCGTGAACGCCTCGAGCGTCGCGACCGTCTCGGTGTTCCTGCAGAGCCCGGCGTGGACGAAGCCGCTCGCGACCGAGACGATCCGCACCCTCGAGCGCGACGGGACGTTCGAGAGCCTTCAGGGGTCGTACGACGTGAACGTAAGCAACATCACGGACCTCGCCGCGCAGATCGAGAAGCAGACCGGCTACGCGCCGAGCGCCTACTCGCTCGTGATCGCTCCGTCGATCCGCAGCTCCGTCGGCCTCGGGGAGACCGCGACCGGGATCTCCTTCTTCCCGCAGCTGACGCTCAACTTCACCGCCGACCAGATCAAGCCGTCGGCGCTCTCCTCGACCACCTCCGGCAAGTTCATCCCGCCCGGCGACCCGCCGGCCCCGGGAAAGTCGGACGTCTCGGTCGTCGCCTTCCTCCTGATGTTCGGGTCGGTCGGCGGCGTGGGCGCGCTGGGGTACTACGCTTACGCGACGCGCGACGAGCGTCGCGAGCCGGATCTCGCGGCGATCACCCGCCCGTACACCGAGGCGATCGTCGACGCGCGGGCGCCCCCGTCCGCCGTCAGCCTCGTCCCCGTCCGGGCCTGGGAGGATGTTGTCAAGGCGGCCGACACGCTCGGCTCCCCGATCATCCGCGTCGTCCGCCCGACCGTCGGCGAGTCCGACGACGCGGTGACGACGTCGTTCTACGTCGTCTCGGGCTCGTCCGCCTTCGTCTTCGTCCACGGCGCCCACACGCCCCCCGGCGTCTCCCCTCCGCCGGAGCTGACGGCCCGTCCCCCCGCCGCGGGCGGCCCGCCCAAGGATCTCAGCACGGCGGTCCGCGAGTGGCACGAGCGGTACCCCCGCATTCCCGGGATCAACAGCTCGAACCTCGACTCGTTCGTCGAGTGGAGCGACCGCATCAGCGACCGGCTCCGGTGGTTCCGCCCGTCGAGCGCGATGCGCCAGGACTCGGAGGAGCTCCTCCTGCGCGCGATCGGGCTCGCCCAGCGCGGTCGCCTGGACGCGGCCTGGGTCATCCTGGGCCAGCTTCATGCGCGGCTCGGCCCGTGGGATTCTCCCGCGAAGCCGGGCCCGATGACTCCGTCGCCCGCGCGCGCGCCCGCGCCCAGCCCGAGCGCCGCTTCCTCGAAGAGTCCGAACGCAAAGCCGTAGGACCCCAGGGCCCCCCGGAGGCCGGTGGGTCCAAGTCTCGGCGCAGCGCGGACGACGCGTCTCGCGTTGTTAGGGACGAATCCGGCGAATGATACGGACGAAGGCGCCCGACGGTTCAGACGTGCCTTAACCCACCCTCCTCTAGGGGCCTCCGAGGCGTCAGCCTCCGGGTAGCATACATGACGAACAGATGGGTCGTAGGCTTGCTGGGCGTGCTCGCGATCGCCGCGCTCGTCGGGGTCGGGTACTCCGCGTTCACGGCGACCGCGACGGTGAACGGGACGGCGTCGGCCGGTACGGCCGCGATCGTCGTGACGAGCAACGGAGCGGGCGCGTGCTTCTACCCGAGCGGGGCTCCCGCGCCGGGGTCGTTCTCCTTCTCCGAGAACGCGAAGGACACGGTCCTGAGCATCTCCGTATCGAACATGGTCCCCGGCGGGGTCTGCAGCACGGTCGCGACCGTCTCGAACGTCGGGACCGTCCCCGTCTCCCTCAGCAATCAGCTGAACTCTACGAGCGGCATCTGTGTCGGCGCGGCGCTCAACTGCTACGACGTCTCCGACACTGCAGGCCTCTCCTCGGTCGCCGGCGTCTCCTCGGAGCACGCTTTCGCCACGCTCGGCGCGCCGTACTCCGACACGATCAGCATCTGGATCCCCGCGGGTTCCGTCTCCGCCCCGCCGAGCGGGGTCTTCTCGATCTACTACATCGGGAGCGCGGGACTCTGAGCGCGCTCCGCGGCTGGAGCGCCTCCCGGGCCCGCTCTCCCGAAGGGGAGGGGGCCCGATGATCGCCGGACGCAGCGCCCGGTGGCTCGCGCCGGCCGTGGCGGCCGCCGTCCTGATCGTCTCGAGCGGGGTCGGCTTCGCCGCCTTCTCCGCCACTGCCACGGTGAACGGGACGGCGCACCCCGCCTCGTTCGGCCTCGTGATCACCAGCGCCTCCCTCGTCGGGGCGCCGTCGTTCGTCCTGGTGAAGACGACGACCCTCCCGTCGACGGCGGTGCAGGTCTGGATCAACAACACGCCGTCCAACTCCGTCTTCAACCTCTCGGTGATCGTGAAGAACATCGGGTCGGTCCCCGCCCAGAACGTCGCCTGGTCGTTCACGACGAACACCCACGGCCCGGCGACCTGCAGCGTCGGCGCGTACACCACGGTCCTGACGACGAACGACCCGCCGGGCGACACGCTCGGCCCGGGGGCGTCGTACGGAACGAACTGGTACCTTCACTCTGGCCTGTTCCCTGCGAGCTGCGGGGGAGAGACGTGGCTGTCGTTCACGATCGTGTTCACCGCCAGCGCGGGAACGTGACCGGGCGATCGACCGGATCCGCCGGAGCGCCGTGAAGCTCGTCGTCATCGCCGCGTTCGCCGCCGCCCTGGTGGCGATCGGGGGGGTCGCGTTCGCGTGGGGCGGAGGCGACGGCTGCGACGGGCACCACGGCGGGGGATGCGACGCGCAGCCGAACATCGAGTGGGTCTCCCCGACGAGCACGATCGGAGGACCGCACACCGTGCATTGCACGGTCGTCCCGACCTCCTCGACCCTTACCGCCAGCGCGTCGGCGCTCTACCCGGGGACCCAGTGCTGGCTGAACGGGACGCTCGAGAACACGGGGAGCGGCTCGGTCCAGCTGGTCCCGCACATCGCGGCGACCCTACCGCACGGCTGTACCGCGTTCACCTACGCGGACAATCTCCTCTCGGCGTCCCCGGACGTCCAGCTCGCCCCGGGGCACACGTTCGCCTACCACGCCCACTACGGCCTCGGGGCGTCGGCCGGGAACGCGTGCGAGAAGGTCACCGCCTCCTTTCAAGTGACGATCACCGCGAGCGGCAGCCCGTCCTGCGAGGGGTTCGCCTTCGACCCGACGGTGACCCAGGACGGAGGCTGCTGCGGCTGAGCCGACCGCCTTCCGTTCGTCCTTCGGCGGGTCGTCTCCGCCGGCCGAGACCGCCTACGGCCGGGCCGGGCCGCCCGAGACCGGAGCGCTCGCGGGGCGCGACGCGACGGGCCCCCGCGACCAGGAGAGGGCGGCCGCGGCGACCAGGATGATCGCCGAACCGTAGAGGGCGGAGTGGATCCCGCCCAGGAACTGCTCCCCGTACGTCCCCGAGAGCGTGCCGAGACCGAGGAACACCTGGTAGGCGACGAACCGTGGCACGCTCGCCGCGGCGATCGAGAGCGTGAGGACGAAGCTGAGCAGGGTGCCGACGTTGAGGAGGGTGCCCCGGAGCCCGCTGATCGAGCCGAACGTCTCCGGACGGGCCTGGCTCATGATGGCGGTCGTGTTGGCGGGAAAGAACATCCCGATCCCCACGCCGCTGACGATCGATATGACGGGGATCCACCCCAGCCATGTGGTGGGCCCCATCTGGGCGTAGGCGATCACGGCCACGATCATGAACCCGATCCCGGCGGTGGAGAGTCCCCGGGGCCCGAGCCGGTCGACCTGTCGGCCCATCGTGGGACCGGCGACGGCGCCCACGAGATATCCCGGGATCAGCAGCAGCGAGGCGTCCAGGGGGGTCAGGGCGCGGATCCCTTGGAGGTACAGCGTGAGCAGGAAGATGACGGAGAGATACCCTATGCTCTGCAGCAGACCGGCGGCGAGCGAGAAGCCGAGGAGCCGCTGCTTCAGCTGCCGCAGGTCGAGCATCGGATCCGGGAGGCGCAGCTCGAGGACGGCGAACGCCCCCAGCAGGAGCGCGCCCGCGACGAGGTAGGCGAGATACATCTCGGTGAACCCGTACGAGGCGATCTCCACGGCCCCGTAGCAGACGAGGGCGAGCGCCGCGGAGAAGGCGACGCACCCGGCGAGGTCGAACCGGGCCGGGCGCCGCTCCATTCGGGGCAGGAGGCGAAGGCCGAGGGCCGTCGCCACCACGCCGATCGGGATGTTGATGAAGAAGATGTACCGCCAGCCAAGGGTCGTGGTGATCACGCCGCCCAGCAGGATGCCGAGGATCGCCCCCACGCTCCATCCGAAGGTGAAGAAGCCGAAGGCGCGGCCCCGTCGCTGGGGAGGGAAGACGTGGGCAATCAGCGCGCCGGCGTTGGCCACCATCACGGCGCCGCCGACCGCCTGGAGCGCCCGGGCGGCGATCAGGACGGTCGCGGACGGGGCGAAGCCGCAGAGCGCGGAGCCGACGGTGAAGACCGCAAAACCCGCGTTGTAGACCCGGGAGCGTCCCAGCAGATCGCCGACCCGTCCCGCCTGCGTGGTCAGCGCGGCGGCGATGAGGAGGTAGATGAGGATCGTCCAGATGATCGACCCGAGCGGCGCGGCGAGGTCCCGGGACATCGTGGGGAGGGCCAGAATCACGATCGTGCTGTCGACCGCGACCATCACGGTCCCGAGGGTCGTGAGGAGCAGGAGCGCGCCCTCGCTCCCTTGGCGCGAGTCGGTCGCCGCGAGGGGGGTCGCGACCGTCTCCGGAGCTCTCGTCATCGCTGAGTCGACCCGGACGCGGCGGCCCACCAGCACCGGTCAGATAACGGGTCCGGCCCGGACGAACAGGTCTTACGGCCCTGGAGCGTTCGGCGGACGGGGCCGCCAAGGGGAGGAACGGTGCGCACGCGGACGACCGTCCTGCTTCGAAGAGCGCCGGTGCGTCGGATCCTCGCTCTTCTCGTGGTCGCGGGGGTGCTTCTCGTGCCCGGTCCGGTCGCTCTCTCACGCGCGGGCAGCCCCGGTCCCTCCGCGGGAACCGGCATGCACTCTCTGGTCTCCCCCACCGTACCGGTCTCCGGCGCCGCCCGCATTTTGCAGGGGATCGAGTACCCCCCCGTGTATCCTCACGTGAAGTCGACGCTCGACCTGTTCAATGGGACGCTCCTGCCGGGGAACGCCCTCACGTCGAACGGCATCTTTCCTCGGACGGCGGTCGCCGATCCCGCACGCGGCGAGGTGTTCGTCGCCGACCTCTCCTCCGGCGACGTCTCGGTAATCAACGACAGCACCGCTACGATCGTCGCGACGGTCCCCGTGGGCGAGCAGCCGTTGTCGCTCGCGTACGATTCGGGGACCGGGGAGGTGTTCGTGGCGAACACCGGCGGTACGACCGTCAGCGTGATCTCGGATGCCACCAACTCGGTGGTGGCGACCGTGAAGTTGTCAGCGGGAGCTACGAACTCCCCATTCTCTCTGGCGTACGACAACGGCACGCACCAGGTGCTCGTCAGCGTCCGCGGGATCTCGGGCCTCCTCGCGATCTCCGACCTCACCGATCGGGTGGTCGATACCGTGCCCCTCCCGTGCGTCCCCGGGCTCTTGGCGTATGACCCTCCGCTCGGGGTGATGTTCGCCGACTGCGATTCCACGGACGACGTGCTCGAGGTCGCCGACGCGACGGAGACGGTCGTCCGATCGACGGTGCTGGCCTCGCCCCCGGGCCCGCTGGCGGTCGCGCCGTCGACGAACACGGCGTACGTGGAGTACGGATATCCGGTAACCGTCGCGTCGATCAACGCCGCGACCGGCCTCGCGACCACCAATCTCTCGGTCGGGGGCAACCCGAACGGCATCGCCTACGACCCGGCCTATCAGGAGCTGTTTCTCTCGGACGGAGAGCCCGACCAGGTGAGCGTGGTGAACGCGAGCTCGGGTTCCGTGATCCAGAACATCTCCGTGGTGGGGGAGCCGGCCGCGGTGGCGTTCGATCCGAGCGACGGAGTGATGGCGGCGCCGGTCCCGGCGACCAATGGGGTCGCTCTGATCTCCGACCGAACGAACAGCCTCACCGCAACGGCCGTCGTCGGCGCCGTGCCGCTCTCCGTCGCATACGACTCCCGCAACGAACAGTGGTTCGTCTCCAGCGCGGGGAGGGACGGACTCACGGTCGTGAACAACTCGACCGAACGGATCGAGGGGACGGTGCCCGGGGTCGGGAGTGGGAACTCCCTCACCTACCTCAACGGGACGAACCTGACGTTCGTGACGGACCGGTTGAACGACTCGATCGACGTCGTCAACGGCTCCACGGACACGGTCGTCGCCACGGTCGCCGTGGGGGCCGATCCGGATGCAATCGCCTGCGCGCCGGCCCTCGGCGAGATCTTCGTATCCGACTCGGACGCGAACAGCATCGACGTGATCCGGATCTCGAACGAGTCGGTGGTGGCGACGATCCCCGTCGGACGCGTCCCTTCGAGCCTCGTCTACGACCCCACCGATCAGCAGCTGTTCGTCGTCAACGAGGGCACGCAGAACGTTTCGGTGATCTCCGCGGCCACCGACCGGGTCGTCGCAAGCATCGCGGTCCCGGGCTCCCTCGGGGGGATCGTCTACGACCCGGCGGACGGGGAGCTGTTCCTCACGGACACCAACCTCAACGGCGTTCTCGGGCCGGCATGGAACCGGACCGTCGTGATCTCTACGGCGACCGATCGGGTCGTCGCGACCGTTCCGGTGGGAATGTACCCCGAGAGTCTCGCCTTCGTCCAATCGCTCGCTATGGTCCTCGTCGTCAACGCGGAGTCCGACAACGTGAGCCTCCTGTCGACCGCGTCGGACCGTCTGGTGGCTACGGTCGACGTCGGGTTGGGCCCGGGGGCGATCGCCGCCGTCGGGAACCGGACGCTAGTGGTCGCCGACTATGCGCAGGGGGCGCTCTCCATCGTCAGCCTCTATCCGCCCGCCGATTCGTATCCGGTCCACTTCTCCGAACGGGGTCTCCCGTCGGGCGATCGGTGGTCGGTCGACGCGGACGGCACGACCGTGTACGGCTGGAACGAGACGATCGTGCTGTACGGCCCCAACGGATCGCTCGACTTCAGCGTCGGCGCGCCGTCCGGGACGTCCGCCCACCCGGCGTCGGGGTCGGTGGCGATCGCCGGGGCGTCGGCGACCGTCCTCATCACGTTCTCACCCCCGTCGGGCTTCCTAGGCCTGCCGGGGGACGACGGATACGTGGTCGTCGGGGCTGTTGCAGGACTTGCCGCGATCGTTGGATATGCTCTGGTCTCGCGGCGGCGAGCCCTGCGCCCGGGCTCTCGCCCACCGCCCCCCGCGGGACCGCCCCCGAGTTGATCCCGCCGGGGCCCCGGAAGGTTCGGGGGCCCCCAGATCCCCGCTCCGCCACGGTCATAACGCGCACGCCGCTGGGGCGCCGTGGTCTCCGCCCATATCGACCTCGCCCACGAGCCGCATCCCCGCCCTACCCTGCTCTCCGACTTCATCCTGGGCAGTCAGGACGGACTCGTCAACGTCCTCGGCATCGTCCTCGGCCTGACCGCGGCGGGGACCGGCTCGAAGGTCATCCTGATCGCCTCGCTCGCCGCGCTCGCCGCCGAGTCGATCTCGATGGGGGCGGTCGCGTACACGTCCACGCTCAGCCGCAGGAACCTCTACGTCTCCGAGCTCGCGCGCGAGACGCAGGAGATGCGCGACGTCCCCGAGATGGAGCGCGAGGAGGTCCGGGTCGTCCTGCGGGAGTGGGGCTACGAGGGGGAGGAGGTCGAGACGATGCTTCGGATGATCGAGGCGAAGCCGAAGGCGTGGCTCGACATCATGATGGCGTTCGAGCTCAACCTCGCGGAGGTCCGACCGGAGCAGCCGCGCAACAGCGGGCTGATCGTCCTCGGGGCGACGGTGGTGGGCTCCATCCTCCCCCTCGTGCCCTTGCTCGCCGGGATCCGACCCCCGACCGAGGCCGCGATCGTGGCCGTCATCCTGAGCGGCATCGGCCTCGCCGTGATCGGCTGGTACGAGGCTCGGGTCACCATGGGCTCGATCTGGGTCAACGCACCGCGGATGATGCTGATCGGCCTCGGCGCGGGCCTGGCCGGATTCCTCGTCGGGCACTTCCTCGGCGTCGCGTAACGGCGCGGCCGTCGCCCGGCGCGCCCGGAACGGCCCGGAGAGAGAGGAACCGGGGGGCCGACGAGCCGGTGGGACGATCGACCCTAGATCGCCCGTCCGCCCCACGCCGACTCGACCCGGGGCGTGGGGCGGTGCCGGAAGCCTGACCTTCGGGCGTTCCGGCCCTCGTGGCGCAGACAGGCGGCGCACCAGACGATGATCTCGCCGCGGGAGGCTAGCTCGGGGGTAGGGACGTGGGCGGTGTCCGGGTGGCCGCACCGCCGCGCAAGGCAACGGTGGGCGCCTCGGTGGGGTACGGCCGGACCCATGACGGCGGTCAATACGCATTAATGCGTATTAAACCTGTCGGAACCGTTATCTTCGCCGCGGGGCGAGCGAGGACCCGGCGCGTCCCGGGCCGGGGGCTCGCGGCTACTTCTCCGTCAGCCCGGCGCGGGCGCGCAGGGCGTGGTAGAAGCCGCCGAAGCTGGTCGCGGTCGGCGTCCGCAGCCCCTGGACGCGCATCTGTTCGCGCACCTCTTTCGCTCCCTGACGGAGGTCCAGCGTCTTCGCGGAGTCGTAGCGGTACTGGAACGTCCCCGACGGCCCGTGCGGGAACGGCTCCCAGTCGCGGGGGGTGGTCGTGCGGAGGTCCTGCGGCTTCTTCCCGTCCGAGGGGGAGAACGGCGGGAGCGTGAGGTGCTCCTCCGTGAGCCAGAGCATCGTCGCGTCGCGGATCGCCTGGGCGGTCGTCTCGTCGAGCGCGCCCGGCGCGACCTGCGCCTGGACCCAGCCGACGAGGGCATCGAACGTCTTCTCGGCGTTGTCCTCGAGCATCTGGAGGACGGCGAGCCGGATCGCGCTGCGCCGCAGCTGGTGGATCCCGGTGTCGCTCAGTCGGTAGTCCGCGGTGAGGCCGAGGAGGCTCTCCGCGTTGTCCGGGAGATCGGCGAGGGAGAGGACGAACAGCGGGGTCGCCGCCTCGTCCGGCGAGACGAACCAGAGAGAGAACTCGCGACCGTTCGTCAGCAGCACGAGCGGGACCTTCGCCTCCTTCGCCCGCTCGGCGACCGGGCCGACGTCACGCACGTTCGCCGTGCGCTCCCGCACCTCGAGGAAGAGCCGCGGCCGCGCCTCAGTGTTCAGGAGGGCGTAATCGACCGGCTCCTTGCGCGATCCCGAGGTGAAATCGAGGTAGACCTGGCGCTTGTCGTGGGGATCCCAGCCGAGGGAGGTGAGGAACGGATTGACGATCCAGTGGCGGATCTGCTGCTCGGTCGCGTCCTGGACATCGCGAAGCACTTCCCCGGCGACCTGACTGAAATCGGCCAGACGACGGCTGAGATCGGCGGCTTCCATCGCGTCAAGCGATGCGAAGTGGCCCGCTTAAAACTACCCTCGCCCGGGAACACGCCGACCCCTTCCGGAGCGGACGTCGGGGTCGATCGGCCGCGCAGCGCGGGTGGAACCGCGAGATTCGGAGCGATCGGCGTCACCCCGTCCCCTCTGCTCCTCCCGAGCGGATGCCCGATCCGTGGCCCGCGGGGGTTCCCTCAGGACCGGCCCCGAGCTCCATACCGCTCGGCCTCGCGGTCGAGGAACGGCTCGATCGAGTCGAGCGGCGTGTCGTGTCCCTGGTACGCCGGCGCGCCCAGCATGTCGGAGAGGAGCCACTCGACCTCGTATCGGTAGAGGAGGGACGAGCCGAACAGCTCGAGGACGCTCGCCAGCCGCAGCGAGTTCGCCCGGGAGAGCCGGAGATAGCGCGGCGGGCGGTGGAACGCGGCGAACATCCGGTCCGTTAGTTCGGGATACTTCCACCGCCGCGGCCCCCCGACGGTGACCGTTCGACGGCCCCCGATCATCCCCTCCCGCCGGAGTACGCGAGCGAGGTCGCGCGTACTCAGAGGGCTGAGGTGGTACTCCCCGTCCCCGAAGAGGGGGAGTCGCCCGTAGCGGTGGATGGTCCGAAGCATGACGGTCGCGAGCTTGTCTCCTGGGCCGAACAGCATCGTCGGTCGGACAATCACGAAGTCGAGGGAGCTCGCCCCGAGGGTCCGGTCGACTTCCCTCCGATAGCGGAGATACGGCAGGTCCCGTTCGAGGTCGGGAGGAGCGTCCGGCACGCTCAGATGGACGAACCGGCGGGTCCCCACGGACCTCGCGGCATCGATCAGCCGAACGATCCCGTCGCGCAGCGGCGCGAACCGGCGCGCCGAACCCTGACGGTACCACGCGAGATTGAGAATCGTGTCGACCCCGTCCAGGAGGGGCTCCCATCGATCGATTCTGGCGAGATCCCCCGCGACGAACTCTACGCCCGGTGCCGAGTCGCTCGGGATCGGATGGCGGTGGACCGAACGGATCCGGTGATCCCGGCCGAACTCCCCGAGGACCGCGCGGCCGACGAGTCCACCGCAGCCCCCCACGACGAGGAGTCGGGGAGAATCCGGAGGGGGAGCGGTCATCCCGGCGGCTCGGCAACCGCCGAGGCCACGGTCGCGGCCGGCATCGGAATCGGTCCGTCCGAGAACTGCGCCTCCCAGGCCTCGACGAGGGGGGACCGCAGCTCCTCGAGCGACACCGGTCGATCGAGCTCCTTCGCGACCGAGGTCATGACCGAACCGTCGAAACCGCACGGGTGGAAGCGGGCGAACGCCGCCAGGTCCGGGTCGACGTTGAGCGCGAAGCCGTGGAACGTCACCCAGTGGTCGACCGCGATGCCGATGGAGGCGATCTTCCGCTCGCCGTCGGCCCAGACGCCGGGGCGCCCGGAGATGTGCTCGGCCCGGATCCCGAGCGGGGCAAGCGCGCGGATGACTATCCCTTCCACGTCCCGGACGAACCGGCGCACGTCCCGGCCACGGCGGTCGAGGTCGACGATCGGGTAGCCGACCTGCTGGCCGGGCCCGTGGTACGTGGCGCGGCCTCCCCGCTCGACCGAAACGACCGGGAGCCCGCTGGCGGCGGCCGCCCCGTCGTCGCCCTCCACCCCGACGGTCACGACTGCGGGGTGCTCGACCAGGACGAGCGTGTCCTCGATCTGTCCGGCCCGTCGTTCGCGGACGAGCGTCCGCATCGCCTCCAGGGCGGAGACGTAGTCGCGCCGGCCCCAGTCAACGACCCGCGGCATCCGCCCGCCGCCGCGCGACGTGCATCGGCTCGCCCAGCCACAGGAGCGCGGCCTCCTGCAGGGCCTCGGAGAACGTCGGGTGGGGGTGGATGGTGAGCGCGAGGTCGCGGATCGTCGACCCCATCTCGATCGCGTGGGCCGCCTCGGCGACGTACTCGCCGACCGATTCGCCCGCGGCGTGCACGCCGAGCAGGAGACCCGTCTTGTCGTCCCCGACGATCTTGACCCACCCCCCGGTCGCGTGGCTCGCGTGGGCCCGCCCGAGCGCCGCGTAGGGAAAGCGGGCGTCGCGGGCGGCGTAGCCGGTCGCCTCGGCCGCCTCCTTCGTCAGGCCGACCGTGGCGAGCTCCGGGTCGGTGAAGACGACCGACGGCATCGCGCGGAAATCGAACCGCGTGGGCAGCCCGGCGATCGCCTCGGCGGCGACCACACCCTCCCGGTAGGACTTGTGGGCGAGCATCGGGGGCCGGGCGACGTCCCCGACCGCGAAGATGTGCGAAACGTTCGTCCGCATCTGCGGGTCGACCGGGATGAACCCGGTCTTCGGGTCGGACGTCACGCCCGCCTCCTCGAGCCCGAGCTCGCGGCTCGCGGGCTTCTTTCCGACGGTCACGAACAGCATCTCCGCGTGCAGGGTCTCCGCGCCGGCCGCGCCCTCGACGTTCAGCGCGAGCGGATCGCCCTGAACGAGCTTCGTCGCCTTCGTGCCGACCCGCACCTTCACGCCCAGCGCCTCCAGCGCGCGCGTCAGCTCGCGCGAGAGGTCCGGGTCGAGCCCGGGGAGAAGCTGCGGGAGGAGCTCGACGATCGTCACCTCGACCCCCACCCGCGCGAGGAACTCCCCGAGCTCGCATCCGCTGACCCCGCCCCCGAGGACGAGCAGGGAGCGCGGAAGCCGCGGAAGCGACAGGAGCTCCCAGGCGTTGACGACCCGGTCGCCGTCCGTCTCGAACCCGGGGATGGTGGCGTGCACCGCCCCCGTCGCGATCACGGCGGAGTTGAAGTCGACGCGCTCGTGCCCGCCGTCCGGCGCGCGCACGTCGAGCGTCTTCGGACCGGTAAAGCGCGCGTCGCCGGGAAGGACCGTCGCTCCGGCCGCCTTCAGGAGGGTCTGGACCCCCTGCCGCTCCTTCGCCACCACTCTCTCCTTCCAGCGCATCGTGGCGACGAGGTCGAACGTCGCGCCCTCGGCCCGCACGCCGATCTCGGGCCCCTCGGCGACGAGCGCGTGGTACAGCTTTGAGGCGTGGATCAGCGCCTTCGACGGGATGCAGCCGCGGTTGAGGCACTCCCCCCCCAGCTCGGACCGCTCGATCACGAGGACCTTCTTTCCCAGCTGGCCGGCCCGGATCGCGGCCATGTAGCCGCCCGGTCCGCCGCCGAGCACCGCCACCTCGGTCTGTCGCGCGTACGTTCCGGCCACGGTCCGATCACCTCCGGGGGACGGCGCCCTCAGAACCGGCCGAGGAGTAGACGTCTTCGGTGACGCTGGCGTCGGAGGGTGGGGAAGTCGCCTCCGCGGCCTCGACCGCCGCCCGAACCTGCCGCTCGGACTCCTCCGCGATCGACTGGCGCACCGAGGGGGTCAGGAGCCCCTCGCGGGTGAGCCACTGATCGAGACGCCCGAACGGGTCGAAGGCCCGCGCTCGGGCGGCCCAATCCGGCGGCTGGTAGCGCCCCGGGTCGTCCGAGCTCGAGTGCGCGGTCATCCGGTAGAGCAGGAACTCGATCAGCTCGGGACCGGACCCGGCGCGGATCCGGCGGAGAGCGGCTGAGAGCGCGGCGTACGCCGCCAGGAAATCCGTCCCGTCGACCCGCACGCCCTCGAACCCGTACGCCCGCGCCTTCGAGGCGAGGGTCGCGGAGCGCGTCTGTCGCTCGACCGGGACCGAGATCGCCCACTGGTTGTTCGTGCAGCAGAAGAGGACCGGGACCCGAAAGACCCCGGCGAAGTTGAGCCCCGCGTGAAAGTCGTTCGAACTGGTGGCCCCGTCCCCGAAGAACGCGAGAGCGGCCCCGGGTCGACGGTCGCGGCGCAGCCCCCAGGCGGTCCCCACGGCGTGGGAGATCTGCGTGCCGATGACGGACGACATCGAGACGTACTGCACGTCCCGGGCGCTCGGGTGGCACGGCATGTTCCGGCCCCGGGCCGGGTCGAGCGAGTCGGCGAACAGGTGATGGAGGTAGGTGCCCAGGGGATGGCCCCGCACGAGGGCCACGAGCTGCTCGCGCAGCCCCGGATACACCCAGTCGTCCGCGACGCTCGCGAGCCCGGCGGCGACGTTGACGGCCTCCTGGCCGGTCGCGGCCCCGTAGAAGCCGACCCGCCCCTGGCGTTGGAGCCCCTGCATGCGAGCGTCCAGCGCCCGGCCGAGGCTCATCCAGCGATACCCTTGCAGGGCGACCGACTTCCACTCGGGACCGAGGGCCTCGGCGGCCGCGCTTTCAGTGTACGGGAGCGGTTCGATCGACGGGCTCTCCGTCATGCGACGTCGGCGAACAGCTGGTGGGGATCCTCCAGGAACGCCTTGACCACCGCCAGGAACTGCGCCCCCTCGAGGCCGTCGTTCATCCGGTGGTCGAGCGACACCGAGAGGTTCATCAGCTCCGCCGGGCCGATCGTCCCGTCGGGCCGGTAGATCGGTCGCTTCACGATCCGGTGCACGCCGAGGATCGCCACCTCCGGGTAGTTCAGGATCGGCGTCGCGAGCACCCCGCCCAGCAGTCCCAGGCTCGTGATGGTGAACGTGCTGCCGGTGAGCTCGTCCCGCGTGAGCTTCCCGGCGCGCGCCCGTTCGGCGAGCTCGGTGATCTCCTTGGCGAGCCCGCTCAGGTTCTTCGTGTCCGCGTTGCGGATCACGGGGACCATCAGGCCCTCCGGCGTCGCCGTGGCGATCCCGATGTGGTACTTCGAGCGGAGGACGAGCTCGGAGCGAGCATCGTCGACCGTCGCGTTGAGGCGCGGGTGCTCCTTCAGGCCGGCGACGACGCCCTTGACGATGAACGGGAGGAAGCTCAGCCGGACCCCCTGCTTCTCGACGTGCTTCGCCAGGCGGTCCCGGAATCGGACCAGCTCGGTCGCGTCGACCTCCTCGACGTAGGTGAAGTGCGCCGCCCGGTGGACCGACTCGGACATGTGTTCCGCGATCACGCGCCGGATCCCACGGATCGGGATCCGCTCGCGAACCTCGGCATCGGGCACGGCCGGGGCCGTCGGCGAGCTGCCGGACGGCAGCACAGTGGGCGTGGGAGAGGGGGGAGCGTCAGCTAATCCCGGCGGACGCGCAGGGGCGACGCCGGGGCTCAGGTCCTGTTCGGTGATCCGGCCGCCGGGGCCCGAACCCCGGATCGTCGCGAGATCGATCCCCCGCTCGGCCGCGATCCGGCGCAGGTAGGGCGAAGCGAGCGCAGGGCCGGCCACAGGAGAAGCAACGCCCGAGGGTGGTGGCGGACTCGTAGAGGCAGGCGACCCGGCCGACTTCAGGACGGCCGACGAGACGGCCGGAGTCGACGGGGGGGCCGGAGCGGTTCCGGAGCCGCCCGCGACGTCGAACGTCACGAGAAGCCCGCCGACCTTCACCTTCTGGCCGACGGCCGCATGGATCTTCGCGATCGTTCCGGACTTCGGGGAAGGGATCTCGACGTTCGCCTTGTCGGTCAGCACGCTGACGAGCGGCTGGTCCTCCTTGATCGCGTCCCCTTCCTTGACGAACCACTGGACGACCTCGCCCTCAGCGACGCCCTCCCCGATGTCCGGAAGTCGGAAGTCGTACGCCATGGAGCCCTCTACGAGGCGGCGACCGCGGCACGCGCCGCGGCCACGATGCGGTCGGCTCCGGGCAGATAGACGTGCTCGAGCGCGTAGGGGAACGGTGTGTCGTAGCCGGTCACCCGGGCGATCGGCGCCTTCAGCGAGTAGAGGGCCTTCTCCGCGAGGATCGCGGCCAGCTCGGCGCCGAACCCGCAGAATCGCGCCGCCTCGTGGACGATCACGGCACGACCCGTCTTCTCGACCGACGCGATCACCGCCGGCTCGTCGAGCGGAACGAGACTGCGCAGGTCAATCACCTCGGCGGAGATGCCGTCCTTCGCGAGCGCCTCCGCGGCCTCCGCCGTCGGCGGCACCATCGCCCCGTAGGCGAACAACGTGACGTCCGTCCCCTCGCGGACGATCCGGGCCTTCCCGAACGGAACGCGGTGGTCGCCGTCCGGCACCTCCCCGCTCGCCGACCGGTAGATCCGCTTTGGCTCGAGGAAGATCACCGGGTCCTCGTCGTGGATCGCGGTCAAGAGGAGGCCTTTCGCGTCGGCCGGGGTCGAGGGGATGACGACCTTGAGCCCCGGCGTGTGGCAGAAGTACGCCTCGGTGCTCTGCGAGTGGTACAGCCCGCCCTTGATCCCGCCCCCGTACGGGGTCCGGATCACGACGTGGCAGGGGTACTGACCGCCGGAACGGTAGCGCATCTTCGCGAGCTCGCTGACGATCTGGTCGAAGGCGGGATAGATGAAGTCGAGGAACTGGATCTCCGCGACCGGTTTGAGGCCGTAAAGCGCCATGCCGATGGCGGTCCCGACGATCCCCGTCTCCGAGAGCGGCGTGTCGACGACCCGGTCGCCGCCGAACTCCTTGAACAGCCCCTCGGTCGCGCGGAACACGCCTCCGTTGATCCCGACGTCCTCCCCGAGGACCAGCACGTCCGGGTCGCTCCGCATCGCTTCGAACAGCCCGCGGTTCACCGCCTGGACGAGCGTCAGCTCGGTCACGGATGGCCACCCCCCTTGGGCAGCAGCGTCCCCGCCTCCGCGCGCTCCGCTTCGAGCCGGTACGGGACCGTCGCGTAGACGTCCTCGAAGATCGAGAGGGGATCGAGCCGCGGAGCGGCCTCGGCCGCCGTGACCCCGGCGGCGATGGCCGCGCGCGCCGCCTCCCAGATCTTGGCGTCGCCGGCCTCGTCGAGCCGGCCCGAGTCGATCAGCGCCGCTTTCGTCCGATGGAGCGGGTCCCGCCCCTTCGCGGCCTCGACCTCGGCGTCCGGGCGGTACCGGCGCGGGTCGTCCGACGTCGAGTGCGGGCCGAGGCGGTAGACCTGCGATTCGATGAGCGTGGGGCCGCCTCCCGCCACCGCGCGGCGGCGCGCCGAGCGGACGGCCGAGTAGACGGCACCGAGGTCGTTGCCGTCGACGACGACTCCCGGAAAGCCGTAGGCGTCGGCCTTCTCGGCCAGCGTAGCGCTCCGGGTCTGGCGCTCCCGCGGCAGGGAGATCGCCCACTGGTTGTTCTGGCAGAAGAAGACGACCGGGGCGGCGAAGACCCCCGCGAAATTGAGCCCGGCGTGGAAGTCGTTCGAGCTGGTCGCCCCGTCCCCGAAGTAGGTGATCGCCACCATGGGAGCCTTCCGGCGCGTCGCCGCCATCGCGGCGCCGACCGCCTGGGTGATCTGCGTGCCGATCGGGCTGGACGCCGAGACGAAGTGCTGGTCCGCGAAGGCGAAGTGATTGGGCATCTGGCGTCCTCGGCAGCGGTCCTGGCCGTTCCCATACAATTGGTCGAGGACCGCGCCGAGCGGCGCGCCCCGGACGAGCGCGACCGACAGCTCGCGGTACGCTGGGAAGACCCAGTCGTCGGGCTCGAGGGCGAGCGCCGAACCGACCAGGGACGCCTCCTGCCCCGAGTGCGGCGCGTAGAATCCGATCCGCCCTTGTCGCTGAAGGGACAGGCAGCGCTCATCGAGCGCCCGCGCGAGCACCATCGTCCGGTACGCCTCGAGCCGACGGGACTCCGGGAACGCGTCGGACTCCGCCGCGGACACGACCTTCGGGGAGGCGCTCTCCGACATCGGGCTCCGGGGCGCGCGAGGGACGCCTCCGATTATAACCTTACATAGGGGATTCGGGCGCCCCGCGACCGAACGGCGAAACGCCCTCCTTCGGACCGTTGCGCCGTCCGGCCGGTGTAGTAACGGTCTTTTGTACGGGTGGGTGGTCCGCGCCGCTCCGAGGTCCCCGATGTCGTCCTCCTCTCCCGCGATCGAGACCGTCGGCGTACGCCGGGTCTTCGAGAGCCGCAAGGGGTTCCTGTTCCGCGAGGTGACCCGCACGGAAGCGCTCCGCGGGGTCGACCTGGTCGTCGAGCGGGGCTCGATCTTCGGGCTCCTGGGGCCGAACGGCGCGGGGAAGACGACGTTCACGAAGATCCTCTCCACCCTCCTCTCCCCGTCCGGAGGGAAGGCCCTCGTGCTGGGCCACGATGTCACGACGGAAACCGCGTGGCTGCGGCCCCGGATCGGCCTGGTGCTCGGCGGCGAGCGGGGGCTCTACAACCGGATCAGCGGCCGGGAGAACCTGCGGTACTTCGCCGACCTGTACGGCGTCCCGGCGGCCGAGAGGGAGAAGCGGATCGACGAGGTGCTGGCGCGGGTCGACCTCGTCTGGGCCGCGGACCGCCGGGTCGAGGAGTACTCGCGGGGGATGAAGCAGAAGCTGCACCTCGCGCGGGGCATCCTCCACCGGCCGGAGATCCTGTTCCTGGACGAACCGACGATCGGGCTCGACCCGAAGAGCGCCCGCGAGACGCGCAAGCTCGTCCGATCCCTCGTCACGGACGGAGTGACGATCTTCCTCACGACCCACTACATGTTCGAGGCGGAGGAGCTGTGTCCGCAGATCGCGGTCCTGTCGAAGGGCCGGATCGTGGCCCGAGACACCGTGGACGGGCTTCGCAAGCTCGTCGGAGGGGACCGGACCCTCGAGGCCGAGGCGTACGGCTTCGAGGACAAGGAGCTCGATATCGTGCGGCACCTGCCGGGGGTCTCGAAGGTCGTGAGCGAGGAGTATGGGCCGTCGATCCGATTGACGATGCGGGTGAGGACCCGGGAGACGACGCCGGAGGACGTCAGCCGGGCGCTGCCCGGGCACCCCGAGCTCTCGGTGCGGGAGCGGCGCACGTCGCTGGAGGACGTCTACCTCGATCTCGTCGAGGAGGAGGCGCGGTAGATGGCGCTCGTCCAGGCGCAGTACTCCGGACGACGCGGGGTGAGCGCCTCGCTCCGGCTCTCGGTGCTCCAGTTCATGGCCGACCCCCAGTGGCTGGTCCCGTCGATGATCGCCCCGGTGATCTTCGGGCTCGTCTCCTTCGAGCTGTTCGCCGGCTACGGGGGGTCGTACTACCTGATCTACGCGATCCTCGGCGCCGGGATGATGAGCATGTGGGGCCAGACCCTCTACGGCAGCGGCTGGGCGACCGGCCAGGACCGGGTCTTCGGTACCCTCGAGCCGACGATCCAGTCCCCGACCCCGTACCTCTACGTGGTCCTCGGGCGCGTGCTGTGGAACGTCGTTTCGGGGCTGATCGGTGGGCTGATCGTCTACATCGTGGTCGTCGCGGCGGCGCGCCAGCTGCCGGCGGTCACCGACCCGGTCGGCTTCGCCGTGCTGTTCGTCTTCGTGATGCTGACCCTCGCCGCCGTCGGCGTCGTCTTCGCGGCGTTCTACGTCTACACGCGCTACGCGGGATTCATCCAGAACATCGGGGAGTTCGCCTTCTACGTCGGCACCGGCTGCATGTTCCCGGTCGTCATCCTTCCGTTCCTCGCGTGGCCGGCGTCGCTCTTCTTCCCGCCCACCTGGGCGCTGGACGCCCTCCGGTACCTCGCGATCCCGGGATACCAGGGGTTCCGATGGGGGTTCTGGTGGGACCTCGTCGGCGCCGTCGGGACGACCGCCGTCTACCTCGGGATCGCCGGGTCGATCTTCCACCGCGTCGAACGGCACGTCCTCGAGATGGGGAACCTTTCCGACTACTGAGGGGACGATGGACGGACCGACAGTCTACCGTTCCTCCTTCTGGAGGAACTTCTGGTCGAACGCCGTCATGGCGCCGCGGACGAGCCTCGGGTTCATGCGGGTCGACTTCGTGATCGGAACGGTCTTCGTCATCCCGCTCACGCAGATGGTCTTCTTCGCCTTCGTCGTCCAGCTGAGCGCGGGGGGCGCCGCGTCCGCCGCCAGTTCCATCGCGTTCACGGCGGTCGGAAACGCGGTCGCGACGGTCACCTACTCCAGCGTCTTCTCCGTCTGCCAGACGACCGACTCGGAGAAGCAGCAGGGGACGATGGAGCACCTCCTCGTCTCGCCGGCGAACCGGATCGCCCTGTACTTCGGCCGGGGCCTGATCCCGATCCTCATCTCGCTCGCCACCGTGACCGTCGGGCTCGTCTACGCGGCGACGTTCTTCGGGGTCGAGATCCCGGTCTCGTCGTTCCCGACCCTCGCGGTCTCGATAGTCCTGACCGCGTTCGCCATGGTCGGCTTCGGCCTGCTCCTCGGCGGGATCGCGCTCTACCTGCGGACGTCGATCATCCTGGGGAACATCTTCCTGTTCATCGGACTGCTCCTCTCCGGGGTCAACTTCCCGGTCTCCCAGCTACCGCTCTCCCTCCAGTACGTCGGGGAGGCGCTCCCGCTCACCTGGGGTCTGAAGGCGATCCGCGCGGCGATCGCGGGAGACTCCCTCGGCAGCCAGTCGGTCCTCTGGGGGGCGGTCGGTCTCTCGGCTCTCCTCACGTTCGGCGCGGCGATCGCGCTGTGGGAGGTCTTCGAGCGTCGCGCGATCTCCACGGGATCGATCGCGCGCTTCTGACCGGCCGGTCCTTCCCCGGACGGATTTGTACTAGCGTCGAGGTATCTTCCGCATGCGCCGGGCCACGCCGCTCGCGATCTCTCCCGAGGAACGACGGGAGCTGCGCGGCTGGCTCCGGGGCCCCGCCACCGCGCCGCGGCTCCGGGTCCGTGCCCAGATTGTCCTAGCGGCGGCCGATCGGGGAACGAACGCCCGGATCGCCCAACAGCTGCGCGTGACGCCCGAGACGGTCGCCCGATGGAGGGATCGCTTCCGCGCCCTCGGGGTCGACGGGCTCCGCCGCGAAGCCCCCCGGGCCGGGGGACGGGGGCGAACGTCGGAGGAGCTGGTGGAGCAGGTGCTGACGGCTACCGTGGGGCGGCGGGCTCCGGGCGCCGTGGCGTGGACGACCCGGTCCCTGGCCCGCACGCTTCGCACGAACCACATGTCGGTCCACCGGATCTGGAAGCGCTACGGCCTGTCGAACCCCGATGCGCCGGCCCGATCCGACCGCCCCTCGAGGACCCGGGCGGACCTCGTCGGCGTCTACCGTGGCCCCGGGGCTTCGGCGGTGGTCTTTGGACTGGCCCCCGCGGGGGAAGCGCGGGCAGCGTCCGCCGCGCGCCCACGCGTTCGGATCCGAGCCTCTCCCTCCCGCGGGACGGTCGACATCGCGTCGATCGTCGCCCAGCTGAACAGCGCCCTCGCGCCGAATCCGTCGGGCGAGCGGTCGGTCGGCCCGTCCCCGTCCTCGCTGCTGGTCTTCCTCCGGGCGGTGGAGGAACGAACCCCCGTCCCCTCCCGCCTCGATGCGGTCTTCGACCGGCCGCTCGCTTCGCTCGACGGCCGGGTCGGCACCTGGCTGGGGCACCACCCCCGCTACCGGGTGTTCACCACGGAGCCGGGGGACGAATGGACCCGGTCGACGGAGGCGTGGCTGCGCCGATGGGAACACATGTCGCTCGATCCCCAGAGCTTCCAGGGCGTCGACGCCTTTCGCGCGGTCGCGTCGGCCGCGAGCGCCACCGGACCCCGCGCCGGATCGCGCTCGGCCTGGACGCTCCGACCCGCGTCCAGCCCCCGGCGGGGTCCCGGGCCTACCCGACGCTCCTCCCCGACCGCGAGCCGGGCGGGCCCCACGCCCCGCTCGGGGCGGCACCACCTCTAATAATTCCCCCGCCCCATCCATCGATCGACCGTGCCGAAACCTCCCGCGGCCCCCGCGCGCCGACCCCGCCGATGGGGACGACGCACGTTGATCGCCGTGTGCGTCGCGGGGGCGATCGCGGTCGTGGTGATCGCGACCGTCCACCCGTGGTGGATCGATTCGGCCACCGGGCCCGAGTTCACGCTCTCGACCCTGGCCATCACCTTCGCGGGTTCCGCGGCGACGGCGGTCACCGCCACCACGGTGTGCGGCGGGCACTGCCCGGTGACCTTAGGCGTCGGCGCGAGCCAGCTCCTCGCCTTCACCGTGACGCCGAACAGTGCGATCACGAACTGCTCGCCGAAGGTCCACTATTCGGTCACGAAGGTCGTGGAGACGTCGACCGGGGGGGCGTTCCCGATCGCGAGCGTCACCGCGGACGTGGACCACACGGCCCTCCCCGTGACCATTCCGAGCCCTCTCGGCGGGTCGACGTGCGTCACGACCGCCCAGATCTGGGTGACGTTCGATGTCGTCAACGAGGGCCCGTCGCACCAGACCCCCGCGCTGAAGGTCACGGTCACCTGACCGGGGTGGGGCGCGAGCCCCCGCGCCGTCGAGGGACCTCCGATCCGTCGGGCAAGGCTTATCTGTCGGAACTCGGCATTATCTGAGACGTGTACCGCCCGCGCAGGCGCTTCCGGCTGAGCGGCGCGCCGCGGCACCGCGGCATCTCGGAGGTCATCGGCTCGATCCTCCTGGTCGGGATCACCGTGATCCTCGTGCTGACCGTCTACTTCATCCGGTTCCCCCTGACGCCCGCGCCGCCGTCCATCTCCTATCAGGCGGTGACGGGAGGGACCCGACCGGTCTGGGGCGACCCGACCGACTGCCGGCCGGCCCACCTGGACCCGGCCACGTACCTCGGCCCCGGAAAGTCGAGGACGCTCTACAACGACTACATGAACGCCTGGTGGGCCGACTGCGAGTACGGGGACATCGGCATTTACAATCTGATGAACGTCAGCGCTATCCAGATCGTCGACGTTTCGAAGGCGATCCCGCTCACGGACGTCGAGTTCCAGTTCGTCTGCACGAACTACACGCCGAAGTACGTCCAGACCGACCTCGTCCAGGGCCAACTGGGGGCGATGGAGTGGGTGCCGGGGTCGAACCAGAACCTGTCGGCGTCGGCCCCCACGATCGGGAAGTGCGCGACGTACACCCCGAAGCAGGGGGCGAACACCGTCTACTACAACCGGCTCGGCTACTTCGACCCGGTCGACTACCAGCACGCGGACCTCGCCCCGGGCCAGACGATCATCATCTACGTGCACACCCCCAATTCGGTGCTGGAGGCGCCGAATCCGATCGAGCCGGTGAACACCTGGAACATCTCGGACGACGACGACTACCACGGCGCGCCCCCCTGGTGCTTCACCGTGCCGGGGGCCTGCCAGATCAATCTGATCGATACGGAGTACCGGCCGGGGATCATCCTCGCGTCGATCCCGTTGTACATCGTGTAGCATGGGAACCCCGTACCGCCGCCCGGGCTGGCTGCGTCGCCAGGCGAAGAACCATCCCACGATGCTCGTCGTCGGGACGCTGTGCGTGGCGGCGGTCGTGATCGAGGTCGCGGTCCTCTCCGGCGTCCTCTCGCTGTCGCCGCACCACGGCGGGGCCTCGGGTCCGACCCCCCCGAACCTGAACCCGTACGACGAACAGATCGACCACGTCTGGGCGAACATCGTCTACACGGGGGGGCAGTCCGGCTACTTCGTGGCGCTCCAGCACCAGGACCTCTGCGGGGCGGCGTGCCAGACCCTGCACCCGATCTCCACGCAGACGACCCCCACGATCGGGATCCTGTTCTTCTTCAACGTCACGAACACGGCTTCCACCGACCAGAACATCTCGCTACCTCAGCTCGGCATCAGCGGCTCTGACCAGAGCGTCTTCAAACTTGCGACGCTCTGTTGTTACACCGCCGCGGGCGAGTCTTACTCCGAACCGCTCGTCGGCCCGCTCCCGTTCCTTGCCTCGGGCAACACGGGAAGCACGATCGGCCTCGAGGGGTTCGTCTACTCGACGGTAACGATCCCCGAGAGCAGCCTCGGCTACTACGTGCTCTACTTCAACGTCACGTCGCTCTCCTCGCCGTAACGACGGGGTCGGTCGCCTACCCCGTCGCGAGCTGCTCGCGCGCCTTCGCGGCGCCCTGGGTCATATGGGTCAGCTTCGCCCAGATCACGTCCCAGGAGCGCGTCCGGAGCCCGCAGTCCGGGTTCACCCGGATCCGGTCCGGGTCCCCGAGATGGCGGCTCGCCCGCAGGATCCGGTCGGTGACGAGCGCGACCGGCTCGATCGCGTCCCGGTGCACGTCGAGCACGCCGAGCCCGATGCGGCGGGTGTCGCCGTACTCCCGCAGCTCGGCGAGCAGCGCGTAGGCGTCCCGGCCCGGCACGTCCCGGTTGGCGAACTCGAGCGCCCACTCCCGGCACGACCTCGCCTCCAGGATCGCCGGCAGGAGCCGGGGGTAGTCGGAGTAGCAGAGGTGCATCGTGAACTCGGCGTCGAGGCCGCGCACGGCCGTCTCGAACCCATCGACCGCGAGCGCGGTCTCGTCCGGGTGCGTGCCCAGCGCCGGTTCATCGATCTGGATCAGCCGGGCCCCGAGGCCGACGAGGTCCTGAAGGGTGGGCCGCAGGACGTCCCGCGCGATCGCCAGCACGAGCTCCCGCTGCGCGCTCGCCCGGCCGGCCCGGTGGTACCGATCCGGCTGCCGACCGAGATAGTAGTCGTTGAACGTCCACTCCGAGAGCGTGTACGCCCCCGTGACCGGGACCTTGAGCGCGTCGGCCCGGGAGCTTCCGACGGAGGCGAGGACGGAGCGGAACTCGTCGCGGTGGTACGGGTGGTCGAGAGCGACCGGGGCGCGGACCGCGGCCTTGCGGAAGTACTTGTTGTCGAACGAGCGGACGTGGCCGACGAACTCCGCGCCGCGGATCGACCGGAACGGGTGCTCCGACATCTCGATCCGGTGGGCCTCGCCGTCGTAGATCCGGTCGAGGCCGGCGGCGCGCAGCAGGGCGAGGTTGAACCGCGACCGGCGCTCCGCCAACGGCGTTCCGGGCGTGTCGTGCTCCAGCCGGACGCGCGCCGACCATGCGTCGATCGTCTCGGGGGTCGCCTTCGGCAGGCTGCCGATCTCCTGGGTCGGGAAGACCGTCATCGGCGGAGCTCCTCCGCGAGCGCGGGGAGCAGCGCGAGCTTCTCGACCGCCGCGTTGAACGGGAGGAGGTCGAGGGGAGGGCTGGGTCCCAGCCAGACGGTGGAGGCGCCGAGCGTCGTCTCGGCCGACCGGACCAGCCGCGCGACCTCCGCCGGTTCT
>DATJYS010000005.1:0-710952 GCA_035499455.1 Thermoplasmata archaeon | reverse complement strand
TCCTGCTCTACGGGCCCCCCGGGGTCGGGAAGACCCTTCTCGCGAAGGCGGCGGCGACCGAGAGCCAGGCGAACTTCATCTCGGTGAAGGGCCCCGAAGTGATGAGCAAGTGGGTCGGCGAGAGCGAGAAGGCGGTCCGGATGATCTTCAAGAAGGCCCGTCAGGCCTCCCCGTCGATCGTCTTCATCGACGAGATCGACTCGATCGCCCCGCGCCGCGGCCTGCAGACGTCGAGCGGCGTCACCGAGCGGATCGTGAACCAGCTCCTCACCTCGATCGACGGGCTCGAGTCCCTGGAACGGGTGCTGGTGATCGCCGCGACGAACCGTCCGGATATCCTGGACGAGGCGCTGCTCCGGACCGGCCGCTTCGACCGGCTCCTGTACGTCGAGCCGCCCGACGCGGGCGGGCGCCTCGAGATCTTCACGGTGCACACCAGCCGGATGCCGCTCGCGGACGACGTCGACCTGGCCGACCTCGCCGCGAAGACCGAAGGGTACGTCGGGAGCGACATCGCGGCGCTCTGCCGGGAGGCCGGGCTCACCGCGATCCGGGAGAGCCTGAAGGCGTCGAAGGTCACCCGGGCGCACTTCGATGCCGCGATGAAGCAGGTCCGCCCGTCGTGCGATCCCGAGGTCCTGCGCTTCTACGAAGAGTTCGAAAAGCACCTCCTCCGCGAGCGGGTCGCGAAGCGCCGCGAGGAGCCGGTCGAAGCGATCTACCGCTAGCGCGTCCGCCGGCGGCGAACCGAGGGCGTTTCCGCTTGGGCAAGCTATATGTAGCGGAGCTAGGTTCGCCGCGCCGCCCTCGATAAAACGAGGGATACCGAACGGGAGACGTGGAACAGTTGGTCCGCCTTTTGCACCGCGCTGCCCTCTGCGCGCTCGTGCTCGTGCTCTTCCTGAGCGCGATCGCGACCGGGACGGCAGCCCCGAGCCCCGCCGCGAGCACCTATACGCTGACCGGGTATGTCGACCAGCCGGGCGGACACTCCGCTCCGCCGGTCCCCTCCGGGGTCACGGTAGACCTCGTCTCGGCGGCCACGGGCACGACGTACAAGGCGGTCACGGGCGCGGGCGGCGTCTTCACGTTCACGAGCGCGAGCACCAGCAACGGGCTCGGGCCGGGGTACTGGAAGCTGATCGTCCCGACGGAGACGAACGTCAGCGTCGGGAAGTGCACCAAGTGCGCCGTCCTGCCGCAGGACCAGAACCCGACGTACGACTACTTCACGGGCGCCGAGTTGACGAACAAGGAGTTCGCGACGACGATCCCGAACGTCCTGGTGCTCCCGTACAACGCGACCCAGAACGGCACCGTCCACCAGGGCGGCCTCCCGGTCTCGGGCGCGACGGTCGACCTCCTGGACGCGGACTACAACGGCCTCGTCCTCTCCAACACGACCACGAACGCGAGCGGCGAGTACACCTTGAAGGTCCCGTGGGGCCACTGGCTGCTCCAGGCGGTCCACGTTTCGGGGAAGGACACCTACACGAACACCTCGCAGCTGACGATCGCCACCCCGACCCCGGCGCTCGTGAACCCGGTGCTGTACGCGTTCTCCGTCTCCGGATGGATCAACTCGACCCTCGGACGCGTCGCCGCGAGCGGGAACGCGACCCTGTTCGACCCGACGAACGGCTTCATCTACTCGACCCCGACCCCCGCCGGCGGCTACTACTCGCTCACGACGTATCCGGCCGGGTTCAGCCACGGCGCGCAGCGGTTCGACGTCCTTCTGGCGGCGAACGGCTACGAGACGACCTGGTACCCCCTGCTCGTCAACCATCCGGGGGGACTCCAGCGCAACGTCGTCGTCGGCAACATTGCGCCCAGCTCGATGGGGGTCTACACCACGACGCTCAACTTCTCCGGGATCGACACCGCGACCGGGACGGGCTCGCTGAACGTCACCACGTTCGCGAACCTGGGCAACGACTCGGTCGTCCCGTCCCTGCCGAACGCGACCGTCGGGCAGCTCTGGGCGCAGCTCGGCCTCGACTACAACCACGCCCTCGCGTTCCCCGCGGCGGATGCGGCGGAGGTCCAGGCGTACCTCAACGCGCGCGGACCGTCGTTCCTGCCGACCCAGGCCGCGATGACCTTGAACGCGACGCCATTCGTTCCGTTCACCACGGCGCAGACGCTCGCCGGCTTCACGTCGGGATGCGCGGTCTCGTGCAACCAGACGAGCAGCGCGAACCTGACGTACAAGTGGGCGGAGACGTACGCGCTCAACGGGACGCTCTCGAAGAACTCGTCGACCTACTCGCTCGGGTTCACGTTCCAGCACCCGGCCTCGAGCTCGCTCGTCTTCAACTACTCGATCGTGCTCCCCACGGGCTACGTCCTCTCGGCGGACACGACCGCCCCGGTCCACACGACGCTGACCCCGACGGGGCCGAGCGGCACCTGGGGGACGTTCACGCTCTCTTCGACGGCGGCCTCGACCGCGTCGGCGAGCGTGAAGTTCGTCATCGTGAAGGCCGCGTCCGTGACCCCGGTCGTCAACGTCACCTCGACCAACTTCACCTTCTCCTCGGCGAACGTGCTGAACGACTCGGAAGGGAACTACACGGTCGTGCTCGGGCTCAACGAGCCCGCCTCCTTCAGCGCCGCGAACTCGAAGTACGGAAGCTCGACCAACGGCTCGATGTTCACGTGGAACTTCGGGGACGGCACCCCGATCGTGCACACGGCGAACGCGTCCGGCGCCTACAACCACACCTACACGGTCGCGACGCCGACCACGAACTTCCCGACGAACACCGACGCCGACCACGGCACGCTGACGATCACGACGTCGGGCGGGCAGACGAACTCCACGAACTTCACCGTCTGGGTCTTGACGAGCACGCCGACCGCGGTGATCTCCTCGAACGCCACGGCCGCCGAGATGAAGCTCGCGGGGGTGAAGCCGTACCTCGAGATCAACTGGAGCACGACGCTCTCGTTCACCGCGAACAACTCCACGCGCCCCGTCGGGAACCCGCTCTCCGTCGCCGCGTTCTCGCTGGTCGCGACGAAGGCCGTCCACCAGTCCGCGAACTTTACCGTCGCGAGCGGCGGCAACGTGAGCGCGAACTGGTCGGTCGACTTCTCGCCGCCGAAGACGATCGGCACCGGCAAGTACATCCAGGGCGACCTGGACGTCGGCGGGACGCTGGTGCCGCTGAGCGCGGGCACGTTCGGATGGGAGTACAACCTGACCCTCACGGTCTGGTCGGCGACCGGCACGTCATCGACGGTCACGCTCCCGATCCTGGTGGTCGACACGCAGGCCCCGACCTCTGCCTTCACCGTCCTCAACGGCGCCGGCAAGCCGATCGCGGGGAACGCGATCACGGAAGGGGCCGGGGGCACGGCGAAGATCGAGCTCAACGCGGCGAGCGCCGTCGACCCGAACAACGGGACGATCGTCACCTACTCCTGGAACGTCACCAACGGCAACAACACGTCCCTCGCCTTCCCGGTCGACGTCGTGCACTCGGTGAAGCCGTACCCCGTGTTCACCCTGATGCCCGAGACGAACCCGTACACGATCAACCTGACCATCACGGACGAGAACGGTAACATGGCCAACAAGACGTTCTCCCTGACGGTCTCCCCGAACGCCACGACCCGCCCGGTGATGTTCGCCGCGACCCTGACGGGGCCGACGTCCCTCACGCAGGGGAAGTCGGCGACGTTCTGGGTGAACGTCACGAACCAGGGGGGCTCGAAGTCGACCGCCGACTCGGTCGCCGTGGTCTGGTACGTCAAGTCGGCGTCCGGCACCGGCGCGGACAAGTACATCACGAGCCCGACGACGTTCTACAACTACTCCAGCGGCACCCCGGTCTCGGTGCCGTGGGCGAAGAGCGTCCCCGTCGACCTCGGGAAGAACCACACCGTGCGCGCCGTCATGACGTGGACCCCGTCGTTCACGGGCAACTACGTCCTCTACGCCAACGCGACCGCGACGAACGAGTTCCACCCGGACTACCACGGCTCGTCCAGCGTCGCGGCGTTGTCGATCTCGATCCACACGAACCCGGCCACGGAAGCCCTCGAGTACGGGGCGATCGCCGCGGTCGTGATCGTGGCGATCGTTCTCCTGATCTGGTGGACGCGGCGCCCCTCCCGTAAGGCGGGCGGCGGCCGGTCGACCGGACGCGGCGGGCTCGAGCGCGGCTCGAAGAAGCCCGACACCGAAGCGAAGGACGACGACGACGCGTAGGTAGGCCGAACGTCGGGGCCGCGCGAGCGGCCCCGAACAACCCCTTCCGTTCTTCTACGATCCGGTGACGGAGCGCAGCCCGCGCTCAGCCGTAGGGGCCGACCTCGTCGAGCAGGTCGACGTGGGTGAGGAGCATCCGCCGGCAGCAGTAGCGCTGGAGCCCGAGCCCGTCCAGCACGGCGCCCGCGGGCTCGCCCCGGGAGGTGCGCTCGCGGTACTCGTCCCAGTGCTGGCCGATCACCGCCCCGCAGGTGAAGCAGCGGACCGGCACCATCATCGTCATGGGGCTCTCGTCGCCTCCCGCCTAACGGTAGGACTTCTGCCGCCGGGCGCGCGCGCCGCGGCCGCCGGGGCGCTTCGGAAGCTTGCGCCGGGGGTCGTTCACGATCAGCGAGCGGTCGTACCGCTTGAACGTCTCGCGCAGCTCCGCGTCCTTCATCCACGCGACCAGGCCCCGGGCGACGGCGGTCCGCGCGGCGGACGCCTGCCCGACGATCCCGCCGCCGCTCGCCTGGACGGAGATGTCGAGGCCCTTCGCGCGGTCCCCGACCATCATGAGCGGTTCCTGGATCTTGTGCCGCACGAGCTCGGGCTCGACGATCTCGAGCGGACGGTCGTTGAACCGGACGAGGCCGTTCCCGCGCCGGATCGTCGCCCGGGCGACGGCCGACTTTCTCTTGCCGGTCGCCAGGACCACGGTCGGGGCCTTCATACGCGGGCTCCGAGCAGCCGGCTGATGTCCGCGAGCGTGAGGGGGGTCCGGAGGGCGGGGCGGGCCTTCGCTTCCGCGAGCGTCTCGGCCTTCGTCCCCTTCCACTCCTCGGGAACGCCGATGAACACCTCGAGGCGGTCGAACGCGACCTTGCCGCGGGTCTTGAGATGGGGGAGCATGCCGCGGACGGTCCGGCGGAAGATCCGGTCCGGGTTCCGCGGGAAATGCGGGCCGCTGCGCACGGAGCCGCGCGCGCGGGCCGCGGTGTAGGTGTCGAGGACGAGCTTCCGGCCGCCCGTGACGACGCTCTGCTCGGCGTTGACGACCACGATCGACTCGCCGTTCAGGAGCCGCTTCGCGATCACGCTCGCGGCGCGGCCGAGGACGAGGCCGCTCGCGTCGACGACGGTGGGGGTGGGCGCCGGGGACGGGTTAGGCAAGCAGCCGGACCCCCGCCCCTTCGGGCTTCGACTTGAGGAGCGCATGGAGCGAGACGGCGGAGCCGCCCGCCGCCCGGATCTTCTCGCGGGCGCCCGCGGAGAACGCGAACGCGCCGACCGTGAGGGCCTTCGACAGCTGCCCGTCGGCGAGGATCTTCCCCGGGACGGCGACCGTCTCCCCCGCGGCGGCGATCCGCTCGAGCGCCGAGACGTTGACCGGCTCCACCGAGTGCCGGGCCCGCTCGAGGCGCTCCGCGACGGACGCCCAGAGCGGGGCGTGGTGCGCGCGGGCCGTGCGGCGCAGCTCGATCAGGAGCCGCACCAGCTCGGGGTTTTGCTTACCTACACGGCGGGCCATGGACGGGTCGGCTCCGACCCGGGTACCCGATATAAGCGTTGGGGAGCGGAAGGCGCGGGTCGCGTCCGAGTTTGTCGTCAGCCCTCGCGCGCGCGCACGCCGTTGCCGATTCCCGCCAACGATTAAATACGCCCGCCCGCCCATGGCACCCCGAGGCGCCCTTCCATGCGCAAGTTCCTCACTGAGCTCCGCGGCAAGACCGTGATGACGAACGACGGCCAGATCCTGGGCATGATCGACAACTTCGTCGTCGACACCCTGACGGGCGGGATCGCCCACGTCCTCGTCACCCCGAGCGAGGACGTCGAGCAGCGCCTCTTCCAGAGCGACGCGACCGGCCGGCTCGTGCTCCCCTTCAAGAGCATGCGGGCGGTCAAGGACGTCGTCGTGATGGACATTGGGAAGTGAGTCCGCCGGCGGCCCCCTGATCTCGGTCGTCACCACCGTCCGCAACGAAGAGGCGCACCTCGGGCGCCTGCTCGACAGCCTCGCGGTCCAGGAAGGGCCGTTCGAGATCGTGCTCGTCGACTCGGAGAGCCGCGACCGCACGGTCGCCATCGCCGAGGAGTTCGCGCGCTCGCACCCGGGGCTCCTGCGGATCTTCCGCCGTCCGGGCTCCCGCGGGGTCGGCCGGAACGAAGGGGTCCGCGAGGCGCGCGGAGCGTTCGTCGCGTTCATCGACGGCGACTGCTTCGCCGACTCCCAGTGGCTCGGCACGCTGCGCGCGGCGCTCGCCCCGGGCGCGGTGATCGCGGGACAGACGGTCGCGGTCGGCAAGCCGAAGTACGGCCAGCTCGAGCGGGTCGAGCTGTACCAGGGGGGCTTCGACGTCACCTACCCGTCGTGCAACCTCGCCTACGACCGCGCGCTGTTCTTGAAGCTCCACGGCTTCGACCCGCGCTTCATCACGGCGGAGGACATCGACCTGAACCTCCGGGCGGTCGACGCGGGCGCCTCGATCCGGTACCTCGGGACCGCGCTGGTCTACCACCACATGCGCGACAACTTCGTCCGGTTCCTCTACCAGGCGTTCTGGAACGGCTACGGCCGCAAGCAGCTCACCGAGAAGCACGGCAACCTGTGGGGCCGGTATCGGGTCCGACGCTTGCTCTCCGGGCAGAAGGGGCCGATCGCCTGGGCCCGCCTCACGGCGGCGTTCGCGGGCTACCTGTTCCGGGTCGTGATCGGCGAAGGTCGCCGTCTCACGGAACCGTGGACGGGATCGGTCGGCTAGCGCCGAGCGGCGCGCCCGGGCCGGCCTAGTTCGCCTTCAGGAGGTCGGCGACCTTGACGACCTCGCCGAGGATCTTCGCAACGTCGGCGGCCTGGTCGACGACGGCGACGAGCAACGCCTTCTTGCCGCTGCCGACGATGATCGTCTTCGAGTCGTTCCCCTCGACCACGATCCGTTCGGGCGGGGCCCGGTTCAGCTCGGTGTTCGCGGTCGCGGCCGCGCCGAGGATGGTGGCGCACATGATGGCGAACGTCTCGGTGTAGACCCCGGCGGGGACGTCCGCGTACAGCACGAGACCGTCGCGCGACACGAGCGCCGTTGCGATCCCGCCGATGCGGGTCTTGAGGTCCTTGATCACCGTGCCGACGTTACCGGTTGCCATCATCGCTCCTTCCCCTCAAACTTCTTCCACGTGGAAACGGCATTCCTTCTGACCGGTGCTGGTACAGGCCTCTTCGGTGCATTTAACGCGCCCCCCCTTAAAACGTTCGTAGAACTCGCGAAGGATGCCCCGGAGGCGGTGGCAGGTCGGAATGTCGCTCGGGGAGACCTCGATCGACCCTTTCGCGACGACCTCGTGCTCGGAGAAGCGGATCTCCTCGACCCATCCGCGCTCGACCAGAATGTGCGAGGCGCGCTCGAAGAAGTGGGCCCGGTCCTTGAGCGCTTCCTCGGCCATGTCGGTGCCGATCACCGAGCCTTCCTTGAAGAACAGACCGTGGCAGGCGTGCGACATCACGCCCTCGTAGAGCTCCTTGATCTGGCGGAGCTCGCCCTGGTCGATCTTAACGTACCGAAGGGACATCGCCGGGCCGGGCACCGCGGCACCCTCTATATACGTTCCGAACCGGCGGACGGCGAGGACGCTCCGTCCGGCGAGCCGGAGCCTTCGCCCGGCGGCGGCCCTGGGCCGCGTTCGATCGTCGCTTCAATCTCCCCGAGGGATCGCATCCGTCCGATCGCGACCCCCGGGTTCGCGTCGGGTCGGTCGAGCAGGAACGCGACGAGCCCGGCCCGATGGGCGGCCCGCACGTCGCTCCAGAACAGGTCCCCCACGTACGCCGTCTTCGCCGGCGTGCTTCCCAGCCGGTCGACCGCGGCGCGGAACGCCGCGCGGTCCGGCACGACCGGGGCCTCCCCGCCCCCCGTCCCGAGCAAAAGGGCCTCGGGAAGACCGGCGCGCTTGAGCATCCACCGGGCGCTCTCCTCGGGGAGCGGGGTGACGGTCCCGCAGCGAATCCCCCGGGCGGCGAGACGGGCGAGCGCCGGAGCGGTGTCGGCGAACCGCTCGATCTCCCCGGCCGGATGCAGGATGCGCCGGACCACCGCGGCCTCCTCCTCCGGCGGCAGGGGACGGCCCGCGAGCTCCCGGAGCGTCTGCGTGAGGTGGTCCGTGAGCGCCGCGGCGTCCGCGGGCGGCGCCTTGCCGGTGACCCCCTGCCATCGGCGCCGGTCCCACGCCTTGAGCGAGCGCTTCAGCGCGGCCTGGACGCGGCGCTCGCCGAGCGGGGGCCCCTGCGGATGCCAGGCCCACTGCCAGGCGGCCTGCGTGTGGAACGGAACGAGGACGTCGTCGAGGTCGAACAGGACGGCGTCGATCTCGGCCTCCCCGGAGGAGATCGGCACGGCGTCCTCGCGCTACGGGCGGCCGCTCTTCTGTAGCTCGAGCAGGTCCTGCGTCGACACCTTCTCTCCCTTCTTGAGCCGGGCGAGGAAATCCTCCTCGCGGGGCGGCTCGACCGCCGACCAGCTCGCGGGGGCGCGTCCGCCGCGCGCGGCGTAGAGCAGCTTCTCGAGGTCCCGGACCTCCTCGATCGCGCTGATGTGCCCGCGGTGGGCCTCGTCGGCCCGCGTCTTCACCTCGATGAGCTTCGCCTGCACGTCGTCCGCCTTGCGGCGGAGGTCGTCGACCGTCTCGTACAGCGCGACCATCGTCTCGTGCTCGCGCTGGGCGGCCTCGGCGAGCTCGCCGACGCGGGCGTGGTGCTTCTCCGCCTCCGTCCGTGCCTCGGCGAACGCCTTCAGCGTCTCCTCGACCTTCGGGTCCTGGCGGAGCTGGTCGTCCTGGTCGCGGATCGCCGCCTCGAGCCGCTTCATCTCCTCGATGAGGCGCTTCTCCTGGTCGCCGGTCAGGGCGGTCGTCATGTGGCGGAACTCGAGCTCCTTGAGCTCCTTCTTGAGGCGCCAGACCGGCACGGCACCGGTGCGCGGCGGCCGGTTCCGCTTGAGCTCCTGGACCTGCTCGCCGAGCTCCTGGAACTTCCGGTTCCACTCTTCGCGCAGGCGCTTCGCCTCGCGCACGTCGACGTTGAGCGCGTCGCGGTGGCGCCGATGCTCCTGCGCTTCCCCGCTCTTGTCGTGGATCTCGTCGAGGGTCCGGGACCGCTCCTCCGCGGCGGCGCGTGCCTCCTGGTTGAGACGGTCACGTTGGGCGCGGGCGTCGTCCGCCCGGGCGTTGCATTCGGCCCGCTTCTTCTCGAGCTCTTCGATCGCGTCGGTCAAACGGCCAGCGTCCCGCCGCCGGAGCCTCCCCGGTGCAGGGAGCGATTCGACAGGTCCGCGCGATATAAAGGCTCCCAGCCGACTCCGGGGGAGCGTTTCGTCTGCCGCGTCATACTAATATTCGAGGGCCCCGGTCGATCGGCCGTGGAAGAGGTCGGCCGCATCTACGGGGACGTCGGTCTCGGCCAGTTCCAGCTCAACCTGTTGAGCCCGGTGGAGCGCGGCGACTACCTCGCGGTCGAGGACGAACTGCACGGCAAGGTCCTCTGCCAGCTCGACGATCTCCACCGCAAGAGCGATCTCAACCTCGAGCGGGCCGAGTCGCTCGGAACGGGCGACGACGCCTCCATCCACCAGAGCCTCCTCGGCATCGCGCGGATCATCGGCTACCGCGACGACGGCGGGGTCGTCAAGTGCCCGACGATCCCGTTCCGTCCGGGGGCCCACGTCTTCCGCGCCGAGGAGCCGCTCATCGCCGAGGTGCTGGGGCTCAAGCACCGGACGAACACCGGCGCGTACGTCGGGCTGCTCCGCAACCACTCCCTGCGCGTCGAGCTCGACATCAATCAGCTCGTGCAGCGCCACGTGAGCGTGCTCGCGAAGACCGGCGGCGGGAAGAGCTACCTGCTCGGCGTCCTGATCGAGGAGCTGCTGCGGCACAAGGTCACGTGCGTCATCATCGACCCGCACGGCGAGTACGGGTCGCTCCGGGTCCCGGCGGAGAAGGACCACCGCCACGACCGCTTCGGCGTGGAGTCGCAGGGGTTCGCCCGCCAGGTCCAGGAGTACTCCCCCGACGTCTCCCTGAACCCGCAGGCGAAGCCGCTCACCTTCTCGCTGCGGAACATCGACCCGCGCGAGCTCCTCGTCTTCATGGGGCTCACGAACGTGAAGTCCTACCTCGCCCCGTTGAAGCAGCTGATCGAGCGGGTCGCGACCGCGAACCCCGAGTTCACGGTCCGCGACCTCGTGCGCGCCGCCGAGGGCGAGGAGGGCGCCACGGCCGAGATGCTGCACGAGCGCCTCGAGTACGTCGAGCAGACGAAGCTCCTCGGGCCGGTCGGCACGAGCCTGAACGACCTCGTCCGGAAGGGCGACGCGACGCTCGTCAACCTGCGCGGGATCACGCCCGACGTCCAGGAGCTCGTCGTGGCGCGGATCGCCGCGACCCTGTTCGAGAACCGCAAGAAGGGGAAGATCCCGCCGCTGTTCCTCGTCATCGAGGAGGCGCACAACTTCGCGCCGCAGCAGGGGACCGCGAGCTGCTCGCGGGTGCTGAAGAACATCGCGAGCGAGGGCCGGAAGTTCGGGCTCGGGCTGTGCGTCGTCACGCAGCGGGCGGCGCGGATCGACAAGAGCGTGCTGTCGCAGTGCAACACGCAGCTGATCCTGCAGGTGACGAATCCGCTCGACCTGAAGGCGATCGCCCAGTCGATCGAGGGGCTCACCGCCGGGATGACCGACATGATCCAGTCGCTCCCCGTCGGGGTCGCGCTGGTCACCGGGGGCGGCTACCACACCCCGCTCTTCTGCGAGGTCCGGCCGCGCGCCACCCGCCACGGCGGGGAGAGCGTGCAGATCGTCGCGGCGTAGGCCCGCTCGGACGGGGCCGGGGCACCGCTACGGGCGGGTCGTGGACGCCCCTTCGAGGTAGCGGGTCACGAGGCGGACGGCGAAGCCGGTGGCGCCCACGCCCTGGTACGGCGGCTGCCAGCGGCGCGTCAGGACGTTCGTGTACGCGGGCCCCGCGATGTCGAGATGGGCCCACGGGACGCCCCCGACGAACGACTCGAGGAACGCCGCCGCGGTGAGCATCCCGGCGACGGGGATCTCGGTCGAGTTGCGCACGTCCGCGACCTCGCTCTTGACCATCTCCCGGTGGAAGTCGGTGAGCGGCATCCGCCAGAGCGGCTCGCCGGTCAGCGCCGACGCGGCGAGCAGCCCCTGGGCGAGGCGCTCGTCCGTCGTCACGAGGCCGGCCGTGTCGTCGCCGAGCGCGACCACCTCGGCGCCGGTGAGCGTCGCGAGGTCGATGATCTCGTCCGGCTTGTACGTCTGCGCGACGTAGGCGAGGCCGTCCGAGAGGACGACGCGGCCCTCCGCGTCCGTGTTCAGGATCTCGATCGTCTTGCCGTTGAAGGTCCGGACGACGTCCCCGGGGCGGTACGCCGAGCCGCTCGGAAGGTTCTCGGCGCAGCAGAGGACCCCGACGACCCGCGGGGCGATCTCGAGGGTCGCCGCGGCCCGCAGGATGCCGAGCGTCGCGACCGCCCCGCACTTGTCGAACTTCATCTCGCCCATGCGGGGCCCCGGCTTCAGCGAGATCCCGCCCGAGTCGAACGTGATCCCCTTGCCGACGACCGCGACGGTCCGGCCCCGCCGCGAGCCGCCCGGGTACTCGAGGACGATCATCCGCGGAGGGTGCGACGACCCCGAGCCGACGGCGAGCATCCCGCCGCAGCCCATCTCCGCGAGCTTCTTCTCGTCGAAGACGGTGACCTTGAGACCGAACTCCTTGGCGAGCCCCCGAGCGATCTCCGCGAGCCGTTCGGGGGTCGCCGTATCGGGGGGCAGGTTCGCGATGTCCCGCGTCCAGACGACGGTCTCCGCGAGCGCCAGCTCGTCCGCCGTCGCCTTCTTCACGAGCGCCTCCTCGCGCGCAAGCTCCTCGCCGAGGTGGATCGCCGCCTCCTCGACCCCCCCGTCGCTCGTCGACCGGTACTTCACGAACTCGTAGGCGCCGAGGACGGCACCGTCGACGATCGCCCGGGCGGCCGCCTCGGCGGGGAGCCCCTCCGCCGCGAACGCGGGCAGGCGGAAGGCGACGGTCCGAGCCCCTTTGCCCTTCAGCGCCCGAACCGCCTCGGCGGCGGCCCGGCGCACGACCTCCGCGTCGAACCGGGCCCTCGGGCCGAGCCCCACGACCAGGATGCGCCCGCGGGTGTCGGGACGGTGGAAGACGGTGAGCTCGCGGCGCTTGCCGCGGATCTCCTTGCGCTTCCACGCGGCGGAGATGAGGCCGCGGGAGGCGGTCTCCTCCCGCGCGAGGTTCTTCGGGAACGTCTCGTCCTTCTCGCCGCGCTCGAACAGGCCGGTGACGATCGCGTCGGCGGCCGCCTCGACGGCGTCCCGCCGGTCGACGGGGACCTTCACGGTCCCCCCGCGCCCCTAGAACGAGGGACGGATCTTCTGGCGGTCGATGCGAATTCCGGCGGGCGTGATGCAGAGCAGGTTCTTTGCGATCCCCGCGACATCGCCCCCCGTATCCTTCGTGACGTTCTTCAAGTCTATGCTCATCCGCTTGACGGCGATCTGGTCGTTCGCGATCGACGTATAGTCGAGCAGCACGATGTCGCCCTGGTAGGCGAACTTGGAGATCTGGTGGAGGTCGTCGAACCGCAGGATCTCGGCGAGGCGCACCGTGCCCTTCGCCCCCGCAAGGCCCGCCGCCTCGTCCTCGAACTGCATCGATCCGAGGTCGACGAACGACCCCTCTTCCAACGTGTCGGTCCCGTGATGGCGCCGGAGAATCCCGCTCTTTTTCATCATGGAGGCGCGCCCCTCTACTCGACCCGAGCGACGCGAGGTTCGGCTCTTAAGTCTATGGTTCGACGGGCGCGCCGCCGGCGCTCGCGCCGACGCCCGGAGGGAACCGAAGGCAGAACGTGACCCGGTAGAGGTCCTGGCCGTCCTTGCGGCCGTAGAGGCTCGCCGACTCCGTGATCTTCGCCCCGAACTTCTGGCGGGCGAGCCGCGCGATCGATCGCGCGGCGAGGGTCTCGGTGAAGTAGCAGTTCCATCCCTCGGGAAGCTCCTCCCGCCAGGAGCAGGCGTCCTTCCAGTCGTGGCGCGCCTCGCGGACGATCGCCGCCCAGACGACCTCGAGCCGGGCGCGCAGCTCCCGCGCGCGCTCCGCGCGGCTGTCGCCCGAGCCGCGGAGCTGCACGATCGCGGTATAGTACCGGCCGCTGCGACGGCTGCACGCCGGGCACGTCCGGTGGACGGTGCGCACGGACAAGCGAAGCTCGACGTCCCGCGCGACGCCCCGGAACTCCACCGAGGCGGCGCCGAGGAGCTCCCGGGTCGTGGCGGTCGTCTTGACCTCCTCCCAACGGACCGTCCGCAACGTCGTCTCGGGGTCGTAGACCAGGAACGGCGCGAGGTCCTCGGCGGTGAGGACGGAGCTCTTTCCCGTGCCGTCCCAGTGCCGCCCGTGGAGCCGCGCCCCGCACGTCGGGCAGAGCACGACCTCCGCGTGCTCCGGGACGGAGACGAGGGTCTTGCGGTCGGCCGCGCAGTCCGGGCAGAGCCCGTCGGTGAGGGCCCGGCCGGTGCGGCCGCAGACGACGCAGAACTCCGGGTCGGTCATCGTCGCTCCGGCGCGTCAGTGGGCCACGGAGAAGATCTGGGCGTGCGGGACCCCTCCGAGCTCGCCCGCTCCGCCGGGAGCGATGTACCCCTCCTCCTGCGCGAGCCGAAGGACCCGGTCGCCGAGCAGGTTCGCGATCGTCGCCCGGGCGAGCGCCCAGACGAGCTCCTCGCGGGAGACCCGGCGCTCCCCGTAGAACTGGCTCGAGACCGTCACCGTGCGGCCCTTCTCCCCGACCGGCAGCTCCCGCCCGAGCAGTTCGGCGTCGCAGGCGGCGACGACGACCTCCGCCCGGACCCGGTGCACCCGCATGACGAACTCCCCTCCCCCGCTGGCCATCGATCGCTCGGGCCGCCGAATGGCGGACGGGGGTATATGAGCGGGCCGCGCGGCGGCGTCGGCTAGTAGAACCGGACGAGCTGGAGCTGACCGGGGCGCGCCTCGATGATCTCACCCTGGTTGCGCAGCGACTGAAGCAGGGCGTCCGCCTTCGGGGCGGGGATCCCCGCCTTCTGGGACGCCTCGAGGTACTGCTCGGGGGAGAAGTGGCCGCCGTGCGCCTCCTGCAGCTCCCGCATGATCCGCATCACGATGTCGAGCCGTTCGCGCTGGCTGTGGCTGACGCCCGTCTGGGTGAGGTCGATGTCGTACTTCCCCTCGGTCGTCATCGAGACGCGCCGCAGGAAGTTCTCCATGATGCGGACCGCGCGGTGCGCGTCGTCCGGGGTCACCGTGCTCGAGAGGCGCGCCCGGGCGGCGGCCTCGCTCAGGCGGACGAGCGCCTCGAGCTGCCGGGCCGTGATCGGCACCGGGGAGTTCGGCTCCTCGCCCTGGTGGCGGATGCGGACGTAGAAGTCCTCGAGCACCCCGAGCGCGTCCTCGGAGAGGCGGGGGCGGATCGTCCGGCGGGCGTAGGCGATGTACTTCTTGAGAAGGTCCGGGGCGAACGGCGCGACGTCCCCGTCGTCCCCGACCCCGCCCGGCCGCTCGACCTCCCGGTGGGAGGCGAGGATCCGGTTCGCGAGGCGACGGTCGCGGTCCTGGTCCGGCACGTCCTTGATCGAGAAGATGACGTCAAAGCGGGAGAGGAGCGTCGGCGGCAGGTCGATCTGCTCGGCGATCCCCCGGTCCGGGGTGAACCGGCCCCACTTCGGGTTCGCCGCCGCGAGGACCGGGCAGCGCGCGTTCAGGGTCGACGTGATGCCGGCCTTGGCGATGGAGACGGTCTGCTGCTCGAGCGCCTCGTGCATCGCCGAGCGGTCCTCGGGGGTCATCTTGTCGAGCTCGTCGATGATCGCCATGCCACCGTCGGCGAGGACGAGCATCCCGGCCTCGAGCACCCAGCGCCCGCCGGCGAAGTCGTCCTTCACGGCGGCCGCGGTGAGCCCCGCGGCGGTCGCGCCCTTGCCGCTCGTGTAGATCCCGCGGGGCGCGACGTCGGCAATGTAGCGGAGCAGCTGGCTCTTCGCCGTCCCCGGGTCCCCGACGATCAGGCAGTGGATGTCGCCCCGCACCCGGACGCCGTCGGAGTGACGCTTCTCCACGCCGCCGAACAACTGGAGGGCGATCGCCTCCTTCTCCTCCTCCATCCCCTTGATGGTCGGGGCGAGGGAGAGGACGATCTTGTCGACGACCGTCGGGTCGTCGCGGAACCGCTCGATCAGCGCGGTGTCCTCGGGGGAGATCTCGATCTCGGTGTACTCGAGCGTCTTCGACTCGAAGGAGTTCGCAAGGACCAGGAGGTCGAACGTGGTGTTGCGGACCACGCCGCCGCGGGAGGCGCTCGCCCGCTGGAAGCTCTTCAGGACGCCGTTCAGGATGATGCGATTGCCGGGGAGGACCCGGCCCGCGAGGTCCTCGGTGAGCAGCGCGGTGAGCCCCTGGGGGTGGGCCCCGTGCTTGAGCGACTCGGGGTGCTCCTGGATCTCGATCCGCTGCGCGTCGACGTACGTCGACAGCTCCGCGACCAGGCGGAACCGGGTCCGTCCCTGCGTCTTTCCGCACCCGCCCTGGGACTCGGGGCATTCGAGCGGCTCCCGGAAGACGAGGGACGCCTCGTCCTGCGGCTCGTGGAACTGGGTCCGGCACGCGACGCACTCGAACACCGCGTCCCGGATCTGCGGGCGCACCTCGGTCACGCGGCGGACGATCCCGTCGATCGCGACGAACCGGTTCAGGTCCGTCTCCCGGATCGCGCGGATGTGGCGGTGGGCGGTCGGAGGGAGCCCCACGACGCGCATCCGCAGGCTCTCCGCCTCGGGGGCGCTCGCGGGGAGGAGCTCGCGCATCGCGCGGGCCCCGGCGCCCAAGAGCTCCTCGGGGCGCTCGAGGAGGAGGTCCGCGAGCGGCGTGTCGACGGCGTCGAGCAGGGAGAACGGAACTTCGAGGGAGCGCTCCTCGGGGTACCGGTCGAGGATCTGGAGGATGCGGGGCCTCAGGCCGGCCTCCTCGAGGACGGCCGCCCAGCGGCTTTGCAACTCGGGCGGCGCGGGCAGGGCCCTCTTCCCCACGACCATCGCTCTCGCCTCTCCGCGGCTACGGGTCCAGCCGGTACCGGTCCCGCGGGAAGAGAATCGCCTCGCGTATATTGGGGAGACCGGCGAGCGCCTGGACGATGCGGTCGATCCCCAGTCCCCACCCCCCGTGCGGCGGCATGCCGTACCGGAACGCCTCGAGATAGCCGGGGAATGCGGCCGGGTCGAGGCCGGCGGCCCGGATGTTCTCCATCAGCCGCTCGAGGCGGTGCTCGCGCGGCCCGCCGCTCGCGACCTCGAGACCGCGGTACTCGAGGTCGAAGTACCCGGTCAGGCGCGGGTTCGCCTCCTGCCGCTCGGCGTAGAACGTCGACGCCTTCACGGCCGTCGGAAAATCGGTGATGAAGTAGAACGGGGTGCCCCCGTCCGCGGCGACCTTCTCCCCGATCGCCTTCTCGTCCTCGGTGCCGAGGTCCCGCTCGGTGCCGGGGCGGCCGAGCCACGTCTCGCAGGTGGAGAACGGGATCCGCAGGAACGGGGTCGTGACGTCGGGGAGCCGCTCCGCGAGCGGGTTCTCCTCGGCGGTGAGGGTCCTCTTCGTTCCCTGGACCGTCTCGGCGACGATCCCCTCGAGGATCTCCCGCAGCTCCTCCGCGCCGGAGAGGGGGCCGACCTCCCCGTCGAGCATCGTGATCTCGGTGACGTGCCGGACGGTGTCGGACGGCTCGGCCCGGAACACCGGCGCGATCTCGTAGACGCGCTCGAAGCCGGCGCCGATGAGCATCTGCTTGTACAGCTGCGGGCTCTGCGCGAGGTAGGCGCGCTGGTCGAAGTAGTCGACGGGGAACAGCGTCGCTCCCCCCTCGGCGCCCTGCCGGAGGAGCTTCGGCGTCTGGATCTCGAGGAACCCCCGGCGCGCGAAGGCGGCGCGGAACTCCGCGGTCACCCGGCTCCGGAGCTCGAAGATCGCGCGCACCGCGGGCTTGCGGAGGTCGAGCACGCGGTGGTTGAGCCGGGTGTCGAGCTCGGCGCCGACCTTGTCGACGACGCCGAGCGGCAGCGGGGACTCGGCGCGGGTCACGACGCGGACGGTCGTCGGAAGGAGCTCGACGCCGCGGCGGGACTTCGGGCTGACGAGGACCGTTCCCTCGACCTCGACCACCGACTCGCGCGGCAACGGCTCGAGCAGCGCGAACAGGGCGGGGTCCGCCGTCCCCTTCTTGAGCGTGACCTGGGTCGTGCCGCTCCGGTCTCGGACGAGGGCGAACGCCACGCCGCCGAGCGCCCGATACTCCTCGAGGAACCCCGCGATCCGGACGGCCTCGCCGTCGAGACCCTTGAGCTCACGCGACTGCCGGCGGGGAGGCGACAGCGGTCGCCACCTCCTTGCGGGCGAGGGCCGCCCGGACCAACGCGAGGTAGAGCGGATGCGGCGCCTCGGGGCGCGAGAGGAACTCGGGGTGGTACTGGACGCCGACGAAGAACGGATGGTCCCGGATCTCGAGCCCCTCGACCCGGCCGTCGACGGCCGTCGCGGTCACGTCGAGGCCGCGCGCCCGGAACCGGTCGATGTACGCGGGGTTGATCTCGTACCGATGGCGGTGGCGCTCCCAGATCTCGGTCTTCCCGTAGACGGCGGCGAGGCGGGAGCCGGGGACGAGGGCGACCCGCTGCGCGCCGAGGCGCATCGTCCCGCCGAGGTCGGAGAGCGTCTTCTGCTCCTCGAGGAGGCAGACGACCGGGTCGGGGGACGAGGCGTCGATCTCGGTGGTGTTCGCGCCCTCGAGGCCGAGCACGCCCCGGGCGAACTCCACCGCCGCGATCTGGAAGCCGTAGCAGACCCCGAGGTACGGGATCTGGTGGGTGCGGGCGATCTCGACCGCGCGGACCTTCCCCTCGACCCCCCGCGCCCCGAAGCCGCCGGGGACGAGGATCGCGTCCGACCGCTCGAGCCGCGCGGCGAGCGCCGGGTTGCGGGGGATGTCCTCGGAGTCGTACCACTGCAGGCGGAGGTCGACCCCGAGGTGCCCCTGGCAGTGGTGGAACGCCTCGGAGTGGGAGAGGTAGGCGTCGCGCAGCTCGACGTACTTGCCGACGACCGCGATCTCGACGCTGCGGTCGGCGCCGCGGTACGTGGCGAGGAACTCCTTCCAGGCCGTGTAGTCCGGCGGTCGGTCCGGGAGGCCGAGGATGCGGCAGAGGAGCGGGCCGACGCCCTGTGCCTCGAGGACGAGCGGCACCTCGTAGATCAGCGACTGGTCGGGGACGGAGATGACCGCCTCGGGCGGGACGTCGCAGAAGAGGGAGATCTTCGCCTTGATGTCGGGGGCGAGCGGCGCCGGCCCGCGGGCGATGATGATGTTCGGCCGGATCCCGATCGCGCGGAGCTCGCGGACCGAGTGCTGGGTCGGCTTCGTCTTCGACTCGCCGGTCGGGCCTACGACCGGCACGAGCGTCGTGTGGACGAACGCCATGTGGCCCTCGCCGAGCTCGTAGGAGAGCTCCCGGAGCGCCTCCAGGAACGGCATCGACTCGATGTCGCCGACCGTGCCGCCGACCTCGACCAGGACGACCTCCGCCCCGGCCGACTGCGCGACCTCGCGGATCGATCGCTTGATCTCGCCGGTGACGTGCGGGATGATCTGGACGGTGTTGCCGAGATAGTCGCCCTTGCGCTCCTTCTCGATCACCGACCGGTAGATCTTGCCGGTGGTGAGGTTGTGCGTCCCCGAGAGGCTCTGGCCGAGGAACCGCTCGTAGTTGCCGAGGTCGAGGTCGGCCTCCGTGCCGTCGTCGAGGACGAACACCTCGCCGTGCTGGTACGGGTTCATCGTCCCCGCGTCGACGTTCAGGTACGGGTCGATCTTGACGATCGTGACGGAGATCCCGCGGGCCTTCAGGAGGCGGCCGAGCGAAGAGGTCGTGATCCCCTTCCCCAGGCCCGAGATGACCCCGCCGCTGACGACCAAAACCTTCACGAACGACTCCCCCGCCCGCTCGTAGCCGGGCCGGGCATAAAGTCTTAGGTCACCGCCCGGCGCGGGAGCCTCGCCGGGGTGCGGCGCGCCGACGAACCCCTCAGAACGGGCGGCGGCGGCCCGACGGGTCCCGGTGCGAGCGGGCGAACTCCGGCAACGCCGTCAGACGGCGCGCGTCGAACACCGGCCCGTCGACGCAGACGTGCCAGGGGCCGAGGGCGCAGGCGTCGCACATCCCGAGCGCGCACTTCATGTGCCGCTCGACCGCGCAGGAGACGGGGATCCCGCGCGCCGCGCCGAGCGCCGCGACCTTCTGCATCATCACTTCCGGCCCGCAGGTCCAGATCGCATCGAACGTCCGCGCCGAGACCAGCCGCGTCGCGACGCCGGTCACGTACCCGCGCTCCCCGTCGGAGCCGTCGTCGGTCGCGACCTCGACGGTCGCCCCCATCGTTCCGAACCGGTCCCGGAAGAGAAGTTCCGACCGCGTCGTCGCCCCGAGCGCGACGGTCAGGCGGGCGCCGTTCGCGCGCGCCCGTTCCGCCGCCGGGGCGAGGACCGCCGCCCCCGAGCCGCCGGCCACGACGAGGATCTCCCGCGACGAGAGGTCGAACCGATTGCCGTACGGTCCGCGGACCCCCACCGCCGCACCCGGGGCGACCGACTGGACCCGACGGGTCGTCTCGCCCATCGCCTTGATCGTCAGTCCCTTCGAGAGACCCTCGGTGTACGAGACGGACATCGGGAGCTCGTCGTCCCCCGGCAACCAGATCATGAGGAACTGTCCCGGGTCGACGGGGGGGGCGTACGGGAACCGCAGCGTCACCGTCGAGGGCGTCTCCTGGACCCGTTCGGTCACGCGCACGACCTGACGCACGGGCCGGCGTAGCGGGGGGCCGATATAGCCCCTCGGCCGCGTCAGGCGGGCTGGGCCTGGTGCGCGACCCCGACCGCGTCGCTCACCCGGGCGAACCCGAGCTCGTCGAGGAGCGCCGCCAGGCCCGTGGCGAGGCGTCCGAGCACCCCGATCCCCTCGAAGGCGACCGCGGTCCCGACCTCGACCGCGCCGGCCCCCGCCATGATGTACTCAAGGGCGTCCTCGGCCGTTCCGATCCCGCCGACCCCGATCACGGGGATCGAGACCTTCTCGAAGATCTGCCAGACGCAGGCGAGTCCGACCGGCTTGATCGCCGCCCCGCTCAGCCCGCCCAGGCCGTGGGAGAGGACGGGGCGACGCAACCGCACGTCGATCGCGAGCGCGCGCAACGTGTTGATCGCGCTCACGGCGGCGGCGCCCCCCCGCTCGGCGGCGACGGCGAGCCCCGCCGGGTCGGCGGTGTTGGGGGTGATCTTCGCGATGACCGGGATCTTCACGGCCGCGACCACCGCCCGGACGATCTGCTCGACGTCCTCGGGGGTGCTGCCGACCTCCGTGCCGAACCCTTCGGCGTGCGGGCAGCTGAGATTCAGCTCGAGCGCCGCGACCCCGGTCGCTTCCATCCGCGCGGCGATGCGCGCGAACTCGGCCGCATCCCCGGCGAAGACCGAGCCGATGATGGTCGCACCGGTGGCGTGGGCCGCCTCGATCTCCCGGGGATACTCGTCGATCCCGGGGTTCGGGAGCCCCATGGCGTTGAGCATCCCCCAGCGCTCGTACGTTTCGACGGTCGGATTCGGATAGCCGAGGCGCGGGGACGGCCCGATCGACTTCGTGATGACGCCCCCGGCGCCGGCCGACCAGGCGCCGCCGAGGGACTCGCCGCTCTCCCCCCAGATCCCGGAGGCGAGGAGGAACGGGTTCCGCAGCGGAACCCCGGCGATGCGGACCCCGAGATCGGCCACGGCAGCGACGGACGGGGGTGCGACTTAAATTAACCTTCCCGGATGGCGAGCGATGCGCCTCGAGCGGCTCACCGACGCCGGGCGGCTCGCCCTGGAGGGGGCGATCCAACGCGCCTCCGAACTGCGCCATCCGGCGGTCGAGCCGGAGCACCTTCTCGCGTCGCTCCTCTCGGAAACGGACGGCCCGGTCGTCTCCCTGCTCCGCTCGCTCGGCGTCCCGGTCGATTCCCTGCGCTCTCGCACGGAGGAACGCCTGGCGGAGCGCCCCACGGCCGACCACGTCGCCCCGTCCGACCAGTACCTCTCCCGGACGCTGGGCGAGGTGCTGGGGGCGGCCGAGGCGCAGGCCGGCAAGCGAAAGGACCGGTACGTCACGGTCGACCAGCTGCTCTTCGGGCTCCTCTCTGTCGCCTCCCCGGCGCGCGACCTCCTCGAGGAGTTCGGAGTGCGGAAGGCCGCCCTCGAGGCCGAGCTCCAGAAGGTCCGGGGGGGCGATCGCCCGGTCGAGGGCCGCGGCGAGGAAGCCCAGTACCAGGCGCTCGAGAAGTACGGCAAGGACCTGACCCAGCTCGCCGCCCAACGGAAGCTCGACCCGGTGATCGGCCGGGACGAGGAGATCCGCCGGGTGATCCAGATTCTCTCGCGACGGACCAAGAACAATCCGGTGCTGATCGGCGACCCCGGCGTCGGCAAGACCGCCGTGGTCGAGGGGCTCGCGCTCCGGATCGCCACCCGGGACGTCCCCGAGGCGCTGCGGGAGAAGCGGCTCGTGGCCCTCGACCTGGGCTCGCTGCTCGCCGGCGCGAAGTTCCGCGGGGAGTTCGAGGAGCGCATGAAGGCCGTCCTCCAGGAGGTCGAGCGGTCGAACGGCGCGGTGATCCTGTTCATCGACGAGCTGCACACCCTCGTGCACGCGGGCGCGACGGAGGGAGGCGCGCTGGACGCGTCCAACCTGCTCAAGCCCGCCCTCGCCCGCGGCACGCTCCACTGCATCGGCGCGACGACGACCCAGGAGTATCGCAAGTACATCGAGAAGGACGCCGCCCTCGAGCGCCGGTTCCAACCGGTCCCCGTCGCCGAGCCCACCGTGGACGACACGATCTCGATCCTGCGCGGGCTCAAGGAGCGGTACGAGCTGCACCACGGCGTCCGCATCCTCGACTCGGCGCTGGTCGCGGCCGCGACCCTGAGCGCCCGGTACATTCCCGACCGGCGGCTCCCCGACAAGGCAATCGACGCGATCGACGAGGCCGCCTCCGGAGTCCGGCTCGCGCTCGATTCTCGCCCGGGCGAGCTCGACCAGCTCTCGCGGCGGATCCGTCAGCTCGAGATCGAGCGGATGGCGCTCTCGAAGGAGAGCGATCCCGCGAGCAAGGAGCGGCTCGGTCACCTCGAACGCGAGCTCGCGGGCCTCCGGGAGCGGGAGACCGCCCTGTCGGCCCAGTGGAGCCGGGAGAAGTCCGAGGTCGAACGGGTCCGCTCGATGCGCGCGGAGCTCGACCGGGCGAAGGCCGAGGAGGAGACGGCCGAGCGGGCCGGGGACCTCGAGGCGGCGGCCCGTCTGCGCTACGGCAAGATCCCCGAGCTGCAGCGCGGGGTGGAGAAGCTCTCCCGCGAGGCGCAGGGAGGGGCGGCGGCGACCATGCTCCGCGAGGAGGTCGGCGAGGAGGACGTCGCGCGGGTCGTGGCGAAGTGGAGCGGGGTGCCGGTGAGCCGGCTCCTCGCCGGGGAGAAGGACCGCCTACTGCACATGGAAGAGGAGCTGCGACGTCGCGTCGTCGGCCAGGACGAGGCGGTCGACTCGGTCGCGCGCGCGGTGCGCCGTTCCCGCTCCGGCCTCGGGGACCCGAACCGCCCGATCGGGACGTTCCTGTTCGTCGGCCCGACCGGGGTGGGGAAGACGGAGCTCGCGAAGGCGCTCGCCGCGTTCCTGTTCCACTCGGAGCGCGCGCTCGTGCGCATCGACATGAGCGAGTACATGGAGAAGCACACCGTCGCGCGGCTCGTCGGGGCGCCGCCCGGGTACGTCGGCTACGAGGAGGGAGGGCAGCTGACGGAGGCCGTTCGGACCCATCCGTACACGGTCCTCCTGTTCGACGAGGTCGAGAAGGCCCACGCCGACGTGGTGAACGTGCTCCTCCAGCTGATGGACGACGGGCGTCTCACGGACGGGCAGGGCCGGACGGTCGACTTCCGCAACACGGTCGTGATCCTCACCTCGAATCTCGGGACCGAACAGCTCGGGCGCGCGACCACCGACGAGGCGCGCCGCCAGGTGATCGAACCCGCGCTCCGCCAGCATTTCCGACCCGAGTTCCTGAACCGGCTCGACGAGATCGTGATCTTCCACGCCCTCACCGAGAAGGAGATCGCGGAGATCGTCTCGCTGCAGCTCGAGCAGGTCGCGGCGCGCCTCGCGGACCGGCGGATCCGCCTGACCGCCAGCGCGCCCGCGAAGGCGCTGCTCGCCTCGGAAGGGTTCGATCCCGACTTCGGCGCGCGGCCGCTCAAGCGCACGATCCAGCGTCGCGTCGTCGACCCGCTGACGGCCCGCCTGCTCGCGGGGGAGGTGCCGGACGGCAGCACGGTCGAGATCGGGACGAAGGCGGGCGAGCTGACGATCGGCGTGTCGCCCCCGAAGAAGGGGGGGTGAGCCGTGGCCGGGTCCGTCACCGTCGCGCTCGTCGGCGCGAAGGAGATCGCGAAGGAGCTGGGAAAGAAGGGGACCGCCTCCGACCTCACCCTCTTCAACGCGGTCCGGGACGACCACGCCGTCACGATCGTCGAGCCGACCCAGTTTCCCGAGAAGCTCGCCCCGCTGTTCGAAGCGCTCGCGATGGCCGACCGGTGCCTGCTCGCCGTGGTCGAGCTCACGCGCCCGGTGGCGGAGGCGATCGCCGTGGTCGACCTCGAGGACGTGCCGACGACGATCGTCCTCGGGCCGGCGGTCGGCGAGGCCGAGCTCGGTCGCGTGCTGAAGGGGAGCCGCCTCGAGAGCGCGCCCCGGGTCCCGCTCGACCTCCCGCAGCTTCGAACGATGCTCGAGGGGTGGAGTGCCCCGGCGCGGGACGGGCCGGTCGAGGTCCCGATCGATCACTCGTTCCCCGTGAAGGGGGTCGGCGCCGTGGCGCTCGGGGTCGTGCGCCGCGGCACGCTGCGCGCCCACGACCGACTGCGCCTCTACCCGACCGGAAAGGACGTCGAGATCCGGTCGATCCAGGTCCACGACGCCGACCGGAAGGAGGCGACGAGCGGAGAGCGGGTCGGCGTGGCCCTCCGGGGGGTCGACGCGGAGGAGATCTCCCGGGGACAGGTGCTCGCACCGCCCGGTTCGCTCGCGGAGTCGTCGACGGTCGTCGGAGGACCGCTGACGCGGTGCCGGTACTACCGCGGTGACGCCGCGGCCGGAGCGCAGCTCCACCTCGCGCTCGGGCTCCAGGTCGTCCCTGCATCCCTCGACCGCTCGGACGCGACCGGCGTGACCGTCACCGCGGACCGGCCGGTCGCGATCGCCCCGGGATCCACCGCCTACCTGCTGGACCTCTCGGTGCCGGCGGGTCCGCGGCTGTTCGCCCGCTTCCCCACCCGGCCCCCGCCGCCCGGCTAGGGCTGGCGCGGACCCGGGGAACGCGTCGGTCTAGGCGAACATCGTGACCGACTCCTTGCGCAACTCCTCTTCCCCGACGACCTTCTCGATCGCCCGGTCGAAGTCGGCCACGGTCACGCTGTCGCGCTCTTCCCGGATCGCCCACATGCCGGCCTCCGTGCAGATCGCGCGGATGTCGGCGCCGGTCGCCCCTTCGCAGCGGCCCGCGAGGGTCTCGAAGTCGATCGTCTCGCGGATCGCCATGCCGCGGCTGTGGATCTTGAAGATCTCGGCCCGCCCCTGGTAGCTCGGCACCGGGATCTCGATGATCCGGTCGAACCGGCCCGGCCGCAGGAGGGCATCGTCGAGGATGTCCGGTCGGTTCGTCGCCGCGACGATCTTGACGTTGGAGAGCGGTTCGAAGCCGTCCATCTCGGCGAGCAGCTGCATCAGGGTCCGCTGCACCTCCCGATCGCCGCTCGTCGCGACCTCGAGTCGCTTCGCGCCGATCGAGTCGACCTCGTCGATGAAGATGATCGTCGGCGCCTTCTCACGGGCGAGCTGGAACAGCTCGCGGACGAGCCGGGCTCCCTCGCCGATGTACTTCTGGACCAGCTCGCTGCCGACGAGCCGGATGAACGTCGCGTTCGTGTGGTGCGCGACCGCCTTCGCGATCAGCGTCTTTCCCGTGCCGGGAGAGCCGATCAGCAGGACGCCCTTCGGGGGGTCGACGCCGATCTTCTTGTAGAGGTCCGCGCGCAGCAAGGGGTACTCGACCGCTTCGCGGATCTCGCGGATCTGGTCGGAGAGTCCGCCGATGTCCGGATAGCTCACCGTCGGCTTGTCGACGATCTCGCTCGCCGTCACCAACGGATCGAGCGAGGCGGGCAGGACCCCCATGACCGCGAGGGTCTGCTTGTTGAGCGCCACGCGGCTTCCCACCGTGATCTTGCCATGCTCGACGGTCTCCGCCGAATTGACGACGAAGTCGGGGCCGGTCGACGACTTCACGATGACCCGGCCGTCGGTCAGGACGTCCCGGACGCTCCCGACGATCAACGGCGGGTAGCGCAACCGGTCGAGCTCCGTCTTGAGACGTTTGACCTCGCGCTGGAGCCGGAGGATCTCGGCCTCCATGTAGTGCCGCTCGCTCTCGACCCGCTTGATCGCCTCCGCGAGCTGGGTGTTCCTCAGTTCGAGGAAATTCACCCGGTCGAAGCTCTCGTGGGGGGTCGCGGGGGCCGTGTCCGGATCGCTCATCGGGGTGCGCAGCCGAGCGCCCTCGGGCGCCGGTACTTATGAGACAGCTACGGGGATTATAAGTAATCGGCCATCGAACGAGCGCGCGAGGAGAGCGTGGGGGTGCCGACCGGTCGTCGAGCGATCGCGTTCGCCCCCGGCCACGTGACCGGAGCGTTCGCTCCCTGCACCGACGGCCGGGATCCTCGCGGTCGCGGATCGATCGGGATCGGGCTGGTCCTGGACGAAGGGGTCGTCGCGGAGGCGGAGTGGCTCCCCTCGCCGCGCACGAGCGTGGCGGTCACGTCGCGGCCGTCCCTCGACGCCGCCATCTCGACCGAGGTCGCCCGACGACTCGTCGCGGGGCATCGGGGGCGAGTGCGCGTGCGGTTGACGCACCGGCTGCCGGTCGGGCAGGGATTCGGGATGAGCGCCGCCGGCGCCCTCGCGACGGCGCTCTCCGTGGGCGCCGTGCTGCGGGTCCCCCGGGGTCGCCAGATCGAGACCGCGCATCTTGCCGATCTGTTCGGCGGTGGGGGGCTAGGGGGCGTCGCGTCGATCCTCGGGGGCGGACTGGAGCGCCGGCTCCGGCCCGGGATCCCCCCGTTCGGGCGCATCGTGCGACGACGGACTCGGGCTCCGGTCGTGGTCGCGGTGCTCGGCCGGCCCCTCCCGTCGCCGTCCATCCTCTCCGATTCTCGCCGGCTCCGACGCCTCGCGTCGGCCTGGGACGGGCTGGACGATCCCGGAACCCCGCCGACGCTCGAGCGGTTCTGGGCCGCGAGCGAGCAGTTCAGCGACCGACTCGGGTGGGCCCCCCCCGAGGTTCGGCACGGGATCCGGGCGATCCGCCGTCGGGGCGGGAGGGCGGCGCAGGCGATGTTCGGCCGGAGCCTCTTCGCATCGCTCCCGGAGGAACCCCGGCGGACCGAACTGCTCGACTGGATGCGACGTACCGGGATCCGAGCCGCGGAACTCGGGGTGGCCCAGGGCGGCGCCCGGCTGCGGCAGGCCCCCGTGCGCGTCCGGCTCGAGCCGGCTCCTCGGCGGTAGGGCCCCGACGCCCATCGCAACCCTTTTCAAGCGGACGCCATCTCGCCGCGTCCCATGACCCGCAAGCCGGCCCGCATGTACCGCAAGGTCGAGGGCCAGGTCTACACCCGCCGCGAGTACATGGGCGGGGTCCCCGCGCTCCGCATCACGCAGTTCGACACGGGGAACCTACGGACGCAGTTCCCGCTCACGCTCTCGCTCGGCATGGAGGAGGCGGCGCAGGTGCGCGACACGGCGCTCGAGGCCGCGCGCATCAGCGCGGTCCGTGTGCTCGAGAAGGCCGCCCCGAACGAGTACCGCCTCAAGCTGCGGCGATTCCCCCACCAGATCCTCCGCGAGCACAAGATGGCGATGGGGGCCGGCGCCGACCGTATCTCGGACGGGATGCGGCGCGCGTTCGGCAAGCCCGTCGGGCACGCCGTGCGGGCGGGGATCGGCGCGGAGATCATCACGGTCTACACGACCCACGCGCACCTCGACGCCGCGAAGGAAGCGCTGCGAAAGGCGTCGCACAAACTGCCGGTGCCGACGCGCGTGATCGTCAGCTCGAGTGCTTCGTAGGCGGCGGCCGGACGACCAGCACCGGGCACGGGGCCCGGGTGACGAGCGCGGTGGAGACGCTGCCGAGCAGGATCCGCTTCGCCGCCGAGAGCCCGCGGGAGCCGACGACCAAGAGGTCCACGGGGTGGTGCTCGAGGAAGTCGAGAATCTCGTCCGCGATGACCCCCTCCTCGCAGACCCCGTCGACGGCCCCCAACCCGGCGGCCTGGGCCCGCTGGACGGCCGCGTCCACGAGCTGGCGGTACTGAGGGACCGTGCTCTCGGGGAGGAGCGGGGGCAGCATCGGCTCGTTGGGCATCATGAGGCCCGGATTGAGCGGCGCCACGGCTACCACCGTGAGCCGCGCCGCGTAGCGGCGGGCGAGATCGATCGCCCAACCGAGCGCCGCCGTCCCGTGGTCCGAACCGTCAATGGCGACCGCGATCGACCGGACCGGACTCTCCATGGCGGCTGCCGAATCCCTTGGGGCCTACATGGGCGTTGCGCCGGCCGACCCCGGTCCGGCCCGAACTGCTTTGTAGGGGAGCCGAGCTTCGTTCGGTCGTCGGGTGTCTTCCGTGGCTCCGGTCTGCAGCAATTGCGGTGCGTCCGAATTCGTCTGGGTGAACGAGCTTCGCACCGGAACGATGGGAGGCGGCAGCCTCTCGATCCGTTCCCGCGGAGAGCTCTCGCTGGGGACCCGGCTGTGCCGGAACTGCGGGCACGCCGACCTGTTCCTGAAGGATCCCTCGGTGCTCAAGATGCCGCACACCTGGAGGCCGGGCGAGTTCGTCCCGATCCCATCGCGGCCGGCGCCGACCGCGCCCGCTCCCCCGCCGGCGACCCCGTCCGTGCCGCCGGCCGCTCCGGCACCGCCACCGCCCGCGCCGGTCGCCCCGGCGACCCCGGCGGCCGTCCCCCCTCCCCCTGCCGCGGCTCCCGTCGCGGCGCCCCCGCCGTCCGACACGCCGCCCTCCACGTCGCCGTCGCTCCCTCCTCCGCCCGATGCATCCGACCCTTCGGGGGAGGCGGCCTCTACCTCGAAGCCCCCGACGCGACGCCGCAGCTCCAAGACGAAAGGCTCGAGCTGAGTCTCCGGTCCGCGCCGCGGACCGTGCGATCGGCCGGCCGTCTCGGTCGGACCGTCCTCACCCGTTCGGCGGAGGGTCCCGTCGGACCGCGCAGGTCATGCAGTGGGCGCCCCCGTAGCCGCCGGTGATCTCGAGCAGCGTGAGGGGGATCGATGCCACGCCGGCGTCGCGCACGCTCCGCTTGCCCGGGAAGAAATCCCGGTGCGCCCGGAGCGTCCCGCGCTCCTTCCGGGCGAGGGCGAGGAGCGGGCCGTACCGATGCGGGTCCGCCGCCGAGGCGGCCCCGAGCGACGACAGCACGCGGTCGACCTCCGCCGCGACGTCGACCGCGAGGATCCGGCGGTCCGCGAGGCAGAGGAAGTTCGAGGCGTAGCTCATCTGCTCGAGCGTCGTGATCTCGAGGATCCGGAAGCGCTTGCGCTCGAGGAACTCCCGGAGGGAGACGGTCCGGCGTTCCCGGAGCAGCCGTCCGCGCGCGGTGCGTCGGAAGACTTCGGTACGCGCTCGGTCGAGCAGCGGGGCGCAGCCGACGGCCAGCCCCTCCCCCGGGATGTTCAGGTAGGTGTCGAGATGCATGTTGATCATCGGGTCGGGGTGGTCCCCGGGGATCGCCGGGTGCGACGGCTGGTGAACGACCGCGATCTCGTCGAACCCGACCGGAGCCGCTAGGATCTGCCGGACCGCGTCGGCGTTCGTCCGGTCGCCCGTGCCGAGCAGGGCGAACTCCCCCATCGGAAGGAAATCCCCGCCCTCGAACGTCCCGGGCGCGCGCACTTCGGTCACGATGTCCGCCCCCCAGGTCCGCAGGAGCGCGCCGGTCAGCGCGGGCTCCTCCCGCCGCTGGGGCTTCGACATCCGGCCGAGGACGTACCCGTTCGCGGTCAGCGCCTGCTGATCGCGCAGGAAGCAGAGGTTCGCGAGCGGGGTGTCGAGCTCGACCGTCGGCAGGATCGCCCGGACCCCGGGGTGGCGGGCGAGGCGCACCGAGGGGCGCAGCAGGAGGATGTTGAACAACGTCTCGTCGTCGAACCGGTCGAGGTTCCGTCGGAGAGCCGATCGGGCCCGGTCGACCATCGACCGCGGACCGAAGTACCGCACGATCGACGGCACCCGCGCCCGGACCTTCTCCAGGAACTCGGGGTGGCGCGCGCCGACCTCGATGGCGAGGTGGATCAGGCGACGGACCGTGACGCCCTCCTGGGAGAGCGTGCGCTCGAGCGTCTCGTGCTCTCGGGTCGCCTGCTCGATGCGGAACGCCCGCTCGTACAGGAACGAGAACGGCTCCATGAGGCCGAAGAACATCTCGATCCCCGGACGGTGGATCAGCACCTCCCGGAGATCGTGCCACTCGGCCCGGGCCCGGGTTCGGCCCGCGAGGCTTCCGCGCGGCGGGTCGGTTCGGTCGCCGACCGGCCGATCGGCCGGGCCGTGGCGACCGCGCCGTTCGGGCCGTGATCCCGTCATGATCCGTGCGTTTGCGCCCGGGGGGCTCCCCGCCGGCTACCCCGCGCGCGGTAGATAGTCAATCGCCCGACCGTCGGCGCGCGCACCTTTCTCGCCCGACGGGGCCGGACGACCGGCCGCACCGCCCGATACGTGGGGCGTGCGGAGACCCGTCCGGGGCACGACCCGTCCGCCGACGCTCAGCCCGTGACGAGAGCTCGCTCGCCGGGGAGCGAATAGCGGGGCATGGATTTGAACCATGGATCTACGGGTTATGAGCCCGTCGGGATTTCAGGACGGACGGACGACGCCGGCCGCTTTCCTGACTACCCTACCCCGCTGCGCGGCGGCCATAGAGGCCGCCGTATATGAACGTTGAAGGGCCGGAGAGCCGGCCCTCGGCGTGTCAGAGCGACGACCGCTCGCTCGCGGCCGCCGGCCGGCTGAGGGCGAGACGGGATAGGTCCGTCAAGCCGAGGAACAGCATGACGATGCCGACGAACTCCGCGTAGTACAGGACCACGGGGAACGAGGCGACGTAGAACGCCCCACCGGCGCCCAGGACGCACGCTCCCGAGATCATCAAAAGCCCCTTCGGCCGGAACGTGCGGCGCAGGTGGACGACCGCGGCGGTCAGGAGGACGATCGTCGCCGGGATCGTCACGAGCGAGGAGAGGATCAGGAGCCAGAGCGAAGGGTTCCCCACGATGATCCCGTTCTGGACCATCGAGAGCGACATCGGGGTGGTGAAACTGTACCACGCGACGAGGCCCATCGCGACGGCCATGTAGCCGGTGTAGACCGTCTCGAACCGGCCGGGTCGGAAGCTCTTCGCCGAGCCGAGCGAGAGGACCCCGACGATCGCGGCCGAGAGGAAGACGTACGCTTCGAGGAGCGGGGAGTTCACCGCCCCCAGATACGCGATCAGTTCGACCACGAGGGCGGCGGTCCCGCACACCAGCCCGAGGCCGAACATCGTCTGATGGCGCGAACGGTCCCGGTACGAGCGGTAGAGACCCCGCACCGCGAGATAGCCGAGGATCCCCGAAAGTACCGCCAGCGAGAGAGCGATCCCTGCCGACTCGGCCTGCACTTCGGGCCCCCGTCCGTTGCCTACGAGGTCGGAGCAACCATCCCCCTTGCGTACGAACTGTTAGAATTCCGGCCCCCCGTGGGGCGCTAGGCCCGAGGGGGAGGGCCAACCCCGGGCGACTCCGGCCTTGGGCGCGCGGCGGGCGGGTTCCCCATTATGTATCCGTCGCGAATTCACATCCGGGGTGAACGATGTCGCCGTCCCGTAGACGCCCGTCGCGCCGAGCGAAGCGGTCGTCCCAACCGTCCCCCATCCCCCCCGGATACCCCACGATCATCCCGTACCTCGCCGTCACCGGGGGTCCGGCCGCGCTCGACTTCTACAAGAAGGCGTTCGGCGCGAAGGAGATGGCCCGCGTCGTCACTCCCGACGGAAAATTGATCCACGGGCGCCTGAAGATCGGCGATTCGATCTTCATGCTTTCGGACGTCTTCCCCGGGTCCGGGGTCGCCGCCCCGTCGTCCGCCGGCACGACCACCGTGACCCTGCACCTGTATTCGAAGGACGTCGATGCGCTCTGGGACCGCGCCGTCGCCGCGGGGGCGAAGGTCACCATGCCGCTCGAGAACCAGTACTGGGGGGAGCGGTACGGCCACCTGCTCGACCCGTTCGGCCACCACTGGTCGCTCTCGATGCGGGTGAAGATGACGAAGGCCGAGAAGGCCGCGAAGCAGAAGGAAGCGATGGAGTCGTTCGCGCACGGCGAACACCCCGGCAGCGACCCCCCGTTCGGGGACGCCTAGACCGACTCCGGTCTCTCGGACGAAGAGGGCGCCGGCCGGCGGCGGCCGCAGCGACCCGCGTACGAGAAGTCCCGCCGCGGGCTATCGCGGTGCGGGGACCGGGATGCTCCATCAACGGCGCCTCGACGCCGAGGGACCGCTCGGTCCCGGAGCCAACGAAGGCCGACTCGAGGTGTTCGCCCTCCTGGAGGAGACCACCCGTGTCTCGGGGATCGGCTGGCGGCTGACCACCGCCGGCGGCCCGGGCCCCGTCCTGAGCCGAACGCGACGGTACGGCCACAGCCGGATCGACTCCGAGCTCGCAGCGGTGCGGCTCGGACTGCTCGACGCCCAACGGCGCGGGTGCCGACGGGTTCGCGTCTCCTCCACCGAGCCCGCGCTCGGCCCGCTCCTCCGGGGCGAGGCGATGCCGCGGTACTCTCGGGCGGCGGCCACGGCCGCCCGGCTGAGGCCGCTGCTTGACGCGTTCACCGGCGTCGGCTTCGAACTGACCCCCGAGACCGACCCGGAGCTAGCGCACGCCGTCGGCGAGGCGTTGGAGGTCGGGCTGCATCGCGTCGCCGACCAGGAGGAGCACCGGGCCGCCATCATCGAAGGGATCCTCGAGCGCGCGAGCCATGTCCGCCTCGCCCGGAGTGAGGCGGGGTGGATCGCGAACGAACGATACCGAGTCTCGCTCGATCCGATGCGGTGCGACTGCCCGGCCTGGACGGCGCGGTGGCGCAGGGTCCCGATCGCCGGTCGCCGCTCCGCCCGGTTGCCGTGCAAGCACATCGTGGCCCTCGCCCGGCGTGAGGGGGTCGCGGTGCCGGCGGACCTCGCGCTCGGGGCGCGAAGGGCGATGGTGTAACTCCCGTCCGGCCGGGGGGCCCGAGGGCCACTACTCGACCTTGAGATACCGGCTCGCGACGAGCGTACCGATCCCCACCATGACCGCGGCGAAGATCGCGAGATAGCCGAGGTACGCCCAGTTCGCCGTTCCGTCGACCAGGATCCCCCGGCCGAGGAGGGCGGAGAATCCGACCGGGTTCACGCGGGCGATCGCCTGCATCCAGGTCGGGTAGTTCTGGGAGGGGAACAGCGCCCCGCTCGCGAACATCAGCGGCATGGTGATGAAGTTCGAGAGGACCCCCGGGGTCTGCCAGTCCGTGCTCGAGGCGGTGACGGCGAGGAAGAACGCGGAGAAGCCGAACCCGAGGAGCACGAGGCCGACGAGCCAGCCCGCCCACATCACCGGGTCCCCCTCGAAGCGGACCCCGAAGACGTACGCGGCCGTGATCATCACGGGGATCTGGACCATGCCGCGGGTCGCCGAGCCGAGCGCCTTCGACAGATAGACGGTGCTGCGCCCGGTCGGGGTCAGCAGGACGCGCTTCATGAAGCCGAACCGCTTGTCCTGGATCGTGCTCATCGAGCCGAACATCCCGATCGAGAGCATCGACGTGGAGACCACCCCGGGCAGGAGGAACTGGAGATAGCCGGTCCCCGGCGGCGCGTTGAGCAGGGCGTCCAGCTGCGCCGTGGGTACGAGCGCGAAGCTGCTGCCGAAGAAGGCGAGCCACATGAACGGCTGGACGAGCGTGATGACGAGGACCCACGGGTTGCGGAACGTCTTGATCAGCTCGCGGGCGTAGAGGCCGTAGAACTGGCTCCCCTGCCCGATGTAGTCGCCCGTCGGCGCCCCGGGGCGGCGCGGCCACCACGCGAACCGGTGCTCCGCGCTCACTGCCGCGCCCTCCGCACGTTCAGGTAGAACTTGCGGAAATCCTGGACGTCCCCGCCGGCCTGGTCGATCCGCTTTCCCGTGATGTCGATGAAAACGCTCTCGAGGCTCGGCTTCTCGATGCTGACCCGCTGGATCGCGTTCTCCGGGAGCGCCGCGAACAGTCGGGGGAGGGTCTCCTCCGCCGAGACGACCTTGAGGATCCACCCCTTGCCCTGCGACCGGGCCTCGAGGACCCCGGGCAGCGCGCGGAGCTGAGCCTCGGAGACCGGGGAGGACGTCTCGAAGTCCAGGAAGTCGTTCTGGATCCGGGCCTTGAGCTGGGCGGGGGTCCCGGACGCGACGAACCGCCCGTGGTCGATGATCGCGACGTGGTCGCAGAGCGCGTCGGCCTCCTCGATGTAGTGGGACGTGAGCAGCACGGTGATCCCGAACTCCTTGTTGACGCCGGTGATCAGCTTCCACAGCATCCGGCGCACGTTCGGGTCCAGCCCGATCGTCGGTTCGTCCATGAAGACGACCTGCGGCTGGTGGAGGAGGGCGAGGGCGATCTCCATCTTCTTGCGCATCCCGGTCGAGTAGGTGCCGACCCGGTCCTGCTTGCGGTCGGAGAGCTCGAAGTAGGCGAGGAGCTGTTCGGCCCGCTCCTTCCAACCGGTCAGGCGCTGGAGCTTCGCCTGGAGCCACAGGTTCTCCCAGCCGCTGAGCTCGTCGTCGAGGATCACCTCGGCCGCGACCCAGCCGATGTTCTGCTTGACGTGCATCGGCTGACGCCGGACGTCGTAGCCGGCGACCGACGCCTCCCCGGCCGTGAGGTCGCTGAGCCCGGTCAGCAGTTTGATGATCGTCGTCTTGCCCGCGCCGTTCGGTCCCAGCAGGCCGAAAACGCCGCCGCGCGCGACGGTCATGTCGACGTGGTCGACCGCCGTCAGGTCCCCGTAGACCTTCGTGAGGCCCCGCGCCACGATCGCCTCGTCGACCATCGCCATGCGGCCCGAACTATCGAAATCGATGCTCTTAACGCACGCGACCTCCGTCCGCCCCGCGGGCTCGCCGCCCGTCGGCGCGAACACCTCATCTACTCCCGCCGAAAGTTGGTTCCCGTGGCCGAGGATCGGAGCCTTCCCCCGACGCCCGCCCCGCCCGCGGGCCCGGGGGCTCCGATCCCCAAGACCGTCGAGACGTTCGACCGGGCGTACGCGAACCGTATCATGCTGCTGCTGGCGGGCGTGGTGCTCGTCGTCCTCTACATTGAGGGGATGCTGACCCCGTCCCTCCCGACGATCCAGGCCGGATTCGGGGTCGACGCGGCCCAGGTCGCCCTCGTCATCTCCGCCTACGCGGCGGCCGGCGTGGCGCTGAGCCCGGTGATCGGCAAGCTCGGGGACATCTACGGAAAGCGCGCGGTGATGGTCGCGGTGATGTTCACCTACGCGGCGGCCGTTACTGTCACGGGGTTCTCCCCCAACTTCGCCTTCATGGTCGGGGCCCGGGCGGTCCAGGGCGTCGGGCTGACGATCATGCCGCTCGGCATGTCGCTGATGCGGGAGGAGTTCCCGCGCGAGATGGTCCCCCGTGCGCAGGGGATCCTCAGCGCGATGTTCGGGATCGGCTTCGCGGTCAGCCTGCCGCTCGGCTCCTGGGTCTCGCAGGACTACGGCTGGCGGTGGACCTACCACTCGGCGGTGCCGTTCGTGATCCTCATGGCCGTCCTCGTGTTCCTGCTCGTCAAGGAGTCCCCCTACCGGCGGCCGGAGACCCGGGTCGACTACCTCGGGGCGCTCTTCCTCGGCCTGGGTCTCGCCGGCATCGTCGCCGCGCTCTCCCAGGGAGAGGCGTGGGGCTGGACGTCCCCGCTGACGCTCGGCTTCGGGGTCCTCGGCGCGGCGATGTTCCTCCCGTTCGCGCTCGTCGAGCGCCGCCTGACGGTGTTGAAGCGGGAGCCGATCGTCGACGTCCGCCTGCTGACCGAGCGCAACGTCGCGGTCACGAACGTCGTGCTGACGGTCGCGGGGCTCGGGATGTACCTCGCCCTGTTCACGCTGATCTTCCAGTTCGAGTATCCGGTCGCCTCGGGTGGGTACAATCACGGGTGCCTGTCGGCGTTCCAGTGCAACTTCGGGATCCTCACGGCGGGGATCGACATCCTCCCGCTCGCGGCGGGAATGACCGTGGTCGCCCTGGTCGCGAGCGTGCTCGTCTCGCGCGTCGGCGTCAAGCCGCTCGCCATCCTGGGGGGGCTCGTCACGGCCCTCGGGTTCGCGCTCGAAGCGTTCGCGAGCTCGCTCGACCTCGCGCTCGCGATCGAGGTGGTCGTCGGGGCCGGGATCGGGCTCCTCAACGCCTCGATCATCAACCTGCTCGTCCTGACGGTCGACCCGCGGGACATGGGCCAGGCGACCGCGATGAACAACGTCTTCCGGAACGTCGGGGGAAGCGTGGGGGCGCCGATCGCCGGGTCGTTGCTCGCCACCTACGTGCTGACGAGCGGCCTCGCCACGGGGTTCCCCCTCCACATCGCGTTCGAGTATGCGTTCTTCATCGCGGCCGGAATCACCGTGGCCGGGACGGTGAGCATCGTCTTCGCGCAGGAGGTGCTCGGCGCCCGACGCCACCCGAAGTTCGCCCACCTCCCGACGCTCGCCCGTCGGGGGGCCCCCCGACCGAGGACGAGCTCCCCGGTCCCGTCGCCCCTCTCCGAGACCCGCTCGGGGACCCCGCTCGAGTCGCCGAGGGGGAGGGGCGGATGACCGGGACCGCACCGGCCCCGGGCACCGCGGTGGCCGAAGGCGTCGGACGGATCCCCGGCTTCGTGAACGCCTACACCTTTGCCGACGGAGAGGAGACGGTGCTGATCGACACCGGGTTCAACCGCCGCGCCCGGTCGATCGTCCGGGCCTTCGGCGCCGCCGGCGTGCCGCTTGACCGCGTGCGGAAGGTCCTGCTCACCCACCACCATGTCGACCACATGGGCGGGGCCGCCTTCCTCCGAGAAGCGACCGGAGCGCCCCTCGCCTGCCATCCCGAAGATACCCCGCTCGTGGACGGCCGGGCGCGCGCCCGGATGCCGCTGCTCCTGCGTTTGTTCGTCCGGGTCCACCCTGCGCCGGTCGCGGTGGCCCTGCACGACGGAGACCGGGTCGGATCGCTCGAGGTTGTTCACACGCCGGGGCATACGCCGGGCGAGGTCGTCCTCTTCGACCGGTCGAGGAAGATCCTCTTCTCGGGGGACGCCGTCGTGCACCGGAAGGGCCGCCTCACGCTCCCCGGCCGCCGATACGCGAGCGACCTCGGGCAGGCGATCCGGTCGCTGGCGCGGGTCCGCGCCCTCGCGCCGGAGATCCTGCTGCCCGGTCACGGCGAGCCGGTGACGCACGACGTGGTGGCGCAGCTCGACGAACTGATCCGCCGCGCTCCCACCGAGTTCGCGCGGCAGCTCCGTCGCCGGTAGGACGGCTCCCCCGCGCGGCGGGGGGGGAGTGGGTGGCGGAGCTCAGCCCGGGCTCGCGACGCTCACGGAGTGGATCCCCGGGAACGCGAACGGAACGAGGCTCCACTTCTTGCCGCCGTCGGGGCTGACGAACAGCTGGCCCGTCGTCGTGCCGACGTAGATCCCCGGCGGGTCGAGCGCGTCGGTCGCGATCCCTTCGCGCTGGACGCCGTAGTGGCCCGGGAACGCCTTGGGGGAGAGGAGCTTCTTCCAGGTGCGGGTCTTGTCGTTCCACTCGAGCACCTGGAAGTGTCCCTCGCCCGTCACGCGCGCGCGACCGTCCAGCCGGACGAAGTACGCCTTCCCCGGCGCGGCGGGCGCGGAGGCGACGCAGAAGCCGAAGTCGTCCCCGAGCGGCTTGCCGATCCGGACCCACTTGTCCATGCGGTTGTGGGAGACGTAGATCCCGCCGTGGTCCTGCCGGTAGAACGTATCGGGGTCGGCCGCGTCCGCGCAGACGTGGTGGACGCACTGGCCGGTCTCGGGGTACTTGTTCGGAAGGAACGGCGCCTCGACGCCCTTGTTCGTCGGCGTCCAGCTCTTCCCGCCGTCCTCCGACCGGAACGTTCCGACCGCCGACATCCCGATGTACAGTCGGCGCGCGTCCCGCGGGTCGACCAGGATCGTGTGGAGGTTCGCGCCCCCCGCGCCGGGGCTCCAGGTGCCATGGTCGGGATGGTTGTTGATGGCGTTGATCGGCTCCCAGGAGTCGCCCAGATCCGTCGTCCGGAACAGCAGGTGCGGCTCGGCCCCGAGGTAGAGGGTCTTCGGTTCGCTCGCGAGGCTGGGTTCGACGTGCCAGAGATTGATGACGGGCCGCTTCGTCGGCGCCGGGTCGTCATAGGACGGCTTGCGCTCCTTCTTGGACGGAGTGAGCGGCGTGCTCGTCTCCTTCCATGTCTTGCCCCAGTTGCGGGAGCGCTGGAGCATCGGCCCCCAGAACGTGTTGTTCACCGCCGCGTAGAGGTCCCCCGGATGTCGAGGATCGGCGACGACGTGGAACACCTCGTCCCCCTCGTGGGCCACGGGGCCGACCTTCCACGTCTTGCGCCGGCGGTCGCCGGTGACGACGTACGTTCCCTTGCGCGTTCCCACCAGAATCCGCACTTTGTTGTCCCTCGGCATCGGTATCGCCCCTATCCCCCCGCTATCGAGTGGAGGATATCTATCGTTTGGGCGCCCGAGAGGGGGGTCTGCACTCCTGTGGTGCCGCTGACGTCCTCGCCGTCCACGAAGACCCGCACGTAGCGCCGGAGCGCCCCCGTCTCGTCCCGCAACTTGAACCGAAGGCGCGGATAGCGGCCCTCGAGCGCGTCCAGGAGATGCTCGACGGAGTCGGCGTCGATCGTCTCCTTCCCCCGGGGTCCGAACTCCCGAAGCCAGCTGTCGAGATGAACCTCGAGCATGGTCGCCTGCTCCCGGAAGGAACCGGAAGGTCTTGAAGGTCCGGACGGGGGCCCCCGGCCGCGGTCGAGGACCCGGGTCCGCTCCGCCGTCCGAACCCCCCTCCGCCCCCGGGGGAGATGAAGAACGAGAACGGGATGGGGCCCCGGCGAACGGACAATGCGAATCCTCAACGACGCCGAGGTCACGCGTCTGGTCGACCGGAAGAGCGCGGTCGACCGCATGACGGAGGGGTACCGCGCCGACGCGCGAGGAGAGGTCTACCCGCTCCCTCGCCGCCGCACCGAGGCCCACGACGTAACGGTCGCGTGGATGGGAGCGGCGATCCCCTCCGCCGACATCCTGGGCTTCCGGACCTACCTGTACGACCGGAAAGGCGCGGACCGGGGAGATCAGGTCGTGGCGCTCTACCGCTACTCGACCATGGAGCTGAAGGCACTCTTTCTCGGCCGCACGGTGGGAACTCTACGAACCGGGGCCGCGATCGCCGCGGCGGTGGGGTTCGCCTCACCGAACGTAGACTCGCTCGGCCTGATCGGGACAGGCGCGCAGGCGAGACACGCGCTCGCGTGCGCTGCGACGATCCGGCGCTGGCGATCCGTCTCCGCCTGGAGCCCGAACCCAGAGCGAAGAGCCACGTTCGCGCGTTGGGGGGAGGAGACCCTGGGCCTTCCCGTCCGGGCGGTCGGCGGGGCCGACGAGGTCCTGGCCGAAGCGGCCGCCGTCGTACTGACCACGTCGGCCGACTCGCCCGTCGTCACCCCCAAGATGCTCCCCGGACCCAGATTGCTCGTCAGCCTGAGCGCCTACCGGCGTCCCGAGATCGATCCCCGGCTGCTCGACGCCGCCTCCCACGTCTGGACCGACAGTGTCGAGCAGGCGAGCGGTCCGGGGACGTTCTTTCAAGCGGGGACGATGCGCGACAAGCTTCGGAAGCTCGCCGACGCCGACTCTCTCGCGGATCTCCGCGACCCCGCGTCGACACGGATCGTGATCAACACCGGAGCGGCCTGGGAGGAAGTGGTGCTCGCGGAGAGCCTCTGGCAATCGGCCGAGCGTTCGGACGCGGGGTGGAGCACTACCCTACCGCGCGAACCGTGAACTGGTTTTCTCGGGCCTGAAGTACGGGTCGAGGTCTTCCCCCGAGGAGGGAGACCATGCCACCCTGGTTGGAGTGGCCGTGCTGGATCGGCGTCGATGACCCGACCATGGTGCGCAGCGCCCGGCGGGCCAGGAGGTGATCGCCAATCGGCATCCTTCGCTGCCCCGAGAGGCACGGCCTCATCGATCGACTCCCCCGTCCACCGGAGAAACTCTCTCTTGGGCGATCCGGAAACCTAGACCGAGACCGGGCGTCCCCGCGGGACGATTCGATCAGCCGCGGGAGGGATTTGAACCCTCGGCCTGCTCCTTACCAAGGAGCCGCTCTGCCAGCTGAGCCACCGCGGCGTCAGGCGGACTTCGGTCCCGAAGGCTTATCGCGCTTTCTCCCGCCCGGGGGGGTCGTCGGGTCCCCCCAGGGAAAACCGGCGGACTGGCGTTGCCAGTCGGACCGGTCGGTCGGGGCGAGCGGGCGTTTTGCGATGAATGCTTGCATTCCGGCCTTCTGGCCCTCGGTGCCGAACAGCCGGGCCCACAGATCGAGCTCGTAGGCGAGCCCATCCTCGATGGCGGGGTCGGTCGCGCGCGCCAGCGCATACTTCGCGGCGGCGAGGGCGACGGGAGGCTTCGTCGCAAGCTGATCCGCGAGGGCGAGCGCGCTCGAGAGTAGCTCGGCCCTCGGCACGACCTGGTCGACCAGCCCTTCGGCGGCCGCCTCCGACGCCGGTACGGCGTCTCCGAGGAGGATCCATCGACGCGCCCGAACGCTCCCGATCCGTCGGGGCAGGCGACGGGTCCCGCCCCACCCGGGCATGACGCCGAGGTTGATCTCGGGCTGACCGAACCGCGCGTCGTCGCTCGCGAGGATGAAGTCGCAGGCGAGGGCGATCTCGCAGCCGCCCCCCAAGCAGACACCGTGAACCGCGGCGATGACGGGGAGCGGAAGTCGCTCGATCGCCCGCGTCACCCCCTGACCGCGAGCGCCTTGGACGCGGGCTTCGTCCGGACCCATCGACTCCATCTCGCGGATGTCCGCCCCGGCGGCGAACGCCTTCTCGGCCGCGCTCGCCAGGACGACCGCGCGTGCCTCGGGGTCGGACTCGATCGCCTCGATCCGCTCCTGCAGGCGCTCGAGGACGGGGCGGGAGAGGACGTTGACCGGGGGATGGTCGAGCGTCAGGAGGATCGTTCGCCCCCGTCGCTCCTGGCGGACGAGCTCGCGCGCCTCGTTCTCGGGCATCGGCCCGGTCGAGCCGGGCCGCCGTATTAATCTCCCGCGTTCTCGCCACCCCGTGCGGGCCCTGGTTACGGGAGCATCCCGCGGGATCGGGCGGGCGACCGCGCTTCGGCTGGCGCGGGATGGGTTCGAGGTCGCCTGTCACTTCCGTTCGCACGAGGACGATGCGGAACGGCTCGTCGAGGAGATCGAGAAGGGCGGAGGCTCCGCGTTCAGCGTCGGAGCGGATCTAGGCTCTCGCGACGGGGTCCATCGGCTGGCGAAGGCGGTCCGGGCGCGCTGGCGCACCCTCGACGCCCTCGTGCTCAACGCTGGAAGCTACCCCCGCCAGTCGTTCCGGGAGGTCGACCCGGACGATTTCGAGGCGTGCTTTCGGGTCCACGTCTTCGGACCCGCCGAGCTCGTGCGCCAGCTGCTGCCGCTCCTCGAAGCCGCGCCGGCCGGCGGCATCGTGTTCGTCTCGAGCGTCCTCGCCTTCGAAGGGTCGCGCCACGGCGCGCACTATGCCGCCGCGAAGGCGGCCGCGCTCGGTCTCGCGCGTTCGTTGGCCCGCGAACTCGCCCCGCGCGTACGCGTCAACATCGTCGCCCCGGGGGCGATCGAAACCGCGATCCTCTCGGGCGATACCCCGGCCCAACGGTCCGATCGCGCCTCACGGATCCCCCTCGGCCGGATCGGGCGACCCGACGAGGTCGCCGAGGCGATCGCCTTCCTTGCCTCGGGCGGGTCGAGCTACGTCACCGGGACCACGCTCCACGTGAACGGCGGCGTCCGGATGGAGTAGGCGGGCCATGGCGAGGGCGTTGGTCACGACATGGTACGGAAGCTTCCTCTGCGACGACGGCTCGGTCGTCCGCCGGGTTCCGGCGCCCCGCTCGGTGGAGGCACTGCTCGAACGCGCCCGACTTCGATCCACGGGCCAGAGGACCCCCGAGGAGGAGGAGGTGCTGCGCGAGCGGGGAACGGAGGAGTGGGTGACCCGGGACCGGCGGCTCGTTGGGACCGGGATCTCCTACTCGGACGCCGCGCCCGCCACCGTGCCGTCGGACGTGGACGAGAGGCTGCACCGAGAGTACCTGTTGCGCGCCGCAGACGCCGCGCTCGCGGCCGCATGGGATCCGTCCGTCCATGTGGAGGAGGCCGTGCGGGCGGTCCGGGACCTCGACCGGGCCGGCAATCTCCTGGGGGAGCGGATCGCGAGCTGGGTCGGGCGAGACACTCCGGATGTCGACGCCTCCGACCCATCGAAGGCCGCCCGGGCTGCCCTGGAGCCGTCGGCCGACCCGTCGCTGGGTCCGGCCGATCCGCGGCTTCGGGAAGCCCGCCAGCGGCTCGCCGAGCTGTACACTGCGATCGGGACGACGCGCGACGCGCTCGAGGAGGCGGTCGCCGCATCGGTGCCGGTCCACACGCCCAACCTCCATGCGCTCCTCGGGCCGGAGCTGACCGGGCTTCTGCTGGCCCAGGCGAGCGGGCTCGACCGGCTCGCCCGCCTGCCGGCGAGCACGGTCCAGGTGCTGGGCGCCGAGCGGGCGTTCTTCGAACACCTGCGGGGGCGTGCGCCGCCGCCGCGCCACGGCCTATTGTTCCTCCATCCCCAGATCCAATCCGCGCCCCGGTCGGACCGGGGGAAGCTCGCGCGGGCGCTCGCCGGAAAGGTCGCGATCGCCGCGCGACGGGATCAGGCCGGGTCGCCCGTCGCCCCCGAGCTCAAGGCGTCGTTCGAACGGCGCGAAGCCGACCTTCGAGCCCGACGGTCGGCCGGCCGCCGCAAGGGCGGTGCCGCCGGCTCAGGGCTTCCACTTGACCGTGCAGCCCGCGACCGGTAGCTCGGCCGGCGTGGGGACCCCGCCGGCGAGCGCCTGGTCGAGCGCCGTTTCGAGGTACCGGTGGCGGACCCGCTCGGGATGCTGGTGGTCGTCGTCGATCCGCCCTTGGAAGATCAAGCGGCGGGCCGGGCCGAACAGCATCGGGTGGGGGGTGACGAGGGCGCCGTAGGCGTGGGCGACCGCTTGGGACTCGTCGCGAAGGTAGGGGAACGGATACCCCTTCTCCTTCGCCCGACGGGCCATCGATTCGGAGCCGTCGTCCGGATACGCCTCTGCGTCGTTCGAGTTGATCAGGACGGTCGCGACCCCCTTCGGGGCGTACTTTCGTCCGATCTCCACCATGCGGGACTCCCACGCCTGGACGTACGGGCAATGGTTGCACCAGAAGACGACGAGCAGGAGCGGTTGCGAGGCGTATTCGCTGAGGCGGTGGGTGACCCCGTCGACGCCGGGCAACGCGAAGTCCGGCGCCGGATCACCGGGGTGGAGCTGGTAGCTGCTCAGTTCGGCCATGGGCCAGCGAGCGGCGGCGACCTCTTATCGTTTGAAGGAAAGCAGGGCGGACGACCGCGTTCCGGGAGGAGGGGGTCGTTCGGGGTCCGACGGTGGAGGAACCGCACTCGGTGGATCCGGAGCTCGCGGGAGAGGTCAGCCCCGAGCAGTACGCCCGGGGCGACGAGGCGTGGCTGCACCGCGGCCGACCCGGGGTTCGGGTCGCGGTCCTTCGCGATCGATGCGTTTCGTTCGGGGTTGGGGTCGACCCGCGTGCCCCGTTCGTCCGGCGAGCGGAGGAGGAGCGAATCCCCGTCGTCGCCCGGAGCACCGGGGGCTCGGGCCTCTTGCACGAAGCCGGGGACCTTGCCTGGAGCACCGTGCGCTCGCGGGACGACCCTCTCGTGGGAGCCGACTACCCTCGAGCCTTCGAACGGCTGGGCCGGGGGGTCGTTCGATGGCTGGCCACCCTCGGCCTGGACGGCGACTGGGTGCCGGCGCCCCGCCGGACGGCATCCTACTGCACCCTCAGCGATCGCGGCTCGGTCCTCGCGATCGGCGGCTCGATCGTAGGCGGGGCCGCCCAGCACATGGCCCGGGGTGTGCTCCTGCACCACGGCACGGTCTCCGTCGGGATCGATCGCGCAGCGATCGATCGGCTGTTCGAGCTTCCCGCTCCCAGCCCGAGCGCCGATCTGGGCTGCCTCCGCGAACTCGGCGTGCGGGCACCGAGTCCCGAGCTCGCACGCGGGTTGGCGCAGGCGCTCTCGGCCGAGTTCCCCGGGTAGTGGAAGGACGTTACGTCGGGCGGTCCGCCCACAGTCGATCGGCCGCCCGTTCGGCACTCGTCCGGATCTCGGACCAGTCACCCCGTACCAGCGTGCCACCGCGGACGACCGCCCGGCCGTCGACGAAGACCGAGTCGACCGCGTCCGTCTCGGCGGAGTACGCGAGATGCGAGACGATCGCCTCCGGCCGCGCGGGGAGGAGCGACGGATGGTCGAGGCGCACCAAGGAGAAGTCGGCCTGCTTGCCGACCTCGAGGGAGCCCAGGGCGTCGGCCCGACCGAGCATCCGAGCCCCGTCGATCGTCGCGAAGTCGAGGAGGGTCTGCGCCGGGAGCACCGAGGCGTCCCATCGCTGGTTCTTGTGGACGAGCCCCGCCAAGTGCATCTCGCGGAACATCGAGAGGGAGTTGTTGCTCGCCACCGAATCGGTCCCGAGCCCGACGGTCGCCCCTGCCTCGCGGAGCTCGACGACGGGCGCGAGCCCGCCGGAGGCGAGCTTCAGGTTGGAGCTCGGGCAGTGCGCGATCCCGACCCGGCGTCGGGCGAGGATGCCGATCTCCTCGCCGGTGATCCAGACCGTGTGGGCCGCGACCATGCCGGGGCCGAAGAAGTCGATCTCCTCGAGCCAGACGACCGGTCGCCGGCCGGTCTTCGCCTCGTGTTCGTGGACCTCCCGGCGCGTCTCGGAGAGGTGGAAGTGGCAGAGGCCGGTCGTCCGCTCGGCGAGCTCCCGTGCCGCAAGCCACGTTTCGCGGTCGCAGACGTAGACCCCCTGCGGCGCGACCAGCGGCGTCACGGTGGCGTGGCCCTTCCACCGGTCGATGAACGCCCGCGCGTTGTCGACGGGCCGTCCCTTCTGCGTCGTCTTGTCGGCGTCGAGGACCGCCCATCCCAGGAACGCCCGGATCCCGAGCGACTCGGCGGCCCGGGCGACCCCGTCCTCGAAGTAGTACAGGTCGAGGAACGACGTCGTCCCTCCGAGCAGCATCTCCGCGACCCCCGCGCGCGCCGCGACCTCGACGTCCGACTCCGTCCGGTGGGCGTCCACCCGGAAGAGGGTCTCGAGAAAGCCGGAGAGGTCGCGGTCGTCGGCGATGCCGCGCAGCACGCTCATCGCGACGTGCGTGTGCGTGTTGACGAACCCGGGGACCGCGGCGAAGTTCCGCCCGTCGATCTCCTCCGCCCCGTCCCGGTCCGCTCCCGGGCCGACGTGGACGAAGCGGCCGCCCTCGATGCGCAGATCGCCACGGACGACCCGGCGCGCCGGATCCTGGGTGACCAGCAGCGCGTCGCGGACGAGGAGCGGGGTCGGGGCCGTCACAGAGCCCGCTACCGGGACGGGGCGATAAATCGTTCGGCCGAGGGGGACTCGGCCTAGATGTCGAGGTTCTTGACCTCGAGCGAATGCTCCTCGATGTACTGGCGGCGGGGTTCGACCTCCTCGCCCATCAGCACCTGCATCAGCTCGTTTGCGCGCGCGGCGTCCTCGACCGTCACCTTGAGGAGCGTCCGGGCGCCGCGGCGCATCGTCGTCTCGGCGAGCTGCTCGGCGTTCATCTCGCCGAGCCCCTTGTACCGCTGGATCGTCACGCCCTTCATGCCGCCGAGCTCGGAGAGGACCGAGTCCCGCTCCTCGTCGGTGTAGCTGTACTGAACCTTCGCGCCCTTCTGGATGCGGTAGAGCGGCGCCTGGGCGATGTACACCCGGCCCTCCGAGATCAGGAGCGGCATCTTCCGGTAGAACAGCGTGAGCAGCAGGGTCCGGATGTGGGCGCCGTCGACGTCGGCGTCGGCCATCAGGATGATCTTGTGGTAGCGGAGCCGGCTCATGTCCTGCTCCTCGCCGATGCCGACCCCGATCGCGGTGATCAGCGCCCGGATCGCCTCGTTCTGGAGCATCTTGTCGAGCCGCGCCTTCTCGACGTTCAGGATCTTCCCGCGGAACGGCAGGATCGCCTGGAACTCCCGGTCCCGGCCCTGCTTGGCCGTGCCGCCGGCGCTGTCCCCCTCCACGAGGAACAGCTCGCACTCGGCGGGGTCACGGGAGTGGCAATCCGCGAGCTTCCCCGGGAGACCTCCCCCGTCGAGCAGTCCTTTGCGACGCGTCAGCTCGCGCGCCTTGCGAGCGGCCTCCCGTGCCTGCGCCGCCTGCAGCGCCTTCGATACGAGCGCCTGGCCGACCGCCGGGTGCTCTTCGAGGTACTCCGTGAGCTTCTGATTGACCGCGCTCTCGACCTGGCCCTTCACCTCGGAGTTCCCGAGCTTCGCCTTCGTCTGGCCCTCGAACTGGGGCTCGAGCACTTTCACCGAGAGGACGCACGCGAGCCCCTCGCGCACGTCGTCGCCGGTCAGCCCTTCCTTGTCGCCCTTGAGGAACGAGCGACCCCGGGCGTAGTCGTTCAGCGTCCGGGTCAGCGCGGCCCGGAGGCCGATGACGTGGGTCCCTCCGTCGACGGTGTTGATGTTGTTGACGAAGGCGAGCGAGGTCTCGTTGTAGCCGTCGTTGTACTGCAGCGCGACCTCGATGTCGGTCGAGTCGCGCTTCGTGTGCAGGTAGATCGGCGGCCGGAACAGCACGTTCGTCGCCTGGTTCAGGTCCTCGACGTACTCCGCGATCCCCCCGGCGTGGTGGAACGAATCCTCCCGGTTGTTCCGTTCGTCCCGGTACCGGATGGTGACGCCCGGATTCAGGAACGAGAGCTCCTTGAGCCGGCGCAAGATCGCCTCGGGGTCGAAGTCGATCGTCTCGAGGATCGTCCCGTCGGGCTTGAAGCGGGTCTCGGTGCCGGTCGCCTGCGCGGGTCCGACGATCTCGAGGGGAGAGACGGGAGCGCCGCGCTCGTACCGCTGGAAGTACTCGTGGCCGTCCCGCCGCACGCGCATCTCGCACCACTCCGAGAGCGCGTTGACGACGTGGACCCCCACGCCGTGCAGCCCGCCCGACACCTTGTAGGTGTTCCGGTCGAACTTCGAGCCGGCGTGCAGCACCGTCATCACGATCTCCAAGGTCGGTCGGTTGTACTTCGGGTGGGGCTCCACGGGGATCCCGCGCCCGTCGTCCCGAACCGAGCAGGACCCGTCGGCGTGGAGGGTCACCCAGATCTCCGTGCACGCGCCCGCGAGCACTTCGTCGATCGAGTTGTCGACGACCTCGTAGACGAGCTGGAGAAGACCCCGGGCGTCGGTCGAGCCGATGTACATGCCCGGGCGCTTCCGGACGGCAGAGAGCCCCTCGAGGATCTGGATCGAGCTCGCGTCGTACGCCGGCGCCGGAACGGACTGCTGGACCATCGGAAATCGGCGGCGTTCGCCGCTCGAAGGGAACGAGCCGGACTCGTGTTATAACGCTTGGGCTCGGGAAGAAAATCGACATCCGCCGGAACCCCCTTTCGGCGGGACGGCGGAGCCTCGCGCCCCCTGCGGGACGGGCGGCTTTCGACGCGAAATCCGGACGCGGTCCAGGCGGCCGGGGTCCCGTTCCGATACCGCTAATATGACGGCTGGGCCTCCGAACGCCCGAGGCATGACCGAGGAGCGGACCGAGGGGCCGGTGCCGACCGGAACGGCGCCTGCCGAGGCCGGCGCAACGCCTCCGGCCGAGCCGGTCGAGGACTGGGCGACCCGATACAAGTACCTGCTCGCCGACTTCGAGAACTATCGACGGCGGTCCGAGCGCGACCGGGAGTCGGTCACGCGGCAGAGTCGGGGCGCGATGCTCCGCGAGCTGCTCCCGATCCTCGAAGCGTTCCAGGCCGCACGGCAGGCGGCCGAGAGGTTGCCGGCCAGCGACCCGCTCCGGCAGGGATTCACGTTGCTGGATCGGGAGTGGATGACGTTCCTCAAGCACGAAGGGGTCGAACCGGTGGCCCGTGTCGGCGAGCCGTTCCACGCTCATGAATCCGAGGCGGTCGGCGAGGCCCCTCCCCGACCCGAGGCCCCCGGGGGATCGATCGTCGAGGTCGTGCAGCAAGGCTACCGATTCTTCGGCGGCCTGCTGCGGCCCGCCAAAGTGATCGTCGCTCGGGCGCCCGCCTCGCCCGACGACCCGCGTCCGGGCGACGCGACCGCCGTCGCCTCCTCCGAGGAGAAGCCGTGACCGGTTCGTCCGAGGTCCCCGGCTTCTACAAGCGCTCCGTCGCGGAGCGCCGCGCGTTCGTCCGCGAGTGGGCCGGACTTTCCGAGCAGGAGGCGGGCGCGTTCGAGTTCCCGCCCGGGATCGACCCCGGAACCGTCGATCGCATGATCGAGAACGTGATCGGCGTGATGCCGCTCCCGCTCGGCGTCGCGACGAACTTCCGGATCAACGGGAAGGACTACCTCGTGCCGATGGCGATCGAGGAGCCGAGCGTCGTGGCGGCGGCCTCGAACGCGGCGAAGGTCGCCCGGGTCGCCGGGGGGTTCGCCACCCAGTCCACCGCGCCCGTCATGATCGGCCAGATCCAGATCCTCGACGTCGTCGACCCGGCCGCCGCCCGCCACCGGATCCTCGAGCGGACGGACGCGCTCCTCGAGGCGGCAAACGCGAAGGACCCGGTCCTCGTGAAGTTCGGCGGGGGAGCGAAGCAGCTCGAGGTCCGGATCCTTCCGTCGAGCCGGGGGACGATGCTGATCGTCCACCTGCTGGTCGACGCCCGGGACGCCGGGGGGATGAACGCGGTCAACACGATGTGCGAGGCGCTCGCTCCCGAGATCGCCCGCCTCGCCGGGGGGCGCGCCGTGCTCCGGATCATCTCGAACCTGGCGGTCCACCGGCTCGCGCGGGCGAGCGCGACGTTCCCCGCCGAGCTCCTCAAGACCGAGACGTCGAGCGGCGCCTCGACCGTCGAGGGGATCCTCGACGCCTACGCCTTCGCGGCGGCGGACCCGTTCCGGTGCGCCACCCACAACAAGGGGATCATGAACGGGATCTCGAGCGTCGTGCTGGCGACCGGCAACGACTTCCGCGCGATCGAGAGCGGCGCCCACACCTACGCGGCGTGGCTCGCCTCGGGGGACGGAGCGGTCGTCCGACCGCTGACCACGTACGAGAAGGACCGGAACGGAAACCTGGTCGGCTCGATCGAGCTCCCCGTTCCCGTCGGGCTTATCGGCGGCGCGACGGCGGTCCATCCGACCGCCAAGGCGAACGTGCACCTCCTGGGAGTGAAGAGCGCCCGCGAGCTCGGGGAGGTCTTGGCCGCGGTCGGGCTCGCCCAGAACTTCGCGGCGCTCCGCGCCCTCGCGACGGAGGGGATCCAGCGGGGCCATATGGAGCTCCACGCCCGGAACCTCGCCGCGAGCGCGGGGGCCCGGCCGGACGAGGTCGACCGGGTGGTCGCCCGCCTCATCGCCGAGCACAAGATTCGCTTCGACCGCGCGAAGGAGATCGTCGACGAGCTGCGGCGCGGCCCGGCATGAGCGTGGGCGTCCTGGCGCTCCAGGGGGACGTCCCGGAGCACCTTCGGGCCCTCGCGCTCGGCGCGAACGGCCGACCGGTCGTGGCCGTGCGCTCGCCGGCCGACCTCGAGAAGGTCGAGGCGCTGTTCCTGCCGGGCGGAGAGTCGACCACGATCGCACGCCTTCTCCACGACACCCATCTCTGGGAGCCGTTGCGGCGGCGGATCCGGGATGGGCTGCCCGTCCTCGCGACGTGCGCCGGCCTCATCCTGCTCGCGCGCCGCCTCGAGCCGAGCGCGACGGGACGCGACCCCCCGACGCTCGACGTGCTGGACGTCACCGTCCGACGCAACGACTACGGTTCGCAGGTCGACTCGTTCGAGGAGCCGATCCGGGTCGACGGCCTCGGGGACGAGCCGTTCCCGGGCGTCTTCATCCGCGCGCCCCGGATCCTCGCCGTCGGCCCCGAGGCGGTTCCGATCGCCTGGCGGGGCTCCGAGGTCGTGGGGGTCCGGGGGGGGAGGCTGTGGGGCCTGACGTTCCACCCCGAGCTCTCGGACGACCTGCGGGTGCATCGTCGGTTCCTCGCCGAGGTCCCGACCGCTCGGTAGCCGGCCGGCGCCCCCGGCGCGGCGTCGCCGTCGCTCAGTGGTACGTGTCGAAGCGGTACGGCTCGAGCGGCAGCTCTCCGAGCGCCATCAGGAACTCGGGGGGTGTCAGCACCGGCTTGGGGTAGTTCCGACCGTCGTCGATCGCGATGCGCGGGCACGCGGTGCTCACGTACGCATCGAACGACCGCCCTTCGAGATCGCGGGGGTCGATCCGGTCCGCGAGCAGGATCTCCGCCTCGCGCCCGCGGGCACGGGCCCGCTCCTGCAGCGCGAGGGCCGACGGCATGCGCATCTGCCCGACGAAGGTGGAGACGAGCACGCCCCAGCGCCGGGCGTCCCGGGCGGAGGCGACCAGTAGTTGGCGACCCCGGACGAGGGCCCCCCGGTCGATCGGTGCTTCGAGAACCCCCCGGAACGGATCGACCGACCAGACGGGCCGGTCGACCGCGAGGGCGAGGCCGATCGGATGGAAACGTCCCGAGCCCAGGAACAGGTAGGCGTCAACGTCGCTCCTCGTCGCCTCGGCGCCGGTGTAGTTGCAGCCGAGCGCCTGCGCGGGGTAGGCCAGACGTCGGTCCCCCTGGCCGATCCGCACGTCGTACCCCCGGCTGCGCAGCGCGTCCGCCAACGGGGCCACCAGATCCATGTGCTGGACCGACGCGACGAGACCGAGCCGGCGCGGGACGCCGCCCGAGCGCACGGTCTCCGCGAGCGCGACGGCGTCTCCCACCGGCGAGCGCATCTCCACGAAGAACGTCGTCCGCTCGGGGAGGGCGTTCGGGATGGGGGCATGGCCGAGCACGATGGCGAGGTCGGCCCGCGGCGCCTCGTCCCGGGACGGGGGATCGCACGCCCCGAAGCACGCACGGGCCGCGACGTCCACCGGTGACCCGACCTCATCGCGGAGCCGGGCGGCGAGCTCGTGGGCGTCCCGGACGAGACCGGCCGGCACCTGCAGCACGATCCGACGCGGCGACCGGGCCCGCACCGCGGCGAACAGTTCGGGGCCGACGACGGCGAACACCTCGGGAGGAGGGCGGGGAGCGGGGGCAGACGGGGTCGCCGATGCCATCGGAGTGCCCGGACCCACCCTCGCCCTAAACCTTTGAGGAGGGGACGCGGCCGAGCCGCTCCGCGAGTCGACGGACGGCCGCCTGATTGTCCTCGAAGTGCAGGCGGCCGAGCGCCTCGTCGAGGGAGACCCATTCGAACGCGTCGTGCTCCGGGCTCAGCACGGGCTCGAAGCTCCGGGGCACGCGAACGGCGTACGCGTGCAGCTGCCAGGTGTCCCCGTTCTCCGCCCGGAATCGAACGTGCCAGTCGAGCGCCTCGAGCGACGCGGGGTTCGTCAGCCCCGTCTCCTCCACCAGCTCCCGGGTCAGCGCCGCTTCGAACGTCCGGTCCTCGGGGTCGACCTTACCGCTCACCGGCACCCAGATCCGGCCGCGCGACGGCGGACGCCGGAACAGGAGCAGCTCGAGCGGCGGGGTAGCGTAGAGGTACCCCTCGACGCACTCTTGGACGACCGGGCCGAGCGGCTCGGTCACCGACCGCCCCGCGTCAGGATCCGGAGGATCGCTTCCGCGGGGGCCCCGTTCGTGCCGAGGAGCGCCTCGATCGCCTCCTCGCGGGAGACGTTCGCCTGCTCCATGACGAGGCGGATGTCGTCCTCGGGGGGACCGGTCGGCGTCGCGGCCGCGGTCGACGCGCCCGGGGCGGGGGCGCCCGCGCCGCGGGGCCGGACCTCGGGGTTCCCCACGACCTGGTACGTGCGGACCCCTTGGACGGTCAGGATGGTGACCTCGGGGGTTCGGAAGACGTGCTCCTTCGTGGCGGTCCGGACGATGACCTCCTCGACGCCGGGGACCGGTTCGGTCGTCATCCCCATCCGGCGCATCATCATCTCGACCTGACGCGGGTTCCGTCCGCCGCTCGGGAGCATCGAACCCCTCCGTCACGCCCCGTCGTCGCCCGTCGCCGCTCGGATTTTCTGCTCAAGGTCGGGGTCGTCGATCGACGACTCCTCTTCCACGTCGGAGCGCCCCCGGCGCCGGGCGCGCTGCCGGGCTGCCTCGTGGACCCGGTGGGTCTGGCCGGCGAGGTCCTCGAGCAGGCCCGAGACTCCGGCCATCAGGTTCCATCCCGTGTGCGTCGCATAGAAGATCCCGTCGTCGGTGTGCAGCCGGGCCTCGACCGTGAGGTCGTTGGTCCGATGGGTCGCGTGCGGTGCGAAGTGGAGCGACAGGAGGCTCGGGTGCGAGTAGCGGGTGATCCGCGCGAGGCCTCGCGCGACCAGCTGGTCGATCTCGGCGATCAGCGCCGGGTCGCCCGCGCCGCGCAGGCCGGTGATCTCGACGTAGACGTCCTCGACCCGGGGGCGCCCCTGGGCGGGACGGCTCCGGGCGACGATCAGCCCCAGAAGGTCCGACTCGCTGAGCACGCGCGTCGGGCGGCCGTCCTCCACGACGAAGACGCTCGAGACGTTCTCCTCGGTCATCCGGCGCGCCGCCGCGATGGCGTCGGTGCCGTTCGGCACCGTCACCGCGGGGCGGTGCATGATCGAACCGACCTCGACGTTGAGCGCGGTGCTGACCGCCCGGGCGTCGCGCTTGCCGCCGACCGTCGGGCGCCAGAGGACCTCGGTCAGGTCCTTCACTCCCACGGCGCCGACGAGCCGGCCCTTCCGGTCGACGACCGGGAACGGGTGCTCCTCGAGCAGCCGGATCTGGTCGACCAGGTTGCGGCAAAGGTCGTTCTCCCGGACCGTGAGGGACGGGGGGCGGGAGACCTCCTCGACCGCCGGAAGCCGGCCCTTGTCGAACAGCGGGACGCGCCCGAGCTCCCGGACCAGGTCCGAGCGGCTGACGATCCCGAGCAACTCGCCCCGGCGGCCGACCACCGGCGCGGCGCGCAGCCCGGCGGCGAGGAGCATTTCGGCGATCTCGGGGTACGTCGTCGCCGGGGTGACGAGCGGCGGGAGGATCAGGAGATGCTCGACCTTCGTCTCGAGCGCGCGCCGGACGCGCCGCGCGATCGACTCGACGGTGATCATCCCGATGAGGTGGGACTTCCGAAGGACCGGGACCTCGTGGTAGCCGCGGCTGCGCATCAGGCCGAGGGCCCGCGACACCGGGGCGTCGTGCGGCAGGGTCGCCGGGCGCTTCGACATCAGGTCGTTCGCAGTGGGCCACGCAGCGGGCATTGTGGTGCGACACCCGGGTCGGAGGTCTTAGCCCCTGCGGGCGGCGGGCATCACGTCGGTCGCGCCATCTGGTAGCCGTTCTCGCCGTCCGAGTAGTACGCCCGGAGCAGGTCGACCACCGAGTAGCGGTACCGGGCGTAGAAGCGGATCGCGGTCGCGTTCGACACGCGCACCTCGAGCGTCACCCGGCGGAACTGCCGCGCGCGGCACCGGACGAGGAACTCGTCCATCAACACCGCGCCGATCCCCTGGGCGCGGTGGCCCCGGGCGACCGCGAACATCAGCACGCGAGCCTCGCCCGGGACCTGGCTCACGCCGAGCAGGAAACCGACCGGGATGTCGTCGGGTCCGGCGGCGATAAGGAATCCGTCCGGCCATTCGGCGCTCAGCGATCCGTAGAGCGACGGGTCGTAGCGCTCGTGGAGCGCCTCCTCGACGATCGACGCGACGAACGGAACATCCCCGAGCCGGAAGCCGCGGATCGTCACGGGCGGACGGTCGGAGGGGAGAGGAGCCGCGGGCAGGCTCGGCGCCGTATCAGCGATACATCTCACCCGCCCCTTCGGGCTCGGCGGCGCGCATCCGCGACATCGACTCCCGGGTCTGCTGCAGGGTCTTGCGGACCTCCGACTCGATCTGGCGTGCCTTCTCACGGAGCGGCTTCGTGTCGAGGACGAGGAGCGGCACGAGCGGGTTCACCGTCTCGATCACCTTCGCGGCGGCGCGCGCGTCCGGGTAGTCCTTGTGCGCCTGCGCCACGAGGCAGAGGACCGGGGTCGTCCGCCCGATGGCGCCGAGGAGCAGCCCGCCCGCGAGCCCGGTGACGACCCCGTTCGCGGCCTGGAACCGGTACTTCTCGAGCAGGGGGGCCGCCGCCCGGTTCGCCATCGCGACGACGCGGGCGTCCCCTCGGGCGGTCTCGTTCTCGATCGGCTGGCCCTCGATCGCCACGATCAGCTGCACCCCCTTCGACTCGGCCCAGTCGAGGAGCACGCGGCCGAGCTGGTTGAGCATCGAGACGGGAGGCTGGATGTCGGCGATGACAACGACCAGCTGGTCGCAGGAGCGGTCGACGCCGCAGACGAGCTTGCTCGCGTAGAGCCGGACGGGGGCGCTGACGACCCCCTCCTCCATGATCACGGTCGGGGGGAACTCCTCGCTGATCATGTACGCGACCAGGGTCATGTCGAGCGAGTGGACCAGGTAGCTCGCCGCCACGGACCCGACGAGGCCGTGCGTCGGGAATCCCACCACGACCATGGCGCCCCGCAGAGACTCCTCGCGCGTGTCGACGATCCGGACGTTGGGGTTCTCCACGATGGTTCCTCGTCGGCGGGGCGGATTCCGGCCGGACTTAAGCGGCTTTACGTCATACATGCGCCGGGCGCCCGGCGGCCCGTGCCGTCCGTCGCCCGCCGCCCGGGCGGGGGCGAACGATTATCTCTCGTCCGGCCTATCCGGGCGAACCGTTCGTTCGCGGGATTCTCCACCGAACGGCCACAGGATACCGATCCCATGAAACGCCAGATGGTGGAGATGCTGGCCGAGCTGATCAAGATCCCGAGCGACCCGTTCTCCGACAAGCAGGAGGTGCTCGACTACGTGCAGTCGTTCACCGACCAGATCCGGATGCGCAACACCCTGTTCGGAGACCCCCACGCCCCGGCGCTGCTCGCGGAGTTCGGGCAGGGCGGGGTCGTCCTCTCCGGGCACCTCGACACCCCCCCGGTCGGCGACTACTGGAGCTTCTCGCAGAGCCAGCTCGCTTCAGGACGGATGTACGGTCGCGGCGCGGCCGACATGAAGGGGACGGTCGTCGCCATGCTCGAGGCGGCGCAAGACCTCGTCGCGCGCAAGATCCCGGTCGTGCTCGCCCTGACGACCGACGAGGAGACGTCGATGCAGGGGGCGACGGCGCTCGCGAAGACGCTTCCGTTGCGACGCGCGAAGGCGGTCGTGGTCGGCGAGCCGACCGGCCTGCGCGTGGCGTACGCCGAGAAGGGGGTCCTCGACCTCGCCATCGAGACCCGCGGCAAGGCGGCGCACGGAGCGATGCCGCACCTCGGCGAGAACGCGATCTCGAAGATGATGCGGATCCTGCGGGGGCTCGAGTCGTTCAAGGGGCGGATCGCGCACCCCGAGCTCGGCTCCGTCACGCTCAACATCGGGACGTTCAGCGGCGGGAGCCGGCTCAACGTCGTGCCGAACAAGTGCACGAGCGAGGTCGACATCCGGTTCCCCCCGCCGTACACCCCCGACCAGCTGTACCACGAGATCGAGGAGCACCTGCGTCGGATCAAGACCCCGTTCACCCTGCGACGGATCCTGACGATGCCGGCCGTCCAGATCGACCCCAACTCCGAGCACGTCCGCCTGCTCCGCGAGGTCGCCCAGGCCGAGCCGACCGTGCTCGTCCACGCCTCGGAAGCGGTCCACTACTCCCAGGTGAACCCCCGGGTCGTGATCTTCGGCGCCGGCGAGGAGGAGCTCTCCCACCAGGCGAACGAGTACGTGAAGACCGAGGCGGTCGCCCGCGCGACCGAGGTCTACAAGAAGTACGCCCAGCGGCTCGCGAGCACGCGCAGCTCCTCCTAGCGACGCCCGGGGTCTCCCGCGGCATCAAGTAACCCCGCGGGTAGCCGGTCCCCGTGCGGGTCGCCCAGCTCACGACGCGCTACCCCCCCGGCCCCGGCGGGGTCGAACGGCACGTGGCGGAGCTCGCGCCGCGGCTCGCCGCCCGAGGCCACGCGATCGACGTGTTCACGAGCGACCTCTACCGAGAGTTCCCGTGGCAGCGTCTCGGACCGGAGGTGCCGCGCGTAGAGACGACCGGATTCGGCACGGTGCACCGGCTGCCGGTCTGGTCGATGCCGGGGGAGCTGCACTACACGTTCTTCCGCGGGCTGGAGCGCGCGCTCGAGCGGGCGAACCCCGAGATCGTGCACGCCCACACGTACGGCACGAACCAGGTCGCCGTCGCCCGGCGCCACCGACGGCGGCATGGGACCCCGTTCGTGCTGACCGCGCACTTCCACCCGATCTGGTCGATCGAAGGCGGCTGGCTCCGCCACCGGATCCGCGGCTTCTACGACCGCCGGCTCGCCGGCCCGGTCGTGCAGAGCGCCGCGCGCATCGTCGTGCAGACCCGCGAAGAGGAACGCCTCCTCCGATCGCTGCGGCTCCCGCTGCCTCCCCTCGAGATCATCCCGCCGGGGTACACTCCGCTGCCGCCGGCGCCGGCGGGGTCGACGGTCGCCCGGGACCGGTGGGGGATCCCAGGTCCGTTCGTCCTGTTCGTGGGGCGTCTCGCATCGAACAAGGGGCTGCTGGAGCTCGCGGACGCGTTCGCTCCCCTCGCCCGTCGGGACCCGGCCGCCCACCTGCTCCTCGTCGGGGAGGACGGCGGCATGGCCGCTCGCGTCGACGCGCGCGTGCGGGAGCTCGGCGTCGCGCCGCAGGTCCACCGGGTCGGGCACGTCGGATCCGACGCGGACCTCTCCGCGCTGTACCGGGAAGCCCGGTGCACGGTCCTGCCGAGCGAGTACGAGGCGTTCGGCCTGGTACTGCTCGAGTCGCTCTCCCAGGGGACCCCGGTCGTCGCGTCACGGGTCGGCGGGATCCCGGAGTTCATCGAGGATGGGCGCTCCGGCTTCCTCGTTCCGCCGGGCGACCGGGCTGCCCTGGGCGCAGCGATCGGGCGGCTGTGGGACGACCCCGCATCCGCCCGCGCGCTCGGAGCGTTCGGCCAGCGCGAGGTGGTGCCCCGGTTCGACTGGGACGCGATCGCCGGACGTATCGACCGCTTGTACGCGGAGGTCGTCTCCGGATGAAGATCGCCCAAGTGACGCTGCGGTTCGACGCCCCGGGCGGCGTCGAGACGAACGTGCGGGAGGTCTCGCGCCGGCTCCAGGACGCCGGCCACCAGGTGACGGTGTTCGCGAGCGATCTGTACGACGAGTCGACCCGCGAACGGCGCCCGGACTACGCTCCCGTGGTCGACGGCGTTCCGGTCCGGCGGTTCTCGGTCCGTCACAAGCTCATCCCGGGGCTGACGCTCCCGATGATGGTCGGCCTCATGGACGCGCTCGCCGACAGCGGAGTGGACATCATCCACGCCCACTCGCACCGCTACGGCCACGTCCTCGAGTCGGCCGCGGTCGCCGACCGGCTTGGCATCCCTCTGGTCGTCTCGACACACTACCACCCGGCCGACCGTTCGGAGCCCCCGATCAAGGCCGCCCTGCTCCGGCTGCAGGATTTCGGGTTCGGCATGACCGCCTACCGCGCGGCCGAGGCGCTTGTCGTCGAAACGGAGCTCGAGGCACGGCTGGTCCGCGAGTTCGCCCCCGCGGCCAAGATCCGGATCATCCCCCCCGGCCTCGACCTCCAGGAGTGGCAGAACGCCCCCGGAGATCGACCGTCCGCGGTCCCCCTTCCGGCGAAGTACCTGCTGTTCGCGGGTCGCGTCGCCTCGAACAAGGGGGTGCCGCTCCTCCTAGACGCGCTGGCGCGGATCCCGCCCGCCGATCGGTTGCCGCTCGTGCTGATGGGCAAGGACTGGGGACAGCGCGCGATGCTCGAAGCCCAGGCCCATCGGCTCGGGATCGCGTCTTCGCTCACCTGGCTCGGCCACGTCCCGGACCGCGCCCAGTACCGCGCGGTCGTACGGGGAGCGACGGCGCTGGTCCTGCCGTCCGAGTGGGAGGCGTTCGGCATCGTGCTGCTCGAGGGGATGGCCGCCGGGACACCGGTCGTCGCGACGGCGGTCGGGGGGGTCCCCGAGGTGATGGAGCACGGGCGGGCGGGCCGCCTCGTGCCGTACGACGACCCCGACGCGCTCGGCGCGGCCCTGGTCGCGGTCGTGCGCGAGCCCGAGGAGACGCGCCGGCTCGCCGCACGCGGCGCGGAGGTGGTGACGCGCCTCGACTGGTCCGAGTGCGCCCGTCAGCACGAGGAGCTTTACCGCTCGCTGCTGGGACGCTGAGCGCGTCGGCGCTCGAGGTCGACCAGCTCCCGCCCGACCCGCTCGAGGTCCCGACCGCCGTCACCGCCGCGCAGGCGGCCCACGAGCTGGAAGATCCGGCCGACGATCCGTTCGATCATGCGTCGGCCGTCGGGAGGGAACGGGCGTACTCGGCGAGGATCCCGATCCCCCGGCGCAGGTCGGCCCGCGAAGCCGCGAAGGAGAGGCGGAGGTGCGAGGCGCCCCGCGCTCCGAAGGCGTCGCCGGGGGTGGTGATGACGCCGCGGCCGAGGAGGGCGTGGGCGACGTCGGAGGCGGAGCGCCGCCAGGCGAACCGCGGAAAGGCGTAGAACGCCCCGGACGGAGGGACGAGCGAGAGCCCCGGGATCTTGCCGAGCAGCCGAATGACGAGCTCTCGGCGGGCCCGGAACTCCTTCACCATCCGGCGGGTCGCGGTGTCGGACTCGAGCCCCGCGAGGACGGCGACCTGCGCCGGGGTCGGGGGGCAGGCCATGATGTGGTAGTGCATTTTGTTCAGCTCGACCGCGAGCGGGCGAGGGGCGACGAGGAACCCGATCCGCCAACCGGTCATCGCGAGCGTCTTCGAGAACGAGTTCACGATGACGACGCGGTCGCATCGCCCCCAGAACGACGTCGCGGGCCGGTCGTACGTGATCTCCTCGTAGACCTCGTCGGAGACGATCGTCAGGTCGTGCCGGTCGGCGAACGAGACGATCCGGTCCACCATCGCCTTCGGGAAGACCCCGCCCGTCGGGTTCGAGGGGCTGTTCACGACGATCGCCCGCGTGCGGGAGGTGACGAGCGCCTCCAGCTCGTCCGGGTCGGGGAGGAAGCCGGACGACTCCGGAAGGGCGTACGGCACCGGCACGGCGCCCACGAGCCGGGCGTGGGGACCGTACAGGACGAACCCCGGATCCGGCACGAGGACCTCGGAGCCCGGGTCGTAGAGGGCGAGCGCGGTCGCCATCAGCCCCTCCGTTCCGCTGCCGGTGATGATCACGTTCTCCCGCGACGTCGCCGGCTCGCGGTCGCGGTACCGCTCGGCGACCTTCTCCCGGAGCGACGGGAGCCCCGCGGACGGCCCGTAGTGGTTCATGCCCCCCTTAACCGCCCGGCAGAGCGCCTCGACGACCCGGGCCGGAGGGTTGAAATCCGGCTCGCCCAGGCCGAGGTTCACCGAGTTCGGAGGCGCCGCCTCGAACATCTTGCGGATGCCCGAGATCTCGACCTCCCGCGTCCTCTCGGCGACCATTCTGCGCACGACCGCGACTCCCTTCTTTATCGTTGGGGTGAGCGGCGTCGGCGTCGCACGGGAACGCTCGGTTCCCAGACGAAGGAACCGCTTTTATCCCCGGTCGTCCCGGCCGATGGGGGGTGCGCGTACGACCGTCTCCGTGGTGATCGGGGCGCAGTTTGGGGACGAGGCGAAGGGGAAGATCTGCGACTACCTGTCGGCCGACGTCCGCTACGTCGTGCGGACCGGCGGCGGCCCGAACGCGGGCCACTCCATCCATCTTCCCGAGGGCAACCTCGTGCTCCACCAGCTCTCCTGCGGGGTCCTGCGCCACGGCGTCGGCGGCGTCAGCGGGCCGGGGATGGTGATCAATCCGACCCAGCTCGAGGACGAGATCCTCGACCTCGAGCGCCGCGGGCTGCTCCGCGGGGACGTCATCATCTCCGACCGGGCGCACCTCGTGCTCCCCGTACACGAGATCGAGGACGCCTGGGAGGACGAGCTCCGCGCGAAGCAGAAGGGAGCCTCCGCGCTTGGGACGACCCGTCGGGGGATCGGGCCCGCGTACGCGGACCGGGCGGCCCGCACGGGCCTGAGGATCGCCGACCTCCTCCGGCCGGCGACCCTCCGGGACCAGCTGGAGCTGCTCTACGCGACCAAGCCGTACCTCCCGAACCTGCCGCCCATCGACGACCTCGCCGCGCGTCTCGCCGAGGTCGGCGGCCGCCTCGCACCCCGGGTCCGGTCGACCGAGCCGATGCTGTGGGACGCCCTGGCGCGCGGCGAGAAGGTGCTCCTCGAGGGCGCCCAGAGCGCGCTGCTCGACATCGACTTCGGCACCTACCCGTTCGTGACGAGCTCCCATCCGACGAGCGCCGGGGCGCTGGTCGGGAGCGGCATCGCACCGACCGAGGTCGACTCGGTGATCGGGGTGGCAAAGGCTTATTCGACCCGCGTCGGCGAGGGACCGTTCCCGACGGAGGACACGGGCGAAGGCGGAGAGTTCCTCCGTCGGGTCGGCGGCGAGCGGGGGGCGACCACCGGTCGCCCCCGACGCTGCGGCTGGCTCGACCTCGTCCTCCTCCGCTACGCCGCGCGGCTCAACGGCTTCACGTCCCTCGCCATCACCAAGGTCGACGTGCTCGGCGGCCTCGACGAGGTGTCGGTCTGCTCGCAGTACGTGATGCCGGACGGCTCCACCGAGCGGAATCTGCTCCCGACGAACGCGGACGAGCTCGCCCGGGCCCAGCCGGTCTACGAACGACTGCCCGGGTGGCCCGAATTCCACGAGCGCGCCAAGGAGCGACTGAGGCGCGAGGGGGCGTCCGCCCTCCCGCCGACGCTGCGCGCCTTCCTCGCGCGAGTCGCCGACGAGGTCGGGGTCCCCGTCGAGTACGTCGGATACGGTGCTCGGCGGGAGGACACCGTACGCATCGACCCTGCGTCGGCGCTCCCCCACCGCGCCGGGCTCTCCGCCTGGCCGGGCTAGGGGCCTGTGCCGTTCGATCCGTTCCTCTACGTCGCGTTCGGCATCGGATTCCTCGCCGGACGGTTCGTGCGCGTCCCCGGACCGTGGGTCGGACGAGCGACGCTCGGGACGATCTTCGTCCTCGTGGGGCTTCTCGGTGCCTCCCTCGCGGGGGTGCCGATCCTCGCGCTCGTAGAGACGCTGCCCGTGGCCCTCGGGTTCGCGGCGCTCATCCTCGGCCTGACCGCGGGGGCATACTGGCTCCTCGCTCGACGGGACGACGGCGCCGCACCGCGGGCGTCCGGAGCGGCGTCGGCGGAGCGAGTCCCAATCTCGATCGCGCTCCTCGCGGCGCTCCTGATCGGGTTCGGGCTGGGACGGGCGCTCCAGTTCCCGTTCTCCTCCGGAATCCCCTGGGCGCTCTACGCGCTCCTCGCGCTGGTGGCGTTCGGCCTGCAGCTGAGCGCCGAAAGCGTTCGCCGCGCCTGGGTCCCGATCCTCGCCGCCGGCCTCGGCGCCGTGGGGGCCGCGGTGCTCCTGAGCACGGCCGTCGGAACGGCCCTCCCGGACTCGCTCGCCACGTCCCTCGCCTTTGGCTGGTACACGCTTGCCGGGCCGCTCGTCGCCGAGCGGGCTGGCCCGACGCTCGGCCTCCTGGCGTTCCTGACGAACTTTCTCCGCGAGGACCTCACGATGCTCCTCTCGCCTGTCGTCGGACGACGGCTCCGCGGGGAGGGGTTGGCGGCCCTGGGGGGCGCGACCTCGATGGACACGACCCTCTACTTCGTCACCCGGTACGGGGACGAACGGTCGGGGGGGCTCGCCCTTGCGAGCGGACTGGTCCTCACGGTCGCCGCGAGTCTCCTCCTCCCGCTCGTGCTCGCGTTCTAGAATCCTTAAGCCCGCCCGCCACTCCCGCCGGCTGTCGGGCTCGTGGTCCAGCGGTTACGACGTCGCTCTCACACAGCGAAGATCGCCGGTTCGAATCCGGCCGAGCCCATTCGACAAGTTGCGGCCATCGCATCGCTCCGGCGGCCTGTTCGAGCGGCCGCTCGGACCCGGCCGGCCTAACGAACACAGGTCCCGTGGGCTCACCTATGGGACGTTGGACAAGGTCGCCTGCAGTCCTACGTCCGACTGTTCCGCCGAGCGCCATAGGCTCTCGGCGAGGAGGACCTCTTCCCAGGCGGCGCCGGTGTTGATGACGATCCGAGTCGACAACTTGTCTCGGAGTTCCTCCATTGTCTCGTCGTGGGCTAGCCTGCGGAGCTTCTCGCGCATCTCCTTGCGCTGAAACAGGGTCCCCGGTCCGCCGGCTTGTTCAATGCTATCGGTCCAAACGTAGGGTGCCGCTTTCAGCAATCCGAGATCAATCTCGGGACGACGATAGGCGTTGATGCTCACGAGCAGCTTCGGACCCGACAGCATGTCGGGTGTGATCACGGGAGTCTCGGAAGAAGTAGTCAACGCTACCGCTTCCGTTTCGTGAAGTACGTGGGCAGCATCACGTCCCAGCCGAACTTCCACTCGGAGCGTCTCCTCGGCCCAACGCCGGAACGCCTCTCTCCGCTCGGGGTTCGGGCTCCAGGCCCAGACCGATTTCAACGGAAGCGCGGCCGCGGCGGACGCGACGGCCTGACGAGCCTGCGTGCCAGTTCCGATGAGCCCTAGGGAGTCGAGGTCCGACTGCACGAAACTGAGGGCGGCAGCGATCGCGGCCCCTGTCCTTAGGTTTCCAACCAGGCAGCCGAGGAACAGACCCTTCAACTCCATGGTAGAATGGCGATAGAGCGTGACGACCTGATCCCCACGGTCGGCGCCCTCCTTGTTGTAGAGGTAGGACCGGAATCCAAGTACATCGGTGGATGGAATCGCCGCCCCCATCCAAGCCACGGTAACACCATCCGCCTCGGTGCGAGTGCGCGGGAGCGGGTAGACCTCCCCACGTGCGTCCGCCCGGTATCCTGCTACCATCAGCTCCACCGCCCGCCGTCGGTCCATCAGGCGCGCAACCTCGACATCGTTGAGGATTCGCATGTTCTCGGCCGGCAGTACTCCGCTGCTCGCTACCCCCACTCGATATTCAAGTCCCCTGGTTCAGTGCCAGGCGGCTTCGAATCCGGCCGAGCCCATCCGCCCTCTTAGCGGGACGGTGCACGAAGGAGCCCGAGAAGTCCCCTGGCAGGGCCGGCTCGATACCGGCACTGGAACGGAGGAGCGAGCGACCGGTGGTCGACCGACCCGATCTTCGTCCACGAAGCAGCGGTCCCCGGACCAAGGTGTGGTGGGTGCCGTCGCGCTCGGCCCCTGCAATGTACCCCGCCAGCGCGTGGAACCGAGCGAGCGGGGAGGGGGAGGCCGACCCCGGACCGCCGTCTGGATGGAGGTGAAGCGGCGACCGCGCGCCGTCGGTTGGACGAGGGCTACTCAAGACCACGGCCAACGACTCGGTGATGGGACCGGCCACTCGGAGGGGGTGAGCGGCTATCGGGTTCCCATCCCCGACACGGAGTCTCCCGTTCCCGCCCCCCCGTCCCGCCGGCGTCTGGGCGACGAGCACGGGCAGTGCCGGGTCTCAACCTGCGAGGATTCGCTCCTCGACCGGCCAAGTGCTTTCGGGGTGACCCTGCGCGCGGGGGCTCGGGCCCGGTGCCCCGCCGCGGGACTTGCACCCGTTCCCGGAAGTACTGTTCGAGGGAGCTCATCGCCGCCTCGATCCGGCCGTCACGCTCGACGGTCAGCGTGATTTACGGAGTCGTGGGAGCAGCCAGGCGAGGAGCACGGACTCGATAGCGACCACGAGGCCGAGTCCGCCGACGAGGAGAGGGAACGCCGGGGAAGGCGGCGCCGCGACACCCGTAGCGTTGAACGCGACCTCGATAACGGACGGAGTTCCGTTCACGATCGCGGTGCCGGTCCGCGGGCTTAGTGCGTAGCCGTGAAGCCCCTCGACCGTCCACGCGTGCGAGCCGTTCTCAGCCATCGCGGTGATCAGGGGGGTCGCCCCGGAGTGGGAGGTACCGTCGAGCGTCACGGACCACTCGGCCCCGTACGCCAGCCCCGATTCTACAAACTGGAGGGAGAACTGGGTCGGTACGTACTCCAGAACACGGTTGCCGACTTCGTCCGCAACCCAGAGGTTGTCCGATGCGTCGGTAGCGACCCCGAACGGCCCCGCCTCTCCGGCCCGGGTCACCGCCGGGGTCGCCGAAGTGAACGACGGCTGACCGAGCACGACCGTCGCCGCCATTCCGTTGACGAAAGGAGGGACGAACTCGAGGGTGCGCGAGTTCATCACGTCGGCGACCCACAGATTGTCGCGCGAGTCGACCGCGACCCCGAGCGGGCCGTGGAGAGCGGTCGAGTTCGTCCCCTCGGCGGAGGTCGTCAAAGCCGCTTGCCCGACCACGAGCGACGCCGCCTCGCCCGTGGTGAACGGCGGGCGGTAGGCGACGACGCGGTTGTTACTCTCGTCCCCGACGAAGAGGGCACCGGTCGCGTTGAATGCGACGCCGAACGGATGGGACAGCCCCGTCGCGGACGTCGCCCCCGCGCCGGACTGCAGATCGGGCTGCCCCAGCGCGACGGTCGCGTTCATGCCGATGGAGAACGGTGGAGCAAACTCAACGATGCGGCTGTTCTCATGATCCGAAACGAACAGGTCGCCCGTGGGGCTAAACGAGAGGTCGGTCGGCTCGAACAGCGCGCTCGCGGACGTCCCCGAGCTCGTTCCGTTGAACGACGACTGACCCAGGACCAGGCTCGCGCTCATGCCGCTCGAGAACGGGGGCACGAACTCTAGGACCCGATTGTTGCCGGAGTCGGCGACCCACACGCTCCCGCTGGGGCCGACTCTGACGGAGCTGACGGCGGAAAGCCCCGCGGGACCGCCCGCGGGCCCGCTGGATGTCAGACTGGCCTGCCCAAGGACAACCGATGCCGCCATCCCCGTTCCGAGAGCAGGGACGTACTCGAGAACGCGATTGTTGAAGGTATCGGCGACCCATAGATCGCCGGCCCGGTCCACGGTCGTGGCGGAAGGAGCCCTTTGGGTCGTCGCGTTCGCACCCGCGGTGTGCGTCGTGAAGTCCGGCTGGCCGATCACCAGCGACGCGGGCATGGCGATCGAGTAGGGGTTCGGGGTGCGGTCGGCCGAAGGCAGTCCTGCGAGATCCCCCGGGGAGAGGCCGATCGCACCGTGATCGAGCGAGGCGAGAGGTGGCGCGCCGACCACGATCGACTCGGACACGACCAGCAGGGACAGGACAACTCCCACCGCGAGCCGGTTCCTGCGCGACGGCGTCGCTCGGGAAGTCGGCGCGGTGGGGCGCACGGGGGACACCAGCCGATCGGGCGACGGGCCGGCCTACCTTAACATTGCTCCGGTTCCGGTGAGGAAAACGGTCGACGGATTCCAACGTCCCCGGGTCGGGCACGAGGCCCGACGTCCGTCGAGCCTGGTCACCCGACAGCCTCCACCCGCGCTAGGACGCGACGAGGGCGAGACCCGTTCGGCACTTCTCCGGGCCCGGCACGGCATCCTCGGTTCGGCCCGCCGAAGGTGAGCCGTTCCGGGTCCACGGGGCCGGAGGTTTCCGGTGGTGTCCGAGGGGCGCCCCTGATTCCCCCACGTGTCGTGGCCCGGTGATTTCTAACCGGGGCGCCCGAATCCGACCGAGCCGATTCCGTCACTCCTCCCGATCGCTCAAGGAGGGTAGGTGACCGGGTTCCTTGTGTTCCGACAAGAGGGTAGGCAGGGACCAGGTCTGGACGCGACCTCGGTATCGGGACGCGGCCCGACGTTCCTCGGGGGCGGAACTACCGGCGTGCTCGGAACTGTCGTAACATTGCAACGTCCTCGTCGTGGCTCTTCGCGAGGATATCCAACCAGAGTTTCCGGGTCTGTTCCGGACTCTTTCCTTTGCATTGGACGTCCCCGAAGACGTCGACTCGGGTCCTCGCTCCGTCGGGGCGATGGAGCCCGACGAACCGGGAGCCGGCGAAGACCCCCTCGATCTCCTCGATGCACCGGCAGTACGGGGGGAACGACGTCACCCGCGTGCTAGAGCGGCCCCACGTCCCCTCGAATCTTCGCTCGTAGGTCAGCACGATCGCGGGGCCGGCGTTCTCCACGACCTTGAAGTTTCGAACATCGTCCGAGTGGGCAGAGGAATGCTCCTCGGACTCCAGGAACGTCCCGATCTCATCGAACGTGATGTCCAAGGTCGTGCCCATATCCTCGAAGTATACCATAGGCGCACCGGGCGGCACGAATCGCCCTCCGGAACAAAAGGTCACGTCCGGCGGGGGGGATGGCACGGGTTCGACTCCCCGCTCCCCGTTTCCGGAACGCGCTGCGGTCCAGCCACCGAGGTCGCCGGCGGCGCTTCGATCCGGGCCTCGCGGCGTCTCACTCGGGGGCGGGAACGATGCTCCGACGTTTTCTCAGATCGGCCCGAACGATGAGATACACGGCCAGCAAGTCGATGACGAGGACCCCCCACGGCAGCGCCTCCGTCCAGATCACGGTCCAGCGCACGGTGTTGAGGTCGGCCAGGTCCGCGGCATCGAACTGGGTGGGCGGTGTTGCTCCGAGGGCGGAGATCCCGGTCGTATCGACCTCCCAATACATGACGTCGTTCGGGTCGGTGGAGTGCGGCGGGTGCTGGTGGTCCTCGTTCGGCGCATACCCGATGATCCCCACGAGCCCGAGCTCGTGCCCGAATTCGTGGATCATGACGGTGGTCGTCACGGCCGTGGCACTCCCGAGAAGGGTGGAGTCCGAGTCGATCGTCCCCTCGAAGATCGCGATCGAGCTTCCCCGGTACGCGAGGCCGATGACGTCCGACTCGGGGCCGAAGGAGGCCCCGAGGTAGAGGTAGAAGAGCGCCATCGTGCCCGGGACCGGCCAGTGCTGCCGGACCTTCTCTTCCAGCGCGAGGAGACCGTTGACGTCGAAGCTGGCCGCACCGGGGGCTATCGCGTGCTCGTCCACGCTCACCGAGCCCTTGGAGCACGTCTCGTGGATCCGGTCCAGGAGGGTCGCGACCGACGCGCTCGCCGGCGGTCCGACCGACGTCTGATAGGCGATCTCGACGATGAGCGTGTCGTCCGGGAACGAGTCGAGGAACAGATGCGCGTCGTAGCCGGCCGGGGTGTTCAGCTCGGCGGCGACCGGGTTGATCTCGAAGAAGCCGACGGTCGCTCCGAGGATCACCGGGAGCGACAGGACGACGGCCACCTCGACCACCAGGGTACGGGTCCAGAGCTTCGTTCGGCGTCGCGGAGGGGACTCGGCTGCGGTCATCGGGTCACCGGCCAGGGCTCCGAGTTCCGGGACAGGGGACCGACGGCGGCCGCCGTCCGGAGTCCCCCTCCCCAGCCTATCGCCCCTGCGGAGAACGCAGCACGCCCTCCCGCATGAGGTCCACCTCCTACGTCGTTACTTCCGACGGCGGACCGACGATGGGCCCACCCGGCGGGACCGGGCACGTGGCCCGGCCTAGCCGGGGCTCGGTCCCGGTCGCTGGAACACCCTCGGTTCGGGATGCGGCCGCAGGTTGTGGTTCGCCAGGGCCCGGGGCGTGGGGAACCGCTGTCCGCAGAGGGCGCAGAGGTACCCGGCGGTGTGCGCCTCCGCATTCATCTCCACGTCCGAGGCCGGGTCGTCGTGCTTGTGGACGGACTTCATGTGCTCGACCAGGCTCACCGCAGACGCCTCCGGGGCACCGCAGATCGCACACGTTTCGCTCATGCTCTCGCCTCGTGCCTTTTCGGCGGTTTTCTAGGTCGGCTCAGAGTTCAAGTAGCTGTGTCCCGGCCTCGAGCTTTCTACGGCAATCGCCGGACCCGGACGCAACGGAATACCTCGATTGTCGAAGCGCGTTCGGCCTCCGGGGAGTGCCAGGATCCTTGGGCGGCCAGCCGGCCGAAGAGGCGCCCGGTCCGGGCCGCGACGTTCGTCGGGCCGGACGTTGGGGATCGGCACCGGCGCGCTAGCGTACGACCTGGAACATGTGGTCCCATGCGTTCAGGGCGATCCCCGCGCGGACCCACAGGGGGACGAGCGCCTCGAGCCAACGGGCCCCCTCGATCCCTCCGACGTCGATGGCGCCGGCCCAGCCGAGCTCGCGGAGGATCGCCTCGGCGCGCGTCTTTGAGCCCGCGTCGTTCCCGCAAATCAGCATTCGCGGGTGGATCCCGGCGGGTTTCGGGTCGACCATCGACCCATTCCCGACCGTGTTGAAGCACTTGACGACGTGCGCGCCCGGGAGCTTGCGCTGCACCCGCTCCCCGAGGGAGTCGGTCGTTCCGACGAACAGGGTCGGAGGCATGCCGTGGGACATGTCGAGCGGGTTCGTCGCGTCGAGCACGAGCTTGCCGGAGAAATGCGCCGGGCCGGCGAGGTCGAGGGCCGACTCGGCCGCCGCCCCGTTCGTGGCGAGCACCACGACGTCCCCGAACTGGGCCGCGTCCGCGAACGACCCGACCGACGCCGACGCGCCGACCTCCTTCTTCCACGCGTCGAGCTTGGCCGGCTCCCGCGTCCCGATCTTCACCTCGTAGCCGTGGCGGGCGAACCCGCGTCCGAGCTGCTTGCCCACGTCGCCGCTCCCGATGATCCCGACCCGCTTCGTCGTCGCCATCGCCCTGCTCCGTCGGCCCGATCCGACGTGGGGATATTACCCGCGACGACGAGGGGCGCGACCGCCGGCGAATGCGCTCAGCCGAACCGGCCGGTGACGTAGTTTTCGGTGAGCTTCTCGGCCGGCTGGTGAAAGACCTGCGCGGTCGGGCCGGTCTCGACCAGTTTGCCGAGGTAGAGGAACGCGGTGTAGTCGGAGACGCGGACCGCCTGCGCGAGATTGTGCGTGACGATGACCACCGTGTACTCCGAGCGAAGCTTCGCGAGGAGCCACTCGATCTTCGCCGTCGCGATCGGATCGAGCGCCGAGCACGGTTCGTCGAGCAGCAGCACTTCGGGGCGGACCGCCAGGGCCCGCGCGATGCACAGCCGCTGCTGCTGGCCTCCCGATAGGCTCGTCCCCGGCGCGTCGAGGATCGACTCGACCTCCTCCCAGAGGCCGGCGTGCTGCAGCGCCGTCAGGACGCCCTCGTCGAGCTCGTCCCGTCGCCGCACGCCGAGGAGCCGGAGACCGGCGGCGACGTTCTCGAAGATCGAGAGGTTGGGGAACGGGGTCGGCTTCTGGAAGACCATTCCGACGCGGCAGCGCACGGCGACGGGGTCGAGCGTTCCCAAGTCCTCGCCGTCGAGGCGGATCGTCCCCTCGACGCGGGCCTGCGGCGACTCCTCGTGGAGCCGGTCCAGGCACCGCAGGAACGTCGACTTCCCGCAGCCGGACGGGCCGATGATCGCCGTGGCCGCGTGTTCCGGAACGTTCAGGGAGATGTCGTAGAGGACCTGGCGGCGGCCGTACCACGCGGAGAGCCCCTCGATCTCCATCTTCGCGGCCATGGTGTCACTCCGCTCCTGGGGCGTCGTCCGTCCGCAACGTGAGCCGCGCCGCGAGCGTCACGCCGAGCATGATAAGCAGGAGCACGAGAGCGGCTCCCCAGGCGTCCGCGACCCAGTTCGGATACGCGGAGAGCAGCGCCTGGAAGATGAACGGGGCGAGCGCTGCGACCGGGTGGTTCCAGCCCGAGAATCCGTAGGTAGTCGCGCCGATCGTGAACAGCAGCGCCGCCGTTTCCCCGGTCGCGCGGCCAATCGCGAGCAGGCAGCCGGTCACGAGAGCGCTGCGACAGCTCCCGAGGACGACGCGGAGGGTGATCCGGTGCCGCGGGAATCCGAGCGCGAGCGCGGACTCGCGCACGCGGGTCGGCACGCTCCGCAGCGCCGTCTCGGTCGTTCGGGTGACGATCGGGATCATGATGATGCTGAGCGCGATCCCGCCCGCGATCACGCTGTTGATCGCGGTGCGATCGTACTCCAGGAACGCCGCGAAGACGAAGACCCCGATGAGCAACGAAGGGAGGCCGACCATCGCGTCCACGACCACGCCGAATCCCCGGCCCCATCGGTGTCGCCCGTACTCGGAGAGGTAGATCCCGGCGAGCACGCCGACCGGGAGACCGATCCCGGAGGCGAGGCCGACGAGCAGGAGCGTCCCCTGGATCGCCGGACCGATGCCGCCCTGCGTGCAGTCCCGCAGGCAGGCGGGCGCGATCGGCTCGGTGTAGAACGACGGCCGGAGGAGGACCGCGCCGCCGTTATCGACCGCCGTGTGCGCGAGGCTGAACAACGGATACACCGCCACAACCACCGCGCCGGCGAGCAGCACGAACATCGCCCGGGAGATCGCCCGGCGACGGAGAATCCTGCCCCGCCGGCGGGCCGCGACCCGCGTCCACCACGCGGGGACGGCCACGCCGGCGGGTGCGACGGCTCGCGCGGCGAGCCGGAGGCGGGAGTGTCCCGGCCGACGCAGGAGCCGCTTCGGCGCTTCGCCGTCCTCGTGCCACCAGTGGAGGAACACGCGGGCGCCGATGTTGATCGCGAGGGACAAGGCGAACAGCACGAGGCCGAGCTCGTACAGCGCGCTCTGTTCGAGGCCCGGGAGGCCAAAGTAGTTGACGATCTGGCTCGGGATGGTGCAGCCGCCCGACAGGAGCGAGGTCGGATAGCGACAGACGTTGCCGATCACCAGCACGACCGCGATCGTCTCCCCCAACGCCCGGCCGAGCCCGAGGATCACGGCGCTGAGGATCCCCGGCGCGGCGGGTCCAAAGACCGCGATCCGGGCCGCCTCCCACCGGGTCGCCCCGAGGCCGAGGGCGGCTTCCCGCCGGTCCCGCGGCACGGCCCGCAGCGCCTCGCGCGACAGCGCGCCGATCGTCGGGATCACCATCACGGCGAGGACGAGCCCGGCGGTGAGATACCCCAACCCTGACGGAGGCCCGGAGAAGATCCCGCCGTGCGGGGAGAGCCGGTCGAGGGCCGGCTCGACGTGATGGGACATGAACGGCACGACGACGAGCAGGCCCCACATGCCGTAGACCACGGACGGGACCATCGCCCCCAGATCGACGAGGTACGCCAGGGCGGCCCGAGCCCGGCGGGGCGCGAGCTCGGAGGTGAAGATCGCGACCCCGAGGGCGACGGGGACCCCGACCAGCAGAGCGAGGGCGCTGGTCAGGAGCGTTCCGAAGATCGCCGGCCCAGCGCCGTAGACCCCGGCCGAGTAGTCCCAGCGCGACCCCCACAGGAACGGAAGGCCGGACCGATCGATCGACGGGAGAGAGTTCTCCAGGAGCAAGGCGGCGATGGCGGCCGCGAGCAGCAAGATTCCGACGGCCGTCGCGACCGTCCCCGCGCGGACGACCCGCCCGGTCCACCGGAACCAGGCGATCCGCCGGCCGATCCGGGCCGCGAACCCTGCCTGCGGACCCTCTTCCTCGCTTCGGACGGCCACGCCCTCCCTCAGCCGACGGTGGTGCAGGCCGGGAGGGGCGCCCCGTTATAGTTGATGGTGGAGAGGGCCGCGAGGTCCTGCGCGATCAGGGCGGCCGGCGGGACCGCGTAGTCGAGGGGGGCCGTGGCGGACTGGCCGGTGGTCAGGGCCCAGTGCAGCCATTGGATGAGGACTTGGGTGTTGTTCACCGAGGGGTTCACGCCGCCGGCGGGATCCTGGAGCACCATGAAGTACTGGAGGGCCGCGAGCGGATAGTTCCCGGCGCCGGGCGCGTTGACCCAGGAGACCGCCGACCAGTTCCCGGTGGCGTCGGGGATCGTCTGGCCCGCGAGCGCGTCGATCGCCGACTGCGTATCGGTGACGTTCGGGAAGACGTACTCGTCCGCCGGGTTCCCGACCGAAGCGATACCGCCCGAGTCGTAGGACTCCGCGTCGGCGAGGTCGACGTAGCCGATCGTGTTGTCGTTGGCGGCCACGTACTTGGCGAGCCCGGAGTTGCCGCTGACGGCATCCTCGCCGGAGACCGAGGGCCACGCCGGTTGGATCGACACTCCGACCTCGGAGGCGAACGTCGCGTCGTCGTCGCTGAGGTAGTTCGTCAGCACGTAGGACGTTCCAGCCGCGTCCGAGCGGACGATGGGGATGATCGACGCGCCGAGACCCGAGAGACCCGGGTTGTTCGCCGTCAGAGTCGGGGAGTCCCAGGTGGTCACGGTGCCCAGGTAGATGTCGGCGATCTGGACCCCGCTGAGGTTGAGCGTTCCGGAGAAGCCGGGGATGTTGTACACGACGGTGACCGCGCCGCCGCTGACGGGGAGGGTGAGCGTCGTTCCGGGGAGATTCTTGATCTCCGCGCCGGTGAGCGGTTCGTCGGTCGCCGCGAAGTTCACGGTCTTCGCCTCGTAGTCGCCGATCCCGGTGCCGGCGCCGACCGGGCTGTAGGTCACCCGGTTCGAGGAGTACGTCGCGTAGTTGGTCTCCCAACTGCTCAAAAGCGGCGTCAGGAAGCTCGCCCCGGCGCCCGAGATCGTGACGTCGACCGGACAGTCCCCGGGCGGGACCGGCTTGGCCGCGGGAGAGAGACCGTACCAGTGGGTCTCGAGACCGGCCCCGACCAGGACCACCACGACGACCACGATCCCGACGATCGTGTAGAGTCCGGCGCGCCCCGATCGCCGCACGAGCCTTGGCGTCGGTCGGGGAGGGGAGTCCACGGTGGGGGAGGGGGCCGCCGGGGGGTGGGGAGGGGAGCTCATGCCGCCACCCCCGGGGGGAGGGGGGCGGTTCCGGCGGACCCGAGCATCGCACGGCAGACACGCGAACGCCCGAGACGCGGGGAACACCCCGGGCGCAGGGAGCCGGGCGGTCGGAGGTTCCGTTCCTCGATCCGGCCCGGCCTCGTGTTGGGCATGGCAGCGGCTCGACCCGAGCCGTCGGATATAGACACGACGAACTGCGAAGATTGGTCCGACCTGCGCCGGAACCGCGCACGCCTGCGCGGCGACCCGGAGGGCGCCCCGGCTGCCGCGGACGGTGGCGGCGATGGGCAACGACTTTCTACCGCGGGACGTTCGCCGACCGATGCCCGCCCCCGCCCCGGGACCCGACCTCGGCTTCGTCGCGTGGATCGAGGGTCTGCCGTGCGCAGGGAAGACCACGCTCTCCCGTTCCGTCGCCGACGCGCTCCGCGCCGCGGGGCGCAAGGTCGAGGTCCTCGACGGCGACGAGGTCCGTCACATGTTCTCGCCCGAGCTCGGATACTCTCGGAAGGACCGGGAGTTCCACGCTCGGCGGGTGAGCTACGTCGCGCGGATGCTCGCGCGCAACGGGGTCGCCGTCCTGGTCGCGATGATCACCCCGTACGAGACGTCCCGTCAGGCCGCCCGAGCGACCGTGGGGGACCGGTTCGACGAGGTCTGGCTCCGCTGCCCGATCGAGGTCTGCCGCCAGCGGGACACGAAGGGGCTGTACCGGACCTCGGTAGCCGGGGGGGCGATCCGGGTAACGGGCGTCGACGACCCGTTCGAGGAGCCGCTGAACCCCGAGCTCACGGTCGACACCTCGAACGAGCCCCCGACGGAGTCGACCCGCCGGATCCTAGTCCACCTCACGGCCCGCGGGTTCCTGCCTCCGCTCGCGCCGCCCGCGTGAGATCGGGCGGGGTCGACCGGTCCCCCGCTCAGATCTCGTCCTGCTTCTCCGTGGGCGACGGCCTCGGCCGCCGCGGAGGCGCGCGACCCCGTCGACGCGACCGCAGGAGCAGCATGATACCGAGGAGCGCGAGGATCGCCGCGGCGCCGATCCCGACGTACAGCCAGGGGGCCGCCGGGGGCGAGGAGGAGCTCGGGTGGAACGCGACGGTCTGGGAGGCCGCCCCCGCGGAGACGGTCAGCGTCCCGGACGAGCCGCCGGCGACGGAGTAGCCGCCCGGACCGGTGATCTTGTAGTGGAAGCTCCCGTTCGGGGACTGGAACGTGATCGTGGTCCCCGTCGAGCTCTCGAGCACCCCGTTGAACGTCACCGACCAGTTCGCCCCGGACGGTAGTCCGGTCTCCATGAACGTGACCAGGTAGGTCACTTCCGTGTAGATCAGGGTCGGCTCGGTCACCGCAGCACCGTTGACGACCAGGTTACCGGACGCCGCGAGGGTCGACTGCGACCACCCCGAGATGTCGGTGATGGTGTACGGGACCGTCCCGTTCCCGACCGAGAACGTGAGCGAGTCGATCGCGCCGTCGGTGGTGAGGCTCTTCTCCACCCCGTCGACCGTGACCGACCAATGGATGTGCGACGGGAGTCCGCTCTCCAGGAACGTCACGCCGTACGTCACCTCGGTCCAGGCGATCGTCCGTTCGTTCACGTTCGCCCCGGCGACCGTGATCGAGCCGGTGCGGGGCAGGGTGCTCTGGGTCCAGTCGGGAACGACACCGATCGTGTAGGGGTAGGTACCGTTCAGCTCGTGGAAGACCACGGTCGTGGTGGTCGAGGAGACCGTCGTTCCGTTCAGCGTCACCGACCAGGAGGTCGCCGCGGGGAGGTTCGTCTCGGTGAACGTGACGGTCCAGAGCGTGGAGAAGTCGATGATGATCGTCTCGTTCGCGATCCCCAACGCCGCCGCGGTCCCGGCGGCGGGATGCGGCACGTACCCGGCCGGGGAGAGCACGGTGTAGCCTAGGGACCGGTCGGGAATCGACCAGTTCGGGAGGAAGACGAGGGGGGCGGTCGCCCAGTAGCTGGTCCCGTTGAGGGTGAACCCCCACGGGGTCGCCGGCCGGAGGCCCTTGGCGATGAACTGGAGCCAGTTCGAGATGAACGCCGTCGCCGGGTTGTGGTCCTCGAGCACCCCCGGCAGCGAGTGGATGACGTACGCACCGCTCCCACTGTGGTCCGACCAGAAGTTGCCGAACCCGGTGCCGTTGAAGAAGACGCGCGAGCCGTTCAACGAGAACGCCTGGACGTGGGAGGTCGAGAAGACCCCTTTGACGCTCGCCCCGTTGTTGGCGACGAAGTTGTTGGCGTCGACGCGCACGAACGAGCCGTTCAAGAGATAGACGCCGTACGAGGCGCTCCCTTCGAACGTGCTGGCCGTGATCGTGGTGTTGTTACTGTACAGGACGTACGCCCCGATCTGGTTGTCGTAGAGGAACGCTCGCGCGATCTCGACGAAGTGCGTGAGGTTCAGCGAGATCCCGATCGAGCCGTTCCACGCGCTGACGTTCTCGATCTTCGAGTAGTTCGTGTAGTTCGCCCAGACCGCGAACGGATAGTACTTCGCCGAGACGTTCTCGACGGTCCCGTTCGCCACCTTGTAGAGGGCGACCGCGGCGCTCGGTTCGAGCTGGTAGGTGAACGGGTTGAAGATGTAGTAGGAGGTGTTCGCGACGAGCGTGGCCTCCGAGGCCGCCACCCCCCGCACGGTGAACTCGGACGCGTTCGAGACGTCGACGCCGAGGGAGGAGTTGCCGATCGAGACGTTGGAGATCGTCCCGTGGGCCCCCCAGTTCCAGACGAGGGCGTTCGAGAGGTTGGTCGCCGAAACGTTGGACGCCGTGACGAAGCTCGAGTTCACCAGGTCCGCGCCGATGCTCCCGTTCGCCGCGTGGATCCCCAGCAGCGTCGGCGCGGTCGCGAAATCGGTGAGGAGTCCGATCGACCCGTTCACGGCCGAGACGTTCTCGAACGTCCCCCCGGTCGAGTTCGCGAACGCGTAGACCGCGGTCGAGTCGTCGACGGCCCGGGCGTTCTGGACGGTGACCGCCGTGTCGTTCTGGAACTGAAGCCCGAACGAGCCGAGCGCGGAGGAGAGGCCGTCCACCGCGAGATCCGTCCCGTTCGCCCACAGCCCGATCCCGGGCGAGCTCGTGGCGGTGATCCCGGAGAACGTCTGGTCGGAAGAGTCGTTGGCGACGACCCCTTCCGAGGAGTTGAGGACCATCCCCTGCACGTTCACCGAGTTGGTTCCGTTGAGGTAGAACGCCTGCGAGAGGCGCGTGGGGTTCGTGGTCACGGCGACGACGTGCCGCACGGTGATCCCGAGGCTCGCGAGGCCGTACACGCCGATGCTCCCACCCGAGAGGTTCAGGTCGGTGATGCCGACGTCGGCGGAGTGGTCGACGTACGCCCCGACCGACGGGGTCCCCACGTAGTCCGTGCCGCTGGTCGCCACCCCGGTCGCCGTGACCCCCGTGGCGTTCACGAGCGAGACGGCGTTCGCCCCCTGCACCGAGGAGACGTTGGTGAACGTCGCGTCGGTCGACTCGATCGCGGTGACCCCGAGCGAGTCCTGCTTGCTCAGGATGTTCTTCGCGACCGAGTCCGCCGTCCGGTAGAACTCGAGCGCCCCGGGCGAGGCGATCGACCGGTAGTAGAGCGAGGTGTTGCCGGTCAGCGTGGTGTTCTCGACGGAGAAGCGGCCCGTCCCGTAGAAGAAGAAGTATCCCTGGGTCCAGCCGACCCCAGGGAGGGCCCCGAAGAACGGGTAGGAGGACGTGTAGACGAACGACGCCGCCGCCTGGACCAGCCCGTTCACATGGACCGTGAGGTTCAGGCTCTCCGCCGCGAAGAGGACGAACGTCGGGTAGTCGAAGTCGTTCAGCTGCAGGAACGGTGCCACGAGGTCGGCTTGGGAGGCGTTGATCCAGAGGATCGATTTCGTCGGGGCGTACCCCGTGTGCGGGATCCTCGCGGCGCCGAACGCCGCGGCCTGGGCGTCCCCGCGCAGGTACACCGGAGCGTCTACCGTCGACGCCGCGGCGACCAGCGGGAACGCCGCCGTGCCCGTCGAATTCCCGCTGACGGTCACGGTCCCGTTCTTGAACCCGTCGGCCCACGCCCCGAAGACGTAGGGGTTCCCCGCCGGGATCGGAGGGAGCGCGGTCTGCGTTACCCCGGTGATGCTGGACGGGGCCGCCGTAAAGTTCGCCTGCCCGAGGCCTAGCGACCACGCGGTGTGGTTGGTGGCGAAGACGAACGCATAGTCCGGGCTCACTGTCAGATCGACGTGGATGTATCCCGGGTTGGCTGCCGGACCGGCGGGGCCCGAGGAGGTGTTCCAGAGGCCGTAGAGCAGCGACGGGCCCTGGTTCAGGAACACGGTCGTCTGGTGCGGGAGGTAGTACTCCGCCACGCCGGTGGACGTCTCGCCGCTGTCGACCCCGTGGTCGTACGCCGACGGGACGGAGACGTATCGGTGCGTGGCCGCGTCCCAGTGGTCGAGGGTCGCGTTCGCGCGGAGCGAGACGATGTTCGCGTTCGTCCCTCCCCCGTCCCCACCGAGGATCAGCTCGGAGTCGTACTCGCTCCCGTACGGGTTGAGCGCCCCGCCGTTCACCTGGAACTGCGGAGGTCCCACGGAGGCGCCGTTGAACGACACCTGGTCGTAGGTGTGCGGACTGCCCGCCGGGCCGGAGCCGTTCGTGAGCGTGTAGTTGAACAGGACGGTGGGACGGGTCGCCACGACCTCGAGGGTCATCGCAAGCGAGAGGGTGAACGGATAGGTGACGGGGATCGTGGGGCCGTAGGCGAAGTAGAACTCGTTGAGCTCGACCACGCCGTTCGGACCGTGGCTGTAGAGCGTCCCGGGGGCCATCAACGCCGAGAAGGAGGAGAAGTTCCAGATGTTGTCCTCCACCTGGAGCTCCGAGCCGTTGAAGTGCACCACGTTCTGGAACCAGAACGTCCCGGTGCTCGACCCCGGGTAGCTGATGTTGACGCCGACCGCGTTCATCTGGAACGTCGTCCAGTCCGGCGCCTCCGCGAACTCGGCGTATCCGGGGCTGTAGGCCGAGAACGCTCCGAGCTCGACCGTCCCCTCGAAGCTCGACGAATTGTAGACGTACGGGGCACCGCCCGGTCCGATCCCGAGGTCCGCGATCCCCATCGGGCCGGGGGCGACCAGCGGGACCGGGGTCACGGCGGACCCCGTCGGAGGTTGGGCGTGCGACGTGAACGGGCTCGGGAGGAACGCGTTCCGTCCGTCGATCGCTCCCGACGCGATCTGACGGCGTACCTTCTCTACCAGGGGCGAGGCGGTCACCCCCGGTGGGAGCGCGCGCGACGTCCCCGGTCCGATCGCTCCACGCCCTACGCCGTGCGTCGGCGCCCCCGCGCTCGCACCCTGGGGAGCGTGCGACGGCGGCACCGTGCCCGCGGCCGCAAGGCCGACGGTGAACGTGGATCCGAGAAGCAACAGCAGTACGACGGCGAGCCAGAGCGATCGCCCGGCGGCACGGGAGGAGGACATCGGTGGCACGACGACCGAACCCGATTATATACCCATTCGGAGGCCGATCGACGGCGCGCGCATTATCCGCTCGGCACGCCGAACTCGAGAGGCGGAGGCGGCGCGCGGCCCGCCCGGCTCCGGAGAAACTCCCGGGTCTTCTCCCGATGGCACGCCCGGCACACCGTCTGGAGGTTCGAGTACTCCAGGGCCGCCCCTCCCCGGGCGATCTCCACGATGTGGTCGACGTCGAGCTCGCGCGCCCGGCGGCGACGCCGGCACAGCTGGCAGGTGTACCGGTCTCGCAGCATCACGTAGCTGCGGGCGGAGTCCCAGAAGTAGTGCCCGTGGAACCGCCAGCGACACTTCCTCGAGCAGTACGGGGTCCGGTGCGAAGCCAGCGCCGTTCCGCACTCGACGCAGAGCGCCGCGCGCCGGGCCTCGGTCCGCCGACGGGCTCCCTCGGAGAACCACGCCGCCGAGAGGGCGATGATGCGGCCGTTCGGCCCCACCTCCACCGACGGCCGGGCCGCGGACACGCCCCCGGTTCGGTCGACCGGGTCTTGAGCGTTCGGGCGGACACGCAGGCTATCAGGGCTCCGTCTCGTGGCCCGCGCCGGAGGGATCGCTCCTGAATCTCCTAGCGACCGGCCTCGTGGTCGCGGTGTTCGCGGCCGTGGCCGTTCGCCAGCTGAGCGGCCGGGGACCGGGGATATGGCTTCTGTTCGTCGGGGGAGGAGCAGCCGCCGTCCTGCTCGGAGCGCTTTCGCCCATCGGCGCGGCGACGACCCTCGCGAACGACGCCCCCCTGCTCCTGTTCCTGTTCGCCCTCTTCCTCTTCGCCACCGCGCTCGAGGCGGCCGGGGCGCTGGACCACCTCGCGCGCTGGCTGATCGGGAGGGCACGACGGGCGTCCGACCTGCCCGCGGTCCTCTTTCTCGGGTTCGGGATCGTCTCGGCGTTCCTCGTCAACGATGCGCTCGTTCTGATCGGGGTTCCCGTGCTGCTGGCGCTCGCGCGCCGTCTCCGGACCGGGGCGCGGCCCCTGCTGATGGTGCTCGCGTTCTCCGTCACGGTCGGAAGCGCGCTCACTCCGTTCGGGAACCCGCAGAACCTGCTCGTCTCCGTCCAGAGCGGGATCCCCTCGCCGTTCGTCACGTTCCTTCGGTATCTGCTCGTCCCGACCGCGATCAACCTGGCCGTCGGCGCGGTGTACCTGCGCCGGCTCTACGGTCCGAGGATGCCGTCCGATGCGGGGACCGTCGTCCGGGGACAGGACGAGCCTTCGGCGCTGCTCCCCTCCGGGGGGTGGTCGACCCGACTCGGGCGGTTCCCCGTTCTCGCGATCTTCCCGGCCACGCTCGCCGCGATCGTCGCCGTTGACCTCCTCGCCGCGGTCTCCCGGGGACCCGTCGTCCCCTCCTGGGAGGTTGCGGGAGCCGGGGCGGTGGTGTTGCTGGCGGCGAGCCCCGCCCGGAGCCGCATCGTGCGGGGGATCCAGTGGGAGGTGCTGCTCCTGTTCGCCGGCCTGTTCGTCGTGGTGGCGGCCGCCTCCGCGGGCGGGGTAGTCGCCGGCCTCGGACGCATCCTGCCGGTCCCGGGACCCGGACACCCCCTCTTCGACCTGCTCGGCATCGCCGGAACCTCCCTGGTCGGTTCCCAACTCGTCAGCAACGTCCCGTGGGTCGGCCTCCAGGTATCGGTCCTTCACCATCTCGGATACGGCGGCACTCCGGCGGTTCCGTGGTTGGCGCTCGCGGGCGCCAGCACGCTCGCGGGAAACGTCACCCTGCTCGGGGCCGCGAGCAACCTGATCGTCGTTCAGCTCGCGGAGCGCGCGGGAGTCCCGATCCGGCTGGGGACGTTCGTCCGCGACGGGTTGCCCCTCGCCGCCCTGACCGTTGGGGTCCTCGTCGCCTGCCTCTGGCTCGGTCTGTAGGGCCCCCCGCACAGGCCTTACGCTCGGGTCGTTCGTTCGCGGCATGAAGTTTCCCCTCGCCGACTGGATCGACGGGCACCCGGGGGTCCGCCACGACCTCGCCCGGAGCGGCATGGCGGGGGCGGTACAGCGGCCGGCGCTCACGGCGGCGGAGCTCCGATCCTCGGACGCCGACGAGCTTCGGGACGAGCTCGCGACGTCGCTCCGGGTCCCCGCCGACCGGCTGTTCCTCACCCACGGGGGCACGGAGGCGAACGCCTGGGTGTTCTTCTACATCGCTCGGTCCCTCGGGCGACGCTCGGGGGTCTGCCGGGTCAGCCTGCCCGAGTATCCGCCGTTGTTCGATGGCCCGCGGACGGCGGGCTTCGAGATCACGACCGCCGCGGGCGCCGCCGACCTCGCCGTGACCTCCCAGCCCCGCAACCCCGAGGGGGACGAGTGGGGGCCGGAGCGGCTGTTCCAGTGGGCCGGAGGCGCCCGCCACGTGCTCCTGGACGAGACGTTCCGAGAGTTCGGGGAGCGGCGATCGTACGCCACGCTGTCGCGCGAGCGGCTCTGGACGACGGGCTCGTTCACCAAGTTCTACGCCGGGGACGATCTTCGGGTAGGCTTCGTGATCGCCCCCGAGACCGACCAGAAGCCGTTCGGGCGGTTCGTCGGCCTCTTCGCGGACGAGATCGCCCCGGCGTCCGTCGCGGGGGCGTTGTCGGCGCTGCGCCATCGGGCGCGGATCGGAGAGGAGGTCCGCCGGCTGGTGGCGACGAACCGGCGCGTGCTCGCCCGGACGTTCCCGGTCTCCACACCGCCGGTCGGGCCGGTCTGGTTCGACCGGACCGGGGCCCGCTCCCCGGACCTGGTGGGGCGGCTGCTCCGGGCCTCGGTGCTCGTCTGCCCCGGGTCGTACTTCGGTGACCCGTCGGGGAACCGACTGTGCCTCACCCGGCGCTCGTTCCCGGCCGACCTCGCGGCGTACGTCGCGGTCCGCGGGCCGGAGGGCGCCCCCGGGGTCACGTCTTCCCGAAGTACGCCCCGCCCGCCGGTTCGACCGCCCCGCGGGGCGAACGCCCGAGGGAGAGCCGGGCGAGCGTGATCTTCGGGACCGTCTCGACCCGCTCGGGCCGGGGCGCTCCGGAGTGCTCCCGCAGAAACGTGGCGGCGAACTTCACCGCGCGGTCGGGGTCCGAGTCCCGCACGAGCAGGAAGCCCCGGGCGAGCTCGGTCAGCACCGCCGGCGCCGGAACGATGTCGAGGAGCGGTTTCCGTTCCGGGTCGGCGTGTTCGGGCTCCTCCGCCGACCCGGTCATTCCGGCGGGCGACCCAGCGGGACGCCTCAAAAAGGAAACGCTCGACTGGCCGCCCGCGGAACGCGGGGTGGGCGGGAACCCTTTACTCCCCGACCGCTCTGGTGGGTCCGAGCGACGATGAGCCGCAGCACTCCCCCGCCCACGGCAGCCCCGGCCGACCCGCACGCGCCGCCCGCCCGAGGCGTCTCGGTCCGCGTTCCGATCCCGGGACCGAACGCCCGACGGATCATCGAGCGGGACCGCCGCTATCTCATGACGAGCACGAAGACCGCCCCGGTCGTCGCCGCCTCCGGCGACGGCATGTGGGTCACCGACGTCGACGGGAACCGCCTCCTCGACTTTGCGGCGGGCGTCGGGGTCGCGGCGGTCGGCTACTCCCACCCGGACGTCGTCCGCGCGATCCGGGAGCAGGCGGCCCGGCTCACGCACTTCGCGGGGACAGACTTCTACTACGAGAACCAGACCGTGCTCGCCGAGCGGCTCACGAAGATCACGCCCGGCTCGTTCGAGAAGAAGGTCTTCTTCACGAACAGCGGCACCGAGAGCGCCGAGGCGGCGCTGAAGCTCGTGCGCTGGCAACGTCGGCGCCCGATCGTGATCGGGCTGCTCGGCGCGTTCCACGGCCGGACGATGGGCTCCCTCTCGATGACCTCCTCGAAACCGGTCCAGCGGGCGCGCTACGCGCCGTTCGTCGGCGGAGGGCACCATATCCCGGCGCCGTACTGCTACCGGTGCCCGTACAAGCTCGAGTACCCGAGCTGCGACCTCTACTGCGCGAAGATCCTCAAGGAGCTCTACTTCCAGACGTCGATCCCGCCGGACGACGTCGCGGCGTTCCTCGCGGAGCCGGTGCTCGGCGAGGGGGGGTACGTCGTCCCGCCGCCCCGCTGGCACCAGACGCTGAAGGCGATCCTGGACGAACACGGCATCCCGCTCATCGACGACGAGGTGCAGGCCGGGATCGGCCGGACCGGCGAATGGTTCGCCGTGCAGCACCACGGGATCGTCCCTCCCATCGTCACGATGGCGAAGGCGCTCGGGGGCGGGCTCCCGCTGGGGGCCGTCACGTTCCCCACGGAGATGGATTTTCCCGTGCAGGGCGCGCACTCGAACACCTTCGGCGGCAACCTCGCGGCGGTCGCGGCCTCGCTCGCGACCCTCGACGTGATCGAGAAGGAGCACCTGCTCGAGAACGCGCGGGTGCAGGGGACGTACTTGCTCGGGCGGCTCCGGGAGCTGATGGGCCGTTACGAGGAGATCGGGGACGTGCGTGGCGTCGGCCTCATGACCGCGACCGAGTTCGTGCGCGACCGGGCGACCAAAGAGCCCGCGATCGCCCTGCGCGACGGGATCCTCGAGGAGGCGACCCGGCGCGGGCTGATCCTCCTGCCGTGCGGTCGCTCCTCGATCCGGTACATCCCGCCGCTGATCGTTCGGCGCGAGGAGATCGACGAGGCGGTCGAGATCCTCGACGCGTCGATCCGGGCCGCCCGCGCCCGTCCATGAAGGTCGGCCGCCTCGCAGAGCCCGGGACCGTCCGCCTGGACGAACGCCCTGACCCGGTCCCTGGGCCGGGGGAGATCACCGTCACCCTCGCGGCGTGCGGAGTGTGCGGCACGGACCTCGAGAAGCTGCGGGGGAACTACCGGACCGCCGGCGTCCTCGGGCACGAGCCGGTCGGACGGATCGCCCGACTCGGACCCGACGTGAGCGGGCTCTCGGAAGGGCAGCGGGTGTTCGTCCACCACCATGTCGCCTGCGGCCGCTGCGCGGTCTGCGCGCGGGGGGATCCGACGTTCTGTCCGACGTACTCGAAGACGAACCTCGATCCCGGAGGGTTCGCCGAGACGTTCCGAGTCCCGGCGGAGAACGTCTCCCGCGGCGCGGTGCTGCCGCTCGACCCCCGGATCGACTGGGAGAGCGGGGCCCTGCTCGAACCCGCGGGGTGCGCGATCACCGCGATCCGACGGGTCGCCCTCGCGCCGCAGGCGACCGTGGCCGTTCTCGGGCTCGGGCCGGTCGGCATCCTCTACGCCCGGCTCGCCAAGGCGCTCGGCGCGCGGTGGGTCGTCGGCACGGAGATCGCCGCGCGGCGGCGGGAGGTCGCGCTGGAGGGAGGGATCGACGCCGCCCTCGACCCGAGGCGCCCCGAGGAGATCCGGACGGCGGTCGACCGGGCGACCGACGGCGACGGCGTCGACCTCGCGGTCGCCGCGACCGGCCATCCGAGCGTGGTCGCGACCGCGACCGAGCTCGTCCGCCGCGGGGGGACGGTCAACCTGTTCGGCCTCCCCGCGTCCGGGAGCCGCCTCGACGCCGACCTGCAGCAGCTGTACCTGCGGGGGATCCGGGTCGTCCCCTCGTACGCCACGGTCGAACCGGACATCCGGGACGTCCACGCGATGGTCGTGGACGGGCGGCTCGCCGTCCGCGATCTCGTCTCCCACCGGTTCCCGCTCGCTCGGATCGCCGAGGCGTTCCGCGTCGCGGGCCTGCCGGAGGAGTCGACGAAGGTCGTCGTCACCGGGGCGGCGTTCTAGGCCGTCCCGGCCTCGGCTCCGGCGCCGACGACCCGACCGGTCACTCGGGCGCCGGAGGGGACGCGGGCGTTCGGCCCGAGGATGCTCGACACCACCGTCGCGTCGCGGCCCACGCGGACGCCGTCCATCAGGACCGAGTCCTCGACCCGGGCGCCCGGCGCGACCGTCACGCCGGGGCCAAGCGTCACGTACGGCCCGAGCGTTGCGTCGCGGGCCGTCGCGTCCTCCCACGCCGAGACCGGACCGGCCCCGAGGGAGCCGTCCGGCCGCCGAACGTTCGCCGCTCGGCCGTCATCGAAGAGCAGGCGTTGGGAGCGGAGCAGCCGGTCCGGCGTGCCCGCGTCGTCCCAGTACCGGCTCAGACGGAAACCGAACAACCCTTCGGAGAGGAGTCCCGGGACGATCTCGCGTTCGAAGCTGACCGCGCGACCGGACGGGATCCGGTCGAGGACGGCCCGCGCCCAGACGGCGAGACCCGCGTTGATCCACCGGGACGGCGCGTCCTTCGGCTCGGGCTTCTCGACGAAGTGGGTGATCCGGTCGTCCGGTCCGAGCGCCGCGACGCCGTACGGACGCGTATCCTCGACCTCGGCGAGCCCCATCGTTCCAATCCTCCCGTGGGCCCGATGCCGGGCGGCCATCGCGGAGAGGTCGGCGGCGGCGATGACGTCGGAGTTGAGCAGGAAGAACGGGTCGCTCATCCCGGACCCCGCGTTCTTCATCCCTCCTCCCGTCCCGAGCGGCTCCGTCTCGGCCACGGTGCGGATCGGCCACGGGGCCGGGTGCTCGCGGACGTAGGCGGCGACCTGGTCCGCTCGGTAGCCGGTCGCGAGGACGACCTCCTCGACGCTCGGGGGCAGGAGGTCGAGCACGTGGTAGAGCATCGACTTCCCGGCGATCGGGATCAACTGCTTGGGCACGCTCTCGGTGAGCGGCCGGAGCCGGGTGCCGAACCCTCCGATCAGCACCAGCGCCTTCATCGCGCGCCTCCAGTCTCCGTGCCGATATCCGTTCGACGGGCCAGTCCCCCGCCCGGGGCGACTAGCGGGGAGCCACGGGGAGCCAGCCGAGGCGCTCGAGCTCCCGGAGCAGCGTGTCGGCCGACTCCGCGGCGGAGCCGTGGACCGCGTCGAGGACGACCTCGGGGCGCTCCGGGGGTTCGTACGGATCGTCCACTCCGGTCATCTCCTTGATCTCGCCCGCCCGGGCCTTCTTGTACAGCCCCTTCACGTCCCGCTCCTCGCAGACCGCGAGCGGCGTGTTGACATAGACCTCGACGAACCGGCCGATCTCGGCGCGGGCTTTCGCGCGGGAGCTGCGGTACGGGGAGATGAGCGCGACGATCGGGATCGACCCGTTCCTCGCGAGCAGCTTCGCGACGAACGACACGCGCCCCGCGTGCGCTTCTCGCGACGCGCGGTCGAACCCAAGGTCCGAGCTCAACCCGCGACGGATCTCGTCGCCGTCCAGGAGCTCCGCGTACCATCCGCGGGCGGCGAGCCGCTCGGCGAGGATGCGCCCGATCGTCGTCTTGCCCGCGCTCGGCAGTCCGGTCAGCCAGATACAGAATCCCGGTGGTCCCCTCGTCATCGTTCGTTTCCCTCACTCGGTCAGGATGATGTTCGGTTGGCGCAGCACGGCCGCGACCTCGGGCCGGAGGATCTCGACCGGGAGCTCCGAGCCGTTGGCGAGGCTCTCGCGGATGCGGGTCTGGCTCGTCTGCACGCGGTTCGAGGGGTCGTGCGGACAGACCTTCTCGCTCGCCATCCAGCCACACCGTCGGCAGAAGAACGACTCTTCGTAGCGGAGCGGGACGATGCCGATGTCGTACGCGTCGAAGATCCGGTGGCAGGCGTACGGGTCGTAGTACTTGCCGACCCCCGCCTGGTCCCGTCCGACGATGTAGACGCCGCAGCCAAAGTTCTTCCGGACGATCGCGAGGAACAGCGCCGCTTTCGGCCCGCCGTAGCGCATCGTGATCCCGAGCGGTTGGACGAGCACCCGGGACGACGGGTAGTAGTGCTGGACCAGCGCCGTGTACGCCTCGAGGATCACCTCGGGGCGATAGTCCCCCTTCTTCAAGCGGCCGACAACCGGGTGGACGAACAGCGCGTCGACGTCCTCCCGCTCGAGCGTGAGCCGCTGGATGTACTCGTGGGCGGTGTGGGGAGGATTCCGGCATTGGTAGGCCGCGACCGACCGCCAGCCCCGTCGGGCGAACTCGGCCCGGGTCTCGGCCGGGGTCGGGTCCGGTCGTCCGCCGGTGATCTCGACGCGACGGAGCAGGGTGACCGGTCCGGCCCACGCCGTCTCACCGGCCGCGAGCAGGTCGGCCACGTTGGGATGGGCGGGATCGTCCGTCCCGTACACCCCCCGCGCGATCGCCGCGCGGTCGAGGCGGAACTCCTCCTCGATCTTCAGCAGGGCGATCGCCGTGCCCCGACCGTCGAGGATCGCCACCTCGTCGCCCGGGCCGACTCCCTTCAGCCGGGCCAGCGCCGCGCCGCTCGGGGCGGGAAAGAAGATCGGGATCGTCCACGGAAGGTCGTTCGGGAGCCGACCCTTCGCCACGACGGCGTCGACCGTTTCGGATCCCTGGAACCCATCGAGCGGGCTGTAGGCGCCGATGCCGATCTTGTCGGCATCGTAGAGCTGGTCGATGAACGGGGTGACCGTCGGAAGGTCGCGGAGCTCGGCGTCGCGCCGCTCCCGCTCCGTGTCGGTCGCGAGCCGGTGGACGAGGGGTCCGCCGTGGGGGGTCGGGATCATTCGGAACTCCTCGAAGCGACGGGCCCCGGGACGGCAGGAGTATTTGGCTCCGCGGGGCGCCGCACCGGGACGTCCACGGACGCCTCTTGAGGCTACTCGTACGAGACATCCGTGCGCATGTAGGCGCGGATCGCGAGGTACAGGATGACCGCGGTCTCCGCGGCGAGGACGAGCATCTGCAGGCCGTCCGTCGCGTTGAGCCGTCCCTGGTACGCCCCCCGCACCGCGTCCGAGACGTAGGTGAGCGGATTCACCTCGAACAGGAACCGCAGGACGACCGGGAGGCTGGCGCTCAGCGGATAGAAGACCGTGCTCGCGAAGTTCACGACGAAGATCAGCAGGATCTGGATGCTGTTGTACGCGGTGTTCGACTTGACGAGGCCGGCGAGGAACAGCATCAGCGCCCCGAAGAAGATCGAACCGAGGACGATGGAGCCGAAGATGACGCCGAACGCCGTTAGGAGCGTGGGGCCCGTGCCGAGGAGCAGGAAGGCCACGCCGAGCATCACGGCCGAACCGGCCAGGCCGAACAGCATCGAGGTGAGCATGATCCCGAGGAGGTACTGGAGGCGGGTGAACGGCCCGACCAGGAGCTGCGCCAGCATCCCCCACCGCCGGTCGGCCCACAGGATGCTCCCGCCGACCGTCCCGGCCATGACGACCTGGAACGACATGATCCCCGGGGTCAGGAACCCCAGGTACTGGTTCCCGCCCCCGCTCCCCGAGGTGATCGACTGGAAGCCGAATCCGAAGAAGACGAGGTACATCCCCGGGAGTCCGACGAGGATGATGAGGCTCCCCGGGTCGGTGTTGACCACGATGTTCCGGTAGATCAGGCGAAGGAGGTTAGGCGCTGGCAATCGACTCTCCTCCGTGTCCCACCGACCGCAGAAAGACGTCCTCGAGCGTGTTCTTCCGGACGTTGAGCCACTCGAGCTGCACGCCCAACGTCGAGGCCTGCTCGACGATTCGGGCGAGGGCCTCCTTCGGATCGTCGGTGAGGATGACGGCCGATCGGTCCTTCACCGTCACGGTGGCCCGCGGGCCGAGGACCGCCGTGAGGGCCGCAAAGAACCGGGGCGCCTCGCCGTCCGAGACCGTCAGGTCGATCGTCTTGCGGCCGCCGTAGAGCCGCTTCAGGTTCTCGAGGGCGTCGAGCACGAGGATCTTCCCCTCGTCGATCACCGCGACGCGGTCGCACAGGTAGTCGGCCTCCTCGAGATTGTGGGTCGTGAAGACGACCGTCAGGCCGCGGCGAACCTCGTCCCGGACGGAGTCGAGCAGCTCCCGCCGCATGATGACGTCGAGGCCGACCGTCGGCTCGTCCAGGAACAGGACCTCCATGTCGTGCATGAACTCCCGGGCGACCTGCACCCGCCGCTTCTGGCCCCCGGAGAGGTCGAACGCCCTCCGCTTCCGAACGTCTCCCAGCCCGTATCGGGCCAGGAGCAGCTCCCGCCGTCGTTCCCGCTCGTCCTTCGGAACGCCCCACAGGATCCCGTAGATGTCGAGGTTCCCCTGGACGGTCGTGAAGTCGAACGACTCTGCTTGCTGGACGACCCCGATGCGTTCCCGGATCTTCTGCCCGTCGCGCGCCGGGTCGAGGCCCAGGACCTGAAGCGTTCCCGAGGTCGGCTGGATCAACGTCGTCATCGCCTTGATCAGGGTCGACTTCCCCGCCCCGTTCCGGCCCAGGAGGCCGAACACCTCTCCCCGACGGACCGTGAAACTCACCCCGTCCAGCGCGAACTTGCGACGGTCGTACGAATGGCGCAGGTTCTCCGCGCGCACGACGACGTCCGAGTCGGTCGACGGGAGGCGTGGGGGATCGGCGTTCACCGGCGGCGGGACCGTCCCTCCCGCCATAAGGGATGCTCACCCCGGATGAGCATCGTCGGAGTCTGGGGGATGACTCGCGCTGTTCGACGATCGCCCGATCGAGGTGCCTCGGTGCCCTCGCCGCGCCCCGCGCTACGGCGGGCGGGCTAAAATCCGCGCGGAGCGATGGGTCCGCGATGCCCCGCGCCGCCCCTCTACCGGCCCGCGCAGACCGGCTCACGATCGTGCTCGCCCCGTGGTGCCCCCACTGCGTCCCGCTGTCGGTCAAGAACGGGCGGCGCCTTGCGAAACGGCTCGGCGTTCCTCTGCGCCTTCTGGACATCGACCGCCCCGCGCAGGAGCGGGTGGCGGACCGTCTGGTGAAGGCGCACGGGGACTACTCCCCCGACTACCTGATCCCGCAGGTCTTCCTCGAATGGACCGACGGGCGCGTGCAGCCTCTCCTCACCGGGTTCTCCGAACGCGTGGCTCGCACCTCACAGGCCTGGCGAGACCTCCTCGCCAGCGACTGGCTTCGTGCCGTCCGCCGGGAGAACCGCCAATGAGGCGGGGCGGGGCGATCCCAGTAGCGCTCCGGACGGCGCTCGCATCCCCCGGAGGAACCTGCTACCGTCACTGCGATCGACCGATCCGGGTCCGTCGGCTGGCAAGCCGGCTTTCGGGGGACTGGCTCGTGCAAGCCTGCCCATCGGGAGTGGTCTCGGTGACGACGTATAGCGAGTGGACCCGCCGGGATCCGACCGCGGCCGTACGGCGGCAACTCCTCCGATGGACCGTTCCTGCTTCGCTCGTCCGGACCCGGGATCTTCGCCTCGCCACCCGGCACGGCCCCGAACTGGGCCGAGCCGCCGAGCGGAGCCTCGCCTCGATCCGCCCCCCCCGCGGCGTGCGCACGGTGTACTGGAGGGTCTATCCGTTTCGCGCGCGTGACGGGACGGAGCGGCGCCTGTTCGCCTGCCTCCGTCGAACGCACTCCGGACCGGTCTTCTTCGTGGCGCCGCCGACGGGCGACTCGGCGAGTTGTCCCCGATGCTCCGCGGGTCGGCATTCGCGCTGAGGTCGTAACTACCGCGAGGGCGCGGGAAGATCCTCCAGGGGCCGCTCGTGATGCTCGAATTTCTCCTCGTGCAGGTCTTCGCGGGTGTGGGCCTCGTCGCGACCGTCCTCGGCTCTCTTCTCGGAACCCTACGCCGTCGGACGCCCGCGGAACCCGAGGGGGCCGTAACTCGACGGAGCCTCGTTCCGGGCACCCAGACGGTCTGGATCGTCGGCACACTCGTGGCGGTGTTCTGGCCCGCAGGAGTGCTGGTTGTCCCACGCATCTTCTACGACTGGCCGGCGATTCCCGGGTTCCCGTACGCCTGGGCGGCCCAGCTCGGCGGGATCCTCTTGGCGGCCTGCGGCGGAGTGCTGTTCGTTCAAGCCGCCCGCGCGCTGGGCGAAAAAATGACCCCGGTCGTGCAGGTTCGCTCCGGCTCCGCGTTCGTTCAGTCCGGTCCGTATCGATACGTTCGGCACCCGGTCTATACCGCGATCGTGGCGGTCGCTCTGGGGAACGCCCTCCTCTTCGTGAGCGCTCCGCTCGCCCTACTAGGAGCCGTCCTCGCCGGGGTGGCGACCTATCGGGCCCGGGCGGAGGAAGACCTCCTCGGCTCGGACGAGGGGTACGGAGCGGCCTACCGGGAGTACGTCGACCGCACCGGCCGATTCCTTCCCCGGCGCGCTCGGCCCCCGCGCCCTCCCGACCCGGGGCCCACGCGCTCGTAGGCTCGCCCCGAAGCCGCCTTCTGCGCGCGGTGGTCGACCGTTTCCGGACCCCGGCGGATACCGGAAGGAGATTTCCCCCCTACCGACTTGGTCGGTGGGGCGTCGGGTCTTCGACGCCGGAAGGAAGTGTGTCGTGGCCGAACCCGTGGTCGTGGGCCGGGATGTCTGGAAGATCTACGGGCAGGGCGAGGTCGCGGTCTCCGCTCTGCAGGGAGTGTCGCTCGAGATTCTCCGGGGGGAGATGCTCGCGGTCATGGGTCCGTCCGGCTGCGGGAAGACGACGTTCCTGAACTGCTTCTCGGGCCTCGACGAGGTCAGCCGCGGTACGGTCAGCATCGAGGGCGTGGACCTCCACTCGATGAACGACCGGACGAAGAGCGAGTACCGTGCCCGTCGGGTCGGGTTCGTCTTCCAGTCCTACAATCTCCTGCCCGTGCTCTCGGCGACCGAGAACGTGGAGATGCCGCTCCTCATCGCCGGGGTCCCCGGCCGGGAAGCCCGACAGCGCGCCCATGCCATGCTCACCGAACTCGGCCTCGGGGAGCGCCTGGACCGGCGCCCCTCCGAGCTCTCCGGAGGACAGCAGCAGCGGGTCTCGCTCGCCCGCGCCCTGGTGGGGCGACCGGCGATCGTGTGGGCCGACGAACCGACCGGGAATCTCGACGACGAAGATTCGCGCCAGGTGACGGTGCTGCTACGACAGCTCAACCAGACGTACCAGCAGACGATCGTCGTGGTGACCCATGACGCGACGGTGGCGAGCGCCTGCGACCGGACCCTGCGCATGCGCGACGGCCGGTTCGTGAGCTAGCGGCGATGCCGACCTCCAACCCGGTCGTCGTAGGCCTCCTGCTGCTCCTCGCCGGCATCGCGGCCGTCTCGCTCATGCTCGCCGTCCGCCACCGCCTCGCCTTCCGGATCGGCATCCGAAATGTCTACCGGGCCCGAGGGAGGACCGTGCTGCTCGTCCTCGGTCTGCTCGTCGCGACGACGATCGTTTCCGGGAGCCTCGTCGTGGGCGACACGATCACCCAGGTGGAGGTCCACTACACCGTCCTGGCCGTAGGGTACAACGACGAGGTCGTCGGCAATCAATCCCCGTCGGGCGCCTGGACTCCGTTCCCCTATTCGGTCTACACCGGCGTCGCCGCGGCGACCGCCGGCGACCGCGCCATCGCCGGGCTTGCGCCGGAGGTCGTCAGCACCGCCTCCGTCTTCGACCGGACCACCCACGTCCCGCAGACCAACCTCTACCTGATCGGGGCCAACGCGAACCAGAGCGCCCAGCTCGGCAGTTTCGTCTCCGACGGGGGGAGCCCGATCGACGGGCCGGCCCCGGGGGAGGTGCTCCTGGACGACCTCGCCGCCTCGGAGCTGAACGCCTCCGCCGGGGACTCCGTCTATCTCTACGGCGTGGGAGCGACCCCCGTCCCGTCGCTGGTCCAGGCCGTGGTGCAGGACAACATCCGAGGGGCGTTCCCCACCGGGGGGATCGGGAACTTCGGAAGCGTCTTCGTGAACCTCACGACGGCCCAGCACCTCGAGAACCTATCGGGGGAGATCAACTTCCTCTCCGTCACGAACGCGGGGGACCAGGCGAACCGCCTCGCGCTGGCGCCGAGCGTGAGCGCGACGCTGAACGCGTCGCTCGCCACGATCCCCGCCGCGCACGGCCTCCACGTCGAGCAGATCCTCACCTCCGCGCTCGCGAGCGCCCGTTCGGCGGGGAGCAGCGTCTCCACCCTCTTCCTGGTGCTGGGGCTGTTCTCGATCGTCGCGGGGGCGATGCTGATCGTCGGGATCTTCGTCCTCCTGGCCGAGGAGCGGAAGGGGGAGATGGGCGTGCTGCGGGCGATCGGTCTGCAGGGCCGGGAGCTCGTGTACTCGTTCTTCTTCGAGGGTCTCGCCTACTCCGCCGGCAGCGCCCTCGCCGGGACGTTCCTGGGGGTCGCGGTGGGGTACGGCCTCGCGTACGCGTTCGGCGTCTTCGAGCATTCCCCCGGACTCCCGTCCTCGGCGATCCTCGATTCGTTCACCGTGACGAATCAGAGCCTGGTCCTCGCGTACGTCATCGGGTTCGTGCTCAGCCTGCTCACGGTCCTGGTTGCGAGCCGGCGCGCGAGCCGCCTCAACATCGTCCGGTCGATCCGGGACCTGCCGGAACCGCCCCCGACCGTGCGAACGTACACCTACCTCGCGTACCTGGGGGCCGCCCTCGTCGTCCTCGGCGTCCTGCTGTACGCACGGACGCACGGCGGCACCTCCAACCTCTCCTACCCCGTGCTGGGCGGCGCCTTCGCCCTCGCGGGCCTCGCGCTGATCGCCTCGCGGTTCGTCCGCGACCGGCTGGCCTTCTCGGTGGCCGGCGCGGCGCTCCTCGTGTGGGCCGGCTACGGCGGCCTCCAACGGAGCCTGCTCGGCACGGCCCACGGGGGCGGCATCTTCGACGTCTTCGTCGAAGGGATCATCATGGTCACCGGAGCCCTCCTGCTCTTCGCGTTCAACTCCGCGTCCATCGCCGCAGGGATCCTCCGGATCGCGGGAGGGAGAGCGCAGCGCGCCCCGGTCGCCCGCATCGCCCTCTCCTACCCGAGCCGACGCTCCTCCCGCACGACGATCAGCCTCGCGATCTTCGCGCTCGTCGTTTTCGTGCTGGTCGCCATCGCGGCGACCGGCGCGACCGTGGACGGAAGCCTCGCTCAGACGATCCGGGACCAGTCCGGCGGGTACACGTTCATCGCCTACTCTTCGGCTCCGATCCCCAACCTGCCGGGGCTCGTCGCGGGCAACGCGAGCGTGGCCCCGTACTTTTCGACCGTCGTGCCGCTCGACTACGGCGGGATCTACGTCAACGTGAGCGGGTTCTCGGGGAACCCGTACCCGGATTCGGTCTACGCCGGCCCGCCCGGGGAGCCGGCGGCGTCGAACTTCTACTCCACGAACCGGTTCACGTTCACGTCGACGGACGGGGGACTTTCCGCGGCGCAGGTCAGCGCCGAGCTCGCGACCACCCCCGGGGTCGCGATCGTCGACCAGAGCTACGCGCCCGTGACGAGCAACCTCGGATCGGGCTCCGCCGCCGCGCACCCGACGGTAAGCCCCGGGGAGACGATGCTGCTCGCCAATCCGGCGAACGGCAACACGAGCACGGTCACCGTGATCGGGATCATGGCGCAGTCGCTCGTGTCGGGGGTGTTCGTCGGCCCCGCGACCGCGTCGGCCCTCGGGATCTCCGCACCGAAGGTCTTCTTCCTCACCGTGACCCCCGGGGCTTCGGCGGTCACGGCGGCGCAGGTCGCCAAATCCGCGTTCTTCCCGTACGGGCTGGTCGTGCTGAACATCGCCGACATCCTCGCCTCGTCGATCGCCACGACCGAAGGGGTGATCGGTCTGCTGCAGATCTTCGTCGGCGTCGGCCTCGCCGTCGGGATCGCCGCGATGGGGATCGTCGCCCTGCGAGCGGTCGTCGAGCGCCGCCGGGAGATCGGGATGATCCGCGCGAACGGGTTCACCCGGCGGATGGTGCTCGAAGCGTTCTTCCTCGAGTACTCGTTCGTGAGCCTCGTGGGGATCGCGATCGGCACTGCGCTCGGCCTCCTGATCGTGTGGAACCTGACCCAGGGGCCGGGGGCGACCTCGCTGGGGGTCACGCACTTCACGGTGCCGTGGAGCAACCTCCTGATCATCCTCGCGGCGGCGTACGGCCTCTCCATGCTGGCGGTGGCCGAGCCGTCGCTGCGCGCCGCCCGACTTCCGCCGGCCCAGGCGGTTCGCCCCACCGAGTGAGGCAAGGCAGATTCGAGTCGGGCTCCCTCCCCGTCCGCGCCCGGTCCCACGAGCAAACTCGGTGGGAACTCGTCCCCAGCGCCCCCGCGCCGACCGGCCGCGCGCGTCCGAGGCGAGCCCCCGGGAAAGCCCTAAAGTCGACGGGCCTCTCCGACGACGATGCATGTGGGCGCGCGGCTTCGCCGCTGGCTGACCGGCTCGGAGTCCGACCCCAGCGTCCGGGCGCGGTTCTGGACGGAGGTCGAGGGCCGCCCTCGCACGGACCCCCGGGTTCGAACGGCGCTCCGGGAGATCGGGAAGACCGGCTGGGCCGCCGACCTGCTCTCCTACCAGCAGCGGGACGGCCACTGGGTGACGCCGGGCTCCTCCGGCCGGGAGCTGTACCGGCCGAAGTACATCGTCACCAACTGGCTCGCGATCGTCCTGGCGGACCTGGGGATGACCCGGACGGATCCGCGGATACGACGGACCGCGGAGCTGATCCTCGACCGATGGAGCCAGCGGGGCGGGGACCTCACCGGCCGCAGCGGAGAGATCTGCGTCACGGGAAACGCGGTCCGGACGCTGACGCGATTCGGTTACCTCGACCATCCCGCCGTCCAGCGGTCGATCGGCTGGATCGTCCGGACGCAGAAGGCGGACGGCGGATGGCACTGCTTCCGCTCGCGGACCGGGACCCTCGACGGCTGGGAGGGGCTCGCGGCGCTCGCCGAGATCCCGGAGCCCGAGCGGAGCCCCGCCGTGGGGCGGTCGATCGAGCGAGGGGCCGAGTTCTACCTGCGCCGTCGGTTGATGCGGGAGGGAAGGGGCCGGTATCCGCCGTGGTACCGGATCCACTATCCCCACCACTACTACTACGACCTTCTCGTCGGGCTTCGCGTCCTGACCCGGCTCGGATACGGGGCCGACCGCCGGCTCGGGCCGGCGCTCCGCTGGCTCGCATCGAAACGCGCTCCCGACGGGAGCTGGTCCCTCGACGCGTCCCACCCCGACCTCGACCCCGCGAAGGCAGGGTACTCGCTCCGGGGCGTGGTGTTCCCGATGCAGCTCGAGCCCCTGTACCTGCCGAGCCGGTGGGCGACCGTCGAGGCGCTGGCGGTGCTCGCCCGGTCCGGCGCCGCCTGAGGTACCGTTTCCGGTCCGCCGCCCCGTCGGACGATCGGCGCCGGAACGGCCGCCCGGAGGCCCCGCCTTCCTAGGGGCCTCGGGCTACTCAGCGATCGCCTGGGAGAGGGCCGATCCCTTCGGGCCGACGTCGGTGGAGAGCGCCTTCGAGGCGAGGAACAGCGCGAGCGCGACGAACAGGCCGGCCCAGGCGAGAAGCCCGAGGAGGTAGACGCCCGCGGAGTACGGGTAGCCGGCCGTCCCGAAGAGGCTCATCCGCATCACGTTCACGGCCAGGGAGATCGGGTTGAATCCGACCAGGTACTGGAGCCACTTCGGCATGATGCTCACCGGGTACATCGCGTTCGAGGTGAGCAGTATCGGGAGCTGTAGGATCGTCACCACGCCGAAGTAGCTCTCGATCCGTTGGGCGGCGAACCCGAACGAGAGGAAGAGGGCGGTGAACGCCACCGAGAGGATCAGCGCCGCGACCAGGAACTGCGCCCCGTCGAGCACGCCCACTCCCGCGCCCACGGAGAGGCCGGTGACCCCCGGCACGTGGACGAGCAGGAAGGCGAACCCCACGACGAGGAAGGCGGGGATGAGCGTCAGCATCCCCCGGAACACCAGGGAAGAGAGGAAGACGGAGCGGCGCGAGATCGGCGTGGAGAGGATGCGCTGGAGGATCCCGAGCTGCTTGTCGAAGATGATCCCGGTCCCGGAGAACATCGCCGCGGTGACGCTCGCGAACGCCACCATCCCGACCGCGAAGTACGAGAAGTAGTTCGGGGCGCCGGACAGCACCTGCGCCAGAACACCCGGCGGCGTTCCAGCCGGGAGCAGCTTCCCGAGGTCGAACGCCTGGCCGAACAGAAGGAGATACAGGATCGGGCTCATGAGCCCGGAGATCACCCAGGTCGGGGCCCGGATCCACCGCAGGTACTCGCGTCGGATGAGGGAGAAGGCGGGCAGCATCATGCCGCCCCTCCGGTCGCCGGAGCCGGCTCGCTTTCGGAACCGTCCTCCCGATCCGGTACGTCTCCCTCTTCCCGATAGGAGCGTCCGGTGAGCTCCAGGAACACCTCGTCCAACGTCGGCGTGATCACGGTCGCCCCGGTGATGTCCACTCCGGCCTGGGCGGCGGCCATCACCGCCTTGGGGACGAGCGACTGTCCGTTGGAGCACTTCACCCGGTAGGTGTCCCCCTTGCGCGCAACGGTCGTCACGCCCGGGAGGGCCTTCAACACCGGCGTGGGATCCGCGGCCCCGGCCCCCACCGAGAGCTCGAGCGTGTCCCCTCCGAGGCTCTCCTTGAGCTCCTTCGGGGCTCCGAGCGCGATGATCTTGCCGTGGTCGACGACGGCGATCCGGTCGCAGAGCTGGTCCGCCTCGTCCAGGTAGTGCGTCGTCATCAGCACGGTCAGCCCCTTGCCCTCCCGGAGGGAGCGGATGTACCGCCAGAACCCCGCGCGGCCCTGCGGGTCCAGCCCGAGCGTGGGCTCATCCAAGAAGAGCAGGCGGGGATTGTGGACGATCCCGACGGCGAGCTCGAGCCGGCGGCGCATCCCCCCGGAGTACGTCTTCACCAGGCGGTCCGCGAACGAGCCGAGGTCCATCTGGTTCAGCAGCTCGGTCGCGTGCGACGCGATCCCGGCCCCGGAGAGCCCGTAGAGTCCGGCTTCGATGCTCAGATTCTCCCGACCCGTGAGCTCCTCGTCGGCCGTCGACTTCTGGAAGACGAGACCGATCTTCCGCCGCACATCGTGGGGACGTTCGAGCACGTCGATCCCCTCGATGCGAGCGTGCCCGGCGGTCGCCTTGATGAGCGTGGTCAGGATCGATATCGTCGTCGTCTTGCCCGCGCCGTTCGGCCCCAGGAGCCCGAAGATCTCGCCCCGGTGCACCTGAAAGCTCACGCCATCGACGGCGACCGTTCCGGTTCCCCCCGACTTGGCGGGCGGGTAGACCATGCGGAGGTCCTGGGCATCGATGACCGTGTCCGGCGGCTGGCTCTCGGCCACGGCCCACCCGAGCTCGCTTCCATGAAAACGTCTTCAGGTTGATCTCGTCGAGTGGATCTCAGCGCGCCGCGTTCGAGTCCGGCGTCTCCCCGGCATGAAGTGAGGGGGTGCGGTTCGGAGTCCGTGTCGCGTTCCGGCAACAGGGACTCCGGAGTGGACTCGATCATCGGCGGGATGCCCGCCGAAATGCAACGAATCGCCCGCGCGCTCCCGCGGGCGATCCATACGCTCGCGCCGGACCTCGAGGAGTGCGTGAAGTGGAACGCTCCCAACTGGCGAGGGCGCAACCTTGTCTTCTGCTTGATGGTCTATTCGGACCACCTCAATCTCGGACTTTGGCGAGGGGCGGAGCTCGCCCGGTCCTTCTCCATCGTGGAGGGCACCGGGAAGTCCCTGCGCCACGTGAAGATCACGAGCGTCGCCCACGCCGGCTCCCCCCGCAGTTCGTGAACTCATTCAAAGGGCCGTGGCCCTGGATGCGAGGGGACGGAGTATCTGACGCTCCCGCCCATGGCTGAGCACGCTTCGCCGAGAGCTGCCGGCCCAGGGCGGATCGGCCACGACGGACTCCTTCGGATTCGCGGCCGTGAACGACGCCTAGCCTCCAGTAACGAGATCGGGCGTTCTTGCGGAACCTTCGAGCGGGTACACGACCCCTTCCCTTCGGGCCCTCTCTGCGAGGCGCTCTTCTAGGTGGCACGTGTCGGCCGCTCGCAGGACGGAGCGATGTCGAGCGCGCGATCCTCGTCGGGGGAGACCGGTCGAATCTGGGTCGGCTCGATCGTCGTGGACTGCACCGATCTTCCCCGTATGATCGCCTTTTGGCAGGAGGCGCTTCACTACGTCCCCCGGGATCCGCCCGAAGCGGACGGCGTCGTCCTCAAAGACCCCGAGGGCCAGGGACCCAATCTCTCCCTCTCCCGGACCACAGAGGGGCCGTTGGACGACTACCGGATCCACCTGGACCTCTACTCGTCCGATCCCGACGCTGAGGTCCAGCGCCTCCTCCGTATCGGAGCGACGGTGAAGCGACCGGCGGACGAAGCGCACGACTTTGTCACACTGAGCGACCCCGACGGCAATCTCTTCGACGTCATCGACAAGAAGGGGTGGAGATTCGGCCAGCGCGTCTGACGCGCACTCCTCTCCCGCCATAGTTTCGCATCGGGGCCCCGCGCGACACTGGCGCGCCGGCGGCTCCCCCGGCTCCTCCTCGACCCCAGAAGACCGTCGGCACGACCGACCGCCCCGGCCTCCGTCCGGACCGATGCTCGTTAAGGTACGCAGGTGGGTGGGCTGGTTCTGTGCCCATGGGACCCGTCGAGCCACTCTCCTCGCGCATGCGTGCGGCGTTCGTGCTCCTCGGCCTGTACTTAGCGGCCGTGATCACGGCCCTCGCGATCACCGTCGCCGAAACGCTCCCGCCGGTTCGGCTCCTCGCGGTGGTCGTGGTCGCGCCGATCGTCGTTCTGATCGTGACGTGCCTCGTCCTCTGCTGGCGACGCAGCGTCTGGGGGTTTGCCGGCGCCGCGGCGTTGGGGGTCGTGGGCGTGGGGCTTCGGATCGTCGTGAGCGCTCGGCCGAGTCTCGAGGTAGGAGGTGGTCTTCCCCTCTGGGTCTCGGTCCTCTACATCACGCTCGGAACTCTGGTCGTACTCGGGAGCGTGGGAGCGGTGCTGGAGTTGAGAGCTCATTCTACGGCGGGCTGATCTCCGTTCCGGACTCCCACCCGGTTCCGGGAGCCCTGCCCCCATGCGAGCTTTGGGGAGGAAGCGGGAGCACCCGGACCGCCGCGGGAACGCTGCGGCGTGGGCTCTCCAGAATCCGGGGAGAAACACCAGCCGAGGGAGGGAATCGTCGAAACGTTCGTCTCCGAACACGGCCCCGAGCGTCCCGCATTGGGCCGCCGCGATTTCGGTCGAGCCGGGGGGCCCTCTCGATAGGCGACCCACGGCTCTTCTGCGATTCGACCCGCGGTTGGCTCCGACCGTGCATGCCGCGCGGCGCGGCACCGGGGCACGTCCGAGCCGCTACTCGAGCGGGCCCGACTGCGGGGGGGCCGGACCGCGCGCGAGCGCCCGTCGATAGCCGAGGTACGTCACCCCGTAGCCCACGAGCGGGAGGACCATGAGGACCGCGCCGGTCCGGAGCGCGCGCTCCTGGTATCGCAGTCCCATCCGCCAGCTTCCCACGGCCTGGCCGACGAGGCCGACCACGGAAAGAATCGCCCCCAGGAAGACCAGCGGAACGCCGAACAGCTCGGCCACGGGAGCGAGCCCGTAGGCGGAGGCGGCGAGGGCCACTCCCGAGAGGAAGAGGCCGAGCCCCCCGGCGGTGAGGGCGATCCCGAGAAGGCCTACGAGCGTGAGGAACGCCGGGTTGATGAACTCCCGCGAGGCCGTGGACATCTTCCGAAAGCCGGAGAAGTACAGGAGGGAGGCGGCCGCTCCGAGGATCCCCGCCGACGCGAGAGCGAGGATCGCCCACGACGCTCGCGCGTAGAGCTGACCGGGGTCCCAGGCCCCCCCCGGATGCGCGAGGAGCGCCAGGGTCAGTAGGGCGGCCCCAACGACGAACAAGACCTGGGAGACCGAGGCGATGAGGGACGCGTTCCGGAGCGATCGCACCCCGTCGCCTTCGGGGGCTTCGACCCCCTGCAGGAGGGCCGTCTCCCGCAGGGAGCCCACGCCCCGGACGCACACGTACTCCACGAAGATGATGCCCACGATGAAGAAGCTCGCCGGGTAGTTCGTCCACAGCGCGACGAACAGTCCTGCCCAGACGGCGGTGACGGCCACGAACACGGAGACGATCACGGCCCAGAGGGATCGCGAGGTCAACCGCACGGCGATGGCCGCGGGCGTCACCATCAACGCAAAGATCAGCAGGACGCCGATGATCTGGACGGCAAAGGAGATCGCCACGGCGAGGACGAGCATGAACGCGAGGTTGAGGAGCAACAGGGGCATTCCCTTCGCCTCCGCGACATCTTCGTCCAGCGAGGAGAACAGGAGCGGGCGGTAGATGAGCGTCAGGAGCGCCAGGACCAAGAGGCTCGACCAGAACGTGAAGGCGACCTGGGCGGTGCTGATGCCCAGCACCTCCCCGAAGAGGATCGAGTACGCCTCCTGGGCGTACCCGCGGTAGAGGCTGAGGAACAGCAGTCCGAGTCCCAGGGCGAAGGCGAGCACCGTGCCGATCTCGACATCTCTACTCGACGCTCGGTTTCCCAGGACGGCCATCCCGCTCCCGGTCGCCATCGTAAAGATCAGCAGACCGTACACCGGCTGGACCCCCACGAGGACCGCGGCCGCAGCCCCCGAGAATCCGGTATGGCCCAGCGCGTGGCTGGCAAAGGCCGAACGGCGGAGGACCACAAAGTAGCCGATGATGCCGGCGAGGATCGCGATGATCGTCCCGGCCTCGATCGCATTGCGCATGAATTCGTACGACCAGAGGAGCCGAATGTCGGTGAACAGGTTCCAACTCCAGGGAATCCCACTCCATCCCCCGCCGCTCATGCGCCCTCCTCGCCGCGATCGTCCTCTCCGCCGACGATCACGATGTTGCCCCGGGAATCGTGGAGCACTTCCACGGGGACCCCGTACAGTTCCGACAGTCGCGCCGAGGTGAGGACGTCGTCCGGGGTCCCCACGGCGACCTTGCCGTTGGCGATGTAGATCACTTTGTTCAGACACTTGATCATCGGGTTGATGTCGTGCGCGACGAGGAGGGTCGTCACCCCGCGGGAGCGGACCACCCCGTGGATCGTCTCGACCAGTTCCCGGCTCCGGCGCAGGTCCAGGTTAGAAAGTGGCTCGTCCAACAGGAGCATGTCCGGGTTGCCCACCAACGCTTCGGCGAGGAAGATCCGCTGAAGCTCTCCGCCGGAGAGCGCGCCCAGCGCTTTGGTCCCGAGGTCGGGCGCCCCGACGTCCTCGAGCGCCTGCGCGGCCGCGTCGCGTTCCGCCGCCAGGTTGAATCGGGGACCCCACTGCAAGGGCCGCCAGCGTTTCCCCGGACCCCACCGGGTCCCCGGATAGGCCAGGCGCACGAGCTTGTCGCACTCGAGGTGGGTCTCCTTGTCGAGCGTGTGCCGTTGCGGGACATAGCCGATGCGATAGTTCCCGCGGCGGGGGCGGGCGCCGAAGACCGTCAGCGCGCCGCTCGACGGCCAGTGGAGCCCGAGCAGCATCCGGAAGAGCGTTGTCTTCCCCGCTCCGTTCGGGCCGATGACCGCGACGAACTCGCCGGGTCGGATGTCGAACGTCGCATCCTTCCATACGAGCTTGTTCCGATACCGCACCTCCACGCGCTCCGCGCTGATCGAGGTCGGGCCGCCCACGGCGGGGCCACCCTCCGGCGATCGGTAGACCGGAGGGTGGAGGGGAAACTCAGCGTCCACTCGCGGTCACATTCCCAACTGTCTCGCGTTGAGCGCGTTGTAGAGGCTGTTGTACTCCCCGTACATCCAGTCCTGGAAGCTCGTGTCGGGGGGCTGGATCGTCTCGCTCACGTAAGTGCTCGTCACGTTGTGCTCTCCCGCGAGCCCCTCGAGGATGGTCGTGATCGGGGTCACCGTCTGGATGTTGTACACGAGCACATGCACGTACCCGCCCTCGATCTGACACTCGAACAACGCAACGCTGGCCGCGGGCGGATCGTTCCCTTCCGCGATCGCCTCCATGAACTCCGGGGGAGAAATCAGGTCGAGTCCGGTGTAGTTGGCAAGGTAGACGAAGATGCTCTCGGTGGAGACCACGGCCGTGCCGGCGAACTCCTCTTTGATCTGGTGGGCGCGGGCGTAGAGCTGGTCGATCGAGACCCCTCCACCGGCGCCCGCGGAGGTGTTGAGGTTGGCGAAGTTGTGCTGGAAAATCGCCTTCGACTCCGGTTGGAGGGCGACGAGATCGTAGTACATCGCCAGCAGCGTGTGGTTCACGTAGAGCGGGTTGTACCACTGGTGTTCATTGCCCGTGACGATTCCACCCGTGACATAGACGCCGTTCAGGTGGCCGACGTTCAATACTTCCTGCCCCGCACTGTCCGACGACGAGATCAGCTGGAGCGCCCAATCGTCATAGCCGACCCCGTTGACGACCACGAGATTCGCGTGGGCAATCGCGGCCGCATCCGCGGGGTTCGCCTCGTAGTCATGCGGGTCGGCGTTCGGGTCGCTCACAATGCTGAGCACCGTCGTCAGGTTCCCGCCCAGCTGACTGATGAGACTCCCCCAGAAGTTCTCCCCCGCGACCACTTGGATCGTTGTGCCATTGGGCACCGTTTGGAGGGGCCCGTTCGTGAGGGTGGTCGCGATCGCGTAGTTCGGGGTCGTGTTGCCCGAGACTTGACCCGCCGTGGGGTCCGCGCCGAGCTGCTGGGGCGTGAAGGCGGCGCAGGGGTTGCCGGGGGCCTTGCTGGTCAAAAGTTCGTACGCGGTCGCGCTCCCGACGAGGATGGCGATGACCGCCACGATCCCGACAATCGTCATCGTCGACATGGCCTTTCGGCCGGACTTTCGGCGAGCGCCGGCGCCCGGGGATGTCGTGCCCGGCGGACTCCCTCCGAAGGGCGCGGACGACGCCGGGTCGAGTTCTCCCGGGGGAGGGGTGTTGGCCGCCATCGTCAGTGACCTCCCTGGTCGCTAGAACACGCTGGAATCGGCTCACCGTGAGGACACGTCGTCGGGTGGGCCTGCGCCCGGCACACGTCCTCGACGGTGCGGTGGGAGATCGCGAGATCGATCTCGCGCGCCGCGGCGCAGGTCTCGGAAGGAGGGAGCCCGAGACGACCGAACATGCTCTCTGCGACGCGGTGATGTCGTTGATACTCGAGAAGCGTCCCGCGCCCCCGGGCCGTGAGGCGACTTTTCCCCCGATATCGTTCGACCAGTCCGAGCCCCTCGAGCGGAGTAACGTGGCCCAACGCCGACGGGGCGCTGACATGCATCGATGCCGCGATCCGCTTCAGCGGTGCGCCCCGCTCCGGTGTTTCGAGGAGCCGAATGCTTTGCAGGGTCTCGACTTGTCGACGGGTCAGCTTCTGGAGCGGCTCCATGCGCCCCCCACGGCCGGGCATTATAAATAGGTCGTCCTAATAATTAGCCATCACTACATTTCGATTGTGCTCCAAGCGCGCCGACTCGCGGCTCGAGCTTCCGGGGTTCGGGCCATTCGTCCTTCTTGAGACGGGGTGAGACGGGTTCGGCGGAGGCGCCATCGAGCGTTCGAAGAAGCCGAGTTCCCGAGACACTCGCGGAAGCGTACCGAGAAGCGGCGACGATCGAGGGAGATCTGACCGTCAAAGCCCAGCAATGGGAAGGACGTTCGTTGACGGAATCTCCGAGCGCCTGGCAACCGGCGCACCTGGACCGGGATGCGGTAGGTAGCGGAGCGGCTGGGCCAGAGGACGTATGGGCCGCTCCACGAGAGCACGCTGGAGACCCATCCCCTTTCGGACGCAGCGTCCGGTCGATGGGGTCAATCGTACGCGATCGCGCCCTAGGGCGGTCGCGAGGACCGTGCGTCGTTCGCTGCTCCTTCGGAAGGCTCGAGCATCCCGCCGCGGCGACGCGTTGATGAATTCCAGCCGAGGGAGGGTATCGTCGGAAAGTTCGGTTCCGATGCTGCTGGGGCAGCCCCATTCAAAAGACGCTCGGGAGTGGCGGCATTCTAAACTTGGCCTCTGTAAGGAAGGGTCGGGATTCGCTGGCACTCTCGGGGTCGCTTCGCCTCCAGGTCAATCCCGTAGTAGCAGTTCACCTCGGGATTCAATTGCCTCCGGACCGGCACAGCAGCCAACACAAAGTGCAACTTGCCCGTAGCCGTTCTGCCCCGCGGGGATACGACCGTGCTCACCGATGAACCGAAGGACGTAGATGCAACTCAGGATAGGACCCTCACGTGAGCGAAGATCTCAATCCCGGACGGACTTGGTTGTTGAACCTTCAGTAGGTCGGCCCCCGTAGACCGAGTCGAGCAACTAGCCAGGGTGGTCGCTCCTTGATCGGGAACAAAGGGTGACTCATGACCGCTCTCGCCTGCCTGTATGTCAGATTCACTGGCAGGTATGGGTCCGAGGTGATGAATGGAAAGATTCCAAGCCGAACATTCAGTTTGTTTGCGCCGAGCATCCTGAAGCCCTTCCAAGGAATGAGGACATGATTCGCCCTGCCCGGTCGGGGGCGTGGAGATCCGAGTGTCACGCCGGCCTCGCTGACTTCGACGTACGCTGCAATGTCACGTTGTAAAAGCCAGCATCCCAGGATCGTCCCTATCCAGCCAGACGCGATCAGACCCCAGACGGACGGAGAGAACGACGGGTAAAACACCCGCACAAAGAGCGCGGACATGACCGCCCCCAGCGCGCAGCCGAATGCTCCGAGCCGAACACGTACCTCGGTCATGGAGGCCCGGATTTTTCCGTTAGTGGAGGTCTGTTGGGCGTCCATGTTGATGAGACCTGTAGTGTGCCTTGAATCTAACCAAGGCGGGCTCTTGGAGTCTTGGGCGTAGTTCGACTCGTCGATCCATTCGAGTCCTTAGGGGGCAGGTGCGGTCCGATAGATGGGGGCATGACGCCGCGCGGCGATTTCTGACTGGGGTAGTTCGCTGGCCACCGGGGAGGCAGCCGGGGAGGACAGGCCATTGACCAAGAGCCGCGCTGCGAAACGGTGATATCTATGGATACCATAGAAGTCGTGTGTCCGGAACCGATGCGCTGACCTCGATCCAAGTCCACGAGTCGACTCGTCGAGTCTTGGAGTTGTACAAGCGGCCCGGCCAAACCTACGAGAACGTGATCGAAGAGTTCGTCGAGCAGTTCCCCCCGGAGTCGTTTCTCAAGGAGATGGAGCGCCGGCTCCGTGAGTCGCCCCCGCTGGAACTCACCGAAGTGCGGCGAAGGTTGGCTGCGCGTCGCGCCAAAGCCTGATGGAAGTCACGGTCCGGGAGGCGGCTCAGCGCGAGCTGGAGCTCCTGCCGGAAAGGATTCGTCGCACTTTCCTGGGCGCGCTTTCCCGGCTCGATGCGGCTCGAACTCTTCCGATTCGCGACCTCGACATTGTCGCGATCCGGGGCTCGAGGTCGCTCCACCGGCTTGCCGTGGGAGAATACCGGGCGGTCTTCCGCTTCGACGGGCGAGGTCGCTGCGACTTCCTGACCTTCGGACCGCGGGCAGGATTCTATCAGCGCTTCCGATAATCTGGCACGGACTCGCCCTGAAAATCCAGCCGAGGGAGGGAATCGAACCCCCAGGAAACAGATCTGCAGTCTGTCGCATTAACCATTCTGCCACCTCGGCGCGAGGGGTCCCAGCCGAACGGGGTTTAAAGCGCTCCAGAGGGGGCAAGGGCGCCGCACCGTCCGTCAGCCGCGCGGCGAAATGTCCAACCGGAGGAAGGCGGAACGGTACCGGATTACTTCTAGCCCCGACCGCCCAGGGGAACTGAGACGCCCATGATGGCGACAGAAAGCAGCAGCCTAAGCGCGATGGCAGGAGCGAGCACTACGGCCGGAGGGAGCACCGGAGCAGCGAGCGGGTCAGTCGCCGGGTCGGGTTCTGGGTCGCTGACGATCCCGTCCCCGAGCGGCACCGCCGGAGCACCGGGCTCGGCGTCCGGTGCCGCGACGGCGTCGGCCGCGGGAGCGGCCGGCACGTCGCTCGCGGCCTCGGCCGGGAGCGGTACGCTCGCGGCCGGATGGACGGCGAGCATCGCGGTCAAGGCGGCCCTCGGGGTCGCCCTGGGGATCGCCTCGGTGGCGGCCGCCGCGTACGCGGGAGTGCCCGGAGTCTCGAGCACCCTTTCCGCGTTCGCTTCGGCGACCGGACTCACCGCCCTCGGGAACTCGATCCAGGGTCTCTTCTCGGCGGGAGGCTCCGGCGGGTTCCAGCTCGGGCTGTAGGCCCGCGTCGGGGCAGGCCCGGGCGGGCCTGCCCCGTTTTTGACCCGTTCGCGGGAGCTCCCACTAGATCGCTCGGAACCCCCGAGCGCTGCGGAGCGCCGCGTTGCGGAGCAGCCACCGGAGTCGCCCCCCCACACCCAGGGACGCCCCGTCTGCCCGCGTGGTCGCCCGGCGAATCGACTCGAGCACGTCTTCGGCGGACGCGGGTACCGGGTCAAACGTAGTGTACGCCCGGCCGACCCCGGCGAGGGTGTGGCCGTCGCTCCCCCCCGTTCCCGCCAAACGGCGACGGGCTGCGACGGCGGCCGCGGCCCGGTTCGCGTGGGCGGAGGTCTGCCCGTTGAGGGTCTCGATCGCCCGAATGTCGACCCGTTGCGAGGCCCGCTCGCCGACGCCATGGAAAAAACGGAACGGGTGGGGGAGCACCGCCTCTCCCCCGTGGTCCCGGATCCAGCGCACGGTCTCCTCGAGCGGCCGTCGGATCGGCGGGAGCGAGGCGACCCCGTAGGCCAGGAGGTGGCCTTCGTGGGTCGACACCTCCACGCCCGGGACGACGACGAGGTCGGGGTGCCGGGACTGAAGATCCCGCAACCCCGGAAAACCGTCGATCGTATTATGATCGGTGAGCGCGAACCCGTTCAGGCCCAGGGTACGGACGCGGGCGGCGATCGCGTCGAGAGAGAGGCGAGAGTCGGGAGATCGGTCGCTGTGGACGTGGAGGTCGAGACGGAACTCCGCCGTCATCGGACCTTCGCCCCGGGGGGGACGTCCGCGAGGGGTCGCACGGCGAGGCCCGGGCCGAACGCGACCACCTCTCCCCGGTCGGACGTCGGTCCGGGACGGCGCACCACGCAGAGCGTTCCGGCCGGCCAGGCCCCGGGCGCCGAGACCCGTCGATCGCCGAGGTCGATCTCGCTCCCGCCCGACAGGTCCGGCCCCACGACGCGGCCGATGTGCAGCGGGACCGATGCGAACTCCTCGTAGGAGATCGTCCGGTCGGCGGATCCGGCCCCGGCCAGGTACGTTCCGGGCGCGGTCCCGTCCGGCGGTACGAGGATCGACGAGCGGTCCCCCGCCTCGGCCGCGAGCACCATCCCCTGCGAGGTCATCCGCCGGATCGTTCTCGGCGCGAGATTGGAGAGCAGGACCACTCCCCGGCCGGTCAGCTCCTCGGGCGCGTACGATGGGCGGAGCCCCGCCACGACCGTGCGGGGGGACGCCTCACCGACGTCGATCTCCAGCACGTACAGCTTGTCCGCGGAGGGGTGGACCGCGACGCTCCGCACGACCCCGGCGCGGCCCGCGAGCGGAACGGACGCGGGATCGGCGGTCGTCGGGGTCGGCGGGCTCGGGGTAGCCGCCGCGGCTCGGGGCGACTTCGGGAACAGCGGCCGGATCTCCCCCAGGGGCTGCCCAGGATGGGGTGGCACGAGCGCGTCGCCCCAGTGCCCGTCCGGAGGAACTCCCGAGTAGCCGAGCATGCGGAACACCTCGGCCGAGGAGAACGGGATCACCGGAGCGAGCCAGAGCGCGATCGCCTTCAGCCGCCAGAGGGTCTCGTAGACGACCCTCGCCCGCTCCGGCTCCTCGGTGTCCCACGGCTTCGCGTCGTGGAACCGACGGTTCGCCTCCCGGACCTCCGCGAGCGCGAGGTCGAGGGCCTCCTTCAGGTGGACCGCCTCATACTCGGCGCCGATGCGGGCGTGCGCCGCCCGCAGGCGCTCGCCGACGCCCGCCGAGTCGTCCGGCACCCAGCCCGGGGGCGGGGCCGGAATCTTCCCCCCGTACCGCTCGCGCGCGAGCACGAGCGTGCGTTGGACCAGGTTCCCGTACTGATTGGCGAGCCAGTCCTCCCACAGCTGGTCGAACTCCGTCCAATCGAGCTCGGTGTCGCGGTTCTGGGGCGCGAGCAGGGCCGCGTAGAACCGGATCACGTCGGGAGGATACCGGTCGAGGAGCGCCGGGAGGAACGCCTGCGCGTCGGCGGTGCGCGATTTGGAGACCTTGCCGCCCCCCACGAGCAGCCATTCGTTCGCCGGGACGTCGTACGGCAGCTGGAGCCCGGTCGTGCCGAGGAGGATCCCCGGCCAGATGATCGTGTGGAAGAACCGGTTGTCCTTCCCGATGAAGTAGTACGACCGCACCGATTCGCCCTCGTCCCAGAACCGGCGCCAGGCGTCGGGGCGGCCGGCGTTCGCCGCCCACTCCTTCGAGGCGGAAAGGTAGCCGATGACGGCGTCGAACCAGACGTAGAACCGCTTCGTCGCGTACCCCTCGAGCGGGATCGGGACCCCCCAGTCGAGGTCACGCGTGATCGGGGTCGGGTGAAGCCCCTCCGCGAGGAAGTTCTCGGCCACGTGACGGGTCGGGGCTCGCCAGTGCCCCTGGGCCGCCACGTACTCGGCGAGCCGCGTCTGGAGCTGGTCGAGCTCCAGATAGAAGTGCTCCGAGGGGCGGAACTCCGCGGGCGTGCCGCAGAGCGAGCAGCGCGCGTTCCCGAGGAGACGGGGCTCGACCGGGCGGCCGCATCGGTCGCACTCGTCGCCGCGGGCGTTCTCGAAGCCGCAGTGCGGACAGGTGCCGAGCAGGTAGCGGTCCGGGAGGAACCGAGCGTGCTTCGGGCAGAACGCCCCTTCCTCCGTCCGACGACGGACGAACCCGTGCTCGAGGAGGGCGAGGAACGTCTCCTGCACCGTCCGCTCGTGCGTCGGGGTGTGCGTGTGGGTGTAGAGGTCGAACGTGAACCCGAGCCGCTCGAACGAGCGCTTGTTCACCGCGTGGAACCGTTCGGTGACGACCGCCGGGGAGACCCCCTCGCGCTCCGCCGTGACCAGCGCCGGGGTCCCGTGCATGTCGGAGCCCGAGACCATCAGGACCTCGCTGCCGCGCAGCCGGTGGTACCGGGCGAAGATGTCGCCCGGGAGGAACGCGCCGGCGAGCTGGCCGATGTGGAACGGACCGTTGGCGTACGGCCAGGCGATCCCGACGAAGATGCGGGCCATCCGATCCCCCGCGTGCGACCGAGCGGCGGTCTATACGCTTTCCCGCCGCCGAGCGCGCCGTTTTATGACCGGGCTCCGCTCCGGGCCCGTGCCCGACGCCGACGCCCCGATGGTTCGCCCGTCGACCCCCGCGGCGGACCGGGAGATCGGGGTCCGCCACCCGGTCCTCTCCCACGGGTTCGTCGCCCTGGTCGACTACATGGGGGACGATGCGGCGATCGTCCAGGCGGCCCGGGTCTCCTACGGGCGCGGCACGAAGACGGTCCGCGACGACCGCGGGCTCGTTCGGTACCTGATGCGCCACCGCCACACGACTCCGTTCGAGATGGTGGAGCTGAAGTTCCTCGTCCGGCTCCCGATCTTCGTCGCGCGCCAGTTCATCCGGCACCGGACCGGCTCGTTCAACGAGGCGAGCGCGCGCTACTCGATCGTCCCCGACGAGTACGAGCTGCTGCCGGCGGAGGCGATCCGCCGCCAGTCGACCCGCAACCGCCAGGGCCGGGGGGACCCGCTGCCTCCCGAGACCGTGGCGCGGTTCCGCGACGACCTCGACCGGATCTCGCGGGACGCTTACGCGGCGTACGAGAAGGCCCTGAACGCGGGCGTCGCACGCGAGGTCGCCCGGCTGGTCCTCCCGGTCTCGTACTACACGCAGTGGTACTGGAAGACGAATCTCTGGAATCTCTTCCATTTCCTATCGCTGCGCCTCGACCTCCACGCGCAGGAGGAGATCCGCGTCTACGCGGCCGAGCTGGCCCGGCTGGGCCGCCTGGTCGCCCCGATCGCGTTCGAGGCGTTCGAGGAGTTTGAGATCCGGGGCCTCGTCCTCACGCAGCGGGAACGGACCGCCGTACGCGCGCTCCTCGACGGACAGTCCCCCGAGAGCGCCTGCGCCCGCGCCGGCCTGGCCCTGACCCGCGAGGACGGCACACCGATGACGACGGGGGAAGGGGTCGAGTTCCTCGAAAAGCTCGCCCGGCTGCGCGCCGACGACCCGTCCGGCGGAGCGCCGGGGGCCCCGTAGTCGGGGTCCGTCGGTGCGCTAGAATCGCGGGTCGAGGCCGCCTTCGAGCGTGAACCCCGGACGAGGCGCGAACGACGGAAGCTCCGCGGGAAAGCGCGACGGGAGCACCGGGCGGATCGCCTCCTCGGCCTGGGCCGAGCCCTCGGCCAAGATCGCTTCTGCGAGACGACGGGCCGCTCCGCCGGCCCGCATCACCCCAAACCCGTTGAACCCACAGAGCGCGTAGAGCCCCTCCGCGCCCGGGACGGGTCCTATGAGAGGCTTCCGGTCCGGGGTCGACACGCAGACCCCCGCCCAGGCCCGGACGAGATCCGCGTCCGCCCACCCGGGGAATCTCGCTCCGACGCTTTCGGCGAGGTGCTCGACGAACGCCGCATCGCTGCCCCAGGGCGCCGTTTCGGGGTCGACCTCCACCAGTTGCGTCCCGTCCCCGGCGAGGATCCGGCCGTTCGATTCGGGGCGGAGGTAGACGTCAAGATCGAGGTCGTGCGCCGAGGGAAACTCCGCGGTCTGAGCCAGGGTAGGCAGGAGCAGGGCGGCCTGCGTGCGGTAAGGCGCGAGCGGTAGGGGAGCTCCGGCCGACGCGAGCAGTCGCTTCGACCAGGCGCCGGCCGCGACGAGCACCCGGTGGCTCCGGACGGTCCGGCGTCCGATCGACACCGTCCAGTCCCCTCCCTCCCGTCGGAGTCCGCCGAACGGTTCGCCGAGGAGGATCTCCGCTCCCGCGGCCCGCGCCGACTCGAGATAGATCTCGGTCAGGCGGCTCGGCGTGACGACCCCGTCGTCCGGATCGAACCAGGCGTCGAGGATCCCCTCGGTCTTCATCGCAGGGAGGAACGAGTTCAGCTCCGCCGAGGGGATGCGCCGGACGTTCGCGCCCCAGGCACGGAGGCGCTCCCCCGCTTCCCCGAGCGCCGCCGCGATGTCCGTCCGAGCCGTCCAACGGGCGAACCCGTTCTCCCGGTAGGCGGAAGGGTCGCGCTCCGCGGCCAGGCGAGCGTACTCCGCCCGGCTCTCGCGCACGACCTCGAAGTCCCAGCGGTCCCACATCTGCTCGGTCACGATTCCCGCGGCGCGTCCCGTCGCCCCGGCGGACGGTGTCCGCGGGTCGTACACGGTCAGCGGCCCGAGGGACCTCCGCGCGAGATGATGGGCGGCCGCGGCCCCGGCGATCCCCGCCCCGAGGACGAGGATCTCCTGTCGGTCGGACATCGCGAAGACGCCCGAGGGCGCGTCGGGTTAATAGACAGGCTTCGCGCGCTGGTACGCTTCCCGCAGCGCCTGCGTATCGACGTGCGTGTAGATCTGGGTTGTCGCCACGGAAGCGTGCCCCAGCAGCTTCTGGATGTAGCGGATGTCGCAGCCCCGCGACAGGAGGGCGGTCGCGAGCGTGTGACGTAGGACGTGGGGCGTCACGCGCCGGGGGATCCCGGCCGCCTGGGCGGACCGTCGAACGATCCGCTCGACCGTGACGGGCCCGACGGGGAACAGCCGCGAGGAGGAGACCCCCGAGAGGGTCCGGTCCGTGAGGTAGCGGTCGATCGCGGCTCGGGTCCTCTCCTCGAGGACGACCTCCCGGTCCTTGTCGCCCTTGCCGGAGCGCACGTGGAGGACGTTCCGCTCGAACTCGAGGTCCTCGGTCTTCAGGTGGCAGAGCTCTCCGACCCGCAGGCCGCCGAACGCCAGCACATGGACGATCGCGCTGTCCCGCGCCGACTCCTTGACCGCCTCGAACAGCCGGTGCATCTCCTCCTCCGTGAGGTAGCGCGGGAGGCGTTCCGGGCGGCGCGGCGGCTGCATCGTGTCCGCGGTCTCGAGCCCGAAGCTGCGGAAGAGGCACGCGAGCCCCCGGATGGTGGTGTAGAGGGAGTTCTTCGAGTAGCGACGCTGCAGCACGAGGTACTCGCGGAACGCTTCCAGGTCCCGCATCGTCACCTGCTCGAGGGGCTTCTGGGTGTACGCCAGAAAGGTGCGGGCGATGTGCCCGTACTGCTTCACCGTGCAGGGGCTGCGCTCCTGCGACTGGAGCAGTCGCTGGAATCGGTCGACCAGGTCGGTCACGCTGAACGACGGCGCGGCCGGTTCGGCGTTCGTCGGCCACTTCGGCCGGCGGCCGACGGACGAACCGTGTGCCTCCGGCGCCGACGACGCCATGGACGCTCGCTGGCCGGCCTTCGCCTAATAATCGTATGGACGCAGTGGAAGGGCGGCTCGCCGCTCCGGTCTCAAATAGCCCCTCTCCGTCCCCGGATCCGTGCGCTGCTCGGCGTGTTCCGCTCCCGCGGTGGTCGACCAGCCGTATCGGGGAAGGCACGCCTGCGCCGACCATCTCGCGGCGTCCGTCGAGGACCGGTTCCGTCGCGAAATGCGGCGCCAACTGCCGCGATTCCGAAACGGGACCGTCGCCGTCGCGATCTCGGGCGGGAAGGATTCGGCCGTCGCCCTGTGGCTCACCCATCAGTACTTCGCCGGCCGCATCCCGGTCCGGCTCCTCGCGGTCAGCGTGGATGAGGGGATCCCGGCGTATCGGACGGCGACGCTTCGGGCCGCGGCGGAGCTTGCCCGATCGCTCGGCGTCGAGCATCGGATCGTCCGGGCCGAGGAGGAGCTGGGGACGACGACCGACCGGACGGCCCGGGAGCTCCCGGGAACCCCTCCCTGCTCGTTCTGCGGGGTGTGGCGACGCGGGCTCCTCAACGCGGCCGCCCGGTCGGCCGAGGCGGACGCCCTGGTCCTGGGGTTCAACCTCGACGACCTCGCCCAGACCGTCCTGATGAACGTCGCTCGCGGCGATGTCGATCGCCTGGTCCGGATGGCCCCCCACCGGGGGCGTCAGCCCGGGCTCGTTCCGCGCATCGCTCCGCTCGCCCAGGTCCCCGAGCGAGAGGTGTTCCTGTACGCGCGGCTGCGCGGGCTGCCGTTCGACCACGCCGAGTGCCCCCACGCCGGCCGGGCCGCCCGGAACCGGTTCCGAGCCGTCGTCTGGCAGCTCGAGGAGGATCACCCCGGTACCCGGCAGGCCCTGCTGAGAACCCACGAGCGACTGGCGGAGCTGCTCGGAGGCGACGCCGGAGTCGCGCCGTCGCGCTGTCGGATCTGCGGGGAACTCGCTAGCGGCCCCCTGTGCCGGGGATGCGAGTTCCAGAAGCTCACCATCGTGACCCCGGAGGCGCCGTGAGCGAAGCGTCCCCGCCGGTCGACAGCGACCCGAGGGAGTCGGTCGTCAGCCGCGTCTTCGTCGTCGGCGCTGGCATCATGGGCAGCGGGATCGCGGCCCAGTGCGCCCTTGCCGGGCACCGGGTCACGATCGAGGACGTCTCCGAGGAGTTCGCCCGCCGTGGCGTGGAGAGCGCCCGCCGGGCGCTCGACCACGCGGTCGGCCGCTCGAAGATCACCGCGGCGGACCGCGACGCCGCGATGGCCCGCATCGATGTTGCGATCGGACTTCGGCGCGCGAGCTCGGCCGAGATCGTGATCGAGGCCGCGCCCGAGGACCTGGCGATCAAGCGACGCCTGTTCGCCGAGATCGAGGCGTCGGCGAGCGGCGAGGCGATCCTCGCGTCGAACACCTCCTCGCTGCCGATCACCTCGATCGCCCAGGAGCTCAAGGACCCGGGGCGCCTCGTGGGGATCCACTTCTTCAACCCCGTGCTGCAGATGGGCCTCGTCGAGCTGATCCCCGGGCACCGGACGCGGCCGGAGGTCGTCGAGCGGGCCGAACGGTTCGCCCGGGGCCTCGGCAAAACGATCGTCCGGAGCGCCGACACCCCCGGGTTCGTCACCACCCGCGCGCTCGCGGTCCTCGTCAACGAGGCTGCCTGGATGCTCTACGAGGGCGTCGCGACCCGGGACGACATCGACGCCGCCTACAGGCTCGGATTCCACCATCCGATGGGGCCGTTCGAGCTCGTCGATCTCGTGGGCCTCGACACGGCCCTCGCGATCCTCGACGTCCTCTGGGACGGCTTCCGCGACCCCCGCTACCGGGCCTGCCCGCTGCTCCGTACGATGGTCGCGGCGAAGAAGCTCGGCCGCAAGACCGGCGAGGGGTTCTACCCCTACCCGCCGAAGGGCCCCGAAGTATGACGTCCATGAACTCCGCGGAGTCGCTGGCGATCCTCGCCCTGGTCGCGCTACTGCCCGCGCTCATCTACCTCGTCTGGGTCCGTCGCGCCGAGCGGTACCACGGCGAAGGGTGGAGCTCGGTCCTCGGAGCGTTCGCCTACGGCGCCCTGTTCGCCACGATCACCGCCGGCATTCTCGAGGCAGTGATCGTGGCGCTCGGCACGTCCATCACGCAACGGTACCCGGGCCCGGAGTTCGTCTTCCTGAACAGGAACTCCACCGCCGGGGCGTTCTTCCTGGTCCTCGTCATCGCGCCGTTCGTCGAGGAGGCGCTCAAGGGGTCGGGGGTCCTCTCCTACGGCGATCGCATCCGGCAGCCGTCGGACGGGGCCGTCTTCGGCGCTTCCGTCGGCCTCGGGTTCGGCTTCTTCGAGACGTTCCTGTACGGGATCGGCGCGTTCGTGGTCGGGGGCCTGGTCGCCGGCCTCGCGCTGATCCTGGTCCGCAGCCTCTCGAGCGTCCTGCTGCACGGGAGCTCCACGGGGATGCTCGGGCACGGCTTCGCCCGCGCCAAGTTCACGAAGCGCAGTCCGGGGACCGGGGCGTACTATCTGCTCGCCGTCGCCATGCACGCGTCGTTCAACGCCCTCGCGTCGCTCACCGTGCTGCTCGCGGTGTTCCACATCGGGGGGGTCGCGGTGGACCTCGCGTCGGTCTTCGCGCTGGTCGCAGCGATGGCGTTCGCGTTCGGCGCCATCGAGCACGTCCGCACGGTGATCCAGCACGCGGACTACCCGGCGCTCGGCGGACCCCGCACGAGCTTCGCCCCCCGGCGGGTGATCCCGCCGAAGCGCTAGGTCGGCCGACGGCTCCCGGCGGCGGAGGTCGCCTCGCTCTTGCGACGCCAGCCGGCCTCGTCCATCGACTTGTAGACCTCGCCCTCGTCCGCCGAGCGGGGGGCGTCGCCGCTCTGCCCGACGTCCCGGATCCGGGCCTTCTTGAGCAGCCAGTAGTGGATGCGCCAGGTCTTGCCGCGGGAGACGGTCGCGTCCTCCTCCTCGCTCGTGAGCAACCCCTCCTCCTCGAGCTGGTAGAACCGGTCGCGGTCCTCGCTCGACAACTTGTTGTCCAGTACGGTATCGTCCAGTCCGAAATAGCCGAGCACCATGCGGGCGACCGGGCGCGCCCCGTCGGGGGGGACCTTGCCGTGCGCGACGAGCGTCCGCTCGATCGCCCGGGTCAGTTCGAGCTCGTTGATCGACGCCATACGTCCTCCCGGGCACGCCGGGCCGGAGTAAAACCTTCCCCGTGGACCGCCCCGGCCGACGAGGTATTGTGTCCGACCGTGTCGTTCGGGCGTGCCCGAGCCCGCGACGTTCGAGATCACCGAGCCGATCCGGGCCGCGGCCCGGCGGGCCGCGCCGCGGGGGTTCTGCCCGGAGTGCTTCGGGCGTCTCTTCGGTCGCTGGGGCCACGGACTGTCGAACCCGGAGCGCGCTTCCCGGCTTGCGGCCGACCTCGGGGGGGCCATCGCGGCCCCGGTGGATCCGTGCCCGCTGTGCGGCGGCACGTTCGCCCGGATCCCGGTGTGGGCCGACCGCTGCGTGCGCGCCGCGGAGGGCCACGAGTGGCACCGGTTCACGTGCGGCTCCCGGTGGGACCCCGAGCGGCTGGCGGTCGAGGAGTCGTTCTGGGGTGAAACCGGAACGGAGTGGGGCGAGAGCGCCCGTTCGGCGTTCAATCGGGAGCTGGGCAAGCTGTTGGAGGCGCGCACCGGGGCCGCGGGAGGGCCGGAGCGGCCGGACATGGTCTTCCTCGCCGACCTACCGGTCGGCCGGGTCGACGTCACGGTGATGCCGCTCTATCTGCAGGGCCGCTACCGCAAGCTCGACCGGACGCTGCCCCAAACCCGCTGGCCGTGCCGCCGTTGCCTAGGCCACGGCTGCCCGGCGTGCGGAGGAACCGGGAAGACGTACCCGACGAGCGTCGAGGAGTTGGTCGGCGCGCCGTTCGTCCGCGCCGCCGGGGCGGAAGGGACGCGGTTCCACGGGATGGGTCGGGAGGATATCGACGCCCGGATGCTCGGCCGGGGCCGCCCGTTCGTGCTGGAACTGCTCCGGCCGCGGGTGCGGACCCTCGACGTCGCCGGGCTCGCCGCCGCGCTCGGGCCGGACGCGGCGGGGCGGGTGGAGGTCCTCGACCTACGGCCCGCGCTCGCCGAGGATGTCGTCCGCGTGAAGGAGGCGTCCCCGGAGAAGAGCTACCGTGTCGGCGTGGTGGGGTCGGCGGCCGTGGAAAAGGTTAATGAGGCTCTCCGGCTCGCGACCGGTCGAGCGATCGCCCAGCGTACCCCGCGACGCGTGGCGCACCGCCGGTCCGACCTCGTCCGAGAGCGCCGGATCGTCGCGGCGCGGCTCGTCGAGGGGGCGGAGGGGCGGTTCACGCTCGATGTCAGGACCGAGGCCGGAACATACGTCAAGGAGTGGGTGGAAGGAGATGAGGGACGCACCGACCCGAGCCTCGCCTCCCTCGTCGGAGTCCCCCTAAAGGTCGAGTACCTCGACGTGCTAGAGATCCACGATCCGGAGGCATAGATGGTCAAGAGTTCGAAGGGGTTCCGCTCCCGCTCGCGCGGCACCTTCACGAAGGAGGTCCGCGAACGGGGGATGCCCCCGGTCAACCGGTTCCTCCGGGAGTTCGCGGTCGGCGACAAGGTGACGGTCGTGCTCGAACCGTCCGACCCGCACGGCCAGCCGCACCCCCGCTACCAGGGCCGCACCTGCACGGTCGTCGCGAAATCCGGGCGCGCCTACCGCATCCAGTTCGTGGACGGCGGGAAGCCGAAGGAGCTCATCGCCCTCCCGATCCACCTCGTGCCCTCGGCGCCGGAGGCCGAGGATGCCTGACCCGGTCCCGCTCGCGCGGGTGAAGGAGCTTCTCGCGGAGGAAGCGACCCGCCGCACGCTCCCCCGCGAAGCGTCGCTCGCCCTGCAGCACGCCGAACTGTTCGTCCGCCTCGAGCCCGAGGCGACGGCGAAGATGATCGCCGAACTCAGGACGCTCCCGTTCGTGGACGCGGCGCTCGCGATCAAGATCGCCGACGTCCTGCCGCAGTACCCCGAAGAGATCCGCCTCCTCTTCTCGAAGGAGCGGGTCGCGCTCGACGAAGCCCAGGTGACGCGCCTGCTCGAGATCGTTGCCCAGCACAAATGAGCGGGAGGCCCCGTGGAGAACTACGCTCGCATTCTCGACTACCTGCCGAACGGCCGGCAGACGGAACGCGGCTTCCACCGCGAACCCCTCGCCCTGGGCCTCGGTGAGGACGAGCTCAAGCTCCTCGAGCTCGTGCCGCGGCCCGGCGCGGTGCTCGCCGCGGGGCAGCGGATCCCCCTCGTCCCGATCGAAGGGGCCCCGCCGCCGATCGACCACGTCCGCCGCCGCCTCGGGTACGACGAGCTCACCGTCTCGGCCCGCACCGAGTTAACGAACGCGCTCGAGTCGATCGTGAAGGGGAACGAGGCGCGCTACCTGCGCGTGTTCAACGACGCGCCCGCGGTCTCACGACGGTTCCACCTGCTCGAGCTCCTTCCGGGGATCGGCAAGAAGACGATGCAGCAGATCGTCGACGAGCGCCGGCGGGCCCCGTTCCAGAGCTTCGCCGACATCGAGACGCGATTGCACCTGAAGAGTCCCGAACGTCTGATCGTCGCGCGGATCGAGCAGGAGCTGAGCGGTGCCGACGACAAGTACCGGCTCTTTGTCGCCCCGTAAGGGGCCGACGACGGGGCCGGCCCCGATCTTCGTCCCCGAGCGGTCGAGCGAGATCCACGCCACCCTCGAGCGGCTCCGCGTCCGACCGTCCCGCGCCCTGGGGCAGTCGTTCCTCTCCGACCCGTTCGTGGCCGACGCGGAGGCCGCGCTCGTCGAACTTCCACCCGGTCGCCCCGTGCTCGAGATCGGGGGCGGCCTCGGGGTCCTCACGGCGGCGCTGCTCCGGCGGGGAGCGGCTCCCCTTACGGTGATCGAGCGGGATCGACGGTTGGCGGGGTTCCTGCGATCGACCTTCGGGAACCGGATCCGCGTCCTCGAGGGAGACGCGCTCACGATCGCCCTCCCCCGGGCGGATTGCGTCGTCGGGAATCTCCCGTACTCGGTTGGGACCCCGATCCTGCTCCGGCTGCTCGCCGCCCGGTATCCCCGGGTCGTCTTCCTGCTGCAGAAGGAGGTGGTCGACCGGATCGCCGCCGGCCCCGGCTCGAAGCAGTACGGCCGGCTGTCGATCGCCGCCCAGCTCTACGGCACCGTCGAGCGTTTCCGCTCCGTGCCGCCGTCTGCGTTCACCCCCGAGCCGGAGGTCGCGAGTCGCCTCGCGGTGCACGTGGCCCGAGACGGGGGGCTCCCTGTTCCGTCTGTCCCCGAGTTCGAGCGGGTGGTCCGCCTCCTCTTCGGTCAGCGCCGCAAGCAGCTCTCAAACCTCCTGCCGACGGTGGCGTCCTCGCGAGAGGACGCGGCGGCGCTGGCCCGGGAGGCGTCCTGGCCGGAGGATTGGGCCGGTCGGCGCCCGGAAGAGCTCCCCCCCGAAGCGTACTTCGCTCTCGCGCGGGCGATCGCGGCGCGTGAGGGCGGACCTCGCGCCCGCGGAAGGTCGCCGGCCCGCTAGGGAGGAGGCGGGCCGGGACGCAGCCCGCGGACGATCTCGTCGTACTGCTGACGGGTGATCTCCCCACGAGCGTACCGGAGACGGGCCGTCCGGATCGCGGGATCGAAGCGCGGTCCCCCGTACGGGCCGCCGCCGTACCGGGCGGCGCGGTACTGCTGGCGGCGCGAGCTCCAGAACGACATCCGTATTGCGAAGAAGGCGGCCCATATCACGACGAAGACGAGGAAGAACCCGCCGAGCGGGAACCAGTAACCACCGTATCCGTGGGACCGGGGGAGGACCAGCCACAGCACGACGCCGACCGTGACGATCGCCGCAACCGCGACCGCCGCAAGGAGCACCCACCGGTAGGCGTGGACGGGGGCGTAGGGGCCCCGGCCGGGGGGACCGTACGGCAGAGGTTGGTTCGGGTCGTTCACGGCCGGCCGCGCGATGCGGGCTGGCCCTACATAAACGACGGTCCCGAACCGAGCCGTCCGCGACCCGCCCTACCCCAACGATGGGGGGACGGCGACCGGCGGCTGCTTCCACCTTTATATCTCGGGTACCGGTGCTCGCTCTCGGGGCTCGTACCGGTTTCTCCGCCGAGGTGGGCGGGCGACAGCGGGATCGTGCCGGGAGGGCGATCGCTCCGTGGCGGAAGGGGAAGCATCGGAGGACCGCGCCCGACTCCGGGCGCTTCGCTCCGCGGAGCCTCCGGCCCCCGTGCGACTGTTCATCGCCACGCTGCGCGTTCGGATCCCGAAGAATCTCTGGACGGGCCCGTTCTCTTCGGAGCACCCCGGAGTGCGCTTGGAGGTGCTCAATCGGGCGGAGGTCGGTCCGAACCTCTCCGTCTCGGACTACTGGATCAGCGGCGGTCCCCCGGGCGGATACGCGCGCGAGATCGAGCAGTACCGGGACGTCGATCGGGTCGAGAGCCTCGCCGAGGTGGGCGACGGGTGCCTCTACCGAATCACGTATCGCAATCCGCCGATCCTCGCGGTTTATCGTCGACTCCGCCTCCCGATCCAGTTTCCGCTCCGTATCCAGGACGGCTTCCTGACCTGGGAGGTCGTCGCCCGGCGTGCCGAGTTCGACGAGATCGTCCGCTACGCGCGCGAGGCGAACGCCGGCATGACGATCGTTTCGATCCGCCGACGCCCGCTCCGCAGCCACCTGCCGATCCTGACGGAGACCCAACAGCAGCTTCTTTCGAACGCCATGGCGGCCGGCTACTTCGCCGTCCCTCGCGGGATCACCCTCACCGATCTCGCGAAGCGGCTGGGCCGGAGCAAATCGTCGATCTCCGAGTCGATCGCGATCATCGAGAAGAAGCTGCTCGAGACCGCGATGCGCTCGGCGTCGGCGGCGGCCTAGGGGTCCGGGGCGTCCGTTTTCGCTCTCGGGCGACCCGAACCCGTTCGGGCGCCCGAAGGAGTTCGGAGCGCGCTCAAGCTCACGGCCCGACGTTCTAGGCCGAGGAGCACCGAACACCCTCCATGGATGCGTCGTCAGTCGACCGACCCGAAGCCCCAAGCCGACCGTTCGAGCTCGCCGCGCGTCCGCCGCGCCGTCGGGCGCCACCGCCCGCCCGGAGCGCGAAGGGACCCGCGGGCCAACCGACCGTCCCCCCCGAGCGCCCGGCCGGCCCCGGGGCCCGCCCGCCGGTCGACCCCCCCACGACACCTCTCCCGCGCGTCGTGCGCGCCGGTCGAGGGGGCCCTCCCGAAGAGCCCGGCTCCGCTCTCGAGCTCGCCGCGCTCCTCTCCCGAGAACCGGTGACGGTCCTGGTCCACGGCGAGTCGCGCGACCTGGTCAACATGGTGACGTACGGTCTCGTCGCCTGGGTCGGTTCGGAGTTCTCCTGGATCGACGTGCGGATCGGGCATCAGCCCCCGTCCGGGAGGAACCCGGTCCATCTCGGTCTCGTTCCGCCGGACCGCCTGGTGATCGTCAATCGCCTCGACGAGATGGCCCCGAACCACATCGGGCGGGAGGCGGTGCGATCGGTGATCCGCCGCGATGAACCGCGCGACTCGATGGCCGAGCTCTCCGAGTTCGTACGGCTACCCCGGCCCATCCAGCTCGCGTTGGCCAAGACCGTCTCGGAAGCGGCTCCCGGCATCATCGTGGTCTCCAACGCCCATCGACTGATCGCGCTCTACGACGCGGCCACGGTCCCGACGCTCCTTCGGGAGGTCACCGGCCTCGGCGCCTCCGTCTTCGTCTCGTTCGCGGACGAACCGCCGACCCAGCGGGCGGCGTTCGATTACGTACTGAGAGTCGTCGGCCCCTCCTCGGAAGAGTGGGCGGGGGCGACGATCGAGTTCGAGCGCGCGGTCGGCCGAGGCGCTCCGGCCGAAGGGTCCCGCAGTCGAATCTCCGACATTGCCCCACTGCAGAGAATCTTGAGCCGCGCCGTCGCGGGGCGGCTCTGACCTTCGCTGCCCGCTCGGGTCCGCGCTCCGCGCGGCCTATCGGCGAGGGAGCAGCACCGAAGCCACTGCCCAGCAGCTTGAAGGAGTCCGGCCGATCTTCGGTCCCGCGTGCATCGCCCGCGAGAGGTATCTCCGGATTCCGTCGGCGCGCAGACATACAGCCCACCCCCACGGACTAGTGCCTACTACGTCGTGATCCGTGGTCCACTAGGCGTCGGGAAGACCACCGTTGCCCGACTTCTCGCCGGACGGATTCACGCCGAGTACATTTCGATCGATGGCATCCTGGAGGAGAACGATCTCTGGGTGGACGGTGGGCTCGAGGAGTTTCTGCGAGCCAACAAGATCGCCGTGGCGAGGGCCACCACCCCCCTAGAGCAGGACCGGCCCGCAATCCTCGATGGAAACTTCTACTGGGAGGAACAGCTCAAGGATCTCGGGGATCGACTGGGTTGTTCCGGTCACATTTTCACGCTCATGGCACCGCTCTCGGTGTGCATCGCTCGGGACGCCGGGCGGGAGCACCCGCACGGCGCGTCCGCCGCCCGGGAGGTCTATCGGAAGAGCACCCGGTTCGCTGCCGGAATCGAGGTCGACGCTTCCGCGCCGGCCGAGCGAGTCGTGGAGCTGCTCGCGTCCCTCCTTCCGCGGTCCAGTGGACCCCGACCGTTGGCGTGACGGGGCCGAAGTGAACGGTCGGCCCGATGGCGACTCTCCCGCTCCGGGGGGGCAAGGGCGTTGGTTGTCTTTATATAGAAGCGCAAGTCTCCCCGTGATGGTAAGACCATGATGCAGGGCACCCCGATCCTCATCCTGAAGGAAGGCACGGAACGCGAGCGCGGAAAGGGAGCCTCTTCGAACAACATCGCCGCCGCGCGGGCGGTCGCCGACACCGTTCGGACGACCCTCGGCCCCCGAGGCATGGACAAGATGTTGGTCGATTCGATGGGCGACATCACGATCACGAACGACGGCGTGACGATCCTCAAGGAGGTCGACGTCGAGCACCCGGCCGCGAAGATGCTCGTTGAGGTCGCGAAGACCCAGGACCAGCAGTGCGGCGACGGGACGACGACGGCCGTGGTCCTCGCCGGCGAGCTGCTGAAGCGCTCGGAGCGTCTCCTCGAGCAGGACGTCCACCCCACGGTCATCACTCGCGGTTTCCAGCTCGCCGTCCAGGAAGCGCGCCGGCTCCTCGAGGAGGAGATCGGTACGACGGTCAAGGCGGACGACCAGGCGATCCTAGTGGACTGCGCGCGCACGGCCATGGGGTCGAAGGGCGTCGCCGGCTCGCGGGACGAGCTTGCCCAGATCGCGGTCAAGGCGGTCCAGAAGATCGCGGAGCAGCGCGGCGGCAAGACCGTCTGCGACGTCGACCAGATCAAGGTCGAGAAGCGCCACGGCGGCACGATCCACGACACCGAGCTCATCGAGGGGATCGTCCTCGACAAGGAACGCGGACACCCCCGCATGCCGTCCGAGGTCAGCGGCGCGAAGATCGCGCTGCTCAACTCGGCGCTCGAGGTCAAGAAGACCGAGATCGAGAGCAAGATCAACATCAAGAACCCGTCCCAGATCCAGAGCTTCCTTGACGAGGAAGACAAGACGTTCCGCAAGATGGCGGACGCCGTCAAGGCCTCCGGGGCGAACGTCATCGTCTGCCAGAAGGGGATCGACGACGTGGTCCTCCACTACCTGGCGAAGGACGGCATCTACGCCCTGAAGCAGGTCAAGGAGTCCGACCTCCAGAAGCTCGCCCGCGCCACGGGCGGCAAGATCGTGACCGGCATCAAGGAGCTGACCCCGGCGGACCTCGGCCAGGCGGCCAAGGTCGAAGAGCGCAAGGTCGGAGACGACGACATGACGTTCGTCACGGGCTGCTCCAACCCGCGGTCGGTCTCGATCCTCATCCGCGGCGGCACCGAGCACGTGACCCAGGAGGTCGAGCGGTCGCTGCACGACGCGCTCAAGGTCGTGGCGAGCGTCCTCGAGGACGGGGTCGTCTGCCCCGGCGGGGGCGCCACCGAGATCGAGCTCGCGGTCAAGCTGCGCAAGTGGGCCCAGTCGGTCGGCGGCCGCGAGCAGCTCGCCGCCGAGGCGTTCGCCCAGTCGCTCGAGGCGGTGCCGTGGGCGCTCGCCGAGAACGGCGGCTACGATTCGATCAACACGCTCATCGAGCTGCGGAGCGCGCACGACGGCTCCTCCAGCAACAAGAACATCGGCGTGAACCTCGCGGACGGCAAGGCGGCCGACATGTGGAAGCTCCACGTGATCGAGCCCCTGCGCGTCAAGCGCCAGGCGTTGAGCTCGGCGGTCGAGGTCGCCAACATGGTGCTCCGGATCGATGACGTGATCGCCTCGAAGCGGTCGAGCCCTGCCCCCCCGGGCGGCGCCGGCGGCGGGCACGACCACTAGATCGTCCCCCGGCCCACCCCCGTTTCCCGGGCCGGCGCCTCCCGGCGCGCCGGCCCGAAGCTTTCTTAATGCACCCCGGGTAGGCCGCTCACCATGCGCACGAAACCGGTGGAAGCCGTCCTGCGGCTCGACATCGTCGCCCTCGAGCCCCGTCCGGCGATCTACCTCTCGTACGACGGCCTCGCCGGCCTGAGCCAGCGGCCGATCCTGCGCGACCTGATGGACGAGATCGAGCGCAAGGGGACCGAGGAGTCTCGCGCCTTCCTCGCGGCGATCCGCCGGACCCGGTCGGCTCAGGTACACGTCTACTTCTCCGACTACGTCAGCTACGGCATCGGCGGCGGGGACGCCGCCGCGGAGTTCTTCCTCGGCACGTTCCTGTTGCTCCACGAGCCCGCCCGCCCCGCCGGCAAGGAAGCGGCCGTGCCGGAGCATCTCGCGCTCTTCCGTCCCGGCGGTGTCGAGCGCCTCGCGCTCGAGAACCCGGCGAACTGACGGCCGTCCGCACGAGCCGTTTTCTACCCGCCGACCCCTCGCCGGCGGCGACCGATGGGGGACGGGACTCCGCTCGAAGAGGAGCGACGCGCGAAGGTCGCTCGGATCCGGGCGAGCGGGCGCGAGCCGTATCCGTGGGAGTTTCCGGGTCGGGTCGGTTCGGACGCCGTGCGCTTGGCGTGCGCCACTCTGACCCCGGGGGGTGACCCGGGCGTCGCGGTCCTGCGCGTCGCCGGCCGATTGCGTACGATCCGACAGCACGGGCGCACGGCGTTCGCCGACCTGGACGACCTCGCCGGATCGGTCCAACTACTGTTCCGGGTTGACGAGCTCGGAGAAGAGTGCTACCGGGGCTGGCTCTCGGAGCTCGACCCCGGAGACATCCTGGGCGCGGAGGGCCATCCGACGCTTACCCGGAAAGGAGAGCCGACGCTCGTCGCGAACTCCCTGACCCTTCTCGCGAAGGCGATCTCACCACCGCCCGAGAAATTCCACGGGCTGACCGACGTGGAGGAGCGCCTCCGACGTCGGTACGTCGACCTCCTCTCCTCGCGCGAGGTGCGCGAGCGGTTCCGGGTGCGCAGCCTGCTCGTCCGGGAGATCCGACGGGCGTTCGATGACGCCGGGTTCCTCGAGGTGGAGACCCCCGTGCTCCTGCGGATCGCGAGCGGGGCGGCCGCCGCTCCGTTCGTCACCCGCTCGAAGTTCCTCGACGCCGAGCTCCAGCTGCGGATCTCGATCGAACTGCCCCTGAAGCGCCTCCTGGTCGGGGGGATGGAGCGCGTCTACGAGCTCGGGCGGTCGTTCCGCAACGAAGACCTCGACACGATCCATTCCCCCGAGTTCAGCGAGCTCGAGGCGTACTGGGCGTACGCCGACTACCAGGACATGCGACGCTTCACGGAAGCGCTGTTCGAGCGGCTCGCCAAGCGAACGGTCGAACTCCTCCCCGACAACGCCGACGCCGTGCGGGCCGCCGCGCGCTTCCGGCCGCCGTTCGCAACGCTCGATTTCGTGGAGGCGCTCGAGCAGGCGAGCGGGATCCCGGGCCTCGCCTCGAAGTCCCGGGACGATCTCAGGGACCTCGCCCGACGCGCTGGCTCGACCGTCCCGGAAAACTCCTCCACCGGCACGTTCCTCGACAAGCTGTTCGAGCACTACGTGGAGCCGACGATCGACCGGATCACGTTCGTCGTCGATCACCCGGCGGTGACCACGCCGCTTGCGAAGCGCCACCGGACGAAGCCCGGCCGCGTCGAACGATTCGAGGTGTTCGCCCCCGGGTTCGAGCTCGCCAACGCGTACACGGAGCTCACCGACCCGGACGAGCAAGAGCAGCGGTTCCGGGAGCAGCTGGGGGAACGGGGCGACGACCGGTACGCTTTCGACCTCGACTACGTGGAGGCGCTCCGGTACGGCCTTCCGCCGACGACCGGGATCGGCATCGGCGTCGACCGCCTCGTCATGGCCCTCCTCGGCCTCCCCTCCATCAAGGACGCCCTCCTCTTCCCGCTCCTGCGATCGAAGTAGCCGAGCGCCCGTCTCTTTATTGACCCTCGTCGCCGATGGAATCGCGATGGCGACGGACCCCGCATCGCCGAGGGGCCCGCCCCTCGCGATCGAGGGGCTCGTCGTCCAGTACGGCGAGCGGCGGGCGGTCTCCGGTCTGACCGTCACCGTCCGCCCCGGCGAGATCTACGGACTGCTCGGCTCCAACGGGGCGGGGAAATCGAGCACGATCAAGTCCGTGGTCGGCCTCGTGCGCCCGCACGCGGGACGCGTCCGGGTCTTCGGCCTGGACGTGACCGAGGCGGGGCTCCGCACGAAGGAGGAGATCGGCTACGTCCCCGAGACCTCGATGCTCTACGACTCGCTGACGCCGAGGGAGTTCCTTGAGTTCGTCGCTGGGGTCCGGCGGCTCGACGCGTCGACGGCGACGGCCCGGGCGCGGACGTACGCCCTGGCGTTCCGTCTCGAGTCGGAGTTCGAGGAGCCGATCGTGGCGCTGTCGAACGGCACGCGCCAGAAGGTCCTCCTGATCGCCGCGCTCCTGCACGCCCCCCGGCTGCTCGTGCTCGACGAGCCGTTGAACGGCCTCGACCCGAGGTCGGTGCGGATCGTGAAGGACCTCCTCCGCCGGTACGTCACGGAGAGCGGCCGAGGGGTCCTCTTCTCGACGCACACGATGGAGGTCGCCCAGGAGCTCTGCCACCGCGTCGGCATCCTTGACGGCGGCGTCCTCCAGGGGGAAGGAACGGTCCCCGAGCTGCGGGGGCGCATCGAGAGCGGCGACGCCTCCCTGGAGGAGATCTTCCTTCGGCTCACGCGGGAGGACGAAGGGCTCTCCGACGCGGTCGCCCTGCTCGGGGAGCGGTAGGATGGGCTGGCGCGAGGCGTGGCGCCTCGGGGGCGTGGCGTTCGGGGAGCTCTCCTTCCAGGCGGTCTACGCGTTCCGGCAAGGGAACCTCGTTCCCGTCACCTCCTCCAAATCCCTCGTTCCGAAGGGCCGGAGCCGGGTCAACCAGAGCAAGGCGATCGTTAGCGCCCTCCTCGCGCTCCTGGCGATCGGAGCGGCCGCGTTCCTGCACGACGGCGCCCGCGTCTCCTCGTCGCTCTTCGGCTACGTGATCCCGGCGACGGTCCTCGACACGGGGGTCCTCACGGGCCTCTTGACGCTCGATGCGGCGTTCCTCTGGTGGACCGGGCTCCAGGTCCTGCCGACTCTGCTCTCCTCGGCGGTCCTTCCGGTTCTCGAGACGCTGCCGATCGATGGGCCGACTTACCGCCGCGCCGCGGCGATCCTGTACTTCCGCCTGTTCGATCTCCCGATCGTCACGGTGCTTCTGGTCACCCCGGTCGCCCTCGGGCTCGCCCTCGGGCCGGCCGCGGGGCTCGCGATCGTTCCGGGGGTGGTGGCGTCCGTCGTCTTCGCCCTCGCGCTTTCTCTCGTGACCGGCCGGTTCTTTGTCCACCGCATCCAGGGGGCGCGCGGCGGCGGAGGAGGGACGGCCGTCCGATGGACGCTCCTGGTCCTTTGGCTGCTCCCGTCGTTCGCGATCCTCGGTTTCGTGACGACCGGTTTCCGGTTCCTGTTCCTCCTCCAGGACGTCGCGATGGAGCGCGGAGCGTCGCTGCTCCGGGACCTGATCTACGCCACCTATCCCGTGCCGTTCGCCCTCTTGACCGGGGTCGCGGCCCACGGCACCCGCGACGTCGGTCTCGACACGGCCGCGGCGCTGGCCCTCGCCCTCGGCGCCGCGCTCTACCTCGGGCTCGTTGCCTGGTCTGCGGTGTGGCTCTTCCGGGAGATTCGGGAGCTGGGCCACGTTCCGATCGGCACGACGGCCGTCGCGCCGGCGACGACCCACCGCCTGCACCCGCAGGCCGCCGCGTGGGCGGTCCTGACGAAGGACCTGCGGATCGCCAGCCGCACCCCCGGCTACGCCTTCCTGCTCCTCCTGCCGATCCTGGACGCGGTCGCCCTCGGGCTGCTCACGGTCGTCGACGCCCCGCGGGCGTCGGCGGCTCAGGGGCTCGCGATCGGAACCGTCACGGCGGCCGCGCTCCTCGCAACCTTCTTTGGCCCCGCGTTTTTCGCGATCGAGGTGCTGGCGTACTCCTACGGCCGGACGCTCCCGCTGCGGGACCGCTCGGTCGTCCTCGGGAAGGCGACGCTGATCTGCCTCATTTACGTTGTCGCGAGCGCGATCGTCCTCGCCCTCGCCAGCCTGCGGGTCAACGACCCGGACCTGTTCCTCGCGTTCGTGCTTGCCGAGCTCCCCGCGGTGCTTGCCGCCGCGTTCGTCGAGCTAGGCTGGCTGTTCCGTCGGGCGCGCGCCAAAGGATTCCCCGTAGCGAACCTCTACTCGGGAGGGTGGATCGCGTTCCTGATCGCGATCCCGGGGCTGATCGTCGCCGCCGCGCCGCTCGTCGCCTACGCCCTCGAGGGGCTCCCCCTCATGGCGATCGTCGCCGTCGGCGAGCTCGCCGTCCTTAGCCCGTACGCGCTCGGAGGGTCGGAACGGTGAGCGGCGGCCCGCTCGCGCCCCGGTTCGATCCCGCGGCGATCGAGCCCCGGTGGCAACGGGCGTGGGAAGAGGCCCACGCGTTCGACGCCCCCGAGCGCCCGACCGGAGCGACGTTCTCGTTCGTGCTCCCTCCGCCGAACGTCACGGGGGTGCTGACGATCGGACACATGCTCGGCGACACGGTGATGGACGTTCTCGCCCGCGTCCACCGGATGCGCGGGGTCGCCACCCTGTGGGTGCCGGGGCTCGACCACGCGGGGCTCGCGACGCAGGTCGAGGTCCGTCGGCGCCTTCAGCGCCAAGGGGTGCGCTTCGACGACCTCTCCCGCGAGGACGCGCTCCGCGAGATCGGACGCTGGGTCGAGGAGCACGAGCGGCGGATCCGCGAGCAGATCCGGCTCGGCGGCTTCTCGGTCGATTGGCCCCGTTGGCGTTACACGATGGACCCGCTCAGCGCGCGCGCGACGCGGGAAGCATTCGTCACGCTCCACCGGGCCGGGCTCATCTACCGCGGCGAGCGGATGGTGAACTGGGACCCGCGGCTGAAGACCGCCCTCTCGGACCTCGAGGTCGTCCACACGGAGGAGGACGGCGAGCTGCTCTACCTGCGCTACGCGTTCGCGGACGGGAGCCCCGGAGGGATCGAGGTCGCAACCGTCCGCCCGGAGACCGTCTTCGGCGACGTCGCGGTCGCGGTGCACCCGGACGACGCCCGGCACGCCGCCGAGGTCGGCCGCGCGGTCGTCGTGCCGCTCGCCGGCCGCGTGGTGCCGGTCATCACCGACCCGTCCGTCGACCCGGCGTTCGGCGCCGGAGCGCTCAAGATCACGCCACGCCACGACCTGGTCGACCGGGAGATCGCGGCGCGCCACCCGGAGCTCCTCGCCGCCGTCGAGATCTTCGACGAATCCGCCCGGCTCACGGGCGCCTGGGTACCCGAGCCGTACCGGGGACTCGACCGCGACGCGGCGCGGAAGCAGGCGATCGAGGCGCTCGAATCGTCGGGCACGTTGCTGCGCCGGGTCCCGTACCGCCATGCGGTGGCGCGGTCGGAGCGCTCCGAGGTGCCGATCGAGCCACGGCTCTCGACCCAGTGGTTCGTGCGGATGGCGCCGTTGGCGGCCCCGGCCGTGCACGGTGTTCAAGCGGGGGAGATCCGGATCCACCCGGAGCGCTGGAGCCGGACGTTCTTCCGGTGGATGGAGGAGATCCAGGACTGGTGCATCTCGCGGCAGGTGCTCTGGGGCCACCCGATCCCGGTCTACCACTGCACCGCGTGCGGGGAGGCGACCGCCGCGGTCGACCGGCCGACCGCCTGCCCGGCGTGCCGGGGCCGCGAGCTCCGGGACGACCCCGACGTGCTGGACACCTGGTTCACGTCGTGGTTGTGGCCGTTCGCCGCGCTCGGCTGGCCCGAGGCAACGGGAGCGCTCGACCAGTACTACCCGACGAACGTGCTCGTCACCGGCCGCGACATCATGTTCTTCTGGGTCGCCCGGATGATGATGGCCGGGTACCGGTTCACCGGCCGGGCTCCGTTCGCCGACGTCTACTTCACCGGGATGCTCCGCGACGAGCAAGGCCGGCGGATGTCGAAGCACCTCGGGAACTCCCCCGACCCGGCGGAGGTGATCCGGACCCGGGGGGCCGACGCCCTCCGGTTCTCGCTCGTCTTCCCGAACCCGACGGACGAGGACGGACCGTTCGGGCCGGCGGCGCTCGAGGGGGCGCGGAACTTCCTCACGAAGCTCTGGAACCTCGTGCGGTTCACGCTGCCCCACGTCCCGCCCGGGGCTGGCCCGCCGGATCGGGCGCCCGTGCTCGGCCTGTCCGCGGCCCTCGAGAACCGTTGGGTCCTGGCGCGGTACGAGCGGACCCGCGCCGAGATCGACCGGGCGCTCGACGCGTTCGAACCGTCCCGGGCCGCGACCGCGCTCCACTCGTTCGTCTGGCACGACGTCGCCGACCGCTACGTCGAGATCTCCAAGGAGGCGCTCTCAGGGACGCGGGGCGAGGAGCTGCGACGGGAGACGCAGGCCGTGCTCCTGTTCGTCGTGGAGCGATCGCTGCGCCTGCTCCACCCGTTCGTTCCGCACGTCACCGAGGAATTGTGGCACGCCCTCCCGCATCCGGACGGCCTGCTCGACGCGGCCCCGTGGCCTCCGGCCGCGGAGGTCGTGCCGGACCCGCTCGCGGAGGTCGAGATGGAGCCGGTCCTCGAGGCGGTCCATCTGCTGCGCAACCTGAAGGCGGAGGAGACCCCCGCGCCCGGAACGTCGCCGCGAGCGTGGATCCGCCCGTCCGGGCCCGAGGTCGCTCGGATCCTGGGCGCTCAGCGGGGGACGATCGCGCGGCTCGCACACGTCACCGGCCCGGAGCTGCTCGACGCCGGCGTCGCTCCACCCGGACACACCGCCGGACGCGTCGCGCCGTTCGGGGAGTGCTTCCTCGAGCGCTCGCCGGTCGCCGCCGGGTCGACCGACACGCTCGAGCGCGAGCGGGAGAAGCTCTCCGCGCTGCTCGAGAAGAGCCGGGGACGCCTCGCCGACGCGGGGTTCCGCGCGCGCGCTCCGCCGGAGGTCGTCCGCGAGGCCGAGGAGAAGGCCGCGGAGCTCGCCGGGCGCATCCAGCGCATCGACGAACAGTTGAAGGAGAGCCGTGCATCGGTCGGCACCCCATGACGAAACGCCCCGCTCCGAAACCCCGCCGAGCCCCCGCGCCCCGGGCGCCCGCAGCCGGCGGGGCGATCGATTCGATACCGCTCGCCGCGGGACGGAAGCCGCACCCCGTGCTCGGTCTTGGGCTCTGGGGTCTCGGCCGCTGGACCTCCGAGGACGAGGCCCGCACCAAGGCGACGATCGGACGCGCCTACGAACGCGGGATGCGATGGTTCGACACCGCGGAGGTCTACGGCGGGGGGCGCTCGGAACGGATCCTCGGCGAGGTCCTGCATCGGGCGGCCGGCGGCGCGGACGACGCGTTCGTAGTGACGAAGGTCTCCTGGGAGCACCTCAGACCGGCCCAGGTCCGCGCGAGCCTCATCAACAGCCTCGAACGGCTCGCCCGCCGCACCGTGGACCTCTACCTCGTCCACGCACCGGACCCGCGGGTCTCCCTCGAGGAGACGATGCCCGCGCTCGAGGCGCTCTGGAAGGAAGGGAAGGTCGGCGCGATCGGGGTCTCGAACTTCTCGGTCGACGATCTCGAGACCGCGGCGAAGCACCTTCACGAGACCCGGATCGCCGTCAACCAGGTCCGCTACAACCTCCTCGACCGGGACGACGGGGACCCGGTGCGCGAGTACTGCCAGACCCACGGGATCCTGCTCGAGGCGTACACCCCGCTCGCGCGGGGGCTCCTGAACGGCCGGTACCTGGACGGCCAGCGGATCCCCGCAGGGGTCCGGCGGCTCTCCGAACGACTCCTCGAGCCGGAACGGGAGAAGGAGACGCTCGCGAAGGCCCGGGCGCTGCGCGACCTCGCGCAGGAGTCCCATCTCCCCGTCGCCTCCCTCGCCCTCCACTGGCTGCGACGCCAGGGTGCGGTCCCGGTGTTCGGCGCCAGCCGGCCGGGGCAGGTCGACGAGAACCTCGCGGCGTGGGTCGCCCGGCCGGACGACGCGGTGCTCGACCGGGCCGAGGCGATCGCCCGGGGCGAACGTGCTTAGGTTCGTCGCCCTCGACATGGACGGAACGCTCGTCGACGTGGCGAGCTCGTGGGCTGCCGTCCACGAGCACTTCGGCGAGCACAACGCGGAGGGGTTGAGGAGGTTCCTCGCGAACGAGATCGACGACGAGGAGTTCATCCGGACCGACATCGTGATCTGGCGACGGCATGCGCCGCAGCTGACCGTCTTCGACCTCGAGCGGATCCTGGGGACGGTGCCGTTGATGCCGGGCGCGAAGGCGCTGATCGACGGACTGCACCGGCGCGGGGTCCGGACCGCGATCGTCAGCGGAGGGATCGACCTGCTCGCCCGCCGCATCGCCCGCGAGCTCGGCATCGACGTCGCGCTCGCGAACGGGTTCCGGGTGACCGCCCACGGTCAGCTGACGGGCGAGGGGATCGTCCGGGTGCCGATCCACGACAAGGAAGGGGTCCTCGCCGCGCTCCAGGCGCAGCTGGGGTTCCGCCCGGAGGAGACCGCCTCGGTCGGGAACTCCGAGATCGACGTCGGGCTGTTCCGCCGCAGCCGCGTCGGGATCGCCTTCCTCCCCGAGGACGAGGCGGTCCGTCGTGGCGCCAGCGCGGTCGTCGCGGAGCGCGACCTCGCGAAGGTTCTCGACGTCCTCGAGCGGTTCCCGCCGGCGTGAGGGCGGGAAGCCTTATCCCCGACCGCTCGCTCGTAATCCGTTCCATGGAGCCGTACTCGGTCCTGCTCGAGCGGGCCCGCGCGAAGCTGCCCCCGGTCCGCGCGGCCGGCGAGCGGTTCGTCGTCCCCGACCCGGACATGATGTCCGACGGGAAGAACACGGTCATCCGCAACCTCCAGGAGATCGCCGGCGTGATGCGGCGCGAACCGGCCCATCTGATCGGCTACCTCGCGAAGGAGTTCGGCTGCCCGGGGGTCCTCGACCTTCCCCGCGGGGTCCTCAAGTCCCGGCTCACGAAGGAGCAGGTCGGCACGCGGATCCGGGAGTACACCGCGAAGTACGTGATCTGCTCGGAGTGCAAGCGGCCCGACACCCACCTCCAGAAGGACGGGCGCCTCACGCTCCTCGTCTGCGAGGCGTGCGGCGCGCAGCGCCCGATCACGGTCCGCCGGGTCGTCGCCCCCGAGAAGCCCCGCGCCCCGGTCGTCGTCGGAGAGGTCTACCGCCTCACTATCGAGGACGTCGGGCGACGAGGGGACGGCGTCGCCAAGAAGGAAGGGTTCGTCATCTTCGTGACCGGAGCGAACCAGCGCGGCGCCACGATCAACGCGAAGATCACGAAGGTGCTGGGCAACAACGCCTACGCCGTCGTCCAGCCGTAGCGTCGCCATGCGCAGTGTCCGGTGGCTCGGACTGCTCGGCCTCTACATCGGCGCCCAGGTCGTGGGGCTCGCGCTCGCGGACCCGTTCCGTTCCGAGGGGCTCTCCTCGACCTCGAACCCCCAGAGCGCGGCCTCGCCGCTGTTCCTCATCGCCATCATCGTGATCGCGCCCCTCGCGATCCTCCTGTTCGTCCGCCTGAAGGGGGCGATGGCGCGCCTGCGCGCGGGAATCCTCGTCATGATCGCCCTCTCCCTCTACGTCACCCTCTACGCCACCTTCTCGCTGATCCCCCCCGCGAGCATCCTCCTCCCCCCGTACGGGGCCGAGATCACCTACGCCCCCGCCCTCACCCTCGCGGGAGGCGTCACCGCCCTGCTGTTCCTCTCGCTCATGGTCGAGCCGCAGTGGTACGTCGTCGACATCACCGGATTCATCGCGGCGGGGGCGCTCGTCGCGATCCTCGGGATCTCCTTCGACATCTTGCCCGTCTTCATCCTGCTGCTGGCGCTGATGGTCTACGACGCGATCGCCGTCTACCGCACGAAGCACATGGTGAGCCTCGCGGACGTCGTCACCGAGATGAAGCTCCCGATCCTCCTCGTGATGCCCGACCGGTCGGGGTACGACTACACGAGCGCCCCGACGCTCCAGGAGCAGCGGGGGCAGCCGACCGAGGAGCGGGCGGCGATGTTCATGGGCCTCGGGGACATCGTCATCCCCGGAGCGCTGATCGCGTCGGCGTTCGTCTGGCTCCCGACGTCGCCGCACCTCCTCGGGGTCGGGGCGAACCTGCTGATCGCCGGGGCGGCGATGCTCGGCTCGCTGGTCGGCTACGGCGTGCTCATGCGGCTCGTCCTCGGCGGGAACCCGCAGGCCGGCCTCCCGCTCCTCAACGGCGGCGCCCTCCTCGGCTACGCCCTCGCCTACGTGCTCGTCTTCCACTCGTTGACCCTCGGCCTCACCGGGGGCCTTTAACCGCCCGGCCGCCTCCCCGCGCCGTGCCGCGGAAGGTCGAGGACCTGCGGATCGACGACGCGCCGACCCTCGACACGCTGGTCCGCCGCATGGAAGCGGGGGGCGGCTTCAGCGCGAAGGAGGTCGCCGACGGCGTCGACCTCCTCGCCCGGATCCTCGGCGACCGCGACATGACGGTCTTCCTGTCGTTCCCCGCCGACCTCGTCGCGACCGGGGTCCGGGGCGTCCTCGCCACCCTGGTGCGGGAAGGGTACGTCGACGCGGTCGTCACGACGTGCGGAACGCTCGACCACGACCTCGCCCGCGCGTTCCGGCCGTACTACCACGGCGCCTGGAACCTCGACGACGCGGCGCTGCACCGTCGCCACCTCTACCGCCTCGGGAACCTCGTCATCCCCGAGGCGAACTACGGGGCGATCATCGAGCGCAAGATGGGGCCGATCCTTCGGCGACTGTGGGCCGACGGGACCCGGGCCGTCTCCTCCCAGGCGCTCGCCCGGGCGATCGGCGCCGCCCTCCCGGCGAACGCGACGTCGAGCATCCTGCGCGCCGCCTACGACCGGGATGTCCCCGTCTTCGTCCCGGGGATCACGGACGGAGCGGTCGGCTCCCAGCTCTGGCTGTTCTGGCAGGACCACAAGGCGCTCTCGATCGACCTTCTCTCGGACGAGCAGGCGCTCTCCGATCTCGTCTACGGAGCGAAGCGGTCCGGGGCGATCCTGCTCGGGGGCGGGATCTCGAAGCACCACACGATCTGGTGGAACCAGTTCCGCGACGGGTTGGACGCGGCCCTGTACCTGACGACCGCCGTCGAGTGGGACGGGAGCCTCTCCGGCGCGCGCACCCGGGAAGCGGTCTCCTGGGGGAAGGTGAAGGCGTCGGCGCGCCATACGACGGTCGAGGGCGACGTCACGGTCCTGCTCCCCCTCATGGTCGGGGCGGCCCTCGAACGGATCCGGCGCTGAGACGGCCGCTCCTCGGAGCCTTTATGCGGCCGACCCGGCTCGGCGCCCCTCGTCGCGGGCCCGTAGCTCAGCCCGGTAGAGCAGGCGGCTCTTAACCGCAAGATCAGGGGTTCAAATCCCCTCGGGCCCGGGACTTATGCTGGGAGGGCGAACCGTCCCGGCGCGCCCGGGACGCGTGGCCGGAAGCGACCGACGTCGCCGCGCTCCCCCTCCCAAGGAAGGCTCGATTCGGTCTCGAGAGTCCGCTCGGCCCGGGGGGATCCGCCGACGGACGCCGCGCTATCTCGGCTCCGGTCGGAGGACGAGCAGGGTCGAGGTGGCGTGCGCGAACAGTTTCCGATCGCGGTCCCTCAGGTGGGCCTCCGTCGTGGCGACGCGGGCGCCTGCGGACACGACCCGCCCCTCGGCCCGCAGCGGGCCGTCGCGGACGGTCACCGGGCGGACGAAGTTGACCTTGAGCTCGAGGGTGGTGTAGCCGACCCCGGCGGGGAGCGTCGTATGGAACGAGCACCCCATCGCCGTGTCGAGCAGGACGGTCACGATCCCTCCGTGCACGTTCCCGAGCGGGCTGTACATGAACTCCGCCGGCTCGAACTCGATCGAGACGGCCGACGGTTCGACCGACGCGATCCGTACCCCCAGGAGTTCCATGAACGGCGGCGGCGGAAGGGATTCGGTGAGAAATCCACGAAGGAACTCGATCCCGCTGGCGGTCTTCATCGCCTCGGCGAAGACGCCGGGGTCCTGCCAGGCGACCGTGCGCGTTCGAGGTTTCTCAGGACCCGTCATCCGCTCGCCGCGAGGAGGTCGACCCCTTCCTGGCCCGGCCCCGGTGCCCAGCCGGTCACCGCGTATCAGCTCCGCGGTCGATAGCGAGGGAGCCCCGGGCGCGCTCCGTCGTCTGTCGGCCCGCGGCGGTCGGCTCGCGACGCGGACCCGGGGTCGGGCCCATCCAACGATCTCCTGCGGGACCCGAGCCGCGCTCCGCCTCGGCGCGGTTTCCCGCCGGCACGAGAGAGGACCGCGGTCAAGAATCGTTGACTCATGGATAATAAGGGGGTCTACGATACGAGCCCTCGGCCTTCGGGCCGAGAAGGAGAGGGAAGATGGCGTTCGTGGCGTTTGTCGATGACCTGGGACTCGTCGTTGCGCTGATCCTCGCCGGAGCCGCGGTGATGACCTACACCGCGATCCGGGCGTTCTGGCACATGCTCCGGAACGACCCGGCCCGAGTCCGGGCGGCGATCAAGGCGTCCGCGGTTCCCGCGGGAATGATCGGGACGTTGTCGCTGGCGATCGGGATCTTCATCGAATACACCTGGCCGTTCCTGCTCTCCGACGGGCTCGGCTCCTACGACATATTCTTCGGCGACGTCATCTGCCTCTTCGCGCTCGTGATGCTCGTCTACGCCTTCGTCGGGTACTTCGGGCTCAAGCTCGAGTACGCCGGCCTGTTCGCGTTCGTCGCCGGCGTCATTACCGCGTGGTACGGCTACTGGGGGTACACGACCCTCGTGAAGCCGGGCTCGTTCGGCCTGACCAAGGACCCCCTCGAGACGTTCCTGCTCTACGGAGCGTACGCCGCCGCGGGAGTGTTCGCCCTTCCGGCCTCTCTGGTCGTGGACTGGTGGCTCGAGCACCCGGGGGCCAGCTTCCCGACGCTCTCGCTCAGCATGACGCCGATCACGGAGGAGGCCCCGCCGATGGCCCCCCCCGAGGGATCCGCCAAGGGACGCTACCGCGTCCCCGCCTGGGTCTACCTCGCGACCGTCTGGTTCCCGGCGTTCATGCTGCTCGCGGCGATCGCGGCGTGGTTCTACATCGGAGACATTCTCCCGGGCCACCTGACCAGCCCGCCCTGAGCGCGGAGCACGCCCTCGACGCACCGCCCCCCGGAGGCGGTCGGAGCCCTCGGCCGCTCCGACCGTCCGACCCCGGGGGGCCCGCCCCCTCCCCCGACCCGGGGAGGGGGCACCCCGCGGCCTCGGGCCGCGGACCGGCAACCGCCTCGGTCCCGAAGGTCGTTCTCCTCACCGGTGCGACGGGTACTGTCGAGGGGTAGTTTGGCTAACTAGTTCTACGATGCCGGGTCCGATCGCCACCCCCTGGCCGCCGGCCGAGCATCCAAGGACCCGCCCAAGCGGTCGGACTCCGAGTCCCTTTCGGGCGCCGTAGTCCTCGACGTCAAGGTGACCTGGCACGAAGGGGTCACCGTCGCAGGTCGGGCCGAATCGATCGTTCATCGTCCGCGGGGCCGTGGGTCTGTCTGGGACGGCTCCCGGCCCTCGCGGCGGGCGGTCGTGGAAGACGGAAATAGGGGTGGGTCCATGTCTTCTGGGGTCGAAACTATGGCCCGACCTGCGTCCGTCGCGATCGTCGTCTTGGCGATCCTCGTGGTCACCTCGAGCGCCGTTGTGGCGGGTGGAGCCGCTTCGCCGGTGCATCCGCCCTCCCTCTCGTCGCCGCCCTCGGCGCCGTCGGCGCGCGCCGCTCTCCCCATCGTCCCATCGGTCGATCGTCCGGCCACAGCGCCGCCGGTCGTGCCGGTGGGTGCGGGACCGGATTCGGTGCTCGTTGATCCCGCGAACGGGACGGTCTTCGTCGCCTCCCAGTTCGGAAACAACGTGAGCGCGATCGCGATCGCCACGAACGAACTGATCGCGACCATCCCCGTGGGGTCGCAACCCGCACCGGGCGGCATCGCGCTCGACACCACGAACTGGACGGTCTACGTCTCGAATGCGGGCTCCGACAACGTGAGCGTCATCTCGATCTCCGAGCTCTCAGTCGTTGCGTCCGTCCCGGTCGGGGTGGAGCCGAACGCGATCGTCGTGAATCCCGCGAACCACGACGTCTACGTCTCGAACGGTGGGTCGGGGACGGTCAGCATCATCTCCCCTGCGGCCGCGATCCCCCGGGTGATCGACACGGTACCCGTCGGTCCGGATCCGGACGCCCTCGTGCTCGACCCGACGACCCACGACGTCTTCGTGGCGGAGGCAGGGTCGGACAACGTGAGCGTGATCTCGGGCGCCACGAACACCGTCATCCGGACGACGACCGTTGGCACCGACCCGGGGCCGAACGGCGCGATGCTGTTCGACCCGGCGAACGGCCGGGTCTACGTCGCGAATGTCGGTTCGGACAACGTCAGCGTCCTCTGGGGGTCCAACGGCTCCCTGAACGCGACGGTCGCGGTCGGATCGGGCCCCACGGGGCTTGCGGTGGACGGCGCCGCCAAGGAGCTCTTCGTGGCGAACCACTTCTCCAACAACGTGAGCGTCATCTCGACCGTCAACAACACGGTGATCGCCACGGTCCCGGTCGGGGAAGCCCCCGGCATGGACGACGCGATGACCTACAGTTCCGCGACCGGCTACGTCTACGAGGCGAACGGGGGATCGGGCAACGTGACCGTGCTCGCGACCTCCCCGGCCCGGGTCGCGGGGTCGATCCCCGTCGGGGACCAGCCGGACGCCCTCGCGGTCGACCCGGTGAACGCGACCGCGGTGTACGTGGCGAACCAGGGGTCCGCAAGCGTCAGCGTTCTCGTGCTCACCCAGGTGACGTTCCGGGCAACGGGCCTTCCCCCGGCGACCCTGTGGTCCGTCAGCGTCGGGGCTCCGCCCGTGGTCCTCTCGGACGTCACGGTGCACGCGAAGGGAACGATCGTGGTGCTCGTCCCGAGCGGCGTGCTCGCCTTCTCGTTCACCCCTCCGGCGGACTATGCTGTCTCGAAGGTCACCGGCCCGCTCCAGCCGACCCAGGGTTCCGCGAACATCTCGGGGGCGAAAGTGACCCTCGCGGTGAAGTTCGGTCACCTCGAGTCGCTCACCTTCGACGAGCTGGGGCTTCCGCCGAGCTCTCCGTGGGGCGTCTCGCTGCAGTCGGCGCTGAAGCACGGTGGACCGGCGCCGCAATCGGCCTCCACGACCTCCTCGTCGGTCGCGTTCACGGTCGTCCAGGGCGCCTGGAAGTTCCACGTCACGGGGAACCCCACGACCTACGGCTCCACCCCGGGGCACGGGACCGTTACGGTCGGGATCCACGCGATCACGAAGACGGTCAAGTTCAAGCTCGTCACCGCGACGGTGGCGTTCCGCGCGGTCGGCCTCGGTCGGGGCACTCCGTGGGACGTCAACATTACCGGGCCGATGAACGCGAGCATCCACACGACGGCCGCGACGATCAAGTTCCACCTGGTGAACGGCACCTACACGTTCCGGGTCTCGAACTTCACCTACCTGCACCCCCACCCCGCGTCCGGGACGTTCGTCGTGACCGCGCCCCATCCGACGCCGCTGGTCCTCGTCAGTTTCACCACGGCCGGTGCCCACGGGGCGATCGGGCGACTGCCCGGCGGCTCCGGGATCCGATCCCTCAGCGCGGGGCCCGAGATGGTGGCGCTCGCCGCCGCGCCGTTGGGCCGACTCGCGGCGTGATCCAGGGGCCCCGCCTCGGAGTCGCTCCCAGGCCCGCTTCGGCGAGATCGGGCCGGTGCTGTCTCCCGGACAACCCCACCGGTGGAAGCCCCTGCCGCAGGGTGGCGGGGCCGGGTAGGCCACCCTCGTGCCCGTCCTGCCCTGTACTGGCAGGTCCCGCACGACGGACCGCGCGGTCCGCCCGAGCGGCGGCGGTCCCGCAGGGTAGGCGTATCGCGCGCGGGACGCGCGGCGACGGGAACCCGCGCCCCCGTGTAGGGGCGGCCCTCGAACCCTACCGCGCGACCGAGAACCGGATCGACACCGCCAGGTTCGAGCCCGCGACGTGCAGGCCGCCGGACCCGGGCGCGGCCGTGTATCCGCTGATGTGGCCGACGTGGAACGTGTAGGTCCCGTTGGTGAGGTACAGCGTGATCGTGGTTGTGGTCGAGATGACCGTCTGACCTCCCGCCACGACCTTCCAGCTCGTGGAGAACGGCAGCCCCGACTCGGTGAACGTCACCGCGTACGCGAACCGCACCTTCACCGTGGTCCCGTGAGCGAGCGCCACGCCGCCCGACGTGCCGACCGAGGCCCCGTGGATGGTGACGACCGTGTCGACCCCGTGGAACGTGTTGATCACGTAGGAGTACGCTCCCGGGGTCAGGTTCTTCGAGAGGATCTTCGGGGTCGTGGAGCAGATCAGCGAGCCCAGGGTGACGCACCAGCGCGTCGCGACCGCGAGACCGACCTCGTGGAACGTCACCGTGCCCGTGCCGCCGCGCACGAACGTCACGGCCTGGCTCGCGCTCTCCCCGTTGATGACGATCGATCCCTCGGGCGGGAGCACGGAGGAGACCCGCCATCCCGCCGGTCCGCGGACCAGGTACGTGTGCGTGCCGTTCGCCACGGCGAAGGAGATCGAACTGGTGGAGGTCGTCTGGAGGGTTCCGTCCAGCGAGACCGACCAGACCTTCGGGTGGCCCGTAGCCGGGAATCCGGTCGCCGTGAACGTCAGGGTGTACTGGACCTGCGTGAAGCTCACCGCGACCACGGTCGAGGCGCCGGTGATCGAGGCGGATCCGCTCGGGACGGTCGGGACGTAGCCCGAGACAAACCCGATCGAGTAGCTGTACGTCCCGTTGGGGAGGGTGAACGCGATCGACGTGCCGGTCGACGTGTGGGTCGTGACGCCGACGGTGACGCTCCAGTGCGTGCCCGACGGCAGGGTCGACTCGGAGAACGAGAGGGTGTACGTCACCTGCGTGAACGGCACCGAGATCGCGCGGTCCGCGCCCGCCACCACGACCGAGGACGAGGACGGCGTGGTCTGGTAGCCGGCGACGTAGTCGATGTGGTCGCCGTACGTCCCGTTCGGTTCGCTGAACGCGATCATCGTCCCGTTCGAGCTAAGGGTCTGGCCGTTCAGGGTGACCGCCCAGACGGTCGCGGCGGGGAGGCCGCTCTCGGTGAACGTCACCGAGTAGTTCACCTGCAGGAATTCGAGCGTGGGCTCGGTGAGCGGGGCGCCGGTGATCACCAAACTTCCCGTGTAGGTGATGTTCGACTGGTGCCAGCCCGAGATGCCCGTGACCGTGTAGGAGTAGGTGCCGTTCGCGGCGGTGAAGTAGAGGCTGTCCGCGTGCCCATCGGTGAGGAGGGACTCGCCCGTCCGCCCGACCGACACCTGGAACGTCTCGCCCGCGGGGAGGCCGACCTCCGTGAACACGACCGAATAAGTGACGGGGAAGTAGACGAGCGTCGACTCCGTCACGGACGACCCCGCCACGACCACGGAGCCGTGGTACGGGAGCGTGCCCTCGTGCCAGCCGGCGATGTCCTGGATCGAGTAGGCGTACGTGCCGTTGGGGAGACCGGACCACGAGAGGGCGTCGGTCGCGCCGTTCGTCGTCAGGGACTTCACGACGCTGTTGACCGTCACCTGCCAGGTCTGCCCCGAGCCGATCCCGCTCTCCTGGAACGTGACCGAGTAGGTGACCTGGACGTAGATGAGGGTCGCCTCGGTCACCCCCGATCCGGTGACGGTCACATGACCGGTGTACGGGAGGGTCCCCTGATGCCAGCCCGAGATGTCGAGGATCGCGTAGCTGTACGTGCCGTTCGGGACGTTGAACGCCAACGTGTCGGTGCTCCCGTCCGTCACGAGCGATGAGGGGTTGCCGCCCAGGGTCACCTGGAACGTCTTTCCCGAGGGGAGGCTCATCTCGCTGAACTGCACCGCGTAGGTGACCTGCGAGTACGACAACGTCGGTTCCGTCACGGACGCCCCGTTGACGACCACGTTGCCGTGGTAGGAGAGGTTCGACTGGTGCCATCCCGAGATGTCCTGGATGGAGTACGCGTAGACGCCGTTCGGGTCGGAGAAGGCGAGGGAGTCGGTGTTCCCGTCCGTCACGTAGTTCGACGTAGCGTGGCCCACCGTGATCTGCCAGTTGATGCCCGACGGGAGTCCCGTTTCGTAGAAGAAGATCGGATAGGAGACGGCCGGATTCGGATGGGCGGCGGGGCCGGCGACGAGGTTCACGCCGTGCGAGGTGGAAACGACGAACGCGGGCGCGGGCGCCCGATAGGCCGCGGCGGGGGCGACGGCGAAAACGGCGAGGGATGACCCCACCGTGACCAGGACCAAAAACACTGCGGCAAGGCGAATCGCTGGAGAGGGCGCCATGCCGGCGCAAGGGGTGTCTCGATACATAATCTTGACCGGACGCCGTTATCCATCCGTCGTTCCCCGGGCCGCCGAGTTCGCCCCGGACACCTGCGAACGGCCGTCCGTGGTCGCCACGCTCCCCCCTCGGCCTGCCTCGCCGGCCGGCGCGCCGTCCCCTCCCCCGTGCGACGGGAACTTCCCGACCGGCGAGGGTGCGGGGATGTTCACGGATCGGACGCCCTGAACCGGCGGCAGAGCGCTTCGAACGTCTCCCACCAGCGGGTCGTCGCCGGCACTCCGAACTCCCGCTCGACGATCGTGTTGGGGTAGATCACCTGCGGCCCGATCCGACGGCAGACCCCGGCAGCGAACGGGCCGTCGGTCGCGACGATCCGCACCGCCCAGCGGCCCCGTTCCGGGGCCGCGATCGGCAGCGGCCGGCCTGCCGGGAGCGGGCGCTCGGCGACCGTGAGGAACTTCCGGGTCCCGTCCGCGTCGTCCAGCCCGGCCGCGGGGTCGAGGCGGAGCATCCGCCGGATCTCCGTGGCCGGGACCACCATGATAGCGGACCGGAACGGCAGTGCGTGGGCGATCGCTGTGCGGATCGCGGAGGGGCTCTCCCGGGACGCCGCTACGAACGTCCCCGCCGCCCCGAGGCTGACGAGGCCGAGGCGCGGCAGCGCCTTCGGCAACAGGCTGGGTCGGAACACGTTCCCTCCCGTGTTGCCGCCCTTCAGGAGGACGACCCACTCGGCCGGCTCGTCCCCGCGGTCGGGACGACGGGAGGCGCGGCGGGCGGCGGGGCTCATCGGCGGGCGGGTCGCGCCCGGCGGGGTCGGCCGTTCGCCCGCCCGACCGACGGGGTGTCCGCCGATTCGAGGAGCTTGCCGAGCAGGATCTCGTGCTTTCGTTCGTCCGCCTCCATGCTGTCCCAGAGGACCCGCATGATCCCCCCGAGCTCCGGACCGAGATCGACCTCGCTCGTCGCCTCCGCATCCCGCTCGCGTTGGATCAGATGCTCGACGTCGCTGCGGGTGATCCCGGTCGGGGGGGTTGCCGCGATCCCCCGGTCGAGGTTCGCGGCCAAGGAGGCGACGATCTCGGCGTGCCGCAGGCTGTCGGACGCGATCTGGCGGAACAGGGCGCGCGTCAGCTCGTCCTTGGAGCGCTGGGCGAGCCGCATGCACTCCGCGACCGCGTTCTGCTCTCCCGCGATCCGGTTTCGGAGCCACCCCGGCACTTTTCGGACGAGCGCTGGAGAGAGCGCGGAAGAGCGGCTGCGCTCGGACCCCGCGGGAGCGTGGCCGAACCGCTCCTCGAAGGCGACCGCAGCTTCCAGGATCGCGTGGGACCCGCCGTCGACCAGCTTTTGGGCCGCCTCGTGGGCGATCTGGCGGGCCGCTTCGTCCGCGAGGTAGACCGAGAGCGTGGGCCCGAGGCGCTTCCCCGAGAGGTACTGCGAGACCGACGATGGGACGAGTCCCAGGAGCTTCGCCGCGCGTCGCTCGGAGAGCCCGAACCCTTCGACGAGCTCGCGGGCGACGAGGGCCTGCATCACCTGGACCGAGACGACCGGCGTGGGGGCCGTTCGCGGCATCGATCCTTACGACCCGAGCGCGTACATAGCGGCCCCGGGCGGCGGCCGACGAGGGCCGGACCTCGGGGGCCTCACAGTGCGTTGACCGCGAAGCCGAGGACGAAGCCGGCGAGGACCCCGAGGTACACGAGCCGGTTCCGAGCCATCGAAGCCTCCCGAGACTCGAGCGGCCGGAAGGCAAGCCGGAGCATCGGCAGGATCACGTAGACGATCGCGCCGATGGCGAGGGCGTCGAAGACCACGAGGAACAGATCGTTGCTCCAGTGGTAGCCGATGATCCCCCCCACGATGGTCGGCAGTCCGCCGACGAGGAACAGGCCGGCCATCACCGGGAGGCGTCGACCCGCGGAGGTCCCCAGGAACGGCGCGGCGATCGGGAATCCCTCGGTGACGTTCTGCAGGAAGAAGCCGACGAAGACGACGGCGAGCACCCCGATGGCGCCGGTGGTCCAGCTGACCCCGAAGACGAGACCCTCCGTCAGGTTCTGGAGACCGATCCCGAGGGCGACGATGAGCGCCGTCGTTCGGGGTGAGCTCTCGACCGGGGCCCCGGGAGACCGCGGCAGGTTGTCGACCGCGAGCAGCGCGAGGAACGCCGCGGTGAACGCTACGGCGAACGCGACGGAGTAGCCGAGGTCGGCGACGTAGCCGCTCGGGTAGAGGATTGGGGCGACGTCAGAGAAGATGTCTCCGAGCAGGAAGATCAGGATCCCGATCGCGGCCGCGTTCAGACCGACGGACCAACGCCCCTGCGCCCGCTTGCTGTAGACGATCGGCAGGGAGAGGAAGATCGAGAGTCCCATGAGGGCGGTCAACCCGAGGAAAACGAGGAAGTCGTCCATGGCTGCGTCTGAGGCCAGCACACCGAGCCCGCCTTAAGCGTTGTGTCAGTGAACTTGCTACACGGCAGTGTTCACTGAGTGAATTTACTCGCCGCCGAGCGCGGTCGGACGGCAGGGATTCCTTGGAGCCGACGTCGACGCCCGGGCCACCAACTCACCCCGCGGTCCCCGACTCCTTAAGTAACCCTTGGTTATTGAGTTACGCGAGGTAACTCCATGTCCGACCCACTCCGTTCCATCGTCCGACGATTCCCGGGGGTCCCCACTCTCGAGGGCGCCGGGGTCCACCTGCGCCGATCGTTCTCGAACAACGAGGTCCCGCTGTTCGATCCGTTCCTGCTCCTCGACCGGTTCGGCTCCGCCAACCCCGAGGAGTACATGGCCGGCTTTCCGTGGCACCCGCACCGCGGGATCGAGACCGTGACGTATGTGCTCGACGGCCGCGTCGAGCACGGCGACACGCTCGGCAACGCCGGCGTGATCGGCCCGGGGGACGTCCAGTGGATGAACTCGGGCAGCGGCATCGTCCACCAGGAGATGCCGAAGCGCAGCGACAACCCGAACCTCGCGGGCTTCCAGTTGTGGGTGAACCTCCCGGCGCGCGAGAAGATGTCCGTTCCCGCCTACCGGGGCCTCGGCGCGACCGACATTCCCGAGGTGCCGACCGACGCCGGCGGCGCCGTCAAGGTCGTCGCGGGGTCGTTCGGCCGGCTCGAAGGGCCGGTCCGTGGGATCCCGGTCGACCCGAGCTACTTCGACGTCCGACTGGCCGCGGGGGAGCGGTTCTCCTGGTCCCCCCACGCCGGGCACACCGTCTTCGCCCACGGCATCGAAGGCCACGGGGCGTTCGCGGGCACGGACTCCCGGTCGGTCGCGTCCGGCGAGACGGTGCTGTTCGGCGAGGGCGGCGGGGTCGAGGCGAGCGCCGGTCCGGACGGCTGGCGGTTCCTGCTCGTCTCGGGACGGCCGCTGCACGAACCGGTCGCCTGGTACGGCCCGATCGTCATGAACACCCGCTCCGAGCTCGCCGACGCGGCGCGCGAGCTTCGTTCGGGCGAGTTCATCAAGCACCGCCGCCCGATTGTCGAAGGGTAGGCGGTCGGTCCCCCGCGCCGAGCAGTTCGGCGAACGCGCGCTCGAGCACCGACACCGAGCGCGCGAGGTCGGCCAGGGAGAGGGACTCGCGCGCCGTGTGGTCCAGGCGCGAGTCGCCCGGGCCGTACGCCGCCCCCGGCACCGACCACGCGGGCGCGACCAGGTTGAGGTCGGAGGTCCCCCCTTTCCGCCAGAGCGTGGGACGGGCCCCCTCGGCGCGGATCGCGTTCACGAGGGCGCTCGCCACCGGGCTCGTGGGAGGGACCTCGACCGGGTCGCACTGCGCGATCGCGCGCAGGAGGGGGCGGCCGGGCTCGCGCGGAAGGGCCTCCCGCACCGAGCGGACCGACATTCCCGGCGGTAGCCGGAGGTCGAGCGTCACGGACGCCTCCTCGGCGTCTCCGGCCGGCCCGGTCGACCAACCGATCACCTTCACCGTCGGGGAGCGGAACATCGAAGGCCCCCGATGCTCGGCCGCCCAGGCCCGCACCGCGCCGACCCAATCGACCGCGAGGTCCGCGGCCGTGGGAGCAGGGCCGGAGTAGTGGCTCCGCCGTCCGCGGAATGTCGCCGTGCACCGGTATACCCCCTTGTAACCGATCGTCACGCCGTCCCATCCGCTCGGCTCCCCGGCGATCACCGCGTCCGCCCGGGCCCCTCGCAGGAGGTGTCGGGCACCCCGGCTGTCGGTCTCCTCCCCGACCGCCGCCACGATGCGCAGGGTCCCGGGGCCGGCGAAGCGCCGCCCGGCGAGGAGCGCGGAGACGAGGGCCCCCTTCGCATCGACCACGCCGCGGCCGTGGATGCGGCCGCGCACGCGCCGGACCGGCCGTTCGCCCTCCACCGTGTCGATGTGCCCGAGGAACAGCAGCTCGGGTCGCCCCGCGCCGCGGACCGCGATCCCGTTCCCCGCGCCGTCGATCCGGGTCCGATAGCCGAGGCGGCGGGCCGCCCGCACGTACTCGCGGACCGCCCCGGCCTCCGCCCCGGACGGGCTGTACCGCGCGACGAGACGCTCCAGCAGACGGCCGTCATCCACGGCCGATCACCTCGGCGATCGCCTCGAGGCCCGCGGCCCAGTCGTCCTCCTCGATAACGAGCGGCGGAAGCAGGCGGAGGACCGTCGCGCCGGCCGGCAGGGCGAGGAACCCTTTGTGTTCGAGCGCCTCCAGGACGGGCGCGACCCGGTCGCGGAGCTCGATGCCGATCATCAGGCCTAGACCCCGGACCTCGCGGACCCGCTCGGGCGGAAGCGAGGCCAGCCGATCGAGCCCACGCCCGCCGAGGCGGGCCGCCCGCTCGGGGAGCCGGTCTCGGACCGTCCGCTCGAGGGCGGCGGTCCCCGCGGCGCAGGCGAGCGGGTTCCCGCCGAACGTCGAATGGTGCGATCCCTGGAAGCGGGCTTCGACCCCGGCGGTCGTCACGGTCGCTCCAATGGGCACCCCGCCGGCCAGCGACTTCGCCAGCACGAGGATATCCGGCACGACGCCGGCGTGCTCGAACGCGAACAGCCGCCCCGTGCGACCGATCCCGGTCTGCACCTCGTCCCAGGCGAGCAGGGCGCCGGCGCGATCGGCGGCCTCGCGGGCGGACCGAAGGAAGTCAGGGGTCCCGACGTGCACCCCGCCCTCCCCCTGGACCGGTTCGAGAAGGACGAGCGCCGTTCGTTCGTCGACCGCGGCCGCGAGCGCCGCCGCATCGTTGAACGGGACGTGGACGAACTCGGGGACGAGCGGCTCGAACGGCGCGCGCAGCTCCTTGCGCCAGGTCGCGCTGAGGGAACCGTAGGTCCGTCCGTGGAAGCCGCGCATCGCGGCGACGACCTTCGGGCGCCCCGTCGACGAGCGCGCGATCTTGATCGCTGCCTCGACGGCCTCCGTGCCCGAATTCGAGAGGAACACGCGCCCGAGCGACGACGGCAGCAGCCCCGTGAGCTTCTCGAGGAACGCCGTGCGGACCGGGTTCGCGCAGCCGGTACCAAGGTAGATCAGCTCCGCGGCCTGCGCCTGGATCGCCCGGACCACCTCCGGGTCCGAGCTCCCGAGGTTGCCGGCGCCGTGGGTCGCTCCGAGATCGACGTACGTCCGGCCCGCGGCGTCGACCAGGTGCGCCCCGCGGCCCCGCACGATCGCGAGGCGGCGGCGCTTCCCTTCGGCGAACTCCCTCTCCTGCCCTGGTCCGCTCACGCGATCACCGTCCCCCCTCCGGCGAGGGCGTGGGCGATCGGGTCGGCGAGATCCGAGGGGGCGATGACGACGCGGCCGACGCCGGCGGCGGCCGCGTCCCGCGCCGCGACGAGCTTCTTGCGCATCCGCCCCGCAGCGAGCGGGAGGAACCGCTCGACGTCGTCCCGGGGGATCCGGGCGATGCGGGAGGTCGGGTCCTCCTTCCGCTCGAGCAGTCCCGGCACGTTGGTGAGGAGCACGAGCGCCTCGGCGCCGAGCGCAGCGGCGATGGACGACGCCGCGCGGTCCGCGTCGACGTTCACGACCTGACCGTCCTCCGTCACGGCGGGCGGCCCGACGACCGGCAGGATCCCGGCGGAGCGAAGCGTCGCGAGCAGCGCGACGTCGACCCGCTCGATCGTTCCCGAGAGGTCGTCCGTGAGATGGATCGTCCGGCCGTCGACGACGGCGCGGGCGCCGGTCCGTCGTCGGGCGAGGAGCAGCCGCCCGTCGACCCCCGAGAGACCGACCGCGCGCACCCCCCGGGCCCCGAGGCCGGCGACCAGCTCGGTCTGGACCTTCCCGGCGAGCGCGTAGACGAGCACCTCGAGGTGCGCCGGGTCGGTCCGGCGGGAGACGACCCCGCTCGGCGACGTGTAGTACTCGGCCGGGCGACCGAGCCCCGCGCCCAGTCGGTCGACCTCCGCCGACCCCCCGTGGACGAGGACGTACTCCGGGTGCTTCGCGAGCTCGTCGAGGACGGAGCCCGTTCGGTTGCCGGAGGCGCCTCCGATCTTCACGACGATCGTCATCGCGGCCTGCGCTAGATCGGATGCAGCCCGGCGAACTCGAGGCCGGTCGTCTCGGGGAGGCCGGCGCGGAGGTTGAAGCACTGCACCGCGTTGCCCGCCGCCCCCTTCCCGAGGTTGTCGATCGCGGCCAGAAGCACGATCCGGTCGGCGTGCCGGTCGACGGCGAACCCGAGGTCACAGTAGTTCGTTCCCGAGAGTATCTTCGGCTCGGGCTCCCGGAAGATCCCGTCCGAGTCGTGGACGATGCGGACGAACGGTTCGGCGCCGTAGCTGGCGCGGAACGTCGTCCAGAGCTCCCGGTCGTCGAACGGGCGGGTCGTCGGCACGTGGACCGTGGCGAGGACACCGCGCACCGCCTCGACCGAGTGGCAGGAGAGCGCGACCCGCGCCCCAGTCTCCTGCTCAATCTCCGCCGTGTGCCGGTGCCCGGCCGGCGCGTAGGCCCTCATCACGCCCGAGCGCTCCGCATGCTGGCCCGCCGGACCCGCGTCCCGGCCGCTCGCCGACGAACCGCTCTTCGCGTCGACCACGACGTGCTGCCGGTCGACCCCGTCGAGCGCCGCGATCGGTCGCAGGGCGAGGATCGACGCGGTGGCGATGCATCCGGGGACGGCGATGAGGCGGGCGGTGCGGATCTCCTCCCGATGGAGTTCCGGCAGCCCGAGGACGCTCGTCGCGAGCAGGGCGGGCTCCGGGTGCTCCCGCCCGTAGTACTCCGGGTACGCGCGGGCGTCTTTGAGACGGAAGTCGGCGGAGAGGTCGATCACCGTTCCGCCCCCGGCCAGGAGCTCGCCCATCCCTCCCATCGACTCCCCGTGCGGGGACGCGACGAATGTGACGTCGGCCGGCGCGAGGGCGGAGCGGGGTTCGAAGCGCAGGTCGGTCCGCTTGCGCAGGTTCGGGTGGGCCCGGGCGACCGCCTTGCCGGCCATCGACTCCGAGATCACCTGGGCGATCTCGGCCTCCGGGTGGCCGAGCAGGAGGCGGAGGAGCTCCCCGCCGACGTAGCCCGAACCGCCGACGATCGCGACCTTCATCTCCGGCCGATCCGGACCGCGTGGTCGACGATCGCCCCGGCGATGTCGGCGCCGGTGGCGGCCGCGAGCGCCCGAAACTCGGGGGTCGGGTTGACCTCGTGGACGACCAGGCCGGACGGCGACTCCATCAGGTCGACCGCCAGCACCCCGCCGCCGACCGCGTGCGCGGCCGCAAGGGCGAGCGACGTCAGCTCGGGCGTCAGCGGGGCGTTCTCGGAGGTCGCCCCGCGGGCCGCGTTCGTGCGCCAGTCCTTCGAGTGGCGGAACATCGCGGCGACGACGGTCTCCCCGACGACGAACGCCCGAAGGTCCCGGTCCGGCTTCGGCACGAACTCCTGGACGTAGAAGACGGAGTGCACGGGGGAGGCGAGCGCCTCCTTGTGCTCGAGGATCTGCTCGGCCGCCTCGCGCGAGTCGACCTTCGCCATCAGGCGCCCCCAGGAGCCGACCGCCGGCTTCAGCACCGCCGGGTAGCCGATCTGGTCGATCGCCTTCATCGCCGCCTCGGCGGAGAGGGCGATGACGGTGCGGGGCGTCGGGACGCCGCGCTCCGCGAGCCGGAGCGAGGTGCGGATCTTGTCGCCCGCGAGCTCGACGACCTCCGGGTCGTTCACCGTCGGCACGCCGTAGTGGGCGAAGCACCGGGTCGCGTAGACGGAGCGCGTGTGGCTCACCGAGCGGTTCACGACCACGTCGGGGAGCTGCTCCGGGCGGTCAAGCCCGAACGTCACCTCCCCGTCGTCCCAACGCTCGACGTCGACCCCGCGGGACTCCGCCGCGGCAAGGATCGCCTTCTCTTCGGGGCGGATGATCGTGTAGAAGACGCCGAGCCGGAAGCCGTTACTCACCCCAGTCCTCGGCTTCCTTCGGGGCCGGCTGGACCGCGAACGGGTCGGTCGCTTGTACTTCGAGCTCCGTCCCGCAGTCCGGGCAGGGGAAGACCTCCCCCAGGATCTTGTCGTGGCTCTCGACGCTCGCAGCGCATTCGGGGCATTCGGTCATCGATGTTCCTCCTTGACGAGCTCCTCGATCTGCTCGACCAGGCGGCCGAGCGAGGAGAGGGATTCGGCCCGGGAGCGGATCCGCTCGCGGGCGAGAGCGACCTGACGACCGAACGCGGCCGCCCCGGGTCCGCCGGGGGAGGAGCGCCGGTCGACCGCGGTCGTCGGGTCGAGGGCGGTCGCGACGTCGCCGCCGATCGACGGGAAGCGGGCGCGCAGGGCGGCCGGATCGAACGTGCCGGAGCCGGCCGAGGCCTGGCGCGCGACCTCTTCGTGGGCCTCGCGGAACGGGACGCCGCGGGCGACCAGCCACTCGGCGACGTCGGTTGCGAGGAGCTCGGGGTCGGCGGCGGCGGCGCGCAGGCGCGCGCGGTCGAACGCCATCTCGCGGACGACCGTCGTGAGCGCCGAGAGCGACCCTCCGACCGTCACGACAGCGTCGAAGACGATCGCCTTGTCCTCCTGGAGGTCGCGGTCGTAGGAGAGCGGAAGGCCCTTGAGGGCCGTGAGGAGCGCGACGAGGTCTCCAACCGCCCGGCCGGTCCGGCCGCGGATCAGCTCCGCCACGTCCGGATTCCGCTTCTGGGGCATCTGGCTGCTGCCGGAGCCGAGCGCCGGCGTCCGTGCGAGGAACCCGAACTCCTTCGTCGCGTGGAGGACGATCTCCTCCCCCATCCCGCTCGCGTGCACGGCGAGGAGGGCGAGGTCGAACAGCAACTCCGCGAACGGGTCGCGGTCGCTGACGGCGTCGAGCGAGTTCTCGAAGGCGCGGTCGAAGCCGAGACGGCGCGCGACGTACTCTGGGTCGATCGGGAGCGTCGAGCCGGCGAGCGCCCCCGCGCCGAGCGGCGAGACGTTCGCCCGGACCGCGGTGGCGAGGAGACGGTCGAGGTCCCGGTCGAACTTCCAGAAGTGAGCGAGTAAGGTGTGCCCGACCGTGACCGGCTGGGCCCGCTGCAGGTGCGTGTACCCCGGGGCCGGGGTCGCCGCCTCGTCGAGCGCGCGGGCGAGCAGGACCTCGAGCAGCTGGACGAGGAGGTCACCGAGGGTGCGGACCGCGCTTCGGAGATACAACCGCTCGTCGAGCGCGACCTGGTCGTTGCGGCTGCGGGCCGTGTGCAGCTTCCCGCCGACGGTGCCGACGAGCTCGGTAAGGCGCATCTCCACGTTCGTGTGGACGTCCTCGAGCTCGGACCTCCACGGGAACGAGCCCGCGTCGACCTCGCGGCCGATCGACCGCAGGCCGCCGACGAGGACCCGGGCCTCCTCCGCCGTGAGCATCCCGGTCCGCCCGAGCATCTCGGCGTGCGCGACGCTGCCCGCGAGGTCGTACGGCAGCAGGGCGCGGTCGACGGCGAGGGAGCTCAGGAACGGCCCCTGGGAGGTGCGGACGTACGACGGCGTGGCGTGTCCGCTCGACGTTGAAGGGGGAGGGGTCATGGTCACCGGGGAGGGCGGGCCGCCCGCACGACGGCGGGATCGGCTGGGGGTTTCGTCGCGGCCCAGGTGCGGACCGGGAGCCCCCAGACGTAGATGAATCCCTCCGCCATCTCCTGCTTGAACTGGTCGCCCGCCGAGTACGTGGCGAGCGTATGCTGGTAGAGCGAGTACGGGGACCGGCGTCCCGAGACCTGGGCCGACCCCTTGTACAGCTTCATCGAGACCTCGCCGGTCACCCGCTCCTGGGTCGACTCGACGAACGCGTCGAACGCCGCGCGGAGCGGCCCGAACCAGAGCCCGTCGTAGACGAGCTGGGCGTAGCGCAGCTCGATGCCGTGCTTCACCTCGAGGAGGTCGCGGGGCAGGACCATCGCCTCGATCGCCTGGTGGGCCCGGATCAGGACGAGCGCGGCCGGGCACTCGTAGACCTCCCGCGACTTGATGCCGACAACGCGCGACTCGAGGTGGTCGATCCGACCGACGCCGTTCGCCCCGGCGATGCCGTTCAGACGGACGATGAGCTCGTGGAACGGGAGGGCCGTGCCGTTCAGCGAGACGGGCACCCCGCGGTCGAAGCTCACGGTGACGTACGTCGGGGTTTCGGGAGCGCGGAGCGGGGAGGTCGTCCAGCCGTAGACCTCCTCGGGCGGCTCGACGGCGGGGTCCTCGAGGATCCCGCATTCGACGGAGCGGCCCCAGAGGTTCTCGTCGGTGCTGTAGGGCGACGCCTTGGTCGCTTCGACGGCGATGCCGTGCGCGCGGGCGTAGGCGACCTCCTCCTCCCGCGTCATCCTCCACTCCCGGGCCGGGGCGATCACCCGCAGCTCGGGCGCGAGGCTCGTCGTGGAGAGGTCGAAGCGCACCTGGTCGTTCCCCTTGCCCGTGCAGCCGTGCGCGACCGCGGTGGCTCCCTCCCGGCGGGCGACCGCGACCATGTGGCGCGCGATCAGCGGGCGGGCGAGCGAAGTGCTGAGCGGGTAGACCCCCTCGTACAGGGCGTTCGCCTTGAGCGCCGGCAGGAGGAACTCCTCCGCGAACTCTCGGCGGGCGTCGGCGACGTACGCCCCGGCGGCTCCGGACGCCTCGGCCTTGCGGCGGACCTTCTCAAGGTCGACCGGCTGGCCGACGTCGACCGTCACCGCGACGACATCGAGGTTCTTCTTCTCCCGCAGCCACGGGATCGCGACGGAGGTATCGAGACCCCCCGAGTACGCCAGCACTACCTTCTCGCGCAAGATCGGGGGTTCGGGGACGAACAGGGCACGGCCCCGTATTGATTTATAGGATGTGACCGTCCTTCGACATGATTGGGCAGTTTTGTCCAAAACAGGACATCGATGCCGGAGGAGCCGGAACCGATCGCGCGGCGGGTGCGGGAGTATCTCGACGGGCATCCGGTCCTCGCCGACGCGATCCGCGCCGGGATCGCCAACCACTCGGCGGTCGCGCGCCGCATCTCGGAGGACCTCGAGGTGCGCCAGCCCGAGGCGGTGATCGCCGCGTGCCGACGCTACCCGCGGGGCCGGGGGCAGTCGTTCGGGGAGGCGAGCATCCGGCGCGTGCTGCGCAAGAGCCGCATCGAGACCCGAACGAAGGTCGCGGCGATCACCGTCAGCCAGGGAGCGGACGTCCTCCAACGGCTCGGGGACGTCGTCGAAGAGCTGCTCGACGAGAACCTGCTCTGCCGCGTGATCCAGGTCTCCCGGGGGACCGTCATCCTGGTCGACGAGGACTCCGTGCCCCGGGTCGTCCGCCGCCTTCGGGAAGGTCAGCTCGTCGGGGTCCGGAAGAACCTGATCGAGGTCGCCGTAACTGGCCCCGAGAGCATCGAGGAGACGCCCGGGCTGCTCCGGCTCCTCACCGGCGTCCTCTGGAGCCAGCAGATCAACATTGTCGAGGCGCTCAGCTGCTACACCGACACGATCTTCCTCCTGGACCGGAGCGACATGGCCGCTGCGACCGCGGTGCTCTCGAAAGCCCTCTCGTGAGCGGTCCGACCGGCCCTCGGCGGAGTCCGAGGGTTGTTACGTTTTGAAAAAACGACACAACGCTATATGGGCCCCCGGCGTGGCCCGGGCCTATGACCTCGGCGGGCTCCGCGGGGGGCCCGGCCGGCCCCGGATCGGCCGATCTGCGGCTGACCCCCCGCGAGAAGCTATCGATGGGGGCCCTCTACGCCGCGATCCTCGGCGTAACCGCCCTCTCGTTCGCGGCCGCGTTCCGCTACCTGCCGCATCAGATCCCCGGCGAGGTCGTCCCCGGCGGGCTCATCTTCACGGGACTGGCGATTACGGCCTACGTGCTTGGGCTGCGGCACGGGTTCGACGCCGACCACATCGCGGCGATCGACAACACCACCCGCAAGCTGCTGAACGACGGGAAGCGGCCGCTGACGGTCGGCACGTGGTTCTCCCTCGGCCACTCGACGATCGTCTGCGCGATGATCGTCGCCCTCGTCGTGGCGTTCGACTTCATCCGGGCCCAGTACGCCAACTTCGCGAACGTCGGCGCCGTGCTCGGGACGCTGATCTCGGGCGTATTCCTGTTCGTGATCGGTCTCGTCAACGCGATCATCGTGCTCGAGGTGTACCGGATCTTCCGCCAACTGCGGAACGGGGAGCTCGACCAGAAGGGGCTCGACGAGCAGATGGAGAAGCGCGGCTTTCTCTACCGGTACTTCGGGCGCCTCTTCCGGGTTATCAACGAGCCGTGGCAGATCTACCCGATCGGCGTCCTCTTCGGGCTCGGCTTCGACACTGCGACCGAGGTGGTCCTGATCGCGCTCGCCACCGGCCTCGCGGTCACCGGCGCGTTCCCGCTGTGGGCGGTCCTGATCCTTCCGCTGCTGTTCACCTGCGGGATGGTGCTCTCGGACACCAGCGACGGATTCTCGATGCGGTATGCGTACGGGTGGGCCTTCCTCCGCCCGATCCGGAAGATCTACTACAACCTGACCCTCACGATCATCTCGGTCCTCGTCGCCTTCGCGATCGGCGGAGTGGAGCTCCTCCAGGTCCTTTCGGGGGAGCTGGGCTGGAGGGGCCCGGTCTGGGCGTGGATCGACGGGCTCGACTTCGAGACCCTCGGGTTCGGGATCGTCGGCCTCTTCATCGGCTGCTGGCTCGTCGCGATGGTGATCTATCGGTACAAGCGCTACGAGGAGATCGGCTTCGGACCGTCACCGCCCCCGACGCCGGCGTCGGACTCCGGGGGATAGGCTCCCGCACCCGTGACGGTCAAGGTCGTTCGCCTCGGGGTCTCCCTCGAGCCGGCCCTGCTCGCCCTCCTCGACCGGTGGGTCGAGGAGCGCAACAGCCCGAGCCGATCGGACGCGATCCGGGCGCTCATCCGCTCCGAGCTCTCCGGCCGCACCCTCGCCGATCCCGAGGCCGATGCGCTCGGGGTCGTCGCGCTCCTGTACCGTCACGAGGCTCCGAACGTCCTGAGCCGCCTGACCGCCGCGGAACATCGATGGGGAGAGCACGTCCGCTCCACGACCCACATCCACCTCGAGGGCGACGCCTGCGCGGAGGTCGTCGTCCTGCTCGGCAAGCGACGGGAGGTCGCGGCGGCCGCCGAGGACCTGCGCGGCGTGAAGGGGATCCTGGGCGGAGGGTGGTTCGTCACGACGCCCTCGGTCGCCGGCGGCCGAACGGGCCACCGCCACCCACACCGGCATAGGGAGTAGGGGGCCGGTGCGCGCGCGGGCGGAAGCGACGTTCGCCCGCACGGTGCTCGCCTCCTACCTGGGGCTGCGGGCGGGGGAGACCGCCACGATCGAGTCGTGGAGCCACGCACTCCCCTGGGCCCGGACGTTGGTCGCCGAGGTCCGCCGGATCGGGGCCGAGGCGCTGCTGGTCGTCGAGGACGAGGAGGCGTTCTTCCGAACGGTCGCCGACCTCCCTCGCTCCGCGATGCCGGTCTCCCCGGCGGCGCTCGCCGCCATCGGCGACGTCCACGTCTACCTCGGCGGACCCGAGGCGCTCGCCCGCCTCCGCGGGGTGGGACCCGAGGAGGTTCGCGCGCTGGTCGCGCGGCACGACGCGGCATGGCGGGAGTCGGCGCGCCGCGCCCGTACCCGGTTCGCTCGACTCGCAATCGCCGACGCGACGCCCGCGGCGGCGGAGCGGTTCGGGGCCGACCTCGGGTCGTGGGCGGAAGAGCTCCTCCGGGCGGGGTCGGTCGCGCCGACACGGCTCGCGGCCCTGGGCCGCTCCCGGAGCCGCCCGCTGGCCCGCGCGCGACGTCTTCGCGTTCGCCACGCGAACGGGACCGACCTCGCGGTGGAGGTCGTGCCCGGACACCTTCGGATCGAGGACGGAACCTCGGCCCGCCGGCCCCCGGCCTTCGCCACCGAGGTCCCGACCGGCCGGATCGCCCTGCTTCCTCGCCCCGGCACGGCCGTAGGGCGGTGGGAGTCGAACCGGCCGCTGTACGACCGATTCTCCGACTGCCCGGTGCAGCTCGGCGGCGTGTTTAGGTTCGTGGGGGGGCGGATGCGCGAGTTCTCGTTCGACCGGGGCGGCGAGGCGTTCGCGAGCGCCTACGGAGCGGGGGGCCGCGGTCGGGACCTCCTCGGTGCGATCTACCTCGGCCTGAATCCGGCGATCCGCCGCGCACCGGAGGTCGGGGACCTCGCGACCGGCGCCGTGAGCCTCGTCGTCGGCGACGCGCCGGACGCCCGGCGCGGCCGGGGGTCGGCGTTCTCCCGGACCGTGACGCTGACGGGAGCGGAGATCGAACTCGACGGACGCCCGTGGCCCGTGGGGGGCCGCGGAACGGATTGATTAAGACCGTACCCGGATTCCTCCCGCCGTGCGGAGTGCGTCCATCGGCCGGATGCTCTCCGTTGCCCGCCAAGGCCTGCAGCTCGGCATCGAGTACGGCCCGCACTCGGTCGAAGCCCTCCTGTGGATCGCCGAGACGGTCGAGGAGTCGGTCTACCGGGTCGGGTCGCTACGGGGCGACGGCCAGGGGATCCGGTTCACCCTGGGAAACCCGCCGCTCCGCTCGGGAGCGTTCTCGGCCGTGCGGCTTCTCTGGAACGGGGTCCCGGTCGACCCGGCGGCCGTCCAGCTCTGCCCCGGTGGCTCGGCCTCGTGGCGGACCGCGGCGTCGTTGTCCCCCGGAGACCCGATCGAGCTCCACACCGGGGAGCCGATCGAGGTCGCGGCCGCCGTGGGCCTGGCGCCGGTAGGAGCGTCGGTCGACCTCCGACTCGAGCTCGAGTGCCCCGCGATCCCGCCGCTCGTGTGGATCGAGTTCCGGGACACCGTGCGACGCGGGTGAACAGCTTGCCGAACGGGCCCGACCCAGGGAGGTCCGCTCCCGTGCCACCGCCGCTGCTGCTGCGCTCCCTCTCCGCGGCCGTCCTGACCGACCCCGCGGGCGACCTCTCCCTGCCGAGGGAGTGCCGGGGAGCGGTCGAGGAGTGGGGAGGGGTCTACGCCCAGCTGATCCGTCTGACCGGCCGATGGAGGATCTTCCTCTGGGACGGGGAGCATCAGTCCCGCCTCTCGGACGGTTTCGTCTCCGGCCGGCAGGTCGGAGACCGATGGCGGACCGAGCACCGGATCGGTCGCCTGGCGGTCCATCAGGAGATCGCACCGACGGACCGTCCGTCCGGCGCGATCCGGCGATTGCGCTTCGCGCTCTCGGAAGGGCCGCCCGTCTCCCTGGTCGTCCACAGCTCGTTCCGCCCGTACCTCCTCCCGACGCTGGTCGAGGGGGTCCGGCCAGTGTCGTTCCGCGCCGAGACGTCGTCCGCGGGCCTGGATGTCCGTCAGCGGGGATTCGGGCTCGCGGTCCGCTCCTCGATCGGCCCGTCGCACCTGTACCTGGACCGGGGCTCGTGGCTCGGCGGACACCGCAGCGGGCCGCTCGAGCGGGTCGGGGCCGACTACGAGCTGCGTTTGACGGCCGGCCTCCCGGTCGATCTGCGCCTCGCGATCGCCGGAGGCCTCGAGCGCGACCTCGCCCGGTCGGCGGACGACATCGCCGCGCTGCTCGCCGACCCCGAACCGCGGCTCGCGTCGGCCGAAGCCGCCGAGGCGCGGTGGCTCGCCGGAACGCCGACGATGCGGTTCCCCGACGCGCCGGAGCTGGAGCGGGCGTACGAGGCGGCCCGGGCCTCGCTGCGCCGGCTGTACAGTGCGCCGGGAGACTCGATGACCGGACTGGTCGCGGGGTATCCGTGGTATTCGGCGATCTGGTGCCGCGATCTCGCCTGGATGCTGCCGGCGGTCCTCTGGCTGGGGGACTTCGACTGGGCGGCGCAATCCCTCGCGACGGTCTTCCGGTTCCAGTCCCGCTCCTCGATCCCCCTGCTCGGCGGCGAGCCGGGGGAGCTCCCCATGCAGATCTCGCCCGGACCGATCTTCTTCTACGGCACCTCGGACACGACTCTCTACTTTCCCGGGATCGTGGAGCAGTGGGTACGGCACACCGGGGACACAGGCGCGACGCTCCCGTGGCGCCCGGTGCTCGCGGCGGTCGTCGCGTGGGGGCTCGCCCGGACCGACCTGGCGACCGGACTGCTCCGCAACGGCGGCGAGGCCGAGGCGATCAGCGCGGCGACCGGAGCGATCTCCCGGATCCGCTACGGGATCGATTCCCCCGACACGACGATCTGGGACTCCACCGACCGTCGGGACCACGCCATCGACGTGCAGGTGCTCTGGTGGTCGGCGCTGCGCTCCGCCCTCGAACTCCACGCGATCGACGACGACCCGACCGTTCGCGCCCGGCTGCCCGGGGTCGTCGCCCGGCTCGCCGAGACGATCCGTACCGCGTACGACTGGCCCGAGGAGCGGTACCTCGCCGACTCCCTCCGGGCCGCCGTACCGGTCCGGAAGCTCCGGCCCAACGCGCTCCGGGCGGTCAGCGCCGGCCTGGTCTCCCCGGAACGGGCCCGGGCGCTCGCCCGACGCGTCGCGGAAGAGGACCTCAGCACTCCGTGGGGCGTTCGGACCCTTTCGACCAAGGACCCGACGTACCGACCCGACGCCTACCACGACGGGCAGGTCTGGCCGGTCGCCACGGCGTGGGCGGCGGACGCGGCGTTCGCCGCCGGGGACGGCGAGCTCGGCGCCGAGTTCCTCGGTCGGATCGCCGCGCGATTCGCGGCCGAGAGTGGCCAGGCGAACGAGTGCTACCGGGGCGATCGTGCCGAGGCGTTCGACTCCTGCTTCCTCCTCGGTCTTAGTGTCGGGCCGTTCGTGTCGCTCCTGTTCGAACGACTGTGGGGGCTGCGCCCGGACGCGCGCGCACGGTGCCTGGACGTGCGACCGTGCTTCCCCGCGGGCTGGAGATCGGCCGCCCTCGACGGCGTGAGGCTCGGACCGGGACGGGTCTCGCTCCGGTGGGCAGCCCCGGTGGTGACGGTCGGCTGGTCCGGCCCGGGGGATCTCACCGTCCGCGTGGGCGGCCGGGTCTCTCCCCTTGCCCCCGGCGCGTCGGTCGCCGTCTCCCTCGACGGCGGATCGCGGGCCGGCTGACGCCCGGCAGGCTTCAATAATCCCCCGAGTTCGCGACGACGGATGGCCGACGCGATCGAGGTCCGCGGCCTCGTCAAGCAGTACGACGGGCTCACCGCGGTCGACCACGTCGACTTCTCGGTGCCGCCCGGCACGGTGTTCGCGTTCCTCGGACCGAACGGCGCGGGGAAGACGACGACCGTCGAGATCCTCGAAGGACTGCGCAAGCGCACGAGCGGAGAGGTGCGGGTGCTGGGCCTGGACCCATGGTCGGACGGCGCGGAGCTTCACCGCCGCATCGGGGTCATCCCGCAGGACTTCCGGTTCTTCGAGAAGATCACGCCGCGCGAGGGGATCGAGTACTACCGGGCGTTGTTCGACAGTCGCGCCGATCCCGATGCGCTCCTTCGCCTGGTCGAGCTCGAGGACAAGCAGCACGCGCGCTACGACCAGCTCTCGGGGGGCCAGAAGCAGAAGCTTGGCCTGGCCCTCTCCCTGACGAACGAGCCGGAGGTCCACTTCCTGGACGAGCCGACGACGGGCCTTGACCCGACGGCGCGCCGGGCGATCTGGAACGTCATCCGCACCCTGAAGCAGCAAGGCCGGACCGTTTTCCTCACGACCCACTACCTCGAGGAGGCGGAGCTGCTGAGCGACCGGGTCGCGATCATCCACCACGGGAAGATCATCGCCGCGGGCACCGCGGCGGAGATCATCGCCGCGCACGGGCGGGGCACCCGCCTCCGGTTCGAGGCGCCGCCCGCCCTCGCGGAGTACCTCTCCCGATCGCTCGGCGTCGCCGCGCGCTCGAGCCCGGGTCTGGTCGAGGTCGACCTGGAGCACCCCCGGGACGCGGTCCGCGTGCTGACGGCCGCCGAGGAGAGCGGCCTGCCGTGGACGACGTTCTCCACCGCCCAGGACACGCTCGAGGACGTCTTCGTCCGCATGGTCGGGACGATGGACGACGGCGCGCTGAAGGGGGAGGTGCCCACGTGAGGCCCCGGCGGATCGGCGCCGACCTGCGGATCGTCGCCCGGGGGTACTACCGCAACCCGGCCGCGCTGTTCTTCTCGCTCATCTTTCCGCTGATCCTGATCTCCCTGTTCGGGCTCATCTTCTCGGCGTCGGGGTCGGGCCCCGTCACGCTCGAGGTGCTCAACGAGGACTCCCACTCCGCCCTCGCCGCGCAGTTCCTCTCTGCGCTCAACAACACGACGATCGTGAAGGTGCAAGTCGTCCCGACGGCGTCGGTCACCCCGAGCGGGTTCTCCGCCTGGCTAGGCCAGCAGGGCGATCCGGTCGGCCTCGTCATCCCGTCCGATTTCACGACCAACGTCACCGCCGACCGTCCGGTGAACCTGACCGTCTTCGCCAACCCGCAGGACGCGGCGGCCGGGGGCGAGGCGCTGTTCGCCGTCTCCGGCGTCGCGAACGCGTTCAACCTCGCCGAGGCGCACGGCACGCCCGTCATCCAGGTGCCTCCGTCGAAGGGGGTGGGGAGCGAGATCTACTCCTACATCGACTACCTGATCCCCGGCCTGATCGGGTTCTCGATCCTGACGAGCCCGATGTTCGCCATGGTCGAGACGACCTCCTCCTACCGGAAGGAAGGGCTGTTCCGCCAGCTGACCCTCACGCCGCTCACGCGCGGCGAGTGGCTGGCGTCCCGGATCCTCTGGTACGTCGTGCTCACGTTCGGGGCCGCCGCCATCATGCTCGGCATCGGCGTGGGGGTCTTCGGCGCCCACGTCTCGGTCGGCCTCGGCATCCTGCCGTTCCTCCTGGTCGGTCCGTTCTTCTTCGTCTCCCTGGGGATGCTCGCGGGGTCGGTCGCCCCGACGCCCGAGAGCGCCGCCGTGATCGGCAACATCATCACGTTCCCGATGATGTTCCTCTCGGGGACGTTCTTCCCCGTGTCGGAGTTCCCGTCGGGGCTCCAGACGTTCGCCCACGTCCTTCCCCTCTACTACGTCATCGACGGGATGAACCAGGTGATGCTGTTCCACAACCTCGCGAGGGCCTCCACCGACCTCCTGGTCGTCGTCGTCGCGGGGGTCGTCGTCTTCCTGCTCGCCATCCGGCTGTTCCGGTGGAGGGACGATTGACCGGCGCGCCCGAGCAGACGGTGTTCCGGGCGGTGATGAGCCGCTGGGCGACCGGGGTCACGGTCGTCACGACGCGCGACGCCGAGGTCGACGCCGGCCTCACGGTGAACGCGTTCCTCTCCGTGTCGCTCTCTCCGCCGAGCGTGCTCGTGAGCCTGCAGGACGACGTCGACACCCTGCCCCGCCTCGAGCGCAGCCGGGCGTTCGCCGTCAGCGTGCTCGCCGCCGACCAGCAGGCGGTGAGCGAGCGGTTCGCCCGGACCGTCCCCCCGGAGGAGAAGTTCCGCGACCTCGCCTTCCACCGCGGGACGACCGGGGCCGCGCTGATCGACGGAGCGCTCGGCGCTCTCGAGTGCCGGGTCCTCGCCATCACCCCGGCGTTCGACCACCGGCTCGTCCTCGGCGAGGTCGTGGCGCTCGAGGTCGGGCGCGACGCCCCTCCGCTCCTGTTCTTCCGGTCGGGGTACGGCCACGCCGACGGGCCGGAGACCCTCCGCCTCCCCGCCCCCCGTCACCCTCCCGCCCCAAGGTAACCCGGCCCGCCCGCCGGGGCGCGGCGCTTTAACCCCGACGGGGCGTTTGCGGAACGATGGCGGAACCGGACCGCTCCACCCAGGTCGCGATCATCGGCGCGGGACCCGCCGGGCTCACCGCCGCGCTGTACGCGGCCCGCGCGGAACTGAAGCCGATCGTCCTCACCGGGGTCCCCGCCGGCGGCCAGCTTCTGATCACCACCGACGTCGAGAACTACCCCGGGTTCCCCGAGGGGATCCAGGGGCCGGAGCTCGTCGATCGGATGCGGCGTCAGGCGGAGCGGTTCGGAGCGACGTTCGTCGACGACAACGTCGCGCGGGTGGAGCTCGGCCGGCGGCCGTTCACGGTCGCGACCGGGACCCACGGGACCGTGCGCGCGGAGGCGGTGATCGTCGCGACCGGGGCGACCGCGCGGTGGCTCGGCCTTCCGTCCGAGGCGCGCCTGCAGGGCCACGGCATCAGCGCCTGCGCGACGTGCGACGGGTTCTTCTTCAAGGGAAAGGATCTCGCGGTCGTCGGCGGCGGCGACTCTGCCATGGAGGAGGCGCTGTTCCTGACGAACTTCGCGACGCACGTCACGGTCATCCACCGGCGCGACCGCCTCCGCGCGAGCCCGATCATGCAGCAGCGGGCGCAGCGCCACCCGAAGATCTCCTTCCTGCTCCGGACCGAGGTCGCGGAGGTGCTCGGGAAGGAGACCGTCGAAGGCCTGCGCCTCGTCGACGTCCCGACCGGAGCGTCCCGCGAGCTCAAGGTCGGCGGGCTGTTCGTCGCGATCGGCCACGATCCCGCGACCGAGCTCTTCCGCGGGGTGCTCGACCTCGACGCGGACGGCTACGTGAAGGTCCACGACGGGACGCGCACGAACATCGAAGGGGTGTTCGCGGCGGGCGACGTCCACGACCGCCGCTACCGTCAGGCGGTCAGCGCCGCCGGCTCCGGCTGCATGGCCGCGATCGACGCCGAACGGTGGCTCGCCGAGCGCGAATCCTGACGGCCGCGCCGCGTCTCCCCGGATAGCCTTTAATAGCGCCCCGCCCGGTGGTCGCCCGAGGCCGCGGTGCCGAGCAAGAAGAGCCTGCACATCGAGTCGTCCGGCCAGTTGTGCATCTACTGCGGGGCGTGCGTCGGCATCTGCCCGCTCAACTGCATCTACCTCGACGAGACCCGCATCACGTTCGACGAGGGGGTCTGCACGCGCTGCGAGATCTGCGTGAAGGCGTGCCCCGTCGGCGCCATCGAGATCGGCTGAACCGGAGGGGAGCGGGACCGTGGGCCGCGACCGCACCACCGACGTCCTCGTCATCGGGGCCGGCCCCGCCGGCAGCATGACCGCGAAGTGGGCGGCCAAGAAGGGCGCCCGGGTCGTCATGCTCGAGAAGCGCCAGGAGATCGGCAGCCCGGTCCGTTGCGGCGAGGGGATGAGCAAGGACTGGCTCGCCGACGTCGGCATCAAGCCGGGGCGCTGGGTCAATCTCGAGGTCGAGGGGGCCCGGATCTACTCTCCCAGCGAGAAGGTCTTCGAGATCAACGAAAAGCACGCGGGCAACGAGGTCGGCTACGTCGTCGAGCGCGACGAGTTCGACAAGCAGCTCGCCATCGACGCCGCGAACGCGGGCGTCGAGATCCTCCTCAAGACCTCCGCGACGTCCATCCTGAAGGAGAACGGCCGCGTCGTCGGCGCGAAGGTCAAGCAGTTCGGCGAGCCGTACGAGATCCGCGCGCCGATCACCATCGGGGCGGACGGGTTCGAGAGCCAGGTCGGGCGGTGGGCGGGGATCCCGACCAACCTCGCGATGAAGGACATGGACACGTGCCTGCAGTACCGGATGACGAACGTCGACTGCGACGTCCGCTACTGCGACTTCTTCCTCGGCAAGGTCGCGCCGGGCGGCTACGTCTGGATCTTCCCGAAGGGCGAGGGGCTCGCCAACGTCGGGATCGGCGTGCAGGTCAGCCAGGTGACGAGCCCGGCGGACGCGCGCACCTACCTCGACCGGTGGATCGACAAGCACCCCGGCTACGCGAAGGGGAAGAAGATCGACATGGTCGGCGGCGGCGTTTCGATCGCCCCGCCGCTCCGGCAAACGGTCGCCGACGGGATCATGATCGTCGGGGACGCGGCGCGGATGATCGACCCGCTCACGGGCGGCGGGATCGCGAACGGCTGCATCGCCGGGAAGATCTGCGGCACGGTCGCGGCCGAGGCGGCGCAGACGAAGGACGTCTCCAAGGAGTTCCTCCAGCAGTACGAGAAGGGGTGGCGGGCGCGGCTCGAGGAGAAGCTGTACCGCAACTGGCTCGCGAAGGAGAAGCTCGTCACGCTCTCGGACGACGTCTTCGACAAGCTGATCGACGCGCTCGCGGACGTCAAGCTCGAGAAGCTGAACGTCCACAACATCCTGCGCGCCGTCCACGAGAAGTATCCCGAGGTGACGAAGGAGTTCGAGGCGTTCCTCTGAACGCCCCGACCCCGCTCCCGTGCCCGGCGCTCCGAACCGACCCCCGGACCGGGCCGAGGAGCCCGTGGCGGCGCCCCCCGCCCCGACCCCTCCCGAGCGGCTCGTCCTGCGCCGGCTCGTGCCGAGCCACGTCGCCCTGCTGCTCGACGTCTGGAAGGCCGGCCCCGCGCCCGAGCTGACCGGACCGTTCGAGAAGGCGGAGGCGGCGTTCCGGGCGGCGGACTACGCGGGGGCGACCTCCGCGCTCGACCTCCTCTCGATCCGGTTCACCGAGCCGCGGTGGCCGAGCCTACCGGCGCCGTTCCGCGACCTGCGGGTGCCGATCCCGGCCCCGATGCCGCCGCACTGGAACCCGGAGCACGCGCTCCCTCCGGCCGAGAAGGAGGCGGTCCGGGCCCGCCGCACCGCCGAGGAGCAGCTCGCGCTGGCGGACGGGTGCGTCGCCTGGGCGCGCGCCCACGCCGTCCCCGCGGACGACCTCGCCGCGCTCGCCGCCGAGGCGAAGCGCGCGCTCGGCGCCGGGGGGGTCTCCCCCGAGTTTTACGTCCCGATCGACGCCCTCTGGACCGCGCTCGTCGCGCGGCTGCCGCGCCCGAAGCGCGCCGCCGGGCCCGCGCCGGTCGCCGCCGCCCCCGAGCCCGCGGCCGAGGCGTGAGCGACGCCGACCCGCCGCCGAAGCGGGTCCGCCGCGGCGAAGGGGAGGTCACGCAGTGGCCGCGCGGCCTGGTCGACTACACGCCGACGCGGCGCCCGGAGGCGACCCCCGACCCCGAGGAGGACCGCGTGCGCAACCGTCTCCTCCTCGCGGGCCGCCTCATCGGCCTGTTGCGCTCCCGCGGCCAGGACGTCGAGCGGGAGGTCGGCACGCTCCGCCGCCTCGAGGCGGCGTTCCGCGCCGGGGACCGGGAGGCGGTCGCCGACCCGGTCGACCGTCTGCTGGGAACCCTCGACCGCCGCCTGAGCGACGCGGCCGCCGCGCCGCCGTCTTAAGCCGGGCCTCCTTGGGCCGCGGATGACCGCCCCCCGCTTCGGCACGTTCTCGATCGTCGCCTACGACCGCGACCTGAAGGCGTGGGGCGTGGCGGTGCAGTCGAAGTTCATCTCGGTCGGGGCGGTCGTGCCGTTCGCGGAGGCCGGGACCGGCGCGGTCGCGACCCAGGCGCTCGCGAACCCGTCGTTCGGTCCGGACGGCCTTGCGCTGCTGCGCAGCGGGCTCTCCGCGGAGGAGACCGTGCGCCGACTGACCGGCACCGACCCGGGTCGCGAGGACCGCCAGGTCGGCGTCGTCGACGCGAAAGGCCGGGCCGCGTCGTTCACGGGGAAGAAGTGCCTCGACTGGGCGGGCCACGAGGTCGGGGACGGGTTCGCCTGCCAGGGGAACATCCTGTTCGGCCCCGCCGTCGTGCGCGCGATGGCCCGGACGTACGAGGCGACCCCCGGCGACCTGCTCGACCGGCTCCTCGCGGCGCTCGCCGCCGGGCAGCGCGAGGGAGGGGACCGGCGGGGGATGCAGTCGGCGGCGATCCTCGCGAGCCGCGCCGGCGCGGGATACGGCGGCTCCGACCGCTGGGTCGACGTGCGGGTCGACGACCACGCTTCCCCGATCGAGGAGCTGAAGCGGGTCTTCCGGCTCTACGACCTCACGATGCTCTCGCGGGAGAACCCCGCCACCCTTCGGCCGATCGAGGGGGAGACCGCGGCCGCGCTGCAGCACGACCTCTCCGTCCTCGGCTACTACTCCGGCCGCCTCACCGGCCGGTGGGACGAGCCGAGCAAGGCCGCGTTCGCGCGGTTCATCGGCGAGCACAACTTCGAGGCGAAGCAGCGGGAGGACGGCACCGTCTGGCCGTCGGTCCTCGGCTACCTTCGGGACCGGGCGGCGGCGGAGACGAGTCGGCGGACGCAGACCGCCCCGATCGTGCCGGGCGCTCTCGACCGGGGTCCCGGGGCCGCTCCGCCGGGAGGTGCGCCATCGGCGCCCCCCGCGAAAAAACGTCGCCCGTCGCGCTGACGGTCGTCGTCCGCCGGGCGTGCGCCTCCCCGGCGGAGGCCCGGGCGCTCCGCGACTCGGTGGCGGCCGACACGCCGGAGTTCGTCGCGCTCCGGTGCGACGGCGCGGTGTTCGAGATCCGCCTCGAGGCGACCTCCGCCGCGAGCGCCCGGGCGACGCTCGAGGACCTGTTCGCCTGCCTCAAGGCGGCCGAGCGGGCGCTCGGCGCCGACCGCTCACCGGCCGAGGAGTCGGGCGACCGGGTCCACGAGGGCGGGTAGGACGTCCTCGAGCGGTCCGACGATCCCGACGTCGGCGTCGCGGAACACCGGAGCCCCGGGGTCGCGGTTGATCGCGAGGACGGTGCCGGCCCGGCGCCAGCCGACGGCGTGGTTGACCGCCCCCGAGACCCCGAGGAGCACCGCCAGCCGTGGCGCGAGGGAGCGGCCCGTGAGGCCGACCTGGAGGGGACGCGGGACCCATCCCGCGTCGACGACCTTGCGCGTCGCCGCGAGCGCGGCGTTCCACCGCGCGAGCGTCGGTCGCAGGCGGGCGATCCCGTCGGGCCCGCCGATCCCGAGGCCGACGCAGACGACGACGTCGCGTCCGTCCAGCCCGTCGGTCGCGTCGAGCTCCGTGCCCGCCTCCCCCGGCGACCACGCCGGCGGGGCGACCGGCACCGACAGCACGGTCCAGCCGAGTTCCCCGGGCCCGGCGTCCTCCAGGGGAGCGAAACCGCCCCCGCGGAACGTCACGAGCTCCGGGCGGCTCGTGCAGCGGATCTCGGCAATCGTGCGCCCGCCGAACGACGGCTTGAACCATCGGAGCTCGCCGCGAGGGCCGGCGGCGAGATCGATCGCGTCCCCGACGAGGCCGAGGCGTCGGCGACCGGCGAGCCGCCCCGCCACCGTTCGGCCGAACGGACCGGCGCCGAACAGGAACGCGGCGAGCTCCGGCCGACGGACGACGAGCTCCTCCGCGACGATCGCCGCCGATCCGGGGTCGACCGGTCGATCCGCGGTCGGGACCCGGTAGCCGGCGAGCGCCCCCGCGCCGGCGAGCCGCCGGCTGTCCTCCTCGCTCGGGACGTCCCCGATCCAGAGGGCGGACGGCCAGTGGTCCGGTAGGCGGCGGCGCAGCGCGACGAGCGTGCCGAGGCACGACCGGTCGAAGCGGCCGGTACGGTCCGAGGCGAGCACGAGGAGCTCCCGATCGGCGGCCCGGTGGGGCGGGGCGGGAGGAAGGCGCGGAGGGACCGGAGGCGGTTCGCCGATACGCTGGGCGAGACGCTCCGTCGCCGCCCGGACCCGCTCGGCCACCGTCCCCTCGGCGAAGATCTCCGGGGTGCGGGTGGGCGCGGCGGTCGTGACCCCGAGGACGACCGTCCTCGATCCCCGAGCGCCCAGGCGCACCGCCTCGATCCCGAGGTCGTCCGCGCTCCACACGTCGACCGCCGACGGTCCGAGCGCGCGAACGGCCTCGGGGCTCGGCTTGGGAGGCTTCGCGATCTTCTCGTCCACCGAGATCAGCGCGGGAGGGTTCCCCCGAACGGCCGCCCACCCGGTCTCGGTGTCGACGACCGCCTCCAGGGACCCCCCGTCGGCGCCCCACCGGAGCGCCCGTGCTTCGGAGACCACGGGCCAGTCGAGCAGGGCCGCCAGCTCCGGCCCGAGCTGACCGGTTTCGCTGTCCGTCGTCCACGCCCCCGCGAGGATCACGTCCGCCCGAAGCAGCCGAACCGCCGCCGCGAGCGCGGTCGCGGTCGCCAACGTGTCGGATCCGGCGCACCGGGGGTCGGAGAGGAGGACGACCCGGTCCGCCCCGGCGGCCTTCGCCTCCGTCAGGGGCGCGCGGGCGGCCGGGGGCCCGAGGGAGAGGACGGTGATCCGGTCCCCGGGCCGGCGGAGGTCGAGGGCTACCCGAAGGGCCCGGGCGTCGAACGGGTTCAGGAAGAGCGGAGCTCCCTCGCGTCGGACGCTCCGCGACACGGGGTCGAACTCGAGCACGTCGAGGGCGGGGACCGCCTTCGCGAGGACGACGAACTCCATGCGGCCGCGCGACGGACGGTCGACAGGGGGATAAGTATCCCGAGCCGCTCGGGCGCCCCGTGACCGTCTCGGAGCCGACGTCGTCCGCCGGCGGACCGTCGCTCGCTCGCTACGTGCTCGGCGTCGTGATCACGGTCGTCGCGGTACTGAGCCAGTACTTTGTGCCCCAGATGCTGGCGCCGACCCGGGTCGTCTACGGGAGCTTCGTCGGGGACCTGTTCGTCGTTTACGGGATCCCGATCGTCGCGTTCCTCCTCCTCGTCGGGGTCGGCCCCCTGCGGCAGTGGCGGGCGCGGATGGGCCTCGCCGCCCGCGAGGGGCTCGCGTGGTACGGCGTTCTGTTCCTCGTCTCCCTTGGCGTGATCGTGCTGCTCGTGATCGTCTACGAGTTCGTCGATCCGTCGGCCCTCCAGCTGCTGACGCGGACGAACCCTGCGGTCGCTCAGGCCGACTCCGACCCGTGGTTCTACGTCGGGTTCTCGTTCGCGATCGGCGCGATCGAGGAGACGATCTTCCGCGGGTGGATCTTCGGTTTCTGGACCTCCCGCTCGACCCCCTGGGTCGTGCCGGCGACGTGGACCAGTGCCCTCTTCGCCGCCGTGCACCTCTACTACGGGACGACGTACGGCGCGGCGTCGCCCCTGCTTTACCCGAGCCTCTTCCTCGCCGGATTCTCCTTCGCCGCCGCGTATCGCTACTCGGGCGGCAACCTCGTCGTGCCGGCCCTTCTGCACGGGCAGATGGACGCGACGGCGTTCCTCCAGCTGATCTCCCCCGTCGCCGCCGAGGCGATCCGGTACGGCGTGGTGTTCGTCGGCGTTGTGCTCGCCGTCATCGCCTACGTTCGGTCGTCGGCGGCCGGGCCGTCGTCGCCCGCAACGCCGCTCGGCCCGCCCGGGGCCGAGCTCCGGTGACGGGCTCGAGGATCGGCTCGACCCAGAGCGCATCCGGGCCCTCCCAGTTCTCGACCACGACCCGTTCTCGCGAGCGGAGCGCGGGGCCGTCAGCATGAAGAGAGCCGCCGGGGTCCCCTGCCCGATGCCCCCGACGGACGAGGAGCTGCGGACGGTCCTCACCCGCGCCCGCACGATCGCGATCGTCGGCCTGTCGGACAAGGCCGACCGCGACTCGAACGAGGTCGCGCGCTACCTGCGCGCCCAGGGGTACCGCATCGTTCCCGTCAACCCGATGGTCCCCGAGATCCTCGGCGAACCGTCGTACCCATCGCTCACCGCGGTCCCGGCCACGCCGCCGATCGACATCGTCGACGTCTTCCGACGGAACGACCAGGTGCCCGCGGTCGTCGACGAGGCGATCGCCCGTCGCGCGCCGGTCGTCTGGATGCAGCTCGGCGTGGAGCACCCCGAGGCCGCGGCCCGGGCCCGCGCCGCCGGGATCACGGTGCTCGAGAACCGGTGCATCATGGTGGAACATCGCCGCCTTCGCGTCCCGCACGTTCCGTAGGAGCCCGGATCCGATGGTCACTGCTTCCCCCAGCGTTCCGCTACCGCCCTCGGGACGGGGGCCGCCCATCGAACAGCGCGGCGCCGTCCGGTGCGACTCCCTCGACGCGGAGCGGTGGACCGTCCGCGGCGCCGCGAAGGTCCTGCGCGACGCGACGGTCGGCGCCGCCGACCTGCGCGGGACCGTCACCGTCGGGGGTGCCGTGCGCGCGGTGCGGCTCGACGGAACGGTCCATCTCGGGGTCGTCGGCGACGTCCGCGTGCAGGACGCGATCCGGCTCCAGGGCGAGCTGAGGGTCAATGGCGCCCTCTCGGCCGGGCAGGCGACGATCCGGGGGGGCCTGCTGGTCGGGGGCGCCGTCACGATCGAACGACGGCTAGAGGTCGTCGGCCCGATCGGGGCCGCGTCGCTCCGGGCCGCCGAGTTCGTCGCGCGGGGCCGGACGGAGATCCCGGGCGTGGTGGGCGCGGGCGCGGTCGACTTGCGGCCCGGCGACCGATCTCGGCTTGGGACGGTGGAGGCCCGCACGGTCCGCATCGTGGCTCCCGTTCCCAACCCCGTCGAGGCGCTGCTCGGGCACCACGTCTCGGTGGGGATCGACCGGGTCGAGGCGGACACGGTGGAGCTCAGCGGGGTCGACGTCGGCTTCGTGCACGCGCGCGAGCTCGTGCTCGGGCCGGGCAGCCACGTCGCGACCGTGGAAGGGACGGTCGTCCGGCGCCACCCGACGGCCCGGGTCGGGCCCGAATCGAGAACTCCGCCCCCGCACGGGCTCTGGCGGTAGCGCCGCGAGCGATACTTTTAACCCGGCAGCCGCGTCGCCCCGGACCGTGACCGAACCGGAGGGGTCCGCGGAGGGCACCGCGCCGGCGGTCGACCCGGTGCTCGCCTACTGGGAGCGGACGGGCGTACCGGCCCGGCTCGTGGCCGGGCGCCCGGACGGTCCGGTCTTCCGCTTCACCGAGGGGCCCCCGACGGCGAACGGCGCCCCCCACCTGGGGCACCTCGAGAGCCGGACGATGAAGGACGTGCAGCTGCGCTTCCGGCGGATGCGCGGGCACCGGATCGTCAGCGCGATGGCCGGCTGGGACTGCCACGGCCTCCCGGTCGAGCTCGAGATCGAGAAGCGCCACGGCCTCAAGTCGAAGAAGGAGATCGAGGCGTTCGGCGTCGAGCGGTTCTGCGAGGAGTGCCGCACCGGGACGCTCGAGGTCGCCTCGGTCTGGCGGGAGATGAGCCGACGGCTCGGCTACTGGCTCGACTACGACGGGGCGTACCGGACGATGGATCCCCCCTACATCGAGAGCGTCTGGTGGTCGCTGAAGACGCTCTTCGACCGGGGCCTTCTCGAGAAGGGCCACTACGTGCTGCCGTACTGTCCCCGGTGCGAGACGCCGCTCTCGTCGCACGAGGTCGCCCAGGGGTACCGGGACACGACCGACCCGTCCGTCACGGTGCGGTTCCCGCTCGTCGCGGCGTCCGGTCCAGCGCGCGATCTCCTCGTGTGGACCACGACGCCTTGGACCCTGCCGGCAAACCTGCTCGTCGCGGCGCGTGCCGACGTCGAATACTCGGTCGTGCGCACCCCCGAGGGGACCGAGCTCGTGCTCGCTTCGGCGGCGCTTCCGCGGTACTTCCCGGCCGACGTGCCGGTCGTCGCCCGACTGCCGGGCCGCGCGCTCGCCGGGCTCGAGTACCGGCCGCCGTTCGATACCCCCGGCCCGGGGGCCGGTCGGTACCGCGTCGTGCTCGATGACTTCGTGACCACGGAGGAGGGAACGGGGTTCGTGCACATCGCCCCGAGCTTCGGGCCGGACGACCAGCGCATCGGCGCGCGCGAGAAGGTCGGGGTCTACGACCCCCTCGACAGCCGCGGCCGCTTCACCGACCGCGTAGCGAGCGTCCGCGGAAAGCACTTCAAGGCGGCCGACCCGATCCTCGAGCGCGACCTCGAAACGCGGGGGCTCCTCTACCGGGCGGAGACGGTCCGCCACACGTACCCGTTCTGCTGGCGGTGCGAGTCGGCGCTGCTCTACCGGGCGATCGACTCCTGGTTCGTCCGCGCCTCCCGCCTGACGGACCGGCTCGTCGCGTCGAACCGGACGGTCGACTGGATCCCCGGCCACCTGCGCGACGGCCGGTTCGGCAACTTCCTCGACCAAGCGAAGGACTGGGCCCTCTCCCGCAACCGCTACTGGGGGACCCCGCTCCCGATCTGGCTCTGCCCGGACGGTCACGCGACCTGCATCGGGAGCTTCGCCGAGCTCGCCGAGAGGAACGGGGCCCCGCTCCCGCCGTCGTTCGACCCCCATCGGGTGACCGTCGACCGGATCGCCTTCCCCTGCCCGACCTGCGGCCGGGAGGCCCGCCGCGAGCCGTACACGATCGACGCGTGGTACGACAGCGGCTCCGCGCCGTTCGCGCAGTTCCACTATCCGTTCGAGCCGGGCCCGTTCGACCCGGCCCGGGCCCTCGACTACATCTCCGAGGGGATCGACCAGACCCGCGGCTGGTACTACACGCTGCTCGTCCTCGCGGTCGCGCTGTTCGACCGTCCGGCGTACCGGACCTGCCTCACCACGGGCCTCGTCCTCGACGACGCCGGCCGCAAGATGTCGAAGTCGAAGGGGAACGCGCTCGAGCCGCTCACCCTCCTCGAGCACCTCGGCGGCGACGCGGCGCGCTGGGCGTTCCTGAGCGTCGATTTCACCGAGGGGCTCCGCCTGAGCGAGCCCGGCGTGCAGAAGACCGCGGCCCGGACGCTCGGCACCCTGCGCCACGCCGTGACGTTCTACCTCGAGAACGCCCGCGCGGACGGCCTCGCGCCGGTGCCCGAGCGTCCCATGCCGAACTCCCTGCTCGATCGCTGGCTCCTGTCGCGGCTGGAGGGGACGCGCTCGACCGTCACCGCCGCGCTGGAGACGTACGACCCCCGTCCCGCAGCGCAGGCGGTCCAGACGTTCGTCGACGACCTCTCGACCTGGTACCTTCGGCGTTCGCGCCCCCGATTCTGGGGGGAGACGGGAGAGCGCGACCGGAGCGACGCCCATGCGACGCTCTCCTACGCGCTCCTGGGGCTCGCGCGGACGATCGCCCCGCTCGTTCCGTTCGCCGCCGAATGGGTGCACCAGGAGGTCGGGGAGCACGACTACGCCGACGCCGCGAGCTCCGTCCACGCCACCGATTGGCCCGGGCCGCTCGCCGACCGCGACCCGATCCTGGAAACGGCGATGGAGTCACTGCGGGGCGAGGTGGAGATGGGCCGCGAGCTGCGCCAGCGCGCCGGGGTGCGCGCGCGCATCCCCCTCCCGGCGCTGGTCGTCTTCGAGCGCGAGCCGTCGCCCGCCGCGAGCCTGGGGGAAGACGGCGCGGCGCTGCTCGGCGAGGAACTGAACGTACGGTCGGTCCGGCGCGTCCCGGCCTCGACCCGACGCGACTACCCGGACGAGGAGTGGGTCGTCCGGGAGGACGACGGGATGCCCCGGCTCGCGATCTCCCGCCGGCCCACGGAGGAGCTCCTCGCCGAAGGGCTGGTGCGCGAGGTCGGGCGGCGCCTCCAGCAGCGACGCAAGGAGCTCGGCCTCCGCTACAGCGATCCCGTGCGCGTCGAGCTCGCGGCGACCGGCGCGCTGCGCGACGCGCTCGCCGGTCGGAAGGAGTCGCTCGGGCGCGAGCTGCTCGCCGACCCCCTCGAGCTGGTCGACGGACCGCTCGCGCCCGGGCCCGAGGTCCGGAGCTGGGACCTCGACGGGGTCACGTTCGCCGCGCGTGTCGTTCGTCGCCCGACGTAGCCGTCGTGTCCGTGCGTTCCACCGGCCCGGACGGCGTCGTCTCGCCGAACGCCTCCGCTTCGAAACGGTAGATCTGCACCGACGGCGTCCGCCACGCGGTGGGCGGGAGGCCGGCCTTCTCGCATGTCCCCTCCAGGAGCTGTTCCGCGGACCATCCCTGCTCGGGGGCGACCTGAGGCAGAAGGAGCCCGCTCGCTCCGGGCGCCTCGACGATCAGGCCGTCCCGGCCGACGCGGACCGACCGGATCGCCTCCTCGGGCGTCGCGAAGGCGAGCCGTTCGGGGACGGTAAGGACCGAGACCTCGATCGTCACCGCCGCAAGCTCGGCGGGGCGCAGCGACGGGAACCGCGGGTCGCCCAGCGCGGCCGAGCGCGCCGCCCGGTCGATCGCGATTCCGAGAGGGTACCGCGGAAGGGGGTAGCCGATGCATCCTCGCAGCGCGCCGCTCGGGTGGCGTCGGATCGTGACGAACACCCCGCGGGGTTCGTCGAACCCCTCGGGGAGCGGCGGCGCCAGCCCGCCGGCGCCCGGGGCGCCGACGGCGGCGGCGATGATCGCCCGGGCCCGCCGCACGGCGGCGACCCCGTCCGGGTCGGTGCGCACGGACTCGGAGGGGGACGGTCCCCTAAGGCGCTTCGCGTCGGCGTCCTCTGCGGTGATCGAGACCAGACGAGGGCACGAAGGTAGCTCACTCGCGTCGAGGCCGGGAGGGATGTAGCGGGCTCGCAGGCCCGCACGGAAAATCGTTCTCGGGCGGAGACGTCAACACAGCGGAGCGTGTCGGAGCCGCTCCCGCACGCCGGGCTTAAGCCGCGCCCCACGCATCCCGGCCCATGCCCGACCGGGGCCACCGGCTTTACGGTACCACGGCGGTGCGAGTCTCCCTGACGATCCGCGCCCCGTCGCGGTACGTCTACGATTGGTGCACGGACTACCGGAGCGACGACGGACGCTTCTCGAACGGTCGCTCGACGTACCGTGTGATCAAGATCTCGCCCCGCCGCGTGGTCCGGATCCGCGTTTCCCGCGGCTCCAGTCTCACCCCCCGCATCGCGGTCGAGCTGATCGGTCTCAATCCCCCCCGCTCTTGGCACCTGGACCAGATCGACGAGACCGACCGGCAGACGTTGGACTACCGGGTCAGCGCCGTCGGCCGCGGGCGGACGCGACTTACGCTGCTCAGCACCGAACGCTGGGTCACCCCGGAGATCCCGACCCGCGAAGCCCTTCGCGCGCAGATCGCTAAGACGTGGGCCAAGTTCGCCGCGGCCCTGGAGGCCGACTATCGCGCCGGACGGCCCGCCCGGGGCCGGTGAGCGACCCTCGACCGGACGACCCCGCGTTGTTCGAGCCACATGCCGCTGCCCGCACTCGCTCCCTAGCCCTCGCCGCCGTCCCGGCGCACGTTTTATACCGAGGCGACGGTCCCCGCGCGCCCCCATGCCGTTCCCCGAAGCGGTCGAGCGCCTGCTCAACAAGCGCATCTGCATGAACTGCTCCGCCCGGAATCCCCCGAAGGCGGTCCAGTGCCGGCGCTGCGGCTACAAGGGCCTCCGCGTGAAGTCGCGGGAGCGTTCCGGCAAGACCCAGTGAGCCGGCGGGCTACGACGTCGGACCGTCGGCCTCGGACGTGGACGTTCCGCGGGGCCCCTCCTCGCGCTGGATCGCGAGGCGTTTCTGGAACAGGAACCAGAAGTTGCGGAGCCCGTCGCGGTAGCTCTGCAGTTTCGGGGGTCCCGCCCGCTCCCCGTACCGGATCGGCACCTCGACGAACCGCAGGCCGCGCCGGATCGCCTCGATCTTCAACTCTTCGCTGAGCGCCATCCCGTCCTGGGTCAGCGCGACGGCGTCGAGCACGCTGCGCCGGAACACCCAGAAGCCGGACTGGCTGTCGGCGAGCGTACGGCCGGGGAGCTCGTGGACCCACCGGTGGTAGGCGATCGCCAGGAACGCGTTCAGCACCCAGTTCCCGATGCGGTGCTCCGTCGTCATCGAGCGACGGTCGACGTACGCCATCCGGTCCCCCGACAGGAAGTCGATCTGCTCGTCGAGGAGCTTGCGCACCAGCGCCGGCACCGTCTCCACGGGGTACGTCGCGTCGCCGTCCGCGGTGGCGATCACCTCGCCCCGGGCCTCCGCGAAGCCGGTGCGGTACGCCCGCCCGTACCCCCGGCGGCGCTCGACGATCACCCGCGCCCCTTCCCCCGCGGCGATCGCCGCGGTGCCGTCCTTCGAGGCGCCGTCAACGACAAGAATCTCCCAGTCGATCGGGTCGTCGCGGAAGAAGGTCCGGTTCCCCTCCTCCGCGGCGGCCCGGAACGACCGGAGGACCGACGCGATCGATGCGGCCTCGTCCAGGGTGGGGATGACGAGGGACGCCCGCATGACCGGGAGAGGAACCGGCGGGCCGCTTAAGCCCGCGCGGCGCGTCCCCGCTCCACGACGCCTCCGCGCTCCGTGGGGCCAGCCGCCCGTCGTTGGGGGAGCTTTCCGACCACCGCCGACGTCGGGGTCTGGGCGACGGGCCCGGACGCCTCCGCGCTCCTCGAGGCCCTGGGGCTCGGTCTCTTCGCGCTCATGACGGACCTCCGGCGGGTCCGGCCCCGGGAGGAGCGGACGGTGCGGGCCGACGCCGCCGACGCGACCGGCCTCGTGGTTGGGTTTCTGGGAGAGCTCGTGCTGCTGCACGCCGAGGACGGATTCGTCGCGCGCCGGATCCGGGCGCGCGCGCGGGGCGACGGGCCGACCTCCGTCGACGCGACATGCGAGGGGGAGCGGTTCGACCCGGCGCGGCACACCTCCCGCATGGAAGTGAAGGCCGTGACGCTCCACGCGCTCCGGTTCGACCCGGCGCGTGGTCGGGCCCGGGTGATCGTCGATATCTAGGCGGGGCGACCGCGGGGTCTCACGGCATCCGGTCGACGATCGCCGACAGGGCGGCCCCGGGCGCGGGCACCCGACCGGCCTTGCCGAGGATCCGCTCGAGCGCAGCGAACGTCACGAGCAGGTCCGGCCAGTCGGCGATCCCCATGTGGCCGATGCGGAAGATCTTGCCCGTCAGCGCCCCCTGGCCTCCCTGCACGAGGACGTTGTACTCGTGCTCGAGCGCCTTGCGGAGCTGCGGATCGCCGAGGCCCTCGGGGTTGCGGATCGCCGTGACGGTGTCGGACGCGAACCGGGCTTCGGGGAACAGCGAGAGCCCGAGCGCGGCGACCGCCGCGCGGGACGCCTCCGCGAGCCGGTGGGTCCGCTCGAGGCGCCGCTCGAGCCCCTCCTCCTTCAGCACGAGGAGCGCTTCGCGCAGCGCCAGGAACAGCGGGACGGCGGGCGTCCACGGCGTGTCGTTCTTCTCGAGCGACTTCAGGTGGGCGGCGAGGTCGAGGTAGAACGTTCCGGGGTGCAGCGCGGCCGCGGCCCGCTCCGACAGGTGGACGAGCGCGAGGCCGGCCGGGGCGGCGAGCCCCTTCTGGCTGCCCGCGACGACGGCGTCGATCCCCCAGGCGTCGATCGGCTCGGGGATCCCCGCGACCGCGCTGATCCCATCGACCAGGAACAGCGCGCCCGAGGCCCGGATGGACGGCACCAAGGGGGCGAGGTCGTTCGCGAGCCCGACGCTCGTCTCGTTGTGGACGACGCAGACGGCGCGCACGTCGCCCTTCTCGAGCTCGGCGCGGACCGCCGCGGCCGGGAGCGGCGACCCCCACGGGGCGCTCACGGTCGTTACGTTCTTCGCATAGCGCCGGACGATCTGGTCGCTCCGCTCGCCGAAGTTGCCGTTCGTGAGGACGAGCGTCCGCCCGTCGGCGGGCAGGAGGGAGGAGTACATCGCCTCCAGCCCGGCGGTCCCGCTCCCCGAGAGGATCAGCTGACGCCCCTTCGCCCCGAACAGGACGGGCAGGAGCTCGCGGATCTCCGCCACGACCCCGTGGAAGAAGTCGCCGCGGTGGTTGACCGACGGCATCGCCATCGCCCGGAGGACGCGCGGGTGGATCCGCACCGGTCCGGCGATGAGGAACGTCGCCGTCTCAGGGTCGAACGTCATCGGGCCCCTCCCGCGGCCGGGACGAGGGCGTGCAGCGGCTCGCCGCGCAGCGCACGGAGGACCTCGTCGACCGTCTCGCTCCCGGCCCGGCGCTGCGCCTCTTCCGTGGAGGCTCCGAGGTGCGGCGTCGCGAGGAGGTGCGGGTGCGCGAGCAGCTCCGTGCGGGTCGGCGGCTCGGTCTCGAAGACGTCGAGCGCGGCCCCGGCGAGGTGCCCGGACTGGAGCGCCGCGAGGAGCGCGGCCTCGTCGACGAGCGCCCCGCGGGCGACGTTGACCAGGTACGACCCCTTCGGCATCATCGCGAGCGCGCGCCCATCGACCAGGTGGCGGTTCTCGGGCGTCAGCGCGGCGTGGATGCTCACGATATCGGCGCGGGCGAGCAGTACGGCGAGGGGGAGCATCTCGGTCCCGTCCCCGGATCGGGGAACGAACGGATCGAAGGCGACCGTGCGGGCGCCGAACGGGACGAGGCGTCGGGCGACCTCGCGGGCGATCCGTCCGTACCCGACGAACCCTACGGTCTTCCCCGCGAGCTCCTGCCCATGAGTTCCCCGCTCCCACTTTCCCGCCTTCGTGGCAACGAGGGACGGGTAGAGCCCGCGCACCAGGAGGAGGTAGAGAGCGACGGTAAGTTCCGCAACGCTGTCGGTCGCGGCCGCCGGGGCGTTGACGACCCGGATCCCCCGTGCTCCCGTTGCCTTTAGGTCGATGTTATCGACGCCTACGCCCGCGCGCGCAACGAGCTCGAGACGCGGGGCCTTCTCGATCAGCTCCGCCGTCACCTTCGTCCGACTGCGCACGATCAGACCCCAGGCGTCGCCTAGGGGACCGGCGAGCGCGCTCGGATCCGCGCTCGAGTCGACGACCTCGCAGGGGCCCCCCCGAAGCCGTTCGATCGACGGGCCGTCGATCGGGTCGGCGACCACGACGAGACGGGCCGGCGGCATCGGCCGCCCGAGCGACGCGCCGCTCAAAAGGCCTTTCGTGTTCGGACCCCCCGCACCTGCCGGCGAGCGCCGGCGCCTCGCGCTCGCCCCGGGTACTCCCGCTTCGGAGGACCGGGGACACTCTTTGGTTCATCCCCCGGAAGCTCGGACGCCACCGGGATCCGAGGGAGCGGAAGGGCCGAAGCGCGACGGCCCCGTGGCTACGCGTCAAGACCACGATCGGACTCTGCGGCCCGTTCCCCGGGTCCCGACCGCGGCGCATTCGGTCTCCGACGAGTCCGGCCCCCCGCCCCCGCCTTCCCCGCGCGGCCCCGCGGCATCGGGCCCGGAACGCGCACCCTTCTCGTTCGAGCCGCTTGGCCGGGGTGCCACCGTCGCCGGGGTTCGGGCCCTCGTTCCACGAGGTTATAACCCGCACCGGGCTGCATCGCCGCGCGAGATTCGATCCACAATCGGACGTGTCGCGATAGGTGCACAATGGCCCGAGCATTTCTGACCCTGCTCACGTTCGTCCTCTGCGTTTCGGGCGGTCTCGCCGGCAGTGTCGCGACCCACAGTACAGTATCGGCTCTCGTGCCCTCGACTGCCTGGGGTCTGACGACTGACGCCCCGCCGACCGGGGCCCTCGCCGCCGGTGTGCTACTCCACCCGATGGATCCCCCCGTCGGGCCTCCCAACTCGGTCGTGGATTCGATCCCGCTAGGAGCGGCGCCATACTCACCGACCTTCGACCCGCAGAACGGGAATCTGTACGTGTCGAGTCCCTTCTCCAACAACGTCAGCGTGATCTCGGGTACGTCCGACCTCCACGTGGCCGACTACCACATGGGATACAACCCCGAGACTCCCACGTACGACCCGGCAAGCGGGGAGCTCTATGTCGCCAACACCTACTCGAACAACGTCAGCGTCATCGCCCCGTTCATCACCACCTACGTCCCGATCTCGATCAGCGTGGGAGTCTACCCCAACGCCCCGATCCTAGACCCGGTCACGGACGAGCTGTACGTTCCGAACACCGCTTCCGGGAACGTCAGTGTGATCTCCGACTCGACCGCAGGGGTCGTTGCCACCATTCCGGTCGGCATGGACCCTCAGACCGCCGTGTTCGTGCCGTCGAACGACCGCCTCTACGTTGTCAACTATGGCTCCAACAACGTGAGCGTCATTTCCGCGGCCACCCACCGCGTGATCGCGTCGGTCCCTGTCGGGGACGGCCCCCTCTCCCTGGCCTATGATGGTGAGACGGGGGACGTCTACGTCGCGAACTCGATCTCCGACACGGTCAGCGTGATCGCCTCGGACTCGAACACCGTGACCAAGACGATCCCGGTCGGATCGACGCCGCGCGGAGTCGCCTTCGACAGCGCGACCGGCCAGCTGTTCGTTTCGAACGGGGCGTCCGAGAACGTGAGCGTGCTCTCGGCGAGCGCGTTGACCGTCCTCACCACGATCCCGGTCGGAACGACCCCCCAGCCACCGGTCGTAGATTCGATCAACGACGAGGTCTTCGTCTCGAACACCGCCTCCGGTTCCGTCACCGTGATCTCGGCCCGGACCGACGGGGTGGTCGCGACGATCCCGATCGGTACGCTGCCGAGCTATTCGCACCTCTACGGGCCGCAGACGCCCACCGTGGACGGGTGGAACGGCGATCTCTTCGTTTCCGACTCGGTGACCAACCGGATGGATCGGGTCAGCGGGGGAGTTCTCGCGGAGATACGAGAGGAGGGGCTCCCCGCCGGACAGGCATGGACGGCGAGCGTGGACGGGGTGGAGACGACCACGCACGGAGCGAGCATCGACTTCGTCGTGCTTCCGGGTAGCCACTTCTTCGACGCCGAACCGTCGGGGCAGTACACCGCTTCGCCGAGCTCGGGAACGGCCCAGGTCGGCGTCGCCGCGGCGTCGATCCTGGTCCAGTACTCGCGGCCAGCGTCGAGCCCGTTCTCGGGGACCGCGTACGACGCCGGGCTCATCGCCGCGATCGTGCTCGCCGCGGTGGCGCTCGGGGTCTCCCTGGGGTTCGCGATCCGTCGCCCGCCGCGGCATCGCCCCGACCCGTCCGGAGAGGGTCGGTCGGGCTCGCCCCCAGAACAAAGTCCGTCTCGGTGAACCAACCGAGCGCACGCGTTCCCCCGGGGCGTTCCTCGAGGGAGAGGGCCGGCTCGGGCCCGGGCTATGGGGCGGTCTATCTCGGTCCGGAGCGCGCGCGCCCCCGCCCGATTCAGCGCATCTTAGGCACGGGAGTCCGCTCGAGGGCGGAACGGACGATCGCCTCGCCCCGGACCCCACGGATCCACGGCTCGGGCTTGACGAGGACCCGGTGCGCGAGTCCCGGTTCTGCGAACGCCTTGATGTCGTCCGGCAGGACGTAGTCCCGGCCGGCGAGGAGCGCCCGCGTTCGCGCGAGCTTCTGGAGCGCGAGCGAGCCCCGGGGCGACGAGCCGATCTCGGCCCGGGAGTCGTCCCGCGTCGACCGGACGAGGTCGACGATGTACCCCGCGACCGCCGGGTCGATCTCGACCTCCTCCACGGCGAGCTGGAGCGCGCGGAACGACGCCGCGTCCGTGACCGTCGGCGCGTCGATGTGGTCGTCCTTGCGGGCCCGGCGCCGCTCGAGGATCGTCCGCTCCTCCTCCGCCGTCGGATAGCCGATCTTCAGGCGGAGGAGGAACCGGTCGACCTGCGCCTCGGGGAGCGGGTACGTCCCCTCGAGCTCGAGCGGGTTCTCGGTGGCGATGACGAGGAACGGGCGCGGCAGCGGGTACGTCGTGCGCTCGCTCGTCACCTGGTACTCCTGCATCGCCTCGAGCAGGGCGGACTGGACCTTCGGCGGCGCCCGGTTGATCTCGTCCGCCAGCAGGACGTTCGTGAAGAGCGGTCCCGGACGGAACTCGAAGCCGCCCTTCGAGGCGTCCAGGATCTCCCCGCCCGTGATGTCGTGCGGCAGGAGGTCCGCGGTGAACTGCACGCGCTGGAAGCCGAGCCCGAGCGCCTGGGCGAACGACCGGGCGAGCAGCGTCTTTCCGAGGCCGGGGAGGTCCTCGAGCAGGAGGTGGCCGTCCGCGATCACCCCGGTCAGGATCGCCTCGACCGCGTACTCCCGGCCGACGACCGCCGCGCGCACCGCGGCGCGGATCTTGTCCGCCACCGCCCGGGCCTCGTTGGGGTTCATCGGGGGTCTCGGGGGGCACGGCCCCCTTCGGGTATTAAGCCGCCGGCGACCGGCGCCGCTGTTCCCCGGCCGTAACGATCCGCGTCACCGCAGGCGAACGCCCTCTCGGCGGTCTGACCCCGGCCGGGGGTGTCGGGTCCCGGGGTTGTCCTCACGTCATCCTCGGCGGACGACCCGTCCGCGTTGAGTCGAGAGGGACCCTTCGTCGGTACCCGGGCGCAGCGCGTGGCCGCACCGGCGGAGGGTAGCCGGCGCTCCCCTAAGCCGTTGCGGGGGGCTCGGCGTCGATGAGGTCGGTCCGTCCGAGCAGGTACGCGACCAGGATCGTGACGAGGACGAGGAGCGCGGCCCCGAATCCGATCCGGGCGCTGCCGGTCGGCAGGAACAGCGCGCTCGTCCAGGCGATCCCGAGCGCGACGAAGACGACGAGGAGGGACGGGGCGGCGCGGACGAGCCCACCGGGGGCGCGGCGGCGGTCCTCCGCGAGCCAGGCGAGCAGCGCGATCGCCGCCACCCCGCCGAACAGGTCCGTTCCCGCCGATGACGGCGCCGTCGCCGCGATCACGGTGAGCGCCGCGAGGATCGGGACGACCGCCCCGGCCGCGGAGGTCCGGGGCGCGTCCGCCCGCAGCGCCACGCTCGCCCCGAGCCCGAGGGCGGCGACGAGGTACCCGAGATGCTCGGGAAGGTCCGACGCCGACGCGAACAGCACCGTCGCGCCCGCGAGGACCCCCAGCACGACGAGCGACCACCGTCGCGACGCGCCGGGGGCCGGCGGGGCGCTCACACGCTCCTCCGTCGCCCCGGTTCGCGCATCAGTCGGACGAACCCGCCGAGCGACCAGAAATCCTCCCAGTCGACGACCGGCGCGTGCACCCAGACCCGGGCGAGGTGCTGGCGGCGGACGAGTCGCTCGAGTCGCTGGGCGAGCCGTTCGTCCGCAGCGGCGAGCGGTCGGTCCCCGACCAGGAGGGGCGCCGGCGAGGGGCTGAGCACCACCGTGGGGTAGCCGCGTCGCCGCAGGTAGACGACGAGGTCGGCGCTGGCGTCGCCCGTCAGGCTCGAGATCAGGATCGTCGTGACCCCGGGAGGGAAGAATCGGGGCAGGGTCGCCGCGCATCGCTCCGACGGCCCCGCGACCGACGAGCACCGGGTCGCCCGGATCGCCTCCTGGACGCGCAGGCGATGGCCCCGGCCGCTCGCGAGCGGCACCGGGTCCACGAACTCCCCGAACGACGCGTAGCCGACCCGCGCCTTCTCCCGGGCGAACGCGGCGGCGATGCCGATCGCCGCGGCCCGGGCGGCGCCGAGCAGGATCTCGTCGGTGCCTCGGCCGAGCCGGGTCGATCGCACGTCCAAGAGGAGCAGCACGTCCCCGGTGCGGTCGAGCTCGAACTCGTTGACGAGGAGCCGGCCCCGACGGGCGGTCGCCCGCCAGTTGATCCGGCGGGGCGGGTCGGTCGGCGACGCTTCCCGGATCCCGTAGAACTCCCCCGCGCTGCCGACCCGGCGGGAGCGGGTCTCCCCCGGCAGCGCGAGGACCCGGTCCAGGCGGGCGGCGCCGAGCCGCAACAGTTCGGGGGGAAACCGCTCGATCGGGAGGGGGACGCCCCGCCCCTTCACCGACCGCTCGACGAGGCCGACCGGGTCGCGCCAGACGATCTCCGGCGGCTCGGCGACGGCGATCGTCGGGTACGGCGCGCGCCAGTGGAGGACGAACCCGACCGCCCCGCGCCCCCGCTCGACGCTCGGAGGGGCCGCCTCGGTGAGGTCGGGCGGCCGGGAGAACGTGAGCTCCACGTCGGTGAGGTCGCTGACGGCGTCGCCCCGGACGATCCCCCGGATCGTCACCTCGGACTCGGCGCCGCGGGCTTCCCAGACGAGCTGGGCAGGAAGGGCGCGGCGGGGGCCCGAGAGCGCCGCGGCGATCGGGGCGACGAACAGGGGGAGGGCGACGAAGATCGGGGCGGCGGCGCGGAGGGTGACCCCGACGAGCAGGAGCAGCACGGCCGACCCCAGCAGCACGTAGGAGAGCGGAGTCCAACGCAGGCTCGACCCCGGTGGGTCGCCCGCGCTCACGCGGTCCCCTCGATCGAGTCCAGTCGAGCGTTCACGTACGCCCGGAACTGCTCCTCGGGGAGCCGGACGAGGCGGGCGACCTCGTCCGAGAGGCGGATCGGAAGGTCCGGGCGGTCGGCGCCGCGGTCGAGCCGGTCGACGAGCATCAGGATCTCCTCGCGTCCGAGGGTTCCGCGGTGGAACCACGCGCGCACCCCGGCCGTCCGGTCGAGCGTCCGCGACGCTCCCGGGCGCCGGAGGACCTCCGACCGACGCACCGCCTCGCCGAGGGCGATCGCGGCGAGGGCGACCGACCCGACGGCGAACGGGAGCGCGACGGCGTAGTCCGCCCCGGCGACGATCGCGACCACGGCGCCGAGCACGGCGAGGAGAGGGAACAGGATCCCGAACGGGGCGTTCATCGGGGCGCCGGCACCCGCGCGAGGTCCGCCGCGGCCGCCCCCACCGCGGCGCGGGCCCGGGCGGCGGCGTCCGGCCCCAGGGCGTGCGTCGAGTACCGCGCCTCCTCAAAGAGGCGCGTCAGCTGCTCGGCCGCGGTGGGCCGGACCCCGAGAGGGAGGAGCTGGTCCGAGCGGATCTCCTCCGGGGTCCGGCCGCTGACGTCCCCCGCCACCTGGACCACGCGCTCGAGGATCTGGGCGTACAGCCGCTCGATCACCGCGCGAGGATCGTTCCCCGCGTCGAGGTCCGCGGCGGCCCGGGCGAGCGCCGACCCCACCACCGACGAGGAGACCACCGTGGGCTCGGCCGCGCCGCGACGCCCGCGACGCGCGGCCACGGCCCCCCACGCCGCCGGCACCGCGACGCCGACGATCGCGAGCGCCACGACCGCCGCGAGGACGAGGAAGACTCCCGAGGGGAGAGGAACGGACGGGACGGACGGCAGCCCGGCGGTCCCCGTCCCGCCCCCTCCCGAGGTGTTCCCTCCTCCCGAACCGTTCCCGTGGCCCCCGGATCCGGAACCGGTGCTGCCCGGGCCGACGCCGACCGTGCCGGGGTTGAGGTAGCCCCCGAGGACCGCGAAGACGACCATGATCGCGAGGAAGACGAACGCGAACGCCACGATCCCCTTCGGCATCCGCACGCCTCCGTCGCGGACGCGCGAGAAGATCATCGATCCGAGCGCCGCCGCGAACGGGAGGATGAGCAGGAGGCCCAGCAGGGTGGTGGAGATCGTGATGCCGCCCCCCGAAACCGTCCCTGCCCCCGCGGGCGGAGCGGCGCGCGAGACGAGGCTCGCCGCGGCGCCCCCGGCGAGCGCGATCGCCACGACGCACAGGAGGATCGGGGACGTACGCCAGGGAGGAGCCATGGAGCCTCCTACGGGAGGGAACGGGCCCACGGCCGATAACCCCTCTGGGTCCGGCTACGGCGACGCCGCGGGGGTCGCGGCCGGCCGGGAGAGGAGGTAGAAGCTCCGACGCTCGTGGTCCACGGAGACGACCGCGAAATCGTCGACGGCGTACTTCAAGTCGAGCGCGATGCGGAACGCGTCCCGGACGGCGTGGCGCCAGCGACGGACCCCGGCCGGCTCGTGCTGGTGGACGAGCGAGAGGTCGAACGGGATCTCGAGATGCGCCGTCGGCGCCTCCGGCTCCGCGACGGCGGTCGGCAGCCGCAGGCCGCTCGCCCCGGGCTCGGTCTCGATGATCGGCGCGGCGGCGCTCCACCGGGCCCGTTCCTCCGTCGACGGGGGCCCCGTAGCGGCCAGCCGGGCGTCGACGCGCGGCGTCGCGAGCTCCCATCGCGTCCGGAGCCGGTCGGTCTCGGTTCCCGCATCCCCGCTCTCGGGGAGCTGTCCGAAGTAGTGCGGAAGGTACCGCTCGGGGAGGCTCCCGAGCCGGTGGACGAACAGCCAGGCGTTCCGGCTGACGAGCGGGTCGAAGACCCACCGGATCTCCGACAACCCCAGGCGGAGGACCTCCTCCCGCTGGAACGATTTCAGCCGGAACCCGAGGTGGTGGTTGCGGTACTCGGGCCGGACCGCCGTAACGTGGGAGTAGTGGTAGAGGAGGGTCCCGTCCCAGCCGATCGTGGAGACCGTGCAGCCGGCGAGGTAGATGTCGACGAACGCCCCGAGCACCAGTCCGCCGTGATCTTGGATCGACCGGGCGAGCGGGGCCGGCACCACGCCGACCGCGTCGGTCCCGAGCGCGGCCCGCTGGAGCTCCTCGGCCTGGCGGAACTCCTCGGGCTTCTCGAGCCGGCGGAACCGGAATCGCTCGGCCCCGCCCGACGCGGCGGCGCCGGACATGGGCCGTCGACCGGGGCTCGCTACTTAACCCGGACGACCGCGGCCGGTCGGAACCGGCTACCGGCGCATCCGGAACTCGGCCCGCTTCTCCTCGTAGCGGTCCTCGTCGACCGGGGTCAGGTCCCAGAGGAGGTCCTCAAGCTCGGGGATGTTGCGGAGGAACTCGGCCTTGCTCTTCGTGACCATCAGGTGCTCGAACTTCCGGCGCGCGACGAAGTAGGCGCCGACGAGATAGGCGCCGACGAGGGCGATGATCGGGCCGAAGACGATGAACAGGAGGTTGTAGTTGCTTCCCCCGGCCGGGTGGGTCACCGCATTGATCGATCCGAACGGGCCGACGGTCCGTAGCGGCGTGAAGTCGCCGAGGGCGAGCACCGACAGGAAGACCCCGAGCGCGAAGACGACGATCGACACCTCGGCCCGGTGCTGGCGGAGCCCGTGGCGGAAGCGGCGCTCGAGCGGCACCGCGGGCGGTTCGTCCGGCATCCCGTCCGCGGGACGCCGCCTCGCATAAGAATCTATCCGACGCATTTATCTGGCGGGTCGGACGCTGTGGATGCGATGCGAGGACGCCCCAACCCCCCGGACCTCTCCGCAAATTCGCCCGGACCGTCGGACGCGCCGATCGCCGCCACCCCGGCCCAGATGGGAGGGATGCACGGGGGACGCGGCCCGTCCCGTCCGATCCCCTGGAAGTCCCTGTCGCTGCTCGGACGCGGGGGCGGGGTGCTGCTGTTCTTCGTCGGCACGCTCGTGGACGTGATCGCCGGGTCGTTCCCCGCGGACTGCTTCACTTCGCACTGCTCCGGGAGCACGAGCGCCGGGATCCAGTACGCCATCCTCTTCTCCCGGCTCCTGTGGACGCTCGGCGCCTTCGGCCTCGCGGCGGGGGGCGGCATCGAGCTGCACTTCTTCCTGCAGAACCCCGAATCGAACGGGCCGGAGGAGAACGCCCGGTACCTGGCGCGGCGCCGGGCCGCCTTCGCCTACATCTTCCTCGGGATCGGGATCCTGTTCGTCCTGCTGCTGAGCACCGGGTCCGTCGCCCCAGCCCTCTAGGCGGTCCCGGGCTCGGCGCTCAGCGCCGGGACGTCGGCGGAGCCGTAGACGCGAGCGGCTCCTCGGTCCGACCGTACGCGGACGGAGGGCCGGGCGCCGTGGGGGTCGGAGGGGGCGGCGGAACCGCGACCCGGTCCAGGAACGGGCGCAACCTCCGGTAGACCAGCGCGGAGCCGACGGCGACCATCGCCGCCGCGGCGAGCGAGGCGTCCGGTCCGGCGATCGGGCCGAGCCCGAGCAGGAAGAACCCGACCGCTCCGACGAGCGCCCCGGACCACGGTCCCCCGCCGCGGAGCCCGGACGCCGGGTCCGGCCGCAGGGAGAGGAGCGCTCCCGCCACCTCGAGCGCCACCAGGGCGACGGCGCTGACCGCGACGGCCGCGAGCGGGACGCCGACGGCCACCGGCCCGGAGAGGTAGGAAGCGACCAGCGCCAGGGCGAGGATCCCCCCGATCGCCGCGCGGAAGCCGAGCGCGTAGAACGGACGGGCCTCCCCCGACCAGAACCGGCTGCGGATCAGCAGGAGCTGCGACCCCTCGGTCCCCGCGATCAGCGCGGCGAGGATCCCGAGGGCCCCGATCAGGGCTGCGCCCGCGAGCTCGAGGCGGAACAGGACGAACGCGACGGCGAGCGGCACGCCGACGAACAGCCCCGCGGTGTAGGCGAACATCTCCCGCCGCTCGTCGAAGCGGGTCACCGGCACCTGCGGGGTGGCGAATCGGCCGACCTCCCAGTAGACGAACCCTCCCGAGAGCAGGATCCCGACGAGCGCACCGATGGTCAGGGACGGGACGACCATCGCTAGCCGACCTTCCGCCCCGCCGCGAGGAACCCCGTGTGGCCGAGCATCTCGAACTCGGGGCGGGTACCGCCGTCCCCGACGTGGATCGGCCGTTCGATCAGCTCGAGCGCCCGCACGTCGTCGAAGCCGGCCTGCCGGAACGCGCGGACCGTCCGCTCGAGCTGGTTGTACGTCGGGGTGTAGGTCGCGGCGTACCCCCCGGCGACGAGCGCGGCGTGCGCCGAGGCGAGCACCTCCCACGGTTCGGGGAGGTCCAGGACGACCGAGTCGACCGGGGCGACGTCGAGGCCGTCCCGCGCGACGTCCCGCTCCCGGAACGTCACCCGGTCCGCCAGCCCGGCGCGCGCGACGTTGCGGCGGGCGGTCTCGAGAAACTCGAAACGGCGGTCGTACGTCGTCACGTGCCCGGTGGGCCCCGTGGAGAAGGCGAGCGCGATCGTCAGCGCGCCGCTGCCGGCCCCGGCCTCCGCGACGCGGGCGCCCGGGCCGACGCCGGCCAGGTAGCCGAGGTGCGCGGCGTCCTTCGGCAAGACGATCTGCGGGCCCCGCCGAACCGAGGCGAACAGGTCCGCGAGCGACGGGCGGACGAGGCGGTACGTCGCTCCGAGCCACGGGAGCTCCCCCCCGGGCGGCCGGCCGATCTGGTCGGTCACGTCGAGCACGCCCTCGTTGCCGATTCGTTGCGGCCCGCGGGTGACGGAGACGAGGAGCGGCGGGGCGCCCGCCCGCGTGAGGACCGCCCCGTCCCCTTCACGCCAGACGTCGTCCATCGACCCCGGTCCCCCGCGCCGCCGCCGACGACCCCCCGTGGGAGATAACCCACGCCCCCGGGGCGGGGCCAGCCCGCCGGCCCGCGGGCCGGGCGTCGTTGGCTTTAAGCCCGTCCCGTGGCTCGGGATGCCCGGTTTCCGTCCGACCCGCCGCCGCGGGGTCCCCCCGTCCGGCCGAGCGGTCGCACCGGAGCACACCACGTAGTGCGGGCATAGTGTAGTCTGGTTATCACATAGGCTTGCCAAGCCTATAACCCGGGTTCAAATCCCGGTGCCCGCACCTTCCCTTCCGATCTTCCGCGTGATTCATCACGACGTGGGAAACCCCTCGGCGCCCCGGCCCGGCACCACACGAACGTCGACCACCACGTGCGTCCGGCCCGGCCCGTACGGCTTCACGGCGCGCGCGACAGGGGCTCCGTCCGTCCGCGCCCCGACCCCCGCGACCGCCTCCCCCACGGCCTGCGCGGCGCTCGCCTCCGCCTCCCGCGCGTCGGCGACGGTGTGGACGTGCAGCCAGCCCCCGTCGGCACGAAGGAGACCGACCGCGCGCCCGATCCACGGGATCGCGCTCGGAAGGTAGCCCAGGAACACCCGGTCCGCGGAGCGCGCCGGCAGCGCGACCGTCCGGTTGTCCCCGGCGAGGATCTGCACGCGCTCGGCGACGCCGTTCCGCTGCACGTTCTCGCGCAGGTACCGGACCGCCACCGGGTTCTTCTCGACCGCGAGCACCCGCGAGGCCCGTCCGCTCCGGGCGATCGGGATCGCGAAGTAGCCGATTCCCGCGAACAGGTCGATCACCGCGTCGCCGTCCGCGACGATCCGGCCGGCCCGGCGACGCTCCGTCCGGTTCCCCGCCGCGAACATCACTTGGGCGGCGTCGAACCTCCAGCGGATCCCGTGTTCGATGACCTCGGTCTCCGTCTCCGAGCCGGCGATCGCCTCCGTCCGCGGGGTGCGGAGTTCGCCGTCGATCGGCCCGGTGCGGACCAGGACCGTGGCGACCCCGAGCGCCTCCCGCCACGCGGCCCCGAGGATCGCGTGGTACGGACGCAGGGAGGCGGGGAGGCGCAGGACGAGCACCCGGCCGAGCCGCTGGTAGCCGGACGGCATGGCGCGGGCGACCGCGTCGCCGGCGACGGCGCGCAGCCGCTCGCGCACGCGCTCGGCCGGGGGGCGTCGTTCGGGTCGCATCGACCCGCGGGCTACGGGGGAGCCCCGCCCGACCCCTTCTCCAGGATCACCTCGAGGAACTGCTTGAGGTGGGCGATGAGGATCGGGTTGTCCGTGAAGCCGCAGGCATCGAGCCCCGGGGCCGCGAGTAGGGCGTGCTCGCCGTCCGCGAGGACCTCCGTCGCGAGCAGGTTCTCGCGCGGCACGTACTCGACCCCCTCCGGGACGCGTTGGAGCGGGGCGGTGACGAACGTCACGCGCACCCCCCGCTTCACGGCGTGCGCGACCTTCTTGCCGAGCTCGTCCCGCAGGTCGGCGACCTGCGGGGTCGTGAGGATGTACGTCTCCCGCGAGCCGTCGAGCATCTCGCCGATCTTCGCGACGACCTTCTCGCGCTCGGAGAGCAGGTAGACCAGCTGGGGCTCGCCGTGCTCGGCGACCGCGCGGTGAAGGAGGGCGAGCTGGTCGAACACCTCCTGGATGTTCCCCTTGAGCGTCTCCGCGACCTCGAGCGGCGCGGTCGGACGGAAGAGGATCGGCTTGCCGCCCGTCGGGCTGGCGTACCCCTTGGCCGCGAGCGCCTCGAGCACCTTGTACGCGCTCGTCCGGGGGATCCCGGCGGCGGCCGCGAGCGTGGCGGCGTCCCCGACCCCGCGCGCGACGAGCGCGATGTACGCGCGCGCCTCGTACTGCGTCAGGCCGACCTTTCCGAGCACCCCGGTCGCCCGTCGGAACTCTTCCGAGTTCTGGTTGCCGAGCGCTACCGTGGTCTCCTCGATCGATGGCATGGAGGGGTCGGGGCGCCACGGCGGACCGGCCGCTTAATCCCTCGCCTAGGGGACCGGCTCCGCGAGTCGGCGAAGCGCGGCCTCGCCGAGGAGGGCGTCGGCCTCCTCCGCGGTGAGCATCTTCCCCGCGAGCAGCAGGTCGCGCACGGATCGGCCGGTGCGCTCGGACTCGTGGAGGATCTCGGCGACCTTGAGGTAGCCGAGCTTCGGCGTGAGCACGGTCGCGAGCGCGGCCGACCGGCCGAGCAGCTCGGCGAGCCGCGGAGGGTTCGCCCGGATCCCGTCGACGCACGAGCGGGCGAACACCGGCAGGTAGCGGGCCAGGATCTCCGCCGAGAAGAGTACCTCGTAGGCGATCAGCGGCATCATGACGTTGATCTCGAGCTGGCCGGCCTGCACCGCCAGCGCCGTCGCCGCGTCCGCGCCGATGACGTGGAACGCCACCATGGAGAGGCACTCCGCGGCCGACGGGTTCACCTTCGCCGGCATGATCGACGATCCCGGCTGGATTTCGGGCATTCGGATCTCGTCGAGCCCGGTCGCCGGCCCGCTGGAGAGCAACCTCAGGTCGTTCGCGATCCGCACGAGCTCGAGGGCGAGCGCGCGGAGCCACGCCGAGGCGAGCCCCAGCGCCCACCGGCTCTGCATCGTCTCGAACGGGTCCCGGGCGACGGTGAGCGGATGGCCCGCGAGCCGGCCCAGCTCCGCGACGGAGCGCGCGCGGAACCCGGGGACGGAGTTGACGCCGCTCCCGACCGCGCTGCCGCCGAGCGGGACCTCGGCGAGCGCCCGCTCCGCGGTCGGCAACGTCTCGAGGAGGTGCTCGAGGACCGACGCGTAGGCGCCGAACTCGGCCCCGAGCGTCACCGGCATCGCGTCCTTGAGGTGGGTCCGGCCGGCCTTCGCGAGCTGGGCGAACTCGGCCTGCTTGCGGCGCAGGCTCTCGACGAGGGTCGTGAGCGACGTGCGCGCCTCCCCGAGCGCGAAGAGCGCCGCCACCTGGGCGGCCGTCGGGTAGGTGTCGTTCGTCGATTGGCCGCGGTTCACGTCGTCGTTCGGGCTCAGGAACTGGTACTCGCCCCGGGCGTGCCCGAGGATCTCGAGCGCCCGGTTCGTGAGCACCTCGTTGACGTTCATGTGGAACGACGTGCCGGCGCCGGCCTGGAAGACGTCCACGACGAACTCCCCGTCGAACTTGCCGGCGGCCATCTCCTCGGCCGCCCGGCCCAGGGCCCGGCCGCGCTCCGCCTCCAGCCCTCCCTTCTCGACGTTCGCCCGGACGCAGGCGAGCTTCAGGAGCGCATACGCCCGGACGAGGTGACGGGAGGCGGTGAGACCGCTCACGGGGAAGTTCTCGCGCGCGCGCAGCGTCTGGATCCCCCAGTACGCCGCCTCGGGGACCTCGCGCGCGCCGAGCGAGTCCGTCTCCCGACGATGGCCCGACACGGCTGCGAGCAGAGAGCCCCGCGACAAAACGTTTCGGTGCTTCGCCCGCGACCGGCGGCCCGTCCGAGGGGCCCGGGCGCTCACCCTTCGGAGGAGAGGAGCCCGAGAGCGAACGCCGCCCGGAGCACGCCGATGTGCGTGAACGCCTGAGGGTAGTTGCCGAGCGGCTGGTTCGTCGCGCGGTCGTACTCCTCCGAGAAGAGGAGGAGCGGGCCGGCGACGTCGAGGAGCGCGCGCCAGTGCTCGAGCGCCCGGTCGGTCTGGCCGCTCTTCGCGAGCGATTCGACCAGCCAGAACGAACAGAGCAGGAACGAGCCTTCCGGGCCGCCGAGCCCGTCCTCGTCCTCGTACCGCCGCACGAACGGCCCGCGCGCGAGCTTTCGCTCGACCGCGGCGATCGTCCCGACGACGCGAGGATCGTTCGGAGGAAGGAATCCGTCGAGGCCGATCCGCAGGGCGCTCGCGTCCAGCTGCGGGCGGTCGAACACCTGCACGAACGACCCCTGGGTCTCGTCGAACCCATGGGACAGGATCGCCGCCCGTACCTCCTCCGCGACCCGACGCCACCGATCGACCGCCTCGGTCCTCCCGAACTCCTCCGCGAGCTGGATCGCCCGGTCGAGCGCCACCCAGCACATCAGCTTCGAGTGGACGTGGTGGGCCGGCGGGGAGCGGATCTCCCACATCCCGCTGTCCGGGAGCGACCAGAGGGCCGAGATCCGCTGCGCGAGACGCTCGATCGTCGACCAGTGGTCCCGGACGAACGCCGGGTCGAGGCGCGCGAGCAGCAGGGCCGAATCGAGGATCTCCCCGTAGATGTCGAGCTGTCGTTGCCCCGAGGCGCCGTTGCCGACCCGGACCGGGCGGGACCCCCGGTGACCCTCCAGGTGGTCGAGCTCCGTCTCGGGCGGGGGGTCCCGGCCGTCGACCGTGTAGACCGCGCGCAGCTCCTCCCCCTCGGCGAGCTGCTCGGCGCGGTCGAACGCCCACGCGACGTACGCCCGCGCCTCGCTCACGTGGCCGAGCAGCAGGAACACCTGGGCCGTGAACGCGGCGTCCCGGATCCAGACGTACCGGTAGTCCCAGTTCCGGGCGCCCCCGGGCCACTCCGGCAAGGAGGTGGTCGGGGCGGCGACGAACACCCCGGAGTCGGCGTAGGAGAGCAGCTTGAGGACGAGCTCCGAGCGCTCCACCCACGGGTGCCAGCGGGCCGCCACACGTCGCAGCGGGGCGTCAGGGGGCGACACCCACCCCCTCCAGTACGCATCGGTCACGGAGAGCAGGGATTCGGGGGTAGGGGCCGCGGTCGGGGCGTCCCCCCAGCGGAGCTGGACGAAGACCGGTCGGCCCGGCGCGACCGACCCTTCCGAGAGGACCCCCGGCCCTCCGTCGCGCCACGGCCACGGGCTGGTGAACGCCATCCGGGCCGCTCCGCTCTCGGCGAGCGCGAGCTCGCCGTGCACCGTCCACGAAGGGATCCGGCGACCGTAGTCGAACCGCGGGTCCGCCGCGATCGCCACGTCGATCGGAGCCCCGCGCGCGACCAGGCGTCGGACGACCCGCGGGTCGCCCCCGATCGACGTGACCGCCGGGCCCATCGGCATGAAGTCGGTGAGCGTCAGGGAGACCCCCCGGCGGATCTCGAAGAACGTCGTCAGGACGTTCGTCCCGCCGACGTACTGCTGGTGCGAGATGTACGCCTCCTTCGGAACGACCTGGTGCGATCCCCCGGCCCGACGATCGAGGAGCCGGGCGAAGACGCTGGGGCTGTCGAACCGGGGAAGGCACGCCCAGTCGATCCCCCCGAAGCGGGAGACCAGCGCGCCGGTCGACTCGTTGCCGATGAGTCCGTAGTCGTTCACCGACGGCCAGGAGCCGCCCGACTCGGCGGGCGAGGGAGGGGTCGGCGGACCGGCCCTCGGTCCGCGCGGATCCGGGTCGGTCGATCCCCCCAGCGTTCTCACCGTCCTGCGACGTCGAGGTCCTCGAAGGGGACGGGCCGGCGGGCCCGTGGATCGCGCGACCCCGCGGGGGACAACCCGTAACTATCCGGCGTCGTTCCCGCCCCGGTGCAATGCCTCCGCCCGGCCCCCGGACCTTGGCGGGGCGACCGAGACCCCCGCGCCCTTCCGCGCCGCGAGCGGGGGTTCGTCCGCCCGTTGCGCGGCCGCTCGCCGCCTTCGCCTCCGACCTCGACCGGACGCTGGTGCGGCCGGGCGGAGGAGTGACCCGGGCGGCCCGGGCCGCGCTCCGAGAGGCCCGCGCGTTGGGGCTCGCCGCGCTGCTGGTCTCCGGGCGGGAGCATGCCGAACTTCGGCGCTTCGCGCGGCGGCTCGGTCCGGTCGAAGGGATCGTCGCCGAGAACGGTGCGGTCGTGGAGGCTCCGCTCGGGTCGGCGCCCGTGCTCGTGGGACGGTCGATCGCCGCCGCCGTCCGCCGTCGACTTTCGGGGCGATCCTGGTCCGGGATCCGCCGGGGACGCGTGGTAGTCTCCGTCCCGATCCGGGAGCGGCGGCGGCTCGCGACGTCCCTGCGCGGACTCCCGGTGCGCCTGGTCGCGAACGTCGATCGGCTCATGGTCCTCCCGATAGGCGTCGACAAGGCGAGCGGCACCCGCTGGGCGCTGCGACGGCTCGGCCTCGGTCGCGCCCGGTATGCCGCGATCGGCGACGCGGAGAACGACCTCGATCTGCTGGGGTCGGCGGATCTGTCGGGAGCCGTTCGCAACGCCGAGGAGGCCGTGCGCTCGTCGGTCGGCTACTCCTGTCGGCGTTCGTACTCGGCCGGGGTCCTCGAGTTCGTTCGGGGGCCGTTGGCCGCTCGCTGCCATCCCGATCATCCGCCCTTCGGCACTAGCGACGGGCACCCCGGGCCCGGTCGAGCACCTCGGTGACGCGCTGGTTGACGTCGGCGGTGATCGCCTCCCGGTCCTCGGGCCGGCGGAGCATCAGTGTCAGGATGAGATCGGTCGATTGCGCCGACCGTGCGTTGGTCGAGAGCACGGGCGGAAAGCGGGGGTCGAGGCGGGTCCGCAGCTTCGAGAGCGACTTCAGCAGATCGCTCTCGAACGTCGGGAGGTCGACGTTGCCGCCGATCGTCACCGGGATCGTCACCTCTTTCCACGCCTGCGGGGAGACGTTCACCACGACGTCGCGGATCATCGCTGCGTTGGGCACCGAGATGAGCTGGTAGCGGTCGGAGAGCAGGACCGTGGTCATCGCGTTGATCTCGATGACCTTCCCGGTGTACCCCTGGACCTGGATCGTGTCGCCGACCTTGAACGGAGTGTAGAGGTCGGAGAAGTACCGGGCCCCGTAGTTGCCGAGCGGCTCGCGGAGCGCGAGCAGGATCGTCGCGCCGAGGAGGACGATCACGATCAGGACGATGTCCGGATTGACGCCGAGCGCCTGGAGGGCGAGCGTCCCGCCGATCAGTCCCACGACCACGGCGCCGAGGCGACGCCCCGCGCCGACCATCCGCGGCGAGCTGCGGCGCAGCAGGCGGCCGACGACGAGACTGACGAGCCAGGCGAACAGCACCGTGACCGCGACGATGACGGAGGCGGGCAGGTACGGGACGACCCACCCCCAGACGATCCCGACGGCCGTCACCTACGCCTCCGCGAGCGCGATCAGCATCTCGCGCTCGGCTGTCTCGGCGGCGTCGAGCGAGCAGATCTTCGAGGTCTCGCGGCCGTTCCGGACGAGACGGGCCCGCAGCGCGCCGGACCGATCGTTGAGCAGGAGCTCCATCTTCCGCGCGAGCTCCCCCGGGACCTCCGGGTCGAACAGCAGTCCGTTCGTCCCGTCGCGGATCAGCTCCGCGATCCCGGCGCGCTCGGTGACGATCGTCGGTCGGTGGTGGAGCCAGCTCTCGACGGCGACCAGGCCGAACCCCTCCCGGACCGACGGAAGGACGGTGAACCGGCACCGCGCGTAGAGGCAGTCGAGGTCGTGCTGCGCGAGGTGTCCGGTGAAGACGACCCGTCCGGTGAGCCCGGCGCGTCCGACCGTCTCCTCGAGATGCGACCGCCAGGCGGCCGACTTCGAGAGCCCCAGCCCCTCGCTCGACCCGGAGAAGCTCCCGTTGCCGACGAGCACCAGCTTCAGGCGCGGGTAGCGGGGGGCGACCTCGGCGAACGCCGCGATCGCGACGTCCTGCCCCTTGATCGGGTCCATCCGTCCGACGAGGAGCGCGACGTCGTCGCCGGGTTCGATCCCCCACTCCTGGCACCGGGCGGCGGCCTCGGCGCGGGTGGGCTGCGTGTAGTCGTCCGGGTCGACGTACGGGTAGAGGCGGATCACCTTGCCTTTCGTCCCGAGCTCGGCGAGGGACGCTGCGTAGCGGGCCGCGCTCACCACGAGCACGTCGTAACTGTCGAGGTACCCGGTCAGCACCGACCGCCACGGGGGCGGCAGCACCGCGGCGTCGAACGGAATGTGCCACCGGAAGATCTTCGGCTTGAGCGTCGCGAGCATCTGGCCCACGGGCATCTGCTGGAAGTCGTGGATGTAGAACGCGTCGAAGTCGTGCTGGGCGTCGAGCTCGCGGATCAGCTCCGCGGTCCGGCGGTTGTAGTAGGCGTACTCGGAGAACGCCTCCGACCAGAACAGGTCGTCGTGGGGGTCCTTCCCATCGATCTCGTGGACGCGGCCCCAGATCGCCTCCTTGACCTTCCCGTACCCCCCCATCCGGTCCCCCTCGATGGTGACGTTGTGGAGCGTCATGCCGCCCGCGCGGACCGTCGGGGGCGCATGCGGGTTCAGGGCGACCCAATGCGCCTCGGAGAGGACGTTCTCCGCGAGCAGCCGGCGGACGAGAGGGTAGACCATCCGGGTCACCCCGCCGGGGGAGTACCGGTAATCGACCCCGTCGGCGAGGGCGGACAGCTCCACGGGGGTCCCGTTCCGCCGGCGAACGGCGTCCGGGCGTAGGAACTGGACGAGCGGCGTCTGCGTGTTGATACAGATGGAGAGCGGAGCCATCGCCGTAACCCGGGACGGTGCCTCCACGAGGCGCGCGGGAGGTTATGGTCTTACCGATGCGGGGGCGCGAGGGGGGCTCGTCGCCCCGTCGGGGGAGGGGCCCGGGCGACCCGGGCGCGGCCCGCTCTTCGGTTCGACAATCGTGGGACTTCGGGCACCGGGGCTACGGCGTCCGCCGTCGATTCTGCCTCGACACCGGCCGAAAACCGGGTCGCGGGACAAGAGTTCAAGTAGCATCGGGACGAGAGACGAGCGGACTGCCCGACCGTGGCCCCGGCGACGCCGGGGCGTTTTGGTTGGAGCGAATCAACAGGAGGTGAGAGACGTATGGAAAACACAACGGAGCGCACGATAGGACACCTGTTCGGCCTCGTCGGTGGACTGCTGATCGCCATCGGCGGTGTGGTCGCGCTGGCGTTCGGGTTCGCCGACCTGGTCCTGGGCCGGCTGTTCAACGGCGCCGGCGCCCTGGGCGAAGCGGTCGTCCTGTTCGTGGTCGGCGGCCTAGTGCTGTTGTTCGCCCACCTCGGCGAGCACGGTTGGAAGGACCGCCCCATCGCCAGCGGCGTCATGCTGGTCCTCCTCGCGGTCATCGGCTGGGCCGTGCTGGGGCTGGGCGGTAACGTAGTCGCGCTCGTCGGCGGCATCTTCGCCCTTCTGGCGGGGGTGCTGTACTTGATCGAGCCGGCGCACCGAGCCGCGACGGCGCTCGCCTCGGCGACCTGAGCGGGGGCCGGCGCGCGGCGCGCACCGATCCCCGGCGGGTAGTCCAACCCCTTCCTCGACCTTTTCGAGAACCTTTCGGAACGGCCGGCGACGCCGGAGAGGGGTCCGTCGAGGGTCCGTCGACCCGGACGCGAGGCGCCGCGGCGAGACCCGAGGTCTCCCTCGGATGCCACGGACGAGGACCGAGAGCCAACGCTTAGGCCCCCGACGGAGTCGGGGAGGCTCCGCGCCGGGCGGACCGTTCGTATGGTCGATCCGTGGCTGCTCTCCCTCGACGCCTCCTCGAACGTCGTCTCCCTCCTCGTCCCCGCCGGGGTCTGGGCGCTCCTGTTCTTCCTCGCGTGGGAACATCCGGCGTTCGCGGAGAGCATCGGTCTCGGCCGCCGGGCGTTCTGGCTGCTCCTCCCGGGCGCGCTCCTCAGTTCGTACGCCTTCCTCCCCCTCGCCCCGATCTCGAACGACTGGGTCGCCGTGAGCTTCGGGGGGGCCCTGTTCCCGCTGGCCGTCGGCGCCTTCGCGCTCCGTCGGAGCGCGCCGCCGGCGCGGAGGACGCTCGCCCGGTTCGTCGGGTACACGGCGGCCGAGGCCGGCGCGATGCTGGTCGTCGTCCTCCCCGCCGCCGCGCCGACGCTGGCGCGGATCGGACGGGCGACGGGCCTCGGCGCTCCCGGGACGGCCGTGCTCCTCGTCGGCATCGTCGGGCTCGCCGTCTGCGCGTTCGCCGCCCTGGTCGACCGCGGGTCGCCGGACCGCATCGCCCCGCGCGGCGGCTTCCTTCTCGGGCTCTCGACCGGGGTGATGCTCCTCACGTTCGCCGGGTCGAGCGCGATCCCCGGGGTCGGGATCGTCGAGTCCTATCCGTACTACCTCCTCCCCCCGATCGCGGCGGGGATCGCGGCCGGGCTGCTCGCGCCCCGGTTCTTCTCGGGGGAGGAGGGGTTCGCGCTGCCGAGCGCGCTGCTCGCCGGGACGGTCGGCGTGCTGATCGGTGCGGACCTGCTCCGCGAGCCCCCGCTCTACGGCAGCGGCGCCGGGGGCCTCTACGTCGTCGGCGGTGCCGGCGTCCTCGACCTCGTCTACCTCTCCGGCCTGCTCGCGCTCGCCGGAGCGCTCCTCGTCCACGTCGGCCAGGGCCGCGGCTGGGCGCCGATCGGCGCGCCCCTGCCGGCGCCCGCCCCGTCCCCCGTGCGCCACCTCCAGGAGGCGTACCGCGCCGGGGTCGCGGGAGACCTCGCCGGGTCGATGCGATCGTCCGTCGCCGCGGCGCGCTCCGCCGCGACGCAGGCGCGCACGCTCCTCGGAGCGCCCCCCGGCACGGAGGAGCGACCGTGGCAGGGGCTTGCGGTGCCGGGGTGGCTCGTCAGCGACCATGCCAACCTCGCACGGGTCGCCGGCTCGGGAACGGCCGACCCCCGGGAGGGCTATCGCGCGTGGCTCACGGCGCGCTGGCTCGTCCTCGCCGGGAGGCAACTGGCGCTGCGGCGGTTCGCGTCGATCGGGGAGCGGTCGGCGGCGTTCGCCATCGACCTCGCGGTCGTCACGCTCCCGGCGCTCCTCCTCTTCGGGGCGATCGTCCGGACGACCCGGGGCGGGTTCGACGCCGTCGCGCTCAGCCTCCCGTTCAACACGGCGATCGTCGGAACCATCGCGGTCGCCCTGCTGTACTTCACCGTCACGGAAGCGTACACCGGCACGACCCTCGGCAAAGCGGCGATCGGGATCGCGGTGCGCGACCGGACCCTCGGACGCCCGGACGGACTGAGCGCGCTCGTGCGCAACCTCCCCCTCGCTCCGATCCTCTCGCTCGTGGCGATCGGCGGCGCGGTGGCGCTCGCCGTCGCGGAGAAGGGCGCGGGCGCCGGGACGACCTCGATCCTCGGCGTGGAGATCCCGGGCGGGCTGTTCGCGGGCGCCGGGATCTTCGCGGTGGTGGTGGGCGGGGTCGCCCTGCTCGGCTCGTTCGGCGTGCTGGCGATTGCCCTCACGCTGGAGCGCCAGCGCATCGGTGACCTCTGGGCGGGCACCTGGGTCGTGCGGGCGGGCGGAGAACCTACGTCGCCGGCCGTCCCGGCTCCGGCGTCCCCGGTTCCGGCGGCGACCCCGCCCCCGGCGGAAGGGGTCCGGTCCGGCTGAGCGGGATCGAGATCGAGGAGACGTTCGCGTCGCGCCCGTCGCGGTTGGTGAGGCGTTCGGTCCCGATCGTGATCCGGCCGAGCTCGACCTGGCCCTCGAGGAAGCGCCGCCGGACGACCTCGACGACGTCGACCGCCTTGCCGATCGCGTTCCCGCGCGCCTTCACGATCACGGGTCCGGGACCGGCGTTCAGCTGCGTGACGAGCTGGAAGACGTACGTCATGGTGGGCTTGAGGCCGATGAAGACCGTCGCCCCGCTGTCCCGGTCGTCCGACACGGGCGCTCCGCACGTCCTTTCGGTACATGGCGTTTTGCGGCGGGGGCGCGGAGGCGTCGTCGCGACCGGGGCCGAGTTCGCAAAGGTTATCGGCCGCCCCCCTACGCGCGGACGAGCGTGCAGGGGTGGCCCAGCTTGGTCAAAGGCGCCAGGTTGAGGTCCTGGTCTCGTAGGAGTTCGTGAGTTCAAATCTCACCCCCTGCATCTCCCGCGCGGCGCCCTCCGCGTCGGCCGAGGAGCGGGATCGCCGGCGCGCGCCCGCCCTTCTATAAGCCTCCGAGCCCCATAGCCGGGCGATCGTTGCGATGGCCGGCCGACCGAGGGTGTGCGGGAGCTGCGGGAGCCCGGTCCCCGAGGACGTCCTCGTGTGTCCCCGGTGCCATGCCCTCCTCTCCCTCGACGACGGAGCGGACGACGCGGGCGGGGGGCCGGCGCCCGGGGTCGCGCGCCCGTCGGCGACAGGCCCCGCTCCGGCCGCCTCCGCATCGCCCACGAACCCGTTCGCGGCGGAGCTGGGCCGACGGCTCGCTCGGGTTGGGCAGTGGGCGGAGTCGGCGGAGCCGCTCGGGGTCGAACTTCCCCGCCTGCCGCCGTGGGCCGTCGAGGCGGCACGGAGCGCCCCGAACCCCGAGCCGTGGGCGGAGGTCGTCCGAGGGATCGAGCGCCTCGCCCAGCGTCGGATCGTCACCGCGTTCGAGGAGTGGGAGCGTCGGGAGAAGTCCCGGCTCGCCCGCCTCGAGGCGTACGCCGTCGACAGCCGTCTCGAACGCGAGCAGATCGACGACGCGCTCCATGCGGCCCGCGTCGGGGACGTCGCCGCCGCGCTCGCGACGTTCCAGCAGGTCGACCGCGTCGTCGCGCTGAAGGAGCGCCACCTCGACCAGGCGCGCGAGGAGCTCGAGCGGATCGTCTCGCTGCTCAAGGACCTCCAGGCGCTCGGCCTGCCGGTGCCGCAGGACCCCACGGACGCGGCGCGAGCGCTCGAGGCCGAGCTGCGCGCCGGCCGGCTCGCCGCGCTGAAGCAGCAGATCCGCGCGCTGCGCCTGCGCGCGACCGAGAGGCTCAAGACCGCGATGCCGAAGTACGTCGCGGACTACGGGGACTTCCTGCTGCGCGAACGGCGCCAGGGGGTCGCCACGGAACGGGAGGCGACCGAGCTCGCCCAGGGGGCGCGCGACGTCTTCCACGGCCGCGCCGAGGAAGGGATCCGTCGGCTCCGGGGCCTGCAGCAGACGCACGGCTCGCCGTCGAGCCACAGCGCCCCGCCGCCGTCGCGGACGCGGTAGAGAGCCGGGCCTAGAGGATCCGCTCGAAGAGCTGGACGTCCTCGTTCCACTCGTGCTTATGGAGCGCGCCGGCGGGCGCGAAGCCGAGCCGCTTGAACAGTTTGTCGGCGGCGACGAACCGCGCGAGCGAATCGACCCAGACCGACGACGAGCTCGCGTGGCGCGCCCACTCGATCGTCGCGCCGACGAGCGCGCTCCCGATCCCCTGGCGGCGCGCCTCGGGGTCGACCGCGAGGTTCACCAGGTGGCAGCTGCCGTGGCGCAGCTCGCAGCCGATCACCCCGAGGAGCCGGCCGTCGCGGCGCGCGGAGAAGTACGTGACCCCCTCCATCCAGCTCGTGAACTCGAGCGGGGTCGGCTGCCATGCCTTGAGCAGATCGGTCGGGACGCCCGCCGGCTCGGCCTCCCAGACCTTCTTGTACAGCGAGCAGATCGCGGGCACGTCGGAGTGCGTGATGCGCTCGACCAGCACGGGCGCGAGCGCCGGGCGCTCGGCCCCCCGGTTCGACCCGTGCTCTGTTGACACTCTGGGGCCCCCGATGAGCGAGCGGCCGGCCGAGGCGCGCGCGCGCTCTTGAACCTTGCTGGCCCGACCGCACCGGACCGCGCGTCGGCGCCGCGGCTACGGAGTGTGCCGGGCCGGGGTCCGCGGGAACGGCGTCGTCTCGCGGATGTGCTCGCGCCGGAGCATCCAGCGCAGGATCCGCTCGACCCCCAGGCCGAATCCGGCGTGCGGGACGCTGCCGTGCCGCCGCAGGTCGAGGTACCACGCGTAGTCGTCCGGGTTCGCGCCGACGTCGCGGATCCGCTCCTTCAGGAGGGCGACATCGGTCTCGCGGCACGACGCCCCGACCATCTCGCCGTACCCTTCGGGCGCGAGGAGGTCGGCCGCTTCGACCGTGCGCGGATCGTCCGTCGAGCGGAGCATGTAGAACGCCTTGAGCTCCCGCGGGAAGTGCGTCACGAACAGCGGCGTCCCCGTCTCGATCGTCAGCGCCCGCTCCTCGGCCGTGCCGAGGTCGCTCCCGAACTTCACGGGGAACCCCTGCGCGGCGAGGCGGTCGATCGCCTCCGCGTAGCGCATCCTCGGGAACGGGGCGCGCACCGCGAGCAGCTCCGCCGGGGGCCGGCCGAGCAGTTCGAGCTCCTTCGGGCGGCGCTCGGCGACGGTCCGGACGACGCTCTCGATCATCCGCTCGGTGAAGGCGAGGAGGCCGGCGAGATCGCACCAGGCGAGCTCGACCTCGAGGTGGAGATACTCGGTGAGATGACGGGGGGTGCGCGACTTCTCCGCCCGGAACGACGGCGTGAGCGCGTAGACCCGCTCGTGCGGGAACAGGAGCGCTTCGAGGTACAGCTGCGCGGTCTGCGAGAGGTACCCCGGCCGGCCGAAGTAGTCGATCTGGAACGCCTCCGCGCCCCCTTCGGCCGCGTTCCCCGAGAGGACCGGCGGCGTCATCTCGAGGACCTCCTCCCGGTCGAGGAACTCCCGGCAGGCGCGCAGTAGCTCGGCCTTGACCCGGAACGTCGCGACGTGCTCCTGCGAGCGGATCGCGAGGTGGCGCATGTCGAGCCGGAACTCCTCCGTCTGCTCCGCGAAGATCGGGAACGGCTCCCCGGCGTGGACGACGGTGAACCCGGTCGCCCGCACCTCGCGGCCGCCCGGGGCGCGGCGGTCCTCCGCGACCGTCCCCTCGACCGACAGCGCCCCCTCGACCTGCGTGTGCTCCACCGCAGCGTACGTGGCGTCGCCGATCTGATCGCGCCGGCCCGTCACCTGGACGACGCCGGTCCGGTCGCGCAGGAGGAGGAACAGGATCCCGCCGGACGAGCGGCCGCGCAGTACCCAGCCGCGGATCCGCACCGTCTGGCCGACGGCGTCCGGCGCGAAGACCCGCTCGATCTTGTCGACGCCCGCGGGGGCCGCGCTCACTGGTAGTCCCTCCACTTGTGGCCGCACTTCGTGCACTCGAAGATCCGCGTCTCGGGCTCGTCCGACCCGCGGGTCTGGCGGAGCACCCAGTAGGCCTCGCCGTTGCCGCACTTCGGGCACGTCTCGGCGGTCTTCGGCAGCGTCGGCGTCTTTCCGTCGACGACCGCCACCTCCCGCTCGATCGGGGTCGAGGAGCGCACCTCGACCCCCCGGCCGAGCGGCACGGTGCGGCCGCACGACGCGCACCGCCAGACCGCCTTGGGGCGGTCGGGCCGCATCAGGCGCTTGCAATCCGGACAGAACATGGCGGACCGTCGACCGGGGGGTGCTTATTTGACGCTTCGCTCGCGGGCTCGCTCAACCGACGCGCTGCCAGGCCGGGGCGGAGCTCGACGGCGGGGCGTCCGGTGCGGCGACGCTCAGCGGGAGGGGGGACGCCTTCGCGCCGGGGACGAGCAGCTGGCGCATGTGCTCGGTGCGTCGGGCGAGATCCTCCTTCGTGCCGATATCGTGGCGCACGTAGAACTCTCCGCGGACGTGCCGCAGGGCCGCCTCGACCCGGACCCCCGCCTCGAAGATGGCGCTCGCCTCCCCTACGAGGGCGACGCCCCGGGAGCTGCCGAGCCGAACCGTTCCCGGGCCGGCGGCTTCCACGCCCCCGAAGTAGACCTGGACCCCCTCGGCGCGGATCGCCTCCTCGTCCAGCGAGAGCAGGCCCCCCGGCTGCGCCCGGCTTCCGTACCCCGGCGGAACGAGGTACTTCACGACCGTCGCCCGTCGGCGGAACTGCAGGAGGTTCGGGTCGACGCGTCCGGTGGCGATCCCGTAGAGCAGCCCGTCGAAGTTCCCCTCCTCGTAGAGCGTGAGGACGTTCATCGCTTCGGGGTCGCCGAACCGTGCGTTGAACTCGAGGAGCCGCGGACCGGCCGCGGTGAGCATGAAGCCGCCGTAGAGGACCCCGCGGTAGGAGAGGCCCTCCGCGCGCAGCGCCTCCACCGAACGGACGACGACCTCGAGCGCTCGGTCGCGGTCGGCCGCGGCGACGAACGGCAGGAGGTGGTCCCGCTGCGAGTAGGAGCCCATCCCGCCCGTGTTCCCTCCCTGGTCCCCCTCGAGGGCCCGCTTGAAATCCTGGGCGAGCGGCATCGGGTGGACACCGGAGTCCGTGACGAACGCCATCAGGCTGAACTCCTCGCCGACGACCTTCTCCTCGAGGACGACCCGGCCGCCCTGCAGGAGGATCGACTTCGCGTAGACCGCCGCCTCGTTCGGTTGCGTGAAGTCCGACCCCTGGACCCAGACCCCCTTGCCGGCGGTGAGCGCGTCCGGCTTCACGACGAACGGACCGTCAAAGCCGGCTATCGCCGCGTCCACCTCCTCCACGCGGCTCGGGGCCGAAAAGCGCGGCTGCCCCGGCACGCCCCGGCGGGCGAGCAGCTCGCGGCAGAACCCCTTCGAGGACTCGATCCGCGCCGCCGCGCGGTCCGGTCCGACGGTCGGGACCTCCGCTGCGCGCAGCGCATCCGCCACCCCGGCGGCGAGCGGCGCCTCCGGACCGATCACCGCGGCCTCCGCCCGGGCCTTCTTCGCGAACGCGACGACGCGCTCCGGATCGTTCGGGTCGACGCGGGCCGTCGTCTCCGCCAGGCGGTCGAGGCCGGGGTTGGCGTTCGCGCTGGCGACCGCGACGCGCGCCCCGGCCCGGGCGAGCGTCGCGGCGATCGCGTGCTCCCGGGCCCCGCCCCCGACGACCAGCCAGCGCATCGGACTCCGCGCCGCGGAGCCCGCGCGGGTTAAAGGGGCGTCGGCCGGGGCGACGCGGCCGCCGCCACCCTTAAGAAGCGGGGGCTGGTGGGTCGCCCTCCCGGGGCCCGCCATGGAAGTTCGCGTCGTCGAGAAGGAGCACGACCTGCTCCGCGTCGAATTCCCGAAGGGGGAGGAGACGCTCCTGATCCCGCTCGTCGAGGCGCTCCAGAAGGAGGAGAAGGTCGTCGAGGCCCGCTACTTCCTCGGCCACCCGTACCTCGACCGGCCGACCCTGTTCCTGCGAACGAAGGGCGAGAAGCCGCAGCAGGTGCTGAAGCGGACCCTCAAGGACCTCACCGACCTCTACGACGATCTGTTGACCGACTTCGAAAAGGCGGCCGACAAGGTCAAGGCGTGATGGCGCGCCCCCTCCGATGCTGAAGGAGTGCGCCCAGCACGGCTACTTCCGGGGCGAGGTCTGCCCCACCTGCGGGCAGGCCGGTCGGTTCCTGATGAACGACCGGGAGCTCGACCACCTCGGCCGCGTGATGACCGGCATCTTGCGTCACTTCCCGGACCGGTACGGGCTCGCGATCGACCCCCAGGGGTGGATCGACCTCCCCGAGATCGTCCGGGCGATCGGCCGTCGCCACCCGGCGTACCACTGGCTGCGCCCCCACCACCTGGTCGCGATCGCCGAGACCGACGCGAAGGGGCGGTACGAGGTGCGGGGCGAGAAGGTGCGGGCGACGTACGGCCACACGCTCGAGGTCGACCTCGACCTCCCGACCGACAACATCCCGGATTACCTCTACTTCCCCGTGACCGCCGAGGAGTCGGCGATCGTGCTCGAGGTCGGCCTGAAGCCGTCCGACCGGCGGAAGGTCCACCTCTCGAAGACCCCGGCCGCGGCCCGCGCCGCCGGCAAGGTCCGCACCCCCGAGCCGACGATCCTCGAGATCGACGCGGCGCGGGCCCGCGAGGTCGGCATCGTGATCATGCAGGCGGGCAAGACCGTCTACCTCGCCGACCAGATCCCCCCCGAAGTGCTGCGCCGCTCCGCGGACGACGGTTCGGCCGGCGAGGCAGACGAAGCCCCCGACGCCTAGGGCGCCCTATCCGGTCCCTTCGTCCCCGACGTTCGACTCGTACTCCGTCGTGATGTACGCGGTGACGGTGAGGTTGCTCGACGGGGCGTACGGGTTCCCGAAGACGAAGTAGTACAGGTCGGTGTAGGGCGCGGCGAAGACGATCCGCCCGGCCGGAGAGTCGGGGGCGGACCAGGCGGAGATGGCGGGCTTGCCCTCGTTGACGTCCTCCCACTGGCTCGCGTTGTAGACGACGATCGCGAGACTGAGGCCGCTCGGGTCGATCGTCGTGAAGTTGCCGATCACGTAGTCGCCGCCGGAGATGTCCCCGGCGAGGACGTACTCCGTGCCGACGGGGATCACGTGGACCCCGGCCGTCGTGAGCGGGTCCGCGACGTTCGGGGGACCGGTCCACTCGGCGTCGATGATCGTGTAGGCGAGCCCGAGGACGACGCCGACGACCAGGAACGTGCGCAGGGCCGCCGTCCAGCGGATGCGGTGACGGACCGCTCGGGGGGCCCGCGTCCCCGCCGGCACCGGGTGGTCGGCGCCGCAGATCTCGCAGTGCGCGGCGCCGGGCGGGACCGCGACCCCGCAGAACCGGCACGAGCCCCACGCCGAGCGATCGGCCGGCGCCCCGGCAAGCTCGGCGGCCATCGGGCCGAGGAGCGGAGGGGGGTTCTTTGGGCGTTTCGTACGAACCGGCCCTCGTGGCTACGGCCGCTTCTTCGGCACCGAGAGGTTCACGAGCACGTTCTTGCGGCGGGTGTACGGCTCGACGGAGCGGATCCCCTGCTCGAAGCCGAGCCCGCTCTCTTTGAATCCGGCGAACGGCGTCTGCGGGAAGGTGATGGGGCTCTCGTTCACCGCGACCATCCCCGCCTCGAGGCGGCGGGCCACGGTGTGGGCCGTCGCGAGATCCCGCGTCCAGACGGCGGCGAACAGCCCGAAGCGGGTGTCGTTCGCCTGGCGGACCGCGTCGTCCGGGTCGGTGAACGCGCTCGACGCGAGGACCGGGCCGAAGATCTCGTCGCGGACGGCGCGGGAGCTCACGGGGAGGGCGTCGACGACGGTCGGGAGGAGGAAGTTGCCGTCCGCGAGGCGGGGCTCTGACGAGCGCGCGCCGCCCGCGACGACCGTCCCGCCGTCGGCCCGGGCGATCTCGACGTACTCGAGCACCTTCTCCGCCTGCTCGCGGGAGACGACCGGACCCATCTCGGTGGTCTCCTCCGTGCCGGGCCCGAGCTTCGTCGCCTCGGCGATCTTCTTCAGCCGCTCCAGCAACGCCGGCCGGACGCTCTCGTGGACGATGAGGCGGGACGCTGCCCAGCACATCTGCCCCGCGTTCCCGAAGATGCCGAAGGCGACCGCGCGCGCGGCCCGGTCGAGGTCCGCGTCGGGAAAGACGATCACCGGGCTCTTGCCGCCCAGCTCGAGCGTGGTGGGAACGAGGCGGCGCGCCGCCGCCTCCGCGATGCGGTGGCCGACCTCGAGGCTCCCGGTGAACGAGACGGAGGCGCAGCGGGGGTCGTCGATCAGCGCCTCCCCGACCTCACTGCCGGGCCCCGTGACGACGTTCAGGATCCCGTCGGGGATCCCGGCCGCCGACGCGAGCCGCGCGAACGCGACCGCGGTGAGCGGCGTGAGGGTCGCCGGCTTCAGGACGACCGCGTTGCCGGCGGCCAGGGCGGGCGCGACCGACCGGACCGCGAGCAGGAGCGGATAGTTCCACGGCGCGATGTGGACGGTCACTCCGAGCGGCTCGCGCACCGTGTAGTCGAGCCGGCTCCCCGGCACCGGGATCGTCTCGCCCTGGATCTTGTCGGCGAGCCCCGCGACGTACTCGAGGGTCCGCACGACGAACCCGATGTCGAGGCGGGACTCCCGCAGGGTCTTCCCCATGTTCCGGGTCTCGAGGAGCGCGAACGGCTCCTGCGCCTCCTCGAGCAGGCGGGCGAGGCGGCCGAGCGCCTTCGCGCGCTTCGCGCCGTCGTCCCCGGCCCAGCCCGAGCCGCGGAACGCGGCGTCCGCGACCTCGAGCGCGTGCCGGGCGTCGTCGCGCCCCCCCGCCGCGACCTCGGCGATCGGGCGGTTCGTCGCGGGGTCGAGCACCGGCCGGCGCTCGTCGTCTCCCGACGGGATCTCGCGACCGCCGATGATCAGACCGTACGACGTCTCGCTCCCGGACGGCATCGCCGGCCGCGAGCACGGTGGCCCTGATAGCGGTTCGGACGCGGCGTCACGGTCGGAGCGGGTACGTCCGACCCTTCCACGGGACGCCCCGGCCCCGGAGCCCCCGGACCAGCGACGTCAGGACGGCGGCCACGTAGAACCCCACGGCGACCGGATAGAGCAGGCCGTACGCGGCGGGCGCCCCCGTCGTCCGGGCGAACGCTACGTGCTTGCCGAACAGGGCGACGTACAGGAGCGCCCCGCAGAGGACGAGCGGCACGCTGCCCGTGACGATTCCGAACGGCAGGAGGCCGAGCGGCAGCCAGAACAGGCCGACCAGGAACGCGAGGAGCCCCACCTGTCGGGCCGCGGAGAATCGGGTGCCGTGCACGTTCTTCGCGAGCCCTTCGAACAGCTCGCGCCGGTCGGTGTACATCCGGGTCGTCGCGAGATCGGGAGCCCAGGCGAGGCGGAGCCGCTTTCCCGCGGCGCGGAAGCGTCGGGCGATCGCGACGTCCTCGAGGATCTGCGCCCGGACGGCCTCATGGCCCCCGAGAGCGCGATAGTCGACGCGGCGGACGAGCCAGTACTGGCCGTTCGCCATCGCGCTCTTCGACCGGTCGCGGTTCGTGTGCGGAGAACGGAACGTCGTGAGGACCATCTGAACGTAGAACGGGAGGACCGTCCGCTCCCAGAACCCGACCATCTCGAGCCGGGGGGCGATCGTCGCGAGCTCGGCGCCCTCGCGTTCCGCCCACTCCACGGTCGTGCGGACCGTCGCGGGGGCGAGGCGGACGTCGGCGTCCAGGAACAATAGCCACTCGCCGTCCGTCGCCTGGGCTCCGACCGAGCACGCCCAGTTCTTCCCGACCCAGCCGGGGGGAAGCGGGGGCTCGTCGATCCATCGGACCCGGGGGGCGCGCCGATCGACCTCGGTTCGGCTCCCGTCCGTGGAGCCTCCGTCCACGACGACGACCTCGAGCTCGGGGTAATCCTGGAGGAGGAGCGCGTCGAGGGTCCCCGGAAGCTCGGCCCCCTCGTTGCGGGCGGCGATCACGACGCTCACCCTGCCGCGGGGTCGGGCGGGCCGCTCGGGCGGCGCGGCGTCCAGCCGCGGCATCTCGTAGGCGAGGAGGATCGCCACCCCCTGCCCCAGCAGGACCGCGATCGAAGCGGCGACGAGGAGAACGACGAGGAGCACCGGGAGCACACCGCCGCGAGTCCCCCCGTTAATAAAGACCGAGGGGGTTTCCGCCGATGGGACGGCGCGCCGATGAGCACCGTGGAACACCCGCGGATCCGTCCCGGAACGCTCGAGGACCGGCTCTACCAGGGGACGATCGCGGCCGCCGCGATCGAGCGCAACACGCTCGTGGTGCTCCCGACCGGGCTCGGCAAGACCGCGATCGCCCTCCGCGTCGCGGCCGAGTGCCTGCTCCGGCGTCCGACCGAGTCGATCCTCTTCCTCGCTCCGACGCGCCCGCTCGTGGTGCAGCACGCGCGATCGGTCGCCTCTACCCTCTACGCCCCGGACCCGCTCGTCCTGACCGGGGCGATCGCCCCCGACCGGCGGGCCGAGCTGCTGCGGCCCCCGCAGGTCGTCGTGGCGACCCCGCAGGTGGTGGCGAACGACCTCAGGGACGGGGGATTCCCGCTCGCGTCGTTCTCCCTGATCGTCGTCGACGAGGCCCATCGGGCCGTCGGCGACTACCCGTACGTCGCGATCGGCCGCTCCAACCGCGAGGGGCCCCGGGCGCGGGTGCTCGCGATGACCGCATCCCCCGGGGGGAGCCTCGCGCGCGTGCAGGAGGTCTGGGCGAACCTCGGCATCGAGCGGTTCGAGTACCGCACGGAGCTGAGCCCGGACGTCGCGCCGTACCTCCAGGGGATCGGCGTCGAGACGGTCGCGGTCACCGTCCCTCCCGAGGTGCGGCACCTCGCGGTCCTCCTGCGGACGGCGGTCGCCCGTCAGGGAGAGATCCTGCACCGGCTCTCCGTCCTCCCCGGGGGCGACGTGAACCGGCGGAGCCTCCTCGAGGCCGGCGGCCGGCTCCACCGCCAGATCGCGGCGGCGCGGTCCCAGGGGGACCCGAGCTCGGCGTCGCTCTGGCAGGCCGTCACCGCCCAGGCGGTGGCGATGAAGGAGCTGCACGCCCTCGAGCTGATCGAGAGCCAGGGGGTCGATACTCTCCGGGATTTTCTCGCGCGGCAGACGCCGACCGGCGGCAAGCGCCTCACCCCCGCCCAGCGCACCTTCCTCGCCGATCCCGAGGTCGTCGAGGTGCTCCGGATCCTCGAGCGGCTCGACATAGAGCACCCGAAGCTCGCGACCGCCGTCGGGATCGTGCGCGACGAGCTGCACCGAAGCTCGGCCGCGCGCGTGATCGTCTTCTCCCAGTACCGCCATACCGTCGACCGGGTCGCGACCGAGCTCGAGCGGCTCGCCGACCCCGCGGTGCGGCCGGCCCGGTTCGTGGGCCAGGCCGATACCGGACCGACCCCGGGGCTCTCCCAGAAGGAGCAGGTCGCCGTGCTCGACCGGTTTCGCGCCGGGACCGTCAACTGCCTCGTCGCGACGTCGGTGGCCGAGGAGGGGCTCGACATCCCCGCGACCGACCTCGTCGTCTTCTACGAGCCGATCCCCGACGTCATCCGGACGATCCAACGGCGGGGCCGCACCGGTCGGGCGCGCGCGGGGCGCGCCGTCGTGCTCGTCGCCGAGGGGACGCGGGACGTCGGGCTGCACCGGTCCGCCTCCGCGCGCGAGCGCCGAATGCACGAGATCCTGGAGCGGGTCGAGGCCGAGGCGAGCCGAGGGCGTCTTCCTTCCGCCCCCCCGGCCAAGCCGGTGCAGCGCCTCCTCTCCGAATTCCCCTAGCGGCCGGTGCTCCCGAACCCTCCCTGGCGGGAGGGGAGCGGGGCGACCCGGCCGATCCGGAACATCGCGCCGACGTCCTCGACGAGCCGGAGCTGCCCGATCCGGTCACCGACGGCGATCGCGTACTTCCCGTCCCCGAGGAACGTGAGCGGGACCCGGATCTCGCCAGAGTAGTCGCGGTCGATCGTCCCGGGAGCGTTCACCATGAGCACCCCGCGGGAGGAGAGGCCGCTGCGCGGCCGGACCTCGAGGAACGTGCCGGTCGGGCAGCGCATCCGTAGGCCGGTCCGGACGAGCCGGACCTCGCCGCGCGTTAGCTCGACCGCCTCCGCCGCGGCGAGGTCGAAGCACGCCGACCCCTCGGTGGCGCGTGCGGGGATCGGGACGGCGGGCGCGCCGGCGACGCGCTCGACGGTGATCGTCCGTCGTCTCGACGCCACGGCCCGCCGAGCCAAGAGGACTCTTTACCCCTCGGGCGAGGGCGCGGACGGCCCCTCGCTCTCCGCCGCCGGGATCGCTCCCTCGGTCGCGAGCCACCGAGCGACCAGGCGGCCCTCGGCCCGTCGGAGCACCTTGCCGAGCCCCGGGGCGCTGCGGCCGCTCTGGCGGGCGAGGCGGGTGAGGGTCACCCGGCGCGGCACGGCGTAGTAGCCGAGGACCCACGCCCGCGCGAGCATGCGCGCCTGCAAGGGGGTGAGCGCGGCCGCACCGGGGTCGGCGAGCACCGGGTGGGCGCCGGCCCGGACGACCCGGTACGGGAACTCCTCCCGGTCGAGACGCTTCAGCACGCGTCGGATCGCTCGTTCGTCTCCGTGGAACGACGCCACGACCCGGTCCGCCGACAGACGGAACGGGGCGACCGGCGCAATCTCCCCCCCGGCCAGGGTGAGCCACCGGCGGAGCCGGTCGGGGTTGCGCTGCCGAACGAGGACGATGTAGTCCCGGGTCCGCGGCCGGCGCTCGACGAGCTCGAAGCTCTCGAGGCCGTAGAGCGCGCGGATCCGCCGGGACTCGCGCTCGAGCTCCGGGGCGCTCTTGAGGGGGCCCCGGCGCCGGATCCGCAGCAGCTCGAGGCGCCAGCCCTGCTCGAGCCGCAGCGTCTCCAGGAGCTCCACCTCCTCATACCGCTCGAACAGGCGGGGCGGGATCACCCCGAGGAGGACGAGGTCCTCCGTCCGGAACTCGAGGGTCACCGACTGCATCGCGCGCCCCAACCGAGGTTCCGATATGAACCTCCCGGCCGCTCCGCCGCCCGTTTAATAACCGGCGGGGCTCGCCCGGCTTCGTGGCGTTCCGGTCGCTCGGCGAGTTCCTGGAGGCGCTCGAGGCGAAGGGCGACCTCGCCCGCATCCGAGCGCCGGTCTCCCGGGACCTCGAGATCACGGAGGTCACCCAGCGGGTGCTCCGGGCCGACGGGCCGGCGCTCCTCTTCGAGAACGTCCCCGGGGCGAGCATGCCCGTCGCCACGAACGTCCTCGGCTCGGATCGACGCATCGCGCTCGCTCTCGGCTCGGAGCGGGTCGAGGAGGTGGCGGCCCGGATCGAGAAGCTCGTCCACCTTCGCCCCCCGGCGGGGATCGTCGGCGCGATGCGCGATCTGGGGGGCACGATCGAGACGCTCTCGACGCTGCGCTCGCTCGCTCCGAAGCGCGTGCGCTCGGGCCCCTGCCAGGAGGTCGTGGAGCCGATCGTCGACCTCGACCGGCTTCCGATCCTGAAATGCTGGCCGAAGGACGGGGGCCGGACGATCACCATCCCCGTCGTCCTCACGAAGGACCCCGAGACCGGGGAGCCGCACGCGGGGATCTACCGCCTGCAGCAGTACGGCCGGGACACCCTGGGATTCCACGCCCAGATCCATCGGGTCGGTCGGAACAATCTGCGCAAATGGGCGGCCCGCGGGGAGAAGATGCCCGTCGCGGCGGTGATCGGCGCCGACCCCGCGACCGTCTTCTCCGGCCTCGCGCCCGTGCCCGAAGGCCTCTCGAACTTCGCCTTCGCCGGGTTCGTCCGCTCCGAGCCGGTCGAGCTCGTCCCGGCCCGCTCGATCGATCTCGAGGTCCCGGCCCACGCGGAGATCGTGCTGGAGGGGTATGTCGACCCGGCCGAGAGCGCGGTCGAGGGCCCGTTCGGCGACCACACAGGCTACTACTCGGCGCCCGAACCGTTCCCCGTTTTCCACGTGACGCAGGTCACGCACCGCGCGACCCCCGTCTACCTCGGCACCGTCACGGGCCGGCCGCCGACCGAGGACGCCGTCCTCGGCAAGTCGGTCGAGCGGATCTTCCGGCCGGTCATCCGTCTCGTCCTGCCCGAGCTCGTCGACATGAACCTACCCCTCGAAGGGCTGTTCATCAACGTCGCGATCGTGTCGATCCGTAAGGCCTACCCCGGACACCCGCGCAAAGTGATGCACTCCCTCTGGGGGCTCGGCCAGATGATGTTCGCCCGGTACATCGTCGTGGTCGACGAGGATGTCAACGTGCACGACCTCTCCGAGGTGCTCTACCGGGTCGGCCTGCAGGCGGACCCGGCGCACGACCTCGAGCTCGTCGAAGGGCCGGTCGACCAGCTTTCCATCTCGAATCCGATCCCCAACATCGGCGGGAAGGTCGGCATCGACGCGACCCGCAAACGCCCGGAGGACGGGTTCCCTCGGCCGTGGCCCGAGGAGATCCGGTCCGATCCGGGCGCCGCCGCGGCCGCCGAGCGGGTGATGCGCGGGGACGCGACGCTCGCGGCCCTCCTGGGTCGGCAGGCCCGGTGAGCGCGGCTCCCGCACCGCCGGTCCCCCCCCGGACCGGCCTCGGCCGGTTCCTCGAGATCCAGAACCTCGGCCTGAACCTCCCGTTCGCGCTCGCGTTCCTCTTGCTCGCCGCGGGCGGCTGGCCGACGTGGCGCACGGCCGCGCTGGTCGTGCTCGCGTTCGTCGCCGCGCGGAACGCCGGCCACAGCTTCAACCGCTACGTCGACCGTCGGCTGGACGCGGCCAATCCCCGCACGCGGGGGCGGGCGCTCGTCACCGGGGAACGTTCGGCGGCGTTCGCGCTCTCGTTCGCGGCCGCGAGCGCCGCCCTCCTCATCGCGGCGGCGTACCTGCTCAATCCGCTCGCGTTCTACCTCGCCCCGGTCGCCCTCGCGCTCGTCTTCGGCTACAGCTACACGAAGCGCGTCACGACGTTCACTACCGCGTTCCTCGGCCTGGTCGAGGCCGCGACGCCGGCCGCGGTGTACATCGCGGTACGCGGCAGCCTTCCGCTCGCGGTCCTCCCGGCGGTCGGCGCGCTGCTCCTCTGGGGGACGGCGTTCGAGACGGTCCACAGCCTGGGGGACCTGGAGAGCGACCGGGCGCTCGGGCTCTTCTCCGTCCCGGTGCGCCTCGGCCGATCCGCATCGGTGCGGCTCGTCGCGGCGCTGCACGCCGGAGCGCTCGTCCTCTTCGCCGTGTTCGGGGTAGGGCTCGATCTTCCGCTACCGTACTTCGTGGCGCTCGGTGCGATGGGCCTCGTCGTCGCGGCGACCGATGCGCGTCTCGCCGCACGTCCGACTGAGGTGCGCATCCCGTTCGACCGGCACATCGCGCTCGGGCTTCTGTTCCTCGCCGGCGTCGCCGTCGCCCTGTTCGTGCCGGCGGTCGCGCTCGCGCGGCCCGGGTAGCCGACGGGCGCCGGCGGACGGCGAGCTAATGAGCGCCGTGCCGTCTTCGGCTCGACCCGCGGGCGCCGGGTCCCCCGGGAACGTGTCACGCACCGTCGAGCGCCTCGAGGGATTGGCCGTACTCGGCACGGCGTCGGCCGGCGCCGTCCGCATCGCCACCCCCGCCCTGCTCGAGAGCCGGGTAGGAGCCGAGGACGGGCCGGGGCCTTCGATCCGCTCCGAGGACGGTCCGGTCGGCCAGCGCCGGCTTCGCCTCTCGGACGGAGCGGCGAGCGTTCGCTTCGACGTCCCGGTGCTCGCTCCCGAGGTCGCCGCAGGGGGGCCCACGGTGCTCCCCGTGGCAGACGGGGCGTTCCTGGTCCACGCGCCTGCCGGAACGGCCGAGCTCGGGGAACTGCGCGCCGCGCGCCCCGACATCGTCCTCCTCGGCAACGCACGGGCGCTCTGGGCGGAGGGGGCGCCGTTCGTCGCCGCGATCCGGGCCCTGCGCACCGACGTGGGGTCGGCTCCCCTCCTCTGGGCCCCTCGCGTCGCGCTGCCGCATCGGATCGCGCTCCTCGCCTACCTCGGAATCGACCTCGTAGACACGGTCGAGGGCCGGGTCGAGGCGGCGCGCGGCACCTATCTGACCAGTTCGTTCGGCGCGGTCGACCCGGTCCCGATCCGGCGCGAACGGGCGTGCCCCTGTCTGGCGTGCGTCGCGGATCCGGCCGGAACGCTCGACGCCCACGTCGTCGAGGAGTATCGCCGCGCCATCGTCGAGACGCGGGCCGCGCTGCGGGCCGGGCGTCTCCGAGAGCTCGTCGAGTCCCGGCTCACCGCCGAGCCGGCGCTGGCCGAGATGCTTCGCTACGCCGACCGGGAGCTCGGACCGCTCCTGGAGCAGCGGACCCCCGTGGCCGCGGACGCGTCACGGACGTACGTGCTAGCGGAGTCGCACCGGCGACCCGAGATGCTCCGCTTCCGCCGCCGCCTGATCGAGCGGTACCGCCCGCCCCACGCGAAGGCGGTCCTGCTGCTCGTCCCGTGCTCGAAGACGAAACCGTACCGCAATTCCCGCTCGCACCGTAGATTCCTCGGCGCGCTGGAGGGCCTGCCCGGACTCGAGCGTCTGCACGTCGTCTCGGTGTCGTCTCCGATAGGCCTCGTCCCCCGGGAGCTCGAGGACGTCCCGCCGGCGCGCCACTACGACATCCCCGTCACCGGCGACTGGACGGAGGGGGAGCGCCGGATGGTGGAGGAGGCGTTCGACCATCTGCTCCGCAGCGGGGCGTACCGGGCCGCGATCGCCCATCTCGACGCCGAGGAGTACTCCTTCCTTTCGGCCCGCTTCCCCTCGTCGGTGCCGTCGGTGTGGACGGTCCCCGAGGGGCGCACGACGTCGCCCGCCGCCCTCGATGCGCTCCGAGCCGCGGTCTCGGGCGTGCTCGACTCCGCCGCTCCCGTCCCCGGCGGACCGCTCGCGGTGGTCCGCGAGGAGCTGCGCGAGCTCGCGGCGTTCCAGTTCGGCCGGCCTGCCGCCGAGCGACTGTTCGCTCCGCCCGTGCGCCTTGCCGGACCGCCGTGGTTCCAACGGATCACCGACGGGAAGACCGACCTCGCGACCGTCCGAGAGGAGCGCGGGCTGTTCCATCTAACCGTCGCGGGGGCGCGGCGGCTCGCCCCGGAGTTCCCGCTCGCGGTCTCGGTCGACCCCACGCTGCCGCTCACCGGCGACCTGTTCGTCCCCGGTGTTCGGTCGGCCGACCCGCAGATCCGCGTCGGGGATTCGGTTGTGCTGCTTCGGGACGGCACCCTCGCGGGGGTCGGCGAGGCGGCGCTGCCCGGGCCGATGATGACCGACCTCGCGCACGGGATCGCAGTTCGGGTCCGCCACCGCGAGCACGCCTCGACCGACACCCCCAAGACCGACGAGTCGTCTCGCCCCGAGCGCGGGCCGGTGGTCTAGGGGTGATGACGTCGCGCTTACAACGCGGAGATCGACGGTTCGAATCCGTCCCGGCCCATCCCCACCGCCGTTCCCCCCTCGCGCGCACCGCGGGAGCGGCCGGCGTTCCCTCCTAGGATGCGGGGCGCCCCGCAGGGCTCAGCGCGCCGCCATTTTCGACCGGTACAGATAGGCGATAGCGCTGGTCACCCCCGCGATGAGCAACCCCACCCCGACCCCCTTGAGGTAGAGACTCCCCGTCAGGTAGGACAGGGAGAGGAAGATCGCGCTGAGGACGAGCGCGAACAGTACGAGCACAGTATCCAAGCGTCCTAACACATATTTTTCGCGCCAGGTACTTCCCTGCACGGGCCGATTCCCTCCCCGGGGGAGGGCGGCGCGCGCTTAGGCACCACCCCCCCGGACGTCCGGCGGGGGTCGTTCGCTTCCGGGGCGGCAGGGGACCGGTCGGACCGGCCCGAGAGGGTCGCTCCGACGGTTCGCTACACCGCGGTCTCGAGCCGGCTCAGACGTTCCCAGTTCGCCCGGACCTCCTCCTGGGCGCGGCCGATCTCCTCGGGGGTCAGGTGGCGGAACCGCCCCTGCGCCTCGAAATACTCCGCGACCGGCTTGAGGGCGCCGCCCTTCCGCGTGATCCGATACCGACCGGCTTCGACCTCGTACAGGGGGAACACGCCGGTGTCGGTGGCGAGGCGACCGAGGGCGATCGTTTCCGAGGAGTCGAACTTCCACCCGGGCGGGCACGCCGCGTAGATGTGGAAGAACCGGGGCCCCGAGATCCCGCGAGCGCGGGCGACCTTTCGTTCGAAATCCTCGGGGAAGCTCGGGTTGAGCGTGGCCGCGTACGCCGGCCGGTGCGCCAGCACGATCGCCATGACGTCCTTCTTCGACTCCATCTTGCCGCGGAGTGCCCCCGCGACCGGCGTCGTGGTCGTCCACGCGCCCCACGGGGTCGCGCCGCTGCGCTGGACGCCCGTGTTCATGTACGCTTCGTTGTCGTACATCACATAGAGCGCATCGGTTCGCCGTTCGAGCATCCCGCTCAGCGACTGGAGACCGATGTCGGCCGTCCCCCCATCGCCGGCGAAGCCGACGACCTGGACGTCGTTCCACCCCAGGGCATCCGCGGCCGCGCGCAACCCCGAGATCGAGGCCCCGGTCGCCTCGATCGGGTTGTCGAGGACGGCGACCCCGAGCGCGGTCGTGGGGTAGGGCGTCGCGATCACGGTCCAGCAGCACGCCGGGATAGAGACCACGGTCCGCGGCCCGAGCCCCTTGAGGAGCAGGCGCATCGCCAGCGCGGGCCCGCAGCCGGGGCACGCCGCGTGGCCGGGGTACATCCGCTCCTCCGCGGGGATCGTGAGCTTAGCCATCGACCGTCACCTCCGACGGCGCGAGATCGACCCACTGCGGGATCGGAGCGACCCCCGAGAGCAGCGCGGCGTACATCGACCGGACCTCGGACGGGGTCACGTCCCGGCCGCCGATCCCCGCATAGAACGCGGTGAGGTCGGGCCGGTGAGGCGCGGCGTACAGCGCCGCCGCGACCTCGGTGGCCGCCGGGCCAGCGCGCCCGAACGTGTACGACCGATCGACGACGCCGATCCGAGCGGCCGACGCGGGGAGCGCCCGCAGCTCCTCCTCGGGGAACGGTCGAAACCGCCGCAACTTCGCGAGGCCGACCTTCCGCCCGAGGGCCCGCAGTTCGTCCACGACGCCCCGCGCCGTGGTCGTCATCGTGCCCATCGTGACGAGGACCGCGTCGGCGTCGTCCGTCCGATAGAGGGGCACCGCGCCGCCGTGATCGCGGCCGACGGCGCGGCGATACTCCGACTCCACGTCCGCGAACACGGCCGGTACGCGCTCCATCGCCTCCGCGACGTGGTGGCGGAACTCGACGTAGTGGTCCGGTCCGGTGAACGAGCCGAGCCGCGCGACGGTGCCGGGCGAGAGCGTGGCGAGGGGCGCGCGGGGGGGGAGGAAGCCGTCGACGACGCCGGCGGCCGGCACGTCGACCGGCTCCACGGTGTGCGACAGGTAGAAGGCGTCCTCGCAGACCATCACCGGCAACCGCACGTCCGGCTCCTCCGCGAGGCGGTACGCCTCGAGCACCGTGTCGAGAACCTCCTGGTTGCTCTCGGCGTAGAACTGGATCCAGCCGGTGTCCCGCTGGCTCATCGTGTCGGTGTGGTCTGCCCCGATGTTCCACGGAGGGGCCACGGCCCGGTTCACGACGCCCATCACGATCGGGGCCCGCATCCCCGACGCCCAGTGGAGCAACTCGTGCATCAGGAGGAGCCCCTGGCTCGAGGTCGCGGTGTAGGTGCGCGCGCCGAGCGCCGCGGCGCTGACGCAGACCTGGAGCGCGCTGTGCTCGGACTCGACCTTCACGAACTGGGCCGGGAGCTCCCCCGACGCGGCGAAGTCGGCGAGCTTCTCGACGATGGAGGTCTGCGGGGTGATCGGGTACGCCGAGACGACCTGAACCCGGGCGAGCTTCGCCGCGTACGACTGCGCGTAGTTCCCCGACATCACCTGCATCGTCATCGGCCGACCCTCCTACCCTTCCGCCGCCATCTCGATCGTCCGGGGCGGGCACTCGGCGGCGCAGATCCCGCACCCCTTGCAGTACGCCTCCCGGACGCGGGGGAACCCCCCGGCGTCGAGCTCGATCGCGTCGTCGGGGCAGAACTTCCAGCAGAAGTTGCAGCGCGTGCAGCGCTCGAGGTGGATAACGGGGCGGAACGTCCGCCAGGCGGCGGTGTGGATCGATTCGCTCGAACGGATCGCGATCGGCCCGTCGGGGAACGGGCCGGGAACGACGGTCGGCGCGGCCGGCGCGAGAAAGGGAACGCCGCCGGGGTCGGCCGTGCGGAGCTGTGCGTAGCCGTCGTGCGCGGCCGCGCAGTTCTCCTCGGGGTGGGCCGGGACGAAGCCGCGGATCGCGCGGTCGAGCGCCTCGGGACGGACGATCCCAGTGGCCCGGGCGAGCGCCCCGAGCACGGCAGTGTTCACGATCGGGAGCATCGCGGTGCCGAGGCCGTGGGCGAGGGCGATCTGGGTGCCGTCGACGGCGGCCCGACGGACCCCCGGCGGGGCGGCGAGGGACTCGACCGGTCGAGAGGTGCTGACGAGCAACAGGCCGTCGGGCCGCATCCCTTCCGTGACCGAGGTCGTCGCGAGCAATCCGGGGTCGAGCACCACGACCACGTCGGGCCGGGGGATGGACGTGCGGAGGGCGATCGGTTTCGAGTCGATCCGCGCGTACGCCGTCACGGGGGCGCCCCGCCGCTCGACCCCGAAGAACGGGAAGCTCTGGGGCCACTTCCCGTCGAGGAAGGCGGCCTGCGCGAGCAGCTCGGAAGCGACGACGCTCCCCTGGCCGCCGCGGCCGTGGAACCGGATCTCGATCACCGGAGCGCCCCCAACGTCCGGAGGCGGGGGGAACCTGATGAAACCGGGGTCATTCCGAATTGACGAGCGCCGCGGCCGTGAATCCGTCTTGACCCCGGCTCTATCCGCTCGCCGGCGGCTCGTCCGGGCATGGTCGCCCTTCGTGCCCTCAAGAAGATCTGGCTCAACGGCGAACTCGTCCCCTGGGGGGAAGCGCGCGTCCACGTCCTCTCGCACGCGCTCCATTACGGCTACGCCGTCTTCGAAGGGATCCGCTGCCACAGCACGCCCGACGGGCCGGCGATCTTCCGGCTGGACGAGCATCTCGAGCGGTTCGCGAACAGCGCGAAGATCTACCGGATGACGATCCCGTACTCGGCCGCCGCGCTGAAGGCGGCGTGCGTCGCGCTCGTCCGGGCGAACGGGGTCCCGGAGGCCTACCTCCGTCCGATCGCCTTCTCGGGGTACGGCGAGATGGGTCTCGACCCGTCGAAGAGCGCCATCGAGACGGCGATCGGCGAGTGGGAGTGGGGCGCTCTGCTCGGGCCGAGCGGCCCGGCCCCCGGGGTCCGGGCAACCGTTTCGAGCTGGGTCCGGATCGACTCCCGTTCCCTTCCCCCGCAGGCGAAGTGCGCCGCGAACTATGCGAACGGGGCGCTCGCGAAGATGGAGGCGGCCGCCGGGGGGTACGACGAAGCGATCCTCCTGAACGCGCAGGGGATGGTCGCGGAAGGGACCGCCGAGAACATCTTCCGCGTGAAGAAGGGGGTCGTCAGCACCCCGCCCGCCAGCTCGGGGATCCTGCGCGGCGTGACCCGGGACACGGTCATCCGACTCCTTCACCAGCAGGGGATCCCGTTCCAGCGCACCGACTTCACCCGCGAGGAGCTGTTCTCGGCGGACGAGCTGTTCTTCACCGGCACCGCGGTCGGCATCGCCCCGGTCCGAGAGGTCGATGGCCGGGCGATCGGGGACGGCACGTACCCGCTCACGGAGCGCATCCGCGCTCTCTACGATACGGCGGTCCACGGACGCGCCGAGGGGTATCGGCACTGGCTGACGTACGTGCAGCGGCCGTCCCCCGACACCGGCGCCGCGTCCGGACCGCGGCTCGGGACCCCGGTGGACGTTCCGGGGAGTCGGAACGGGACACCCCCCGCGCCCATCTACGCCGCGCCGGCCCGGGCCCGGGCCGGCCCCCGCTAAGGCTCACGACGTCGGCGCGCCGCCGAACGTCCCGAGCCCCGGGAGCGCCTCGTTCGCCGCCTCGAGAGAGCGGTCGGTGTACCGGCGGAGCGCCTCCGCCTGGACCGGGGCGAGCGTGAGGGCGGGCCAGCCCCAGTGCAGGACGACCTCGCGGCCGGGGGCGGCGTCCGGGACGACCTCCGGGTCCGCCCGGACCTCTTCGAGGACGGACGGCCCGAGGACCAGGCGGTCCCCGGCGAGGGCGAGCGAGGATCGGGAGACCTGCAGCGTCCCGGGGGCGCCCGGCCCCCGGACGGTCGCCCACGCCGGCCGGCACGACTCCATGTTGGCGAGGGTCGTCGGAACGTGGCCGGTCACGGCACCGACGCCCACGAACGCCACGTGGAACATGTGGTGCGGGATCGGGGCGGCGGGCAGATGTCGGATCAGCCGCGCGGCGATCGAAGCGGGAAGCCCGCGGCGGACGAGGGCGTCGAGCAGCGAGCGGAACTCCTTCGGCCCGAACGCGTCGAGCAGGTCGTTGCCGATCCAGTACGCCTCGACGACCCGTCGGTCGAACGGGTCGAGCGCGTGCTTCGCCGCGATCGCCTCGAGGTACGGCATCAGCGCTTCGAACCCCCCGAGCGCCCGACGGGCGGCCGCGCCGCCTGTCGGGGCGCGGATTGCCGCGTAGAGGGCCGGCTCCGCGTCGGCCGGCCCGCAGAAGCTGAGCCGGTTGGTCGCGATGCTGAAGCGGGCGCCGAGCTGAACGCCGTCCATCCTACGGTGCGGGCCGGGGACGGCCGATCGAGCGCAGGAACCGGCCGGTCGCTCGGAACGCCTCGGTCCCCGCGGCGGCGACTACCCCGAGCACGATCGCCCCGGCGCCGACCGCCTCCCACAGGGTCGCCGGCGCCCCGGTCACCGCGGCCGACAGGAGCCAGGAGACCGGGAAGCCGAGCACGAGGACGGCCGTGGCGACGCCGAGGTCGACGCGCCGCAGTCCGGCGTACCACGTGAGGACGAAGGCGGTCAGCAGGGCGGCGCTGATGCCGACCCAGGCCCATTGCCCGGAGGAGAACCCCGCGATGCGGCCGATCTGGGCCGTCGCCGCGAGGTACGCGAACAGGAAGATCGCTCCGAACCCCATCCGCCCGAGAGCGACCGTGCTGCTCGGGAGGTCCGCGAGCGCCCGCTTGGAGATCGTGTACTCGACCGCCCAGAGGGCGGTGGCGGCGAGCACGTACAGCGAGCCGCCCGTCCAGACCGGGCCGGTCCAGGCGAGCAGCAGGAGGTTCCCCCCGAGCAGGAGCGCGGCGGCGACGGCCGTCCGTCCGTGCAGGCGTTCCCGCAGGAAGACGACCCCAAGGACCGTCGCCATGAGGAACAGGGTCCGGTACAGGAAGGAGGCGGTGATCCCTCCTCCTGCGGCGCTCGCGAGCTCGACGCCGCGGAAGAAGAGGAGGAACGGGATGCCGCCCCCGACGACGCCGATGGCGACGAGGCGGGCCCAGTCCCCGCCTCGGAGCGCGGCCCTCGAGGGACCGACCGCGAGAAGGGCGACGGGGACGAGGGCGGCGGCGACGACCGCGTTGCGGACCGTGACGAACGCGTCCGAGTTCGTCCCGTGGACCGCGTAGAGGTTCACGAACGTCGAGATCCCGCTGATGACGGCGGTGGAGAGCACGAGGAGGAGGCCGGGGCCGAGGAGCGACGTCCGTCCCGCGGCTGTATCGGAGGAGGGGGCCATGAGCAGGGGAGCGGAACCGGTCGGGGCTTATCCCGACTTCGTGGAGTCGTCTCGACGCCGGGGCGCGGGGGCTCGATCAGCTCGAGGGGACGCCGGAGGCGCGAGCTTCCGCACGGGCGACCTCGTCGAGTTCCCGGGCATACCGGAGGCTCTCTTCGGCCTCGGCCGCGGTGAGCCGGCGAATCGCGAACCCGGCCTGGACGATCACGTACTCTCCGACGCGGGCGTCGGGGACGTAGACGAGCTGGGCCGTTCGGACGACCGGACCAAAGTCGACGCGGGCGACGGGGAACGCCGGGTCGGCCCGGGAGATCTCCACGATGCGGCCGGGGGTAGCGAGGCACATGCTACGGTACTCCGGGGACGCGTGGCGAACGAGCGGGGTCGGAGATGACGGTGGCGGGAGGGGAGCCATCGTCCACGTCGACCCCGAGCAGGACGACCCGGTCCGCCCGGGGGTCGTGGAGGTCCGAGGAGCACTCCACCTCGAGCGTCGACCGTTCCGCCGCGGTACCCCGGACGGTGTCGTCCCAGCGGGCCCGAACGGAGGTATCGGTGACGTGCGATAGGCCGCCGATCCAGAGGCGGACCCGGACGATCCGGGCCGTCGGCTCCCGGAGCGCCACCTCCTCCAGCTTTCGGCGGAGGTCGCGCAGGAGCGCCTCCTCATGCATGGGAGAGTCCCCCCCGCTGATCGGCTCCCGGCGCGCACGACGCGGCCCGGACCTCCGCTTCGATCGCGGCGACCGCGCGCTCGATCGCCGAGCTGACGTCCGGCGTGATGGTGCCCCCGGTGATGAACTGCGACCCTTCGACGCCGTACACCACCAGCCGTCGCGGCATGCGGCCGAGCGCCTGGCCGAGCGCGACCGCCTCGCCGAGCGAAACCCCGTGGGTCGACGTCGCCCGGAGGCTGGACGGAAACGGCCGATCGTCGACCTCGATGCGGTGGATCGTTCCGGGGGGGCGGCGAGCGGTCACCGCGTCGACGACCACGACCAGGTCGAGGCCGTCCCAGAGGTCGAGGAGCCCTGTCCCGTCGGACGATAGCTCCACGACCCGTCCGGCCCCGGCGAGGCGGGAGCGCAGCCGGCGGGCGATCAGGAGCCCGACCGCGTCGTCCCCCCGGTGCTCGTTGCCGAGGCCGATCACGACCGGCACGCCGGCGAGACCGGTTCCGCTCCGCGACACCGATGGACCCCCTACGTCCGCACGACGTCCAGCGAGAGGAAGTGGGTGGCGCACGAGATGCACGGGTCGTGGTTGCGGATCGCCCGTTCGCACTCCGTCGTGAGCCCGGCGTCGTCGAGGTCGAGGTTCCGGCCCACGACCGTCCGCAGGTCGTCCTCGATCCGCTTCTGATTCTGCGAGGTCGGCGCGACGATCTTCGCGTCGGCGATCAGGCCGTCCGCGTCGAGGCGGTACCGGTGGTAGAGGAGGCCGCGGGGCGCCTCGGTCGCGGCGATGCATCGGGCGCCCTCGTACGGACCGGACGATTCGACGAACGGCCGCGCCGGGGGGCGGTACGCGCCCAGGATCCTCAGCGCTTCCTCGCACGCCTGGACGAGCTCGACCGAACGGACGAGAATGCTGCGGAACGGGTTCGTCACGACCGGCTCGAGGCCGATCTCCTGCGCGATCGCCCGCGCCTTCGGCCCGAGCCGGTCGCGATTCAGGGCGTAACGGGCCATGGGACCGACGAGGTACGACCCCGATCCCGTCCCGGTGCGGACGGAGTGCAGGGCGTTCGAGTGGGGGACCTGAAGCTCCGCGAACTCCTCCTCGTACCGCCCGACCGGGATGTCGAGCCCACGGCTGGAGACGATCGCCCCCTCGTTCATCGGATACTCGTCGGGGTGGCGGAGGCTCACGAACTCGTACTGCTCGTCGACCGACGGGAACGTTAGACCCGCGGCGAACCGCGCCGTCTCCTCGGCGAGGCCCAGCGCCGCCTCGAGCGACGGTCGAAGGCCGTCCGTCTCCTCGCGCGTGGGGCACCGGTAGAATCCCCCGACCCGCACGTTCACCGGGTGGATCTCCCGGCCCCCGAGGAGCGTCATGAGCGCGTTGCCGGCCTTCTTGAGCGCGAGGCCCCGCTGGACGAGCGTCGGGTGGTCGCGCGCCATGCCGAGGGCGTCCGGGTATCCGAGAAAGTCGGGGGCGTGCAGCAGGTAGACGTGCAGCGCGTGGCTCTCGATCCACTCGCCGCAGTAGAGGAGCCGGCGGAGCGCCCGGACGGCCGGGTCGACCCGCAGGCCGAGCCCGGCCTCCATCGCATGGCAGGCGCTCATCTGGTAGGCGACCGGGCAGATCCCGCAGATCCGGGCCGTGATGTCCGGCGCCTCCAGGTACGACCGGCCCCGCAGGAACGCCTCGAAGAACCGCGGGGGCTCGAAGATCTTCAGCTCGACCTCCTCGACCGTCCGGTCGTGGATGCGGACCTTGAGGGCCCCCTCGCCCTCGACCCGGGCGAGGTAGTCGACGGCGATCGTGCGCTCGGTCATTCGGACCCCGAGGTCGCCGAGACCGCCTCGGCCGCCGCGCGGAACGCCGGGGCGTTCGCGTTGAACGTGCGCAGGTACCGGTGCAGCGCCGCCCGGTCCATGCCCAGCTCGAGCAGCTTTCCCGTCAGGGAGGGAAGGTTCGGGGTGTCCTGCGGGCCGAAGCACCCGTAGCATCCCCGGTCGAACGACGGGCAGAGGGCGCCGCAGCCGGCCTGCGTGGCCGGCCCCAGGCAGGGGGTGCCGCGCGCCACCAGCACGCAGACGTTCCCGCGGCGCTTGCACTCGGTGCAGACGCTCTCGGTCGGGACGTTCGGGGCGCGGTGGGCGAGGAACGCGGTGAGCACCTCGAGGAGCTGCGACTTGCTGATCGGGCAGCCGCGGAGCTCGAAATCGACGCGCACGTGGTCCTGGATCGGCGTCGACGTCGCGAGGGTGCGCAGGTACTCCGGCCGCGCGTAGACGACCCGGCGGTACTCCGCGACGTCGGCGAAGTTCCGTAGCGCCTGGATCCCGCCCGAGGTGGCGCACGCCCCGATCGTCACGAGCGCGCGCGCGTGCGCCCGGATCGTCCGGATCCGCTCCGCGTCGGACGGGGTCGTGATCGACCCTTCGACGAGCGCAAGGTCGTACGGTCCGTCGAGCACCGTGCTGGACGCCTCGCGGAAGTCGGCGATCTCGATCCGGTCGGCGAGCGGGAGCAGCTCGTCCTCGCAGTCGAGGAGCGTGAGCTGGCAGCCGTCGCAGGAGGCGAACTTGAAGACCGCGACCTTGGGCCGGGGAGGGGGCGGCACGGCTACAGCTCCCGGACCGCGAGAAAGCGGCGGATCTCCCGATACCGGAACACCGGACCGTCGCGGCAGACGAACTCGGGGCCGAACTGGCAGTGCCCGCAGACCCCCAGGGCGCACTTCATGTTCCGCTCGAGCGAGAGCCAGATCCGGTCGTCCCGGACGCCCCGGGCTTCGAGCGCCTGCGCGGTGAGCTTCATCATGATCTCGGGGCCGCAGAGGAACGCGACCGTGTGCTCCGGATCGAATCGCGCGTCCGGCAGGCGAGTCGTCACCACCCCGACGTCCCCGTACCAATCCCGACCCGCCGTGTCGACCGTCGTCTGGAAGCGAAGGTCGGTGCGGGCCCGCCAGCGCTGGATCTCCTCGTAGTAGACGAGGTCCATCGGGGTCCGGGCGCCGTACACCACCTCGACCCGGCCGTACGCCGTGCGTCGGCCAAGGATCTCGTAGAGGATCGGCCGCACCGGGGCGATGCCGAGCCCCCCCGCGACGACCACCACGTCCTGCCCGAGCGCTTCCTCGACCGGCCAACCGGTGCCGTACGGGCCGCGCACGCCCACGACCTCCCCCGGAGCGGCGGTGGCGAGCGCCTGGCTAATCTTGCCGGCGGAGCGGACCGTGTGGACGAAGGCGCCCGACTCCTCCGTTGGGCCGCTGATCGAGATCGCGGCTTCCCCGACCCCGAAGGCGTAGAGCATGTTGAACTGCCCCGGCCGGAAGGAGAGCGGCGCGACGCCGCTCGGAGGCTCGAGCACGAGGCTCACCGTGTCCGCGGTCTCGGCCGAACGCCGCCGGAGGGTGAACGGCACCGGCGCCCACGGATGGGGCGAGGCGATCGGGCCGGACGACGGGACCGCCGCTTCAGGGGCCATGGAGGTCCATCAGCTGCAGACGCGTGTTCTCCAACCGCTGGGCGATCACGGGAAGCAGGCGCATCAGGAACCGGTACCCGTCCGCGGGCCGCGCCTCGAGCGTGGCGCGGAGATGGGCCGCCCCGATCCCGAGGGCCCGCGTCGGCTTGAGGGCGCGCGCATCGAGGCGCCAGCGGTGGGGCGCGAACAACCACGACCAGCCGAGCACTTCCCCGGGACCGAGCGTCTGGATCGTGGTGCGGGGTCGGTCCGGCGACAGGATCTCGAGCGCGACCTTTCCCTCGAACAGCACGAGGAACTCGTCGGCCGGATCGCCCTCGCGGACGAGCAACTGGCCGGTCTCGAAGCGGCGCGGGTGGGCGTGCTCGCCCAGCACCGCGAGCAGCTCGCCGGACATCCCGTGGAAGAACTTGTGGTCCGCGAGCCGCAGCGCGGGCACCGTCGGGTCGCGCGTGCTCACGGGCTCCCTCCGGTCGGGGCTCTAGCCTGGGGGTCCGCCCGGATCGCCGCGACCTCCTCGGTGATGTCGATCCCGACCGGGCACCAGGTGATGCACCGGCCGCAGCCGACGCAGCCGGAGCTGTCGAACTGATCGTGCCAGGTCGCGAGCTTGTGCGTCATCCACTGACGGTAGCGCGCCAGGTGGGTCTTGCGGACCGCGGCGCCGTGGAGCTCGCTGAACCCGGAGTTGAAACAGGAGTCCCATCGACGCCAGCGCTCGACCTTCTCGGCGGAGAGCTCCGGGACCTCCTCGCTCGTGCTGCAGAAGCAGGTGGGGCACGCCATCGTGCAGTTGGTGCAGGCGAGGCACCGGTTCGCCACGATCTGCCAGCGGGGGTGCTCGGGATGGTCGACCAGAAGGTCCCGGATCCCGACGGTGTTCATGGTGCGACCCATCGATCGCGCGGTCGCGGCGACGACGGCCTCTCCGCCCGCGGTCTCCTCGGCGGTGGCCGGGCGCGCGGGGACGGTGGCGAGGATCCGGGCGCCCGCTGGGCTACCGACCTCGACGAGGAAGTAGTGTCGGCCCGGCGCGAGGATCTCCGTGAGCGCGAGGTCATGGTCCCGCTTCACCGCGGGTCCGGTGCCCATCGAGGCGCAGAAGCACGTCCCGCCGGCGACGCCGCACTGGACGGCGATGCGGAGCGTCCGCCCCCGACGGGCGGCGTAGCCGGGGTCGGAGGCGGCGGCGAAGACCCGGTCCTGGATCGCGATCGCCGCGAGCTCGCAGGCACGCACCCCGAGGAACGCGATCGGAGGGCCGTCGGTCGGCTCCGGCGTGACGGCGAACGATCCCTCCGTCCGGACCGCGGTGAACAGGCGCTCGTGCGCGGGGAACAGGTACTTCTTCCAGCTGTGCGGACCGACGGCGTAGCCGAACAGCGCGGCGTCGTCGCGGCGCTCGAGCCGGTACGAGCCCGCGGACTGGCGGTCCGTCCACCCGATCGGAAGGTCGGACTCGTCGGCGATGTCGCCGTAGACGATCGCCCCGTCCCGGACGGTCGGGCCGACGACGCGGTAGCCGGCGAGGCGGATGGCCCCGAGGAACGCCCCGAAGTCGGAGCGCTCCACGAGCCGCCGGTCCCCGACCGCGACCTCCTCCGCGCTCACGGAACGGCCTCCCTCGAGGGCACCGACACCGGCCCTTGGGCCCGCGAGGACGAGGGGCGGTTTAGCCTGCCGGACCGGTCGGAGGGGGCGGCCGTCGGGCGCGTCGCCGGGGGGAGGGGTGAGCTCTTCATCGTCCCCCGGTTCGGCCGCCCCCAAGGTTCCCAGGGGAGAGCCCGTGGATAAGCGGCCCGTGAATTTCTCTTGCCTTACGACTGAAATAGCGGCCGCTTCCGTGGCAGGAGCATGTCGAGCAGCGCTCCTCCCTCCCGCTCCCGTCCGGTGGCCTCGATGATCCCGGCCTCTGCCCCCACGGCCGCACCGCGCGCGTCGCTCCGCCCGATCGACGAGGTGGCAGCGGACCTCGGGTTCGGCCCTAGGGAGCTCGTCCCGGCCGGGCCGGGGATCCTCCGGGTCCCCGTGCACGAGGTGCGGGCCCGAGCGGGTACCCACCGCCAGGGCAAGCTGGTCCTCGTGACCGCGATGACACCGACCGAGCACGGCGAGGGAAAGACCGTGGTTGCGATCGGTCTCGCGATGGCCCTGCACCGTCGGGGTCGACGGTCGGTCGTCTGCCTCCGGCAGCCGTCGCTCGGACCGGTGTTCGGCGCGAAGGGAGGGGCGTCGGGCGGGGGCCGGTCGGCCGTCGAGCCGCGCGGGCTGATCGACCTTGGCTTCACGGGCGACATCGACGCCATCACGAACGCCCAGAACCTCCTCGCCACGCTCGTGGACAACGACCTGTTCCAGGGGAACCCCCGCGGGATCGACCCCGCCCGTCCGGTGCTCCCCCGCGCCTCGCCGCTCGAGGATCGCGCGCTGCGCGACATCACCTCCGGGCTCACTGCCAAGGCTGCCGGGTTCCCCCGACCGTCCCAGTTCGTGATCACCCCGGCGACCGAGATGGCGGCGATCCACGGTCTCGCCTCGGACTACGCCGACCTGAAGCGGCGGATCGACCGAATGACGGTCGCCCGCACGATCGACGGGACGCCAATCGCCGCCGCCGACCTCGGCCCCACGGGGAGCGTCGCCAGCCTCCTCGGCACGGCGCTCGAGCCGAACCTCGTCCAGACGGCCGAGGGGACGCCCGCGATCGTGCACGGGATCCCCTACGCGAACGTCGCCCACGGAACGTGCTCCCGCCTCGCGATGGAGGCCGGGCTCGCGGGCGCCGACTACTGCGTCGTCGAGGCCGGCTTCTCGAGCGACCTCGGGGCCGAGAAGTTCGTCGACCTCGTCTCCCCGCAGACCCACCTGGCCGCCGACGCCGCGGTGGTCGTCGCGACGATTCGGGCGATCCGCTGGCACGGCGCCGCGGCCGGGACGCCCGGGGTTCCGTCCGACGAGATCGACGCCGGTCTCGAGAACCTCGACCAGCACGTCGGGAACCTCCGCCGGATGGGGCTCGACCCGGTCGTGGCGCTCAACCACTTCCCGTCGGACACCCCGGAGGAGATCGCCCGCGTCGCCCGGTTCTGCGCCGACCGGGGCCTCGCCTTCGCGCCGGTCCGGGCGTTCACCGACGGCGGCTCGGGAGCCGAGGAGCTCGCCGATCGGGTCGTGGAGGCGGCCGCCCGGGGACGCCGGAGCCACCCGCTCTACGCCCCGGACGCCCGCATCGAGTCGATCCTCGCCACGGTCGTGACCGAGGTCTACGGCGGAGGAGCGGTGGAGCTGACCGACGCGGCGCGCGCCGATCTCGACCGCATCCGTCGCGATGGCGGCCTCGAGGGGCCCCTCTGCATCGCGAAGACCCCGCTCTCCCTGTCCACCGACGCCAAGCTGAGGGGCCGGCCTCGCGGGTTTACCGTCTCGGTCCGCCGGCTGACCCGATGGACCGGGGCCGGGTTCACCGTGGCGATCGCCGGCCCGATCGTCGCCATGCCCGGCCTGCCCGCCCACCCGGCCGCGGAGTCGATCCGCATGGACGACGACGGGATCGTTTCGGGGCTCGGCTGAGCCGCGGCGGGGGCACGAGCGACCGAACCGGCAGCCGGTAACGATAGGTATATATCGCTATAGCGTCTAAATTGAAAATATATATCACGGCCGCGGGCGTTCCCAGAGCCGTGAAGCCGATCGAACCGAGCGGGGGAGCTCCCCGCCGAGCCGCGTCTGCCCGCCCTTCGCCCCCGTCCCTCGCCGGCGACCGTCGGGCCCGAGAATCCGCCTCTCTTACCGCCCCGGGGGCCCGGGCGGCCGTCACGGTGCACTCCGACGAACCCCCCGAGCACGTCTTTCGACGGCTGCTCGGCGCCTACCTCGGGGGAGCCCGCGAGTTCGTCGTCCAGGAGACTCCCGCCCTGCGCCCCTCGACGCGGGCGGTCGCCCGGACGTTCTGCCGCCGGACCCGCCAACCCGAGATCGTCTCGGACGACGGCGACACGATCCTGATCCGGGACCTCGCCTTCGAGAGCCCGGTGCCGCTCGACCGACGGCTGGAGCAGATGGGCCGTCTCGTCCTCCGGTTCCACGGAGAGGCGATCGACAGCTGGCGAACCCTTCCCCTCGGCGAGGACGACTCCTGGGACCGACGGGACGACGAGATCGACCGGGAGGCCTGGTATCTCGAACGGAAGGCGGCGCTCCGGCTCGCGGGACCGGGCCCCGTCGCCCCGTCGCTCGACCTCTGGACGGTCTCCCGCTGCCTCGAGCGGATCGCCGACCACGCCGTCACCCTGGGCGAATCCGGCCGAAGGCTCGCAGGGCTCCCCCACGGCGCCGGACCGCTCGCGACCCTCGAACAGTTCCACCGCCAGGCGATGGACCACCTCGAAGGGGTCCTCGGAGCCTCCAGCGGGGCCGAGGCGAACGATCTGCTCGACACGGGCGAAGCCCTGCTCGCCTCGGGGCGGGCGATCGCCGAGCGGCTCCTGCCAACGGTCGGCGGGGGGAACATGCCGCCCGCGGCGGCCGCCGCGGTCGCGCGGATCCTCGAGTCGATCGGGCGGACGATCGCCTACGGCCAGGACATCGCCCAGGTCGCCCTCGACCGGTCGTTCGTCACGGACCACCGCCCCGGGGCCGACCGTCGGGAGGGGCGCCTCGTGCCGGCCGCCTGAGTTATACTCCGACCGGCCCCAGTCGGAGAACGAAAGACTTTAGCCCCCCGACCCTTCGTTCCGTCTCCCCCGAGGGATGCATGGTCCGACCTCCGGCCCAGGATCGCAACGTGCGCGTCGTCATCGTCCGGCACGGGCCGGCCGAGGAGCGCGATCCGGTCCGGTGGCCGAACGACGCTCGGCGGCCCCTGACCAACAAGGGGAAGGCCCAGACCCGGCGCGCGGCGCGGGGCCTCGCCCGGGTCGCCGATCCCGTCGACCGGGTCGTCTCGAGCGCCGCGGAGCGCGCGGTGGCCACCGCTGAGATGGTCCGCTCCGCCCTCGAGGACCCCCCCAAGCTCGAAACGTGGCCCGAGCTCGCCCCGGGGAACCTTCCGAACCCGATCTTCGACCGGCTCCGCCGCTCTGCGAGGCCCGGCCAGGAGGTCGTCCTGGTCGGCCACGAGCCGACCCTGGCCGAGTTCATCGGCCTCGCCCTCGTCGGGGACGACATCTCGGTCGTCCACCTGACGAAAGGGGGGGCGGCCTGCCTCGAGTTCCCGGCGGGCCTGAAGCCGGGCGGAGCACGGCTCGTCTGGCTGCTCACCCGGAAGCAACTGTCCGACGAGTCGTCCTGAGCCGGCGGTCCCCGGGCGGCGCGATCCCGTACAGCGGCGCCACCAGGCGCTGGACGTCCCCGTGGACCTGCTCGGGGAGCCGGTTGGCGTCGACGGGGTGGAACCCGTAGTCGGTCGCCATCCACTCGAACTCCTTCGACAGGCGCTCCTGGTAGAGGAAGAAGCTCTCGAACAGGTCGCGCGAGAGGCTCAGGTCCATGCCGCTCTCCCAGTAGTCTAGCGAGCCGTACTTGCCGATCGCGCGGTGCAGGAGGATCTCGGGCCGCGCGTCCAGGAAGACGACCAGGTCCGGGCGGAGCGCGAACGAGTAGAGTTTGCGCGCCCAGTCGCGCGACGCGCCCCGGGCGATCGCCCGGGCCATCAGGGTGTAGACGTACCGGTCCGCGAGGACCGTGCTGCCGGCTGAGAGGGCCGGGATCATCTTGTTCTCGAGCTGGTCGGCGAAGTCGGCGGCGTAGAGGAGCGCCATCGTGGTCGCGCCCAGGGTATGGCCCTGCTTGGCGCGGTCGATCTCCCCGCTCACGAGGTCGGAGCGACGCAGACCGGTGTCGACGACCGCATGGCCCTCGACCTCGAGCCACTCTTTGAGGAGCGCGATCTCCGTCGTTCGGCCCGAGCCGTCGGCCCCTTCGACGACGATCAGCTTGCCGTGCGACGGACCGCCGGGGATCCCGGGCAGGCGGGTCCCGTACGTCCTACCCGTCATGGGTGAGCCTCCCGGCGGTCGGGAAGTTGTCGAGCAGCGGCTTGATCTCGGCGCGGAGCGCCGCCTGGATCTCCTCGACGCGGCGCGTGGCGTCGACGATCGTGAAGCGGTCGGCGAGGGCGATCCGCTCGTACTCGCGCTTCAATCGGGTCTGGAACTTCTGGTAGCTCTCCTCGACCTCGTCCGCGAGGCCGAGGTCCATCCCCGCCTCGTAGTAGTTGATCTTGAGGCGGGAGGCGAGCTTGCGCTTCAACGTCGTGCCGACCGGGACGCGGAAGTAGAAGATCCGGTCCGGGCGCGGCGCGAACGAGTAGATCATCCGCACCCAGGCGGGGTCGCATCCGCGGGCCGCGTCGCGCACGAACGCGGTGTAGGCGTAGCGGTCGCAGACGACCAGGTAGCCGGCGCGCAGCGGCGGTAAGATCACGCGGTCGAACCGGTCGGCGAAGTCGGTGGCGTGCAGGAGGCTGAACGTCGTCGGCGTCAGCAGCCCCTTCTTCTTGCCGCGGCGGATGACGTTCGAGACGAGGTCGGAGGAGTTCCACTCCGTGAAGAAGACCCGGTACCCCTGGGACTGGAGCCACTTCCCGACGAGCGCCGCCTGCGTCGATTTGCCGCTGCCGTCCAGCCCCTCGAAGACGAGCAGGCGGCCGGGATACCCGTGGCTCGGGGACGGGGTGTCAGAGATCACGGGCGCGCACCTGGAGGCCGAAGACCCGATCCATCGTCCGCCGAACCTTCTCGAGCCATCGAGGAACGAGCGACGTACCGTCTCTCGCAGAAAAGGCCAACGCCATCGTGCGGCCGCCCCCGGTAAGGGAAACGCGGGGCCGGACCGGGGCCGTCAGCTCGGCGACCTCGAGGAGCGCCCCCATCCGGGCCGCGAGGTCGATCTCGCGGCTCCCGACGATCGGTAGGTAGCCGCGCTTCCACTCGGAGGGCGGGTCCCCGCCCTCGTGCAGGTACGTCGTCATCGCCGCGAGCAGCGTCGCGCGTTGCTGGAGGCCCCAGATCGGATAGTTCTCCACGAGGTAGGCCGAATGGCGGGCGTGGTTCCACAGGTCGATCGCGGTCCCGACGTCGTGCATCCCCGCCGCCACCCGCAGCGCGAGGCGCTCCTCCGGCCCCCCCTCGAACCGCGGGGAGAGCAGGTCGAAGAGGGCGAGCGCCCCGTCCCTCACGGCGCGGCTGTGCTCGGGCGGGAACCCGAACGACGCCCCGGCCGCCGCCACCGACCGGTCCGCGAGCTCCTCCGCCGACGCCGGCAGCGGCGCCCCGATCGCCTCGAGCGCGAGCCCCTCGCGGATCCCGGTGCCGGCGACGACGATCCGTTCGCTGCCGACCGCCCGCAGCAGCTCCTCGAGGACGACGATCCCCGCGAGCACGACGTCCGCTCGGTCCCCTCCGATGCCGGGGACGGAGCGGCGCTTCGCCGCCGGCATCGCCCCGAGCAGCTCGTGCAGCGCCTCGATGTCGTGGTCGTAGAGCGGGTAGCCGTGGACCCGGCGGACCGGATAGTCGCGCAGCTCGATCGCGGCGCGCGCGAGCGACCGGACCGTGCCGCCGATCCCGAAGAGGCGGTACGAGCGGCCTCCGAACGCCTTCACGGTCGACGCAAGCGCGTCGCGCACGTGGTCGCGCAACTCCTCCATCTCTCGACGCTTCGGAGGGTCGTGCTCGAGGAACCGCTGCGAGAGTCGGAGCACGCCGAGCGGCAGGCTGACGGAGTTTCGGAGCTGACCGTTCCGCACCTCGGCGAGCTGCATCGACCCGCCCCCGAGGTCGAAGACGACGTCGTCCTCCAGCGGCCAGGCGCTCGCCACTCCGAGGTAGGCGTACCGAGCCTCCTCTACGCCGGAGACGATGCGCAGACGGACCCCGCTCGCCCGCTGCACCTCCCGCACGAACGCCGGCCCGTTCGGCGCGTCCCGGACGGCGCTGGTCGCGATGGCGAGGGTCCGCGGTGCCCCGAGGCCCTGCACGAGTCGCGCGAACCGCCGGGCGGTCGCCACCCCCCGCGCGATCGCCGCCTCGGAGAGCTGGCCGTCGGCCCCGGTCCCCATCCCGAGGCGGGGCGAGTCCTTCGCTTCGAAGACCGCGCGGATCGCTCCGCCGGGAGACGCATCGAACGCGACGAACCGCGCGGTGTTCGAGCCGACGTCGATCACCCCGATCGCGGCGGAAGCCCGGCCCGGACGTCGGGCCGGCGAGGTCGCGGAGGTCCGTGGCCGCGGCACGCCCTCCGCGAGGAGCCTCAGGGCTTAATCCGATGGGTCGGAGGCCCGGGGGGACCGGCGGCGAAGCCCTTTCAATCGGGCGGTGTTCGGAGGCGCCGGAGGAGGACCACCGCGCCCGCGTCCCCCGCGTCGACCCGGCCCGCCCAGCTATCGGCCGAGCTGCGCGCGATGCTTGCGCAGGTCTCGGGCGCGATCGATGAGTTCGTCCGCCTGCCGTCGCCCTCCCCGGATCGGGTCCACCGCCTCCATCGGGCGATGCGCCGGCTGCGGGTCGGCCTCGAGCTCTGGAGTCGGCTGCTCCCGGCCGCGGATCAAGCGACCGTCACCACCCTGGCCCGACGCGTGAAACGCCTCGCCCGGCTCGTCGGGCAGGTTCGGGATCGGGACATCGTGCTCGACCTGCTCCAGCGCACCCACCCGCGCGGCGCGACCGCCCTCGAGACGCAGCGGTTCCACCGATTCTGGGGCCGTCTGCGAGACGACTCGCGCACGGGTCGGGAACTGCTCCGGGCGTTCCTCACGAGCGAGCGCGACGCGGGGCTGTTCCGAACGATCGGGGAGACGCTCGCGCTCAAGCCGCGCTCGACGGCGGCGGCCGACCTGGCTCGGGCGATGGCGAAGGAGAACCACGACCGCCACGAGAAGGTCCGACGGGCGCACCGTCGTGCTTCCGAGCGCGCCTCCTCCGCGCGGCTCCATCGGTTGCGCATCCGATTGCGCCAGTTCCGGCACATCTCCGATCTGACGCGATCCGTCGAGCCCGCCGCGGCCCATCGCGTGCCGGCCGTCTTCCGTCGCCTGCAGGACCGTCTCGGAAAGCTGCACGATCTCGACGTCACGCTCGCAACGCTCGACCCGGATCTCCATCGCTCCCCCTGGGCCGCCGGGCTCCACAAGGCACGGAAGACGACCCTCTCCGCCACCCGCATCGAGCTCGAACGGGTGGCCGCGCTGACCCGCCCCCGGCCGCGCGGCGGCGCCGGGGCACGGAGGCCCAGATGAGCCCGAGCGCCCCGACCCAGGCGGGAGTGTCGGCAGGGCCGCTCTGCGCGGCGCTGGACGAGACCGGCGCGATCGGAGCGACCGTACGCCAACTGGCGCGCCGACTGAACGACAGCACGTCGCGCGTCGAGGCGACCCTCGGCACCCTCGAACGGAGCGGCGACGTCCTCCGCATGGGGCGGGGGCTCTGGGTGCTCCGGGACTACGAGACCCTCGGCGAGCGCCGAGACTTCGCGAGCCCCGCGCAGTTCGACGCCCGGTTCGAGCGGGAGGACGGAGTCGCGCTCGGCCGGTACTCCGGCCCGATCACCTTCCGACCGAACGAAAAGCTCCCCGTCCATCGGTGGTGGCCGTTCGTTCAGGGGTACTCCGCCGAGTTCGTTCGCGACGTGCTCGCGCGGGCCGGGCTGGCGCGCGGCGCCGCGGTGCTCGACCCGTTCGCCGGGAGCGGCACGACGCTGGTCGAGGCCCGCCGGAGCGGAGCCCGGGCCGTCGGCACCGAACTGCTGCCACCGGCGGTGCTCGCGGCACGGGTGAAGACCGGCTTCGAGCTCGACCCGGAAAAGCTGGGCGCGGTCGCCGCCCGGACGCTGCGGGCGGCTCGACGGCGCGCCGCGGGCCCGCTCCCGTTCCTTCGGGAGACCCGGCGGCAGTTCGACCCTGCCGTCCTGCCGGACCTCACGCGACTGCGGGACTCCCTGCCCCCCGAGGGGACCGACGCGGGCGACGCGGTCCGGCTCGCATTCGGCCGGATCCTCATCCCGTCGAGCCGCCTGCATCGCTCCCCGTGCCTCGGCTACTCCCGGCGGGCAACCGACGGGGGACCCGGACCGTTCGCGCGGTTCGAGGCGGCGGTCCGTTCGATGCAGGAGGACCTCGCGATCCTCGCGTCGGAGCGCTCCGGCTGGGGCCCGGCCGCGCGCATCGATCGGAAGGACGCGCGCGAGGGGGTCGCCCGGGCCGGCTCGGTCGACCTCGCCGTGACGAGCCCGCCGTACGTCAACGGCCTCGACTACGTGATGAACTACAAGCTCGATCTCGCCTGGCTCGGCTACGCGACGTCGTACGCGGAGCTCGCCCGCCTGCGCGGCGCAGAGGTCGCCTGCGACAACCTGCCGAGGGCGGAGACCAAGCCGTTCCTCACCGCCCACGACGTACCCGACCCGTGGCTGCGGGAGATCCTCCCCGAGATCGAGCGCAACGTGACGCGCAAGGGCAGCTACCGCCGCAGCGATGCCCATGCCGTCGTCCATCGCTACTTCTCCGATCTCGAACGGGTCCTCGCGGGGGTCCATCGCGCCCTGCGGCCCGGCGGGCGGTTCCTCCTCGTCGTCGGCGACTCGCTGCTCGCGGGAACGTACATCCCGGGCGACCTGATCCTCGCCCGGATCGGGGCCCGGATCGGGTTCGCCATCGAGTCGGTCGAGGTCGCCCGCTCCCGGCGCAGCGGCCAGCGCCGGAGCTTCGAGCTCCGGGAGTCGATCGTCACGCTCCGGCGCCCGGGCCGCGCCCGCTAGCCGACGTCGGGGGGCGGCCCGTTGCGGCTGAAAGCAAACCCTTAACGGGACCCGGCCGGCGTTCGGGAGCCGACGGGGAGACGATGCCCGACGAATCGAAGGAGCCCCGGTTTCTCGAGCCGATCCTCGGCGTCGTCTTCGACCTCGACGGCACGCTCGTCCTCTCGCACCACGATTTCGGGCGGATCCGCGGCGCCGTCGTGAAAGCGGCGGAGCGCCACGGTGTCGTTCCGGGGACGCTCTCCGTGCGCGAGCCGGTCCACCGGATCGTGGAGGCCGCCCGCGAAGCCCTGCGGACCTCGGGAGCCCCCGACGGGGAGTTCTGGAAGTTCGAGACGGAGTACCAGAAGGCGATCGACGCGATCGAGCTCGAGGCGCTCCCGAAGACCGTCGTCCGCCCGGGCTCCGCGGAGATGCTGCGCGCGCTCTCGAAGCGCGGGTTCCGCCTCGGCATTCTCACCCGGAGCTCCGAGGCGTTCGCGCGGGCCGCGCTGCAGCGGACCGGCCTCGCCGAGTTCTTCCCCTACCTGCGGAGCCGCAGCGCCCCGGGGCCGTCCAAGCCGTCCCCCGAGGCGCTCCTCCTCCTGCTCCAGGAGATGGGGATCCCGCTCGAGCGCGCGCTCTACGTCGGCGACCACCTGATCGACGCCGAGTGCGCGACCCGGGCCCGGGTGCGCTTCTACGGGATCCTGCCGGATCCGTCCGAGACCGGGAACGCCGAGATGACCGTCGACCGGTTCCTCTCCGCGGGCGCCTCCGCCGTCGCTCACGACATCCCCGAGCTCGGCCGGCACCTCGGGGGCGCTCCGTCGCCGCGGCCGGCGTGAACGGCCCGACCGCCTACAGGTACTGCGCCCAGGCGTGGATGACCGCCCGCTCCGCGGTCGCCCACGCCTCGGGGATCTGGTTCCAGCCGCTGCGCTGGTCGCCGACGCAGTAGACCCCCGGGATCGGCGACCCGTCGGCGGCGGAGAGCGCGCGGCAGTCGTCGTCGGTGACGACGGACCCCTCCGCGTCGAAGCGGCATCCGAGCGCGCGGGGGAACTCCTGGTGCATGTCGTACCACCCGAGCGCGGAGAATCCGCGGTCGTAGGAGCGGTGGCTTCCGTCGGCGAACCGGACCCCGAAGCGGTGCTCGCGGATCTCGTCGAAGCCGACCATCGCGCTCCCCACCACCGGGATCTGCTTCTCGGCCAGGGCCGCGGTCAGGGTCGCGCGCTCGGCGGGATCCGCGCCGCCGAGCAGGGGGCGCCCGTGCGTCAGCAGCTCGACCGACCGCGGACGGAACTCGAGGATGTCGAGCGCGGTGCGGACGGCGAACGGGTCGTCGCCGATCACCCCGACCGACCGCCCCGGGAGGTCGTGGCCGTCGCATAGGAGGCAGAAGTCGACGATCGCCTGGTTCGCCCACGGGAAGATCGGGTCGATCTTGCCGCCGACCTCCGGGATCCGGTCGACGACCCCCATCGCGAGCACGATCGCGCGGGCGTTCGCGGTTAGGGTCTGCTTGAGCCACTCGAACGAGACGCGGTACCCTGTCTCGGTGCGCGCCACGGAGGTCGCGCGGGCCGGAGAGAACAGGCCGACGCGCTCCTCCTCGCGGCGGACGGCCGCGATCTGCGCGTCCAGGAGCTTGTGGCCCGAGACGCCCTCGGGAAACCCGGGGATGTTGTCCATCCTCGGCGCGTAGAACGACCGCGAGAACTTCGGCCCCCGGTCGATCACCGCCGCGGTCCGGTCGAGGAGCGACGTCTTGAGCGCCGCCTGGAGGCCGGCGTGGCCGCCCCCGACGATCACGATGTCGTATCGCTCGCGGAGCCGCGGCGGACCCGGCACGTGCAGTGCGAGCCGGCGCTCGGATTTGATGCCTCGCCGCGGTCGCGGCGGCCGGGAGGAGCAGCGCGACGGCAAATCTTATGGCCGACGCGCCGCCTCGGGCGCGTCGGGTTCCTGACGCCAGTGCCGCCGGCCCGCGCGGACGAGTCGCGCCCGCGGGGGACCCTATTTCTGGAGGACGGCACCCGCTTCGAGGGGGAAGGGTTCGGCGCGCCCGTCCGACGCATCGGCGAGGTCGTCTTCACGACCGGCATGGCCGGCTACCCCGAGTCGCTGACCGACCCGTCGTTCCGGGGCCAGATCCTCTCCTTCACCTATCCGCTGATAGGCAACTACGGGGTCCCGGTCGCCGGCGCCCGCGACCGCGACGGGCTTCCGCTCCTCGAGAGCGCGGGGCTGCAGGTGCGCGGAGTGGTCGTGCGGGGGACGACCCGCCCGAACCACTGGGCGATGGGCCGCTCCCTCGAGACGTGGCTCGCCGACGAAGGAGTGCCGGGGATCCGGGGCATCGACACCCGCCGTCTGACCGAGCACCTGCGCTCCCGCGGGGTCCTGCGCGGCGTGATCGACGTCCGCGCGTCGGGCGCCGCGCCGGACGACGCGGAGCTCGCGCAGGCGATTGCCCGGGCCCCGACCTACGCCGAGGAGGAGTTCGTCTCGGAGGTGGCTCCGAAAGCCCCCGCGGTCGTCGCGCGCGACGGCGGGCCGGTCGTCGCGGTGCTCGATTGCGGCATCAAGGCGAGCATCGTGCGGGCGCTGCTCGACCGGGGGCTGACCGTCCTGCGGCTCCCGTTCGACGAGCCCGTGCCGGACCGGTGGGACGGCCGCCGGGTCGCCGGTCTGGTCGTGGGGAACGGGCCCGGCGACCCGGCGCAGCTGGCCACCACCGTCGAGGAGCTCGGGCGCCGGTCGAACCGGGCGCGCACGACGCTCGGCATCTGCCTCGGCCTCCAACTGCTCGCGCTCGCCCGGGGCGGCACGACGTTCAAGCTCAAGTACGGCCACCGGGGCCAGAACAAGACGATCTGCTTCCCCGACGGTCGGGCGCTGATCATGAGCGAGAACCACGGGTTCGCCGTCGACCCCGCGTCGCTCAAACGCTCCGACCTCCAGCCGTGGGCGACCAACCCCGACGACGGCACGCTCGAGGGGCTGCGGGACGCCGACGGTCGCCTCTTCGCGCTCCAGGGCCACCCCGAGGGCCACCCCGGCCCGCAGGAGGCCGGGTTCGTCTTCGACGAGTTCGCTCGGAAGGTGAGGCGCCGCGGATGACGCCCCCGATGCCGAAGAAGGTCGTCCTGCTCGGCAGCGGGGCGCTCAAGATCGGAGAGGCCGGCGAGTTCGACTACTCCGGCAGCCAGTGCCTGAAGGCGCTCGAGGAGGAGGGGGTCTACACGGTCGTCGTGAACCCGAACATCGCGACGCTCCAGACCGACCGGCCCCGTCTCGGCAAGGTCTACTTCCAGCCGCTGACCCCCGAGTTCGTCGCCCCGATCCTCGAGCGGGAGCGACCGGACGGGATCCTGCTCTCGTTCGGCGGTCAGACGGCGCTCAACTGCGGCGTCCAGCTCGCCGATTCGGGGGCGCTGCGGCGCACGAAGACGCGGGTCCTCGGCACCCCGCTCGCCGGCATCCGCGCGACGGAGGACCGGGCCCGGTTCGTCCGGGCGATGGCGCGGGCCCGCGTCCCGACCCTTCCGAGCCGCGCCGTCTACTCGTTCGAGGAGGCGCTCGCGGCCGCCCGCGAGCTCGGCTTTCCTGTCATCGTGCGCGTCGCCTACACGCTCGGCGGCAAGGGCGGCGGGGTCGCCCGGGACCCGGCGGAGCTCGAGGAGGTCGTCGGCCGCGGCCTGCGCGCGAGCCCCGTCGGCCAGGTCCTCCTCGAGCGGTACGTCGGGGAGTTCAAGCAGCTCGAGTACGAGGTCGTCCGCGACGCGCGCGGCAACACGCTCACCGTCTGCAACATGGAGAACGTCCTCTCCATGCGGGTGCACACGGGCGACAACGTCGTGATCGCCCCCAGCCAGACGCTCAACGACGCCGAGTACCAGATGCTCCGCCAGGCGGCGCTGCGGGCCGCCGACGAGGTCGGGATCGTCGGCGAATGCAACATCCAGTTCTGCCTCGACCCGAAGAGCGAGGAGTACTACGCGATCGAGATCAACGCCCGGCTCTCCCGCTCGAGCGCGCTCGCGAGCAAGGCGACCGGCTATCCGCTCGCCTACGTCGCGGCGAAGCTCGCCCTCGGCTACGCCCTCCCCGAGCTCAAGAACCGGATCACGGGGGTCACGACCGCCTGCTTCGAGCCGTCCCTCGACTACGTCGTCGTCAAGCTCCCCCGCTGGGACCTCGACAAGTTCAGCCGCGCGGACCGGAGGCTCGGCCCGTCGATGAAGTCGGTCGGGGAGGCGATGGGGATCGGGGCGTCGTTCCCCGAGGCGCTGTCGAAGGCGGTCCGCATGGCCGACCCGCGCGCCGACCTCCTGCCCCCCGCCGAGATCCGCGCGCCCGCCGAGATCCTCGCGGACCTCGCCGCCCCGACCCCGGACATCCTGCAGCGGGTGCTCGAGGCGCTGCGGGCGGGCGTCGACCCCGACACGATCAGCCGCGTCTCCTACATCGACCGGTGGTTCGTCGACGCCCTCGGGGAGATCGAGGCGGTCGAGCGGGAGATCGCCGCGAAGGGGTCGGGCCCGCTCTCCCCGGATCTCCTGCGCCGCGCCAAGGAGCTCGGGCTCTCCGACCGCGGGATCGCCCGCGCGGCGCGGCGCGACGAGGAGGAGGTGCGGCGACTCCGCCTCGCCGCCGGCCTGCGTCCCCGGGTGCGGATGATCGACACGCTCGCGGGGGAGTGGCCGGCCCAGACGAACTACCTGTACGTCACCTACCGCGCCGACGCGGACGACGTCCGGCCGATGCCGCACGGCGCGGCGCTCGTCATCGGCGCCGGCCCGTACCGGATCGGCTCGAGCGTCGAGTTCGACTGGTCGACGATGAACCTCGTGGACGGACTGCGCGCCGAGGGGATCCCCGGGGTCGCGCTCCTCAACTCGAACCCCGAGACCGTCTCCACCGACTACGACCGCTCCGACCGGCTCTACTTCGAGGAGATCACGCTCGAGCGGGTCCGCGACCTGCAGGACTTCGAGGCGTTCTCCGGGGTCGTCTCGTGCGTCGGCAGCCAGCTCGCCCAGAACCTCACCCCGCTGCTCCACATGTGCGGGATCCCGATCCTCGGGACGGCTCCCGAGTCGATCGACACGGCGGAGGACCGGGCGCGGTTCGCGGCGCTGCTCGAGCGCCTCCAGATCCCGCAGCCGGCGTGGCGGGCGTTCACGACGATCGAGGCGGCGCACGCCTTCTCGGACGACGTCGGGTACCCGGTCCTCGTCCGCCCCTCCTACGTGCTGAGCGGGCAGGCGATGCGGGTGATCTCGGGCCGCCACGATCTCGACCGGTTCCTCTCGGAGGCGGCGCGCGTCTCCCCGGAGCACCCCGTGGTGATCACGAAGTTCGTGGAGGGGGCCGACGAGGTGGAGCTCGACGGTGTCTCCGACGGCGACCGGGTCCTGGTCGCCGGGATCCTCGAGCACGTCGAGCGCGCCGGCGTGCACTCGGGGGACGCGATCTTCTGCCTCCCCCCCCGCCACACCCCGCCCGAGGTGCAGGAGCAGCTGCTCGAGGCGAGCGCCCGGCTCGCCCGGACGCTCCAGATCCGCGGGCCGTTCAACGTCCAGTTCCTCGTGAAGGACCGCGCCTACCAGATCATCGAGCTCAACCTGCGCGCGAGCCGGTCGCTGCCGTTCCTGACGAAGGCGACCGGCGTGCCGCTCCTGCGGGAGGCGGCGCGGGCGATGCTCGGAAAGCCGCTCTCGGGGGCAGGGGTCCCCACCCGGGCCGGCAGCCAGAGCGGCGTTCGGGTCGCGCCGCTGCCGCCGGGCCGCTGGGGGGTCAAGGTCCCGCAGTTCTCCTTCCTGCAGCTCACCGGCTCCGATCCGCTCCTCGGGGTCGAGATGCAGTCGACCGGGGAGGTCGCGTGCTTCGGCCCGACGTTCTCGGACGCCCTCGTCAAGGCGCTGGTCGCCACGGGCGTCCGCCTCGTCCCGAAGCGGGGGCGCGCGTTCCTTTCGGTCGGCGGACCCGTCCTCAAGGAGGAGCTCCTGCCGGTCGCGCTCCGCCTGCGCGCGCTCGGCCTCAAGATCGCCGCGACCGAGGACACCGGGCGGTTCCTCGCGCAGCGGGGGATCCGAGGGGTCCGCATCCTGCACAAGGTCTCCGAACCCGACCGGCACCCGAACGTCACGGAGGCGCTCGACCGCGGGGAGATCGACCTGATGCTCAACGTGCCGCTCGCCCTCGCCCAGGAGAAGCTCGAGCGGATGCTCGAGGACGAGTACGTGCTCCGCCGCCGGGCGATCGAGCTCGGGATCCCGCTGTTCACGAGCCTCGAGGCGTTCGCGGCGTACGTCGAGGGGGTCGCCTGGCTGGAAGAGCACCCGCTCTCCGTCGAGGCGCTCTACGGGAGCCCCGAACCGGGTGCCGCCGAGCCGCCGCCCGGCGGGGCGCCCCAGATCCCGGTCGTGCCCCGGCGCAAGCGCGGACGCGCCCGCCGGGCCGCGCGCCGCTAGTGCGGGATCGGGAACTTCGTCACCGAGTACTCGGGGACGACCGTCGACGTGTCGAGGACCTCGGGGACGCCGCGGATCCGCTCCGTGACGAAGTCGAGGACGCGGCGCTTGTTCGCCGACGAGGCGGGGAACTGCAGGACGACGAGCATGTCCCAGTCGCCCGTGAGGAAGTGGAGCTCCTTGACCTCGGTGAACCCCTCGAGGAGCCGGCGGATTCGGTCCAGGTCGCCGCCGCGGATCTTGAGATAGGTGAACGCCCGGACGCTCGAGAGCTCGGTCGGCATCAGGGACGAGAGCCCGACCTGGGTGAACGCCGCGGTCCCTTCGAGGCGGGCGCCGAGGGGGGAGATCAGCACCGGGAACGTCTGGACGCTCTTCAGGTGCTCCGTGACGAGCCGCTCCAGCCGGCCGACCTTCGCGACGTCGACGACCTTCAGGTGGTAGCCGCGCTGGGTCGCGATCTCCTCGGCGAGCGCGACGCAGCGGGACTGGTCGTCCGAGAGGAAGTAGACCGACTCGTCCGCGGAGGCGCTCGTCTCGCCGTCGGTGCCGGAGGCGCCGACGACGCTCGTGGCGAGCCCGGCGGTCGGCGAGGCGGGGGCGCGGTAGAACGTCGTGACCGCCTTCTTCGACTGGACGTAGAGCGTGAGCTCGCGGGAGGTGTCGGCCATCGGAACCGCCGAAAGCAGGGGCGGGGCGTATTTAATAACGGACCGCACCGGGGTCGGCGAAGAAGGAGAGGAAAGGGTTCGGACCGGGCGCGCGGCGCGCGCCTAGTAGCGCTTGTAGGTGTCGGACGAGCGGTCGCGGCCACCGCCGCCGCCGCCACCCCCACCGCCGCCACCGCCGCCGCCATACCGGCCGCCGCCACCACCGTAGCCACCCGAGCCACGGTCGCGATAGCCGCCACCGCCCCCGAAGGAACGGCGCTCGCTCTCGAACTCCTGCTGGCTCATGTCGAGCGTCTGGTTGACCTCGGGGATCGCCTCGGTCGACTTGGTGAGGTTCCCGTACCGTCCGACGTTCAGGCGCATGTGGCCGCGGACGAGGGATACGTAGCCGTTGTCGACCAGGATCACTTCGTCCTTGGCGATCGATCCGATCTGCTCGTTCCAGAGCGACAGGATGATCGTCGCCGTGTCGTCACCGACGACGGCCTCGCAGACCTTTCGCGGGTCTCCGAATTTGCCCATCACTTCCTTCGCCTCGCCGACGTTGATCACCTTGGCGAGGACGTTCACTTGCTTCGAGTTCGGCGTCAGGTCGCGCACTTTGGTCAGGGGTTTGTCTACCATCGCTCGGGTCGCCTCGTTTCGCGTTTCGCGTTCCGTTGTGAGGAGCCGTTGAATAGACTCGCGTCGCGCGAACTCTGCCTGCCAAAAGAAGGACGGGCGGGACGCTCGATTCGGGCCGGACTCGCGGATTCCTCGGCGCCTCATGGCGAGCGGGCGCATATAAGTGCGTCGCAGGGGGGGCCCGGACGGCCCGACCGGGGGGCTGCGGGCGGTTCTCCTTCGACGCTAGCCTAAAGCAGAGCGGGGGGCTCGCGCCGCCGCCATGAACCCGCGCTTCGACCTCGGGATCCACCGGTTCATGAACCGGCAGTACGAGGAGGCCGCCGGCGCGTTCCGGGACGTCCTGAAAGGGGACCCGACGGACGCCGCCGCCTGGTCGTTCTACGGGATGGCGCTCGCCCACCTCGGGCGCGGCGCCGACGCCGAGGCGGCGCTCTCGCGCGCCGTGGCGCTCGCCCCCCAGAACGCGGAGGCGTGGTTCCACCTCGGGGTCGCCCGGTCGCTCCGCGAGGAGTGGAGCGAGGCGGCGTCGGCGTACCGTCGGGCGGTCGCCCTCGCCCCCGAGGACGTCGTCGCCTGGCACCGCCTGGGGGTCGCGCTCGCCGAATCGGGCGACGAGACCTCCGCCACGGTCGCCTTCGAACGGGCGCTCGTCCTCTCCCGCGAGGTGCCGAACGCCGACCCCGCCCGACCTCCCGGGCGCCCCCACCGGCTCGACGACCACACCGACGAGACCGGGGTCCGGGAAGGGGCGCGCGAGGCGAAGAGCTGGCTCGACCTCGCCCTCTCCCTGCTCTCCCTGGGGGAGCAGGAGGAGGCGGTCGCCGCGTACGAGCGCGCGTACACGCTCGACCCGGCCCGGGCCCGCTCCTCCCTCTTCCGGCCGATGCTCAGGCTCGTCACCGCGGTCGGCACGGAGGCGGCTCCGGGGGGCGCCTCGCCCCCCGGGCGGCCGGCCCGGCCCGAGCACGTGCGACCCCCGAGCCGCCCCGAGATCCTCTAGAGCGGCCGGGGCGCCTCGGTCACGATCGCCGACTCCGCCCACGCCTTCGCCTTCTCGCGGGCGACGGCGTGCTCCGCGTAGAACCCATGGATCCGCTCGAGGAGGCGCCCCTTGCACTCCCCGCAGAGGAGGGCGCCCGAGCGGCAGTCGGCCGTCACGCGCTCGAACTCCTCGTCGGAGCGGGCGAACCGGGTCTTCCAGAGCGCCCAGACCGAGCAGATCTCGGGGGTCGCCCCGAGCCGCCGCTGCTCCTCGACCGTCGCGCGCCCGCCGGTGAAGGCGTTCTTCACCTTCCGCTCGACGACCTTCGGCGGGTCGTTGAGGAACAGCGCGTTGTCGGCGGCGTTCCCGGTCGTCGACATCGCCGCGTCGCCGAGGAGCCCGGGGATCATCTGGCTGTGGAGGAGCGCCGGCTTCGGGTAGCCGAGCCCCTCGGCGATGTCGCGGGTGACCCGGAAGTGCGGGTCCTGGTCGATCCCGCACGGGATCAGGCACGGCACCTCCTCGCCCGTCTCCCAGGACGGCCAGAAGCACGGGACGCTCTGGAGCGCCGTGTAGAAGATCAGGCCGATGTTCGCGGACGGTTCGAAGCCGAAGACCGCCTTCACGGTCGAGTACGGGATCTTCCGCGCGACGCGGATCGCGAGGGGGTAGAGGGCGGCGATCGACCGCGAGTCGAAGAAGACCCGGGTGCGGCGCGGATCGAAGCCGACCGCGAGGATGTCGTAGAGGTTCTCGAGGCCCCAGCGCGCCGTCTCCTCCCGGGAGAGGCCGGAGCGGGCCCAGAACTTCTCGTCGTCCGTGATCTGGATGTACATCGGCGCCCCGAGCCGCGCCTGCAGCCAGCGACAGATCTCGAACGAGACGAGGTGCGAGACGTGGAGCGGCCCCGACGGGCCGCGGCCCGAGTAGAGGAAGAACGGCCGGCCGGCCGCGGCGCGGTCAAGGATGACGGAAAGGTCGCGGTGGGAGTAGTAGATGCCGCGGGCGAGCAGCGGGTGGAGCTCGCCGCCGCAGGCGACGCGAAGCCGGGCCAGGAGGTCCGCGGTGAGCTCCTGGGTGCCGAACTGCTCGCGCAGGCGCGCGTAGTCGATCCGGCCTTTCACCTCGTACGGGGTGACCACGAACGGCTCGTCGTCCGGCACGCGGGTCCCCCCGACGTCACCCTTCCGGGAAGGTGATCTTGGAGAGGATCGACTCGCGCTCGGCCAGCGGCACCCCGGCGGAGGAGAGCGCGCTCGCGACGCACGAGCGGGAGTGCTCGAAGTGGATCGAGTGGCCGCACGACGGGCAGTTCGACCACCCCTGGATCAGGCGCCGGAGCCCCTCGCGGGACGACGACGAGTCGCGCCGGGCGAACTTCTCGACGAGGATCGCCGCCCCGGCGGAGTTCTCGAGGTTCGTGAGCGGCACCCGGACCACGGTGTTGCAGATCGGGCAGTGGGCCGGGTTCCGGCAGCTGCACGCCATGGTCGCCGGGACGTATTCTCGCCTCCCGTCTATAAGCCGGCGGGCCGAGACGTGGAGAGATACGTTCATCTTCCCCTCCCCGCCATCGCGCGGCATGGCCGGCACGCCCGCCGAGGAGGCCCTCGAGCTGCGGACCGAGATCGTCGAGGTGCTGAAGCAGCTGAACCGGGCCGAGATGGAAGGGGAGGGCGAGGTGATCGGGCTCGAATCGGACGAGATCCGCCACTTCCTCGCCCGCGGGCCGCTCCCGACCGTCACGTCGACCGCGCTCAGCCAGGCGCTCCACGTGCTGATCGGCAACGGGTTCGCCCGGGTCCTCGACGACCCCGAGTACGCCTGGAACCGCGGCCGGGTCGTCGGCGAGCGGTTCACGATCACCACCGAGGGGAAGGAGTTCCTGCTCCGGCAGGTCCAGCGGATCGGCCGGGTCTAGCCGATCCCCTCCGCCGCGCGGGCGGCTATATGTAGGGGGACCCTCCGTTTGCCCACTCGATGGCCCCCGGCGACGCCCCCGACCCTGTCCGGGCGACGATGCTGGCGATCCTCCAGCAATTGAACCGCGCCGAGTCGATGCACGAGGGGCGGGAGCGAGACCAGGCGCTCGCCCTCGGCGACATCGAGCGGCTCCTGAACCGGTTCTGGGCGACCGAGCGCGAGGCCGTGCGCGTGCCTCAGGTGCTCGGGCTCCTGGTGCGCAACGGGCTCGTCCGCGCCCACGCGACCTCGGGTCCGCGGGCGCACGCCACGAGCGCGGCCCGCAGCCCGACCGCCCACTACTACCGCATCACGGTCGAGGGGAAGCAGTTCCTCGTCGAGGCGCTCGCCAAGACCGACCGGATCGCCTGAATCGGGCCCCGGTCGGGGGCGGAGCGGGCCGCGCTTCCCGCGTCCGCACCAAGCGTTAAGTACCGCACCCCGGTCTGCGCCGCGCCGTGTCGCGCATTCACTCGGGACGGAAGGGCCGGGCCGGTTCGCACCGCCCGTACCCCCTCGCCAAGCCGGAGTGGGTCACGGCCACGACCGAGGAGATCGTCGCCCAGGCGACCCAGATGATCAAATCCGGGCGCACGGCCGCCCAGGTCGGCCAGACGCTGCGGGACAGCTACGCCGTCCCGTCGGTCCGCGCGGTCACCGGCTCCCGGCTCGGAAGCCTCCTCGCCTCCCACGGACTGCGGCCGGAGATCCCGGACGACCTCCAGTCGCTCCTCAAGCGGGTCGTGCACCTGCAGCACCACCTCGAGACCCATCCGAACGACCTCTCCAACCGGCGGGGCCTCAACCTCATGGAGGCGCGGATTCGGCGCCTCGCGCGCTACTACCGCCAGCGCCGACGGATCCCGGAGGGCTGGCGGTACTCGGCCGCCGGCGCGGCGCTCCAGGTGGAGTGATGCCTTCGGGCCCGGACGGCTTCGTTCGGAACCCCCGCTATCTCGAGGAATTCGACCGGGCCCGGGGCCTCCTCCTCGGCCACCCCGGCCGGTGGCGGGTCGTCTACCACTACGACGGCGACGGGATCGCCGGCGCGTCCGCCCTCCTGCGGGCGCTCGATCGCCTCGGCTACCCGGCGCAGGCGACCAGCCTCGTCGGCGTGGAGCGCGAGAAGATGGGCGCGCTCGCCGCCGCGACCGCCGGCCCGCTGATGGTCGTCGACACGGGCGCGAGCTGGCTCGACCTGTTCGCGCAGAACCCGCACCCGGTGATCGTGCTCGACCACCACCGGTATCCGGGCTCGCCCGACCCGCCGACGCTGCCGCCGCACGTCGCGTTCGTGAACCCGCTCGACTGGGGGGTCGACGGGATGAGCGAGCTGTGCGGCGCGACGCTCGCCTGGCTGTTCGGTATCTTTCTCGATCCGGCGAACTGGGACAACGCGGTCTGGGGCCTCTCGGGAGCGATCCACGACCGCCAGCACGTCGGCGGCTTCCGGGGCCTGAACGCGACGCTCGTCGACGAGGCGGTGCACCGGGGGCTGATCGCCCGACGCCAGGGGGTCGCCCTGTTCGGCCCGTCGGTCCGCGACGCGGTCGCGGGGAGCGTCGACCCGTACCTGCGGGGGATCTCGGGACGCCCGGAGGCCGCCGAGGCGCTCGTCCGCGGCCTCGGGATCGACCCGGCCCGCCGCCCCGACTCCCTCTCCCCCGAGGAGTCCGGGCGCCTCGCCAGCGCGCTCAAAGAGCGGCTCGCCGGGGCGAAGGTGCTGCCCGAGTTCGGCGCGATGGTCGACGCCGAACGGTGGTACGTCCCGTCGCTCGGGCTCGACGCGGAGGAGGTGTCGAACCTGCAGAACGCCGCCGGACGGATCGGCGTTCCGGGCGTGGGCGTCGCCTACTCGCTCGGGGACCCGGGCGCAATCGCGCGGGCGCGGGCGGCCGAGGCGGAGTGGCGGACCGGCCTGCTGCGGGGTCTCCGACGGATTGAGGAGGGGGACATCCACTCGATGGCGTCGCTCCGCTGGTTCGAGAGCCCCGAGACGCCGCTCGCCGGCACGCAGGCCGGCCTCGCCATGACGTACCTCCTGCCGCCGGACGTGCCGGTGTTCGTCTTCTCTGACCACGGCGCGGCGCCGACCAAGGTGAGCTCCCGGGGATTGACCCGGCAGGTCGAGCGCGGCCTCGACCTCGCGACCGTCTGCCGCACCGCCGCCGGCGCGGTCGGGGGCGAGGGCGGGGGCCACCGCGTGGCGAGCGGGGCGACGATCCCGCCCGGGACGCGCGACCGGTTCCTGGAGACGGCCGACCGCGAGATCGCGCGGCAGCTCGCTTCCGCGGAGGCGACCGCATGAGCGCGACGCCGCCCGAGACGACCGAGGTCCCGGTCGACCGGATCCACGACCGCTCGGTGGAGCAGGAGATGCACCGCTCCTACATCGATTACGCGATGAGCGTGATCGTCGGGCGGGCCCTGCCCGACGGGCGGGACGGCCTGAAGCCGGTCCACCGCCGCATCCTCTGGTCGATGTGGGAGTCCGGGGCGACCCACGACCGGCCGTACCGCAAAAGCGCGCGCACGGTCGGCGACGTGCTGGGCAAGTACCACCCCCACGGCGACATCGCCGTCTACGACGCGCTCGTCCGGATGGCGCAGTCGTTCAGCCTGCGCTACCCGCTCATCGACGGGCAGGGGAACTTCGGGTCGATCGACGGGGACGCGCCGGCCGCGATGCGGTACACCGAAGCGCGGCTCTCCGCCCTCGGGGAGGAGCTCCTGCTCGACATCGAGAAGGAGACGGTCGACTGGACGGACAACTTCGACGGGACGCTGCGCCAGCCGGTCGTCCTGCCGTCGAAGCTCCCGAATCTCCTGTTGAACGGCTCGGCCGGGATCGCGGTCGGCATGGCGACGAACATGCCGCCGCACAACCTGGGCGAGGTGGTCGACGGGCTCCTCCTGCTCCTCGAGCGGCCCGACGCGAGCCTCGACGAGCTGATGGCGGTCGTCCCCGGCCCGGACTTCCCCACGGGCGGCTACCTCTCCTCGGAAGGGATCCGGGAGGCGTACGAGACCGGGCGCGGCACCCTGCACCTGCGCGGCTCGGCGGAGATCCGCGAGCGCGGCGAGAAGGACGAGATCGTGATCACCGAGACGCCGTACGAGGTGAACAAGGCGTCCCTGGTCGAGCTGATCGCCGACCTCGTGAAGGGGAAGCGGATCGACGGGATCACCGACCTCCGCGACGAGTCGGACGGCTCCGGGACGAGCGTCGTCGTCGAGCTGCGGCGGGACGTCCCCGCGGAGATCGTCCTCAACCGGCTCTACGAGCACACGCCGCTCGAGACGAGCTTCGGCGTGATCAACCTCTGCCTCGTCGACGGGCGCCCGAAGGTCCTCGGCCTGAAGGGGCTCCTCGAGCTGCACCTCGCCCACCGCCGCTCGGCGCTGACGCGCCGCACCCGCTTCGACCTTCGGAAGACGGAGGAGCGGCTCCACCTGCTCGAAGGGTTCCTCACGGCGATCGACCACATCGACGAGGTGATCCGGATCATCCGCCGCTCCAAGGACGTCCCGGCCGCCGAGGCCGGCCTGATGGGGAAGTTCCTGCTCTCGACCGAGCAGGCGAAGGCGATCCTCGAGATGCGGCTCTCGCGCCTCACCGCCCTCGAGCGGGAGAGCCTCGAACAGGAGAAGGCGGAGAAGGAGGCGCTCGCGAAGGACCTCAAGGAGATCCTCGAAAGCCCGGCCCGCCTCGACCGGCTGATCGCCGGGGAGCTCGCCGACCTCAAGGCCCGGTTCGGCGACGCGCGCCGGACCCGGATCGTCGGGGCGTTCACCGAGCGCTCCCTCGAGGACCTGATCCCCGACACCGAGGTCGTCGTCCTCGTGACGCGGGACGGCTACATCAAGCGCCTGCCGCTCGATCAGTACCGCCGGCAGCGCCGCGGCGGCCGCGGGCTCGTCCAGATGGAGACGAAGGAGGAGGACTACGTGATCCGGACGTTCGTCAGCCGCACGCACGACGATGTCCTGTTCTTCACGAACTTGGGCCGGGTCTACCGGCTGAAGGCGTACGAGCTTCCCGAAGGGAGCCGCCACTCGAAGGGGAAGGCGGTCATCAACCTCCTGCCGCGCCTGAAGGACGGCGAGCGGGTCCAGACGCTGCTGCCGCTGCGCGACCTCGCGGCCGACGGGGCGCTCTTCTTCGCGACCCGACGCGGCCTCGTGAAGCGCACGACGCTCGACCAGTTCCAGAACATCCGGGTCAACGGCATCCAGGCGATCCTCCTCGAGGAGGGCGACGAGCTCGTCGACGTGGCGCTCCTGCGGGGCGAGGCGACCGAGATCGTCCTCGCGACGCACGCGGGACTCCTCGTCCGGTTCCCGCTCGGGGACGTGCGCCCAACGGGCCGGGCGACGTACGGCGTGATCGGGGTGCGGCTCTCCGACGCCGCGGACGACCGCGTCGTCGCCATGGCGCCCGTCTCCCCGAAGTACCCGACCCTCCTCTCGCTCACGACGACCGGCTACGGGAAGCGGAGCCCGACCGACGACTACCGCAAGACCCGGCGCGGCGCGATGGGCGTCGTCACGATCCGGACGGGCGAGCGCAACGGCGCGGTCGTCGCGGTGCTCCCGACCACCGAGAGCTCCGAGCTGCTCGTGACGACGCAGCGCGGCATCACGATCCGCATGCAGGTCGCCGGGATCCGCACCCAGTCGCGGAATACGCTCGGCGTGCGGGTCATCCGCCTCGACGAGGGCGATACGGTGCGGGACGCGGTCATCCTCGCCGCCCCGGTGGAGGGACCGGACGCCGCGGCGGGCGCGGACGACGGTCCGGCGCCCGACGTTCCCCCCCCGCCCCCCGGCCCGGAGGAGGCGCCCGACGATCCTGACGACGCCCCGGCCGGGGTCGGGGCGGACGACCCGGAGGACGGAGACGGCGACCCGCCGGCGTCGGGGTAGAAGCGTCCTGCTCTGCCCGAAGTGCGGGTCGGCGAAGATCGCGCTGATCGCCGGACAGATCCTCGGACAGGTCTACCGCTGCGAGAACTGCGACTACGTCGGCTCGCTCGTCTTCGAGACCGAGCTCGCCGACGACGGCGGGCCGCCTCCCGAGACCTAGGGGCCCGAGCCCGCGGCGGCCGCCCCTTCGGCGGTCGTCGGGGGGGTCGAGCGCATCGACCGCGCGCGGCCGACGAGGCGGAGCGCGCGGACGGTCGGGCCGACGTCGTGGGTCCGCACGACGGCGGCGCCGCGGTCCGCCGCGAGCACCGCCGCCGCGAGGCCGGCCTCGAGGCGCGCTTCGACCGGAGCGTCGCCCAGCGCCCATCCGAGGAACGACTTGCGCGACGCCCCGACGACGACCGGGTAGCCGAGGCTCCGCAGCTCCCCGATGTGGCCGAGGAGCTCGAGGCTCTGGGCGGGGGATTTCCCGAAGCCGAGCCCGGGGTCGATCAGTAGCCGGTCGGGAGGGATGCCATCGGCGACCGCCCGGTCCGTCGCCTCCGCCAGGGAGCGGAACACCTCGCCGCGAAGGTCGCGGTAGGCGAGGTCCGCCTGCATCGTCGTGGGCTCGCCGCGCATGTGCAGCACGATCGCCCCCGCCCCGCTCCGCGCGACGACCCGCCGCATCTCCTCCGAGCGGAGCCCCTCGACGTCGTTGACGAGGTCCGCGCCGGCGTCGATCGCCCGGGCGGCGACCGCCGCGTGGCGGGTGTCGACCGAGAGAGGCACCGAGAGACGGCCCGCGAGGCGGGCGAGGACGGGCTCGAGCCGGGTCCACTCGGCGTCGGGCGAGACCGGCGTCGCCCCCGGTCGGGTCGACTCCGCCCCGACGTCGATCACGGCGGCTCCTTCGGCGACCATCGCCTCGGCCCGCGCGACGGCGAGCGCCGGATCGACGTACCGCCCCCCGTCGGAGAACGAGTCGGGCGTGACGTTCAGGACGCCCATCACCGCCGCGACCTCGCCGAGCGGGAGCGACCCGTGGGCCCCGGGGACCGTGCGCGGCGCGGAGAACGTGTACGCCCGGAGCGCGCGGTCGACCTCGTCCGCCAGGCGCCGGAGCCCGAACGGCTGGCGCCGCAGCTTCGGCAGCAGGTAGCGGTACTGGCCCCACGTCCCGAGCAGCACGACCGGGGTCGTCGCGACGGAGTGGTCCGCGACCCCTCGGGCGTGGGCGGCGTCGCCGCCGACCGAGAGCATCTCCTGTTTCAGGATCGGAGCGGCCTTGAGCGGCACGTCGTCCAGGCGCACCGGGAAGACCCGGCCCTTCCGGGTCATGATCCCGACCCCCTCGGGATCGCTGTCGGTCCCTTCGAGGTCGCGGGCGATCTCCGCGAGGGTCTCCCACTCGAGGAGGCGCGCCGCGAACCGGTGGCCGGGCGGCGCGGGGTCGGTCACGGCGCACGGAGGTCCCGGTCCGCCAAAAGCGAGCCGGGCGGGCGGCACTCCTTTCCGTCCGCGGCCCGTCGCCCCCGCGTTCCATGGGGCGCCGGCGTCCGGTCGTGGTCGCGATCGAGGGGATCTCGGGCGCGGGCAAGAGCACCCTCGTCGCCCGGGCCGCCGCGGAGTTCGGCTGGAGCCCCCTCGCGGAGGCGTACGACCGACTCGACCCACGACCCGCCATCGGGGTCCGCACCCCGCCCGCCCTCGCCCGGATCGAGCGTCGGCTCCTCGACGAGGAGCGCCGGCGGTTCGAGAACGCCCGGGCGCTCGTCCGCCACGGCGCGACGGTGCTCGCGGACACCGGGTTCCTCGGGCCGCTCACCTACACCGCCGGCCTGGCCGCGCTCGGGGTGGTCCCTCGACCGATGACGACCGCGCTCCTCGCGCGCACCCGTCGCTGGGCGCGCGCCGGCCGGTGGGGGGCGCCCGATGCGATCGTCTACCTGGCGACCCGGGCGCCGACCCGACGCCGACGGGCGAAGCGCGACCCCGCGCGCCACCCGCCCGCCCTCGCCGTGCGGCACGAACGGGTCGGGCTCCTCGAGGAGCGGTTCTACGCGACGACGGTCACCAGGCTCCTGCCAGGACGACTGCTCCGGTTGGACGGCGAGCGTCCGATCGACCGCCTCGTTCCCGCCCTCGGACGTATCGTCCGGCGCGCCGTGCCCCTTGCGGACCGCGCCCGCACCGCCCTCCGACTCCTCGACGGGTTCGCGGAGTTCCCGAGCGAGGAGCGCCCGCCGAGGGCGGGCGCGGGTAACCGTTAAGAAGACCCCCCTGTCTGCCGGGGCCCCTTTCCGATGAAGCCGCTCGACGTGCTCCAGCAGAGCTTGCACAAGCGGGTCCTGGTGGAGATGCGCGGTGGCCGGTCGTTCCGCGGAACGCTCGACGCCTACGACCAGCACCTGAACCTCGTCCTCTCCGGGGCCGAGGAGGTCGTCAAGGACGTCGTGACCCCCCGGGCGGGCGTCACGCTGGTCCGGGGCGACTCGATCGTCTACATCTCGCCGTAGGAGGTCGGAGCATGGGAAAGGGAACACCGTCGCGCCGCGGAGGCAAGATCGTCCACATCATCTGCCGCCGGTGCGGCCGCCACTCCTACCACCGCCAGAAGGGCGCCTGCTCCTCCTGCGGCTTCGGCTCGACCGCCCGCCGGCGCGGCTACGACTGGGCGAAGCTGAAGTAGCGCGGACCCGCCGCACGACCGCCGGCCGGGAGACCCACGGGTCGTCGGCGAGCGCGAACCGGAGCCGGCGCGCCACCGACCGAGAGATCCCGACCCGGGGACCGGCGACGACGCGCCACCGGTCCGCCCCCCGCTGCTCCAGCCGGAACCGTCGCCCCCGCGTCGTGTCGGCCCCGTCGTCCGCCCGCACGATCCCGAGCGCCCGACAGAGACGTCCGGGACCGCTCGGACGCTCGAGCCCCGCGGTCATCGGGGCCCCGGCGCGCAGCAGCACGGCCTCCCCCGGCCGGGTCACGAGGTTCGCGCAGACGACCTGATGGATCCGGAAGACGTACAGCGTCCCCGGCGGGCCGAACATCGACCGGTTGCGCTCGGTGCGACCGCGGAACGCGTGGCTCGCGGGGTCGCGCGCGACGTACGCCTCGGTCTCGACGAGCCGGACGGTCCTCGGGGGTCCCGGCCCGACGACCGTGAGGCGGCAGCCGAGGAGCGCGCGGGCGACGAGCGCCGTCGGCCGGTCGAAGAACGACCGACCGAGCCGGGTCCCGCTAGAGGATCTTGCCGCGGTCACAGAGGGGGGTGCCGTCGACGCTGACCGTCGCCTCGCCGATCGTGATCCACGAGAGGAACCGGCACCGGTTGCGTCCTCCGTAGAGCGCGTTGCCCCCGATCGCGAGGGTGACCGTCCCGGCTTCGAGATCCTCCGCCTGAGGAACGCCGGGGGCGATCGCCGGGTTGAGACCGAGGGCGAAGAGCGCGACCGTCTCGCGGCCCCTGGGCGCGGCCGCGAACTCGCTCTCGAACGCCTCGGCGCCCTCGGTGTACCAGTAGTTGCGCAGCCGCCCGCCGTCGAGCTCCCACTGCGCTCCTTCGACGCGGCCCGAGGAGAGGTAGCTCGGCCGGTTCGCGACCGCCGTGCCGGTCGCCGTCCCTTCCCCGACGGCGACGACGATCGAGCCGGCGGGAGCGGTGGCGATCGGCCGGCCCCGCCGGCGGTCCTCGGCGTCGACCCGGCCGTCGTCGATCCACGGCGTCCGGCCGCGCAGACCGAGCGTCACCTCCGTGCCGTTCGCTCCGCTGATGCGCAGATTCCGGCCGCGGGCGAGCAGGCGCGCGGCGCGGACGGCGTCCCGACCGATCTCCTCGTAGTCGGCGGAGGCGATCCCCCGGATGAGGCGGCTCCGCCAGAGCGCCCCGGGGATCCCCCAGTGCTCGGCCTGCGCGTCCGAGGCGTAGCCGAGCAGGCAGCGGAGGCCTCGGACCCGGGCGGCGCGGGCCAGGCGGAACCACTGGTCGTCCCGCGCGAGCTGCGGCGCGAGCAGGTCGGGGGGGAGCGCGTGGAGCCGGGGCCGGTCGGCCGGCCCGGGGAACAGCACGAGCGCCTCGGCCCGGTGCACGGCGGCGCGGACCGTCGGCGGGATTCCGGACCAGGAGCGGACGGTCCGCGGCGCCTCGAGGCTCCGCCAGAACGTCGCCTCGTCCTCGAGGAGGAGGAGCGGGACCGCCCCGAGGCGCCGGGCCTCCTCCACCACCGCCGTCGCCCACGGCAGCGTGTGGCTCCACGAGACGACCACGAGGTGCTCGCCCCGCCGCAGGCCGAGCGCGGGGCCGGCGAGCGCCCGGGCGACGGCGGTCGGGCTCCCCGGCAGCGACGGCATCGCCCGCGGAGGGGCCGGCCGGATTAAGGGTTCTCCCCGGCCCGGAGCCGGGCCACGATGCCCGGAGCGCTCGCCCCGGGCCGCGCGAGCGCCCTCGCCACGCGCACCAGGACGGTGCCGGCGTCGTCGAACCCGGGCGGGAATCCCGAGAGCCGCAGCGCCGGCCGCGGACGCCCCCAGCCTCCCGCGCGGCGGGCGACGCGCTCCGTGATCGCCGCGACCCGACGCCCCGACGCAAAGTCCGCGAGGTCCCGGCGCACGTCGGACGGCCACCGCGCCTCGCGCGCGAGCGCGAGCAGCGCCGCGATCTTCTCCGGTCGATGCCGCCGCCGCGCGCTCCCTGCCCCCAGCACGCCGTTGAAGTACAGGAACGGCCCGCCGACCTCGATCGCCTCCAGCAAGGAGCGGCTCCCGGTGACGATCCGGACGTCGGCCCCTCGGAACCGTCGCCGCCACCGCCCCGGGGCGAGCGGGTCGGCGGAGACGCGCACCGTCGACGCCCACCTGCGGGGCCGCCATGGGCGGGGGGTCCGCACGAAGAGTTGCGCACCCCCCTCGGTCGCGGCCAGCCCTCGGTCGACGTCGGGGGCGATCGACTCCGCGCTCGCCGGACTCGCGTACCACACCCATCGCGTCGATCGGGGGGCGCGGGAGGAGGCGCGCGAGTACCGGGCCGGCCACAGGGGCCCGGTCTGGACCGCCTCGGGGAACGCCCGCGCGAACGACCGGTTCGGCCGGAACGTGGCGAACAGATGCAGGACGTTCGGCCGGTCGAACGCCCGGAACCGCCGGTACGCCCGGTCGAACGTCGCGACGTCTCCCGCGGCCCGGGCCCGGGCGAGGCGGTCGGCGAGGGCGCGGGACCGGACCCCGCCCTCGCGCAGCCGCTCGCGGTTCTCGACGCGCATCGGAAGCGTCCGCGCGAACTCCTCGAGGCTCGCGTGGATCGTCCGGTCGGCCCCGTGCGCCCGCTCGATCGCGACGACCTCCTCGCTCCACGGGCCCGGCCCGCCGAGCGGGGCGGGACCAGCGGGGGCGGCGCTCACCCCCCAGGCGGGGGTGATCGTCAGGGCCGCCCGGCGGTCCGGCACGAGCCGGTCCACCCTCCGATGGGTCGGCCACGCCCAGGGGCCGTCGACCCCGCGGGGGAGCGGCCGCCCGGGACGGCGGTAGAGGACGAGCGGCACGCCGGACCGCGCGAGACGCCGCCCGGCGGCGAGCACCTCCTCGACGTCGCCGAGGCCGCCGCCGACGATCGCCGGGAGCAGATAGGCGACAACGGCCGGGCGCGGCGGAGGGGTCCTACGCGCTCGGCCGGTAGAGCGTGAAGATCGCGATCGCATGGTGGAAGCCGGCCTCCTCGAGCGCCGCCCGCCCGCGTCCGTTCGCCTCGGGGACCATCGCGACGACCCGCGTCGCCCCCTGCGCGGCCAGCCAGCCGACCGCCGTGCGCACGAGCGCCGCGACCGCCGACGGATCGGCCCCGTCCGCGACGATCGGGGCGCTCAGATGGCCGGCCTCGGTGACGGGGGTCCGGGAAGCGGTGAGGTGCGCTTCGGGCCCCGCCCCGCGGTCGACGACCCACGCCGCGGTCACGTTCGACATCAGCCGGCTCACCCAGTCGGAGCCGATCAGGTCGGGGGGCGGACCGGCAGGATCTTCGCCACGTCCGCCGGCGCGTTCCGCTGGGCGATCGCGGCGAGGGGGACCGCGTCGTCCTTGCGGAATGCGCGGATCGAGGGGAGTGGGGGGTCGGCCGGGGGCGCCGGTCCCTCGCGCACGTAGTAGCCCGTGGCGCGGAGCGTCCGGAAGCCGATCGCCTCGTAGAGCGCGCGGGCCGGGGCGTTCGCCTCCAGGACGTCGAGCGCGACGAACGGACGGCCGCGTCGGGCCGTCGCCCGGCGCGCCTCCTCGAGGAGTCGCTTGGCGAATCCGCGTCGCCGGTGCTGGGGATCGACGACGACCATGCTCACGTAGCCGGCTCCCTCGGGGAACGTGAGCAGCGTCGTCGCGACGATCCGCCCGGCGTCCTCGATGACGAGGAACCGGTAGATCGGCCGGCCGACGAGCCGCAGGAGGCCGAGCAGGAGCCGGGAGTCCCACCGGTAGATCCGCCGCACGATCTTCTCGAACGCCTCCGGGCGCGTGCCGAGGATCGCCTCCTCCTCGGGGAACTCGGTGCGCAGGAACTCGAGCACCCGCGACGCGTCGGTCGCCCGAAGGTCGCGGAGCATCACTCCTCGTCGGGGTCGATCGCGGCGGGGATCGCGCCGTCGAACAGGTCGCGCACGGTCGGCAGCGCGCGGCCGGTGTGGAGCTCGGGGAGCGGCAGCAGCGCCGGACGGTCGAGCTCGTCGTCGCTCAGCCGGTCGCGCGCCTCACGGAGCGCGCGCGCGACGAGCGGGTCGCCGCCGTGCACGACGCGGCCGAGCGCCTGGACCGTGGCGTCGAACAGGCGGCTGGCGGCGTCGGTCCCCAGGCGGCCGTCCCCCGTCGGGGGCTCGGACGGGGGCGGGCGGTCCGGGGCGCCGTCCTGCTCCCGAAGCACCTGCAGCAGGAGGTCGCGCGCACCGTCGTCGCCGAGGTGGCCGAGCGACCAGATCGCGGCGAGGCGGACCTCCGCGTCCCGGTCGGCGAGCGACTCCCGGAGCCTCGGGGCGGCCTCGGAGAGTCCGAGCTCGCCGAGGGCGTACGTCGCCCCCCGGCGGGGCCACGAGTGTTCGTCCTCGAGCAGGGCGGAGAGGCGGGCGAGGTCGATGCGTCCGCCGACATGGCCGAGCGCGATCGCCGCGGCGCCGCGAACCGACCACGCCGGGTCGGCGAGGTGGCGTCGCACGGCGTCCGCCGCCTCCGGGCAGCGCATCTCGCCGAGCGCGTGGATGGCGCAGACGCGGACCCACGAGGCGTCGTGCTCGGCGGCTCCCAAGAGGGCCGGGACCGACTCCGGCGCGCCGATCTGCCCGAGCGCGACGAGGACCGCCGGCTTCTCCCACGTCTCCGGGCGCTCGAGGATCGCCAGGAGCGGCGCGACGCTGGAGCGGTCGCGGTGGCGTCCGAGCACGACGGCGGCCGCGACGCGCACGCGGCGCGCGGGGTCGTCGAGCAGCCCCCGGATCGTCGCGAGGCGGGGCGCGTCCGCCCCGCGGCCGAGGGCGAGCACCGCGGCGCGCCGCACCCGGTCGGACGGGTCGGCGAGGCACGGAGCGAGCGCGGCGACCGACGCCGCGTCCCCGACCCGGCCGAGCGCGGAAACGACCGCGAGGCGGACCTCGGGGACGGCGTCGTTCCGGGCGCGGGCGAGCGCGGCGACCGACGCCGGGTCCGCGAGGCGCCCGAGCGCCCCGGCGGCGTTCGCGCGGACCGGCGGGCTCTCGTCCGCGAGCGCCCGCTCGAGCTCGGGTCGGCTCTCCGGTCGTCCGAGCGCGCCGAGGGCGTCGACCGCCGCCGCCCGCACTCCCGCATCGGGGTCCCCCAGGGTCGCGAGGAGGCTCCCCCGGCCCCGGGGGTCGCACAGGAGGCCGAGCGCCACGGCGGCCGTCTGGCGGATCCCCGGCTCCGGGTCGTTGAGCGCGTGCAGGAGCCGGTCGAGCTCGGGCGTCGCTTCGGCGGCCCGGCGTCCCACCGGGGGCCGTGCGGGGCGGCCCGGCCGCGGGGCGGCGGCCCGCGCGCGCCGCGCGGCGGTCGCCGTGGACGGCCCGGTCCGGCGGCTTCGGCCGGTCATTTTCCTATCCAGTCGGCACCGGGCTAAAAGCCCGCGCCGGCCCCCGCGAGCCGACGTTGCGCGAGCGTCTCGGGCGAGCGGTGCGCGGACCGCTCCGGACGCGCCGGCGCCCCCCACCGCGCCAGGAGCTCCTCCCGCTCGACCCCGAGCGGCGCGAGGATCGTCTCGGCGGCCCGGGCGAGGATCTCGAGGTAGGCGCCGACGTCGTACGCCTCGTCGCCGCGCACGAGCTCGGCGGCCCGCACCCGGTCGCGGAACGACCGGCTCCGCCGGTCGAGGACGACGAACCGCACCTTCTCGCCGGCGTCCCGGACCGCCCCCGCCTCGGCGAGCTGGCGGAGCGCGGCGACCGAGTCGGTGAACGTCACGAACGCCGACGGCGCCTGGCCGAGGCGGTGGGTGATGAGGAGTTCCTCGACCGGCCACCGCCCCGACGCGAGGCGCTCGGCGAACAGGTCGGCCCGCGCGAGCGCCCGGGGGAGGAGCGCGCGCACCCCGTCGGCGTCGGCGGCCCGACGGAACAGCGACAGCACCTCCGCCTCGAACCGGCGGACGAGCCCCGTCGTGTCGTGGCGCCGTCCGCCGATCCCCCGGAGCTTGAACTCCCCGTGGTCGTAGAGCCCGTAGTACCGGTTCGGCACCCCGAGCCCGTGGGTCACGGCCGGCAGGAAGACGATCCAGCGGTACCGCCCCTCGTACTCGAGCGGGAGGTCGAACCGATCGCTCATCCGGCGGGCGAACGCGGGGGCGTCCGGCGGAGCGGCCGGGTCGGCCGGCTTCAGCCAGAGCGAGTCGACCATCCCGTGCATCGCGCGGTAGCCGGCCCGCTCCGCCTCCGCGACGAGCGTCGCGAGCAGCTCCCGCGCGTAGGCGTTGATCGCCTCGTGGCACTCGATGCGGCCGAACCGCGCGTTCCGGTATCCCTGGTAGCCGAACGCCGTGACGAGGACCCACTTGAGCATCTTCACCCGACGCTTCAGGCGCGCCGCCTCCTCGGCGGAGACCCCGGGCGCGGTGCGGGCGGCCTTGTAGGCGAGGCGGCGGGCGAGGAGCGGGGCGAGCGTCCGGGGGATGAGGCCGGTCCGCCGCGTGCACGACCGGTAGCCGAGCCCGGGGGCCCGGCGGGGGCTCTCCGGGCAGCAGCGGCAGTCGAGGGTCTCCGCCGAGAGGTTCTGGCGGACCATGATGTGCGGATAGAGGCTGGCGAAATCGAACTCGTCGATCCGGTCGTGCACCCCGACCGGCGGCAGGAGGATCGCCCCGCCCCGGTCCGCGGCGACGAGGTGGCGCCCGGTGCGGAACTCCTCGGGGCGGTTCTTCTTCCACGGCGCGTGGGCCCCGAGCCGGAACGCCTCCGCGATCTCCATCGCGGTGAAGCAGGTGCCGGGGGACTGGCGGACGACCGTCTGCAGCGAGAGGCGGGAGAGGCGGGCGGCGTCGACGAGGCCGGCGACCGAGGCGTCGTCGTAGAGGAAGGAGCTCTCCCGGTCGATGTGGAAGCGCCCGGGGACGGGGTAGGCGGCGCTCCGGTGGAGGACGCGGCCGTACGACTCGAACGACCCGGCCGGCCGGGACGGGCGGAACGGCACCGCCTCCCGTCCGAGGACGAACTCCTCCCGCGTCAGGCCGGCCGCCGCCGCCCGCCGGTAGAGCCACGGAAGGTCGAACGAATCGCCGCCGTCCGAGAGCAGGATGTCGGGGTCGCGCCGCGCGAGCTCCCCGACGACCGCCCGCAACAGGTCGGGCTCGGGCCCCTCCAGCGTCGTGTCGCCGATCCGGACCGACCCGATCCGGCCGTCGGGGGGCGGGATCCGGCCCCGCCGCTCTCCCGCGATGCGGACCTCGAGCCGGGCGACCGACAGGGGCGGGGGCGTGTAGTCGACCGTCTCGGCCGGCTCCGTGGCGACGAGCGTCGCCCCCCGGACGACGACGGGGGCGAACGGATAGAGGCCGCGGCCGAGGTGGTAGAGCTGGGCCGGGGTCAGGTCGACGTCGTAGAGGGTGAACCGGACGAAGCCGCCGAGCGCGTCGATCGTCCGGGCGAGCGACCGGCGCGCCGCGTGGCGCTCGGGGACGACCTCGAGGAGCGGCACGGGCCGCCGGTCGTAGAGCGACGGCCGGCCCGTGCGGGCCGCCACCGAGGCGGCCGCCGGTTCGGAGGCGAGGCGGCGCGCGAGGTCGGCGAGCTCCGCGCGCGGACCCGTCACGAGGAACGGCGGCCGGTACTCGACGGCGCTCCGCCGCACCCGGCCGGAGGCGCGCTCCTTCACCCAGCGGACGACCGACCGTCCGTCCGGGCTCTCCGTGACGTCGAGCAGCCAGCCGTCGGGCGCGCGGGCCGCCCCGTCCACGGTCAGCCGCGGGCCTTCGCGGGCACCGGCTCCGCCGGAAGGCGGCGCGCGAGGTCGGTGAGCACGGAGAGGAGGATCGACTCGAGGAGGTCGGGGCTCCCGACGAACGTCGCCTGGGCGGCGTACCGCCGGGCCGCCGTCCGCACGAGGTCGAAGGCGCCGCGGTCCTCGGGCGTCGTGAGGAGCCGGGCGAACTCGTCCCAGCGTTTCATCCGCTCCTCGAGCGCCTGGCGGTACGTCGGCACGGTACGTCCCATCCGATCACCTCCTCGGCCGACGGGGCGTCGCCGAACTCCTCGATGCCGCGCTGGCCGGCGCCCCGCGGGACGAGGGCGAGGCGGGCGTCGCTCCGGAGCGCCCGGGCCCGCAGGGTCGCCGGTCCCCGCTCGAACCGGACGAGGTCCGCCCACCGGGGCCCCGCGTCGGAGAGCCCGACGAACCGGGCGGGTCCGTCCGGCCCGAGCGTGAGGAGGAGCGGCACCCGGATCTCGTCGAGGAGGCGCCCGAGCGTGCGCGCGACGTGGCGGAGGAGCGCGTCCCGTTCGTCGTCGGGGGTCTCGCCGTCCCAGAAGAGCGTCGGCAGGTCGTGCCCGACCAGGAGCGTCGGCGGGTGGCGGCGGGCCTCGCGGGCCCACCCGTCGACCAGCGCGACCATCTGGTGCGCGGTGAACGCCCGGGCGAGGCGGATCCGGTCGAGCGTCTCCTCGGCCCCGAGGCCGAGCGCGCGGCCGAGCTCGCCGATCCGGTACGGATGGAACCGGTTCGCCCCCTCGAGGAGCGAGACCCGGCCGCGGGCGAGCGCGCTCCCCGCGTACAGCATCTCGAGGATCGGCTCGACGGCGAGGCGCGGACCGCACCAGAGCGTCGCCTCGCCGGGGGCGAGGCTGCGGGCGAGCCACGGGAACAGCGCCGGGGCCGACGGAAGGACCGACGACGGCGCGCGGGCCCGGCCGGAGCGCGGCGGCAGCCGGAGGCGGGGACGGGGAGCGGACGGCGCCGGTGCCCGCTCCTCCGGACGGAACGGGTCGAAGAGGACGACGTCCTCGGGCGGGAGGAGCGGCTCTACGGAGAACGCGCCGGCCATCGACGCTTCGACGGCCGCGGGCGCTCTAAAGCGGCGGCTCGGGGGCCGTTGAAACAGGCCGGGGGCGGGGCGTTTCCGGCGCCGCGCGGGGGGCTAATCGAGGCGGGAGCGCCCGGCCGGCGGGAGCCCGAGTGCCTCCGAGAGCGAGCGGCCGTTCACCACGGCGTCGCCCCGGAAGTGGTTGTTGAAGAAGCCGTAGACGACCGGGGTCGTCTCGGCGAGCGCCCGGATCCGCGGGACCCACGACGCGAGCTCGGCGTCCGAATAGGTGTAGTCGTACCACAGCGGGTCCCCGCGGCCGTGCCAGCGCACGTAGGCGAACGGGCCCGTCACCTCGAGGACGCTCGGGAGATGCGGTCCGTCGATGACGACGTGCGCGAGGCCGAACTCGCGCAGCAAGGCGTACGACGCCGGGGTGAGCCAGGAACGCTCCCGGAACTCGACCGCGACGGGGAGGTCCCGGGGGAGCGACGCGTAGAACGCGCGCACGGTCGCGGCCTCGAACGGGAGCGACGGAGGGAGCTGGAGCAGCGCGGCGGCGAACTTCCCCGCCTCGCGCAGGGGCTTAAGGACCGCGAGGAACCGGGCCAGTTCGGCGTCGGCGCCGACGAGCCGGAGGTCGTGCGTGATCGTCTGCGGGAACTTCGCGGCGAAGCGGAACCGCGCGGGGGTGCGCCGCGCCCACGACGCCGCGACCGACGGGGCCGGCAGGCGGTAGAACGTCGAGTTGACCTCGACGATCGGGAACAGCCCCGCGTAGAAGCGCAGCCGGTCGGAGGCGCCGTGCGGCGGGTAGACCCGGCCCGCCCACTCGGGGTAGTCCCAGCCGCTCGTGCCGAGGAGGATCTGCGCGGTCATCGGCCCCCGCGGGGGACGGAGGGGCGCCGGGCCTATAGCGACTGACGGGCGCGGGTCCCCCGAGCGCGGCACACCGGGCAGCCGGCGAACCCGCTCGAAGAAACCCTAATAGGCGACCGCGCCCGCTTCCTCGTCGGTCGTCGCGATGGTGCAGGTAGACATCGACATCGCGAAGTGCACCGGCTGCTCGCACTGCAAGGACGTCTGCCCGACGAACGTCTTCGACCTGCGGCCACGGGCCGAGGTGCCGGACGTGGTGGACGACCCCGCGGTCGCGGCGAAGTTCCAGTTCCGGGGCGAGAAGTCGCTCGCGATCCACGGACCCGAGTGCATCGTCTGCGAGGCGTGCCTCTTCGAGTGCGAAGGGGAGTGCATCCTGATCACGGACGACGAGCACCACGTCCACCAATCGACGTACAAGTAGCCCCGGGCGCGCCGCCCCGGGCGGGGAGCGGGCCCGTCCCCAAGTAGCCCTTAAATACGGCGGAACCCCGCCGACTGCGCCGTGCCCGAGGCAGTCCCCGAACCCGGCAAAACGCTCGTTCTCGGCGAGCGCGAGCTCGCGATCGGCTTCCGGCTCATCGGTTTCCAGAACGTCCTCGAAGTGACCCCGGAGACCGCGGTCGCCGAGTTCCAGCGGGCGATGGCCGGCAACGAGTACTCCCTCGTCATCGCCAGCCAGTCGATCCGGCCGCGCCTATCGGAGGCGCAGCGGACCCACGCGGACAGCACCCTGCGTCCGCTCGTCGTCTTCGTACCGACGCCCGCGGGCGAGTACGAGGTCGAGAGCATCAACGATCTCGCCAAACGCATCCTCGGTGTCACGCTCGCCGTTCCGAACTAGAGAGGAGCGATCGATGGGCGGAGTCGTGGCACGGGTCTCGGGGCCGGTCGTCATCGCCGAAGGTCTCGAGAACGCGAAGATGTACGACGTCGTCCGCGTCGGCGAGCTCGGCCTGGTCGGCGAGATCATCCGGCTGATCGGCGGCGCCGCCACGGTCCAGGTCTACGAGGACACGACGGGGATCCGTCCGGGAGACCCGGTCGAGAACACCGGTCAGGCGCTGAGCGTCGAGCTCGGGCCGGGGCTGCTCAAGTCGATCTACGACGGCGTGCAGCGCCCGCTCGATGTCATCCAGAAGGCGACCGGGGATTTCATCGCGCGCGGGTTCGTCGCGCCTCCGCTCGACGAGACGAAGGGCTGGGAGTTCACTCCCGTCGCGAAGCCCGGCTCCGAGGTCGGGCCCGGCACGATCCTCGGGACGGTGCAAGAGACTCCCCTGATCCTCCACAAGATCCTGGTCCCGCCGGGCGTCCAGGGAACGCTGACGGACCTCAAAGCCGGGACGTTCACGATCCGCCAGCCGATCGGCTCCGTACGCACGTCCGCCGGCGCGACCCCGTTGTTCCTGTCGCACAAGTGGGTCGTCCGGATCCCGCGGCCCGTACAACAGAAGCTCGCCCCTTCCATCCCGCTCATCACCGGTCAGCGGGTCGTCGACTCGTTCTTCCCGGTCGCGAAAGGCGGAACGGCCTGCGTGCCCGGGCCGTTCGGATCCGGCAAGTGCGTGGGGGGAGAGACCCCCGTGCTCCTCGGCGACGGGACCCTCTCCACGATCGCGGAACTTCACGAAGCGGCCCGGCGTCACGGGGACGTGACAACGGACGGCTCCGATGAGTGGGTGCGAACGAACCAACCGGTCGCGCTCTGCTCGCTGGTCGGGGACCGCCTTGTGAGGAGCCGGACCCGGACCTTCTACAAGGGCAAGAGCGACACGATGGTCCGCGTGAGGACCCGCAGCGGCCGCACGGTGCGCGTGACCCCCGTCCACCGCCTCTTTACGATCGCCTCGGACGGCGCCCTCCGAGAGACCGCGGCGCGCGATCTTCGCCCCGGGGATTACGTGGCGTCGGTGCGGAAGTTGCCCGAACCCCACGGCCTGGTCCGCGTCCCCACCGACCTGCCGCCGCTGCTACGGCACGGTAAGTCCGTCCGGATCCCCGAGCGGATGTCGCCGGATTTCGCGGAGTTTCTCGGCCTGTTCGTCTCGGAAGGGTACATTCGGGGCAACGGGACCGTTGTGTTCACCAACACGGAGGACGAGTTGCTCGACCGATTCACCTCGCTCGCCGCCTCCCTCTTCGGTCTCGAGGGAGTGCGGGAGCTCCAACCGGGGAAGACTCCGAACGTGCTGGTCCATTCGAGGACCCTCGTCCATCTCCTCGACCGGCTCGGAACGGGCCGGGGCTCGGCGGAGAAGCGGATCCCCCGCAGCGTCCTCGCCTCGCCCAACGAGGTACTCGGCGCCTTCCTCCGCGCCTACTATCTGGGCGACGGCGGCTTTACCGATGGCGACCTCGAGTTCTGCACCGCGAGCCCGAAGCTCCAGACGGAGCTGAGCTACGCCCTGGCCCGGTTTTCCGTGATCTCGACCCTCGCGCGCCGGCAGATCAACGGGACGGAGTACTACCGGGTCTACGTCCGGGGCATCCCGAATCTCGCCCGTCTGGTCGACGCCCTCGATTCGTCCGCACCGAAGATTGCCCTCATGCGGCGGTACATCGAGAGCAAGCACTCCACCTACAGTGCCACGGACGTGGTGCCGCTCTCGCGCGAGGCGATCGACCGGCTGTACCGGTCCGAACACCGCTACTCGGAACTGCTCTCGGACAGCATCGAGATCCACAACTACATCGGCAACGGAGAGAGGATGGGCGCGGCCACCTTCCACCGCTTCATGCAGACGGGCCGGCCCTCGGGCGGCCCCGACGGGGCCGCCGCCCACCGTCTCGCCCACCTCCTCGACTGGCTCCTCTGCGACGAGGTCGCCGCGGTCGAGATCGAGACGGACGGTCCCTTCGATGTCTACGATCTCTCGGTCCCCGAGTACGGGAGCAACTTCGTCGGGGGATTCGGCGGTCTGCTCCTCCACAACACCGTCATCCAGCAACAGCTGGCCAAGTGGGCCGACTCGGATATCGTCGTGTACGTCGGGTGCGGCGAACGCGGCAACGAGATGACGGAGGTGCTCGCCACCTTCCCGAACCTGGTCGACCCGAAGTCGAAGCGCCCGCTGATGGAGCGGACCGTCCTGATCGCGAACACCTCCAACATGCCGGTCGCCGCCCGGGAGGCGAGCGTCTACACCGGCATCACGATCGCCGAGTACTACCGCGATATGGGCTACGACGTCGCGTTGATGGCCGACTCCACGAGCCGATGGGCCGAGGCGATGCGGGAGATCTCGGGACGTCTCGAGGAGATGCCGGGCGAGGAAGGATACCCGGCCTACCTGGGCCGGCGCGTCGCCGAATTCTACGAGCGGGCCGGCCGGGTCGTCACGCTCTCGCCCGACAATCGGGCGGGGTCCGTCACGGTCGTCGGCGCGGTCTCGCCGCCGGGCGGGGACACCTCCGAGCCGGTCAGCCAGAACACGCTCCGCGTCACCCGCGTCTTCTGGGCTCTCGACGCGCAGCTCGCCCAGCGCCGGCACTTCCCGTCCATCAACTGGCTGCAGAGCTACTCGCTCTACGTCTCGGACCTCGAGCCGTGGTATCGGGCCGAGCTAGCGCGCGACTTCGTGCAGCTGCGCCAGCGGGCGCTCGAGGTGCTCCAGAAGGAGTCGGAGCTCCAGGAGATCGTCCAGCTGGTCGGCGTCGACGCCCTCCCCGAGCGGGAGAAGGGGACGCTCGACGTCGCGCGGATGATCCGCGAGGACTACCTGCAGCAGAGCGCGTACGACGACGTCGACACGTACACCTCGATCCAGAAGCAGTACCGCATGCTCCGCGCCATCCTCTCGTTCGGCGACCGCGAGCAGGAGGCGATCGGCAAAGGCGCGACGGTCGCCCGCCTCCAGCAGATGCCGATCCGCACGCGGCTCTCCCGGATGAAGTGGATCCCCGAGGCGGAGCTGACGGACCAGTTCGACGCCCTCGAGCTCGAGATGGCCTCCGACATCGCGTCGGTCACGGGAGGGGCGTAGCGATGGCCGCGAAGCCCGTCGCGACCGGCCGTCCGAGCGTCCCGCTCGACTACCGGACCGTCGACCGCGTCACGGGTCCGCTCATCTTCGTCCGCGAGATCCAGGACGCGGCGTACGGCGAGATCGTCGAGATCACGCTCCCGAGCGGCGAGCGCCGCCAGGGCCAGGTGCTCGACTCGCGCAAGGGGCTCGCCATCGTCCAGGTGTTCGGCGCGACGATGGGGCTGAACATCGAGACGTCCGGCGTCAAGTTCCTCGGCGAGGTCGCCCGGCTCGCGGTCTCCGAGGAGATGCTCGGCCGCGTCTTCAACGGTCTCGGCGAGCCGCGCGACGGCGGGCCGCGGATCGTCAGCGAGACGCAGCTCGAGATCGTCGGGAATGCCATGAACCCATACTCGCGCGAGGAGCCGAGCGAGTTCATCCAGACCGGGATCTCCACCATCGACGTCAACAACACGCTCGTCCGGGGCCAGAAGCTTCCGATCTTCTCGGGGGCGGGGCTGCCGCACAACCAGATCGCGGCGCAGATCGTCCGCCAGGCGAAGCTCCGCGATTCGACCGAGGGGTTCGCCGTCGTCTTCGCGGCGATGGGGATCACGAGCGAGGAGGCGAACTACTTCCTCAAGGAGTTCGAATCGACCGGCGCCCTCGAGCGGGCGGTCGTGTTCCTGAACCTCTCCTCCGACCCGTCCATGGAGCGGGTCGTCACGCCGCGGATGGCGCTCACCGCCGCCGAGTACCTCGCCTACGAGAAGGACCTGCACGTCCTGGTCGTCCTCACGGACATGACGAACTACTGCGAGGCGCTCCGGGAGGTCTCGGCCGCGCGGGAGGAGGTCCCCGGCCGGCGCGGCTACCCCGGGTACATGTACACCGACCTCGCGACGATCTACGAGCGGGCGGGGAAGATCCACGGCCGCAAGGGGTCGATCACGCAGCTCCCGATCCTCACGATGCCGGCGGACGACGTCACGCACCCGATCCCGGACCTGACGGGATACATCACGGAGGGCCAGATCTACGTCAGCCGCGAATTGCAGCGCAAGGGGATCTACCCTCCGATCGACGTCCTGCCGAGCCTCTCCCGGTTGATGAACCAGGGGATCGGCAAGGGGCGCACGCGGGAGGACCACCGCGGTGTCACCGACCAGCTGTTCGCCGCCTACGCCACGGGCAAGGACCAGCGGGCGCTGTCGGCGATCGTCGGCGAGGAGGCCCTGAGCGCGACCGACCGGCTCTACCTCAAGGCGGCCGACAAATTCGAGACGCTGTTCGTCAACCAGCGGCCCGACGAGGACCGCTCGATCGACCAGAGCCTCGCGATCGCCTGGGAGGTCCTCTCCGACCTGCCCGACTCCGAACTGAAGCGGATCAAGCCCGAGTTCGTCCAGAAGTACCGGCCCGCGCGCGCCGCGCCGGCGGCGTAGGCGCGTTCGAGGGTCGATGCCGCGGATCGAGAGCATCCGGCCCACGCGCCTCGAGCTCCTGCGGACCCGGCGGCGCATCGTCGTCGCGAAGCGGGGCCTGAACCTGCTCAAGCTGAAGCGCTCGGCCCTGATCGCCGAGTTCTTCCGGATCAGCCGCGAGGCGCTGAAGCTGCGGGGCGACCTCAAGGCCCGGATCGTCCGCGGCTACGAGGCGATCCGGTTCGCCGAGATGCGGGAGGGCCCGACCCGCCTCGAGAACATCTCCTCGCTGCTGCCGAACGTGCGATCGGTCGGCGTGACGACCAAGAACGTCATGGGCGTCCGCACCCCGCGCGTCGACCGCAGCGGCTACGCGCCGATCGCCCCGGTGGCGCTCCTCGACCTCTCCGTGCCGGTCCACGAGTCGATCCGCCACTTCCAGGGGATCTACCAGGTCGTGCTCGACATCGCCGAGAAGGAGAACGCGCTCCGCCGGCTCCTCCTCGAGATCGAGAAGACGAAGCGGCGGGCGAGCGCGATCGAGAACGTGCTCATCCCCCGGCTCGAGGGGACCGTGCGGTACATCAAGTTCCGATTCGACGAGATGGAGCGGGACGCCTTCAGCATGCTGAAGGCGGTCAAGCGCAAGATGGAGGCGGAAGGGAATGCCCTCAGCGCCTGAGCCTCCGAAGAGCCCCGCCGCGCCGGCGCCGAACGCCTCGATCGAGGCGCTCGAGAAGATCCGCGCCGCCGAGACCGAGTCGGAGGAGCGCGTCGCCGCCGCCCGCCGGCTCACGGAGGAGACGCTCCGCCGACTCCGACGCGAGGCGGAGGACGCGGTCGCCACGGCGCGCGCCGAGGCGGAAGGGGAGCGCGTCCACGCCGTCGAGGCCGCCCGGGCGCAGGCGGACCGGGAAGCGGCGGCGATCGTCGCCGACGGGGAGCGCGCCGCGGGCCGCCTCGACCCCGGGGACCGGATCCTCGCGGACAAGAAGGCGAAGATCCTCGCCGCGATCCTCGACGACCTGGGCGGCAAGTAGGAGCACAGCATGGTCCTCCGCCCCGCCCGGATGACCCGGATCGGGATCCTCGGCCTGAAGGACGACCGCGACCGGATCGTCACCGCGCTCCACGACCTGCGCATCCTCCAGATCGAGCCGCTCGCGCCCGAGTCGCTCGCGCGGCTCGCGCCGGAGCGGGCGGCCGAGGCGCAGCGGCAGATCGGCGACGAGACGTTGCGGTTCCGGGGCCTATCGACCGCGCTGCCGCCCGCCCCGCTCGGGCCGCCCCAGCGGTTCGCGAACCTCGAGGAGATCTTCGCGGCCGCCGCGCGCGTGCCGATCGATGCCGAGGTCGGCGAGCTGAAGCGCGAGGACGACCGGCTCCTCACCGAGGAGCGGACGATCGACGAGACCGCCGCGCTCCTCGCGAGCCTCGCGTTCTTCCCCGGCCGCCTCGCCGCGCTGCGCTCGAAGAGCCTCGTCGCCTTCTACGGGGAGGCCGACCGGGAGGCGTTCGACGCCGTCCGCTCCGGGCTCGACCCCGCGGACGACCCCACGTTCTTCACGGGCGCCGGCCCGAAGGAGGCGGTGCGGTTCGTCGTCGCGCTGCGCACCCGCGGCGCGGAGACGCTCGTGCGCGTCGCGCAGAAGGCCGGCGTGCGCCTCGCGGCCGTGCCGAACCTCGCGGGCCCCCCCGGCGAGGAGCGGGCCCGGCTGCTCGGCCGGCGCGAGGAGGTCGTCGCGCGGCGCGTCGCCATCGCCGAGCGGCTCGGCGCGTTGTCGCGGGAGTGGTACACCACGGTCCGCGCGATCGACGAGGCGCTCGCGATAGAGAACCGAAAGATCGAGGCGCTCCAGCGGTTCGGCTCCGGCCGCGTCGCGTTCGCGCTCGAGGCGTGGATCCCGCAGCGCGACCTGCCGCGGCTCGAGACCGCGCTCCGCTCGGTCGCCGGGGACCGCGTCTACCTCTACCCGATCCCGACCGCGGAGGAGCCGCCGACCCTGATGTCGAACCCGTCCGGCGTCCGCCGCTTCGAGTTCTTCATCCGGTTCTACTCGCTGCCGCAGGCCTCCGAGTGGGACCCGACGCTCGTCTTCGCGATCGTCTTCCCCCTCTTCTTCGGCTTCATGCTCGGCGACTGGGGGTACGGCCTCGTCATCCTGCTGATCTCCCTCTGGATGATCCGGGGCTTTCCCGGGGCGCGCTACCTCCCCAAGTTCGGCCGGAACTTCGTGAAGATGATCATGGGACCGAGCGCGATGCAGCAGCTCGCCTGGGCGCTCCTGCCCGGCTGTGCCCTCGCGATCGGCCTCGGGTTGTTCTGGGACGAGTTCTTCGGCATCAACCTGTTGCACATGCTGTTCGGCTACCGCGCGCCGATCCAGCTGATCTCGGTCGTCGGCGTCGGCCATCTCCTCCTGTTCGCGGGGTTCATCGGGCTCGGGATGGTGACCCTCGGGTTCCTGTTCGGCGCGATCAACGAGTACTTCCACCACCACCCCCGCGGCGTCGTCGCGAAGGGGGGCGGCATCGTCTTCGCCTGGGGGATCGCCTTCGCCGGGCTGAGCCTCATCCACCGGACGGACGCGGTCTCGAACCCGCTGTTCGACCTCTACCTCGGCCTCACGATCGGCGGCCTCCTCCTCCTCGTCTTCGGCGAGGGGATCCAGAACGGGATGATGGGGCTCATCGAGGTGGTGAGCCACATCCTCTCCTACACGCGGCTCGTCGGCATCCTGCTCGCGAGCGTCATCCTCGCGTTCGTCATCAACAATATCGGCGTCGGCCGGGTGCACGCGGGCGGGCCGTTCGCGGTCGGCTGGATCCTGATCGGCGTCGTCATCCTCGTGATCGGCCAGTCGTTCAACGTCATCCTCGGCGTCTTCGAGCCGGGGATCCAGGGGGCCCGGCTGATCTTCGTCGAGTACTTCTCGAAGTTCTACCACGGCAACGGCCGCGCGTTCCGCGCCTTCGGGCGCCCGCGCGAGCGGACGGTGTCGCCGATCGACTCGACGGCCGCGCCGTCGCCCCCACCGGTCCCCGCGGCGGCCCCCCCGCCCGCGCCCGCCCCGTGATCAGAGGCGCGGCGAGACGAGGAGCGGCTCGATCCGCTCGTTCGCGAGCCCGTAGAGCTTGCCGAACGCGATCCGTCGGATATCCCCCCGCTCGATCTCGGCCCGGAGCAGGAACGCGAAGATGACGCCGAGCGAGAGCGGGTAGGCGCGCAGGCGCTTGAGCTCCCGCACGGCGCGGTCGCGCTCGATCGCCGCCTCGAACCCGACGAGGCTCCCACCGTTCGCGAACTCGGCGGAGCCCTCGCCGATCGACGGGAAGCGGGGCTGGAGCCGCTCGGCGAGCTCGGGGACCCCGCGGGCGCCGAACAGGTCGGCGGCGTCGGCGGCCGGGATCGCGCCCCCGTCGATCCATCGCGCGGCGACCTCCTCGAGCGGCAGGTCGGCCGCCTTCGCCTTCAGGAGGAGGAGCGCGTTGCGCCGGTCGATCTCGCTCTTCACGAGCTCGCGGACGATCCACTCGTCCCCCTGGAAGAACCGGGTCCCCCCGAGCACCGAGCGGTAGTACTCGACGTCCAGCGCGTGCAGGATCGGGAAGATGTCCCCCGAGCGCTGGAACGCCTCGAGGAGCGGCAGGATCGTCGCGCCGTAGCCGTACCGCACGAGCGCCGTCGCGACCGCGTCGACGGTCGGCTGTTCGAGAAGGCCCCGGTAGTCGTCGAGCGTCAGGACCCCGGCGTAGAGGCCGGACGGGATGTCGCGGCTCGAGACGAGGTGCTCTTCCGTCTCCCGCACCGGGCGGTGCTCCGCCTTCGCGGAGAGGATCATCTCGATGTTCTCGACGTCCCAGCGGGCGAGATACGCCCCGACCACGGGGCGGCCCGCGAACGGCGCCGCCTGGAAGGCGCGACGGTTCCGCCGCACGAACGTGCGGTTGATCGCGATCTCGACGAGCCCGATCCCGGTGTGGGTCGCCCGAACGGCGTCGAGGTCCGCCGCGTAGGAGGTCCCCTCGAGGATCTTCGCGACGTCGGCGGCGTCCCGGGCGGCGACGAGCCGCGCGTAGACGTCGGCCGAGAGGAAGGCGGGAAAGTCCGGCAGCAGTCGGCCGAGCGCGCTCGCGTACGGGGAGGCCGCCATCGCTCGCCCCCCTACGCGAGGAGCTCGCGGACCCGGTCCTCGCGCAGCCGCAACAGTTCGTCGAACGAGAGGTTCAGCCGCCGGCTCCCGTCCGCGGTCTCGGCGACGAGGCCGCCCAGGATCGGGAGCGGCGCGGGGTCGAACGACTTCCCCGCGACCTTCTGCAGGCGGGCGGCGTCCTCGGCGCGCCCGCGGATGCGCAGCTGCTTTCCGAGGGACTCCGTGGCGGCGTCGATCATCCGCTTCAGCACCGCCGGATAGGCGTCCGAGCGCGTGTAGTCGGCGAGGAGCGTGCGGGTCGCCTCGAGGGCGCCCTTGAGCCGCGCCTCGCGCGCCTCGTACAGGAGCTTGCGGCCCTTCAGCTTCGCGCCGGCGATCCGCTGCGCCCGCTCCCGGGCCGACTCGAGCTCGGCGGCGCGCTGCGTCTCCGCGTGGATCTTCTCGATCTTGGCGTCCCGGTCGGCCCCGATCGCGGCCGTCTCGGCGTCCCGGACCTCCTCGACCGCCTTGAGCTCCGCCTCGCCGCGGCTGCGGATCTCCGCGACGAGCGTCTCGAGGCCCATGCGCGGCGGACCGCTCTAGATGATCCCGAGGAGGAGGATGATCCCGAGCACGAAGCCGATGATCCAGAGCGTCTCGGGAATGACGAAGAAGAAGAGGACCTGGCCGAACTTCTCCGGCTTCTCGGCGATGATCCCCATGCCCGCCGCCCCGATCCCGGACTGCGCCATGCCGGTGCCGATCAGTCCGCCGGCGATCGCGATCCCGGCCGCGAGGGTCGCATACTGGTCCACCATGGGGGCAACCTCGGCGGCGGAGAAAGGTGGGGTATATAACCGTCCCCGCCCGCGCCGGCCGGCGAGCGCCCGGCCGGCGGCCGGGGGCTCATCCCGGGGCGTCGGTCCGGCGCTTGGGCGCGACCCCGGACGACTCGCTCCGGGCGCGCCGGGCGAGCGCGATCGCCCCAAGCCAGGCGATGCCGACGAGGAGGTAGTCGCTCGCGCAGACGAGGCAGAGCGCGTGGATCTCGGCGAGCTCCACGTAGAGCAGATAGACCGAGAGAGCGACCCCGGCCGTCGTGAGCGCGACGAGGCCGTACGTCCACCGGTCGTCCACGGACCGCGCCTCCGAGACCGCCGCGACGACCAGGATACCGACGAACCCGAGGACCCCCCAGACGTAGTCGGGGATCCCGAGGGTCGACGTCTTCCCGCTCGCGTCGACCGCGGCGCACGAGAAGAACGCGTTGATCGAGCAGACCGCCTGCAGGGAGACGTCATAGAACTCCGCCGCGGCGAACAGCGCGACGACGAGGCCGAGGCCCGCGGAGAGCCCGACGAGCGTCCGTAGGTCGCGCGTCTTCATCCGGACGCTCGGGCGCTTGTCAAAGCTCGGCGAGATAGGCGTTGACGTTCGTCTGGTCAGCGCTCGACCAGCCGAACTCGCTGGCGAGCGTCGAGGTGGAGGTCCCTAAGCATTTCGCGATGAACGCCATGATCCACCACACCTCCTGCTGGACCACCTGCCACGGGTAGCCGGACTCCCCCTTGACCCCGGACTGGACGGCGGAGGCGCCGGTGGACGTGTAGTTCTTCCACTTCTCGGGATTGATGAGCGACGTGCCGCCGTGGACGTACTTTCCGCCGATCACGAAGAACGGGATCGACCCGCCGCTGTAGGCGGTGACGTAGGCGAGCTGGTAGCAGGTGGAGGTCGACGGCGCGACCCCGTCGGTGCCTCCCGTGTACTCGCTCACCTGGTATGCGATCGGGGAGTTCCCGTTCAGCTGCAGGTTCTCGAGGACCATTTCGGGCGTGCCGGGGTAGGAATCGGTAGGACTCGAGTAGGCGGTCTGCTCGCCGGTGACGGTCGTACTGAACTCGGTGAGCGCCTTCCAGATTGCCCAGCTGCTCGCCGAACAGAACGGACACCACGTCGCCCCGTAGAAGTAGACGACCGGCTTGCCGTCCGACGTCCACGCCGGAAGGCTGCTGCCCCCGTGCCAGTCGGGGGCGTTGGAGACCGCCGGCACGGTCGGCGCGGGCGGGAGGTACGGGCATCCGAAGGCGAGCACGCTGACCAGGCCGATCATCCCGGCGAAGACGAGGCCCAGGACGACGCCCCAGACGACCGTCCCGCGGAAGACGGCGCTCCACCGGCGGTCGCGGCTCCGCCAGAGGGAGTAGAGCAGGAAGAACGCGACGGCCGCGAGGATCAACCCGACGTACGGGATCGCCGGGATCAAAAGACCGATCGGCGACGGGGCGACGTAGGCGAGCAGGAACCAGACGGCGACGGCCGCCACGAGCAGGTAGCCGACCCGAACGAGCGTCCACCGCTGTTCGAGATCCTTCGCCGGCCGCTTCTTCCCGGAGGGCGCCGGTCCCTGGCGCGCGCGGCGCGACTTCTCGATGTGGTAGAGCGCCCGGAGCGCGCGGCCCGGATCGCCGGCCGACGCGTCGGGGTGGAAGCCGACCTTCGGGTCGGCGGCGATGTCGCCCCACCCTTGGCCGGCCGAGCGGAGCTCGTCGACGCGATCCCAGTCGACCATCGGGGAGGAGACGAGCCCACCCCTTTTCCCGTTTTGCCCTCCGTTCGGAGGCCGGCCCGCGCGCACCGCGGCCCGCGACCCACCCCCTTTTACCCGGAGCGCGGGTGCGGGGGTCGATGCGCCTCACGTTCCTAGGCACCGCCGGCTCCTGGCCCACCAAGGAACGCTCGGCGAGCGCGATCGCGCTCGACCTCGAGAAGGAGCTGATCCTCCTCGACTGCGGGGAGGGAACGCAGCGCCAGTTCTTCCAGTCGAGCGCCTCGTTCATGCGGGTGCGCCGGATCTTCCTCACCCATTTCCACGGCGACCACTTCCTCGGCCTCCCCGGCCTGATCCAGAGCATGAGCCTGAACCGGCGGGAGGAGCCGCTCGACATCTACGGCCCCCCGGACGCGGAGGAGATGGTCGGCCGGGCGCTCGCCATGGGGTACTTCACCCTCCGGTTCCCGGTCACCGTCCACGCGCTGAGCGCCGGCACGACGGTCGAGCTCCCGGGCTACTCGGTGCGCACCGCCCCGGCGGAGCACCCGGTGCCGTCCCTCGCCTACCGCGTCGAGGAGGCGCCGAAGCGCGGTCGGTTCGACGCCCCCCGCGCCCGGGCCCTCGGGATCCGGGGGCCGGACTTCTCCCGGCTCGAGGCCGGAGAGCCGGTCCAGGTCGGGGAGCGCCGGGTCGAGCCGTCGGAGGTGATGGGGCCGCCCCGACCGGGGCGGTCGGTCGTCTACTCGGGCGACACCGCGCCGGCGCCGGCGGTCTGCCGCCTCGCCGACCGATCCACGGTGCTGATCCACGAGGCGACGGCGGCGAACGAGATCGAGAAGGAGGCGAACGACTGGGGGCACTCCTCCGCCCGTCAGGCGGCCGAGTGCGCCCGCACCGCCCAGGTCGGCGCCCTCTTCCTCACCCACTTCTCGGCGCGGTACAAGGAGCTCGAGCCTCTCCAGGAGGAGGCCCGCGTCGTCTTCCCCGGCTCCCAGGTCGCGCGCGACCTGCTCGACCACCTGATCCACCAGCCATGATCCGCGCCGACCTGGTCGTCCGCGGCCTCGCCGAGGCGGCGACGCTCGCGGTCGGGCCGGTCCCCCGTTTCGGGGCGGCGATGCGCGAGCTCGGCCGGATCCCCGACGCCGCGCTCGCCGCCGACGCGGGCACGATCGTCTGGGTCGGGCGGGAGCGCGACCTCGCCCGGTCCGTGCGCCTGCGCGCGGGGGCCCGGTCCGTCGACGGCGCGGGAGGAACGCTCGTGCCGGGGTTCGTGGACGCCCACACCCACGCCCTGTTCGCCGGGGACCGCGCCGCCGAGCTCGCCTGGAAGTCGGCCGGAGCGGGCTACGCGGAGATCGCGCGGCGGGGCGGCGGCATCTACTCCACCGTCCGGGCAACGCGCCGGGCGAGCGACGCGCAGCTCCTGGACGAGAGCGCCGGGCGGCTAGGCCGGATGGCGTCCTGGGGGACGACGGCGCTCGAGGTGAAGTCGGGGTACGCGCTCTCGCACGCCGGCGAGCTCCGGCTGCTCGGGCTCCTGCCTCGGCTCGCCGCGCGCACCGGGCTCCGTCTCGTACCGACGTACCTCGGCGCCCACGCGATCGCCCCCGAGTTCCTCGACCGGCCCGACGCCTACGTCGACCGGATCGTCCGCGCGACCATCCCCGAGGTCGCCCGGCGGGGGCTCGCCCGGTTCTGCGACGTCTTCTGCGAGCCCGGATTCTTCACCGTCCGCCAGTCGGAGCGGATCCTGCGGGCCGCGCGCGCCGCTGGCCTCGGGCTCAAGATCCACGCCGACGAGTTCGTCCTCTCCGGCGGGGCGCGACTCGCCGCCCGCCTCGGCGCCGCGAGCGCGGAGCACCTCCTCGCGACGCCGGCGCGGGATCGGGAGCGGCTGGCGCGGGCCGGCGTGATCGCCGTGCTCCTGCCGCTGACCGCGGCGACCGCCTCCCCGCCCCGGCGCAGCCCCGCGCGCGAGCTGGTCGACGCGGGGGTCCCGGTCGCCCTGGGCACCGACTGCTCCCCCAATAGCTGGGTCGAGGGGATGCCGTGTGTCCTCGCCGCCGCCGTGCACGCCGGCCGCCTCGCCCCGGCGGAGGCGCTCACGGCGGCGACCGTGAACGCGGCCGCGGCGATCGGTCTCGCGGACGCGGGGGCGCTGCGCGCCGGCCACCCCGCGGACTTCTCGGTGTTCCCGGTCGCCGCCGCCGACCGGCTCGGGTACCGGTTCGACGTCCGGCCGACGTGCGTTTACCGTCAGGGAAAACGAATTTCTCCGCCGTAACTCCGTCAGTATGTTCAAATACTGGCGTCTTACATGCCGCCGGTCGAGGTCGCCACGATGGCGGAGAAAGTCGGCAAGGAACAGATCAAGCGAGAGAAGGGCTACCTGTACTATCTGGGCAAGGACGGGTATCTCTGGAAGACCCCCACGAAGCTGAACAAGTCCGGGCGCAAGAGCCGCGTGGGGACGGAGAAGATCACTCGGGCGGACGGCTACATGTACTTCCTCGACAAGAAGGGGTTCGTGTCCCGCGCCCGGATGAAGAACGCCTGAACCCCGACCATCCCTTCGAGGGGTCTCGCCCGAGACCCCTCACTCTTCTTTTTTCCCGGTCTCTCGCTCCGCTCGACCGTCGTAGAAGAAATACCGGAGGCGCTCCTCCCTGCTCCGGGCGGGGCATGGTCTGTCGGAACGATCCGGACGATCCGCGCAAGTGCGAACGGTGCGGCGCCTTCCTCTGGGTCGCCGAGGAGGGCCTCTACTGCGGGGAGTGCGGCGTGACGATGCCGTGCACGATGCGCCTCCTGCCCGCGCCCCCGACGCCGTAGCCCACACGCGGCGTCGCGAGTCCGCCGGTTCTCTTACACAGGAACGCGCTGAACGCTTCGCACGACGCGGTACGGCCGCCTTTCGCTCGGATTGCGACCGAGCACACTTATAGAGGGTCGGGTGTGGCGGCACCCGGAGGGTTTCCGAGAGTGTCTTCTGCGCCGCGCGACGCGTTTTTCTCCCTGGTGGACCGGCGAGAAACGGCCCGTTACCGAGGGCGTTTCAGCGGCCGGCCGACCGCCCCATAGGGGGAGGAGCCGTTCCGCCGGCCGACGAGCGGGAGACCGTCTCGACCTCCAGGAGTAAATCATCATGGCCGCCGCCAAGAAGCGCCCCGTCCCATCGCCCGAGGAGTCCGCCGGTCGCGCCTCGGCCCGGCTCGGCAAGGAGCCGATCCCCGTCGCGCGCCTCACGCCCCGAGGGAAGACCGCCTTCGACACCGTCGAGTGGAGGAGCCACGACGCGTCCATCAAGAGCGCCGACGGCAAGGTGATCTTCGAGCAGAAGGGGATCCACGCCCCCGTCTCCTGGTCGGAGACGAGCGTCAACATCGCCGCGTCGAAGTACTTCCGCATCATCGACGGCCGCCGCGAGACGTCGATCGACGGGATGATCCGCCGCGTCTGCCACTGGATCGCCCAGAAAGGCCTCGAGCTCGGCTACCTCGACACGAGCGAGGAGGCGACGACCCTCGAAGAGAGCCTCTCCTACCTGATGGTCCAGCAGATGGCGGCGTTCAACAGCCCCGTCTGGTTCAACGTCGGAGTGCGCGAGCCCCCGCAGTGCTCCGCCTGCTTCATCCAGTCGGTCGCCGACGACATGGACTCGATCCTCGCCCTCGCCACGAGCGAGGGCCGCCTGTTCAAGGGCGGCAGCGGCACCGGCACGAACCTCTCCGCGCTGCGCGGGAGCCACGAGCGGCTCGCCGGCGGCGGCATCGCCTCCGGGCCCGTCTCGTTCATGCGGGCGTTCGATGCGCTCGCCGGCGTGATCAAGTCCGGCGGGACGACCCGCCGCGCCGCGAAGATGGTGATCCTCAACATGGACCACCCCGACATCCTCGACTTCATCGACTGCAAGGTGAAGGAGGAAGACAAGGCGCTCGCCCTGATCCGGGAGGGGTACTCCTCGAACTTCGACGGCACCGACCCCGACTCCGCCTACGCCTCGATCGCCTACCAGAACGCGAACCACTCGGTCCGGATCCCCGACGCGTTCATGGAGGCCGTGACGCGCGACGCGGAGTGGACGACGTTCAACCGGACCGACCACTCGGTCGCCACGAAGTACCGGGCCCGGGAGCTCTGGCGCAAGCTCGCCTACGCCGCCTGGCGGTGCGGCGACCCGGGCGTCCAGTTCGACGACGTCACCAACGACTGGCATACCTCGCCGAACTCCGGACGGATCAACGCCTCGAACCCGTGCAGCGAGTACCTCTTCTTGGACGACTCGGCGTGCAACCTCGCGTCGATCAACCTGATGCGGTTCCTCGACGGGAACGGGCTCCTGGACGTCGAGCTGTTCCGCCGGGCGGTCCGCACGATGGTCCTCGCCATGGAGATCCTCGTCGACGCCTCGAGCTACCCGACGGCGTCGATCGCCCAGAACTCCCACGACTTCCGGCCGCTCGGGCTCGGCTACGCGAACCTCGGAGCGCTCCTGATGCACTACGGGCTCGCCTACGACTCGGAGGCGGGCCGCGCGCTCGCGGCCGGGGTCTCGGCGATGCTCTCCGCCGAAGGCTACCACATGTCCGGCGAGGTCGCGAAGCGGATGGGGCCGTTCGCCGGCTTCGAGAAGAACCGCGCCCCGATGCTCCGCGTGATGGGCAAGCACGCGCAGGCGGCCGAGCGGATCGCCGCCGGCGACGCGCGCCTGACGCCGCTCGTCCGGGCGGCGGTCGACCGGTGGCGCGAGACGGTGCAGGCCGGCGAGCTCTGGGGGTACCGCAACGCCCAAATCTCCGTCATCGCCCCGACCGGGACGATCGGCCTCCTGATGGGATGCGACACCCTCGGGCTCGAGCCCGAGCTCTCCCTCATCAAGGTGAAGAACCTGGTCGGCGGCGGGATCCTCCGGATGGTCAACCGGACCGTACCGGACGGCCTCGCGGCGCTCGGCTACAAGGCCGAGGAGGTCCGCGCGATCACCGCCCACCTCGAGCGAACCGGGACGATCGAGGGCGCTCCGGGGCTCGAGCCGGAGGACCTCTCCGTCTTCGACTGCGCGCTCGCGCCCGCCGGCGGCAACCGCACGATCGCGCCGATGGGCCACCTGAAGATGCTGGGCGCGGTCCAGCCGTTCCTCTCGGGCGGCGCCTCGAAGACGATCAACCTCCCGAACGAGGCGACCGTCGAGGAGATCGAGAAGATCTACCTCGAATCGTGGCGCCTCGGGGTGAAGTCGGTCGCGCTCTACCGCGACGGCTGCAAGGCGTCGCAACCGTTCGAGACGGGCAAGGGCCGCGCCGGCGCGGCGGTCGGGCCCCGCGGCCCGTCGCGCGAACGCCTGCCCGACGAGCGCAAGGCGCTCACCCACCACTTCTCGGTCGGCGGCCACGACGGCTACGTCACGGTCGGGCTCTACCCCGACGGCCGGCCCGGCGAGATCTTTTTCCGCGTGACGAAGGAAGGGTCGACGGTCAACGGCCTGATGGATTCGCTCGGGATCTCGATGTCGATGGCGCTCCAGCACGGCGTCCCCCTGAAGGACCTCGTGCGGAAGCTCGCGCACCTGCGGTTCGAGCCGGCCGGCGCGACCAACAATCCGCGGATCCGCTTCGCCAAATCGATCCCGGACTACGTCGCCCGGTGGCTCGCGACCGAGTTCCTGACGGAGGACGAGCGGCGGGCGATCGGCCTCGAGGCACCGGTCGAGGGGAACGGGAACGGCGGCGGCCACGCCCCCGCCCCGCCGGCGAAGGGGGCGACGAGCCAGACGGTGAAGTTCGAGACCCGGGCGCTCGACTCGTTCGCGCCGGACCCGACCGGCGGCGTCATGGAGGACGCCCCGGCGTGCGCCCAGTGCGGCGGCATCATGGTCCGCTCGGGCACGTGCTACGCGTGCACGGTCTGCGGGTCGACCAGCGGCTGCTCGTAGGCGCGGCGCGGGCCGCCTACGGGCGGCTGGCGAGCGTCGGAGCGGCCGGCGGAGCGGGGGCGCCCGTCGCGGGCTCGGGCGCCCCGGGCGCGGGAGCGCCGCTCGGTTGGCCGGTGCGGCTGCCGTCGGCGAGGAACCGGTAGTTCCGCAGGCCGAGCGAGAGGAGCGCCCCCGCGGCGCCGATGCCGGCGGTGAGCGCGAAGACGAACTGGTAGGCGATCGCGTGGTAGTTCACGTACGGCGGAAAGGGAATCGAGAACGCGTAGCTCGCGAGGATCGACGTGACGAGCACCGGGCCGATCGCCGAGCCCAGGTTCCGGAACGTCTGGTTCATGCCGGTCTGCACGCCCATCGTCTTCGGGTCGACCGAGAGGACGATGACGTTCGACATCGAGATCAGGACCGCGACGTTCCCCGCCATCATCGGGACCGCGAACACCGCGACGTCGTACGTCGTGGAGTGCAGCGCGACGAGTCCGAGCGAGCCGCCGACGATCAGGAGGAAGCCGAGGACCATCACGGGCTTCGGCCCGAACCGGCTGATCGCCCGGCCGAGGAACGGCCCGGTCGCCATCATGCCGATGACGGCGGGCACCAGGACGAGCCCGGCGCGCAGCTCCCCGAGGTGGAAGCCGGGCGCCGGATACTCCCCGAGGATGATCAGGACGGTGAACAGGAGGAACATCGCCATCCCGACGAGGACGCCGTTCGCGTTCGAGATCGCGATGTTGCGCTCCTTGAGCGCGGCGAACGAGACGACCGGGCTCGGGGCGCGCGGCTCCCAGTAGAGGAAGAAGGCGAAGGCGGCCGCCGCGAGGACGAAGAACTCGGGGACCCCCCACGGGAGGCCCCCGAGCGTGACCGCGGAAAGCGTCGTCCAGCCCCAGTACGCCCCTTCCGTGATCCCGAGCATCAGGAACGTGAGCCCGATGCCGAGGCTCGTCACCCCGGGGATGTCGAGACGGCGCGCGAGCCGGTTCGGCGACTCCCGCACGAAGACGGCGGCGAGGATCAAGACGAGGACCGCGGCGGGGATGACCGTGTGGTACGTCAGCTGCCAGCCGTACGTCTGCGCGATCCAGCCGCCGCCGACGAGCCCCATCGCCGCGCCGGCCGCGAACATCCCCGAGAGGATTCCCTGCGCCTGCCCGACGCGGGCCGCCGGGAACACCTCGGGCAGCATGGCGAACCCGAGCGGGAACATCGCCATCCCGACCCCCTGCACGGCGCGGACGCCGATCAGCACGTAGATCTGGTTCGGGCGGGAGAGGCCGAAGAGGGCGCCGAGGTTCGGGGTGAACCCCGCGACACTGACGGCGAGGGCGTAGACGGCCATCGCGACGAGCAGCATCCGCTTCTTGCCGTAGATGTCCCCGAGCTTGCCGAAGATCGGGGTCACGACGACCCCCACGAGGAGGTACGCGGAGAGGATCCAGGCGATCGTGCTCGCGTCGCCGACGCGGAAGAACTTCTCGAAGTTGCTGAACGCCGGGAGCACCATCGTCTCGACGTACGTGACCATCAGCGCCATTCCGGCGAGGATGGCGAGGACGGTGCGGGCGTACCGCGGGTCGTACGCGGTCGCGCCGGCGTAGGGAGACGGTCCGCTCATGCGGCCCCCGCGCGCGCCGTCGCGTCGGAGGCGAGCCGACGCTGGATCGCCCGGAACACCCGGACCGTCGTCGCGATGTCGGCCGGCGGGAGCTCCCGGGCGGCGTTCGACATCAGGCGGCCGATCTGGCCCCAGACCCGAGCCTCGACCTTCCGCCCCCGCGGGGTGAGCGAGAGGACGACGGCGCGCCGGTCCCGGGCGGAGCGCTCCCGGGTCACGAGACCCGCGGCCTCGAGCTGGTCGACGTTGGCGCAGGCGGTCGGCGGCGAGACCCCGAGGCCCCGCGCGACCGAGCTCACCGAGGCGGCTTCCAGGCTGGAGACGAGGTGCAGCGCCCAGAACTGGCCCATCGTGACCCCCTCCTGGGCGAGCGTCGGGTGGAGCCGGTGGAGCGAGGAGCGCATCACCTCGTGCACGAGGTCGACCATCTCCCCGACGCCGCCCGGTGGCGCGGGACGTGCGAGCTCGGCCGGTACCGCCACCATGAGAGGACCTAACTATTCGAATGGCTAATCATTAGAGATTATAACTATTGCCCGGGCTACGCGAGAGCATAGCGCGCGAGCTCCACGAGATCCGCGAGACGGGGCCGGGCATCGGTCGGGACCGGGTCGCTGCCCCACGCCGCCACGATCGCCCCGGACGGGAACGCCGGGTCGCGCCCGGCTTCCGCGGCTCCGAGCGCCGTGGGCGTCCCCCGGCGGTCTATCTCGAGGAGCAGCACGAGCGCCCCCAACGGCCCGGAGTCGACCGCGATGCTGGCACGAGGCTCGGTCCCCCACCGCTCCACCCGGGCCTCCTCGTCGTGGAGGTAGGCGATCCGACCGGCGCGGCCCGCGGGGCGCTTCGGACCCCGGGGGGCCGGACGCCAGGCGATCTTCGCTCCGGCGTCGCGGAACCGGCCGAGCAGACCCTCATCAATGGGGAGCGGCCGCGCGGGAGCGCTCATGCCGCCACCGGCCGCCCCCGCCAGAGCAGGCAGTCCGGCCGGACCGAGCACGGGCCGCAGACCGCGAGGTCCCGCTCCTTCGGGCAGTCCCCCGAGATCCCGGTGTGGCAGAGGACGAAGTCGTACTTCGTCGGGTCGATCGGGTCGATGCGCCGCAGCGCCTCGCTCACCTCCTCCACGGCCGACCAGGAGCGCGTGCGCCGCGCGGTCAAGCCGAGGTGGTAGGCGATCCAGTGGACGTGCTGGTCGAGCGGGATGCGGAGCTCGCCGGTCGGCACGCGTCGCCAGTAGCCGAGGTCCGGGTACTGGTCGCGGACCATCCAGCGGACGAACAGCGTCAGGCGCTTCGCCGGACTCTCGCCCGGCTCGAGCGGGCTCGGGAACAGGGCGGCGTACCCCCGCGGCCCCCCCGACCGCCCCGGGCCGCGCAGCGCCCGCGCGAGGAGGTCGACCCCGCCCGCGAAGCCGTTCGACTCAAGCCCGCGCAGGAAGTCGGTCTCCAGGGTCTCCTCGCGCCGGTAGAAGTCGCTCAGCCGGTCGGCGAGATAGGCGAGCTGATCGCCCCGGATCCACCGATGCCGGAACGGCGCGAGACGGCGCCGGCGCTCGCGGGCCCACGCGGGGTCGACGAGCCGGGCGACGTCGCCGTCGACCGCCGCGGCGAGGCGGCCGATCGCGCCCCGGATCGCGGTCGTGTTGCCGATGGCAAGCGTCGCGGCGAAGATCCCGGCGACCTCGGCCCGCCGGCGGTCGGTGGCGAGCGGTCGGATCGCGGAGATCGGGTCGTCCGCGAACGACCGGTCGAACGGGAAGCGGGCGTAGAGCGCCTCGAGGTGCGCCGGGAAGCCGGGCGTCGGCCGGTGGACCCGCACGTCCCGAACCAGCGGCCCCGGGGATTTACCCTTGACCGAGCGCCGTCGGGCCGCGCGAGGTAACTAGGGCGTACGGCTCCGCCGGGCGTGGAGGACCCGATCGAGCTCCGGCCGACGATCGACCGCCGGTGGCTCGAGGCGTCCGCCGAACGGGAGCCCGTCGACCACGCCTACGCCTTGTGGGACCTCGACCGCTTTCCCGACCGGATCCGAACGGTCTCCGCCGTGCGGCGCGGCACGACGGTCGGGTACCTCCTCGTCTGGATGGGCCTTCCGAGCACGCCGGTCGTCCACTGGCACGGCTCCGGCCCAGGGACCGAGCGGCTCGCCACGGCGCTGCCCGCCCGACCGCTCGTCGCGATCGTTCCTCCCGACGTCCGTCCCGCGGTCGTCGCCGCCCGCGGCGAGGCGCGGGAGTTTCCCGAGCAGATGATGGTCCGGCCCCGGGACGCCCCCGCGCCGCGTCCCCCCGCGGCGGCCGACGTGCGGCGACTGGGGCCGGACGACGCGACGGAGCTCTCGACGTGGGCGACACGCCATCCCGACCCGTTGACCCACGAGTACCCTGGGCTCGACCCAGGAGCGGACGCCGTCTGGGGGGCGTTCGACGCCGGTCGGCTCGTCGGGGCCGCCCGGGCCGCGGTGCGCCTGCCGAAGGAGTGGATCGTGGCCGGAGTGTACGTCGCGCCGGACGCCCGGCGGCGCGGGTTCGGAGCGCACCTCGTCGCGTCGATCGCGGACGACGCGGCGCGGCACGGGGCCCGGACGGGGCTATATGTCCGGGACGACCGGCCCGACGCCCGGCGCCTCTACGAGCGCCTCGGCTTCCGCGCGATCGCGTCGAGGCTGTGGCTCGACCTCGGGGCGGGACTCGCCCCGTAACGCCATCATCCCTAAGGGGCCCGAGAGGGTCCGCCCGAGGCGATGCCGTCCAACGCGGAGGCCGCGGCCCTGCTCCGCGAGATCGCGGACCTGCTCGACCTGAACGGGGAGCGGTTCAAGCCCGAGGCGTACCGACGGGCGGCCCGGTCGCTCGAGACGCTCTCCGAGGAGCTGGCGGTGGTCGCGGCGCGCGGGGGGCTCCGCGAGGTCCCCGGGGTCGGCGATGCGATCGAGGAGAAGCTGCGCGAATACCTCGCCTCGGGCCGGATCGGCTACCTCGACCGACTGCGAACGCAGATCCCCGGCGGCCTGCTCGAGATGATGCGGCTTCCCGGCGTCGGTCCGAAGACGACCCGGCGGTTCTGGGTCGAGCTCGGGGTCACCGACCGGGCCGAGCTCGCCGGGGCGATCGAGGCCGGCCGCCTCGAAGGATTGAAGGGGTTCGGCCCGCGCAAGATCGACCAGGTTCGCTCGGCCCTGACGACCGCCGCCGCGGGGCCGGCCCCCGGCCGCGTGCCGATCGACGTGGTCTACGCGACCGCGGTGGGACTGCGCGATGCGCTCCGCGCGCACGCCCCGGTCGACCGGGTCGAGATCGCCGGAAGCTTCCGGCGGTGCCGGGAGACCGTCGGGGACCTCGACCTGCTGGTCACGTCGACCGACCCGGAGAAGGTGTTCGACGTCTTCTCGGCGAATCCCGCGATCGCCGAGGTGCGCATGCGCGGGGGAACGAAGGAGACGGTCGTGCTGCGGGGAGGACTCCAGGTCGACCTGCGGGTCGTCGAGCCCGACGCGTTCGGCGCGGCGCTCCAGTACTTCACGGGGTCGAAGGAGCACAACGTCCGGCTGCGCTCCCTCGCGCGCGACCGCGGCCTCAAGATCAACGAGTACGGCGTCTTCCGGGGCGACGAGCGGGTCGGAGGACGCACCGAGGAGGAGCTCTACGCCCTTCTCGGTCTCGCGTGGATCCCCCCCGAGCTGCGCGAGGACCACGGGGAGATCGACCAGGCCGCGAGCGGACAGCTCCCTCGGTTGGTCGAGGCCGCGGACCTGCGAGGCGATCTCCACGTCCACCTTCCCAAGGGCGACCCGGAAGCGGGCCTGCGGGCGGTGTGCGCTCGCGCCGAGGCGCTCCGGCTCGACTACCTTGGCATCGTCGTCGCCGAGCCGGACGGGAGCGCGGGGCAGCTCCGGACCGTGGACGCTCTCTCGGCCGCGATGACGGCGGCGAAGGGCGGCGCGGTCCGGCTGCTCCCGGTCGCGGAGATCCTGCCCGAAACCCCGACGAGCGAGGTGAAGCGAGTCGGCGCGGAGCTCTTGGTGTTGCGACCCGGCGCCGGCACGCCGGCCGCCCCGGCCGACCTTCCGGCGCCGGCGGCGCTCCGGCTCGTGGCCCACGTCGGAGGCGAGGCGGTCGCGGCGCACCGATGGCTCGACGTCGCCGCGCGATCCCGGATCGCGATCGAGACCGGGCCGGGCGCCGAGCGGGTCGACTCCTCCCTCGCCCGCGCGGCGGCGGCGATGGAGGTACGGCTCGCCGTCCCGACCGGCGTAGGGGAGGCCGAAGGGGAGGCGACGAGGGCGATCGCCCTCGGATTCGCTCGTCGGGCCGGCGCCTCCCGAGAGAGCATCGCGAACGCCCGCCCCTTCGAAGGCGTACGTGCGGGCGCCGTCCGGCGCCCCCGTCGGCCTACAGCGGGGTGACCCGTCCGCCCGAGATCGACGTCGACGGCGGAGGAGTCCGGGCCGTGCATCCCGCGCACCGGTGGTCCGCGGGGCTCAGCCCGTGCCGCCAGTAACACTCCGCGCAGAGGGCGCGTCCGCACTCCCAGCATCGGGGGGTCACCCGCGCCGACCCGACCGAGTTCCCGCAGTTGACGCACGCTCCGGGGGGCGCGAGGGGATGGGCTCGGAACGGCGGGGGTTCGGGGAGCCGGAGCCCCGAGGGCGTGGGTCCGATCGACGGCGGTTCGGGCGCCGGGGCCCGGTCCCGGGGGGATGCGGAAGGTTCGGCCACCGCGGGGGCCACGCCGCTGGGCGTCTTTAATCGGTCGCCCGTCCCCGGTCGGTTCCACTGCACGCGCGGGTTCATGTACCTCCGCGCGCGAGCCGCCGTCCGTGTCGACGTACCGAGCCTACGCCCGTCCCGCGGCGGGCCGTCCGAACCGGTCCGCCGAGGTCGAGACGTCCCGTTCGAACGCCGCCATTCCCGCCGCGATCGCGGTCGTCGCCTTCGGCGTCTACCTCGGGAAGTTCTCGATCCTGGTCACGGCCCTGCTCGGCCTAACCCTCCTGTACTCGGGGGGGTCGTTCCTCTCCTCCCGCCTGAACCCGCTCAGCCCCCACTTCTACCTGACGCGCAAGCCGTCGTGGGCGGCGATCGGGGTCGTCTTCCTCGGGGCGCTGGTCCTGCTCTGGGGCGCCTACGCGATGTGGCTCCGCGGATTCGGGCCGCTCCTGCCCCACCTGTAGGGCGGGCGGGTCACGCGGCGACCATCCGTTCGAGCGAGCGGCGGGCCCGCTCCGCCACGGGCGCGGGGATCTCGATGGGGTACTGCAGGTGCGCGAGCGAGTCGCGGATGTCCTCGAGCCCGATCTCCTTCATGTACGGGCAGATCGCCCCGGCGTCGAGCGGCGTGAACCGGGTCGTCGGATTCAGCCGACGCATCCGGTGCAGGATCCCGACCTCGGTCGCGACGATCACCTCGGGGGCGCGGGTCTCCTCGGCGAACCGGACCATCCCGTCGGTCGAGAGGACCCGGTCGACCTCGCCCAGCACCTGGCTCGCGCAGCCGCACTCCGGGTGGGCGATGAGCGGGGCCGACGGGTGGGCGGTCCGGGCGGCGGCGACCTCCTCGGGGCGGAGCTTCGCGTGGACCGGGCAGTCGCCGACCCACAGGTGCATCGCCCGGCCGGTCTTGCGGCGCACGTAGTCGCCGAGGAACATGTCCGGGAGGAACAGGATCTCGCGGTCGGACGGGATCTGCTCGACGATCTTGATCGCGTTCGAGCTCGTGCAGCAGTAGTCGGCCTCCGCCTTCACCTCGGCGGAAGTGTTGATGTACGCGACGACGACCGCCCCGGGATGCTCCGCTTTCCAGGCCCGCAGCTGCTCGGCGGTGATCGCGTCGGCGAGCCCGCAGCCCGCCTTCAGGTCCGGGAGGAGCACCGTGCGCGACGGGTTGAGGATCTTCGCGGTCTCCGCCATGAACCGCACGCCGGCGAAGACGATCACCGAGCGGTCGGACTCCATCGCCCGCCGCGAGAGATAGAGGGAGTCCCCCACGTAGTCCGCGAGGTCCTGGACCTCGGGACGCTGGTAGTTGTGGGCGAGGAGGACCGCGTCCCGCTCGTCCTTGGTGCGGAGGATCTCCGCCTCGATCGACATCCCGGTGCGACCCGATCGTACTAGCCGGAGCGGCGTCTTAACGCGGCCGGACGCAGCGTGAGGTGGAACGGGACCGCCGCGGCGGAGTGGGTGAGCGCCCCGAGGCTTGCCCGGTCCGCGCCCACGCCGCGGTAGCGGCGGATCGTCGCCGGCGTGATCCCGCCGGAGAGCTCGACCCGGCGCCCCCGCCGCACCCCGGCCCGAACGAGGGCGCGCACCAGGGAGCGCGCCGCGGCCGGGCGCTGGTTGTCGAGCAGCAGCACGTCCGCCCCGGCGCGGGCGGCCCGCACCGCGTCCCGCGCGGAGCGGACCTCCACCTCCACCGGTTCGCCCGGTCCGGCCGCCGCCCGCGCGCGGCGCACCGCCTCGGGCAGGGGGACGAGGGCGAGGTGGTTGTTCTTGACGAGCAGCGCCGCCGCAAGGTCCCGTCGGTGCGGGACCCCCCCGCCGTGGCCGACGGCCGCCTTCTCGAGGTCGCGGAGGCCCGGTAGGGTCTTCCGCGTCCCCCAGACCGCGAGCGGACCGCCGCGGGCGACGGCGTCGGCGGTCGCCGTGGCGACCCCGCTCGCGTGCATCAGGAAGTTGAGGAGCGTGCGCTCGACGGAGAGGATCCTCCGGGCGTCCCCGCGGAGCTCCAGGACGACCGACCCCGGACGGATCCGGTCGCCGTCCCGCCGCGCGCGGCGCACCGTGAGGCCCGCGCGATGCGCGATCGCCCGGGCCGCCTCCATCCCCGAGAGCGTGCCGCGGGCCTGCGCCGAGACCCGCGCGACCGCGCGGACCGGCCCCGGCAGGAGCGCCCGGGTCGTCCGGTCCCGGTCGACGCGGTCCTCGGCGAGCGCCGTCCGGACGAGGCGGTCGATGGGCCGGTCGCGGCGTCTACGTCCCGTCGTCATCCGGGCGCTCTCGGCCCGCCGCGAGGGCCTGCTTCAGCCGTTCGAACTCCTGGGCGACGTCCGGCCGGAGGCCGGGGAGGTTCTGGCGCTCGAGCTCTCGGACTCGGCGGCGCGCGCTCGCGCGGTCGCCGCGGGCGTAGGAGAGCTGGGCGAGCCGCAGGACGACGTCGACCTCGTCCGCGGGCGCCTTGAGCTCGCGCACCAGGCGGTACGCCTCGAGCAGGTCGGCCTCCGCCCGGTCGTACTCGCCCCGGTCGAGCGCGATCTTGCCGGCGACGATCATCGACTGCACCAGCCCGAACCGGTCGCCGATCCGTTCGAGGATCTCCCGGGAGCGCGCGTTCCGCTCGAGCGCGAGGTCGAACTTGCCGGCCTCGTGGAGGAGGTCCGCCTCGTTGAACAGCGCCCAGCCGACGCGGCGCAGGTCGTGGGCCCGCTCCGCGAGCCCGACGGCCTCCTGCAGCTCCCGGATCGCCTCGTCGAACGGACGGGGCTGGACCCGCTGGGAGGAGAGCACGACGCCGACGAACATGCGGGCGTGGGCCGCCTCCCGTAGGTCCCCGAGGCGCTCGAGCGCGGTCGCCGCCGCGCGGCCCTCCTCGAGCGCCTCCGCGGAGCGCCCCATCATCGCGAGGACGTTCGCCCGGCGCGAGCGGGCGAGCTCGGCGGCCCGGTCGTTGCCGTCGGCGCGGGCGAGGCGCAGCTCCTCCGAATGCTCGGCGAGCGCCTCGGGGTACTGGCCGAGGTAATAGAGCGCCTCCCCCCGGAGCCGGTGCAGCCCGACCGCGACGCGCGGGTGGCCGGCGAGGTCGATCGACCCGAGGATCCGCTCCGTCGTCTTCTCGGCGACCTTCCAGTCGCCGCGGTCGGTCTGGATGCGGGCGAGGTACAGCTCGAGCAGCGCCACGATCTCGGGCGGCAGCCGCTTGGCGAGCCCCTTCCGCGCGAGGTGCTTGCGCAGCAGCGCCTCGGCTTCCTTGAGCTCGCCCAGCTGGCCGATCTGCTGGGCGAGGGCGAGCAGGAGGTCGGTCTCGCCGCTCCAGTCGTCCGGCCACCGCCGGCGGAAGCATTCGAGCGCCCGCTCGAGGTGGGCGCGCGCCGCCTCGGGCGAGGAGGCGCGCTCCGCGATCTCGGCGGCGGCCCGGTTGTACTCGAGCGCCTTCTCGTCGACCTTGCCGAGGTAGAAGTGCCGGGCGAGGGCGTAGATCGTCGCGACGTCCCCGGCGCCCCGCTCCTCCAGCGCCTCCCCGACCTTGCGGTGGAGCAACCGCCGACGGCTCGCCGTCAGGCGGCCGTACAGCTCCTCCCGGAACCGGTCGTCGGCGAACGACAGCACTTCGCCGGGGCGTTCGAGCAGGAGCCCCCGCCCGACCAGCCCGTCGATCGCCTCGGCGAGCGCCTCCTCCTCCTCGCCGCTGGCCCGCAGCAGCACGTCGAACGGCACCTCCGCCCCGATCACGGCCGCGACCGCGAGGACCCGCTCGCCGCGCTCGTCCAGCGGCGACCCGGCCTCGGACCCCGGGCCCGCGGACGGCGCGCTCCCCGGCCCGCGCAGCCGTCGGTCGATCTGCTCGAGCAGGAGCGGGTTCCCTCCCGTCTCCGAGTAGCGTCGCGCGATCTCCTCGTCCGTGAACTCCCGGTCGGGCTCGCGGCGCCGCAGGAAGTCGGCGACCTCCCCGGAGTTGAGCGTGCGCAGCAGGATCCGGCGCGCCTCGGTCGACTTCTCCAGTGCTTCGAGGCGCGCCCGCCGCATCGGGGAGAGCGCCGGGTACGGGCGCACGGTCGCGAGGATCCAGAGCGACTGGTCCTGGAACTGCCGCGCAAGGAACTCCACCGCCTCGAGCGAGCGGTCGTCCGCCCGATGGAGGTCCTCGAGGACGAGCACCGTGGGTCCCCGCCGGGTCAGCTCGCCGAACTGGTCGGCGATCGCCGACCAGAGCGGGTCGCGGAGCCCGACGCCCCGGTCCTCCGCCTCTCCGAGGGCGGCGAGCAGCCGCTCCTCGATCCGCACCGGCCCCCGCAGGCCGGCGTCATCGAGCCGGGGGGCGAAGCCGATCAGCACCTGCTCGGAGACGATCGCCCCCGGGCTCGGCGCGTTCTCGAGCCGTGCCCCCTCGAGCGCCGATCGCAGGAGGGCGAACGGGGGCGGCGCGTCGAGCGGCGGGGCCCGTCCTTCGAGGACCCGCACCCCCCGCGCCCGCATGTCGCGAACGAGGTCGCGCACGAGCGTCGACTTGCCGACGCCCGTCTCTCCGACGACCAGGGTGACGCCGCCGGTCCCCGCGCGCGCGTCCTCGAAGCGGCGGTGCAGCGCCTCGACCGCTTCGATCCGGCCGACGAACGGACGGCTTCCGACGTCCGCGGCCATGGTCGGAGCGAGGAAGGGGGACTCCGACTATTTACGCTCGCGTCGGAGGGGGGCGTACGAACGGCAACGGAACGACCCGGGCCGGCACCGAACGGCCCCGGATCTCGAGGGCGACGGTCGTCTCGGGGGCCGTGAGCGCGCGCGGCAGATAGGCGAGCGCCACCCCGATCCCGAGCCCCGGGGCGAGGCCTCCGCTGGTCGCCTCCGCGACGCGCTCCCCGTGCGCGAGCACCGGCGTCCCGTGCCGCGGGATCGCGCCGGGCTCGTCGACCCGGAGGCCGACGAGGCGCGGGGCCGTTCCGTCCGCCCGCTCCTTTTCGAGCGCGGGCCGGCCGACGAACTCGTGCGCGAAATCGACGAACCGCTCCTGGCCCGCTTCGAGCGGCGTGCGGTCGCGGTGGAAATCCTGGCCCGAGAGGAGATAGCCCATCTCGAGGCGGAGCGTGTCGCGCGCCCCGAGGCCGACCGGTCGCGCGCCGAGCGCGACGAGCCGTTCGGCGAGCGCGTCGGCCGAGGCGGCCGCCACGAGAAGCTCGTAGCCGCGTTCCCCGGTGTAGCCGGTGCGGCTCACGAGGATGTGGTCGTCGAGCGCGCCGGGGAGTTCGAGCCCGAGCCGCCCGGCGGCCCCCTCGGCGCCGGGACGGGTCGGAAAGAACCCGAGGCGGTAGAACCCGAGCCCGCCGAGCGACCACCCGAAGGCCCCTTCGAGGAGCGCCTTCGCGCCGGGCCCCTGCACCGCGAGCAGGGCCACGGCCGGGTTGCGGCGGACGATCGTCGTGTCGGGGGTGCGGTGCTGGCGGAGGATCTCCTCGATCTCGTCCGCCCGGGCGGCGTTCGGGACGACCAGGAACCGCCGGGCCACGGCGTCGCCGGCGTCCAGCCGGCTCACGAGCAGGTCGTCGACGATCCGGCCGGACGACTCCAGGAGGAAGGTGTACTTCGCCTGGCCCGGGAGCAAGCGCTCGACGTCGGCCGTCGTCCGGCGCGAAAGGAGCGCGGCGGCCCGGGCCCCGTCGACGCTCAGCACCCCCATGTGCGAGACGTCGAACAGGCCGACCGACGTCCGGACCGCCCGATGCTCCTCGAGGATGCTGGTGTAGTACAGCGGCATCTCCCAGCCCGCGAACGGGACCAGGTGGGCGCCGTGGCGCCGATGGAACTCGTAGAGGGGGGTGCGCCGGAGCGCCGCCGGCGGTGCGGGCGGGCCGCTCATGTGACGATCTCCGCCAGGCGATCGTCGGCGAGCGCCCGTCGGATCTCGAGCGCGACGCGCCGTCCCGTGCTCATCGGCGTCCGCCAGAGCGCGTTGCCGTACGGATGCCCGAGGCCGAGGTGGACGTTCGTACCGCCGCCGATCCGCGCGGCGACGTCGAAGACGACCGGACGACCGTCCCGGTCGATGCAGGTCTGCAAGCAGAACGGCCCGAGGATCCCGGGCGGGTACCGCGCGCGCGCCGCGTCCACGAACTGCTCCCCCAGGCGGAACACCTCTTCGAGGATCGACTCCCGCACCGTGAGCGTCCCGTGGCCGACGACGGTGTAGCGCGGCGCGCGCGCGACGTCCCCCATCTCGAGCTGCTCGGCGGCAGGGAGCCGAACGAGCCCGTCGAGGTCACTCTCGCGACGCTCGTCCACGCCCAGCAGCTCGAGCCCCTCCGCGCGGGGAACGAGCGGCGAGAAGAAGAAGTTGAAGTTGAAGACGGGCCCGAGCACGTACTCCTCGATGCGGGCCCCGGCGAGGTCGACGGCGGCGATCGTTCCTGCGGCGAGCAGCCGCTCGCTCTTCGTCCGGTACTCCTCGGGACTCGCCGCCGTGAAGAACCCCCGCTCGAGGCGGCGGGTCGCGTGCGCGAGCTTCACCATCGCGAGCCGGTCGATCCTCGAGGGCTCCGAGATCCGGCGCGGGGTGGCGATCCCCGCGCGCTCGAGGAGCGTGTAGTAGTTCTCCCGCTCCGTGCGCTCCTCGATCCGGAGCATCGCCCGGCTGCCCACGATCGGCACGCGCAGATCGTTCTCGATCGTCGCGATCGGCACGTAGGAGCTCAAGGCCCGGTTCGGGACGAGCAGGGCTCCGCGGGCGCGCAGGCGCTCCTGCGCCGCCGCGCCGCCGATCTCCGCGAACGTCGGGAACACCCAGACGTCGTCCACGCACCCGCGCGCGGGCGTCCCGTTCGGAGCCCGGCGGGTCCGGAAGTACTGGCTGTACGTCGCCTCCCGCCCCGCCTGGGCGAGGACCAGCGTGGAGAACCCTTCGGTCGCCGCCCCGTCGGCGATGTCGAGCGCGGAGTGGGAGCCGACCGCGGCGACCACCGGCGCCTTCGGATACGAGTCGAGAACGGATCGGATGTCGCGGTCGGAGAGCGGCATCGCCGCGGGGGACGGTCAGGCGAGCTTAAGGGCTCGGGCCACGCGCTCGGGCGAGAGCGGCAGCTCGGTGAGATGCGCGCCGCAGGCGTCTCGAACGGCCGCCGCGATCGTCGCGGGGACGGGAATGATCGGAGGCTCGCCGAGCCCCTTCGCCCCGTACGGCCCGGCCCCCTCGAACCCTTCGAGGAACTCTACCTCGATCGGGGGGATCTCGGCGAGGGTCGGGATCCGGTAGTCGAGCAGCCCCGGGTTCGCGAGCCGGCCGTCGTCGGTCCAGATCGCCTCCTCCGTGAGCGCGGTGCCGAGGCCCATGACGACGCCCCCTTCGACCTGGGCGGTGGCGCTCGCCCGGTCGATGAGCTTGCCGACGTCCTGGAACGCGGCGTAGCGCACGACGCGCACCGCCCCCGTCTCCCGGTCGACGTCGACCTCCGCGACGTGCGCCGCCCCGGTGTAGTCGCGGTAGCCGTAGAACGTTCCCTCCTCCACGACCGACTCGTCGATCGTCGCCCCCGGGCCGTAGTATCGGCCCGAGGCGACGAGCCCCTCCGCGCGTCGCTCCTCGGCGGTCAGCAGCTCGCGGACGGGGCGCCGCGTCGTGCCGTCGACGGCCTCCAGCTCGTCGCCCGCCACCATCAAGCGCACGGGGCCGTCGGTCCCGAGGCGGGCCGCGAGCGCGGCCGAGAGCGCCGTCAGCGCCTCGTCGATGGCGCGGCCGAGGACGGCGGTGGTCCGGCTCCCGAAGACCCCGGAGTCGAACGGGGCGAGCGACGTGGCGCGGTAGTCGACCCGGATCCGGTCGGACGGCAGCCCGGTCCGCAGCGCTGCGACGGCTCCGAGGCCGACCGCGACGCTCCCGCTGCCGATCTCCCGCTCCCCCTGGACGATGGCGAGCTGCCGGGGGCTGATCGCCACGCGCACCTCGCCGCCCGCCCCCGTACCGGTCGACCAGAACCCCATCCCGATCCCGACCCCGTGCCCCGGAGGCATCTCCGCCCGCCAGCGTCGGGCGCGCGTCCGCGCGGCCTCGAGCGCGGCGGAGAGTCCGAACGGCCCGACCGTCTGTCCGAACGGCGTCGTGGCGCCGGTCGTCCACAGGTGCGCCGCCCGGAACGCCACGGGATCGACCCCTGCCGCGCGGGCGACCTCGTCCAAGTGGGACTCGAGCGCGAACGCACACTGCGGGGCGAACGGCGCGCGGTGCGGCCCGAACGGGGACTTGTGGGTGCGGACGGCGTACCCTTCGACCTCGAACGTCGGGGTGAGGTACGGTCCGAGCAGGAACCCGATCGAGTACCCCGTGGCAAAGTCGCGGCCGGGCAGGGAAGCCCCGACGTCGAGGAGGAGCCGCACCCGGCGGGCGACGATCCGGCCGTCGGTCACCCCGGTCTCGAGGCGGATCACGGCCGGAAGGGTGGACCGGCCGAGCAGGAACTCCTCCCGGTACGTGAGGGCGAGCCGCACGGGCCGGCCCGAAGCGGCGGCGAGCAGGAGCGCGTACGGCTCGAGCAGCGACGCCCCCTTGCCGCCGAACCCGCCGCCGACCCACGCTCCGTCGACGTCGATCGTCGCCTCGGGGAGACCGAGGATCGACGCGGTGTCCTCGCGGACCCCGAACGGGCTCTGCGTGGACGTGCGGACGGACCAGCGTCCGTCGCGCACCGTCGCGAGACAGGCGTGCGGTTCGAGGGCGACCTGGTGGATCCCCGAGGTGCGGTAGGTCTCTCGCACGACGGTCTCCGCCCCGGCGAGCGCCCGGTCGACGTCGCCCTTACGGGCCCGCACGTGGCCCGCGATCCGGGACGACCCTCCCGCGCCCGGTCCGGGCCACTCCGGGAAGACGGTGTCGAGGTCGGTGACGACCGGGGCGGGATCGATCGAGAGACGGACGGCGCGCGCGGCCTGGCGGGCCTCTTCGAGCGTCGGTGCCGCGACGGCGGCGAGCGGCTGCGCAGGGTAGGCGATCGTCTCGGTCGGGAACGGAGGCCGCTCCGCGTCTCCGGTCACGCCGCCGACGAGGCTTGGGACATCCGAAGCTCCGATCGCCACGACCCCGGATCGCGCACGGGCCTCGCGGAGATCGACCGACCGCACGCGGCCGGAGGCGACGGGCGAGAGCACGAGCACCCCCCACAGCATGCCGGCCTCCTCGAGGTCGGCGCCGAAGACGACGCGGCCCCGCAGCTTCTCGTCGGCGTCGGGGCGCGCGGCCGCGGTCATCCGAGCCGCCTGCGCGCGAGCTCGGCGGCGCGTGCGATCGCGACGTAGCCGGTGCACCGGCAGAGATTCCCCCCGAGGTCGTCGAGCAGCGCGTCCGCCGGGACCGCGCTCCCTCGCTCCTTGAGCAGGCCGGTAAGCGCCATCACGAATCCCGGAGTGCAGTAGCCGCACTGCAACGCCCCGGCGTCGCGGAACGCCTCGCGCACGACCGTGCCGGTCGAGTCGTCGTCGATCCCCTCGATCGTCACGACCGCGGCCCCGTCGATCTCGTGGGCGAGCGTGAGGCAGCTCAGCGTGCCGCGGCCGTCGACGAGCACGGTGCACGCTCCGCAGTCGCCGGTGCGGCACCCTTCCTTCGTTCCCCGGAGCCCGAGCCTCCACCGGAGCGTGTCGAGGAGCCGCTCGGCGTCCGGGACCGCCTCTGCGCGGAGCGGCCGGCCGTTGAGCGTCAGCGCGAGCGGCCGCTCGCTCACGACGGACCCCCGGCGCGGCGGGCGACCGACTCGACGGCGCGCGCGAACAGCGAGGCGGCGAGTCGCCGACGGTACTCGTCCGAGGCCCGACGATCTCCGACCAGCGCGGGATGGCGGCCGACCGCTTCCGCGACCCGCCCGACGACGTCGGGCGGGGGACGGGCCCCGAGGAGCACCGCCTCCGCCTCGGTAAGGCGCACCGGCCGGGGCGGCACGCCGCCGAGCGCGGCGCGCCACGTCCGGGCCGAGGGAGAGTAGGCCGCCGCGATCGACACCTGGGAGATGTCGTTCACCGGCCGGACCCGCTGCCAGACGAACGCCGAGGGACGGGGCTCGGGGATGCGGACCGAGCGGATCAGCTCGGCCCGTCGGAGCGTCGTGACGCGCGAGGCGCGGACGAAGCGGTCGACGCTCTCGGTGCGGTCGCCGTCCGGTCCGACGAGGTCGACCTCGGCGTCGAGGGCGAGCAGCACGGGGATCAGGTCGGAGGCCGGGGCGGCCCGCCCGAGGTTCCCTCCGAGCGTGGCGCGACTCCGGAGGGCCGCGCTCCCGACAGCCCGCACCGCTTCGTAGAGTCCGGGAAGAAGGCGTGGCAGGTCCGGGTCGGTCTCGAGCGCGCGTAGGGGCAGCGTGCTCCCGACGGTGAGCGCGCCCTGGTTCCAGTCGAGCGTCCTCCACGGAAGGTGGCGGAGGGAGACGACCCGGCGGGGGGTCGCGCGGCCCTGGTCGACGTCGAGCAGCAGGTCGGTGCCGCCGGCGAGCACTGCCGCCTCGCCCGGAGGCAACGAACGGAGCGCGGCGCTCGCCTCGTCCACGGTCCGGGGCGCGAGCAGCTCGAACGACGCCATGCGGACCGCCAGCCCGGTCCGGCGGCATATCGTTTCGCCGCGTCGGCCGGCCGCAACGTCCCCTTTTTTATCATCCGGGGGGTCTTGGGCCCCTCACGCCATGCCGTTCGAGCTTGCGTTGCGGTACAGCACTCCGCTGACCCCGATTCCCGACCTCGAGGAGGTGCTGCGCGAGTTCCTGCGCATGGTCGGCTACCTGCCCGAGGGGGAGGAGGGCCGGGGCGCCGAAGGCCCGATCGGGCAGAGCCTCGCCTACCGCCTCGTCCGTCAGTGCCTGCTGCGCGATCCGTCGCGGCCGTGGTACGCCGAGGAGCTCGCGGACGTCCTCGGCACCTCGAAGCCAACGATCTATCGGCACATCAACAAGCTCAAGGCCCTCGACCTCCTCGAGGAGGTAGGGGGGGCCGCCGACGGCAAGGGGCGCAAGGGGTACCGGCTGCGCTACGGCAACCTCGCCAAGGCGTGGGATTTCACCGAGGCGAACGCCCAGAACGCGCTCCGCCGGTATCGGGAGACGGTGAACCATCTGCAGATGCTGATCGACAAGAACGGCAGCGAACCGGCGCCGCGCCTCACGGCGGTCCCCCGCGCCGCGCCCGCGGTCCGCGCGGCAGCCCGGGCCCGAGGGGGTCGATGAGCGCTTCGACCCCGCCCCCCAAGCGCCCCCCGATCCTGCTCACCCCCGGCTCGCGCGTCAGCGTCCACTCGGCCGGACCCGACGACCAGGCGCTCGTTTCGGTCGGTGTGTTCCGGGGTCTCGTCTCGATCGGCGGGGACAACGCCATCGCCCTCGAGCTCGACGGCGCGGCGGGCGAGGAGAAGAGCCGCGTCCGCCTGGTGCCCGTCCCGGCGATCCTGGCGATCGACATCCTCGAGGCGGCGAAGCCCGAAGAGGAGAAGCGCAGCGAACCGGCCGCCGCCTCGGGCTACTTCCGGTAGCGACGCCCCGTACGGGCTTGCTGGGAGATCCGTCGCGGTTCGGGCCGCGATTTCGAACCCAGGTCGTCGGCTTCGAAGGCCGACAGGATAGTCCAGACTACCCCACAAGCCCGCGGCCCCGGCGAGGGGTGGCGGTCTATTTGGCCGTTCCGAACACGCGGAGGCTCACGGCCCCCGCGAGGTCGACGGGCCCGAGGGGCGGAACGCGTCGAGCGTCGTCTGCGACGTCGACGCGGGGAACAGGACCGTCAGGGCGTCGGCGAGCACCCGGATCCGCTGACGGACGTACGGCGTGATCCCGTCGATCTCGCCGAGACGCTGGGCGAGCGGGAGGTACTTGCGGACCGACGCTTCGTAGACCGTGGAGAGGAGCGGGGCGCCGCACGCGCCGCCGGCGACCTTCGCCGTGCAGCGCCCGGTGAGCGGCGGTCGCCGATACGCGGTCCCGCACGCCTGGCAACGGAACGTCTGGGTCGCGAACCCCTTCAGGTTCCCCATCACATCGGGGAGGAAGTGGGCGTTCAGGACGAGCGTCACGGCCGCGGCGACGTCGACCGCCCGGATCTGCGTGGTGAGGACGACCGATCGCTCGACCAGCTCCGCCATCGGCCGCCCTTCCCGGTAGGCGGAGCGGACCGGGCCGCCGGCGATGCGTCGGGTGTCGTGGGTGAAGGAGTAGGCCATCAGGGAGCGGTCGGTGCCGAGGCGCTTCCCTACCCGGTCGACGATCGGATCGATCTCCTTCGGGTTCCGTCGCTCGAGCGCGGCCCGGTAGAGCGCGAGCGGATACCGGCTCCCCACGTCCACGTTCTGCGCCTCCTTGTCGACCTCGGTCGCCTCGAGGCGGGTCGTCAGGACGAGCGGCTTGTCCATCAGCGCACCGCGCGTCTCGGGCAGGTAGGCTCGGGAGAAGTTCAGGAGCGCATCGAGCAGTAGCGTCACCGAGTCCTCGTCCCCGTCGCAGTTCCTCCGCTTCGCCGCGTGGAAGACCGGGTGCGCGAAGCACGCTTCCGCCTCCGTGAAGCCGACGATCCGGCCGGCCACCCCGCCCGATGTGTGCGGGGCGAGCGCGACGACGATCGCGCCGACGAGCGCGCCCGGGCGATCGGCACGGTAGAACGGGGCGAGACCGTACAGGCGGACCAGCTCGTCGTCGACGAACTGGCCGAGGCGGGTGAGGTAGTCGCCGCACGAGCGCGAGACGATCAGGTCCTGGGGCCGAAGTTCGACGACCTGCTCCGGGTCGGTGAGCTCGACCCCGGCCCAGTCCACCGTGTACCCGAGGCGCCGCAACGTCGCGAGGTCGGTGCCGATCTCCGCGGGCCGGAAGTGCGTGAGCGGGAGATTGGTGAGGTCGAACCGGGCCGTTCCGTCCTGGTAGACGGAGATGCGGTGCGACGCCCGCAGGATCCCCTTCTCGATCGGCTCGGGGACCTTCCCCGGGGACATCAGGCCCTTCACGCCCTTCACGACCGGGGCGCCCGAGATCCGCAGCCGGGCCAACGCCTCGCTCCAGAGCGAGGCGACCGGGACGGTGTGAACGCCGACCTCGCCGTTCGGCTCCGTATGCCGGCCGCAGGCGCACCGCGTCCAGACGCTCATCGCCCCGCACCCCGGGCACTGCCGGATCCCGAGGTCGAGGCGCACCCCGTCCGCCGCCGATCGGCGCGCCGCCTCCGGGATCGAGCGGGTCGCCCCGCCGGCCTCGCCGACGGGAAAGAGCGCGTGCACGTTCGGTTGCATCGCCCGGTGGTACGCCTTCTCCGGCCGGCCGACGCGGCCGCCGATCCGCGTCGGGCCCCGACCCCGGATCGTCACCGCGGCCAGTCGGCCAACGTAGGCGAGAGGGTCGACGTCCACCGGTTCGAGCGGCGCCCCCCGGGTGAGGACGACCCCGTCGTGGCGAAGGCCGAGACCGGCGACCAACGACTCGCTCGAGTCCGGCTCGACCCGCACGACATCGGTTCCCGGCTCGGGGCCGTGGTACAAGGCACCCAAGCGGGCGAGGAGCGCCAACCGGTCGGGGTCGGCCGCGAGCTCGAGTCGACCCCCCTGCCACCGGCCCTCCGCCTCGACGCCCTCCGAGAGCGCGCGGATCTCGCCGGAGCTCAAGTCGTGCCAGAAGAGCAACCATCGGGGATGCAGCGGAACGTCCGCGGCCCGGGACAGTCGGACCGAGTCGTCGTACGAGGTCGCCCTCCCGGCGACCGCCGGATCGACGCCCGCGGCCTCGAGCTCCGCGATATGCCAGTCGAGCGAGTAGGCGCCCGGGGCGAGCGCGCGATTGTTCTCGAGGAACTCGCCGAACCCCACGAGGATCTCGCCGAGATCGACGATCCGGCGGACGCGCGGTAGGAGCTGCTCGGCGCGCTCCGCCTCGTGGACGGCCGTGACGGTCCCGTCGTCGAGCTCGACGATCGGCCCGTCGATCGTGTCGCAGACCCCCATCGCGGCCGCCTTGCCGGGGAACTCGAGCTTGATCTGCGTGCCGATCGCGACGAAATGCTGCAGGATGACCATCGTGGCGGGGTTGATCGCGCAGGAGGCGAGCCCCGAGGTGCGGGCTCGACCGTAGACGAGGCGAAAACCGCCCGGGCGGCTGGGATGCGCAAGGACCGGTCGCCCCCCGACCGCGTCCTGCAGGTACTTCGGAACGCGCGCGTTGTCCTCCTCGCTCTTCGCGTGGCCGAGCTCGGAGAGGAACTCCCACCCGTTCAGCCCGAGCTTCTCGACGATCTTGCGCAGCTTGGCGGCCTTCTGGCAGAGCCCTTCCGCGATGACCAGGCAGGCGCCCCCGCGGATCCCGTTCGTAGGGACGCGCGGAAGGTCGCGGAACGCGCTGACCTCCGCGTCCCCTTCCGTCGCCTCGCCCGAGATCGCGACGGGCACGTGCGATACGACCGCTTCGATCTCGGACGCCGAGGGGACGTACTGCAGGTGCTGGTAGAACTTGTAGAGCGGGATCTCTTCCTTGTACCGCTCGATCTCCGACCGCTCGGCTCGGAACGCCGAGAGGCCGAGGTCCCGGCGGACGATGTCGGCGAGGAGGACGCTCAGCGCCTGGGCGGTGCCACCGGCCGCGCGGATCGGGCCGGCGTAGTACAGTTCGATGTACGGGGCCCCGTCGCGTCCGGCCTGCAGGTGGACCTCGGCGAGGCCCTCGAGCGGCGCCACGAGGATCCCCTCCGTCAGGATGGCGAGCCCGACCCGGACCGCGACATCGACGCGGGCGGCGACCGACGGGCGCGCCGCCGCGTCGGCCGCGAGGCGCCGCGCGATCGTGACCGCAACCTCCTCGCGAGGCATCTCGGCGGCCAGCGCCCGGATCTCCCCGGAGATCCCCTCGATCCCGAGATGCGCGAGGAGCTTCTCGACCCGCGCGGCCATATCCTGGGCCCGGGGGATCTCGGGAACGACCTCGGGGTCGATCCCCTCCCGCCGCGCTTCCTCCGCGGCCCGGTACGCCCGGTCGACCTCAGCCTCGATCGCCCGGAAGTACCCTTCCACGCCCCGAAGAGCGGGCGGCCGACTTAACGGTGCGGCGCGCGGCAGACCCCTCAGCACTCTCGGGGAACCCCGCCGGGAAAGCTTCTAAGTCGGTCCGCGATGGGTCTCGCATGCCTCCGACCGTGGCGGCGATCGACCGGCTGTTGTCCGAGCGGCACCTGCTCAAGCACCCGTTCTACGTGGCGTGGTCGAAAGGGGAGCTGCCGATGGAGACACTCCGCTCGTACGCCGGGCAGTACTACCATTTCGAATCGAACTTCCCCCGGTTCGTCGCGGCTGCCTACTCCCAGGTGATGAGCCCCGAGGCGCGACGCCCGCTCCTCGACAACCTTGTCGACGAGGAGGGGCGCGTTCCCACGCACCCCGACCTCTGGCTCGATTTCGCCGAGGGGATCGGGCTCTCTCGCCGGTCCGCGAAGCGCTCGGTCCCGATGGGGGCCACGAAGGCGCTCCTCGACTGCTACGAACGCCAGGCGACGCGGGGCGCGGGGCCCGCGCTCGCTTCGCTCTACGCGTACGAGTCGATCTTCCCGGCGGTCGCCGCCGAGAAGTCCCGCGGGCTTCGCGCCAACTACGGGATCCGCGACCGGGCGACCCACGAGTTCTTCCGAGTGCATACCGGTGCCGACGTCGAGCACTCTCGCGCCGAGCGGCGGCTGCTCGGTACCGAGCTGCATCGATCCCCGGCGGCCGCGCGAGCGTCCGTCGCCTCCGCCCGCGAGACGATCAACGCGTGGTGGTCGTTCCTCGATGCGTTCCCGGGCCGCTCGCCGAGAGCTCCTCGATCGGAGTAGACCCGACCCCCCCCGGCCGGTCTGATACCTCCCGAGCTTCGAACGCGAGCGGTAACGCCGAGCCGCGCTTCCGCTCCCCGCGGGCCTCTCGAGTCGTGAGGACCCGGTCCGAGGAGACGACGGACGATCCGCTGGGCCGTCCCGGCACCCGGAACTCTCTCTCGAGGTCCGGACGATTCCGCTCTACGGAACTTGTTCGGGAATCTGCCAGCTGTTCCTAAATCGGCCGGCCCTAGGAATGAATGTTCCCAAATCAAAACACACCCAACTATACACCAGACACCAACCATTTATAGACAGAATGGCTATGCCCGTAGGAGTCCATGCCGCAGACCTCGAATCCGAACCCGTTCCCGCCGGCAACTTTCCTCGGCCGAAAGCTAGTCCACATCGCGCCCGGGGTGTGCGATAAGCTGCTTGAAGTAGCGAACTACAACGGGCGGGCCCTGAAAGTTGAGCTTGAGTTTGCCGCCTTGCACTGGACTCTGATGAACGCCGTAGAACGGACCGCCGCGATTGAAAGAATCCGCGGGAGCTCGAGATGAGCGGGGGTCAGGAGGCACGGTCGATCGATTTTGACTGGATTCTGGAGAAGTTAGCCATGCATGAGCCGGGGAGCTCAATCACGGTCTCAAAGGCCGAACTGCCCGAGCTTCCCCCCCCAATTCAGCCGCACGTCCCTCGGCACCCCACTCCGGATCGCCCATCCAGGTTCCACCGCACAGTACCGCGCATCTCCTGCTCTGCATGCATATGAAGTAGGTGACGGGTGGATGATCCATCGAGATCGATACGATCCTGGCGAGAACCCGGTGGGTCACTTCTTCGTGGATGCTCCCGAACTCCCGTTCGCGACGGGGGCAGCCGTCGCTGCCGGGGCTCTGACGTTCCACTATCTCGACAAGAAAGAGAAGGAAAAGCCCGACGGGGATCAGCGCTGGTGGTTCCCGGCCTTACTTGCGCTGGGGGCTGCCGCGATTGCGTTCATCATTGTCTACATCTTGGCGGCCCTCATCCGAGTCTCCCTCGGAGTCGGGTAACGGGCTCGTAGGTGTGAATGTCACCATACACCAAAGACCGTCTTGACGAAATCTTCGACTACGGTGGTGGGGACTGCGCGTGCTGCAGAAAGCAGCTCGCTCGAGGGAACTACGGCCTGACGGCCTATCAGGACCGGGCCAGGGGTTCGTGGGAAGTCGACCACCGGGTGGCTGTATCTCGTGGCGGTACTGAGAATCTCAGGAATCTCCAACCGATGTGCGTCCCTTGTAACAGAGCAAAGCTGGACAGGGGCCATTGCACCGCTTGTGGCTGTCGCCGCTGACGCGGCGTTACTCAGTGAGCGGAGGCTGGCCGGACGCTGTTCCCGGCTACGGCCCCCCAAACGATACCGACGGGTGAATCCCAACTAAGGCCAGTAGGAACAGCGCGAGCCCAAGGAGGAGTAGCCCGGCCACTGCGACTGCGATTGGAATGAGTATCGCGGCGACCCCACGGCCGGATCGCTGCATAGAGGACGATCTCCTGGACTCGCTCATGTCTAACTCACTCCGAGTCGGCCCAGTCGGCTGCCAACTCGATCACTACGTGGCCCAGCAGCTGTAGGGCGGCCGTCCCCAGGAGTGCCCCGACCTGCTCGCCTGCAGTCAAATCATTGCGCTCGACGATTGCGTCGTACTCTCGCTTTGCGAGCGTCGCCACAACGGGGTGACCAATCGCTCGTACTGCTTTCCCTGCGGTCATTTTCGTTCGGGCCTCCCTTAGACCCGAGTCTCCCATATGTACTGAAGTATAAAAGATGTGGTTGTAGTTCAGTTTGTTGTATCTCCGAACCCAGCTGCCATGTGAAATGTTAACGCCTGCCGAGTGAATCTGGAATTATAGATGTGGCGTGAAGGGGTTGTTCTCGGGCGAGACGCCCGAGGCGAGCTACTTTGGTGATGTGTGCTTGTAGATCGCCTCGATGAAGTTCTGCGCTTCACCTGCGATTGTAAGCGCCCGGACATACTTGCCGTCACCGCGCTTCATCCAATCCGCCTTGACAATGCCCTGGTCGAACAACATGTCGAGCGACTTGCTGACGGTGGCCCTCGAAGCCAGTCCGCGCTTGCTAAGGCTCTCAGCGAGTCTGTTGAAGAACATGGGTTCGGGGTCCTTAGTCGCTTTTACCGCAAAGATCTCGCGCGCGACGAGTAGTTCCGTCGACAGGAGATCGAGCTTCGTAGGGAGCTCGACTTTGGGGGTAGCCGTAGCTACCTCAGCCTTAGACTCTGCTGCCATCTCCTTACTCCACCTCCGCTCTTCGCCCCAGTTTGCCCACAGTTTTCCCTAAAGAACTATCTGTCGAGGTGCCTTAACTGAATCGCAGTATAGTCGGCGGATAGACGAATTATTTAACGTCACCGTCGGCGGCCATTCTTGTCGACCGAAGTGGCTATAGTACCCGCTTAGCACCGAACGCACCGTACCTGTATACTGGAGTATGATAATTAGTTGTTGGTGCCCATCGCAACTTTCATCGTCGTCCAGATCGCGCCACTAAGGCAAAAATCAATTCGACACTCTTAGGGCTGTTAGGCGCCGCTTCGAGCCGTTCTACTTGCGCAGCGAAACTAGTCGCTTCAACCAGAACGCCGGCCATAGGGGCCATGAGTTGACCCGCTTCAATCTCCCTTTCCGGCGTTGTGTTCGACTCCTCCACGGCAACCCATGCAGTCCGAAGTGGACCGCAGGTAGCAGCCAAGCCGGTCTCAGCGGCATCGAGTGCGACCGACGCGTCCTCCGGAAGATTGGGAGACGCTTGCCGAACCTCGACCCGAATCTGATCGAGGCTCTGTCCGAGGTCCCTCACCAGTCTGTCTAGCCGATTGGCCGGAATACCACGAGTCGACGTTATCTTAGCTTGAAGTCTTTCTGTAAGAACATCGACCGTCACGCCGACCGTATCGGTAATCTCGTGAACCAAATCCTCATCCTGATAGTACGCGACAAACTCTCGCAGAATCCTTGATCGTACATTGCCAAGCTCTACCGTTATTCTTGAAAGTGGCTGACGCGTTCGCCTCTTCCTCTCTAGCCGATCATAACGCCCTAGGATTGTTTGGACCAGGATGAGTGAAAATGCCAGCGTAAGCAAGACAAACGCGAGGTCGGTCAGAGATTGATAGGGATCCAGTTTGCCGACGTAAGCAAGCGAGCCAAGGACGATGGCGGCCAGGACGACAAGCAAGATGGCGATGCGAGCGGAGAGCTTCTCGAGATCCATGTTGGGTCGCTCGGAGTCATCTCACCTTAGCCTTTATCTCGCTGTAGTCGGTTGGTGAAACAGTAAGTTACGGGCCGGGCTACTGGCCAACCTTTTTTTAGTGTTCAGGGCCGCCAGGTGTCTATCGTAGGCGCATCATGCCGGAACTACCCAGTCAAATCTTTGAGAATCACCAACTCTGTGCGAGATTGAAGGCGGATCATCCCGGCCGATTCTCTTGCTCAAAGGACGACCCGAAGGCGGAACGGAGGGTACAATGGCGCAGCGGCATCGCCCTTGCCGGCAACCTCCCGTTCCCATTTGTCCTCGAGGACGCTGTCAGTCTCGTCAACATCCTGCTCAGCCAGGTCGTTGTAAAGATTGGCGCGCTGAGTGGCGAAGTGGTATTCGTTGGGATAGAAAAGAAGGGCATGGCCCTACTAAACGAGCTTGTCGAACTCCTCCCTCCCCTCAAGGCTTACCCAAGGGTGTCGGACTCAGAGCTCAGTCGAGTGGATCTTACTGACGCGAATGTGATTGTCATTGATGACATAGTCAACCACGGAGTCACACTCGCAACTGTTTACGCTGAAATCCAACGCTTCGAGCCAAAGCAGGTGCATTCGATTGTGCTACTCGGCCGAGAAGATGGGGTGAAGTCGCTCCGAAAGCAATCGATTCCAGTGGAAGCTGTGCTCGAGGTGAAGGACGAGCTTTTTTCGACGCTGTTCCTCGTGTGGGTCTCGCCACTTCTGAGGCACCTCCGAAATGGAGCAATTTCGAACCGCCCGCACCGGGTATATCAGATTCATTCGCCCACGGCTTCGATCGAGACGGCCGCAAACGCTACCCTTCGAGCGCTCCTGGACGTGCCTTCGGTGGATTGCCTGGAGGAGGTGGGCGCGTGCGATGGAAGTGAGAGCCCCATCTACCACGGGACACTCTCGCTGCGAGAGTCACTCACCCAGGAGATTACGCGCTTACTGGAGCCCGGGTCTGAAGTCGATCAAGTGAAGGTCCGGTTCTTCATCGGACCATTCTCTCCACTGCCGCTTCACATTTGCAGCATCGTTTGGCCAATCTCGCCAGGCAATCAGCCGCCAGAGGAGCCCACCAAAGCCGCAGCCTCATGGTTGCTAACTAGAATAGTTCGTGAACTTAGTGAGAGGCTTAATCCTCAGGGCTACACCCTGGTGGCTGACGATCGTTCAGGCTAGCGACGAGCTCTAGTCAGGGATGTGCTCACCGAATAGCCCTCTTCTCCCGAAGCCCTCGCCTCAACTGATTCGGGAACAAGTTCCGCTCTACGCGGTTCTGTAACTCTTCGGGACCCATCGGCGGTCAAGATTGGGGTGTAACGGGTCGGGACCTATCGGCGCGGGAGACCCCAAGAGTCTAGGGAGTCCGCTATGACCGCAAATAGGTGGTCAATCGTCGAGGACCTGTATGGCCGCCTCAGGGACTCGGTGCGAAGTTCGCTGTTATCGGGGCGATCTCCGTCCCGCAGGAACAGAATCTCTTGTACTGGGGCGTAGAGTGAATCCATAACGACCCCTGAAGAGTCATGCCATTTCTGGCCGAGGGCATCCCACTCCGCGAGAACGAAGAATGCGGACTTTGCGTACTGACCGTAGAAACTCCGCGCCTTGGCAAGGACATTTTCCAATCGCGTCGCGTCAATATACATTTTACAAGCAATCGTACAGATCGGGACAATCTCGGAGCGGAACTCCGCAGCCGTCCCACCGTCACCTTCGAGCTTCATCCTCCTTTGGAAACCGAGGACCACATCCTCTCGATCGCGCTGTAAATCTAAGGAGATCTCTGGAGGGAGAGTACCCTTGCGATATTTGATCAGAAGGCCCGTAACAATCCCTGTACCGGTGCCAAGTTTCTTGACTACGATCCCCGGGGCCTGATATTGTGACAGTGCTATCGTTGCGGCCCGAATGGCAACCTCCTCGATGAAGTATCCACGGAAGGTCGAGAAAGGGGTCACTCGCCCACCCAGAGCTTCCCGGATTTGAGTTAGGTTGGAGTCGACGTGACTCGATAGCTCAAGTGTAGATTTCTTCAGGGCGGCAGGAGTCCGAGATCGTGAGAATTCCTCGTACTTGGGCAGGACCGCCCGAAGAACCCCCGCTTCCCTATCGCCTATTTTCTTTCGCAGATAGTCTCCGAATGGGGAGGAGGTCTCCCCCTCGTCGACTCCCTCATCTTCCGCCTCTTCGGTCGGTGCCACCATTCACGGCACGATTAGCAGCGTGAGTGTATCAATCTGCTTCCACAAACCGCTCGATGGTTTTCCGTGAGCGGTACTCGCGCTGATGCCGGGATTCCGCTCGGAGTCGAGCGGTTGCCACGTCGATGAAATCGGTTGGATGCTCCTTGAATCGCAACCCCTCTTCGTTCTTCTCAATACCCACGTAAGCCCGTCCCTCGAGGAGGGCCGCTACAAGAAAACTCCCACTACCAAATGCGTTGTCCAGAATCAGGTCTCCGGGGTCGCTGTACGTCCGGATGAGATACTGGCCCAACGCAACTGGCTTTTGGGTGGGATGCCACACCTCACCCTCGCTCTCTGCCGTCTTGAAGTAGATCACGTCGGTTGGAAACCGCTCTCCGTTGCTCTTCACTCTGGCCGGTTCGAAGTCGCCATAGGACCCAGACAATTGGTCCTTCCGCACTCCCTTGTCGTAGGGCACCCCGTTACCCATCTGTGGATTGTACGCGGGCTGTCGCCGGTAGAACACGCACACATCCTCGTGCTTGCGTAACGGCTGCTTTCTCGCGTTCAGGAAATTCGTCGGTTTCGACTTCTCCCAACTGATCTTGTAACGAAACAGCCTCTCTTGGCTAACAATCAATCTCGCCGTGAAAAGGCCGTGGGAGGTCAGGACGATAGCGCCGTCCGGTTTCACGACCCTAAGGTACTGCTCCCAGAGTGGCCCTAGCGGTATCACGCTGTCCCAAGGGTTCTGGGTTGTGCCATACGGCAAATCGCATAGCACCATGTCAATGGAGTTTGGCGGAAAGAGCCGAAGCACCTCCAGACAATCTCCCTCAAACAACGAGTTTTCGAGATCGGCTCTGGTCAGAGTTGGCGGAACTTCGTCGGCGCGGAACACTCGCGACTCGGAAGGGTGCGTCACCTTTGCCTTCCCTCGCGCCAAGTTAACCGTCGGATTGATGACCCGTCCCGACAAGCCGGACGGTGAACTGTGAAAATGACCTGGCCGGCTCGCCACCTACCGGCCCCCCGCCCCACCATTTCCAGTGGACTGGGATCCTACCTCAGCGACAACCTCGCCCACCGAGGCAATCTTCTTGCCACTCGGTGTGGCGTAGTAGATTTCGTCCCTCCACTCTACCAGACCGACCGCCTTTAGCTCCTGTAGAATGAGATCGGTTGCCGAGCTCCTGACGATTTCGTACTGGATTTCTGTGTAGCGCATCCCAGCGGGCCGGCGAGCGAGCGCCTGTAGGACGTCCATCCGGTGGCGTTTCCAGATGACCCGCTCGATTGTGACGGCCGGCGCCTCGCCGTGAGGCATGGAATCTCGCGTACGGGGTCTTTCATTTAAGGTCCCGCGCATAGAGTCCGGAATACAAGACCTTAGACTTAAAGGAATCGACCTTAATAGCGTGGTCACCGATTCAGGAGTCCCGTGCGGGGATCACCGCAGGGGCGGCCTCATCAGTCGCGCTTGGACGACTTCTTGCCCGCGGTCTCGGGCGGCTCGGCCGAGACCGTCACGCGACCCGCTTTGAGATCGACCGACCAGACGAGCGTTGCCCCGGGCACGGCCCCGATAATCTCGGCGACCCCGCCGGGGATCGTGGTGCGGACGGATTCTGAGGCGTCGTTGACGAGCAGGACGGCCGACTTGAAGATTCCAGGCACGGACTCACCGCCATCCCTCATCGGCGGCCGAGTACTTAATTATAGTCTCAACGTAGGCGTGGGGTTAGCCGATTCCCTTAAGTACCACCGAGAGTATAGGCTAAGCATAGCCTCGCGGCGAAGGAGCAAGAAGACGGCGGAAGCGGTGGAGCGGATGGGTCCCGAGGAGTGGTGGCGGTCTCACGCTTGGACCGACCAGAGGACGCAGGCGCTCGCTATCGTGGCGCGCGGCGATCAGATCCGGAGCATCGCGCGAACGACCTACTCCGTGCGGTCCCAAAGCCATCCCGAGCAAGCGCACACCGTGACCGAGTCGGGAGCCAAGTGGTCCTGCGGGTGCGACTTCTTCCGGGCAACCGGCATGGTATGCGTTCACATTCTCGCGGTCAGGTACAAGGTCGGATTCGAGGACACCGCCCCGGCGCCCGCTACCCCGAAGGTCGTCTGCGATGCCTGCCAGTCCGCCGAGGTGGTCCTCCAGGGCATCCGCCACAACAAGAGCGGAGACATTCAGCGGTACGTCTGTAAGTCGTGCGGCCGGCGATTCCGTCGGGCGAGACGGTTTCCAGAAGCGGCGAACCGACCCTACGAACATCGCGCGGAGTCTCGACCTCTACTTCCGCGGAATGTCGATTAGAAAGGTCCGCGAGCACTTGGAGCAGGTCGAGGGTCTCCGCGTCTCGCACATGGCGGTGTACCGCTGGATCGTGCGGTACTCCAAGCTGGCCGCCGAGTGGATGGATGCTCAGGGCGCGCGAACCGGAGACCGCTGGCACGTCGACGAAACGGTCGTCAACGTGAACGGACGGAACGAGTACCTCTGGAATATACTCGACCACGAGTCCCGGTTCCTGCTCGCCACTCACATCTCCAAGGACCGTGACCTCGCGGACACCCGCGCACCGTTCGCCAAGGCGAAGCGGGCAACTCCCGACCGCCCGGTCGACGTGCTCTCGGACGGAATGAAGAGCTACCCGGAAGCGATCACCAAGGAACTCGGCCGGCCGGCGAAGCCGAGCGACGACCTGACCCTGATCCACGGGAAGTCATGGTACAGCCCGCACCGGCGAGTGCCGTCGATCCGAGCGAAGGAGAGCAACAACCGAATCGAGCGATTCCACGGGACCGAGAAAGAGCGGTTCAAGGTCATGCGCGCGTTCGACGGCGAACCCGGAACCGCGGTTCTAGCGGAGGGTCTTCGGGTCCACTACAATCTCGTTCGCGAGCACCAAGCCCTCGGCATGACACCCGGCGAGGTCGCTGGGATCCCGGTCGGCGATGGCTTCCGTTGGAAGACGATCATCGAGCGGGCCGCGAAGTCCCGAATTGTTACAGCCGAATCTCGGCGGGAGGCGTGTCCCGATTAGGTTACAATACCGCTCTACGCAAACGTTTATGTACAAAAGTTCAGGATTCTCCCTCAGAGCGTATGACGCTCGTCTGACAAACGGGGCGGGAACCAACGATGAAGTCCATCATTCAGGAAGCGATCGCGAAGCATCAGGACAACCAGAACCTGGTTGAGCAAAAGACGCCGGCCCCGCCGGCGTACGTCAACGCCGACGACGCGGAGCTCGCGAAGCTGGCGGAGACCCTCAAGGTCAACATACGGATCGTCGGCTGCGGCGGCGGCGGGTCGAACACGATCAACCGATGCGTCGAAGAGGGGATCCAGGGCGCCGAGATGTGCGCCATCAACACCGACGCGAAGCACCTGCTGACGATCCACGCTCCTCGGAAGATCCTGATCGGCCGCCGGGCGACGAAGGGTCTCGGCGCCGGCGCTCGCCCGGAGATCGGCGAGGAGGCCGCGCGCGAGAACGAAGAGGAGCTCCGGCAGTTCCTCAACGGCGCGCACATCGTGTTCATCACCGCCGGCATGGGCGGCGGCACCGGCACCGGGTCCGCGCACCTCGTCGCGCGCCTCGCGAAGGAGGCGGGCGCCCTGACGATGGGCGTCGTCACCCTGCCGTTCGCCGGTGAGGGAGCCGCGCGGATGGAGCAGGCCCGTGACGGCCTCGAGCGCCTCCGCCGCGTCTGCGACACGACCATCGTGATCCAGAACGACAAGCTGCTCGAGCTCGTGCCCCGGATGCCGCTCGACTCGGCGTTCAAGCTCGCGGACGCGGTCCTGATGACCGCGATCAAGGGGATCACCGAGATCGTGACCCGACCCGGCCTCGTCAATCTCGACTACGCCGACATCCTGACCGTCATGAAGGACGGCGGGGTCGCGCTCATCGGGCTCGGCGAGAGCGAGAGCGCCACCGACCGCGTCACCGAAGCCGTCACCGAGGCGCTGACGTCCCCGCTGCTCGGCTCGGTCGAGCTCAAGGACGCGACCGGCGCCCTGGTCCGCGTCATCGGCGGGCCGACGATGACCGTCAGCGAGGCCGAGAAGGCCGCGGCGCTCGTCGGCGGCAAGATCTCGAAGCGCGCCCGCATCATCTGGGGCTGCACGGTCGAGAACTCCCCCGAGCTCGAGAACACGATCAAGGTGCTGTTGATCATCACGGGAGTCCGCGCGACCAGCCTCCTCGGCCAAAAGGGAGGCTATGCCGCGGGCGAGTCCGAGGAAGTCATCGACCTCGTACGCTGATCGGTCACCCCCCCGGCCCCGCTACCTCGGTCTCGAGGCGGCGGGGTCCCACCCACCCCCCGGCTCGCCGCAGGCTTGGGACGCGGTCCTCCGCACCCGCCTCGCCCGGGCCGGGGTCCCCACGGGATCGTTTCGGCTGATCCGTTTCGAGGGAAACCGCGCGATCGCGGAGATCGACCACCGTTCCTCCCCGCGGGCCCGAAGTGCCTGGGCCGCTCCCCCGGAGGACCCGAACGACGTTCTGCTCGTCCCCCGCAAGACCTGGGGGACGCTCGTGGGCGCGAAGGCGTGGCTCCGAGGAGCGCCGCGCCGCGAACAAGGCTGAGCCCGTTCGGCGGGCACCCTCCCCGCTCCCCGCCGCTGGGCAGCCGCCGGCCCGAGCCACGAACGTTCGCCGTACGGTTCCGGGGGGCAGGGTGCTACGGTCCGCGGTTCGGCCGGAAGCGCGCTAGTCGAGGCCGATCGTGAATGTCGCCACGGCGAGCGTGACGGTCGACACCGGCAGGACGAGCGTGACCGTACCGACCGCTCCCGTCGTGATGAACGTACCCGTCGGAGAGCAGACCGAGGAGGCCACGGGCGTGCAGGTCGCGTCCCCCGCGAAGGTGCTGGAGGCGTCGAAGTACGCCATCCAGGCGGCCGAGTACGGCGTCGTCAGGCGGACCGTCACGTGGCTCCCGGTGATCGTGAACCCGCCGGACGGGAACGTCTGGCTCGTCACCGACGTGAGGGTGAGGCCGAGGATCGCCGTTTCGGTGCCCCCCTCGCTCGCGAACGGCGCGGAGAAGACCGGCATCCAGATCGTCGCGGCCCGGGACGCCCCGCTGCCGGTCATCGTGATCGGCGGGGGGTCGATCATCGCCGGTATCCCGTCCTGCTGCGTGAAGACGACCGCGCCGTAGTCGTAGGCGACCTCGGCGACCGGGGCGTACCGGTTCTGGAGCAGCACGTAGAACGCGGCTCCGGTCGACACCTGGTAGACGAGCCCCGGCGTCGTGCCGGAGAGGCCGAAGGAGACCGACTCGGAGGAGCCGGAAGAGGTCGAACTGACGGACGACGGATCCGGGGTGGCGAACGGAGCGAGCCCCTCCGACCCGAGGACGAGCGGTTGTGTCAGCGCCGCGTCGATCGCACCGGCCGCCGAGACGTCCCGGAGCAGCGCGGAGAAACGGCCGACCTCGTTCTGGACCAGCAGGTCGTGGTTCACGTCATTCACCGACATGTACTGGGGCAGCGTCGTGGTCAGGTAGTTCGCCACGAACGTGACGACCAGCAGAAGCCCCAGGATCGTGGCGACCGCCGAGACCTGGGCCTTCCGGCTGCGACGCCGCCAGGCGCGGGGGGCTCGAACCGGAGAGCGCCGCGCGAGGGTGGATGGGTGGGCCGACCGAAGGGTCATGGTGCGGAGTGTACCGATGGTCCTCCCCCCTCCAAAAAGCTCACGGTGGCGCTCAACGGGAGCGACCTCCCGTGGAACAGCGAATCCCCCCACCCTGAGGCTCTCCTCTCTGCGGGGGGTCGGGACCTGATCCGTCGACGGGGGTCCGACCGCTAGCTCAGCGAGAGGGTGAAGGAGGCGACCTCGAGGGTGACGCTCGTCGCCGGCAGCGAAATCGTGACGTGGCCCAGTGGGCCGGTGGTCGTGAACCTACCGGAGGCGGAGCAGACGGCGGAGCCGACCGGCGTACACGATACGTGCCCCGCGAACGCTGGATTGGCGTTGAGGTAGGCGACCCACGCGGTCGCGAACGGCGTGGTAATCGTCACCGTGATGACACCGCTTGTCAGGTTGAACCCTCCCGAGGGGAAGGTCTGGACGATCTCGGACGTCTCGCGGAACGACAGGATGGCGGTCCCGGTCCCCGCCTCCTCGCCGAGGGACGAAGTGAAGACCGGCATCCAGATCGTGGCACCGCCGCCCTCCAACGTAATCGACGGCGGGTCGACGAAGAGCGGGATCCCGTCCTGCTGCGCGAAGACGACCGCGCCGTAGTCGTACGCCACCTCGGAAACGGGGGCGTACCGGTTCTCGAGCAGCACGGAGAAGCCCCCGCCCACCGAGCTCTGGAAGATCGAGCCGTAGGAGACGAAGGGGCAACTGGACTGGGAGACCTGATCGTAGTGGTAGACCCACCCGCTCGCGTTGCCGGTGTGGCTCCCGCTGGAGTAAGTGGTGTCGTTGTACGTCACCGTCCCGGCCGTCCCGGCGACCGTGTCCGTCAGGCCCGAGTTCGAGTTCGGGCAGGGGAGCGCGCTTCCGTGCGAGACCGCGAACCCCGTGTAGTAGACCGTGGCCCCGGTGCCGGAGCCGGTGAACGAATCGTGCCGGCCGTACCCGATCAGCAGAACGGCCCCGCCTCCGGTGGTGCTCGTGCTCACGGAGTTGTAGCTGCCGACGAGATAGATCGTGAATCCCGCCCCTCCCTTGCCGTCCAGGACGAGCGTGTTGTAGCTGCCGACGACGATCACCGATACGCTCGCGCCCCCCGTCCCGTTGACGTAGATCGTATTGTTGCTGCCGAGCACATAGATGCGGTCGCTCGCCCCTCCGACGCTCCCGACCGAGATCAGCGAGCGGTTCGTCGTGAAGTTCATGGTCGCGCCGAGCCCCCCGTTCCCCGATACCGAGTAGACCAGGCCATCGCCAGCCGAGAAGTTCCACTCTGCGGTCGTACTACCCGTGCAGGAGATCCCCGTCGGCTTTCCGTCGTTCGTCCCAGAGACGGAGCACTTCGACGTGTAATGGCCCGTGTTCGGCACGCCGGGAGAGGGGGGGTTGAACGGTCCCGACAGGGAAAATCGAACCTGCTCGGACGATCCTCCGGCGGCCGGACCGATCACGCTGCCGTCGGCGCTCGCGAAGGGGGGTAGACCCAGGGACCCGAGTTGGAACGGTTGCGTGAGCTGCCGGTCGGTCGCGGCTTTCGAAGCGACCGCGGAGAGCAGCGCGGCGGCGTGCCCCACCTCGTTCTCCACGAGGAGATCGTGGTTGACGTCGTTCACCGCCATGTACTGCGGGAGGGTCGTCGTCAGGTAGTTCGCGACGAACGTCACGACAAGCATCAGCCCCATGATCGTCGCCACCGCCGAGACCTGGGCCTTGCGGCTACGATGCCGCCAGGATCGGCTCGACCGGCTCGTACCCCGAGCTCGTCGGTACTCGAGGACGCTTGAGCGACGAGGTATCCTCTGGACGCGGGCAATGGGTGCCATGACAACCCGCAGGGAGATTGAGCCCGGCATCCTGTATTTATGCGTATGCTCGCGGCCGCGGCGGCGGGCGGGGCAGGCCATGAGAAAGGCCGGGTGGTCGCCGCGCTTATCTTCCGCCGAGACTCCGAGGCTGGGGTACGGGGAGTGGCGCCGGAGGAGCCCGGAGCGCCCATCGCTCGGGCGATTCTCTCGGTGCACGACAAGACCGGCCTGACCTCCCTCGCGGCGGGACTCGCGGCGGGGGGCGTGGAGCTCTGGGCGACCGGGGGGACACGGACCGGTCTCGAGGCCGACGGGGTCCGCGTGCGCGCGGCCGAAGAGCTCACCGGCATCGGCTCGTGGTTCGGGGGACGCATCAAGACGCTCCACCCGGGGATCCTGGGCGGGATCCTCGCGCCCCGCACCGACGCCGGTCGCCGGGAGCTGGCGGAGCGCAAGCTCCTCCCGTTCGACCTCGTCGTCGTGAACTTCTACCCGTTCGAGCGCCACCTCGAGGAGGTGCCCGACGCTGCGGACCGGGAAGAGTACATCGACATCGGGGGCGTCTCGCTCGCCCGGGCCGCGGCGAAGAACCACGCGTTCGTGACGGTGCTGACCGACCCGACGGAGTACGGTCCGTTCCTCGAGGAGTTCCGCGATCGCCACGGGTCGCTCTCGGCCGCGAGCCGGCGCGCCTTCGCGGCCCGGGCGTTCGAACGATGCGCGGAGTACGACGCCGCGATCGGCGTCGGCCTCGCCCCGACCGATGGGAAGACCCCTCCGTTCCCCGAGCAGGTCGTGTTCCGGCGCGAGCCGATGGCGCTCCGGTACGGCGAGAACCCGCACCAGGCGGCGGCGGTCTATCGCGGCGTGGCCCCGGGGGGGATCCCCGTCACCCCGTCGCCGGTCGCGCTCGTCAAGGGGGACGCCCTCTCCTTCACGAACCTCCTTGATCTCGATACCGCGCTGTCCATCGTCGCCGAGTTCCCCGAGCCGACCGCCGCGATCGTCAAGCACGCCACCCCGTGCGGAGTCGCTTCGGGGGCGACGGTCCGCCACGCGCTGGACGGGGCGATCGCGACCGACCCGGTCGCTCGGTACGGATGCGCGATCGCCGTGAACCGGCCGTTCGGGCCCGAGGACGTGGCCGCGCTCCACGGGGTGTTCGTCGACCTGCTCGCCGCCCCCGCATTCGACTCGGGGGCGCTCGAGCCGCTCGCGCGCCGGCCGAAGATCAAGCTCGTTCGGGCCCAACCGCCGGCGGCCGGACCGCGGCGGTGGGAGGCGAAGAGCGCGCTCGGCCGCCTCCTGCTGCAGGACGCGGATCGCCGCGAGCTCGCCCCGGGGGACTTCCGCCTCGTGACCGCTCGGGAGGCGACGCCGGAGGAGCGGTGCGCGCTCGATTTTGCCTGGCGGGTCGTTCGTCACGCCAAGTCGAACGCGATCGTGCTCGCCCAGGGGAGCCGCACGGTCGGGATCGGATCCGGCCAGCCGACGCGGGTGAAGGCAGTCGAGCTCGCCGTCGAGGTCGCGGGAGATCGCGCCCGGGGAGCGGTGCTCGCGTCGGACGCGTTCTTCCCGTTCGCGGACGGTCTCGAGGCCGCCGGACGCGCGGGGGTCCGGGCGGTGCTGCAGCCCGGCGGCAGCGTCCGGGACGCCGAGGTCATCGCCGCCGCGGAGCGGCACGGGACCGCGATGTACTTCACCGGGTGGCGGGTGTTCCGCCACTGACCGACCGCGTCGGGAAGTAGCGCTTCAGCATCTCGCGGATCGCCACGGGGTCGAGCGGGCCGATCTCGCGACCTCGTTCCATGCCGGCAGCGACGAAGAGGTACGTCGGGATCGAGTGGATCCCGAACGACTGCGTTACGACGGTCGCCTCGTCGACGTTGACCTTCGCGAACTTCACGCGGCCGGCGAACCGGGAGGAGAGCTCGAGCAGCACCGGCTCCGCGACCCGGCACGGCGCGCACCAGTCGGCGTAAAAGTCGACGACGACGGGCACCGGAGAGCGGATCACCTCGGCGTCGAACGTGCTGTCGTCCACGCGCACGAGTTCCGGCCGGCCTGTCACGCGAACCCCGGGTCCGGCGATTCGAACTCTTGCCCCGTTTTAAGCATGACCTTCGTCTGGCGCCCCGATGGGAACCGGTGGAGCGCAGGCCGCGCGCCCGCCCGAGTCGGTGGCGGCCCGGCTCCTCGCGTGGTACGGTCGCTCCCGGCGGCCGCTTCCCTGGCGCGCGAACCGCGACCCGTATCGGATCTGGGTCGCGGAAGTGATGCTCCAGCAGACCCGGGTCGCCCAGGCCGTCCCGTACTACGAACGGTTCCTCCGCCGCTTCCCGTCGGCCCGCTCGCTCGCCCGGGCCGACCTCTCCTCCGTCCTCAAGGCCTGGGAGGGCGCAGGGTACTACGCCCGGGCCCGCCACCTGCACGAGGCCGCGCGCGTGCTGGTGGCCACGCGGGACGGTGCGCTCCCGCAGACCGTCGCGGAGCTCGAGGCGCTTCCGGGGATCGGCGCGTACATCGCCCGCGCCGTGGGGAGCCTCGCGTTCGATCTTCCGGTGGTGGCCCTGGAAGCGAACGGGGTGCGCGTCGCCGCGCGGTGGACGCGAGAGACGGGCGACGTTCGCGACGCTCTTGTTCGAGCCCGGCTGGAACAGACCCTCGCCACCGTCCTTCCGGCGGACCGTCCGGGCGCGTTCAACGAAGCGGTGATGGAGCTAGGAGAGACGATCTGCACCCCGATCGCCCCGCGGTGTGGGTCGTGCCCGGTCGCGTACGCCTGCCGCGCCCATCGCGAGCTCGACGACCCGGGGTCCGTTCCGCGCCGGGGCCCGCGACGGAGCCGGCCTCTCGTTCGGGCCGCGGTGGTGGTGCTGGTCGACCGGAGGGGCCGTTGGCTCCTCCAGCGGCGCCCGCTCACGGGTCTGCTCGGCGGACTGTGGGAGTTCCCGGGAGGGAAGATCGAACCCGGCGAGAGCCTCCGGGACGCGGCTGTTCGCGAGCTGCGGGAAGAGACGGGCTGGTCGGCGAGCTCCCTCGCGCCGGTCGGGGTCGTGCGGCATGCGTACAGCCACTTCTCGGTCGAGCTGCACGTCTTCCGCGGCCGGGCCGGGACAGGACCTAGTCGGCCGAGGGGGCGCGACCGGCGCTGGCTCGACCCCGGTCGGGTCACGTCCCTGCCGCTACCGAAGGCGACCGAGAAGGTCCTCCGTCTCCTGGGGGCGGCGGGTACAGCTTCCCCGGGTTCAGGATCCCGTCCGGGTCGCACCAGCGCTTCACGGCCCACAGCCAGGCGACCGCCGGCGCACCGAGCTCGCGCTCGACGAACGACCGCTTCAGCCGGCCGATCCCGTGCTCCCCGCTGATCGTCCCTCCCAGGGCGAGCGCCGCCTCCATCGTCCGCGCACGTATCCGGTCGGCGGCCGGGGTGCCCGGATCCACGGCGAAGTTCGGATGCAGACTTCCTTCGCCGAGGTGTCCGTACAGGTACAACGGCACGCGTTCCTCTTTCGCTATCCGGCGCACCGCCGCGAGGAGGTCGTCCACCCGGCCGGGGGGCACGGCGACGTCTTCTCGCACCCGTACGCCGAGCCGCCGGTCGAGCACCGTGCCACTCTCCCCGCGTCGCGTCCACATCTCGTCCGCGTCGTCGAACGGTAGGAACGCCGATCCGGCGCCGACGGCCGACAGCTCGCCGGCGATCCGTGCCGTACGCCGGTCGGCCTCGGCGCGATCGTCCGCCTCGACCTCCAGCAGCAGCACGGCGTGCTCCCCGGGTCCGAGCGGCATCCCGCCCTCCCCGAGGGCCGCGGCCGTCCCCCGGTCGACGTACTCGACCGCCGACAGTCCGCTCGGGGTTGTCCGCGCGAACCGCGCCGCCACCGCGCCCAGGGCGACGCCGTCCTCGAGCGAGACCACCAGCCCACGTCGGACCGCGGGGAGCGGCGCCAAGCGCGCCGTCACCCGCGTGATGATCCCAAGGGTCCCTTCGCTGCCCGGGAAGAGGGCCAGGAGGTCGGGACCGACCGATCGCTTCGAGACCGTGGTTCCCAGGTGTAGGCGTTCGCCGGTGCCCAGCACCACGTCGAGTTCCCGGACCCACGCCCGCGTGGCCCCGTAGCGGAACGAGCGGGGGCCCGAGGCGTTCGTCGCCACGTTCCCGCCGATCGTGCAGCGCGCCCACGAACCGGGGTTCGGGGGAAAGAAGAGCCCGTGGGGCCGGAGCGACTCCTGGAACGACCGGTTGACGAGCCCGGGCCCGACCCGCGCCCACCGCCCGTCCGCGGAGACCTCCTCGAGATCCGTCCAGCCCGCGAGGTCCACCGCGACCGCCCCGTCCGATGGGACGGACTCCCCGTCGAGCGAGGTGCCCCCGCCGCGGGCGACGAGAGGGATCCGCCGCCCGCGAGCCCAGCGGACGAGCGAGCGGACGTCCTCCTCGTCCTCCGGAGCGACCACCGCGAAGGGCCGGCCGGTCAGGTGCGAGGCGTCCGCACCCGCGGCTCGTACCGCCTCGGAGTCGTCCCGGACGGGACCCCGAACGGCCCGCTCGAGGGAGCGGAGGGGATCGTCGTCCACGACCCGACGCTCAGCGAGGGCGGGTCGAGCGGGATCGGGAGACGCGGGCGCGCGAAGGCGGAGCCCGCTTCGGCGTCAGCCCGTCGACCGCCTCGAAGAACTCCCGACTGGTGAACGGCCGTCCGAGCACCGCCCGGGCTCCCGCCCGCGCCGCGGAGGAGCGGGTGGACGGCTCGTCCAGCGGAAGGAGCACGAGCGCGCTCAATTCGGGCCGCGCTTCGAGGGTGCCCCGGAGCTCCTCGGACCAGCGGTCGCTCTCCGACGGAGCCACGTACACCAGGATCCGCGCCGGCGTCCCCGACGTCCGGTCCGGCATCGACTCGAGCGAGGGTGCCTCCAGCGCGATCGGCTGGTGGTGCATGAGAAGCAGGCCGCGCAGGAGTCGACGCTGGTCCTCGTTCTGTCCGATGAGGATCGCCGGCTCGGGAGGGCGCGGGGCGCCCGAGCGGGTCGCATCGGTGGACGGCCGCGACTGTTTCACCATTCCCGGACCTGCACGTCGCGACGGCGGGCGACTCCGCTCCCGGGTAATGAAGGCGACGCCCGCGTCGCGTCGACCCCGCGGCACCGTTCATCGTTCGTCGGTCCGACGAACGCCTTGGTTCCCGGTCCGGCTCCGCTTCCGGCCGCGGGCACCGCTGCGATCCCCCCGGCGGCTTCGTCCACAAGGCCGGGGGGTGCGTGCGGTGCCTTCCCGCGGTGCCCGTCAAGCGATAGGTTCTTTTGGAGCGGCGTCGGAAGCGGCCCCGATGGTGTCGATCTTCGGGCGTTCCGAGGACGAGCAGGAGCGCCTCCGCACGACCGTACGGACCCTCGGCGTGACGAGCGTGCCGGGCCTCGCCGCCGCGCTCTCTTGGCGGGAGCGCAAGACGGAGAAGCTGCTCGCCCACGAACTGGCTCGCCCGGGCACGCAGATCGTCTACGAGCCGAGCCGGCGGCTGGTGCGATGGCGCCGCCCCCTTCCCCCTCCCTCGACCCCGACGGCGGCCCCGGCCTCCACCGTCGCCGGATCGGACCGGGCGTCGCGCGTCCTGCCGGGTCCGGCCCCGGTCCTCCGCGGCACGGCCCTCAAGACTCTCTGCCCCTCGTGCCACGTCCCGCTCCTCCTGACCGGATCGGGGAAGCTGGCGGTCTGCCCGGAGTGCGGCCGGCTCTCCTCGGAGAAGGTGCCCGAGCTGTCCAGCGCCGCCCCTCCCACGACCGCCCCGGAGGCGTCGCGGGGCGCGGACGGGACCACCGACCGGCGCTCGCAGGAGCTGTTCGCCGCCTACGTCACCTCGCGTCCGATCCCGTGCCCGAAGTGCCGCACGCCGCTCCGGCACCGCGGCGTCGCCGAGTACGCCTGCCCGAGCTGCGGGCAGTCGGTACGGTTCCCGAAGGCGTCCGAGGGCGGCCCCCCGGTCGCGATCGCCCGGACCTAGAACGGAACGGTCGCCCGAACCTCGGCGAGCAGCGCCCCGCTCGCGATCGCCTCCGCGACCGCGGCGACGTCCGCCGACGGGCTCCGGTCGCGCGTCCACGGCTCGACCCGGCTCCGAAGGGCCCGGACGGCGGACTGGCTTCCCCGGCCTCCCGAGCGGGGACGGCGGAGCTCGAGCGCCTGACCGGCGACGATCCACTCCACGGCGACGACCCGACGGGCATTCTCGAGGAGGCGGAGCAGTTTGGCTCCGGCCCAGGCCCCCATGCTGACGTAATCCTCCTGGTCGGCGGACGTGGGGAGGCTCGTCGCGCTCGCGGGGTGCACGAGCGTCGCGTTCTCGTTGACGAGCGCCGCGGCGAGATACTGCAGGATCATGAACCCCGAGCTCACGCCCGGGTCGGGCGAGAGGAACGGCGGGAGACCGTGGTTGAGCGCCGGGTGCAGCAGCCGGGAGGTCCGCCGCTCCGAGAACCCGGCGATGTACTGCACGCTCAGGGCGAGGGAGTCGAGGGCGAACGCAAGCGGCTGGCCGTGGAAGTTCCCGCCGCTGACGAACTGGTCCCCTTCGAAGACGAGCGGATTGTCGGTCACAGCGTTCAGCTCTCGGGTCGCCACCACCCCGGCGAGGTCCGTCCCGAGCCGGGCGGCGCCGAGGACCTGGGGGATGCACCGGAGCGTGTACGGGTCCTGACCGACCCAGCCCGTCCGCGGGGCCGCGAGCTCGCTGCGTTCGAGCAGGGAGCGCATCGCGGTCGCCGTCGCGCGCTGCTCGGGGGCGTTGCGCACCTCCCCGAGCCGGTCGTCGAGCGACTCGGGGTTCCCTTCGAGCGCATCGAACGAGAGGGCCGCGGCGACCGTCGCGGCGCCGAGGAGCGTGCGCGCGTCCGCCACGGCGAGCGCGAGGTACGACGCCATCAACGAGGTGCCGTTGAGCAGGGCGACCCCCTCCTTCTCGACGAGGGCGAACGGAGCGAGCCCTTCCCGGGCGAGGACGTCCCGGGCCGGCTCGGGCTCCGCCGATCGCGGCCGCAGGAACGCCCCCTCGCCGATCAGGGCGAGCGCGAGGTGGGCGAGCGGGGCGAGGTCCCCCGAGGCGCCGACCGACCCCTGCTCGGGGATCCACGGCACGAGCCCCCGATTGAGGATCTCGACGAGCCGCTCGACGAGCTCGGGACGCACTCCCGAGACCCCTCGGAGCAACGAATTGACGCGGAGGAGGACGAGCCCGCGGGCGACGTCGCGCGCCAGCGGAGGGCCGGCGCCGGCCGCGTGGCTGCGGACCAGCGACAGCTGCAGCTCCCGGAGCCGGTCGGCGGGGATCGTACGGTCGGAGAGCGCTCCGAAGCCGGTGGTGACCCCGTAGACCGCGCGGCCCGACGCGACCGCCCGCTCGACCGCGCGGCGGCTCGCGGCGACCGCGGCCAGCGACTCGGGCAGGATCGATACGCCGCACCCCTGGCGTACGACCGCGAGGAACTGGTCGAGGGAGAGGGACCGGCCGTCGAGCGGCAGGGTCTCCGTCATCGTCCCCGCGCGCCGACCGCCGCGAACCGGGGCCCGCAGGCCACTACGCCGGCACCGGGACGACGAGCTCTCCGCCCGACTTCTGCAGCGACGGCTGGCGCCGGGTCTTCGCACCCTTCGTCTGCCAGAACAGCTCCGAGAACTCGTGAACGAGCTTCAGGAGCTCCTGGGCGTCCGCGAGGGCGGTGCCCTGCCGGGTCTTCGACGCCTGCTTGAGGATCTTCCAGGAGAGCTCGTGGACCTGCGGGAACTGCTTCGCGTGGTCCGCCGTGAAGTAGTCCCCCCAGATGACGCGCACCTCGGCCTTGACCCGCTCGGAGTGGGACTCCTTGACCGCGGTGTACCGGGCGAGCTTCGACCCGTACGCCGCCCGGTCCTCCGGCTTCGCGTCCATCGCGGGCATGGGGAGCTCTGCAATCAACTGGTCCATCCGCAGCACGGTCAGCGCAGAGATCTGGGCCTCGTGGGGATCGTAGATCCCGCACGGAATGTCGCAGTGGGCATAGACCGGGTGGGGCGGGTGCACGGCGTCCCGCAGACGTTCTACGAGCGCTCGCGATGCGTCACGGACGGACATGGCGCGGCGAGCCCCGGAGGTCGGATAAAGATGCCGGAGTCGGGGACGCTCGGGCCCGGAATCGCACAGCCATCGCACCGCGTGCTTCGATGGTGGTCGACCCGGCGGGTCGTCGTTCGCGACGAGAGCATGCTCCCCACCCTTCGACCCGGCGATCGCCTCCTCGTCGACCGTCGAGCGTACCGAGCCGTACCCCCTCGGGTCGGCGAGATCGTCGTCCTCGTCGACCCCGAGGAGGCGGACCGTTGGCTCGTGAAGCGAGTGGCGAAGGTGCTCTCCGCGGCCGGCTCCCCTCCCAAAGAGCCGGTGTCCCCCCCCGCGGCGGTGAGCGTGTTCGTCGTCTCCGACGCTCCCGGGGCGACCCGGGACAGCCGTCAGTTCGGCCCGGTGGCCCTTACCGCGCTGATCGGCCGCGCCTACCGCCGGTACTACCCCGCGGACCGCCGCGGGGTACTGTAGTCCGCACCCACCCCAAGCCGTTATCCGATGTGGGATATTCCCACATCGGTGCTGGCCAAGACGTTGGCGTGGGTGGTGGCAATCGTCGTCGTGGGGGCCGGGGCCGCTGCCGCAGGGTACATCACAGGGCACTACTACCCGTCGGCCTCCCCATCCGCCGTGGCGAATTCCACGCTCTCGATCCTGGCCGCCGGGTCCCTCCGAGGACAGTTCGTCCCGCTCGCCGACCTCCTCGTGAACGAGACCCCGGGGATCACCGCTCCGACCGCGGCGCAGAACTACGAGGGGTCCCTCGATATCGTGAACGGGTTCACGCTCCACAAGACGCCGGCGGATGTCGCCGCGCTCGCCGATTTCCGCCTGGCCCCCCAACTCCTCGAGCCGAAGTACGTCCACTACGAGGTCGCGTTCGGAATGACGCCGGAGGTCCTCGTCTACAACCCGAGCATCGTCGCGTTCGACGGGATCAACTCCTCGAACTGGGGTTGGAAGCTCGTCAACGGCGTCGCGTCCTCGGGGCTACCGTTCGCCGTGTGGAACGCCTCGACCGACCCGAACGGCTACAACGAGATCTTCAGCATGGAGCTCCAGGGACAGCTCTACAACGCGAGCAACACCTCGGTGTTCAGCCACTTCTACACGGACCCCCCATGGAAGTTCGCGGTACCGGTCTCGAATCCGAGCGTCGCCCTCCCGGAACCCGAATCGGCCGCCGCGACGCTGATCGCGGACGATACCGTCTCGGCGCTGATCACGTACCGGTCGTATGCGGTGGCGAACCACCTCACCTACGTTTCCTTCAACCCCATCGTGGGGCTCGACGCAAGCAACTCCACCGCCCTGGCCGACTACCACGCCCTTTCGACGACGATCCAGGCGTCGACCGGGGGGAACACCAAGGTCCACGCAGCGCCGGTGGTCTTCGCGATCACCGTCCCACTGAACGCCCCGAACGCGTCACTGGGGCTCGCGTTCCTCCACCTGTTGCTCTCCCCGCAGGGCAGCGCGATCCTGAGCGTCGGCAGCGCGTTCACCCCGATCTACCCGGGGTGGTGGCAGGCGACCTCGCCATCCCCGCCCCCGATCCCCCCCGTTCTCGCCCCGGACGTCGGTCCGATGCCCGGATGGGCGGCTGCGCTCCTCACGTGACCGATGGACCGCCCGCGCCCCTTCGACGCCGTCCGCCGCGGCTCTCCCTCTGGACGGTCCTCCAGGGGGTCCTCTCGGCGTCGCTCCTGCTGCTGTTTCTCCTGCCGATCTACGCCCTCTTCTCCGAGGCGCCGTTCCCTCGCGTCGTCGCGGCGCTCCAGAACCCTCAGGTCTGGGCGTCGATCTGGCTCACGTTCTACGCGTCGGGGATCGCTCTCCTCGCCGCGGCCGTGTTCGGCATCCCGCTCGGCTACCTGCTCGCGCGCCGGTCGTTCCGGGGGCGGGCGGTCGTCGAGTCGCTCGTCGCGCTACCGGTCGTCGTCCCCCACCTCCTCGTAGGGTTCGGCCTGTTCCTCCTCTTCGTACCGGGAACGCCGCTACACCACGTCACGGTCGCCCTCGGCTTGCCGGTCTACGACACGCTTCTCGGGGTCGTCCTCGTGCTCGTGTTCGTGAGCGCACCGTACACCGTGCTCGCGAGCGACCTATCCTTCCGGGCGGTCGATGGACGCATGATCGAGGCGGCCCGCTCGCTCGGCGCGGGCGGGCCGGACGCGTTCGTCACCGTCACGCTTCCGATCGCCCTGCGCGGGATCGTCGCGGGGCTGCTGCTCTCGTGGGCCCGGGCGGTCAGCGAGATCGGCGGCCTCCTGATCCTCGCGTGGGTGGTCTACCCGAGCGGCCTCTACTCGGGCCCGGTCTCCACGACGATCTCGGTGTACATCTACAACCTCGTCCAGCTCGGCGATCTTCAGGACGCTGCCGCCGTGAGCTCGATCTTCCTCCTCATCGCCTTCGGCTTGTTCCTCGCCGTCCGGCTCGGCGAGCGGTACGGCCGTCTGCCGTGGGGCCGGGGGGAGCTGCTCCCGTGAGCGGCTGGGAGATCGAGGCGCTCGAGAGCGACCTCGGGGGGTTCCGGCTCGGTCCGGTCGACCTCGCCCTGGCCCCCGGAACCGCCGTCGCCGTGCTCGGTCGCTCGGGCGCCGGTAAGACGACCTTCTTGCGCACCCTCGCCGGGTTCCTCGCCGCGGACCGGGGACGGATCCTGCGGGACGGGACCGACGTCACGGAGTGGCTCCCCGAGCGGCGCTGCCTCGGATACGTCCCCCAGGGGCTCGCGCTGTTCCCGCACCGGACCGTCGAGCGGAACGTTCGGTATCCGCTCGAACTGCGCGAGCGCCCCGATGCGGCGGGCCGGACGCGGGAGCTTCTCGAGCGGTTCTCCCTCTCGAAGCTCGCCGACCGGCGGCCGAGCCAGCTGAGCGGCGGCGAGGCCCAGCGGGTCGCGCTCGCCCGGACGCTCGCCGCCGACCCCGAGCTGATCCTGTGGGACGAGCCGTGGCAGGCGCTCGACGTCGAGGCGCGCTACGAGCTCGGGCTCGTGCTCCACGAGCTGCGGGAGACCGACCGGGTCCCCGTCGTCGTCGTCACGCACGATCCGGGGCTCGCCTTCTCCCTCGCGGACCGGTTCCTGCTCCTGCAGGACGGGCGAGTGGAGCTCGCGAGCGACGCGACCGCCCTCCTCGACGCGCCGCCGAACGCGTTCGCGGCCCGGTTCGTGGGCTTCGAGAACGTCTTCGACCGGACCCGACTCGAACGGCGCGGCGCCGGGGGCCTCGCGGCCTGGCTCCTCGAGCGGGCCGGCCCCGAGGGGGTCGCGTTCGCCGCCCCCGGTCCGTCCGCCGAAGGGGTGCCGTGGCGGTGGACGGGGACGGTCCGCAGCGCGCGTCCGACCCCCGACGGGGTCGTCGTCGAGATGCTCGCGGACGGACTGCCGCTCGTGCTCCGCGCGCCGCGCTCGCGCACGGTACCGCCCCCGCTCGTCGGCGCGCGAATCGGGTTCGACATCGACCCGTCCGCGCTTTGCGCCCTCGGGGCCTCCCGTCGCTCCGTGCCGGAGGGACCGTGACCGACCGACCCCGCACCGTGAGCTCGCTCGACGTCGCCCTGCTCGAGCAGATCGGAGCGAACGCGAGCGTGGTCGCGGCGGCGCGGGCGCTGCGGATCAGCCGCGACCGGGCGAACTACCACCTGCGCCGGCTTTCGCGCGCCTTCGGACGCCCGGTCGTCGCGACCGCCCGGGGCGGCGCGACGCACGGCGGCACCCAGCTGACGCCGCTCGGGGACCGGATCGCGCGGGGCGGGTTCGACGTCCTCGACACGCTCGGCGCGACGCGGGCGCCGTCGCCGACGAACCTCCTCCGCGGCACGTACCGGGCCGGTCCGCCGCCCGCGGTCGCCCTCGGGCCGACGCTCGCCCTGCGGGTCGCGTTCTCCGCCAACGACGGCGAGCGGGTCCGCATTACCCTCGACCCCGAGGCGATCGTCGTGGCGCGCGCGCGGTTCGCCTCCAGCGCCCGCAACGTGCTCCCCGCGACCGTGGAGTCGATCGGACGGGGCGCCGGGCGGTTCGGCCGGTCGCTCCTCGTCCGTACCGGACCGACCCGCCTGCGCGTCGCCGTCACCGCGGAGCCGATCCGCGCCCTCGGCCTCGCGCCGGGGCGGCAGGTCTACCTGTACATCAAGGCGACGGCGCTGCGCCGCGTGGCGCGGAGCGCTAGTCGCGGATCCCCTCGCCCGTGAGGGAGAAGACGGCCTCCCCCTCGGGGAGGTTCGGGGAGTCGATCAGCCGGGCGATCCGGCGGGGCGGCTTCGACTTGCGCAGGTAGACCCGGTACGTCGCCGCGTGGGCGACGATGTTCCCCCCGATCGGGCGGGTCGGGTCGCCGAACAGGATGTCGGGGCGGGAGGAGACCTGGTTCGTTACGACGATCGCCGCGTTGTACGTATCCGCAAAGCGGAGCAGCTCGTGTAGGTGCTTGTTCAGCATCTGCTGCCGGGGCGCGAGCTCGCCGCGACCGAGATACTCCGCGCGGAAGTGCGCGGTCAGCGAATCGACGACGAGCAAGCGGATCGGCTTGTCCCGCGCGAGCTCCTGCGCCTTCTGGACGAGGAGCATCTGGTGGTTCGAGTTGAACGCGCGCGCCACGTGGATGCGGCCGAGCGCCGTTTCGGGGTCGAGGCCGGCCCCTTTCGCCATGTCGACGATGCGCTCGGGTCGGAACGTGCTCTCCGTGTCGATGTAGACGACCTCCGCCCCCAGGCCGCCCTGCGCGACGGGAAGTTGGATGTCGACCGCGATCTGGTGGCCCAGCTGGGTCTTGCCCGAACCGAACTCGCCGGAGAACTCGGTGATCGCCTGGGTCTCGACGCCGCCGCCGAGCAGCTCGTCAAGCGCCTTCGAGTTCGTGGTGATCCGGCCGAGCTTCTTGCGGCGCTCGAGGAGCGTCGTGCCGCTCTCGAACTGGCCTACGTCCGCCCGCCGACGCGCCTCGCCTATGATCTTCTGCGCGATCGCGACGCCGATCTCGGCCGCCTCGGCGACGTCGCCCGGCGACGCCACCGCGAGCTCCATCAGGTCGGTGTAGCCGGACTCCCGCAGCTTGATCGCCGTCGTCTCGCCGACGCCCGCCAGGTCCTCGAGCGCGACCTCCGGCTTCGGTTCGGCGTCCGGGGGGTCGGCGCTGACGTTGCGAGTCGGCGATTTGGCGGGCACGGGTCGTCCACCGGGCGCCCGGGAGATAAGGGTGCGGGGAGAGGTCGCGAAACGGTGAACGGTGGACGGTTCCTACGGCGGCGCGTCGTGGGGGGCGAACGGCTCCCCGGTGAGGCGCTGGTAGACCGTCGTGTACAGGCGGCTCACCTCGTCGACCAGGAGCGGGGGGAGGCCGGGAATCGGCGGCTCCGCGGCGTGCGACTCGCGAGCGCGGACCAGCGCATCGTAGTAGCCGGTCTGCCGGTAGTGCTGGCGGACGAACTCCTTGGAGAAGTCGACCTGCCGGCCCCGCGCGAGCGCGTCCTTGTCCCAGAACCGGTCCTCGTCGGCGGTCCCGAACGTGTCGACGACCATCAGCGTCCCCTCCTTGTCGACCCCGAACTCCTTCTTGCCGTCGACGTGGATGAGGCCCCGCGGCTCGATCTCCTTCTCCATCGCCGCATCGATCCGGAGGATCGTCTCGCGGATCGCGTCGAGCTGGGCGCGGTCGAGCACGGCGAGCTCGAGCGCCTCGGGGAACGAGAGGAGCCGGTCGACCGGCTCGAGCTTCGTCGTCACCTCGAACATCGGCTCGGGGAGCTTCATGCCGTAGACGAGCGAACGGTCGGCGGGGAACCCGAGCTCCCGCGCGCTCACCCCGCCCCCGCGGACCCGGTCCCAGAGCGACCCCGCGAGGTAGTAGCGGACGATCAGCTCGAGAGGCACGAGGTAGTCGACGGGGTGGGGGCCGAGAGTGCGCGGCTTCGGGACGACCCGGACCCGGCGGACCCGCATCGACGTCGGCCCGCTCAACCCCAGGAAGTGGTGCGGGACCCCCTGGCGCCCGCAGAGGTCGAACCAGTGCGCCGCCGTCCGGGCGAGCGTCTCCCCCTTGAACGGGATCTCGCTCGGGATGTGCTTGTCGAACACCGAGATGTCGTTCGTGAACCGGAACTCGAGCTCGGTCGGCGACAGCTCGTAGACCTCCTTCACCTTCCCCCGGCGCAGGAAGACCGGGGCGGCGGGCGACGACGACGCGGACGTCTTCGGCATGGCGCGTCACGAGAGCCGGGCCGCTTAACGTTCGCGGGAGTTCCGCGGCCTACGCCGTCGGGACCGACCCGAGGGTCCGGCCGAGACGGTTGATCTCCCGGGTGCTGACGATCGGGCCCGGGGCGCCGAGCGCGACGACCCGGATCATCGCCCGGCCGACCGCCTCGGTCGTCGTCATCGAATCCGGGGCGATCCGGCGTGCGACCCAGAGGAACGGGGCCAGCAGCTGATAGGCGACGCGATAACCGGCCGTCTTCGAGCGGATCCCGTGGAGGGGCCGGATCACCCCGGGCCGGAACATGTACGCCGCCCGGAACGGGAGTTTCAACAGCGCGTTCTCGGTCGCGCCCTTCACGCGGGCCCACATCGCCCGGCCCTGCTCGGTGCTGTCCGTGCCCGCGCCCGAGACGTAGACGAACGTCATCCCGGGATTGAGCCGGGCGAGGCGCGTCGCGACGGAGAGGGTCAGGTCGTAGGTGACGGCCCGGAACTCCGCCTCCGACTTCCCGACCGAGGAGACGCCGAGCGGGAAGAAGGCGGCGTCGAACCCGCGCAACCGCTCCTCGACATCCGTGAGGTCGGCGAGGTCGGGCCGGACGAGCTCCTCGAGCTTCGGGGCGCGCTGGCCGAGGGGCCGCCGGCCGACGGAGAGGACCCGTTCGACCGATGGGTCGAGCAGGCATTCGCGCAGGACCCCCTGGCCGACCATGCCGGAGCCGCCGAACAGGAGGACCTTCATCCCCGGGCCGAGCCGAGCGCTCGGCATGAGCGGTGCGGTGCCCCGGCCCGGCCGCTCGCGCAGGGGTCAAGCGCGCCGGCGGATGGTGGGGAATCGATGCCCGAACCCCGCGCGCCCCGGACGCACACCTTCGCGACCGCGGTCGAGTGGACCGGCGCCCGGGACGTCGGCACCGTCGACTACCGGTCGTACGACCGGGACCACACGATCCGGGCGGAGGGGGCCCCGCCGATCCCCGGCTCTTCCTCGCCGACGTTCCGGGGCGACCCCACCCGCTACAATCCCGAGGAGCTCCTGGTCGCCGCGCTGTCGGCGTGCCACATGCTGTGGTACTTGCACTTCTGCGCGGTGAACGGGGTGACCGTGGTCGCCTACCAGGACGCGGCGACCGGCACGCTGCTCGAGTCGGCCGACGGAGGAGGTCGGTTCTCCGAGGTCGTGCTCCGGCCGCGGGTCCGCATCGGGGCCGGGAACCCGGAGACGGCCCGCTCGCTGCACGGCCCGGCGCACGAGAAGTGCTTCATCGCGAGCTCCGTGAACTTCCCGGTGCGGGTCGAGCCGACGATCGAGCCGGCGCCGCCTACAGCGAGCGGGCCTGGATCGCGGTGACGGGCCGGAATCCCCGTTTCGTGTAGAACCGGCCGGCGATCTCGTTCTGCGCCGGGAACTCCGCCGTCACGATCCCGGCGCCTTTCGCCTTCAGCGCCGCCGACACCTCCTGCAGGAGGAACTCCCCGACGCCCCGGCGGCGGTAGAGCGGCAGGAGGTAGATGTCGAGGATCACGCCCTCGAAATCCGGCGCGTAGAACGGACGCTCCCGCACGATTGCGCGGACGTACCCCACGACCTTGCCGATGTCCGGCCCGATCCCCTCGGCGGCGAGCACGACCGCCTTCGGGTCGGCGATCTGCTGGCGCAGCACCTGGCGTGCCTGCGCCTCCGCGTCCTCCCGCACCTTCAGCAGCGGGTCGAACTCCTCGTTCAGGCGCTTCAGCCGGAGCAGGAGCGGGACGATCGTCGGGATGTCCGCCTCGCGCGCGGGGCGCAGATGGATCGGGGCGGTCGGCGGCTTCGCCGGAGTCGCGTCCGGCGCGGCCGCCGACTCGTCGGGCGTCACGCGGCCCTCCGGCGCGACGACGGCGCCCGGGGCATCGGGGATGTGAGCCCGGAGCGCGCCAGGGCGCGAACGAGGCGGGCGGAGCGTCCCATGAGGGTGCGGGCCCGCTCCAGGAACTCGTCGTGCGACAGGCGGTGCCGGGCGATCCCGAGCCGGACCGCCGCGTCCCCGACGGCGGCCGCGACCTCGGGGAACACCTCGGGCTCCTCCATCGTCGGCAGGATGTGATGCGCGCTCAGCCCCCGCCGCTCGGCGCCGCGGGCGAGCTCCCGCGCTGCCGCGAGAACGATCTCGTCCGGGATCGAGCGGGCGCGGGCGTCGAGGACCCCGCGGAACACCGCGGGGAAGACGAGGGAGTTGTTCACCTGGTTCGAGAAGTCGCTGCGCCCGGTCGCAACGATCGCCGCCCCGGCGGCCCGCGCCTCGTCCGGCCAGATCTCGGGGTCGGGGTTCGCGAGCGCGAAGACGATCGGGTCCTTCGCCATCGCGCGGACGTGCTCCGGCCGGACCGCCCCGGGGGTCGGCGTCGAGGCGGCGACGAGGACGTCGGCGCCGTCGAGCGCCGCGGCGAGGTCCCCGGATCGCCCGCCGCCGTTCGTCTTCAGGGCGAGCCGGTACTTCCACGGGTTGCGCAGCATCAGCTCGTCCACGTCGTGCCGCTCCGCGTCCAGGATCCCCTTGTGGTCGACGAGCGAGAGGCGGTGCGGGTCGTGGCCGAGCGCGAGCAGCAGGCGGGCGGTGGCGATGTTCGCCGCCCCGGCGCCGAGGAGGACCGTCCGGCTCTCACGGACCGTCCGGTGCGTGAGCGCGAGGGCGTTCAAGAGGCCCGCGACCGTCGCGGCCGCCGTCCCGAGCTGGTCGTCGTGCCAGACCGGGATCTCGAGCCGCTTCGACAGCTCCTCCAGGATGCCGAAGCACTTCGGCGAGGCGATGTCCTCGAGATTGATCCCCCCGAACGCCGGCGCGAGCGCTTCGACTGTCGACATCAACTGGTCGGGCGATGCCACGCGGATCGGGACCGGGACCGCGTTCACCCCGCCCAGGAACTTGAACAGGAGCGCCTTGCCCTCCATGACCGGGAGAGCGGCGACCGGGCCGATATCCCCAAGCCCGAGCACGCGCGAGCCGTCGGTGACGATCGCGACCGTGTTCCAGCGGCCGGTGAGCTCGAACGAGAGGTCGGGCTCCCGGTGGATCGCCCGCGACACCTCGGCGACGCCGGGCGAGTACCACAGCGAAAAGTCGTGGAGCGAGCGGACCGGGACCTTCGGAACCGTCTCGATCTTACCGCCGTAGAATCGGGAGAGCTCGACGGCGCGCCGGCCGAGCTCGTCCGTCGCGCTCTCGCTGCGACGGGCCGCGGCCGACGCCGCCTTCGCCTTGCGGCGGCCGGGGCGCAGGGGCGCCTCGGACGCCGCCGTGCTCTCCGACATGATCGACGCGGAACCGGGGACCGGGGTATTTACTTTTTGCCGGAGACGTGCGAGCAGTTCGGCAATTGCCGGTCGCTGCCGGCGGAGAACGGCCCCGCTCAGCGGGCGCCGACGACGGAGAGGACCTCCGCCCGGTCGGGCCCGACGAGGATCGTGTGCTCCGCCTGGGCGACGAGCCCGCCGGCGCGCTCGACGAACATCGGGTACGTCTGCAGGGTGCGCCGGGCCCGCTCGAGCGCGGCCCGCTCCGCGTCCGAGCGCGCCCAGCGCGCCGTGAACGGGAGCGTGCGGAACCGGTCGAACAGCTCCGAGAGCACCGGGTCCCCCGACGGCGGCGGGCGCCGGAACCGCACGATGTGCCCGAACGGACCGTTGTCGATGCGGCCGACCCCGTTCGTAGCGAACGGCTCGATCGCGACGATCTCCCCCTCGACGAAGACGGCGTTCGTCGCGCCGGGCACGTTCGGGATCGATTTGCCGGCGTGGAGCACGTACCGCTCGATCGTATGGCCCGTGAGGTCGACGACCGGCTTCAGGCCCCGCGCCCGGATCGCCGACGCGATCGCCCGGCTGACGTCGTCGACCGGACCGCCCGGGCGAACGGCGGCGATGCCGGCCGCGACCGCGTCGTGGACCGCCCGGACGAGGTGGGCGTGGCGGCGCGGCCCTCCCACCTCGACCGTGTCGGCGGTGTCGGCGACCGCGCCGTCGATGTGCGCCCCGACGTCGACCTTCAGGAGGTCCCCCTCCGCGAGGGCCGACGGGTCCTCGTCGTCGGGCGTGTAGTGGGCCGCCTCGGCGTTCCGCGAGAGGTTCGCGGGGAACGCGGGGGCGGCGCCCGCGTCCCGGATGTGCCCCTCGATCGCCTCGGCGATCCGCCGGCGGCTCGCTCCTGGAACGGCGAGGCGCACGCCGAGCTCACGCGCTTCGGCGGCGATGCGGGCGGCCTCCCGCCACCGCTCGAGGTGGTCGGGGTACTTCGTGGCCGGCGTCATCGCCGGGCCACCCCCCGGGGCCGAGCCCCGGTCAGGTCCACGATCTCCGAGGGGCGTCCGGAGGGGGCGGGCCGGGCGGGCAGGTACGCCCGGACCGAACCACCGAACGCACGGCGGGCTTCGCCCAGCGTGCGGGCTGGAGGGGCGCCGTGCCGGTTCGCCGAGGTCGCCACGACCGGACCGGACCGTCGGGCGAGCTCGCGAGCGACCGGGTGGTCGGGAAGGCGCAGCCCGATCGTCCGGCCGCCGGCGACGGCCGGGGCGAGCCGGCGTTGGGCGAGGGCGGTCGGTCGGACGAGCACGGTGAACGGACCGGGCAGGTGGCGCCGGACGAACGCTCGCGCCGAGCGAGAGAGCCGTCCGAACGTCTCGAGCTCCTCGAGGGAGCTGACCGCCGCCGAGAGGGGCTGCGTTCCGGGCCGATCCTTCGCGCGGAGGAGGCGGGCGACCGCGCTGGCGTCCTCCGCACGGGCCCCGAGCCCCCAGAGGGTGTCGGTCGGGAAGACGACGAGCTCCCCGGCGGCGAGCGCCCGGGAGGCGCGATCGAGGGCGGGGCCCATCGCCCTACGAGTACTCCTCGCCGACCCGGGAGTAGGCGAGCAGTTCATCCGGGCGGAAGTACAGCGCGAGCTCGCGCGCCGCCGACTCCGGGGCGTCGGAGGCGTGCACGAGGTTCGGCGTGAGGCCGAGGCCGAGATCGCCCCGGATCGTCCCTGGCGCCGCGAGCTGCGGGTTGGTCGCCCCCGTGATCAGCCGGACGACGGAGATCGCGGAGCGTCCCTCGAGCGCGACGGCGAGGACCGGGCCGCTGGTGATGTGCTGGATGAGCGCCGGATAGAACGGCTTTCCCTGGTGCTCGGCGTAGTGGCGTTGCGCGAGCTCGGGGGCGACGCGGACGAGCTTCGCGGCGAGGATCTTGAGGCCCTTGCGTTCGAACCGCGTGAGGATCTCCCCGACGACCCCGCGCCGGATCCCGTCCGGCTTGACGAGCACGAGGGTGCGTTCGACGTTCCCTTCCGCCATCGGCCCGCCGAGGCCGCCGGGCGGGTAAGGTTTTCGCGGGAAGCGCCGCGGGGGGCGAGAGGTTTTGCGCGCACCGCCCTCGCCGCCCCGTGCGGCCGTCGGGGTCCGGGGCGATCGGGCCGCTTCGAGGCCCGCCGGTCGGCCTCGACCTGGCCGGGAGCCCCCTCCGGCGCACCGGGTTCTGCCGCCTCGGGCCGAGGCTCCGGACCGAGACGTGGGTGCTCGGGACGGACACGGAGATCGTCGAGGCGGTGCGCTCGACGCGCGCGTCGATCGTCGCGATCGACGCGCCGCTCTCCCTCCCGCGCGGCCGTCGATCGCTCGACGTTCCCGGGCCGCCCCACCTGCGGGCGTGCGACCGGGCGCTCCTCGCCCGGGGGATCCGGTTCTTCCCCGTGACCCTCGGCCCGATGCGGATGCTGACCCGGCGCGGGATCGACCTCGCCGCGCGGCTGCGCAGCGACGGGTACGAGGTCATCGAGGCGTACCCCGGCGGGGCGCAGGACGTCCTCGGGCTACCGAGGAAGGGAGACGGGGTGGAACGGCTGCGGCGGGCGATGGTCCGGTTCGGGTTTTCGGGAGCCGTCGAGCGTCGGTCGATCTCGCACGACGAGCTCGACGCCGTCATGTGCGCCTACACCGGTCGGGAACACCGGGCCGGTCGGTCGGAGCCGCTCGGGGATCCGACGGAAGGCCAGCTGGTCCTGCCCCGACCGGCGAGGGGTCCCGGAGCCCGACCGATCGCTCGCGGCCCGTCGAGAACCCACGAGGGGCGCCGGCAGGGGAGCGGGCGAGCGTGACGCGACCGCCGACCCGCCTGCACCCGGCGGCGACGGGGTTCGGCCGGGTCGCGGAGGCGTACGAGCGCGCCCGACCGGGGTATCCGGCCGCGGCCGTCCGCTGCCTCGCCCGCGCGCTCGCCCTCGGCCCCCGGCGAACCGTCGTCGAGCTCGCCTGCGGCACCGGCAAGTTCACCCGGGCGCTTGCTCCCCTCGGCTGCGCGGTCGTCGGGGTCGAGCCGTCGCCCGGCATGCGCGCGGTGTTCGAACGGACCGTGCCGCGCGTCGCGGTGATCGCGGGGACCGCCGAAGCGATCCCGCTCCCGACCGCGATCGCGGACGCGGTCGTCGTCGCGGCGGCGTTCCACTGGTTCCGTCCGGGCGAGGCGCTCCGGGAGATCGCCCGCGTGGTCCGTCCGGGCGGGGGGCTCGGACTGGTATGGAACACGCGGGACGACTCGGACGGTCTCTCGCGAAGGATCTCCGAAATCCTGCGGCGGTACCGAGGGGCGACGCCCCGCAATCCGGGGGCCGAAGGCACCCGGGGTTCCCCGAGAGGAGCGGTGTGGGACCGATGGTTCCGGCGCCCGGACGGGCCGTTCTCCCCGCTGCGGTACCGGGCGTTCCGCCATTCGCAGCGACTCGACCGGACCGGGGTCGTGGAGCGGGTGCTCTCCGTCAGCTTCATCGCGGTGTTGCCGGCGTCGGAACGGCACCGGATCGTCCGCGAAGTGCGGGGGCTCCTGGACCGTCCCCCGGGCGGCGGGAGCCGGCGGTCGTTCGTCCTGCCGTATCGGACGGACGTCTACTGGGCTCGCCACCGGTAGCCGGCGCTACCGTGCGCCCGGGAAACGGGCGTCGCAGCCGGGGGCCCATCGGCAGCCGCCGCAGCGACCCGCGCTCGGCGTCGCCCGTCCGTCGTACGGCGCCCCGACCGCACGACGGATCGCGAGCAGCTCCTCGCGGGCCGCCCGGGTCCACGGCACCCGAAACTCCCCGTCGGCGTACCGGACGACCCCGAACGGCGGGGGCCGGCCGTCGACCTCCTCGAGCAGGAGGCAGTACGCCCACACCTGCACGACGTGCGAGCGGAACGGTCCGCCGGCCGGAGCGGAGCGCCGCTTCGCCTCGACCGGGATGCGGCGCCCGTCGGGCGCGCGCCGCACGACGTCGGGCCGACCGACGAGCCGGTACCGCTCGGAGCGGAGCGTCTCGGGGCGTCCGGCGTCGATCGCCGAGAGCGTCCCCCACCGGGACTCCGCGTGGCGCCGGAAGAGCGCCCAGGCGCTGAGGCCGGCCCCGGCCGCTCCGACGAGGAGAACGACCGGGACCAGCGCGTCGATCACGGCCGAAGCTCCGCGACGGCCGCGAGGAGCACGAGCAGCAGGCCGACCGCCAGGCCGAGCCAGTAGGCCGCCGGGTGGTCGGACCGACGACGTTCGGCGGCGAGCACGCGCGCATGGTAGCGCCGGCCGGCGGACTCCGCCGGCGTCTCCGGAGCGTCCGGGGCTCGCCGACGGTAGTACAGGGAGCGCGGGCAGAACGCGTACTCCGCGAGATCCGTCGCCGAGACCCACGGGGGATCGGGCCGCACGGTCGAGGAGCGCGGCGCCCCGGCGTTTACGGATTCCGTTCCACCGGCACCCGGTCCGGCGGAGAAGCGAGGTTACGACTTCGGGGCCGCGGGAGCGGGCGTCACGCGGGGCTTGCGGACCCGGGGCTTCGGCGTCGGGGCCGCGGGCTCGGGCGCCGGCGCGGACGCCTCGGCGGGGGCGGGAGGGGGCGGCGCCTCCGGAGCCTTCTCCGCGGGGCGGTGGCGGCCGGGGCGCGGGGCCGGGGCCGGCTTCGGGGCCGAGCCCCGCTCCGCGCTCGAGCGCTCCGCCGCGCGCTTCAGCTCGTGCGCGCGGGTCCACTTGAAGCGGTGGCCGACGCGGCCGAGGAGGAGCTGTTGCTTGCGGCAGGAGGAGGAGCAGAAGTGGAAGACGGTCCCGTCGCGCTTGACGAACATCGTGCCGGTCCCCGGCTCGATCTCCCGGGCGCAGAACGAGCACTGGCGCTTGACGACCATGGAGCCTCCCTACCGGACGGAGAGCTTGCGCGCCTCGCGCGCGGTCTCTCGCAGGATCAGGATGTCGCCGAGACGGATCGGCCCCGCGACGTTGCGCGTGATGATCTTGCCGCGGTCGCGGCCGGCGAGGACGCGGACCTTCACCTGGGTCGCCTCCCCGGCCATCCCGGTGCGGCCGACGAGCTCGACGACCTCGGCCGGGGACCCTTTCTCTTCCGCCATCGCGCGTCGCGCCCCCGGGCTCTCCCCTACTTCTTCAACGTCGGGAACGTCGCGCCGATCTCGTCCAGCAGCGCCTTCGCCTCGCCGGCCTCGACGATCGCGACGCTCGCCGCGGACTTCGAGAGGCCCGCGGTCTGGCCGAGCCGCTGCTTCTTCGGGACGTAGACGTACGGGATCCGCTTCTCTTCGCAGAGCATCGGGATGTGGACGAGGATCTCGACCGGGTCGACGTCCTCCGCCATCACCACGAGCTTCGCTTCCGCGCGCTCCGCGGACTTGGTGACTTCGTTCGTGCCGACCCGGATCTTCCCGGTCTCGCTCGCCACCTGGACGAGCTGCAGGGCCTTGTCGGCGAGGTCGCTCGGGGTCTCGAATCGCACGTAGATCGGTCGCGCCATGGTACCTCGCGTCAGCGGAACCCCCCGCAAGGGGATCCTCGGCTCACGGGTGGGCCCCGGTACGGCCCTTGCTATTTAAGCGGTGCGCGTCGGCGGGGCGCCGTCGCCGGCGGGCGCGGCGAACGACGCCGGGGAGAGCGCGGGGTGCCCGGCGAAGTAGCGTCGGGCCGGGGCGACGAGCCGGTCGAGGGCGGCCGCCGCCGCCGTCTTGAGGTCCTGCGGATGGATCGCCCCGTCCGTCCAGGCGGACCGGAACTGCTCGACCGTCTCGAAGGCGAGCGGGCCGCCGTGCTTCGCGGCGCGGTCGATCGCGAGGCGTCCCTCCCACGGGAAGACGATGTACTCCACCACCTCGACGACCGGGTTCCCCTCGACCGCCTTGGCCGGGCAGAACGCGGCGGCGAGGCGGGCGGAGATCTCGGCGGAGTCGGCCGGGATCCGGATCGACGAGGCGGGGTCGGACTTCGACATCTTCCCCTCCACGAGCCCCTCGAGCGGGTCCATCCGGCCCCCTCCCTTCAGGGAGGAGAGGAGCGGCGTGTGGACCGCGACCGGGACCGGCCAGCCGTAGTGGTGCGCCACCTCTCGGGCAAGGACGTGGGCGCGCCGCTGGTCGATCCCCCCGTAGGCGAGGTCGACCGGGAGCTCGAAGATGTCGGCCGCCTGCATCGAGGGGTAGAACAGCTTCGACGAGTCGAGGTTCGACTCCTCCTCGCTCCGTCCCATGATCGACATCGCCCGCTTCGTGCGGGCGAGCGTCGTCGCCTTGGCGACGCGGACGACGCGCGCCCAGTACTCCGACGACCCCGTGAGCTCGCGGGCCCAGCGGAACCGGACCCGGGACGGGTCGGCGCCGAGCGCCTCGAACGTCGCCCGCATGTACCGCCCCGCGGCGTCGATCCGCTCGAGGCTGCCTCCGAGCTTGTCGTTGATCCACGCGTGCCAGTCGGCGAGCAGCACCGTCACCTCGCACCCGGCGTCCGCGAGGTCGATGATCTTCCGGGCGGTGATCAGATGGGCGACGGTGAGCGCGCCCGACGGCTCGAAGCCGATGTACGCGCGGGGATGGTCGGTGCGCCCGAACAGCGCCCGAAGCTCCTCCGCGGTGAGCGCCTCGACGGTGTGCCGGACGACCCGGTCGACGCGCGTCTCGACGTCCACGTCCCCACGGAGGCCGGGCGGTATTTAGAGCGTCACCCGCCGTCGGGCCGCGAGCCCGTTCCCGCCGGTGTCCGAGGGACATATTATGACCCTACGTCGCGCTAGGAACGTTCCGGGACCCATGGACGGCTCGACGGAGAGCGTACCCGCCGCTCCCGCACCGCCGTCCCCCGAGCTGGACCTCGCCCGGGCCCTCGGCCTGCGGCCCGAGACCGCCCGCCGTCTCGTCGAGGCCGGCTACGCCACGGCCGACGCCGTGCGGGCCCTGTCGGCCGAGGAGCTCGAGCGGTTTGGCGCCGACGCCCAGGAGCGGACCGCCGTCCTCGAAGTGTCGGGCGGGGGATCGCACGGTCCGGGCGCCGACAACGACCAGCGGCTCGACCGATGGGCCGGCATCGTGAGCCACACCGACCGGCCCCGCCGCCGGAAGGTCTCGATCGCCCCGAAGGACTCCGCCGACGTCCTGCGCAAGTGGGTCGAGGGCGACGACCGGGCGATGGAGGACTGGATCCAGGCCTCCGAGTCGACCGGGAGCGGTCCCCCGTCCCCGGCCCGCCCGTCGGCGCCCGGCGCGGAGGCCGGCGGCCGACGCGTCGGTCCCGAGGGGAGCGCGACCCCGGCCGTGCTCGAGCGGGAGGAGACGGTCGTCCGCTGGCTGACCGGCCTCCTCGACCGCGTCAAGACCGACCAGTTCGACCCCGCCGCGATGATCCAGGAGGTCCAGGACCTCCAACGGCAGCTGTACGACGAGCGGACCCGGCGCAAGACGCTCGAGGATCAGGTCGAGCACGTGAAGCGCGGGTCGATCGCGGTCATCAAGTACGTTCGCTCGCGCGAGGCGAAGGAGCGCGAGTCGGCGGTCCGCGAGAAGGACGTCGAGATCGAGCAGCTCCGCCAGCGGCTGGGCGCCCTCGGCGACGTCCCCCCGCCCCGACCGGCCGATCCCGACGCTCCGAGCGCCGCCCCCGCGCCGGCGGCGGTCGCGACCGGGGAGGCCGACGCCCGACTGCGCGAGGAGTTCGCGGACCGCGAGCACGACTATATCGAGCGCGAGACCGAGCTGCGGCGGCGCGTCGTCCAGCTGGAGGGGGAGGTGCGGCGCCTGGTCGGCGAGTCCGAGCAGGCGCGCGAGCGCGACTCGTTGACGAGCGCCCGCGCCGGCCAGATCGACGCCGAGACAACGCGGCGGCTCGAGGAGATCGCCCAGCGCCAGCGCGACCTCGTCGCGCGGGAGAACGAGCTGCGGGCGAAGTTCGAGGAGATCCGCATCAGCGCCGAGGAGGTCGAGCGGCGACGCGGCCCGATCGAGTTCAAGGAGCGGGAGCTTTCCGCGTACGACCAGCAGCTGCAGACCCGCCGCCAAGCGCTCGACATCGAGGCCCGGCGGCTCGAGGAGATCCGCCGGGGGCTCAACGCGACCGGCACGACCGTCGCGGTCAGCGAGGCGCAGCGCCTCGAGGACCTCCGGCACGAGCTCTCCCAGAAGGAGGTCGAGCTGAAGGCGCGCGAGGCCCAGCTGCACGAGCGCGTCCAGGAGCTGGAGCGGATGGGCGGCCGCACCGCCGAGGCGGAGGCGGACCGGATGCACGAGGAGAGCGTCGCCGACGCCCAGGCCGCGAAGGTGAAGAGCGGCATCCGCCGGCTCGACGACCTCCTGTTCGGCGGCTTCCCGGCCGGGGTCCAGGTGATGGTGAACGGGCCGGCGCACACGGGGAAGGACGTCCTCGCCCGCCTCTTCTCGGTCGAGGGCCTGAAGCAGGGGATCCCGTCGATCTGGGTCGTCACCGACAAGACGCACCAGCAGGTCCGCGACGACCTCGCGGGCCTGTTCCCCGGCTACGCGGACGCCGAGAAGAACGGGATGATCCGGTACGTCGACCTCTACTCGCGCTCGGTCGGGTCGACCGCCTCGAGCCCGGGGGTGCGCCTGCTCTCCTCGACCGACAAGGCGGTCCTCGACCAGATCGGCCAGTCGGTGAACGGGTTCGCGGAGGAGCTCAAGGAGGGGCACGCCACCTACCGTCTCATCTTCGAGTCGGTGTCGACGCTCACCGCGTACATGGACTCGGCGGCGACGTTCCGGTTCCTGCAGCCGTTCATCGGCCGCCGCAAGCTCGACGGGGCGGTCGGCTACTACGTCCTCGACAGCGGCATGCACTCCGACTCCGACATGGAGACGCTCGAGCACATGGTCGACGGGTCGATCAACCTCAAGGTGGAGCAGATGAAGACGTTCCTCTCGGTCCGCGGGATCGGCGACGCCCAGGCGCGGAGCTGGGTCGGCTATACGTTCACGAAGCGCTCGTTCAACCTCGGCTCGTTCAGTCTCGAGCACATCCGCTAGCGCCCGTCGCGGGACGCCAAGGGCTATGTAGGGGCCCGCACGTCGAGCGGTCGCTAGGCTTGACCGGGGGGTTGGGCGTCCCCTTACACACCGAAACCGTCCTTAGCGGGGGTGACAGGCAGGAACGACGTCCGGACGAGTGGCGCGTCTCGCGTGGCTCCGCGGACGCCCTGTTCCGCCGGGCCGCGGGTCCCGCGACGAGCGCTCGGAGGAGCGCCCTAGCGGGTATCCATCACGGGCATCGGGTCAGGTCCTGACGGGAGCAGCCTTACCGTGACCCGTCGACGCTGGCGGGGTGACGGGGCCGAGGAGCTTGCGAGGATCCCGCGCGATCCGTCCGGACGGCAATCCTGCTGGCCTAGCACGCCTCCCGGCCGGACGGCCCCCGGGGATCTCCCGTCCGCGCGGCGGGGATCGCCCGGCGGAGCGACCGGGGTCGGTCCCACCCCCACCCCTCTATTGCGAGTGGAACCCGGTCAGGCGGGCCAGCCTTCGAGCGTGGGGTCGAGCGCGTCCCGTTCGAGACGGACCCGCCGTTCCGCGGGGATCGGGGCCTTCCGCCCCTTCGCGTAGTCGTACGTGACGATCACGGTCCGGCCCCGCGCCGTGAGCCGGTCGGTCGCGGCGTCCCGGAAGCGGTACAGCAGGACGAAGCTGGTCCGGCCGAGCGGGCGAGCGGGAGCGACCTCGCCGAGCAGCTCGGTGCCGTACGCCACCGGGGCCAGGTAGCGGCACGTCGCCTCGGCGATGATGATGTCGAGCGCCGCCGGGTCGGGCGTCGGGAGCATCGGGAGGTAGTAGTCGCACCGCAGCGTCTCCATCATCGGAAGGTAGGCGGCGTGGTTCAGGTGGTCGAGCGCGTCGATGTCGTGGTACGGGACGTAGAAGCGTCGACGGACCGGCCACGGACGGGGATCGACCGGTGCCTCGGCCATGACCGTCGGACGCGACCCCGCCGGCCTATATGGGCTCGAGCGGCTGAGGGAGCGTCGGTCGGGCCCGCGCCCGCTTGACAGGTCTCGGATGCCGTCCGGTTCCACTGGTAGCGGAGGGGTGGGGGGGTCCCCGCCCGGGCCGGGCGAGATGGCGGCGACGGTCGCCCGGATCCGCGCGACCGTCCGTCGCCACTCGCTCCGGTTCGAGCGGGCGATCCCGCTGATCGCGAGCGAGAACCTGCTCTCCCCGTACGCGAAGGAGCTCCTGATCTCCGACCTCCACTCCCGCTACGCCGAGGGGCTCCCCGGCGACCGGTACTACGAGGGGAACGAGCAGGTCGACGAGGTGGAGGTCCTCTGCCTCGAGCTCGCCCGGCGCCTGTTCCGCTGCTCGTTCGCGGACGTGCGGCCGATCTCGGGGACCGTCGCGAACCTCGCCGTGCTGAAGGCGCTCGCGGAGCCCGGAGACCTGGTCGGGACGAGCCGCCTCGCCGACGGGGCGCACATCTCCAGCGCGGCGTTCGGCGCCTTCGGCCTGCGCGGCGTGAAGCCGGTCTACTATGCCTGGGACGAGGCCCGGATGACGATCGACGTCCCCCGCACCCGCGAGATCCTCCGGGCCGTCCGGCCGAAGACGTGCCTGTTCGGCCTCTCGCTGTTCCTCTTCCCGATGCCGATCGACGAGCTGCGTCCGACGCTCGAGGAGATCGGGGCGCGGGGGTGGTACGACGGCGCGCACGTCCTCGGCCTGATCGCGGGCGGCCAGTTCCAGGACCCGCTGCGCGAGGGATGCTCCGTGATCAGCGCCTCGACCCACAAGACCCTCCCCGGCCCGCAGCACGGGATCCTCCTCGGCGAGGGGCTGCCTCCGGAGACGGCGCAGCGGCTGCAGTCCGGGGCGTTCCCCGGGGTGACGAGCAACCACCACCTGAACGCGATGGCGGCCCTCGCCGTCAGCCTCGCCGAGCACCTCGAGTTCGGCCGGGAGTACGCCCGGAAGACGGTCGAGAACGCGCAGGCGCTCGGCGCCGCGCTCCAGGCGAGGGGGTTCGACGTCCTCGCCGCCGACCTCGGGTTCACCCGCTCGCACACGATCGCGGTCCGCGTGGAGCGCGAGGGCGGCGGGGCCGCGGTCTCCCGCCGGCTCGCCGACAGCGGGATCATCTCGAACAAGAACCTGCTCCCCGGCGACAAGAGCCCGAAGCAGCCGGGCGGCGTCCGGCTCGGCACGCCGGAAGTGACCCGCCTCGGGATGGGGGCGCGCGAGATGGAGCGGATCGCGCAGCTGTTCGACGACCTCCTGCACCGCGGCCGCCCCCCGACGGAGGTCGCCGCCGCGGCGGCGGAGCTCAAGAAGGAGTTCACGACGCTCCGGTACTGCTTCGCCGCCGGCGAAGCCGCATACCGCTACTACGACCTCGTCGGCCGCGATCCGACCTAGGGGTCGCGGGACGCCTCGTCCCGCATCTCGTCCCGACGGCGGAGCGCGCGGTCGAACGCCGCGGCGTCGACCGTCACCCGCAACTCGTTCGCCCGTCCCGGGGCGAGGCAGAAGCGGGCCCGCCCGTCCGCGCCGAGGGCCGCCCCGAGCGTCCCGTCGGCGACCAGCGAGGCGAGCCAGTCGGCGAGCTCGACGGGCGGGGGCGCGGAGGTCCACGCGGCCCCGATCTCCTCGAGGTCCGCGCCTCCGGTCCGCCGAACGATCTCGACCACCTGGCTGCGGCCCTCGGCGAGCCGGTGAAGGTCCTCCTCCGCGACCGGGACGGCGGAGCGGCGGCGCGCGCGGCGGGCGATGATCCCGGACCAGGCGGCGCCGAGCGCCCCGATCGGGATCGCCGCGCCGAGGGAGACGGTCGCGGGGGTGAGGGCGGGACCGGGGGGCACGGCGGAGACGGAGAGCGGGCCGAGGAGGATCCCCCCGGCGGCGTCGGTGACCGTGACGTTCGCGGCCCCTCGCCCGGCGGCGGTGAAGTTCACCCACACGCCCGTCGTTCCGCCGGGGGCCGCCACGACGGCGGCGAGGGTGGTTCGGCTCGAGTCGCCGGAACGCAAGCAGACCGTGACGAGCGCTCCCGGCGCGGGGTTCCCGTACCGGTCCGTCACGTGCCAGAACGTGGAGTTGCTCCGGGCGCTGGACGCTGCGACCTCGGGAGCGTAGAGGAGAAGGTGCGCCCGGTCGGGGGCGATGACGGCCGAGAGCGGGGGGACCGGCGCCGGCAGCGCCGCGCCGACGAGGCGGACGGTGAGCGTCCCCACCTCCGTGACCGTCACCGCGAGGTCGGCCACGCCCCCTTCCCACCCGGCGGCGGGGAGGTCGTAGGCGCCCCCGCCGAGCGACGCCAGCGGTCCGATCCCGGATGCGTTGACCCAGCCGTCGACCGGGGTGCCCGCTTCGGAGAGGTCGATCGCCGCCCCGGCGGCGAAGCTGCGGACGGGCGCCCCCGCGCGGTCGAGCGCCTGCCAGGCGAGCCAGAACGTCGTGCCGGCGGTCACGGGAGTGGCGGGCGTCGGCTCGGAGGCGACGATCGAGAGGGCCGGCTCCGGCCCGACCAGGAGGAGCCGGTCGACCTCGACGGTCGTGCCGAGCGCGTCGACGACGGTGAGCGTGACGGTCACCGCGTCGGGAGCGGACGGCACGAACGTCGCGACGATCGGGCCGTCGGCGGTCGCCGTCCCGGTGAGGATCGGCCCGTCGACCCCGGAGGCGTTCCACCAGAAGCGGACCGGCAGCGCGCCCCCGGCGAGGGAGGCGGTGAGGAGGACCGCCGTCCCGACGCTGGCGTTCTCGGACGGGGCGGCGATCGCTCCCAGGACCAGCGGTTCGACCACCGTGACCGAGAACGCGGTCGACGCGTTGACGCCCTGCGCATCGATCGCCCACGCGACCGCGGAGTAGTCTCCCGGGGAGGAGACGGTGACGTCGAACGTCCAGGTCGGCCCCGGCGCGTGGCTGCAGTCGAGCGCCTCGGTCGCGAGCCGGAGGCACGCGGTCGCGAACGGCGGGCTCCCCGTGCCGTTGGCCACCGTCAGGACGATCGGTAGCGCGGTGCCGGCGTAGCCGCGCGGACCGCCCGGAGCGACGCTCAGTTCGGGGGGCGGGTCGATCGTGACGTCCGGGAACTCCCAGACCGACGAGGAGTAGCCGTTGGTGAGCCGCGCGGTCGGCTGCGCGATCCCGGCGGTCGGGTAGGTCAGGTTCGCCGCGCAACTGATGTTCGTGTCGCCCCCGGCGCCCGGAGACTCGACGCAGGAGGCGGGAGCCGCGGGCAGGTCGAGGCCGGGCTCGAACACGGCGGAGTACGCGTATCCGGCCGCCCCGACGCCGGCCAGTCGGACGCCGATCGTGGCGCCGGCGTCCAGCGTCGTGCGGGCGAGCTCCGCTGTCTCGATCGCCGTCGACTGGGCGAGCAGGGTCACCGCCGCCGGCGGCGGCGCGAGCGTAGCCTCGCCGTCGACGGCGAGGGCGGCCACACTGAGGGTCCCCACTCCGGCACCGGGGACGGCGACGACCTCCGCGTCGGCTCCGGACGGCGGGGCAACGAACGCCCACCCCTCGCCGGACAGCGTCCAGGAGTAGGTCGGCTCCAGGGGCGTGAGCGATCCGTTCGCCATGTACCCTTGCGCCCCGAAGGTGGTGGCAGCCCCCGGAGAGAGCGTGAGCGTCCGTGCGTCGGGGGAGAGTCGCACGGAGGCGAGGTCGTCGACGAGCGTCAGCGTGTAGTTCGCAGGACCGCCGGCGGCGTCGACCGAGTAGCCGGCCGGAGTCGCGCCGAGCCGGACGGTGGTCGGTCCGAACGGGCCGGTGAAGTACGCACAGTACCCCGGAAGGGCCGTGCAGTTGATCGGCGGGACCACCCGCGAGAAGGCGAACGCCCCCGATTCGTTCGTCGTGGCGTTCGCCGTGTCGTGCACGCATCCCCGGTAGACCGGGGCGCTCACGTTCTCGCGCGTGACCACCACGCTGAGATGGAACCCGTAGGAGACCGTGATCCCGGCGAGGGCGTCCGGGGCGAGGTCTCCCCCGTCGATTCGCACGTCGCCGGTCGGCGCGGCGGCCGTCGGCGGCCCGGCGCAGGAACTCGTGACCGCCGCCGTCGGCGCGGCTTCGGGGTGAGGTTCCGACGGGCCGGTCGGACTCCCGGCGTGCACGGTGCCCAGGACGACGAGGAGCAGGACCAGCGCGCAACCGACCGGTCGACGCAGCCGCATCGTCTCCCCCCGGGGCCCCGCGGCGTACGGGGCGCCCGGCCGAACGGGGCCGAAGGCGTTTAACGTTCCCGGACGGCGAGCGGACCGCTGAACGCTGAGCGGGGCCGCCGGCGGGGTCCGAGGGGACGGAGGGGAGGGTGACCGCGCCGACCCGCACGTCGCTCGTTCCTCCGCGCCTCGTCTCGCTGCCGGTCGAGCGCGCCCAACTGGAGTATTCGTCCCGCGCGCTGGTCTTCTCGTCCGACGGGGACCGGCTCCTCCGGGCCTGGGGACCTCCCGAGCGCCCCTGGGTTCTCTCCGTGGAGGCGGCACGCGACCGGTGGGCGATCGAGGCGTGGGGCGCGGGCCCGGCCGCGGCCCGGTCGGCGGTCCGCTCGCTCTTCTCCCTCGACCACCCGATCGAACAGTTCTATCGACGGACCCGGGAGGAGCCAGTGCTGCGGGGGACGGAGCGGCGCTTCCGCGGACTGCGCCTCCCGAGGGACGCCAACCTCTACGAGGCGCTCGTCCACACGATCGTGGGCCAGCAGATCTCCGTCGCGGCAGCGAACGCGATCAAGGGGCGGCTCATCGAGCGGTTCGGGGGGGTCTTGCGCGCGGGCCGGCTGACCGTGCCGTGTCTCCCCCCTCCGTCGCGCCTCCGGCGCGAAGGGGTCGAGGGGCTTCGGTCGGTCGGCCTCAGTGCCGCGAAGTCCCGGTCCCTCGTCGCGCTCGCGAGCGCCGGGTCGCGAAGCCTGCCGTCCGTCGCCCGCCTCCGGTCCTCCCCCCTCCCGGAGGCCCGCGCGGTCCTTGAACGCCTCCCGGGCGTCGGGCGGTGGACGGCGGAGAACGCGCTCCTTCGGGGCGCGGGCCGGACCGACGTCTTCGTGGCCGGGGACCTCGGTCTACGGCACGCCCTGGACCGGTACGGGGTGGTCCCCCGGGGCGCGTCGGAAGAGTCCGCTCGGGCGTGGGGGGAGCGGTGGTACCCCGGGTGGGGAAGCTACGCCACGCTCTACCTGTGGAGAGCGCTCGTCGCCGACCGGGCCGGATCGGACCGGGACGTCGGCGGGGCGGTTCCGAGCCGCACGGCGGAGAGCGTGCGGTGAACCGCTCCCTCACGAGCGAGCACGCTCTCCTTCAGCACGACGGTGTCGACCCGGAGCGAGCGCGGCGGCGGCGCGGCGAGCCGCCCGTCCAGGAGGTCGATCGCGGTGCGCCGATCGGCGGGGGATCGGACGCGAAACCACGTGACGTGCGGCACGAACGGGCCGTCCGGTGCGGGGACCGTCCCCTCGCCCGCTAGGCCGCGTCGAACGTCCTCGGCGAGCTTCACCAACGGCTCCCGGCCGGTCGTCACGCCCCGCCAGACGATCCGGGGCGACGCGCGCGACGGGAACGCTCCCACCCCCTCGATCGTCAGGTCGAACGGGGGGTGCTGGCCGGCGATCGCGCCCAACCGGTCGGCGAGGATCGGCGCACGATCCGGGGAGATCTCCCCGAGGAACCGAAGGGTCAGGTGCTCCGGCGCGTCGCCCGAGGAGCGGTCGGTGGCGAAGCTCGGGATCTCGAGCGCCACGATCGCCCGCATCGGCTCCCCGGAGCGATCGCCGGGAGATTACGCTGGTTGCGGGCTGGCGCGTTCCCCCGTCCGCGGTGCGGCCAGCCCGACGGGAGATCGGCCGCCGCCCCCCAGCCGAAGGGTCCAGACCTGAGCGCGGTCGACCCCGGCTCCGAGCCGCCGCAGGGTCGCTCGGACCCGGCTCGCCCGACGAGCGTCCGCCACGAGGAACAGGGCGAACGCCCCTCGCGCGGTCGCCTTCGCGAGACCGTGACGGATGCGCACGGCGCGCAACGCCCCCGAGACCTCGGCCTCGACGTGCACGTCGAGCCCCCGGAAGAACCGCCATGCCCACCCCTGTCGAAGGCGGTCCAGCGCGGCCGCGAGCGCCTCCGGGGGGTGCGTCCGAACTCGGTCGGGGACCTGCCGGTAGAGGGCATCGGGCAGGCGGGTGTCGTACCGGCCCTGCCGCAGGATCTCGAGCCGGTGGCCTCTCCGCGCGAAGATGCGGAACGCGCCGAAGAGGAGCGCCCGGTGCTCCGCGCTCTCCCGGACGGCGCCGGTCGGCGTGCCGAGCCCGAGCCATCGCTCCCCCGCCGGCGTGAGGCGCACCCCGTCGGCGTCGGTCCGGAGGAGCCCCTGCCGCTCGAGCGGCCGGAGCCGGTCGAAGAGGACGGCGGGATCGACCGCCGGTCCCGGCAGGCCCGCCGCCGCAGCGACGAGCGCGGTCGGGAACAGCGGAGCCCCTTCCTCCTCCGCAGCGAGCGTGGCGAGGAGCAGCCGGTCGGTCTCCGGATCGACCCCGACCGACCGCTCGTCGTCGGAGGCCGCCACTCCGAACCCCGAGCGCGTCGCCCGAACGGCGTCCGACCACCCGGGGCGGTCGTCCCCCGCCGGGACGGGGCTGGGGGCGATCGAACGGAGGGTCGAGTCGTCCGGTCCCCGGACGAATCCCCATCCCGGGGCCAGGTCGACGAGCCACTGCTCCGAGTCGGCCGGCGAGAGGCCGAGCCAGCTACCCGCCACGCTCGCCCCGGGGCGCGGGACGCGGAACGCGACGAAATCCCGCACGACCCCGGTGACGGCGGCCCGAAGCTCCGGAGCGAGCCGTTCGGGATACTGCGAGGCGATCCACAGGCGGAAGCCGAACTTCCTCCCGTCGGCGATCATCTCCGAGACGAGCCGGGGCGAGAGCCCTTGCACCTCGTCCAGGACCACCGTGGTCCGGGGCCGGAGGGCCCCCTCCGAGGACTGCGCGGCAGCGCCGAGATAGATCCGGGCCAACGCGAGCGTACCGGCGAACGCCGCGGCCTCCGGTCCGAGGAGGGCGAACGGGATCCGCACCAAGAGGGACCGCCGCTGGGCGAGCAGCGCCTCCACGGGAAGTCCCCCGTCCGCCGGGGCGAGGAACTCCGCAAGGGACCGCTGCGAGACGACCTTCGCGAGGCGAGAGCTCGCGGACCAGAGGAAGTCGGGACTCCGCCGGACCGCCGGCTCGAGCTCCTCCAGGAACCGTACGAGATCGGGGGACCGGGTGCTCAGCCGGGCGGCGTCGCGGCGGTCGGGGTTCGTCAGGAGCGCCTGGAGGTCGAGCAACGAGCCCGCGGACTCCTGCACCAGCCGGACGAAGGAGTCGAAGATCCGCTCGAGTCGGAATCCCCAGAACACCTCCCCCGTGTCCGGAGTCAGGCGCTTGAGGGCCGCGACGAGGTGCGCCGCGGCCCGCTCCGGGCTCGCCGACGGGGCGATCGCCGCGATCCCGGGGACCGGTCGGTCCGAAAGATCGACGCATACCACCCGGTCCCGGGCGCTCCGGTCCAGGCGGGCGACGACGGCCGGGGTGAGGTCCCCGTGGATGTCGAGGACGACGACCGGCTCGCCCTGCGCGATCGCCCGGGCGGCGCGATCGGCGAGGAAGCACGTCTTTCCGGAGCCCGAGGCGCCCAGGACGACGGTGTGGCCCGTCGGTTCCGCACCCGCCGCCCGATCCGCCGAAGCGCTCGGTTCCGGGACCGCGTCGATCCGCTCGGGCCCCAGGCGGAGCCACGCGCGCCGCGGGATCGAGCGGATCCCGAGCCGCATCCAGTCCCGGCGGGCCCCGAGTCCCAGCATCCGCGCCTCGGCGGGCACGCCGATGGCACCGCTCCAGTCGGCCGCCATCGCCGTCCAGACGGCGTCGCAGCTCCGCTCGCCGTCGGACGACGCCCCCGCGACGTACCACCAGCGGCGGACGGTCCAGAGGCCGGAACCCGCTCCACCGACCCAGATCGTCTGGACGACCAGCCGGCCTTCGTCTCGGAGGAGGGGCGCGGTCCGCGGGTGGTCGGGGAGCGAGCGCGCGGCGGCCGGCCCGTACCCGGTGCGCGACGGCAGCGCGACACCGAGGCGTCCGCCGGGCCCCGGGCGTGCCCGCTCCCCCCGGGACGGCCACGGCCTCGGGGCGCAGGCGTCCGCCAGCGACGGGGTCGAGCGGAGGACATCGACGATCGATCGTTCCGAGACGGCCACCCACGGCTCCGGGGCCTCCGGGTCGCAGACGAACACGGCCGAGGCGGGACGGCGGGACGACTCGAGGGCGGCGGCGAGCGCTCGGTAGATCCGGCGGCGCTGGGGCTCGGAACCGAGGCAGCGGAGCGCGACCGCGGCGGCGCGCGTCACGGGCTCCCCCTTGGGCGGCGCGTGCGTGGGCTCGTTCGACGACGAACGGGTTGGGGACGGACGGCTGACGTTCGGCGGTGCATGGTTCTCCACACTCCGACCTCGACGCCTCCGACGACCGGGGGGATCCCTCAGCCGACCGCGTGAGGCTCGAACCGGCCGGGCGTCCGCCCGCGGGGCCGTGGCAGCGGGAAGGCGGTACGGTCAGCCCGCCGGGGCGAGCGGAGCGCCCGGGCGCCGACGGACGGTCGGTCCGTCAACGCCGGGGGGTCCGTTCCAACGGGCGGGGTTCGGACGACGGTCAGAATCCGGGGGACAGGAAGGTGCGGACGAGGGGGCCGCAGTGTTCCGGGTCGGTTCGGACGGTCGTCGTGGGGTCATCGAGGTCACCCCTCCGGGCGACTCCGGGGATAGTGGGGTTCGCGGGCCCGCGAACGATGAACGGAGATCCGATCGAACGATCCGGGACGGAAAGGTCCCCCGCACGCCCGAGACACGGTGCTGTCTCCTTTGGGCGATGTAGGGGCGACCTTTCCTGGGGTGGCTGCAAGAAGAAGAGCCCGTCCCGGCTATATGAGCCGCGGAACAGGGGGTGCTGAAACGGCCCTGCCGGGGGACCGTACCGAAACCGCGCGACGTGGAGCCCGCAGTGTTCCTGAGTCCGTCAGTGCTTGGCGTGGCCCGCCGACTCGGCGACGACGATCCGCGGAAGCTCGCCCTGGATCACCGGGGTGCGCCGCGCCGGAGCGCCCGCGCGCGCCGCGGCCCGTCGGGGGAGAAGCCACCGCTCGCCCCACTGCCGGAGCTCGCGGGCGGCGGGGGCGAGGCCCAGCCCCATCTCCGTGAGCGAGTAGACGACGGAGAACGGGCGCGTGCTGACGACCGTGCGCTGGACGACCCCCTGGTTCTCGAGAAACTTCAGGGTCGCGCTGAGGGTCTTCGCGTTGAGGCGGGCGTTCGACTTCAGGATCTCGCTGAACCGCTGAGGCCCCTCGAGGAGCCGGTGGACGATCGCGAGGCGCCACTCAGTTCCGATCACCCCGACGGCGGCCAGCACCGGGCAGATCGACTGGCCGTCGCGCTCGTCGCAGCTGTCCGATCCGTCGGCGCTCGGACCCGTTGGACGGCGACCCCGGTCGCTCTCCATCGTCGTTCCTCGTCGAAGGGAATCCCGCGAGCGGATTTATAGTTACCGACATATACCAAGTGAAATTTAGTTACTTTCATCGTTCGTCGATCGGGCCGGCGGGTCGTTTCCGCGGCGTACGTTTTCTTCCGACGCGCCCGTCCGGCGGTGTGCCGGCCCGACGCCGCGACGTGGAGCTGTCGGTCGAACGTCCGCTGGGTCCGCTCGGCCCCGCGGGCGGGGTCGCCCGTCTCACGGTCCGGTTCGAACCGGGGGCCGACGCCGGGGGCCCGACGCCCGCGGAGCTGAAGACCGCCCTCGACTCGCTCGTCGCCGACCTCGATGCGGTCGTCGGCGTGCCGCTCGCCGCGACGCCCGTCGGTCGGCCGGACCGGGACGTCATCGAGCTCGTCGAGACGTACCGCCCCCGGCAGCGGGAGCTCGTCGACGTGCTGCTGTCGGACGGGGAGATCACCGCTCCCGAGCACGCGCGGCTCCTCGAGCATCTCTCCCGGTCGCCGCGACCGACCAGCTCGTCTCCGGCGGTCGCGGTGGCCGAGCATCCGATCGCCGCGGCCCCGGTCGCGGCGGACCCGACGTTGCCCGCGGCGCGATCGGTCGCCGATCTGCTGCGAACGTACCAGATCGCCTCCCTGAAGCAGGCGGGCGCGGTGCGGGCGCGGCGGCAGATCTCGTTCGCCGAGTACATGGCGTTGAAGCGGCACTTCGAGTCCGCCGACGCCGACGCGGCGTCGAGCGGCGCCCCGCGTTGAGCCTGCCTACCCCCCGGTCGGGCCGCCAGGGGGGCGGGGGAGCACGGCCGCGGCCAGTAGGCCGACGTCCGTGATGCCGGGCTGCATCGCGAGCGACCGGACCCCGGACGGGTCGAAGGACGCGGTCGGGTCCGCGGGAGAACCGACTACGCCGCCGGCCGGGTACGACCCGCTCCCGATCGCTCCCGCCGTCCGGAAAAGACCGACGCTCATCTCCCGCCGGCGTGCGGCGGACCGCGCCCGCTCCAGGAACTCGGCCATCCCCGGCCCCTCGTCGGTTCCTTCGGGAAGGTCGAGCGTCAGCATCGCGAACGCCGCCATCCCCTTCGAGCGCCGCTCGGCGGTCGTCGGTTCGGCCCGCACGAGCGCCTCGACCCGGTCGAGGAACCGGTCGGCGGCGGCCGTCGGCGCCTCCCGGATCTCCAGGGCCGCGAGCCGTGCCGTCCACCCCTTGTCGAACGAGATGTCGGCCGCCGCCCGCAGGGCGTCCGGCGGACCCGCGACGACCACCGGGCGCCGCGCCGTCGCGGGAGGCGCGGCCAGCGGGGCGGCGCCGGGGCTGAGCCACTCCCGGGCCGGGGCCGGCAGGGCGTCGAGCGCGTCGAGGCGGACGAGGATCGCCCGCGCCTCCGCCCGTTCGGCGGGCCGGACCGCGACGGTCGGACCGCCGCCCACGAACGCGGCGCCGTCCCCCCGCTCCACGACGAGCGTTTCCACGTCCGCGCGAAGGGACGGGGGAACGAGCGCGCCTCCGACCCCGCCGGTCCCGAGGGCGCGGGCGAGGAGGCCGACCTCTCGCCCGGTCGCCCCGCGGGCGTGGACCGATTCGAGGAACTCCCCGAACTCCGCCGCGGTCAGGCCCGGCGGCGGGGTACCGAACGCGCGCATCGCGCCCGGAGAGAGCAGCAGGATCAACAGGTCGGATTCGCCGAGGCGCTCCGCGATCTCCTGGGTCGCCCGGACCACTCCGGGCGCCGCCTCGGCGCCGCCCCACCCCGGGGAGAGCCGGACCCCCTGGAACGGGACCTCGTCGACGACCGGTTCCGGACCGGCGAGGTACCCTTGGGTGACCCGGTCGTCCAGCACGGCGAGCGTGGCGAGCGCCATCGAGTTCGCGGCGTGGCCGGCGGCGACGAACGCGACCTCCCGGTAGCGCGCGTCGGCGACGAACCGGTTGCCGATCCTGAGGACCCCGTTCTCCCGCTTCAGGGCGAACCGCACCGACCGATAGGCGTCCGACCCCGACACCGCCGTCCGGTAGACGAGGGCGTGCAGCGGATCCGGCCCCTTCGGGTCCGGCGTCCCCGGCGGGAACGGATCCCACGGGAATCGGCCGATCACGCCCGCCGGAGCGGGCGGTGGGGTCAATACGGTGGCGGCGGCCGCCGACCCCCGCTCACCCGAGCTGGAGGCGCTCGGCGCGCCGGGGCGCCCCCGGGGCGGCGAACCGGGCCGGCGAGCACTCCGCGGGGTCGAGGTCGATCGGCTCGCCGAGGACCGCGCGCGCGACCCGTTGGCTCGCGGCCGGAGCGAGCATGAACCCGTGGCCCCCGAAGCCGTTCGCGTGGACGAACCCTCGCAAGCGAGGGTCCTCTCCGATCACCGGGAACCCGTCGGGCGTGTCGTCGTAGAAGCCGGTCCACGCCCGCAACACCCCCAGGGCGCCGAGACGGGGCACGAGGTCCACGAGCGCCCGGGCCATCGCCGTGAGGAACTGCGGCGAGCTCGGGACCCCCCGCGCGGTGCCCGCCGGGTGGGGGACCGTCAGCCCTCCGACGAGCTCGCCCCGCATCGTCTGGCTGAAGTAGAGCCCGTCGCGGGCCCGGACGACCATCGGGTCGAGGAACGGCTTCATCGGCTCCGTGGCGAGGATCTCGTGTCGGGTCGCGACGTTCGGGACCTCGAGGCCGGCCCGCCGGGAGAACTCCCCCGACCAGCCACCCGCGGCGTTGACGACCGAGTCGGTCGCCGCCGTCCCGGCCGACGTCACGACCGCCCGGAGCGCCCCGTCGCGGACGACGACCCCCTGCGCCTCCACGCCCAGCGCGACCTCGACCCCGAGGGCGCGGATCGCTTCGTAGACGCCCCATACCGCGGGGAACGGATACAGCGTCCCGTCCGAGCCGAGGTAGGAGCCGCCGACGACCGCGTCGGGTGCGATCCCGGGGACGAGCCGCTCCACCTCCTCCACGCCGAGCGTCCGGGCGGGCAGCCCCTCCGATCGCAGGAGGTCGTGGACCCGGCCCAGTCGGGAGAGCTCCTCGGTCGTCTCGGCCAGGAACAGGTAGCCGCCCTGGCGGAACCAGATGTTGTAGCCGAACTCGTGCCCGAACTCCCGGTAGGCGCGGACGCTCTCCCGGGCCAGGCGGACCGTCGAGCGGGTCTCCCACTGCTGCCGGATCCCGCCCCCGTTGCGGCCCGACCCGCCGTTCGACAGGAATCCGCGATCCACGACGAGGATCGGACCGGCCCCGGCGCGGGCGAGGCGGTACGCCGTGAACAGGCCGACGATGCCGGCCCCCACGATCACCGTCCGGTAGCGGTCCCGAAGGAGCGTCACGGCACCCTCTGCTTCGAGATTTCGGGGTCCAGGGCGGCGAGCGCCGCGAGCGGGGTCGGCACGGCCGGCGGCCGTTGGGTGATCCGACCGACGTCGGTCGGCGGGCGTCGCTCCAGGATGGAGAGCAAGAGGAGCGCGTCGGGCAGGCAGTAGCGACCCTGGCAGAGCCCGGTGCCGAGTCCGGTGTATCGCTTGATGACCTCGATCCCCCGGTATCCGTCCGCCGACGCGCGCTCGACCTCCTCGAGCAGGACGTCCTCGCAGCCGCAGGCGAACCACTTGCCGGTGCCTCGCTCGTGCAGGAGCTCGCGGTAGTATCCTTCGAACTCACCGGCGGCGACCGGGGCGGTGCCGGGGTCGCCGGTGTACGGCGCCGCTCCCGCGGCGGCCGCGTCGGCCGCCCGCTCGCCGCTCGCGGGGGAGTCGGAGCGCGCCAACCCGCCCGCCGAGCCGGCGACGAACAGGCCTGGGACGCTGGTCGCGCCCCCGCCGGTCACCCGAGGGACGTACGCCCCGGGGTCCGGACGCCATTCGAGGAGGGCCCCGGCCTGGATCGCGAGCTGACCGGCGGGCGCGCGACGATGGGCGAGGACCACCGCATCGCACGGAACGGAGAAGCGCGGTCCGTCGCCGCGTCCCTTCAGCTCGAGCCGACGGACGCGGGAGCGTCCCACCGCGGCGAGGACGAGGGTGCGCGGATAGAGCGGCACGCCGTGGTCCGATGCCTTTCGAGCGACCTCCGGCCCGATCTCGCCGGGGGCGACCACCGCGCGGACCGTGTCGCCGAGACGGTCTAGGATCTCGCCCGCGCGCGCGGCGCCCCCGACGACGACCGCCCGCCGCAGGGGGGATTGGCGGCCCGGTCGAGCGAACCGGAGGGCGAGCTCCGCCGACACCACGCCGGGCCGGTCGTTCCCGGCGAACAGGAGCTGGGTGTCGTAGCTACCGGTCGCGAGCACGACCGAGCGGCACCGCACGACCAGCCCGCGACCGGGCTCCTCGAACCCGAGGAGCGTGAACGGTCGGAGGAGGTCGCTCGTCGGCGGGGGGAGGAACGTGACGGTGGCGCCGCCGACCGTGTCTGCGCCGGGGATCGCGGAGAGATCGCGTCGCCGGTCGAGGAGGACCGGCCGGACGCCGCGCGCGACGAGCCGCGCCGCCGCGGCCGTCCCGGCGGTGCCGGAGCCGACCACGACGGTCTCGGCGTCGACCGTCCGGGGGGGCGAGGCGAGCGCCGCGGCCGCGGCGGCGTCGGGCGGCTCGGAGTAGCCGGCGAGCCGGCGGATCACCCGGTGGTACAGCCCCCGCGCCCACGCCGGTCGCCGGAATCCCCGCAGGGTATCGATGCCGTGGGGGAACAGCAGGTCGACGGCGGCGAGCGCGTCGAGGCGGGCGGACGGCCAGGCGTTTCCCCCCTCCACCCGATCGCCGTCCTCGACGGGATGCCGACACGCCCGCACGTTCGGGCGCCCGTTGACCCGCACGAGGCAGCCCGTGCAGTCCCCCGTGCCGCAGAACGGTGCGCGGGGCCGGTGGTAGCGCACGGACCGAACGACGTTCGGTAGGCCGTCGACCGCGAGCGCGTCGAGCAGCGTATCGCCGGCGGTCGCTTCCCGCGGGCCGCGCCCGAACCGGAACCGACGGATCGTGCGAGGAGCCATGGGACGCCCCGCGCGGGAGCGTCGCCGGCCCTATTTACCCTCGGACCCGCGCCGCGCGGCCGTCGGCGGGGCCCGGCGGACCGGGCGCCCCGACCCAAGCTATATAGAGAACGGTCGGTCGGCCGGGCACGGGGCCATGCGGACGACCGGCGGCTTCCACGGACGTCGCATCCAGAAGACCGGCGGCTCCACCTACATCATCTCCCTGCCGAAGAACTGGGTCGTCAGCCGCGGCCTCGGGGCGGGCGACCTGTTGTTCTTCACGCCGCGCGCGGACGGGTCGCTCACCGTCTTCCCCGAGTCGCTCGACACCCCCGAAGGGGAGCGGCGCGTGGTCGAGGTCGCGAACGACATGGACAAGGAGCACCTGTTCCGCCGCCTGATCGCGGAGTACATCGCGGGGTACCCGTTGCTCGAGATCCGGACCCCGAGCCGGATGAATGCCCGCACGCGCGAGGTCGTCCGGAGCTTCGCCCAGCGGATGATCGGTCCGGAGATCCTTGAAGAGACGGCCGAGTCGGTCGTCCTGCAGGACGTCGTCGGCGCGAACCCGCTGCCGATCCCGTCGATCGTACGGCGGATGCACCAGATGGTCCGCGCGATGCAGACGGACGCCATGGCGGCGCTCCGGGAGGGCGACCCGTCGATCGCGCGCGACGTCGTCGAGCGCGACTGGGAGGTCGACCGGCTGCACTGGTTCCTCGAAAAGCAGGTGACGAGCGCGCTGCGCGACGCCCGCATGCTCGCGACGCTCGACCTCACCCTCCCCGAGTGCTCCACGTACCTGCTCGCCTCCCGCGTGCTCGAACGGATCGCCGACCACGCGGTGCGGATCGCGGAGACGGTCGCGATCGTCGGGAAGGAGACCCTCCCGCCGCGCCTCCTCGATGCCCTCGACCGGATGGCGGCCCGCGCAGCGAGCGGCCTCGTCGACGCGCTCGACAGCCTCGACTCGCGGAACATCGAGAAGGCGAACGAGGTGATCGACGATGCCAAGCAGCTGACCCGCGAGCGCACCCAGATCCTCCACGAGATCACGTCGAAACGGGGGCGTCTCGCCGTCGGGCTCGCCTACGTCCTCGAAAGCCTGGAGCGGGCCGCCTTCTACGCCAGCGACCTCGCGGAGATCGCCATCAACCGCGCGGTCGAGTCGCCTGCCCGGCCGGAACCGCCCGCCGCACGCGGCAGCCGCCCGGCGACGACGCCGTCCTAGGCGACGGCGCGTCCCAGGACCGACTCCAGGAGGGTCGCCACGTCGGCCGCGTTCGGCACGCGCGGGTTCGCGAGCGTTCCGGGGGAGCGCAGCGTGTGGGCGACGACCGTGTCCCGCGCGTCGCGCACCCGGTCGAGCGCGACGCCGGCCGCGGCGAGGTTCGGGGGACACCGGAGCACCTCGTAGAGCCGGCGCAGGCGCGCGACGAGCGCGACGGGGGTCCGGTCCTCGGAGGGGAGGACCGCGGTCGCGAGCAGCTCGAGCCGGTCGCGCGCGGCGGGCCGGTCGTACTCGAGCACGTGCGGGAGGACGATGCCGATCAGGCGGGCGTACGGAAGGCGCGCCGGTCCCACGAGCGCCCGGGCGAGCGCGTGGGCGACCCCGCGCTGCGCGTTCGAGGCGGCGAGACCGGCGGCGGTCGCGGCGTAGTGGATCGCCGCGCGGGCGTCCGGGTCGCTGCTCCACTTGACCGCGTGGGGCAGTCGCCGCACGATCGTCGTCACGGCGTCGAGCGCCAGCGCGTCCGAGAACGGGTTCGACCACGCCGACAGGTACGCTTCGATCCCGACCGCCGCCGCCTCGAGAGCGCCGGGGACGACCTCCGCGGCCGGTACGGTCGCGGCGAACGCCGGGTCGACGAGCGTCCAGTCGGGGACCAGGCGTCGATCGGAGAGCTCGAGCGGCGTGCCGTCCGGGGCGGTGAGGTCCGCCGTCCAGCTGGCGTCCGCGCCGCTGCCGCTCGTCGTGGGGATCGCGATCAGCTGGACCGTCGGCCGCTCGGGGAGCGGCAGCACGGCGGGCAGCGCCTCGAGCGACAGGTCGGGGCACTCGAGCGCCAGTCGGACGCCCTTCGCGCCGTCGAGGGTGCGTCCTCCCCCGACGGCCACCACGCAGTCCGGGGGCGAGCGAGCGAGCCGCTCCCTCAGCCGATACACCGTCTCCACGCGGTCCGGCTCGGCGACGTCCCCGATCGTTTCCACGCTCGCGTCGGTCTTCGCGAGCTCCTCCAACACCCGCTGCACCCCTTCGGTGCGGGCGATCGCGGGGTCGACGATCACGACCGCGCGACGTACCGCGAGGCTGCTCAGCTGCTCGACCGCCCCGGGTCCCCAGGCGATCGCGGGCGCGGTGAAGAAGGCGGTCATGGCGGTGGGAGGTCAGCGAACGGTCGGGCCTTCCCGGCACCGCCGACACGCCCCGGTGAGCGAGAAGGCGATCTGCTCCACGCTCCACCCCTCGGGATGCAGGGCGGCAAGCTCGGTCAGGAGGTGGCGGTCGAGCTCGTTCAGATCGAGCGACTGGATCCGCCCGCACACCCGGCAGACGACGTGGGCGTGAGGGTCCTCCGAGAGCGCGACGCCGGCCGGCCGCACCTCGCGGACGACCGTACGGCGGGGGAGGGGACGCGGCTTCCGCGGGGGCGTCCGACGAGCGGCGCGCGCCATCGGGCGCTCGGACGACCCCTCGCTATTTACGTTGGTCCCGGAGAGGAGGGCGGCCGGGCTGCTGCGAGCGCCGCAGCCACTTCTCCAGGAACAGCAGATCGGACCGCGCGTAGCCGAGCCGCTCGTAGAAGGCGCCGACCCGCTCGTTCGAGCGGGCGACGTGGAGGTTGACCTTGGGGCACCCCTTACGTCGCAGGCGGCGCTCGAGCTCGCGCACGAGCGCCGAGCCGATGCCCCGGTGGCGAACGGCGGAGGCGACGGCGAGGCGGTTGATCCACCCCCGGCGTCCGTCGTACCGTCCCAGCACCGTGCCGACGATCGCGCCTCCGTCCTCCGCCACGAGGAACAGCTCCGGGTCGCGGTGCCGGGACCGTTCGAGCTCCTCGTACGAGTCGGACGGCCCGAGCGAGAGCCCGCCGCGCTGCCACAGGCGTCGCACCGCGGCGAAATCCGCGGGAGCGTACGCGCGGATGCGCGGCCCACGCGCCGCGGGTCGGCGGGACGGGGCGAGGTCGCGGGCGAGCGCCGGGGCGAGGCGCGTGCGCCACTCCGTCCGGTCGTCCTGGAGGCACGCCGCGACGCGGCGGGCATGCGTGGAGGGGTCGGCACGGCCGTCGCTCGGCTCGAGGCGGAGCGCCCGGAAGTCGAGGAACGACCGATCCGGTCCGATGGGCTCGATCCGGTACCAGTACTGCGAGCCGCGGAACGGCCCGTCCAGATGGGTGCTCGTCCACGCCCGCTCGGACGGCCGAAGGCGGACGAGGCGACGGATCCGTTGCGTCCGGCCCCCGGGCCGGGTGGTATCCGTCATGACGAGGGCGTCGTCGGTGAGGCGGCGCACTGCCCGTCGGGTCGGCTCGGAGAAGAGCGCCCCGTCGGCCGGTCCGAAGTCGGTGCACCAAGCGAAGGCGGCGGGCGCGGAGGCGGCCAGCCGTACGCGGAAGCGGTACTGCACCGCACGAACGCTCATCGGGGGAACCGCGCCGTCGCGGCGCCACCGGGTCGGGATAGTTAGGGTGTCGGAGGCGGCGCGTCCGTCGGTCGATGAGGGCGTGCGGGGAGAGGGATTTGAACCCACGAACCCCTACGGGACCAGACCCTGAATCTGGCGCCTTTGGCCAAGCTTGGCAATCCCCGCGCGGCGGCCCCGAGCGAGGTCGGACTTAAGACCGTTCCGCGGCGCCGGACTACGCGGACGCCGCCGACGGGCCGGGGCGACGCGCCTTCTCCCCGTCCAGCACGTCGACCGCCTCGCGCACGGTCGCCTTCTCGTGGACGATCGCGCGCAGCGCCTTCAGCATCGCCACCGGGTGGTCGGACTGCCAGATGTTGCGCCCCATGTCGATCCCGTGCGCCCCCTCGTCGATCGCCCGGCGGGCCAGCTCGAGCGCGGCGCGCTCGCTGTCGAGCTTCGGGCCGCCGGCGACGACCAGCGGTACGGGGCAGCCGTCCGCGACCTGCGAGAAGCCGTCGCAGTAGTACGTCTTGACGAGATGGGCGCCGAGCTCGGCCGACACCCGGCAGGCGAGGGCGAGGTAGCGGGCGTCGCGCTTCTCGAGCTCTTTGCCGACGGCGGTGATGGCGAGGACCGGGATCCCCGCGGTCTCCCCCTCGTCGACGAGGCGGGAGAGGTTGACGAGGGAGGTGTGCTCGTGCGGAGCGCCGACGAAGACCGACAGGGCGACCGCGCTGACGTTCAGTCGGGCCGCATCGGCCATCGCCGTGGTGATCGTCTCGTCGGAGAGGTCCTCCTTGAGGACCGTCGCGCCGCCCGAGACCCGGAGCACGATCGGGGTACCGCTCGTCGGCGGAACGCAGGTGCGGAGCACCCCGCGGGTCAGCGCGAGCGCGTCGGCGTAGGGGAGCAGCGGGCCGATCGTCGCCCGCGGGTCCTCGAGCCGGTGCGTCGGCCCCATGAAGTAGCCGTGGTCGACGGCGAGCATCACCGTGTTCCCGCTCGACCCCGGGAACATCCGTGCGATGCGGTTCGACATCCCCCAGTCCATCGTTGTCCCTCGACCGGGCCCGGGACCGAGGACGGCCTCTTATCGATTGCCGCGGGCGGGGGCGGCGGGCGGTTCTCCCTCGGGGACCGTGCGGTCGCCGCCGCGGAGCACCACCGGCACGCGCCGGTCCTCCTTGACCCGGTTCAGGACGACCTGGGTGTTCGACCGCTCGACGTGCGGATCCTGCAGGGCGTGCTTGACGAACCGGTCCAGGTCGCGTCGATCGCGGAAGCGACCGATGAGCAGGGCGTCGTAGTCGCCGGTGACGTCGTAGATAGCGTAGGCGTGCGGATCCCGGGCGAGCCGCTCCTCGACCTCGCGGAGCCGTCCCTTGGAGATCCGGATCCCGACGGCGGCCCACAGGTCCCAGCCGAGCAGCTCGTCGTCCAGCAGCGGAATGTAGCCGTGGATCACGCCCTGCTCCTCGAGCCGGGCGACGCGCGTGCTCACCGTCGTCGGCGACACCTTGAGCCGGTGGGCGATCTCGCGGTGGCTCCGGCGCGCGTCGATGTTCAGCTCCTCGAGGATTGACCGGTCGAGCCCGTCCAGCATGGACGTTCGCCGCATGGAGGTTGAACCGGACGGTAGGAAATAAGCCCTGGTCTGTTGAAACTGGACGACCGTCCAATCCACGCGGGTGGGGGGTTGAAGTATCCGCGGACGGTGGGGCGGTCCGGGGGCGCAGCGTGGCGAAGGCTCGGGCGAAGGGAAAGGCGACGGACGGGGAGTCGGTGGTCGAACAGCTGAAGGCGGACGGCGTTCGCTGGGTGCAGCTGTTCTACACGGACCTCTTCGGAGGGCTCAACCAGGTCGACATTCCGCGGCACGCCCTCGAAGCGGAGATGTTCCGCTCGGGGGTCCCCAAGCTCGACGGCTCCTCCGTCCGCGGGTTCCGCGAGATCTACGAGTCGGACATGCTCCTCGTCCCCGATCCGTCCACCCTCGCCACGATCCCGTGGAACCCCGAGGCCGGCAAGACGGTCCGGTTCATCTGCGACGTGCGGCTCGGCGCCTCGAAGGACCCGTACGAGCACGACCCGCGCGGGGTCGCGCGCAAGACGGAGAGCGTGCTCGCGAGCGCGGGGTTCGACAAGTCGTACTGGGGACCCGAGATCGAGTTCTTCGTCTTCGACCAGGTCCAGCTGATCCCGTCCCACCACGGCGTCCGGGACGCGTGGGCCGGCTCGGGCTACCTGATCAACCAGTCGGAGTCGCCGTGGGAGCCGGGGAACTCCCACTCAACGATCCGCTTCAAGGAGGGGTACCACCGCACGCCCCCGGTCGACTCGCTCGTCGGCCTGCGGGCGGAGATGTGCAACATCCTCGCGGACGACTTCCATCTCACGATGGACGCTCACCACCACGAGGTCGCGACCGCGAGCCAGTCGGAGCTCAACCTGCGCTTCGACGAGCTCGTCCCGATGGGGGACCACATCCAGGACGTCCGGTACGTCATCAAGAACGTGGCGCACCGCCACGGCAAGATCGGCTGCCTGATGCCGAAGCCAATCTACGGCGACAACGGGATCGGGATGCACACGAACCAGTCGCTCTGGCGCGGGGAGGAGAACGCGTTCTTCGACGCCTCCGACAAGTACGCGGAGGTGAGCCAGACGTGCCGGTACTACATCGGAGGGCTCCTGCGCCACGCCCGCGCCCTCTGCGCGATCACGAACCCGATCACCAACTCCTATCGGCGGCTCGTGCCGGGCTACGAGGCCCCCGTGTTCATCGCCTGGAGCAAGGCGAACCGCTCCGCGAACGTGCGGATCCCGTTCTACCACCGGGGGCGCCCCGGGGCGAAGCGGATCGAGTACCGCACCCCCGACTCCGCCGCGAACATCTACCTGACCGAGGCGGCCCTCGCGCTCGCGGGCCTCGACGGGATCAAGCGGAAGATCGAGCCGCCCGCGCCGGTCGACGAGAACATCTACAAGCTCACCCCCGCGAAGCGAAAGGAGCTCGAGATCCGCGAACTGCCGGGGTCGCTCGGCGAGTCGCTCGACTGCCTCCAGTCCGACCGCGCCTTCCTCAAGCCGGCGTTCGCCGACTCCCTGCTCGATACCTACGTCGAGCTGAAGCGCGAGGAGCAGCTCGAGCTGAACCTACGGCCGCACCCGTACGAGTTCTACCGGTACCTCGACGTCTAGGGGACGATCCCGACGCGACGCCCGACCTCCAACGCCGGGGAGCGCGCTGGCCGTGAGCGGGGCCGTGCTCTGGACCGGGGGCCGGGTGTTCACCGGCGCGCGGTACGTCGAGTCGCTCCTGATCGAGGACGGCCGCGTGATCGGCGCCGGGCCGCTCGACGCGCTCCGACGCCTCGCCCCGACCGGAACGGAGCACCGCGACCTCGAGGGGCGGCTCGTCCTGCCGGGGCTGATCGATCCCCACCTCCACCTCACCGAGATCGCCCGGGTGCGCGACGGATTGGACCTCTCCGGAACTCGATCGCTCGAGGAGCTCGTTTCCGCGGTCGCGCTTTGGGGAGCGTCGCATCCTTCCGGGCCGATCGTCGGCCGGGGGTGGGACCCCGAGCGGTGGTCCGGGCGAACGTGGCCGGATGCGTTCGCGCTCGACCGGGCCGTCCGGGACCGGCCGGTGGTGCTCTACCACGTCAGCGGCCACGCCGCGGTCGTCAACGGTGCGGCCCTCGAGGAGATCGGTGTCACGGCGGCGGGGTCGACCCGGTCGGACCCGACGATCGGCCAGTACTCCGATGGCCGACCGAACGGCTTGCTTTTTGAGGATGCATTGCGCCCTCTCGCGGGGATCGCGCGGGCCGCGGCCCCGGTCGGGCCGGACCAGCTCGCCGCGACGCTCGCGGAGATCTCGCGCGGGGGGATCACCGCCGTCGGATCGATGGGCGCCTCCCCCGACGAGGTCGGCGCGCTCGAGGCACTGGAGTCGGGGGGTCGGCTCGGCCTCACGGTCCGCGCGTACGTCCGCCTCTCGGACCGAGCAATCGGAGGGAATCGCCGGCCCTCGTCCGCCGTCGGCCGGTTCCGCATTGCGGGGGTGAAGGCGTACGTCGACGGCGCCTTCGGCACCCGCACCGCCTGGCTCGCGGAGCCGTACGCCGACAGCCCGGGGAGTTCCGGGCTGGCGGTCGGGGAGGAGGCGACGCTCGCCGCCGAGCTTTCGGAGGCGGCCGACCTCGGCCTCGCGCCGGCGCTCCATGCCATCGGGGACCGAGCGGCGGAGCGTGCGGTCCGGCTGCTCGAACCTCTCCGGGGCCGCACCCGGGCGCCGCCACGGATCGAGCACGCCGCTCTCCTCCCTCCCGGGCTGTACGCGGCGCTCGACCGGGTCCGGCCTACGCTGGTCGTGCAACCGGGGTTCGTCTGGAGCGACGGCTGGCTCGCCGATCGTCTGGGGGCGATCCGAGCCCGGACCGCGTACCGCTTCCGTACGCTCTTCGATCGGGGGGTTCTCCTCGCGGCGTCGAGCGACGCGCCGTTCGACCCGGTCGATCCGTGGCGAGGGATCCGGGCGGCGGTCCGACGCCGGGGTCCGTCCGGTCGCTCCGCGAATCCCGACCCCGGGGAGGCGCTCACGGCCGAGGCGGCGGTCTACCTGTACTCGGCCGGAGCCGCGGGCGCTCTCGGCCTCGAGGACCGGGGGCGGCTCGAGCCGGGCAGCGCTGCCGACCTGGTCGTCCTCTCGTGCCCGGACCTGATCCGGGCGTTGGACGGGGCGGTGTCGCCGGTGGAAGAGACGTGGGTCGATGGGCAGTGCCTCTACCGCGCGGACGGCTCGCTCACCGGGTAAGCCTCAAGCCCTGAGGCCGGGTGGGCGGAGCGTGCCCGGCCCGGACGACCTGCCTTCCTACCGCGAGTTCTCCCCGACCATGCGGGTCGACGTCCTCGTCTCCGACTGGCGCGCGGAGCTGCTTCCCGAGAGCCCCGTCGAGGAGCGCGAGCGGGACCTGTACGCCCGCGCCTGGGAGGCGTACTGCGACGGGGACTTCGGATTCGGGCTCTGGTGCTGGCACGAAGTTGACCGGCTCACCAACAGCCTCGGGGGGAACGTGCGCGAGGTGAACCGGATCCTCGGGCCCGGCAAGTACTTCGGGTTCTCGCATCGGCGCGCGGTCGCCGCGAAGGTGCCGATCGAGCGGATCTATCGTCCGCGCAAGGGCGACATGAGCACCCCCCGAACGGACGCGTTCGTCCTCCCCCTCTACCAGGTGCTGACGGTCTACCTCGTCCAGGCGAACGCGGGCGACGCGAAGGCGAAGGCGCTGCTCGAGATCTCCCTCGGGGAGCTCGAGGACCGCCGGAGGGCCGACCCGTTCCTGCGTCACTTCGAAACGTTCCGCTCGATCCTCGAGCGCGCCGCGTCGACCCCCGTTCCCGCGCCCCCCAGCGAACCGGCCGCCAGCCTGGCTTCCCCGTCGACGATCGAGAAAGCTCCGGCCCGTAGTCGTCGGGCCGCCGCTCCGCCCCGGGGCCGCCCGTAGCCGTCCGCGCCGAGGGGTCGATGGCCGGCGGACGCGTGGTGGTGCTCGGGGGCGGCGGTCTCACCGGCCGATGCTCGGTGCGGGCGCTCGCGGACGGAGGGGTCTTCGATTCGGTCGTCGCCGCCGACGTCGACCTCGAGCTCGCGGACCGCGCGGCCCGGGCCGCGGGCGCTCGGGCGAGCGCGACATCGATCGACGTGCGGAACCGCGGGGCGCTCGTCGCGCTCCTGACCGGGGCGCGCGTGGTAGTCAACGCGGTCCAGTACGGATTCAATCTCACCGTGATGGACGCCGCGCTCGAGGCGCGCGTGCCCTACCTCGACTTCGGGGGGCTGTTCCACGTCACCCGACGGCAACTCGCCCGGGACGCCGAGTTCCGCACCGCGGGCGTCCTCGCGGTGCCGGGGCTCGGGCAGGTGCCGGGGATCTCCAACGTCCTCGCGATGCAGGCGTGCGCCGATCTCGACACAGTGGAGTCGCTCCTGATCCGGGACGGCTGGCGCGACCGCACGGTCGGAGGCCCCGAGATCGCATTCACCTGGTCGCCCAGCACGTTCCTCGACGAGATGGTCCTCCCCGCCGTCGTCTTCGAGGACGGCGCGTACCGCGAGCACCCTCCGATGAGCGGGCCGGAGGAGTTCGACTTCGCCCCGCCGGTCGGCCGCACGCGCGTCTACCGCACCCTGCACTCGGAGGCCGCGACCCTTCCGGAGAGCCTCCGCGAGAAGGGGCTGCGCCGGTGCGAGTGGAAGGAGGGCGGACCGGGGATGGAGGTGCTGCGGACGATGGCGCTGCTCGGTCTCGGCTCGGACCGGCCGGTCGGGGTCGGAGGCCAGAGCGTCGTGCCGAAGGAGTTCACGCTCGCCCTGCTCAAGCGGGAGAAACTGCTCGGGATCCCCGACGGGGTGACGATGGACGACTGGGAGGTGTGCGATATCGAGGTCGTCGGGTCGCGAAGCGGAGCCCGCGTCGTCCGCCACGCCGTCGCACGGTTCCCGCCCCGGCCGGAGTGGCACCTGTCGGCGACGGAGTACGCCGTCGGGATCGCCGGGGCGATCGGCGCGGAGCTGATCGCCTCCGGGGCGGTGCCCGGGAGCGGCGTGCTCCCTCCCGAGCGGTGCGTCCCAGCGGCCGCCTTCCGGGCGGCGTTGCATCGTAGGGGCATCGAGACCGCGATCTCTCCCCCCGAGCCACCGCTCCCGGTCGAAGTACCGGCGGCGCCGACCTCCGTTCGGCGCTAAATCGGCCTATATCGCTCGAGCGGCCCACCCGTTCCTGCCGACGACCGCTCCGAGCCTAGCTCGGAACGCACCCCTCGAGGAGTTTCCGCGCGGATAACGTGATAACGGGTTCTTCGTCCGAGGCAGCTATATATACGCTCCTCGGGGTGGATGCCTCGCCTGAGATGTGTTCTATATGGCGGACTCGGAACCCGCCCCCATCGTCGGCATTCCGGGGCGACCGGGCCCCGGCCCGGCACTCGGTGCCGAGCCGTTCCGGCGCCTGAGCGCGGAAGGGAGCGTCGAGCCTCCGTCCCCCGCCCCCCTGAAGGAGGCGGCGGAGTCTCCCAAGGAAGCGAAACGGGAGCCCCTCGAGCCGGTACCGTCCACCGTCCCCGCAGAACCGGACGTCGCCCCCGTCCCCGTCTCGATCGCGCGGCTCGTTCCGAAGCTGAAGAAGAGCGCGAAGCTGTTCGAGGAAGGCAAGAAGCTGATCCCGAACGCCTCGAGCTCGCTGATCCGGGTCGCCTCCTACGACCCGTGCCCCCCGTTCATCGCCCGCGGCAAGGGGGCCCGGCTGTGGGACGAGGACGACAACGAGTACCTCGACTTCAACCTCGGCTACGGGGTCCTCATTCACGGCCACGCCCCCGAAGCCCAGGTGAAGGCGCTCCAGGAACAGGCGGAGCTCGGGCTCAACTACGGCGCCCCGACCGTCCTGGAGCTCGATGTCGCCAAGCTGTTCCGCAAGCTCGTCCCGAACGCTGAGCGGGTCGCGTTCTGCTCGAACGGCTCGGACGCGACGATGAACGCGATCCGGATCGCCCGGGCCGTCACCGGAAAGGACGCGATCCTCAAGTTCGAGGGCCACTACCACGGCCAGCACGACCTCGCGCTGATCAGCGCGGAGGCGCCGCCGGTCGTCGCCGGCCTCGACGAGTACCCCCGGCCGCTCCCCAACTCCGCCGGGATCCCGCCCGGAGTGACGGACTACGTGATGGTCGCCCCCTACAACTCGGTGCCGATGTTCGAACGGATGGTGAAGCGGTACCGCGACCGCCTCGCCGCCGTGATCCTCGAGCCGGTGATGGCGAATGCCGGGGTCATCCCGCCGGCACCGGAGTATCTCCAGCGGCTCGTCGAGATCGCCCACCAGAACGACATGCTCGTCATCTTCGACGAGGTGTTCACCGGGTTCCGCGTCGCGCCGGGCGGCGCGCAGCAGCTGTACAAGGTCGAGCCGGACATCTCCTGCTGGGCGAAGGCGCTCGGCGGCGGCGTGCCGGTCTCGGCCGTCTCGGGGAAGGCGGAGTACCTCGACATGATCGCCCCCGGGCGGATCTCCTTCGGCGGCACCTACAACGCGAACAGCCTCACGATGGCCGGCACGCTCGCGAACCTGAAGGCGCTCCACCGCGGTGGCGACGACCTCTACGCCCGGTTCGGCCGCCTCACCGCGAGGCTCGAGAAAGGGCTCGAGGAGGCGGGGCGGGACGCGAAGATGAACGTCCTCGTCCAGTCGGTGAACGGGATGCTCCAGTTCTTCTTCACGCGGCGCAAGAAGATCAGCAACTACCGCGAGTCCCTGCAGATCGACTGGAACCTCTACCTCCGCCACGCCCAGCTGCTGCTCGACCGCGGGATCTACATCCACCCCGACAACTACGAGCGGATCACGCTCTCGAGCGCGCACACCGACAAGGAGATCGAGCAGTTCGTCTCCGTCGCGACGGAGACGTTCAAGGAGTTGCGCACGCTGCCGCGCGACTACTTCTCCTAGGCCACCCGGCGCGGTCGGCTGATTAATAGGCCGGGGTCGTTCCGCCGCGGATGGTCGGGTCGTCGGGTCCCCCGACTCCCTAGGAGGCTCGGGAGATGGGCCGGAGCCTCGAGGACCTCGCGATCTTCGTGGGGCGGCGGCTCCTCCAGCTCGTCCCCGTCCTGCTCGGGGTGATCGTTCTCACGTTCCTGGTCACCCACGTCGGAGCGATCGACCCGTGTCCCCGGTGGTACCCGAAGGCCGGAGCGGGGACGATCGCCCACTGCGAGGCGCAGTTCAAGCAGCCGATCGTGACCCAGTTCCTCCAGTACTTCGTACCGCTGTTGCACGGCAGTTGGGGCGCGGACGAGTTCGGAAACCCCGTCTACCCCCAGATCGTCGCGCACGTCCCGGCGACGATCGAGTTGGTCCTCGCCTCGCTCCTGATCATGATCGTCATCGGCATTCCGATGGGGGTGGTGGCGGCCCAATACTCGGGTCGGTGGCCGGACCACCTGGTCCGGTTCTTCTACCTGAGCGGCTGGGCCACCCCGACCTACGTCGGGGCGATCGTGGCGGCGATCTACGTCGCCCGGTTCGTCGGGCTGCCCGCCGGCGGAGAGTTCAGCGCGCCGCCGCCGTTCCCGCAGTACACCCACATGTCCGTCGTCGACGCGCTCCTCGCCGGGAACCTATCCTACACGGTCGACGCGATCTCGCACCTCGTGCTCCCCGCCTCGGTCCTCGCGTTCATCAACATGGGGATCGCGACGCGCATGACCCGGACCTCGATGCTCGAGGTGCTGCCGCTCGACTACGTCAAGTCGGCACGGATGAAGGGCCTCTCGAACACCGTCGTGCTGTACAAGCACGCGCTGCGAAACGCCCTGATCACCACGACGACGGTCCTCGGCGTCACCGCCGGGGGCCTGCTCGCTGGAACGGTCGTCATCGAGGAGGTGTTCGACTGGCCCGGGATCGGCCAGTACGCCTTCTCAGCGATGGGAGCCGGCGGCGTCCCGAACTTCGACGGGGCGATCGCGGTCGTCGTCGTCTTCGCCCTGGGCGTGGTGATCGCGAACCTCGCCGCGGATGTCCTCTACGGAGTGCTCGACCCCCGCGTCGAGTGGCGGTAGGGGATGGCAACCGGCGCCCCGCGGCCCCCGAACCGTGCGCGCGGATACTCGGCGGCCGTCGGATTCTACCGCATCATGCGCTCGAACCCGCTCTCGTTCGCGGGGTTCGTCCTCGTCGTCGCGATCCTTGTCCTCGCGGCCGCCTCCACGCTCGACCCGCGCCTCGTTGCACCGTACGGGGCCTCCCAGCAGACGGGGGTCTACTCCGAGCCGCCGACGATCCTCCGCGGGTCACCGAGCCTTCAGCACCCGTTCGGTACGGACGGCGGGAGCCTCGACATCTACTCGGAGGTGATGCTCGGGCTGCCCCTCGACGTCGGGATCGGGGTGCTGATCGCGGGGCTGGCGATGATCCTCGGGGGCCTCCTCGGCCTCGTCGCCGGATTCTGGGACCGGCCCGGCACGGTCGGCGGCTACGCGTCCACGGTCATTCTGCGGACGACCGACGTCTTTCTCGCGTTCCCCAGCCTGATCCTCGGACTCGCCATCGTCGCCGCCCTCGGCCCGGGGGTGTGGCAGGTGATCCTGGCGGTCACCGCGACGTGGTGGCCGTACTACGTGCGCCTGGTCCGGGGCGAGGTCCTGGCGATACGGCATCTGCCGTACGTCGTAGCGGCGCGCGCCGCCGGCGTCAGCGAGGGCCGGATCCTGGTCCGGCACATCCTGCGCAACGTGCTCGAGCCGCTGATCGTCTACTTCACGCTTGACATCGGGACGGTGCTCGTTACGTTCTCCACGATCTCCTACGTGATCCCGCAGGGGATCCCCTACCCACCGACCTTCGGGCGCCCCGAATGGGGTAGCATGATGTCGTACTACTACGGCAACACGCTGTTCTCGCAGGCGTGGTGGTCGATCATCTTCCCGGCGGTCGCGATCTTCGTCACCGCGCTGTCGTTCAGCCTGCTGGGCGAGGGACTCCGTGACGTCCTCGACCCCCGGATGCGTCGCGCGCTCACCGAGTCGACCGTGGGCCACACTCCGCCGGCCGAAACGCCGAGCTCCCCGGTGCCGGGGCCCCTCTCGGAGGCTGGATGACCGACCCGGTCCTCTCGATCGAGCACCTCTCGGTCGACTACCTGGTCGCCGCCGGCCGGTTCCGGGCCGTCTCGGACGTCTCGCTGACCATCCCGCCGGGCCGGGTCGTTGGGATCGTCGGAGAGACCGGCTGCGGCAAGAGCACCCTCGCCCAGGCGATCCCCCGGCTGATCCCCGAGCCCCCCGCGAAGATCGAGTCGGGCCGGATCCTGTTCCAGGGGACCGACCTCGTCCCGATCCCGCACCACAAGCTCCCGATGGTCCGCGGGACCGGCATCGGGATGATCTTCCAGGAGCCGCTCAACTCGCTGAACCCCGCCTTCCGAGTGTTCGACCAGGTCGCCGAAGCGATCCAGATCCGCCACTGGCGGGAGCAGGGGATCCTCCCGACGTTCCGGCCCGGACCGACCCCGTTCGACTACTCCCGGCGACCGATGCCGACGGCGTCCGACGTGCTGGCGAAGCCGCTCGTGCCGGGGGGCGCGGTCGCGGAGGCCGCGCAGCGCCGTCTTCGGACCCGGGCCGACTTCCGCCGCGAGGTCCTCGAGTACCTGCGGCTCGTCCGCATCAACGACCCCGAGACGATCCTCGACCTCTATCCGCACGAGCTCTCCGGGGGAATGCGCCAGCGGATCATGATCGCCATGGCGCTCTCCGCGAAGCCGGCGCTCCTCATCGCGGACGAGCCGACCAGCGCCCTGGACGTGACGATCCAGGCCCAGGTCCTCACGCTGATGAAGGAGCTGATCGACGAGGTGCACTCCTCGATCCTCTTCATCAGCCACGACCTCGGCGTCATCGCAGAGACCGCGGACGACCTCGGCGTGATGTACGCCGGGCGCCTCGTCGAGTTCGGACCCGTCGCCGACGTCTTCCACGCGCCCCGACACCCGTACACGAAGGCTTTGCTGCGGTCGATCCCGTCCCGCTACAAGACCGACGGACCGCTCGCCTCGATCCCGGGGTCGGTCCCGAGCCTGGCCCGTCCGCCCCCCGGCTGCCGCTTCCATCCGCGGTGCCCCCTCGTGCGGCCGGTCTGCCGGGCCGACCCCGCTCCCGAACTTCTCCCCGCGCCCGGGGGCGCCCCGCCCGGCGCGACCCCCCATACGAGCGCGTGCCATTTCGCGGAGGAGGTCTCCAACCTCCCATGACGGGCGACCCGCTCATCGAGGTCTCCGGCATCGCCAAGGAGTTCCCTCTCGCGCGGACGGTCCGCGAGATCGTGGGGCGACGCTCGGGCCGGGCGATCCACGCGGTCGACGGGGTCGATCTCACGATCGGCGCGGGCGAGTCGGTCGGCCTGATCGGCGAGTCCGGGTCGGGGAAGACGACGCTCGGGTGGCTGATCGCCCGACTCCACTCCTCCACGGGGGGAACGCTCCGATTCGAAGGGGCCGACATCACGCACCTGTCGGGCGGTCCCCTGCGGGCGTGGCGGCGCAACGTCCAGGTCGTCTTCCAGGACCCGGTCGGCTCGCTCGACCCGCGGCTCAAAGTCTGGCAGATCGTGGGAGAGCCGATCCGCGCCCAGCAGAGCGGCCTCGGCAAGGCCGAGGTCCGGCGGCAGGTCGCCGCGATCCTACCGACGGTCGGCCTGCCCGAGGACTGCCTCGACCACTACCCCCACCAGTTCTCCGGCGGAGGCCGTCAGCGGCTCTCCCTCGCCCGGGCCCTTTCGGTCGACCCGAAGCTCGTCATCCTGGACGAGCCCACGAGCGCGCTCGACGTCGCGGTGCAGGCGCAGATCCTGAACCGGCTCGTGGAGCTCCAACGCGAGCGGAACGTCGCCTACCTCATGATCACGCACAACGTCGCGGCGGTCCGGTACGTCGCCGACCGCCTCGCCGTGATGTACCTCGGCCAGTTGCTCGAGGTCGGAGCGACCCGCGACGTCCTCGAGCATCCGGTGCATCCGTACACGAAGGCGCTGCTGGCGGCCGTCCCGCAGCCGGACGCCCGACGCCGCCGCACCCGCTACCGCATCGGCGGGGACATTCCGACCCTGATCGACCCCGTCCCCGGGTGCCGGTTCGCTCCCCGATGCCCGTACGCGCAGGACCGATGCCGGGTCGCCGACCCGCCGCTGCGACCGGCGCCGGGACGTCCGCGGCACCTCGTGGCGTGCGTGCGGGCCGAGGAGGTCGCGGAGATCGCGCCGTCGGCGCTCCTCCAGGGCGCGCCCGAGCCGAACCCCGTCAGCTGATCCAGTCGGTGTTGAACAGCGTCGCGTACGGCTCCGCGCTCGCCATCGGGTTGAACACCATCCCGTGGAGATCGGTCGCGTAGACCGCGAACGAGGCCGGCGCGACGAGCCAGATGTCGGTGTAGTTGTCGTACATCAGGCTCGTCATGTTGGTGTAGTCCGCGCTCAGCACCGCGGGGTTCGAGCTCGCCGCGGCCGCATAGGTCAGGTTGTTGACGGTCGCGTTGTTGTAGCCGGACATGCAGAGGTTGGCGCTCCCGTCGTGGACGGCGTCGTTCTGTGTCCAGTCATCGGGGGAGATGTAGTCGGACGTGTAGAACTCCTGGCCCATCGGGAACGGTCCTCCGTTCGTGGCGGTGGAGGTCGTGCACACCCCGCCGGTGTAGGACTGCTCCACGTACAGATCGGGCAGCGTTATCGGCACGGGGTTGATCGTCAGGCCGATCGCCGCGAGGTCGGTCGCGAGGAACTGGGCGGTCTCGGCCCAGTCCGCGCCCGGCGTGAGATACTCGTAGTTGATCGAGTCGCCCCGGCACGCGTCGGCGGCGCACGGCGAGTCCGCGATCTCCGCTCGCGCGAGCGAGAGGTCGTAGGCGTACGGGGTGAGGTTGGCCGGGTTGTAGTACGGGTACGCCGGAGGGACCGGCCCGACCCACTGGGTGGCGTACCCTCCGAACGCCTGGTCGATGATCTGCGTATAGTTGATCGCGTGCGCCACCGCCTCGCGCACGGAGAGATTGTCGAACGGCGCCTCCGACTGGTTCAGGTAGACCCACCAGGCGCCGCTGGTCGAACCGTAGACCGTCGGGAGCGCCGTGACGTGGAGGTTCGAGTACGTCTGGAGCTGGGCGATCGTCGACGGTCCGATGTAGGCGAACGAGGCCGACTGGGCGATCCCGTGCTGCAGGTCGCTCACGGTCACGTCCAGGGTCGACTGGAAGACGACGACCACGGTGGTGTTCGCGGGCCGGATCATGGTGTTCCACGGCTGCTGCGTGGCGGCCTTCTTTCCCCAGTAGTTCGCGTTGACGTTCAGGGTGTAGCCGCCGCCCGAGTTCGGGTCGTAGCCCGAGAGGGTGTACTGCCCCGTTCCGAGCGTATGGGTGGAGAGGTACCCGTTCGGCGCGCCCTCGACGATCCCGCCGTGGTGATCGATCCAGATCGGGTCGACCGCATAGGAGTTGGGGGCGGAGATCGATGCGAGCAGGTAGGAGTAGTTGCTCGCGAGGTAGCCGAATCCGAGGTTGAGCTGGATCGTGAGGTTGTCGATCACCTGGAACGACTGGTTGGCCATCTCCATGTCGGCCTTCGCGGCCGAGTCGGGGGCGGAGAAGTTCCAGCTGTTGAGGTCGGAGACGAGCGACGCGTTCGCCTCGCTGATCGCCGTGGGGTCGGAGTAGTAGGTCAGCGGGCTCGCCGGATCGAAGTTCGTCGAGTAGAAGTTCTCCTCGAGGATGAACTGCGGGCCCTGTTCGAGGAGCAGGCTTCGGTAGAAGCTGTACCACTGTACGTAGGCGTTGTACGGGTCACCGTTCGAAAAGTGGACCCCGGGACGGAGGTCGAACGTGTAGTCGGCGAGGCCGGTGAGGGGGTTCGTCCCCACGGTCCCGTTGTTCGTGGCGAGAACCCCGACGAACGACGTGTCGCTCGAGCCGTTGTAGTTCACGAGCCCCTGGTAGACCTGCTGGACGGCCGCCCATCCCGGGGTGGAGAACGTGGACCCCGGGTCGAGGGAGTCCGGGATCTCGGCCTGATCGATGCAGATCGTCTTCGTCTGTCCGGACCGGCATGTCGGTTGGACCTTCTTGAGGAGGAAGTAGCCGCCGATGCCGGCGGCCACGAGGATGACCACGATCCCGACGATGAGGATGTTCCGTCGCTTCGGATCCACGCCGAATCGCCCCGTGCGGGTCGGCCGCAGGAAGCGGCACCGGGTGATATAGTATCCGAACGGCGACGGTGCCCGGCAACATCTTTACCCGGTTTCCGTTCGACGCCCGAGGGCGCCCGTGGAAGGGAAGATGCTGGTCGCCGGAGAGTGGGAGGGTGCGGCCTCGGCCGCGACGACCCCGATCGCCAGCCCGTACGACGGCGCTCCGCTCGGCACCGTGCCGAAGGGCGGCCGGGAGGACGCGAGGCGCGCCGTCGATGCGGCTCGAGAGGCGTTCGACCGGGGGCCCTGGCCGCGCCTCGCCCCGCGGGCCCGAGGCGAGGTGTTCCTGAAGGTCGCGCAGCTTCTCTCGGAGCGCCTCGGTCCGATCGCGGAGCTCGAGAGTCGCAACCAGGGCAAGACGATCAAGCAGGCGGCCGACGGCGACCTTCCTTTCTCCATCGACAACCTCGTCTTCTACGCCGGCGCCGGCCGAACGCTCGACGCGAAGAGCCCGGCCGAGTTCACGGGCGACGGGACCACGATCTTCCGTCGCGAGCCGGTCGGGGTTGTGGCGTCGATCACGCCCTGGAACTATCCGATCATGATGGCCGTCTGGAAGATCGCTCCGGCTCTGATCGTCGGAAACACGGTCGTACTGAAGCCGGCCAGCTGGACCCCGCTCTCCTCGCTCGAGCTCGCGCGCGCCTTCCAGGACGCCGGCCTTCCGCGAGGCGCGCTGAACGTCGTGACCGGTCCGGGCGGGGAGGTGGGCGACGAGCTCGCCCGCCACCCGAAGGTCGATCTCGTGTCGCTGACGGGCGACACCGCGACGGGCAAGCGGATCATGGAGGCGGCGAGCCACTCCGTCAAGAGGATCCAGCTCGAGCTCGGCGGGAAGGCGCCGTTCCTCGTCTTCGAGGACGCCGACCTCGGGGCCGCGGTCGAGGGGGCGGTCGTCGCCGGGTTCGTGAACGGGGGCCAGGACTGTACGGCCGCCACCCGACTGATCGTCCACCGATCGGTCCGGGCCCGGTTCGTCGAACACCTCTTGGAACGGGTGCGCACGATCCGGCTCGGCGACCCGCTCTCCCGCAGCACGGACCTCGGACCGCTCGTGAGCACCGTCCAGCAGCGGAGCGTCCTCGAGTTCATCGCGAAGGGGACGGCCGAGGGCGCCCGCCTGCGCACGGGCGCGCCCGACCCTCCCTCCGAGTTCCCCGCCGGAGCGTTCGTCCGTCCGGCGATCTTCGATTCGGTCACCCCGGAGATGACGATCGCGCAGCGGGAGATCTTCGGGCCGGTCCTCGACGTCCTCGAGTTCTCGACCTTCGACGAGGCGATCGCGATCGCGAACGGCGTCGACTACGGCCTCGCGGGGAGCGTCTGGACGAAGGACGTCCGGACCGCGATCCGAGCGGCGAACGCGCTGCGCTTCGGGGACGTCTGGGTGAACGACCACCTGCCGCTCGGTTCCGAGACCCCCCACGGCGGGCTCAAGCAGTCCGGATTCGGCAAGGATCTCGGGGCCGACTCCCTGCTCGACTACACCGTGCTGAAGAACATCTACATCGACCTGACCGGCCAAGCGCGCAAGAGCTGGCACTACACGGTCTACGGCGACCCGGCGTGACGGGGCAGGGCATGGTCGACGGCATTCCGCCGAACGGCCGGGGGGCGCTCTTCATCGGCGGCACGTGGCGACCTCCTGCCTCCGGGCAGTACCGCGCGGTCGTCGACCCGTCTACCGGGACGACCCTCGGGGAGGCGCCGGTCGCCTCCACGGACGAAGCGCGGGCGGCGGTCGAGGCCGCCGCGGAGGCGGAAGAGTCGTGGGGACGCGTCCCCGGCCACGAGCGCGCGCGCATCCTCCGCGCGGCGTCGGAGCGCCTGCGGGCCGACCGCGAAGCGATGGCCCGACTCATCGCCCGCGAGGTCGGAAAGCCGATCACCGAGGCCCGGACCGAGGCGGATCGCGCCGCCGGGGTGTTCATCCTCGCCGCGGAGGAGATCTGCCACCTGGGCGGCGAGAGCTTTCCGGCGGACGCGTACGAGCGCCCGGCGGGCAACGAGCACCGGTTCCTGTTCACCGTGCGCGACCCGATCGGCGTCGTCGTCGCGGTCGGACCGTTCAATTTTCCGCTCAACCTGATCGCCCACAAGATCGCGCCCGCCCTCGCCGCGGGGAATCCCGTGGTCGTGAAGCCGACGAGCGCAGCTCCGTTCACGGCGATCCGCTTGGTCGAGCATCTCGCGGCCGCGGGGGCGCCCCCGGGGACGATCAATCTCGTGGTCGGGCCGGGCGAGTCGGTCGGGAACGCCCTGGTCGAGCACCCGGCGACCCGGCTCGTGACGTTCACCGGCTCGACGGCGGTCGGCAAGGGGATCGCCGAGCGGGCCGGGCGGCACGCGAAGCGGGTGATCCTCGAGATGGGCGGCCTCGATCCGCTCGTCGTGCTCGAGGACGCGCCGCTTGACGCCGCGGTCTCCGCCGCGGTGCGCGGGGCGTTCGCCTACTCCGGCCAGGTCTGTACCGCCTCCAAGCGGATCCTCGTCCAGCAGGCGATCGCGGATGATTTCGCGAAGCGTCTCGCCGCCAAGGCCCAGGCGCTCCGCGTCGGGCCGGCGCTGGAGGAGTCGACCGAGGTCGGACCGGTGATCGACCGGGCGGCGATCGCTCGGCTGGACGGGATGGTCGAAGACGCCCGGAGCCTCGGAGGGAGGGTCCTTACCGGGGGCTCGGCCCCCGCGCGGGACGCCGGTACGTTCTACTCTCCGACCGTCATCGACTCGGTCCCCGAAACGGCGCGCGTCTTCCGCGAGGAGCCGTTCGGACCGCTGGCCCCCCTGGTGCGGTTCTCGGACGTCGACGACGCCGTGCGGATCGCAAATTCGACGCCGTACGGCCTGCAGGCGGCCGTCTACACGCGCGACATCGCCCGGGGCTTTGCCCTCGCACGACGGATTCGGGCCGGCGGCGTCCACCTGAACGACCCAACCAACCTGCGATGGGACGCCCTCCCGTTCGGCGGAGTGCGCGAGAGCGGTCTCGGGCGGGAGGGCCTGCGCTACGCGATGCAGGAGATGACCGAGGTGAAGCTCATCTCGGTGAACTACGCGGCCGGGTAAGAGCCCCCTCCCCTGGCCGGGGGATACGCGTCGAGCACCGTAGCTCCGATCGGATGGGCCACCGACCTCCGGGTGGTCCTCCGAGGATGCGGGTCGTCCCGCGCGTCGGTGCTCGCCCTAAGGTGCCACCGTCTACTTCCTATCAGGGGGATGGAGAATCTGTTCCGCCAGCTCCGGGGGGAGCAGGTTCAGCAAGCTCATCTCTGAGATCGGCCCGGGAGCGGTGCGCAGGGCTTGGGCCCCGAACCAGAAGCACGTCTGCAGCGCCCGGGGAACGGCTTCCGCATCCGCGGGGTCCCGGAGGGTCCGGGCGATGTCCCGCCATCGTTCCTTGACGTCCTCTGATGATTTGTCCCAAAGATCGAGCGGCATCCCCGGTACCCCCTTCCCAGGAATTCACATCGCGGTCGGTCTTAGAGGCTCCCCTCGACGCCCCCGGAAACCCTACAGTCCGAGCGACCGACCCGGCACGGGAGGAAGCTCGGGCACGGGAGCGGCATGTTCGGGCGGACGTCGCAGCTCACCCGCGATCGCGCCGGGCGGGGCGGGGCCGAGGTTCCGGGCGGACTCGGGGGTGGCGTCGAGGCTGTCGAGGGCCTCCTCGAACGCCTGGAGCCCCCGATCGAGCAGCTCCTCCTCGATCACCAGCGGAGCCATGAACCGCAGGACCTGGTCCCACGCCCCGGCGGTGTGCATCAGGACCCCGCGGGCGAGCAGCGCCGAGCGCATCGCCCTCGCTCGCTCTCCCCACGCGCGGCGCGAGGCGTGGTCGTGAACGAACTCGGCGCCGATCATGAACCCACGGCCGCGGACGTCCCCTAGGGTCGGGTGGCGTTCTGCGAGCGCCCGAAGGCGAGCGACGACCCGGTCTCCGCGACGCCGAGTCCGGTCGAGCAGGTCCCCCTCGCCGAGGATCTTGAGCGTCTCCGTGCCCACCGCGAGGGCGAGCGGGTTCGCCCGGTAGGTGCCGAGGTGAAACCCGCGAGGAAGCTCCTTGACCAGGTCCTCGCGGTAGGCTACCACCGAGAGCGGGATGCCTCCGCCGATCGTCTTCGCGATGCAGACGAGGTCCGGCGTGACGTTCGCGTGGTCGACCGCCCACATCTTGCCGGTCCGGCCGAGTCCGGACTGGATCTCGTCCGCGATCAGGAGGATGTCGTGCCGGTCGCAGAACTCACGCAGCGACGGGAGGAAGTCGTCCGGCGGCACGACGTACCCCCCCTCGCCGAGGATCGGTTCGACGAGGACGGAGGAGATCGAGTCGACTCCCGAGTGGGGGTCGTTCGCCAGGTGCTCGAGGTAGGCGATCGTCCCCTCGGCGCCGTGATCCGCCCCGAGGACCGGTCGGTACGGGTCCGGGTACGGCACCCGAATGACGGAGCCGCCTCGAAAGGACGTCGTGGTCCGGTAGCGGCGGCCGCTCGTCAGATTGACCGCACCGCCGTGCACGCCGTGGTAGGCGCCGGAGAAGACGACGGTCCCGCGGCGGCCCTGCGCGTGGTCGGCGAGGTTCACGGCGGTCTCTACGGCGTCCCCGCCGGTGACAGTGAAGAAGATCCGCGCGTGCCCGCGAAGGTTCCCGGGCAGAACTCCCTCCAGCTGACGAAGGAAGCGAATCCGCGTCTCGGTCGGCAGCTCGAGCGCGTGCCAGATCTCCTGAGCCTGGGCCTCCATCGCGGCGACGAGCCGGGGATGGCGGTGCCCCAAGTTGAGGACGGAGATGCCGGAGACCCAGTCGATGAACCGATTCCCGTCCACGTCCTCGATCGTCGATCCGCAGGCGGAGCGCGGGGCGATCGGGAAGTAGTGCGGGTAGCCAACCGCGTCGGTCTCGAGACGCGCCTGCTCCGCGAGCAGCTCGCGGGACCGGGGCCCCGGGGGCGGATGGACGATGCGGGGGGCATCTGGGTAGCTGAGCCACTCCTCCTTCGTCGTCATCCGGGCGTCCGGTCGAAGATGTGTCCCATCCCATATCAACTCTGGCGGCGGCGGCGGAGCGGAGCCCTCCGTAGACCTTCGAACTCTCCGGGGGCGGCGGGAAGATTATGGGCTCCTGCGGCTGCGCGTTCGCGGGGGAATCGAAGCGAACGACATCACCCAGCCCCCGTCCGGGATCGAAGCGTCCGGGATACCGCTCTCCCGGAACGACGAGCGCAGCGAGCGTCTGCGGCGGCGCTCGGAGCGATTGGCGCATCTGAGCCGGTACGCCCTCGGGACGAGCGGCGCGGTGACGGCCAGCGCGGCCGCGGCACTGTGGGCGGCCCACCCCTCCGCCCTCGCGATCGTGCTGGTGATCTTTGGCCTCGTTCTGATCGTTCTCGGTCTGGTCCAGCACCTGTTCCTGCTGCTCGAGCGGCGCCGGTGGCCCGACCAGGCGTACCTCTGGCCGGACGGGGTCGAACTGCTTCTCCACAACGGAGAGGTGCGCGCGATCGACTGGGACGATCCGAAGCTCGCGTTCGACCTCTTCCGCCGACCGCTGCGCGGCGACCCGACCGGAGAGATCCTGTTGGAGTGGAGGATGGGGCCCTACGTTCCTCCGTGTCCGCTCACCGAGGAGGGGTTCCACCGCCTTCAGGCCGCGATCGTCGCCCACAATCTCGGCATGGCGGAGTTCCGGCACGGGCGACGAGCGCGCGAGATCCGGGTGTTCGAGGTCCGACCGCCCCGCAGGTTACCGACGCAAGCGTCCGCGCCGACCGGGCCCACGCCGGCGGACCAGTGACGCGGGCGTCGGACGCCGTGACGGAGCCGCCGCCTCGGGTCGATGCCCACGTGCACCTGAGCCAGTGGTGGCCCGAGATCCGACGGACGGGCTACCGGCCCGACCTCGACTACACAACGGACGGACTGCTCCAGGAGATGGATCGGTACTCGATCGACTTTGCCCTGGCGATCCAGCTCTTCCAGGCTCCTTCGGAAGAGGCCGCGCTCGAAGAAGGCCGCGGGACGTTCGCCTCGAGCAACGGCCGGCTCTTTCCGGTGGCGACGGTCGACCCGACGCGGGGCGAAGCCTCGGTCGCGGCAGCGGTCGGCCGAATGGAGGCGGAGCCGCACCTGGTCGGAGTGAAGCTGTTTCCCGGGTACCTCCCGTTCTATCCTCACGATCCGCGGCTGGGGCCGGTCTTCGAGATGGCCCACCGGCGGCGCCTCCCCGTCCTCGTCCACCAGGGCGACACGCTCGACGGGCGCGGTCTGCTCAAGTACGCTCGGCCGCTCGAGGTCGACGAGGTCGCCGGCCGGTACCGGGACGTCGCGTTCGTGCTCTGCCACCTCGGGAATCCCTGGATCGACGAGGCGGCCGAGCTCGTCTACAAGAACCCGAACGTCTACGCGGACACGTCCGGACTCTTCCCGCCCCCGTCCGCTCGGTACTTCGAACGGGCGGTCGAGCGCAGCCGCGAGCGGATCCTGGACGCGGTGGTCACGAGCGGAGCACCGGAGCGGTTCCTGCACGGCTCCGATTGGCCCCTCGAGGAGATAGGGCTCGCCGCGCAGCAGATCGAACGGCTTGCCCTGCCGCCCTCGGACCGCGCGGCGATCCTTGGGGGGAACGCCCAACGGCTCTTCCGGCTACCCCCTCGACGGGCGCGACCGTGAGGCGTCCGGTGGGGGGACGGAGATCCCCCTCCGCCCGCTTTTGTACGCCGCCCCCCTCCGTACGCGGCCCCCCGTCCCGGGGAGCGTCGTCGGCGAGGCGGTGGTGAACGAACGACTCGCGGCGGCCTACAACGAGTACCGCGAGCGAACGCCCCGTTCGCTCGAGCTGTTCTTGCGGGCCGGCCGGTGGAGTCCCCTGGGCGTCCACTCGAACTACCGGTATCTGGACCCGTACCCGTTCTATGTCAGCCGTGCCCGCGGGGTGACGCTCCGGGATGCCGACGGCAACTCGTATCTCGACTTCAACATGGGATTCGGATCGCTCCAGAGCGGGCACGCCCATCCGGCGCTCGTCTCGGCGCTCCAACGCCAGCTGGAGGACGGGAGCGTTTACGGCTACGAGTGGGAGCGGACGCCCGAGGTCGCCGAGCGGCTGTGCCGCCGGTTCGGGATGGAGTCGGTGCGATTCAGCACGACCGGCCTCGAGGCGACCCACCACGCCGTCCGCTTCGCCCGAGCCCAGACGAAGCGCCGGTACGTCCTCAAGTTCGAAGGGTCCTACCACGGCTCGCACGACACGCTCCTGGTCGGGGTGAAGCCGCGCGCCGAAGTGGCCGGTCCGAGCGACCGTCCCGCGTCGGCCCCGGCCTCGCCGGGCCTACTCTCGGAGGTCACCGAGCGGACGCTCGTCGCCCCGTTCAACGATGCCGAGGCGACCGCGCGCATCGCGCGGGAGCACGGGAGCGACCTGGCGGCGATCATCGCCGAGCCGATCCCGATGAACATGGGGTTCGTGCTTCCGGAGCCCGGATTCTTTCCCGCGATCCGCGCGCTCTGCGACGAGCTCGGAGCCCTCCTGATCTTCGACGAGATCAAGACCGGAGCGAAGTACCCGCGCGGGGGCGCCGGCCGGGTCGGGGTCCGGCCGGACCTGATGACCCTCGGGAAATCGATCGCGTGCGGCGTGCCGATGTCGGCGATCCTGGCGGGACCGGGCCTCCTGGATGAAGTGGGTCCGCGCAAAGTCGCCCACGCCGGCACGTACAACTCGAACCCGCTCGCGATGGCCGCCTGCCTCGCCTCCCTCGACCATGTCCTGACCGACGCGGCGCTCGAGCGGTCGACCGAGCTCAACCGCACCCTGGCGGAAGGCTACCGGAAGGTGTTCGCGTCCGCCGGAGTGACTGCCTCGGTCGCGGCGGACGGTGTCTCGGGGACGGTCGTGTTCGCCGACCATCCGGTCCGGAATTGGCGGGAGTTCCTGACCGTCGACGGCGACCGGTCGATGCTGTACTACTACCTCTGCCTGAATCGGGGACTCATCCCGTCGGGCACCGGTCCGGACGAGCAGTGGACGATCTCCGTGCAGCACGGCAGCCCAGACGTCCAGCGCCACCTCGAGATCCTCGCGTCGCTGGCCGACCAGCTGGCGGGCACGCCGACGGCGGGAGAGATCGAGGAGTCCGTCTAGGGCCCGGCTCGCGACTCAATCGCGTCGGGGCCGACGCTTGCGCCGGTCCCCGCCGTCATCGTCGTCGTCCCGGGAATCGTCCCGCCGTCGGTACGACCTCCCGGTGCCACCGGGGCGGGGAGGACCCCGTCCTCCGCCTCGGGAGAATCCGCTCCCCCCACCCCCGTAGCGGGGTCGGAACCCTCCGCCTCCGGGGCGTCGGAACGGCGGCCGTCCTTCGCGGCGTCCGCCCTCGCGTCGGGGCGGGAGCGTGAAGCGGTTTCCGCACTGCGCGCACTCCCCCGTGACGAGGCCATCGGGGCTCGTCGTGAACTGGAGCGCCCCGCCGCACTCGCGGCACGGGCGGCTGGGGGGCCGGCCGAACCCGCCTCGTTCCTCCGTGACGGGCTCGAATCGCCGCCCCCGTCGGGGCGGTTCGCGCTCCCCCGGGCCCGTCGACAGGGCGTAGACGGCCCGAGCGCTACAGGAGGCGCATACCGCCTCTAGGGTCGTGTCGGACGCAACCCGGATCGTCAGCGCTCCGCCGCATGAGCCGCACTCCGGCGCCTCTTCGCTAGCCTCCGGTCCCCCTCCCGGCGTCGCCGCGCCTGGGGGTATCTCAGGGAGCCCTTCGAGGATCGTGAACGCATGGCCACAACCCGCGCAATCGCCGTGGAGGACGCGGGCGGTCGCGGCGCTAAACTCGACGGAGGCGCCGCAGTCGGGGCAGTTGTTGGGCATAGTGCACCGCCCTCTGAAAGGGGACCTGCCTTCATTAGGTGGTCCATCCCACTCGAGGCGCGGGTTCTTAGCCCGGGACCTCGCAGACCGCCTCGTGACAGCCCCGGCGCACGGGTCGGGAACGGATCGGCCGCGCGCAGGGGTTTCCGAGCCCGTGGCCGCTCCCGCGCCGGTCCTCAGAGCGCCCCCGCCCCGTACTCCGCCGCCCGTCTCCCACCGCTCCGAGCTTCGGCACCGCCGAAACCGCCGCGCGGTGATCTCCCTGATGGCGCTCGCGGTCGTCCTCACGGTCGGAACGATCGGATTTCACCTCGTGGTGGGGACCGGGCCCGTCGAATCGCTCTACTTCGAGAGCATGCTCGCCACCGGACAGGGTCCCCCCGAATTCCTCAGCGGTGCCTCGGCGCAGCTGTTCGCTTCCCTGATGGCATTTCTATCGGTCGGCACGGTCGTCACCACGCTCTTCCTCAACCTCGGCCCCCTGCTGGCTCGACACTGGCGCGAAGCGGTGGAGCTCGCGGAACGCGAGTTCCATAAGTTCGAGGGGGACCTGGAACACGACCTGCGTGGGACCGACCGCCACGAATGATCTCGCGCGGAGTCCGGGACCGCCCACCCGTAGCTGCGAGGGGAGCGTCCGAATCGGCGGGAGCGAACGCAGTGCTATCGCGACTCCCTCGGAGTTTCGTTAGTGGACCGATAGTTCCCGTTCGATCTGGGGACTCCGGACGGCCCATTCAAGAGCCCACGCGAAGGATTGCCCGCCATGAGCCAGGTCCATGTGTGGCCGAACCACGTGCGCGTACCCCACCTCGACTTGCTTCGTGTCCGCCCTCGGAACGAACCGATCGCACTGACGCTCCTTGAACTTCGCCGGCTGGGACTCGATGTGCGCCCGGAGAATGTGGTGGTTCACCTCGAGGAGCGGCGGTCCGGGTCGATCGAGTGATCTCCAGGTCCGTTGAACGCGCAAGTTCAGCCGCAAGAGGGAACGGCTGTCCCGGCTACTGCCCGTTGAGACCCATCACCCGGGAAGGTCGAGCGTGACGGCGAGGGGGCCTTCGTACGCCGTCGCCGGCGCCCGGACCGTCACGTTCGTGTATTGCGCGGAGTCGTAGACGACCGAGAAACTGAGAAGGCCGAACGGAGCGCTGACCGTAGCCCCGCTCCACGGCAAGCAGATGCCGTCGCAGAACAGGGAAAGGACGACCGCCTCGGAGGGATGCACCGGGAATCCGGAGGTGCTGGTGAGCAGGTAACCCTCCGCGTACCAACCGATCGACGTGATGCGGACCACCACCGGCCGATTTTCATAGGCCGAGACGTCGGCGACCACCAGGATCATGAGTACGATGAGCGCGGAGACGATTGCGATCCCGATCCAGGAGGCGGGGTGCCGGGCCGAGCGTCGCAGGAGGACAGCGTCGTAGCCGCCGTAGAAGGACGCTACGTAGTCTTGCATCGCCCGGACCCCGCCGTCCCCCGGGGCCCGGGGGACGAGGATCGGTGTGCGCGAACTCCGTTCGTGGTCGGGGTCATGGGTGCGTTCTGTGTGGGCAGCGTTATGCACGCTTCTCCTACTTGAGCCAGTGCTTTTTCGAGGCGCGAAAGAGGGCGGTGAAGCTTTCCCCGAGAGTTTGTGGAAGTTCGAGGTGCGCCGTGCTAGCCGAACTGAGGGAATGTAACCGGCCGTGGCCCTCGCTGGGCTGCCGACGATAGACCCGAAGGGGGACGGCTACAGTGGCGTTAGCTCGCTCCAATCACAACCACCTCCCTCTGTACTGATGTCGGACCGGGCATGGGGTGACACAGGGAGTGAATCCTCTAGCAGCTGCAGCCTCGAAGGCGGCCGGTCCGAGAGGCGACGAGCGGCCGCGGCCCGGGTATTCGTTTCCGACGCCGAGTGGAGTGTCTTCGAGATCAGGACAACTTGGTGCAACTCCGAAGGAATCAGTGGCATTCGCTGAGGTCATCGTACTCTTCGGATCGATACGAAGATTCGGTCGCCTGCAACGACGTCGGGGGACCCTTCTTAAGTCGTCGCGCGTCGCCCGAGCGATGTCCGGGTCCACGGCTTCCGAGGCGTCCAACTCCGTCCCAGTTGGTAGTCGCTCTCCTCGGCCAGCGCATCGCATGAAAATCGTCGTGGTTGTAGCCGTAATCCTGATCGCCGGGTCGATCGTAGGAGCGTACTCAGTCACCGGCGGCTTCCGCACATCCCGCGCGACTGGACCGGCGGTCCTTCTCCCGGAGCTCGCGTACTATACACTTCCGGGGGGCCAGTTCAATGCGGTCGACTTCACGGCCCAGGGGCCGTCGGTGGTCAATGGGACCTTCGAGAACACCGAGGGGATCACACTCTACCAGATGACACCCGCGCAGGCACTCTCCCTTTCGAAGACCGGTGTGGTCGGCACGTACGAATGGACCTCGGGCAGAATCGCGAACCTAACGGTGACGAACCTCAACCTGCAGGTACCCGCCGGGGCTTGGTCGTTGATCTTCCTCAATGCCGATAATCCGGGCGTTTACGTGGGCGGCGCCTTCACTAACACCACGATAGTGACATTCTTCACCCCGTTCATCCTAGTCTCTCAATGAGCAATTCGACTTTTCTCGTGCCCTGGAGCCGCACAGCTCCCCGCTGTCCGTGACAACCTCTCGACTAAGGGACAAATCACGACGACCGCCCCGGGCAGCCTATGGTGACCCATGGATGTTCGGGCTGGCGATTGAGGTCCAGACACTATCCCATGCATCTTCTCGGCCGAGGACTTGGATCGGTAGGTCGGTGACGAGGCGTTCTCCGGCGAGCATCAGGGGCGTTCCCACGCTCCGACTGCCGACTACGATGAGCTAAGCTAGGCCCGGTCGCGGACCAGCGACGACGGCGTCTCCACCGAGATCAATCAGCACGCGCATCCGCAGCCCAAGGGCGTGGACGCCCCCACCAGTCTCCGCCCTGCGCCGCTGATCGAATGGCCAGGGCCACTCTCCCAAGGACTACGCCGAGAGTGACGGGAGGCATACGACGCCACCCTCTGCTCGAATCGCTCTCGGTAGGCGACCCCCCGATCGCTCGTGCATTCCTTCACAACTAAGGAGAAGGAGAGCAACGGCGAACCGGCTCTCTTGACTTCCGGCGTCCGTCACCCGCGATCTTCTCGCGACAATCTGAAGCGCTATCCACCACGAGCCGCCGCGACACGTTCCCATTCCGAGAGGTTCGAAGAAGTCCTAGGGCTGTGGGAGTCAACAGCTTCCGAGGGCCGGGTTTGGGCCTTTGGTGGTGTTATCTTAACCAGAGCCCTTTGAAAATGGCGAGTCCCCCGGGGATTTTCCCCGGGGGGAACGAGTTGCACGAGCCGAACCACCCGCTCGTTTAGACCGAGTAGATGCTGACCTCTTGCGCGGCGCTCGCGATGTTGAGGTTGTTCGCCGGGTCTAGGACGAACGTGAAGAACGCCGCGGCTGTGGCGGTCGGGGTGTTCAGCGTTACCAGGTCGAACGGCCGCCAGCCAAGGTAACCCATGACGTAGTCGGAGCCGGGGGCTTCAGAGCCCTGAGCGGGGCCCTTGATTCCCAACGCGATCGTCCCGGAGCCGCCCGTCGTGGGCAGAATGCCGCCGTACCAGGTCGTCTGGCTGGGATAGGCGTTCGCGGTCTGGCCCACGCCGACGAATGACACGAGGGCCACCGTACCGGCGGACCGGGCGATTCCATCCGAGGCGTAGCCGATCCCGTCGAGGTTCCCAGCGACACCCGCGACTACTGCCGGGTTGCCGCTCGCGGTCTTCGTGGCGACGTAAGCGCAGTCCGAGATGTAGTTGGTTCCGCCGCAGCCGTTGAAGCCGGCCGAGCCGGGTGAGTTGAGCGTCGCCGCTGTGGCGAAGCTGCTGGGGGTTGCCGCGTCCAGAAGGCGCGCCTCGAACGACTGGGTCGTCCCGCTCGCGTCGGACCGGGCGTAGGTGGTTACGGTGTCGTTGGAACCGCCGGCGCAGATGGTCTGGCCACAGGGGCTCTTGCCCGCATTCGCGCAGATGTCAGTCTGGACCGTGGCGCTGGGTCCGCAGAGGACCGCACTCGGCCCGTACCCAGGCGAAGCAAGCGGTGCCTCGGTGAGAGGCGCATTGAGCCCGCCACCGACGGAGATCGACAGGCTCGCCCCGCCTACTGCCGCCGGAATCTGATTCCAGTTGATGCCTGAGACGTCCCGGAGAAGAGCCGGGACCGCCACGCCACCGTCGTAGGTGGTCGTGAGGAGCGTCGGGTGTCCGCCGGTCGCTACGGTTGCGTCCTCGTAGATGAGGGCGACCGTGTCGTAGTTGATGCTGAGCAGGCCGTGGGGGTTCGATATCGGCACGATCATGTCGACCGCGTCGTAGGCGACCGTCGTGACCTGGATGGTGGACGCGTACTGGGCACCACACCCGTCGGTTGTTTCGAGAACCGTCGGAGTCACGGGGAACGAAGCGGCCCCGATATCCACAGCGCCCGCACAGACGGCGAGCATGCCCGCGCCGGATCCGCCTTGGTTGTTGCTGATGGCGATGTCCGAGTTGTTCTGCTGGAACCAGTTCACTGCTACGGAGTCAAATGGGTAGACCGAGGTGCTCCCCCCGATGGTCAAGGTGGCCTGGGCGTGCGTAACACCGATACCTCCGGTGATGCTGCCCTGCCAGGTGACCAGCCAGAGGTAGAGCGCCGCAGCGGCCGCGACCGCGATCAGGATGAGGATCAGGGTCGCCACAACCGGCGACACTGCCTTGTCCTCGCCGCGGATGCGCCGGCGGAACCTCAGGCCGCGTTCTCTCAGTTTCGCGCTCTTGTCGCTCATGTCTCGCTCTTAGCCCTCCTTTCGTCGTGGGGACTCAGGCCCACCCCGAGCGCCCCACGAGTCTCTCACTTGGTCCGGGGTTGATATGGCGGCCCGAATGAGTTGCCGTAGCGGGCCGGAAAGGTCGTTCGGGGCGTAGCGAGCCGAGCGCGACGGTTCGTCGAGGGATGCCCACGGAGATTACGGCAAAGCCGTGCGGGCGGCTTAACCTCCGGACCCCGGCTTCGTTACCCGATGCCTCGGCAGGACGTAACGTCGGAGCGAGCGAGAGGGTGGAAGGAACCCTCCCCCACGACCTCGGGCCGCGCCACGGGCAGCGTCGGAAAGCCGAAGGATCGCGAGAGCCTTCGCCAGCGGTCGAAGGCGCTCGAGGAGCGGCTCTTGCCGCATACCTTCGTCTCGGAGAAGATCCTCATTCAGGGCGAGCTCGGCTACATGCGCCGCCAGCTCGAGGCCGACCGGAAGGGCGTGGACATCACCTATCCGGTACGCCCTCCGTACGCCTTCGTTCGGATCTTCTTCAACCCCCAGGACGGAGAGATCCTGTATCACGCGCTCGAGCCGACCCTCAAGCCGGGCGAGAAGGAGCAGCTCACCGAGATCCGAGGCCGGATGGAGGGGATGATGGCGCACGAGGAGCTCCCGATCGAGGAGGGAACCAGCCTCGAGGACTCTCCCAAGCTCCAGGAGTTCATTCGGAAGAAGTTCCTCGACACGATCGACCTCTTCGACATCCAGGTCTCCGAGCGCCGCCGCCCGGTCCTGCTCTACTACCTTCGGCGGGAGCTGGTCGGACTCGGCCGGACCGACTCCGTCCTCCGGGACCCGTTCCTCGAGGACATCAGTTGCCTCGGTCCCCGCATCCCCCTCTACGTCTTCCATCGGGTGTTTGGATCGTTGAAGACCAACCTCCGCTTTGACGGCGAGCTCGAGCTGAACCGCTACATCTTCCGTCTAGCCCAGATCGCCGGCAAGCACATTTCGATCTACCAGCCGATCCTGGACGCAACGCTCCAGGACGGAAGCCGGATCAACCTCACGCTCGGGACCGAGGTCACCCGAAAGGGATCCACCTTCAGCGTTCGAAAATTCGCGCAGGACCCGGTGTCCCCGATCGACCTGCTCAAGTTCGGGTCCGTCTCCGCGTTCGAGCTCGCCTACTTCTGGACGTTGATCGAACACCACCGGTCCCTGCTGATATCGGGCGGAACGGCCGCCGGCAAGACGACGTTCCTGAATGCGATCTGCATGTTCATCCGGCCGGAGGACAAGATCGTCTCGATTGAGGACACGCCCGAGATCCAGATCGACCATCAGAATTGGATCCAGTCGGTCGCACGCACGGGGTACGGAATGACCTCGGGAGGCGGGGGGGCGTCCGGGGTCTCTGGGCTCTCCTCCACGCATGCGCCGAAGCAGTCCGGAAGCGTGACGCTCTTCGACCTCCTCGTCGCGGCCCTGCGCCAGCGACCCGAGTACGTGATCGTGGGGGAGGTCCGAGGGGTGGAGTCGTTCACGCTGTTCCAGGCGATCTCCGTCGGTCACGCGTCCCTCTCGACGATCCACGCCGGGTCGATCGCCGAGCTGTTGCACCGGGTCGAGAACGAACCGATGAACATTCCCCGGGTCCTCTTCCAGGCCCTCGATGCGGTGGCGTTTCCGGCCCAGGTTACGGTCGGCCAGAACCGTGTGCGCCGGGTCCGGGGGGTTACGGAGATCCTCGAGATCGACCCCACGACGAAGGAGCTCCTGACCAACGACACGTTCCGGTGGGAACCCGCCTCGGACTCGTTCACCTACCTCGGCCGAAGCTTCGTGCTTGAGGAGATCTCCCAGCGATCCGGTAAAGGGCTCGAGGTGTTGACCGAGGAACTTCGGCGGAAGGAGACGTATCTCCAGCTGATGGAGAAGCTCCACGTGAGCTACTATCGGCACGTGAGCCGCGCCATCGCCGACTACTACATCGATCCCGCCGAAGCTGTCCGCCGTCTGGAGAAGCGGGCGTCCTAGAGGGGCACCCGATGAGCGCTTCCTCCGAAACGGTCGCTCCGTCGGCGGGTGCCGACTCCCCCGCTGCGCTCCAGAAGCGTCGGCCGGTCTTCCTCTCGCGATACCGTACCCTCTCGTACCATCTGTTCGGCGAGAGGTTGGAGGAGGGCGGGGGGTCGGACGTTCTCGCCGAGCGCCTCCGGCGCGCCGGCTTTGCGGTCTCCCCCGCGATGCACACGGGCATGATGCTCCTGACGGTGCTGGTCGCCGCGTCGGTCTCCGCGGTGGTTTCGTTCCTCCTCTTCTTCGAAATCCTCCATTCCACTCAGTGGTACCTCTACGAGCTTGCGCTGGTCGGGATCAGCGCGACCTCGGTGGTCGCGGGGTTCCGTTTCCTCGTGGATTCGCGGATCTCCAACCGCAAGAGCCAGCTCGAGCGGGAGCTCCCCTTCACGCTGAGCGAGCTCTCCGTGCTCGCGAGCACCGGTACCTCGCCGATCCGTCTGATGCGGCGGATGGCCCAGCGCGACCATGATCCCGCGATGACAGAGACGTTCCGCCAGGTCATCTATAAGACGGACATCCAGGGGAAGGACCTGATCACGGCGCTCGCGGACACCGCGAAGAGCAGCCCGTCGACGTCCGTGCGCGACACCCTCTGGGACCTCGCCAACATGATCCATCAGGGGGGCAACCTCGACGAGTACCTGCGCAGCAAGTCCGACGCGGTCCTACAGCTCAAGCGACTGATCCAGAAGGAGTTCATCGAACGGCTCTCGACGTTCCTCGACATGTACGTTAGCTTGGTCCTGGTCGGGGTGCTGATGATCGCGGTCGCCGCGTTCCTGCTCAACGCGCTCGGAAGCACGGCCGCGGGGCTCAACGCGGACGAGCTGCTCCTCCTCCTCACCTTCGGACTGGTTCCGCTCGCCGTGGCCATGACGATCATCATGGTCTCTATCGCCTACGCGGGGGCCGAATGAGGCGATCCTGGCGAGCACCCCTGGTGCTCGTCGCGGCCCTCGTTCTGCTCGGCACCGTGCACGGGGCGGTGGGGACGGCCCGCGCGGCCCACGGCCCGCCGAGTCCGTTGGAGTTCATGGTTGTGAGCCCGAAGCCGAACAGCACCGTCTATACCAACACGCCGACGATCGAAGTGAGCTTCTCCGACAGCGTCTCGACCCTCAATCCCGCCACGGTCTCGGTGTTCGTGGACGGACTGAACGAGACGGCCAGCGGCTCGGTGGTCGTTGGATCGAATACAGTCACCTACCCGATCTCGGTCCTCCTCAAGCTCGCGGTCGGTCTGAACAATGCCTCGGTCACCGCCTTCGATATGGCCCACCACGAAGGGAGAATCTCCTGGAACTTCACCGTCAGCGCCGCACCCCCGCCGTCGAACAACCCGCTCGCCGGCGTCAAACCGACGACGGTGCTACTGTACATCGGGATCGGGGCAGCGCTAACCGGAGCGGGGGTCGGAGGGTACATCCTGTTTCTCAAGCAGACGACGCGGTTCACGTTCCGACGCTACTTCGCTACGCACCCGGTGCGTCGGACGTACCTGGTGGTCTACCTTCCGCTCCTCGTTGCGTTCATGGCGCTGCTCTTTGGCCTATCGTACGTCGCGAGCACGCCCGGTCTCCCGCCGAATGCGGTGGACTATGTGTTCATCGTCGTGACGTTCATCGCGCTCACGCCGCTCGGGATCGACGCGCGTCAGGAGATGATGCGGATCCGGGCGTACGAACGCGCGTTCGCTCAACTCCTGTTCGAGATGGCCGACGCGATGCGGGGGGGGATCGACCCCGCGAAGGCGCTCGTCGAGCTGTCGAAGACGCACACGAACATCCTCGCCAAGCACCTGCGGATCGCCGCCGACGCCATCCGCCTGGGTCGCCCCTTCGAGGCGATCCTTCGGGAGATGGTCGCGTCGATGCAGAGCCGGCTGATCACCCGGTACGCGGGTCTCATCGCGGACGCCTCGCAGATCGGAGGCGAGACGGCCACCGTCGTCTATCGTGCGGCCAAGGATATGGACGACTTCGTGAAGATCGAAGAGGAACGAGAGAAGCAGCTGATGCTCCCGGTCGCCGTGATCTACATCGCGTTCGCGGTGCTGATGGCGGTCCTGTTCGCCCTCCTCTACATCGCCCCCACCCTTGGGACGCTGAACGTCTCCATCCTCGGGGTGGGCACCCCGCTCGCCGGCGGGGGTTCGGCCCCGACGCAGATTCCCAAGCTGGGATTCACCACTCTGAAGGAGCGGTTCTTCGAACTCATGACGATCAACGCGCTCGGCACCGGTGCGATCATTGGGGCCTTCACCGAGGGGCGCGCTCGGTACGGGATTCTCCACTCACTAGCTCTCGTCGCTGCGACGGTGGCGGCATTCCTGATTCTTTTCCCCGGATGACATACCCGAGAACGCATGGCTAGGTCGCCGTCCAGGCGAGGTTGCGATACTCCGGCGCCGGGAAGGTTCTCCGAGCCCCGCGCCACCCCCTCCGTCTCCGAACAGCCTCGGGACGGTCTTTGGATGCGATAGTTCATGGTCGACTCTGGGGAAAGTGGGCGGAGCCCGGCCGGTGGGGCGCGGAGAGTATCCTAGACCGGCTCCTCCATCGATGGGACGGGGGGACTCCGCGGGCCGGGCGGTGGCGCCGTTATCTATGTCGTAAACGGAATCGAGGTCATTCCGGTGAGACCGTCGGAGTTGGTCACCATCAACTGGACGTCGTACGAGCCGGTCAGATTGGCGCACTCAAACTCGCCTCCGGTCCCCACGCCATTGTTGCCGCAGTTCGGGTCCGTGATGTTCATCCCGTTCGAGTCTGTCACATGCCAGGCGTACTGGACGACCGAGGAGTTGTCGGCGCTCTTCGGTTGATAGGAGTTCAGCCCATCGAACACCGGGATGCTTGTGAGCCCCCCCGAGACGTAGAATACCGAGATCACCGCGACGGGCGGAGAAAACGTCTCGGCGAACTGGTTCCCCCGTGCGGTCACGAACTGGAGGGAGAACTGATTCGAGGAAGGGATGTTCCCCGGTCCTTCCCCCGGTCCGAGCGCCCAGTACGCGTTGGACCCGCAGTGCGGGGTCAGGCAGCCTCCGAGATTGAAATGAAGGGTCACGGTGGACGAGCCGGGAACCACTAAGGTGGAACAGGGGAATAGGCCCCATGTCGTGTTGTTGCGACTCGTCGCGTTGAAGCACGGCGACTGGATGCTTCCTCGGACGGTGGCGGTGTAGTTTACCACCGGCAGATGATTCAGGAAGAGATTGGTGAAACCCATCGCGTTGACGTCTAGGCTGACTACCGTGAAGGAGAGGTTGGCGATGCAGGAGTCGCAGCCCAAACTATGGCAGGTGTTGTTGAAGCCCACTTGACACGGTGAGGCCTCGATCCCGACGATTTTCACCGACTCCAGGGCCCGGTCATGCGTTAGAGCCTCCTCGTCCTGGACCTGTTTCTGGTAGGCGGCTACGAAGAACGAGAATGCGGTCGCGGCGGCAACCACGATCACCACGAGCATCAGGGTCCCCACGATCTCGGCAAGACCGCGAGAACTGCCCCTCCACCGACGCATCGTGTCCCTAGCCTTCGCCTGGCGCATAGGCACGTCCTCCGGAGAGTGTGTAGTACACCGTCTTCTCCGTAGCCGCCCTTTACACCCTATCCGGGGGACTCTTAGGCGACCAGGAGATAGCGGCCGACCATGAACATCCCCATCGACATTCCGGGTCTCGATTCCATCCTTCCCCAGATCTCCGAGGGAACGGTCGTGGTCGTGGAAGGGAGCGCCGATGCGGCGAAGGGATTCTTCGTACGCCACACGGCGCTCACCGCGGGCCGGAAGGGCCAGCCGGTGACCTTCGTCACCTCCCGAGACCGCGACGAGCTCCGCTCCCAGCTCTTGGCCGAGCAGGGTCCGACGGTGCTTCCCGAGTCGTGGGTCCATATCGACGAACGCGACTCGGTCGAACACCTCGAGGAGTTCGGGAATGGCGGCGGGCTGCTGGCGATCGACTCCTTCTCGTTCCTCACCCTCGACCTCTCGCCCGATGCCCTGGCACACTCGCTCCGCGCGCTGCGCAACCAGTGTCGCGCGCAGCGCACGACCGCGGTGCTGGGGACCGACCGGGGCATGTTCGGCAGCCGCTCGGAGGCGATCGCCGTTCACCTCGCCGACGGATTCCTCCAGTTCCACACGCGCGAGGCGGCGGACGGCGTGCAGCGGTTCTTGCGCGTGCCGAAGTGGATGGACGGTCGATTCGTCGACCGCAACGTCTATTACGAGTTCGACGGCAAGCGGCTTGCCATCGACCTACGAAGCCGGGTGCTGTAGAACAGGAGGGTCATGCCGGTCGGGAGCTACGAGCGATACGGCCTCACCGGCAATCCGTTTCGGGAGCTCGCGAGCGAGAACCTCGACGACGTAACGATCTACCACGTTAATCAGACGGCGGACGGCGCGCTCCACACCCTCCAGGAGGAAGTGCTCGACCGCGAGAACCGCGCCGTCGTGGCCGTCACGGGGGTCCAGGGCTCCGGGAAGACCCAGCGGCTGCTCCTGGCAGCCGCCGAGGCCCGGGAGCGTAAGGCGTTCCACGTGTACTTCGACATCTCCTCCAAGACCCCGTGGGTGCTCCGGGGGCTCGCCGACGCGTTCCAGAAGGCCGCCAAGGACGCCGGCCACATCAAGATGCTCGGCGCGCCGGGGTGGTTGCGACCGCTCACCGCGATCGCGAAGTCGAAGAAGGAGGAGTACGACCCGAACGTGGCGGGCCGGCTGCTCGGAGAAGCCCTCAACGCCACCGCGCCGTCGTTCCTTCTCCTCAACGACGTTCACAACCTGGTCGAAATGCGCGAGGTGGACATGTTCGCGAAGACCCTCGAGGAGATTACCGCGGTGATGAAACCGGGGGTCCTCATCATGTTCACCTGCTACGCGAGCTACCTCGCGTGGTTGAACGTGAACCATCCCTCGCTCGCATCGCGCATCAACCGCACGATCCAGCTCCAGGTCTTCTCGGACGACGAGGCTCGCCTCGTCCTCGCCAAGAAGCTCCTCGCGAAGCGAATCGTGGAGGAGCTCGAGCCGACGTACCCGTTCGACAAGGAGGCGGTGCACGAACTCAACGTGCGGGCACGGGGGAATCCTCGGCGCCTACTCGAGTATGCCGATGCAGCCCTCGAGCGGGGGGTGGAGACCCGGGCCTACCAGATCGACGGAGAATTGGTCCGCTCTGTGTTCGCCCGCACGGAGGGCGTCACGGTGGGCATGGATCTTGCCGGCCACGGAGCGCCTTCGGAGCCCGCCGCCCCCGTCGACTCTGCGGAGACGATCCCGGAGCCGCCGGGCGCGGGCCGGCGCCCGTTCTGGCGCACCCCCAAGAAGTAGCCGCGCTAAGCGGGCTCGGGCGTCATCAGGACCGCGAGGTCGATCGCTTCCTCGGCGATCTCGGCGGCATACACCGCGGATCGCCCCAGGCTATCGACGACGGTTCCGAGAGCAAGGAGCGCTGCCCCCCGCCGGAGCGCGACCCGTTGCTTGAGGGCGTCGATCATCCGCTGGTGTTCGACCCGAGCGTCGATCGCCTCGTTCGCGAGCTCGATGTTCCGCGTCACCAGCGCGTTGAACGCCTTGTCGAGGATCGCGGCGGACGACGCCCGCGCGGCCGAGAGTTGGTCAAAGAACCTGGGCTCCAGGCTCTTGTCGCCGGCGAGGACGGGGGTCGCCCCGGCGATCCGCTGGGCATGTTCTCCGACCCGCTCGAGCAACTTTGCGATCAACCGGTGGCCGTGAATGGTCGCGGCCATCGAGCCGTCGGACGGGGAGGAGTGGGCCAGATGGTACTGTTTGGCGACCATCCAGTAGAGGCGATTGACATCTTGGCTTCGAAGCTCGACGTCGTGGGCCAAGGTCGTATTCCCGGAGCGCAGCGCGCCGACCGCGTCCTCCAGCATCGATCGCACTGTGAGCTGCATGCGCCGTAGGCACTTTTCCGAGCTCAACTCCGACGGGTCCGACAGATCCTGAATCTGGATGGAGTTGGGGGACTCTTCGATCACCTCCGGCCCGATGACGAGCCGACAGAACTCGCGGGCCACCTTGCGCACGAACGGTCCACGGTCCGGTGGAAACCGGATCTCGATCAGGCCGAACCCCGATACGTACGCCCCGATGAACTTGCGGATGAGGTGTTCGCGGGTCTCCTCGCCCCGTTCGTGGAAGACTTTGCGTCGGACGGCGGTGCGGGTCCCGACGCTCATGCGGACCGAAACCGATCCGTCCGACTCGGTGTCGACGAACAGGGTGTCGCCGGCCTTGAGACCAGCGTTCGTGACCCAGCGCTTCGGCAACGAGACAAGGAACGTCGACTTACCTGCGAGCTGGAGCTTGCGCCCTTCCATTCGAGACTCCACGGGAACTCATCGAGCGGCTACGAACCCTTAAGCGTTGAAACTATAGACTATAGTCTTACTGGAGTACTACGGTGCCTCCGGTGCTGTCGGGGCCGAACAGATGCTCCCGGCGGGATTCGAACCCGCGTTACGGGGTCGAAGGCCCCGAATCCTTGACCGGACTAGACTACGGGAGCAAACCGGCGCGCCGGTGTCCCTGACTCGTTCTCGAAGATTATGAGCTTTCGGGCGCGGGAGAATTCCTCCGGATCCCCGGGCTCATTCCGACTTCGGCCCCGGGCCGTTTGCGGCGGGTCGTTCGGGACCCCGGGTGCGGGGATACTCGCTCCGGCGCTCCCCGGTGATCGCGTACACGGCCTTTTCTGCGATTTTGCACGCGTTGTCCGCGACGCGCTCCAGGTGCCGTGCGCCGAGGAGCTCGAACGCCAACCGGTCGGTGGCCGAACCGCCCTGGCGGAGCAGTCCGATGATCTTTCCCTGGATCTCCCGATGCAGGGCGTCGACCGCGTCGTCCATCGCGAACACCGCCTTGGCGCGTGCGGCGTCCCCCCGGACGAACGACTCGCTCGCCTCGACGACCATCTCTCGGGCCCGGGTGTCCATCGACCGGAACAGCTCCCGGACGGACGCGTCGGCCGACTCCGCGGCGGGCACGATGTACCGGCCCAGGTCGAACCCGAGGCGCCCGATCCGGTCGACGGAGTTCGCGATCTTGATGGCGGCCTCGATCGTTCGGAGTTCTGCCCCCTCCGGCTGGAGCATCGCGACGAGATGGATCGCTTCGATCTCGATGTTCAGGTCGTACCGATCGAGCGGGGCGTCCCGGGAGATCACCGATCGGCTCAGCTCCTGGTCGGCGGTCAGCAGGGCGCGCGTCCCGTCCGCGACCATTCCGAGTGCGAGCTGCGTCATCTCGGCGACATGCCGTTTCAGGTCGACGATCTCCCGGCGCTCCTCATCGACCATGTGCCCTCCGTCTGCGCTCTCCCCCGTCATCCGAACCTCCCGGTAATGAACTGCTCGGTAAGGGGGTCCTTTGGCCGCTCGAGGATCTCGGCGGTCGCCCCGATCTCCACCAGGTGACCCGAGTGTAAGAACGCGGTTCGGTCGGAAACCCGGGCCGCCTGGCCGACGTTGTGCGTAACCAGGACGATCACGTGGTCCTCCTTAAGGCGCTGCATCGTCGCCTCCACGCGCTGCGTCGCGGCGGGATCGAGCGCGGAGGTCGGCTCGTCCATCAGGATCACGCGCGGGCGGGTCGCGAGGGCCCGCGCGATGCAGAGTCGCTGTTGCTGGCCGCCGGACAAGGAGAGCGCCGGTCGGTCGAGGTCGTCCTTCACCTCATCCCAGAGGCCCGAACGCTGGAGCGACTCGGTGACGGCCTGGTCGATCACTCCCTCGTCTTCATGGACGAGCCGCAATCCGAACGCGGCGTTCTCGAAGATGGACTTCGGGAACACGGTCGGGCGCTGGAAGACCATCCCGATGCGACGACGAACGAGCACAGGGTTGACGTCGGACGCGTAGATGTCCTGACCCAGGTACTCGACCGAGCCCGAAACGCGGAGGCCCGGGGTCAGTTCGGCCATCCGGTTGAGCGTTCGCACGAAGGTCGTCTTGCCGCAGCCGGACGGTCCGATGACCGCCGTAAGGCTCCGGGCCGGGAAGCTCAAGGACACTTGGTCAAGGATCTTCCGTTCCTTCGCCGCTACGCTCAGCTTCCGCACGTTGAGGACCGCCGCGTCGGAGCCCATCGGTGCGTCCGAGGCCGCCGTCATTGGTAGAGCCCCTCCAGTCGCTTTCGGTAGCGGGCCGAGACGATGCGCACAACGATATTGAGCGCAACGACGACGACCATCAACAGGAACGCCGCCTGGAAGGCGACCGCCTGGAGCCCGGAACCGGGGCTGCTGAAGTCGGACCAGATGAGACCCGTGAGGAACGACACGGGGGAGTAGATCGTCGGAGGGATCAGCACGCCGTGCGTCGTCGTGAGCACGAGCGGCGCGGTCTCTCCGACGCCGATCGCCATCGCGAGGAAGACACCGGTCAAGATCTGAGGGAACGCGATGGGGGTGCCGACCTTGAGGATGTACTGGATCGGCTGCGCTCCCGAGCCGAGCGCGGCCTCCCGGATCGGCCGGGGGATCGAAGTGAACGCAAGGTCGGCCGTTCGGAAGACATAGGGAGTCATGAAGAACGAGAGGGTCACGACCCCCGCGATGTACGAATATCCCCAGCCAAAGTAGGTGCAGAAGGTGATGAACCCGAAGTAGCCGACGATTACGGAGGGGGCCCCCGCGAGCATGTTGGCCGACGCGCGGATCCACTCGGCCGCCCGGGGCGAGAGAAACTCGGCCGTCGCCACCCCCCCGAACACGCCCAACAGCACCGCGAGGAGCGTAGCGACCAGCATGATCTCGAACGTGGTGATGATCGGGACCCCGAGGGCGTCAATAGCCGTGGGGCTGGTACTCGTTAGCTCGCCGAAAGTGAGCGTCGGCAACGCCTGCGAGGAGATGTAGTAGACCAGATCGAGAATTGGGAAGATCGCCACGACGAACAGCAGCGGAAGGATCCAGCCGATGCACCGATCGAATCCCGTCCGCCAGAAAAGGCGGCCGGTGGATCGGGTGAGGATATCGTCCGGGTCCAGGGCGGCGCCGGGGAGGAGCACGTTCGCCATCTCACAACCCCGCCATCTCGTACGCGTAGACGCTCGAGACCAGACGCCGTCCGAGGATGTTCACGACCAGGGTGATGGCGAGCAGCACCACCCCCATGTCGGCGATGGCGGACAGGAAGTGGGAGTTGTTCCTCGCGGAGTCGAGGAGGGAAAACATCGTGGCGGGGATGGTGTTCGATGTCGAGTAGAAGCTCGTCGGGAGGGTCGATGCGCCGCCGATCACCATCGCCACCGCGACGGTCTCCCCGAACGCGCGCCCGAAGCCCAGCAGCGCCGCGCTCAGGACCCCTCGGCTCGAGTACGGGAGGGCCACGCGGTGCATCACCTCCCATCGGGTCGCCCCGAGCGCGAGTCCGCTCTCCCAGAGGTCTTTCGGGACCGAACGCAGCGAGTCCCGAATCAGGAGCGTAGTGATCGGCAGCGCCATTAGGGTCAGGATGAAGATCGATATGGGGAGCCCCTGCCCCCCGGTGCTCGGGACGCGGCCGCCAAAGCCCGGCACAAAGCCGAGGTTGGTGTTGAGCCATGGATTGAACGTGTTCGCGAAGAGCGGTGCGATCGAAACGTACGCCCAGATCCCGTAGACGACGCTCGGAATACCGGCGAGAAGGTCGACGAACGGGTCGAGCCATCGGGACATGAAACGAGGGAGGTAGACGGTCGACGCGATGGCGAGCCCCAAGCCAATCAGCATGGAAAAGGCGAGCGCCGGGATCGCCGTAAGGAACGATCCCACGAGAAAGACGCCGATGCCCCATTCGTTCTGCGCCGGATTCCAACGGAAGCTGAAGAGCGACCCACCGAGGTTCGCCTGAAGCCCCGCGGAGAGGAGCGACACCAGGATACCCGCGATGATCGCCGCGGGCACCAACGCTGGGACGAATGGGAGGAACCAGCCGAGGCGATGCACCAGCCTGGACCGGGGAGCGGTGGCTTCTGGTCCCGGGGGGGAAACAGGAGGAAGGGGTTGGCTCGGCCGGACCGGGTCCGGTTCCGGGGACGCCTGCACGAGGATCCCCGGTGAGACCGCTCGCCGCTACGGCTGGACCTCGGCGAGTTCCTCTTCGTCGTAGCCGATGACCGCGGGGGTCAGGGGGACGAAGTTGACCGCCGCCAGGTACGACGAAGTGCTGTCGTCCGGCGCATAGTTCCCGTACGAGATCGCCCACTCGAGGAACGATACCGTCGCCGAGAGCGCCGACGCGGTTACGACGGGTCCGGTCGGAGCCAGCTTGACCAGCGTGTACTCGAGGTTGACGATCGGATAGGGCGAGGGGTACGTCGCGGTCGGGTTGGTTCCGCCCTCGTTCTTAGGGACCGCGGTCGCTCCCTTGTAGTCGCCTCCCAGGATCAGGTTAATGGCGAGCTGGTCGGACGCGAAGTCGAGGTGCGCTAGTCCCAGGTTCGCGTCGTCCGAGATGTTCTGCGAGCTCGGAAGGATGTAGTTCGATGCGTTGAGTCCGCCCGACGCCGACAGAGACATGTTGTCGCCGACCGCGGCGTACGGTACGCTTCCGGTGTCGCCCTCGTAGCTGATACCGATGTAGGCGATCGAGTAGGAGGTCGTCTGCACGGCCGACGCCATCTGGGAGTTTCCGGTCTCCGAAGTCCACGGGGCCCCCGAGAGGTTCCCCGTTCCGTAGCCGTAGGTCCAGCCGCTCCAGGACATTTGGCAGAGGGACGTGAACAGGAACGTGTCCCCGCTCGCATCGAACCGCTTGAGCGGAACGATCGGGTTGCCGGATGTGGCGTTCAGCTCCTTCTGGACCTTACCGGTCTGGGCCGCGACGATCAGAGGGTTGTTCCAGTTCGTGATCGTCCCCTCATAGATCTCTGCCAGCATCGTCCCGTTCAGGCGGAGGTGCTGGGTAACCCCGGGGATGTTGTAGTAGACGAGCTGGGCCGAGATCGCCACAGGGAGGTTGATGATGCTCGGCTGCGATAGGACGAACGCGTCCGAGGCCCCGATATTGACGAGACCGCCTTCTGCGCTGCTCTGTCCGGTGCCGCTCCCGGTGGAATCGGCTGCGAGAACGACGCTCGGGTTCACAGCATGGTAGGCGGCGTCCCACTGATTCTCGAAGAGGGGGTACAGCAGGCTCGACCCGGTCTCGGTCAGCTGAATTGTCGACGACGAACTGCCTTTCTTGGTGAGCTCATACCCGAGGGCGTAGCCGCCCCCGATTCCCACGATCAGGAGAACCACGGCCACCGCGATCGCGGCGCCCGTGGCCATCTGGCCCGAGCGACGCCGCTGGGGCGTCGACAGGCTCTCCGTGGCCGGCGTTCCGCTCGGGGCTCCACTCGGCGTCTGTGCACTCATCCTTTCACCACGTCCTTTCTTTCACGACTGGCTTCCAGCGCCCCGCGGTTTGCACGGACTTGCGTCTGGACGGTCGTTCGTGGCTCGCCGACCGAACAACGGGTTAAAGAGACACCGACTTTAGACTAAATATTAGTACATAGAGCAAGGTATGCGATGCGTTGACAACGTACACTACGCAACGCCGAGGATAGCCCCTATGACTTCGGAGAGGTTCGTAGTCGCACGACGCGCTGGTTGCTTCGGTTCGGGTACGACGGGACTGCGTACAGTGGGTGGGCCCGCCAGCCCGGCCGCCGAACGGTAGAGGGTGAGATACGGGAACGACTCGGCCGAACGCTGTTCCGCCATCACCCCGCGGAGATACGGCTCGAGGTCGCGAGCCGAACCGATCGCGGGGTGAGCGCCCGAGCGAACGCACTGGCCGTCCGGACCGAGATCGCCGCGCCGGCGCTCCTACGGGCCCTCAACGGGATCTCGCCGGAGATATTCTTTACGGCCGCCGCCGGCATTCCGGAAACGCTCAAGATCCGACACGCCGTTCGGCGCGTCTACCGATACTACGAACCGTGGGCGGGCAACAACCCCGAGCGGTGGTCGAGGGCCGGCGATCTGTTCGCGGGGCCGGTCGATACTCGTTCGTTCGGCCGAGGGGTCTCGCTCCGGGAAGCACTGTTCCGAGAAGTCGAGGCAGTGACCGTCACCCCAGTGGCCGGAGGGTTGGTCATCGAAGTACGGGGGAGGTCGTTCGCCTGGGGCATGGTGCGGAAGATCGTGGGCGCCCTCCGGGAACACGACGCGGGCCGGCTGAGCCTCCCCGAGCTCGAAGCCGCGGTCCGGGGACGGCGCCGCCTGACCCTGCCGCTCGCGGAGCCCGAGCGGTTGCTGCTCTGGGACGTCGTATACCCGTTCGGGTGGGAGCACCGGTGGACCGGACCGAATCGACATCAACGGCGATGGGGGCAGGCAGCACGGGACGGCGCGTGGGCTCGGTCGGGGATAGTGCATGAGCTGACAGACCCCGGGCGTTAGGTTTCGGGAGCTTGGCGCCCCCGGACGCAACTCCTTAAGCGAACCCCGGGTTGCCCGGGGCCCCGCACGGTCGGACGCGGCGGGTTCCGGGCGTGCGGGTAGGGCGTAGCGGACGGCGATGACGGACACGATCGAGGCGGGGGGCCTCACGAAGGTCTTCGGCGAGTCGGTCACCGCGGTCGACGACGTCTCGTTCCGGGTCCGCGAAGGGGAGGTGTTTGGCTTCCTCGGGCCGAACGGTGCCGGCAAGACGACTACGGTCAACATGCTCACGACGGGACTTCGCCCGACCCGGGGCCGCGCGACCGTCGACGGTGTCGACGTGCTCGCTCGGCCCGCGGAGGTCCGTCGCCGTATCGGGGTGATCTTCCAGGAGTCGACGGCCGACGACGACCTGACCGGGCGGGAGAACCTCAAGCTCGCCGCGGCTCTCTACGGAGTCCCCGTTGGGGAAACCGCCGGGCGCGTCCAGCAGCTTCTAGACTTGCTACAGCTCGGGGACGCGGCGGAGCGGCGCGTCAAGACCTACTCGGGCGGGATGCGCCGCCGGCTGGAGATCGCAGCCAGCCTCGTCCATACTCCCGCTGTCCTCTTCCTCGACGAACCGACGTTGGGGCTCGACCCGCAAGCGCGGGCCGGCATCGCCGAGGTGATCCGCAGCCTCCGCAAGGACGGCGGGCACTCGTTCTTCCTCACGACCCATTATCTCGACGAGGCCGACAGTCTCTGCGACCGCATTGCGATCATCGATCACGGCAAGATCCGCGCCATCGGGACCCCTTCCGAGCTCAAGGAGAAGGTCGGCGGCGACGTGGTGACGGTCGTCCCCACGCGGGATGACGTCGACTCCTCCGCCACGTTCGCAGCGGTTCCGGGCGTGCTCGGGGTCGCGCGTACTAACGGGTCGTACCGGCTGAAGGCGCTGCGGGGAGAGAGCATCGTACCGGGGGCGGTTCAGGCCGCCCTGGCGGCGGGCGTGGGCCTCGCCACGGTGTCGGTGAAGCGCCCCTCGCTGGACGAAGTGTTCCTCGAGTTCACCGGTAGGGCGTACCGGGAGGAGGAAGGTCCCTCGGCCACCGACTGGGCCGTGCGCGTCCAGCGATTCCGAGGGGGAGGCCGATGACCGTTCGCGAGTTTCTCGCCCTCACCCAGCGCGAGCTGCTCAAGTGGATCCGGGCCCCGATCGGGATCGTCTCCTCGCTGATGCTTCCGTTCTTCTACCTACTGCTGTTCGGCCAAGCCCTCAACCTCGGGAAGCTGGTCCCGGCCTCCGAGGCCGGCGCCGTCTACCTCGGGGCGCCGGACTACTTCTCCTACTTCTCGGTCGGGATGGTCGGCTTCATCATGCTGTTCACCGGCCTCTTCGCCGGGGCGAACGTGATCTTCGCCCGCCGTTTCGGCACGTTGAAGAAGGAGACGGCGGCGCCGATCCCCCGCGAGATCATCTTCACCTCCCGCGTTTCCGCGGGCGTCATCCGCGGGGTGATCTTCGGCACCGTGGTCTTCGCGATCGCGATCGCCTTCGCCCACGTCCCCGGCCTCAACGGGCTGACCCTCACGGGGACGTCGGGCGTCCTCGGCGCGGCCGAGATCCTGGTCGCGATGGCGTGCGTGACGGCGCTCTTCTCCTCGATCTTCATCGCCCTCGGCTTCCTGACGGAGCAGATCGAGTCGTACTTCGCGCTCGTCAACCTGGTGAACCTGCCGGTGCTGTTCTCCTCCAACGCGCTGTTCCCGACGAGCCTGTTCCCCGCCTGGCTCAAGGGGATCGCGGCGTGGAACCCCGTCTCGCTCGGGGTCGACGTCATGCGGGAGAATGCGTTCGGGTCCCAGGCGTACTACCCGTACTCGCCGGCGGAGTACCTCGGGATCCTGCTCGCCCTCACGATCGTCTTCGTCGCCGGGATGGCGGTCGTCACGCGCTGGTCGCTGCGACCCCGCTGATCCGACGGGCCGTGGGACGGCACGCCGAGGGCGGCCGGGGGCTCACGGCAGCGGAACCGGGGGCGAGGGGGCGGTGGGCGGCGCGCGCTCCGCCCGCTGCCAGGCCGCGTACACGGCGCCGCTGCGGCCGATCAGGAAGCCCGTCGTGAGGCCCCAGAGCGCGTCGACGGCGAACAGGGCGAACAGCGCGGTCCTCGAGATCGATTCGAACTGGGCGGTGGTCGGCACCGCGAACGGGGCGTTCCCCACGATCACGGTCTCGATGACGGCCCGCAGCAGGAACAGCACGACGTAGAGCACCGGCAGGAGGGGTCGCAGCCGGTAGTACCACGGGCCTCCGGGCGTCGGCCGGTACAGGTGGACGTGGCGGGTGGTGATCCGGTACGCGATCCACGTGCCGACCCCGAGCAGGACGGCGTCCGCGCTGAGGGCGATGTACGTCAGCTCCGCCCGTCCGGTGCCGACGCCGGCGAACCAGGTCCCGGCGAGCTCCGCCGTGTAGATCGCCACGTAGAAGATCGGGAGAACGACGAGGCGTCCGACCCCGGCCGGGACCCCCTGGGTCATCATGTAGGTGCGGCGGAGCAGGATCAGCCCGAACAGTGCGAGGATCACGTAGTCCTCCACGTCGATCGACGTCACAGCGCTCACGGGTCGTTCCTCCCCCTCGCCCCGGCGTTCGGGTCAGCCGACCCGCTCCCAACGTTCGAGCTTCTGGACGTTCGCGAGCGTGGAGCCGCGCCGGATCTCCTCGCGCACTCGGTTCTCGTGCTCGAGCACGTCCAGGGACCGGTTCGCGATCTCGGCGGCGCGCTCGCGCGGCACGACCACGAGGCCGCTCAGGTCGCCGACGATCCAGTCGCCGGGGCGCACGCGTTGCCCGCCGACCGTCACCTCGATGCCGATCTCTCCGAGACCCTTCGGCTCGCCCGCGTTCGAGCTGACCGAGCGGCTGAACGCCGGGAATCCGATCTCGAGGATCGCGTCGAGGTCCCGGATCGCCCCGTCGACGACCACGCCTGCGACCTTCCGACCGTGCGCCGACCAGCTCGCGAGCTCCCCCCAGACGGCCGTCGCGCCTCCCCCGGCGTCGATCACGATCACGTCGCCCGGGCCGGCCCGGTCGATCGCCTCCACCGGCTTCGCCCAGTCCCCGTCCCGCGTGACGACCGTCACCGCGGGGCCGACGACGCGGGCTGCGCGATCCGCGAGGTGCGGCACGATGCCGTGCATCGCCCCCTGCCGCTGCATCGCATCGGAGACGTTCGGGCTCGACACCTTCGCGAACGCCGTCCGGACCTCGTCCGCCGAGTACCGCCGGAACATGTCGCTCGGCACCTCCTTCTCGGTGGCGATCGCCTCTCGGATGCGCCGCGTCGCCTCCGCGATCTTCGGGCTCTTCGTGATCGCGCCCCCGACGATCAGGATCTGCGCCCCGGCGCGGACGGCGCCGGCGACCGATTCGCTCGTGAGCCCCCCGGCGACGGCGATGGGGATCGGGGAGCCGTGCGCGAGCTCGGCCAACCGGGCGAACGGGGCGTCGGCCCGCATCTGCATGTCGATCCCCACGTGCCAGCAGACGGCCGCGGCGCCGAGCTCGGCGGCGCGGCGGGCGCGCGCGACGGGGTCGCTGACCCCGAGCAGGTCGACGACCACCTCCGCACCGTACAGCTCGCCGCCGCGGACCGCCTCCGCGATCGTGTCGTCGTCCGCGGCCCCGAGCACCGTCACGACGTCCGCGCCGGCCTTGGCCGCGATCTCGACCTCGAAGGCGCCCGTGTCCATGATCTTCATGTCGGCGACGATCCGACGGTCGGGGAATGCCTTCTTGAGCTGCCGCACGGCGTCGAGCCCTTCGCTCTTGATGAGGGGGGTCCCGGCCTCGACCCAGTCGGCCCCCCCCTCGACCGCCTCGCGCGCGGCGGTCAGGGCGCGGGAGAGGTTCTCGAAGTCGAGGGCGACCTGCAGGACCGGTCGCTCGAGCCGCATGCCTCGTCCGAGAGGGGAGTCGTATAAACCACTCCGGGCCTCGGACCGTCGTGCGCGGGAGCCCGCCCGGTCGGGTGCGCCTCCTGCAAGGCGACGCCCGACGGATGGACGGGATCTCCGACGCGTCGATCGACCTCATAGTGACGTCGCCTCCGTATCCGATGGTCCCCCAGTGGGACGCCCTGTTCCGGGCCCTGGGGGCCCGCACCTACCGGGGGATGCTCCGGGTCCTGGAGGCGGCGTGGAAGGAGAGCCGCCGGGTCCTGGTGCCCGGAGGGCTCCTCGCAATCGTCGTCGGGGACGCCCTGCGCCGGTCGGCGGAGGGGTTCCGCCTCTGGCCGAACCACGCCGAGACGCTCGTGGCGGCGGAACGGGTCGGGCTCCGGCCCCTGCCGTACCTCCTCTGGAAGAAGCCGACGAACCGGCCGAACGCGTTCCTCGGCTCCGGGTTCCTTCCGCCGAACGCCTATGTCACCCTGGACTGCGAGTTCGTGCTGCTGTTCCGCAACGGCGATCCCCGACGGTTCCCCTCGCACGACCCCCGCCGCGCGGCGAGCCGGTTCACGCGGGCCGAGCGGGACGCCTGGTTCAGCCAGGTCTGGAGCGACGTGCGCGGCGCCCGGCAGACTCGCCCCGGCGGCCGCACGGGGGCGTTTCCCGACGAGCTCGCGCGCCGGCTGGTGCGGATGTTCTCGGTCGTCGGCGACACGGTCCTCGACCCGTTCGCCGGGACCGGCACGACGCTCTGGGCGGCGGCCGACTGCGGAAGGAACGCCGTGGGGGTGGAGTACGACGGCCCGACGTTCGAGGCCCTGGCCGCCGAGGCGGCCCGGCGCGGGGTCGTCGACCGCTAGGCCGCCGGGCTCTCGGGAGCCGGGGGGACCGGAGCCGCGGGGCGGGCCCGGTGGGCGAGCTCCTCTTCGACGCTCTGCTGAAGGTAGCGCAGCCCCGAGTCGCTCAGCCGGTCGACGTGCAGGAGCAGGTAGTGCAGGTAGAGGCGTTCGGGACGGTGCAGCGGCCCGGGGGTCGGGGCGCGGCCGCCGGCGGAGGCCGGGTCGGGTCGGTGGCGCTCCAGGGTCTCGGCGTGATGTTGGTGGTCCGGCCCGTGGAACTCGCGGCCGGTCGCGCCGACGAGCGGCGGATAGAAGTTCTCGACCGGATCGTACGGCTCCTCGGAGGGGCCTGGGGCGACCGGCGGGCCGCCGGGCGGCTCCGACCGACCGGCGAGGTACGGGTGCACGGGACGGCCCGGGTCCTGGAGCTCCGCGATCGGACGACCCGCGACGTCCTCCACGATCGACTTCAGGCTCCAGCTCGCGCGGCGACGCGGGGGGCCGTCCGCCGTCGCCTCCTCGCCCACGGGCTGGACGGGTCCCGCGCGGGGTATAAAACCCGCCTTCGAGGGGAAGCCGGCCTACGCCGGGTCCGGCGTCTCCGGACCGAGGGTCGCGGTGAGGAACTCGTACTCCGGCGTGGAGGCGACGATCGCGAGCGGCAGGTGCCACTCCCCCACCCGCCAGAGCGCCTCGGAGTAGCCGGCCTCCTTCGGGAGCCGGGCCCGCGGCAGCCACTCCGCTTCCGCGGCGCTCAGGGCGAAGAACTCCCGGGTGGCCGGCGACGCCTCGGGGAGCCGCAGGAAGGCGGTCGCGTAGAGGTTCCTCAAGAGCGAGCGGCCGCTCGGCCGGGCGAGGAAGTCGTCCGGGTTCTGCGTCAGGAGGAGGAGGCCCCCTTCGAAGTGGCGCATGTGGCGCACGAGCCGGTCGAGGAACTCGGAGGTCCCGTCGAACCGGGCGAGCAGGTGCGCCTCGTCCAGAAGGACGATCGTCGGTCCGGTACGGGCGCGCAGCCGGCCGTACGCCCAGTCGAGCACGTAGGTGAGGTGAAACGGCATCTGCTCGTCGGCGATCCCCGAGAGGTCCACGGCGACCGTCGCGGCGTCGGTCGTGACCCTCGTCGGCCCGTTGAGGTTCCGGAGCGACCCGCTGCGGAACACTTCCATCAGCACCGGGAGGCGGCCGCTCGCGGACCCAGACCGGTCGATCTCGGCGTATAGCTCGTCGAAGGTGGGCGCCGCACCGCCCCGGGCATACAGGCGGCGGATCGCGCCGTCCAGGGCGGCCGCCTCCTCGTCCCGCAGGCTCGGGAACAGCGCGCGGATCATCGCCCCGACCCGAGCGGCCTTCTCGTTACGGTCGCCCGCCGTGGTGTTCGGGTCGAGGGGGTTCATCCGCTCCGGGCCGCCCCCGGCGGGCCGGATCACCACGCCGCCGAGCGCCCGCACCAGCCGCCCGTACTCTCCGAGGGGGTCCAGGACGATCAGCTGGGTCTCGGGGCGCAGCCAGCGCGACCGAAGGAGCGTCAGCGCCGCGGCGAACGTCTTGCCGGCCCCGGTGGTCCCGAAGACGGCCCAGGAGTGGCTCGCGTGGCCCCAGCGATCGAGGAACACCGGGCTCGCGTTCGCGAGGGAGAGGCCGACGAGGATCCCGGTCGGCTCGAGGACGGTCTCATCGACGAACGGAAACAGCGCCGCCACGCCGTCGGTCGGCAGCGTCTGCCAGTATCCGGCCGGGCGGGGCTCGACGCCCGCCAACCCGGTCGGCCCGAGGGCCGACCGGACCTCGAACCGCGGGATGCGCGTGCGGAAGCCGAACTCCGCCAACCGCTCCGACAGGCGGAGCCGCTCGGCCTCCGCCCGGGCGCGGGAAGCGCCGTTCGCGACGCATCGGAGCCCGACCTTCCACAGCTCCTGCGTCCTCCGGGCGACGTCGCGGCCCAGCGCCTCGGCGGCCGACCGCTCGAGTTCCAGCTCCGCGGGCGACGCATCGCCGCCCCCGGTCGCTAGCTCCGCTTCGGCGACCGCCTTGGCGCCGCGGGCGATCGCGAGCGCCTGCTCGGAGGGGAGCCGGTGGGCCTCGAGGCTCAGGTCGACCTCGGCGTGCGTCGGGAGGACGCGACCGAGGAAGCCGAACGGCACTTCGGGGGGGAACCGACGGACGAGCAGCGGCGCGAGGTAGCGACGACCGACGACGAGCCACGAGCTCCCCTCGGCCGGGGCGGAGCGGGGCCGAGGGGGGTTCACGTCCCCTCCCAGGGGCGCGGAGACCTCGCATCTCCGGCCTCGACCCAGAAGAGCACGAGGGCGAGGGCAAGGCCCAGCGAGCGGAACGGGGCGAACGGCGGAGGCGGGTCGAGGTAGAGCACCCCGGCCGCGCCGATGAGCACGACCGACCCGCCCCGGAGGGGGGTCCGGCGCCCCCGGGAGAGGCGGGGGAGCCGCCGGCGGCGGACGGCCCAGGAGGCGAGGGCGAGCGCCGCGAGCGTGCCCGTGAGCACCGCGAGCGCGGGCAGCACGACCGCGAGCGCTCCGACGATCAGCGCCAACCCGACCGACGCGGCGAACGGATCGAACCCGAGCGGTGGGGACCGACGCACCCGGGCGATCATCGGCTCGCTCCGACCTCCGTGAGGCCGAGCCGCCGGATCGCCTCCGACAACGCTCGGTCCCGCAGGCGAGCGGGCCGAAGGCCGAGGGCGCGCAGTCGGTCGAGGAGCGTCGCGACCTGGGTCTCCAGGCGGGCGATCCCGTCCGGCCCCGGCTCGCCGGTGGCGATCGCCAGGAAGACCTGGCGGACGTGCCGACGTCGGACGATCACCTCGACCAGCTCGCGGTACCCCGCCCGGGCCGCGCCTTCCGGCCCGCCGGGGGTCGGTTCGGCGGGGAGGAACGGGGTCGGATGGATCGGCGCCCGGGTCGAGTGGACGAGGAAGCTGCCGTCGAACGCACGCAGGAGCTCGCGGTACCGCTCGAAGCAGCGGGTGAGGTCGGCGGCCGGGAGGTAGGCAAGCGGCAGGCCCCCCACGCGGACGACCGCCGCGAACGACGACGGAAGGCGGACGATCGCGCGACGCCCGGTCGGGGACTCGCCGCCGGGCGTCACGCCGACACCCCCGACGAGCCGTCGGGCTCGCCAGAACAGGTAGCGGACGGCGCGGTCGTCGACGCCACCCCCGTCCGTTCGTCCGAGCGACGCCGCCACCCCGACGACGGCGAACGGGATCCAGACGAGCGGACCGAGGAACGGGACGAGGAGCGCTCCGACGGCCGCGTAGGCGACGCACTTGAGCGCGTCGCGCGCGGAGCGGAACGGACCGAGGCGTAGCGGACGGTCGAGCCGCTCCGGCAGCTCGACCGCGGGCGGGTCCTCCCCCGGGGCCATGTCATCCCGGGCCCCCGGGCCGAGGCGGAGCGACCCGAGGCGGCCCCCCCGTCCTTCCGGCCACGGTCCGGACGTGGCGGGCCAGGTGGGCGGCCCCGTGACCGAGGAGCTCGGCGAGCGCGACCGGCGCCGCCATCGGGGCGGCGGCGCTCCCCGCGGCGCGCACGGTCCCGCCGACCGCCCGCCCCGCCACGTTGCCGCCCGGGGACGACGGCGCGGCGAGGGCCGGGCTCGCGTAGCGGGACGGGGCGCTGGGGGCGGTCGCGAGCGAGCGCTGCACCGCCGGACCGGCCGTTCCGCCGGCCGAGGCGAAGCCGAGCCACGCGACGTTCGTGCCGGCGAGCGAGAGCAGGAACGGGGAGGCGAGGGCCGCCCCTAGGTAGGCGACCAGCAGCACCGGGCTCGGACTGTGGACCGCCAGCTCGAGCGGGACGACCAGCACGCACGGAAGGAACGCGAGCTCGACGAACAGGAGCCAGGCGCGCCGAGCGAGTGGCGAGAGCGGGCGGAACGGCCAGACGAGCGTGAAGACCGGTAGGACGACGAGGAGGACGGCGAGCAGGGCGTCCCGGACGCCGACGGAGAGCACGAGCGCGAAGACGATCGCGAACTCGACGAACGAGAGGACGAAGGCGAGGACGCCGTTGTCCCAGGAGTACTGGAACTCTCCCCACCCCGCCAGGTTCACCCAATGGGTCCACGCCCCTCCGTCCCATCCGGCGATCACCGGGTAGAGGGCGCCGGCGACCCCGAGGAGGGCCCCGGCGATCGGGACGGTGAAGTTCGCCCCCACGACCGCGAGGACCAGCCGGGGCAGGAGCGCATCGAACAGCTGGTGCCAGCGCATCGAGACGGTCCGGGCCAGGTACAGGACCGCCACGCCGAGGGCGACGAGCGCCGTCAGGGGGTCGACGACGTTGCGAACGACGTAGTCGGAGAAGCCAGCGGCGATCGCGAGGAAGTTCGTGGGGTTCGTGACCGTGCCGTACAGGGAAGGGTAGAGGGACGCGACGGCGAGTTCGGGGACGAGCAGGTTGTCGTACGTCGGGCCGATCACCGCCGCGACCAGCGCGGTCAGGTCGGCGAACAGGAGGAACAGGACCGTCTGGACGATGTTCGGCAGGTCGAGCGCGATCACACTCGCCCCTACGTGCCGGTGACGACCCAGTGCGCGAGGCCCCAGGCGAGTCCGGTCACCGCGGCGGTGAACAGGAGCGAGCCGACCAGCGCATCGCGCGCCCGGTCCTTGGCCTGGATCTTCTTCGTGACGTCGTTCGAGAACCAGCTCAGGGCGACGCGGGCCCAGACCAGCGCCAGGATGCCGCTTCCGGCGAAGCCGACCAGCTCCACCATCCGATTGATCGCGGCAGTGAAGTTGGTGACGGGGCTCGGCGTCCCGGAGTGCCCGGCGGGCCCCGGGGCCGGGACGAGGATGGCCGGGCGCGCTCCGACCGGGCCCCCCATCCCCGCCAGGAGGAGCGCGACGACGATCGTCCCTAAGGGGAAGGACATCGGGCGCGTCACGGCAGGGGTCTCCAGGCGAGGATCTCCTCGCCGTCGGCACCCCGCTCGGCCCGGATCGTGCCGGCGGCGATCAGCCGGTCGATCGTCTGCCGGACCGTGGCGATCGGGATCCCCTGCTCCTCCGCGAGGAGCTCGACCACGGCCCGGTCGGCGCCGTCCGCCGGCGCGATGATGGCGCGAAGCGCCTCGGTCGGTTCGAGCGGCGGAACCGCCTCCGTCCGGGCGGCACGCCGCGCGCGACGGAACGCGACCGTCCCCGCGGCCACGACGAGCGCCACCACGCCCCCTGCGACGATCGCCGGGAGATCGGCATTCGTGACGGGGACGGCGGGGAGGTCCAGGGAAGCGGAGACGTTGGCGCCCACCCCGATCCGATCGACCAGCGACAGGTGAATCGTCACGTTCCCCGAACCGCGCGCCGTCGCCGAGAGGTTCCAGCGGCCGTCCGCGAGTCCGGAGCGGTTCCACTCCTCTCCGTCGGACCCGTTCACGTAGACGCGGAAGGGGGGGTCTCCACCGACGACCCCGAGGGTCCCGGACCAGCGGCCCGGCGCCTCCGTCCGGACCGTTAGCGTCAGCGACAGCGGGGGGACAGCCTCCTCGGAGCGATTCGCGGTCCACACCGCTCCCGCCGAGTCCACGACGACGACCTGCGCCGACCGGGGACCCTCCGCCCGACCGATGCCCGTCCAGGCGAACGATCCGTCGGCGGCGAGGCCTCCGGCGTCGGGGGAGCGGTTCCCCGGGAGGGGGCCGCCGAGGACCACCCATGCGAACGGTGGAGACCCGGCGAGGACCGCTCCGGTGATCGTGAGACCCGTTCCGTTGTGCGCGAGCAGCGGCGCCGCCGAGACCTCGGCGGCGAGCGGCGCGTCGACGGAGATCGCGGCGCTCGCGTTCGACGCGGGTTCCCCCAGCGCGTCGGACCCCTGGACGTCGACCTGCTCGGACCCGGCGATCGACGGCGTGACGGGCGCCAGGAAGGTGCCGTCGCCCGGCACTATGGACGTGGCCTCGGTTCCGTTCCCGACGAACCGCCAGGCGAGCCGGAAGGGCGGCACCCCTCCGTAGAGGTCGATCGGTACGTAGGTCTCCCGGCCCACTTCGCCGGGCGTATCGTTCGAGGCGGGTCGGACGGAGAACGCCGGAACGACCGGCTCGAGGAGCTGCGCGTAGGAGGTGGCGAACGGGAACGAGTTCTCGACCGCCACCACCGACACGTTGGCGACGCCCGGACTCGCGAAGGCGCACGTGAACTCGTTCGCCGGGGGCGGGCTCGGCCCCGCCGGGAGGGAGACGGCGTCCTCGCACACGTCGACCGTGGAGTAGTTCCCGGCGGTCGAAGCGACCACTTGGAACGTGACCGGGACGTCGACGTCGGCGGTGTACGTCGACGGCTCGATGAGCACGACAAAATTCCCGGAGCGCGTGGAGTTCTCCTCCACCGTCCCGTGCGCGACGAGGCCGGCCGAGTCGGTCACGACGACGGTCGGGCCTCTCGGGTCCGTCCCCGGCAGACCGGCGACGGAGAAGTTGCCGTCCGCCTCGACGGTGGCGTTGGTGAGAGTCCCGTCCCCCCAGTCCAGGCGGACCGCGAACGGAGGTTGACCGCCGCGGAGCGTCCCCTCGACCTCTGCCTCCCGAGAGTCGCCTCGGGAGGGGAGCGCGATCCGCAGCTCGTCGACGGCCAGCGGTGCGTCGACACGGATCGTGGCGTTGCCATGGCCGTACACGGCGGTCTCGTTCCGGCCGCAGTCGACCTCGGCCGCGCCGTCGACCGAGATCTCCGTTCGACCGCTCTCGCTCGAGACGGCGCTGAACGTGGCCGTCGACCGGTTTGTCGGGAGGAGAAGCCCCTCCGAGCCTCCCGCACCGACCGACCAGCGGTACCACTCGGGCTCCACGGTGCACCCGGCGCGCACCCCGGTCCACGCCGCCGTTACCGGGGCCGAGGTCCCACCGGTCATCCACCACGAAGCCGGATCGACGGTCAGGTTCGGTCCGCCCGACGGGGGCGAGGCAGCGGTCCCTGCGCTCGCGCCCAGCCGGGGGGTGAAGGAGGTTCCGACCGGGGGGGTGATCAGCAGGAGCGCGGTCGAGAGGAGCGGGCCGATCCATCGGACGACGGCCCGGGCCCGTGGTTGGCCGAACTCCGATCGGGCCACTCCTCCACCCGGCGGAGCGAGCCCGGCGGGATACTTTCGGGCGCAGCGCCCGGCGAACGATGGGAAGAGGGGCTACCGGCGCGCGAGCAACGCCACGTGGTCGCGGGAGAACGGGGCGAGCGACGTCTCCGACGTGATCTTGAATCCGCCCCGGACGAGCTCGCCGCGCGCCTCCCGGACCACCGAGGCGGACGGACGTCGTTGCGTCACCGAGCGGACCTTCAGCATCAGGATGCCCCGGCCTCCCGGGGCGAGGGTCGCTCGGGCGTTGTCCACGAAGATCCGGGCCTGGTCTCGCTGGGCCACATCCTGGTAGAGGAGATCGACCTCAGGAAGCTCGGCCCGGTACCGCTCGGGGAGCTGGGCGTCCGCGAGGATCGGTAGCAGATTCGAGCGCCGCTTCGCGAGCGCCAGCAGAGGGGCGAACGACGACGGGCTCTTCTCGACAAGGAAGATCCGGGCGTCGGGCCACAGATCGGAGAGGTGGCTTGCGGTCGTCCCGTGGGCGGCGCCGAGGTAGAGGACGGAGCCGACCGGGTCGAGGAGTTCGTTCGAAGCGCCCTTCGCGAGGAGGGCGGCGACCTTCGAGCGGAACGGGTCCCACTGCCGATACTCGACCCCTCCCGCGGTCCGGAGCAGCTCGCCGTAGACCCGGCGTCCGGGCTCGGCGTTGCGCGTGAAGAGGTCCCGTCCCTCGCGGAAGACACCGGACCAGGGGGTCGGATCCACGGCACCCTACCCGGTCTCGACCAAGAGCTCGACCTCGACCGGAGCGCCGAGCGGAAGGCCCGCGACGCCCACGGTCGACCGGGCCGGTCGGCCGTCCTCGCCGAACAGCTCGACCAGCAGCTGCGTAGCGCCGTTCGCAACCTCGTGCTCGCGGTGGAACCCGGGAGAGACCGCCACGAAGACGCCCACGCGGACGACCCGCCGGACCCGGTCGACGCTCCCCAGGGACGCCGCGAGAGCGCTCAGCGCCTGCAGCGTCGCCCGCCGGGCGATGCCCTGGGCCTCCGCGAGGGGGACGTCGCGGTCCACGGACCCGGGCCGGACGACCGCGCCCTGCTCGGTGGCGATCTGACCGGAGACCCAGGCGAGCGTTCCCGACCGGACGACCGGGGAGTACGTCCCTGCCGGCCGCGGAGGGGGCGGCAGCGTCACGCCGGTCCGGGCCAGGCGTTCGGTCGGGGATTCCGCCACGGCCGGCCAACCCCGTGCGGGAGAAAACGATGCGCCGCTGCGGGCCGAGGAGTAAAGAAGCGTCTCACCCCTACCGTGCCGATGATGTTCTTCCGCCGTCGCCGCCCGGACGCCCCGTCTCCGGAGAACGACGCCCCGCCGGACGCTCCGGAGGCGGCCCCCCCGGCCGACCCCGTGCTCGCACCGACGGCCGCCGTCTCCGCTCCACCCCCGGTCGAATCACCCCCCGCGGCGCCGGCGCCGCCCCTTCCGGAACCTCCCCCGGTGCCGTCCGCGCCGCCCCCGCCGCATCCGCCGGCGGCAGCGGACCCCGCGCCTCCGGCGCGCCGGACCCCGTCCTCGTTCGGCACCTGCTTCGTGTGCCGGACCCCGTTGCAGAACGGGACCTGCCCCAACTGCCGCATGACCTGGGTCGAGTGACCGCGCCGCTCGTTCCCGTCGATACCACCTCTTTAGAGCCTGCCGTGCTCCCAACCGTTCGAGCCATGGCGAGCGGAGGAGGGATCGATGCGATCGAACGGGAGATTGCGGACGCGCTGTTCGAGTTCCAACCGGCGGTCGCCGTGGGCCTCGGCCGCCACGAGTTCGATGGCCGCCTACCGGACTACTCGCCTGCGTCGACGGACCGGTGGAGCGCCCGGATCACCGACCTCCTGGGCCGGCTCACGGCCGTCGATGCCACGGGGCTGACGCCCGATCGTCGGGTCGACCAGTTCCTCCTCCGCCTCGTTCTCGAAGGGTCCCGGTTCGACCTCGTCGACGCCCAACGCCTCGAGCGGAACCCGATGACGTACCTGAGCGCCCTCTCCCTGACCCCGTACCTCGTCCGGGAGTACGCCCCAGCGCCCGCGCGGGTGGAGGCGATCGCGCGCGCGCTCGCGGGCGCCCCGCAGCTTCTCGATCAGGGCCGCCGGCGTCTCGCGGGTCCGCTCCCGCGACCGTTCGTCGACCTGGCGCTCGCCATCGGCGGCGGCCTGGCGTCGCACTTCCGCGACGCGGAGGCGTTCGCGGCCGCTCAGGGCCTCGGGCCGTCGGTGGCGGCGCCGCGCGAGACCGCGGAGGCGGCGCTGACGGGCTTCCTTGCGTGGCTGCGAGAGACCGAGCTCCCGCGGGCCGACCCGGCGTTCGCCCTCGGTCCGGAGAAGTACCAGCGACTGCTGTTCGTGCGCGAAGGGATCGAGGCGCCGGTCGAGGATCTCGAGCGGGCGGGCGTCGCCGACATCGCACGCAATCGGGCGCGCCTCGAGGAGCTCGCCCGCGGCGAGCACCTGCCCGTCTCGGCGTTGCTCTCTCATCTGCAGCACGACCACCCGAACGCCGGGGAGCTGCTCGCGACCGCCCAGGGGTACGTCGCCGAGTGCCGGACCCTGGTCGAGGCGAAGCAGCTTGCGACGATCCCGGAACCGGCCGCCGTGCGGGTCGAGGAGACCCCGGTCTGGGGGCGGTCGACCACCACGGCGAGCATGGACGCCCCCGGGCCGTTCGACGCCCACGTGACCGAGGGGATCTACTTCGTCACGCTCGTCGACCCGGCGTGGACGCCGGAACAGCAGCAGGAGTGGTTGCGGACGATGAACCGCCCGATGCTGCGCAACACGGCCGTCCACGAGGTGTATCCGGGGCACTACTTGCAGGCGCTCCACTTCCGCGCGAACGCGGGGTCGCTGACCCGGAAGATCTACGCCTCCCCGTCGTACGTCGAGGGGTGGGCGCATTACGCCGAGCAGCTCGCGATCGAAGCCGGGCTCGGCGCCGGGGCCGTGGCGGCCGAAGCCACGCAGCTGTTGGACGCGCTGCTGCGGGACTGCCGGCTCCTCGCCTCGATCCGGATGCATACGCAGGGGTGGACCGTGGAGCAGGCGACCCAGTTGTTCGAACGCGAGGCGTTCCTGGACCGGCTCCCCGCCGAGCGGGAGGCGATCCGGGGGACGTTCGACCCCGAGTACTTCTGCTACACGCTGGGGAAGCTCGCGATCTTGGACGTCCGCAAGCGCCTGCTCACGAGCCGGTTCTCCGGGAACCTCCGGGCGTTCCACGACACGCTGCTGCGGTTCGGATGCCCGCCCGTCGGCCTGCTGGACGCCCTGCTCGAGGGGGCGGTGCCCTCGAGCCCGACTACGTCCGGCTAGCCCGGACCCGCGTCGAGGATATACGGGCCGAGGCGTCCCCCGACGGGGGACCCTCGGTGGCGGGCGCGACATCGACCCGGACCGTCACGCTGGGCCGACTGCCGTTCTCGCTCTCCGCCGAACAGCTGCGCCGCGAGGCGGACGACATCCTAGCCCAGAGCCGAAGCCGGGTCGACGAGCTCCTCGCGCTCCCGGGGAACCCGACACTCGCGAACTTCCTTCGTCCGCTCGACCGGGCCCTCCTGAGCGCGCGGGACGTCGGCAACCACGGGTCGTTCCTCTTCCAGGTCCATCCGGACGCCGAGATCCGCGCCGCCGCGCGGGAGATCTCGGAGGCGTCGGACCGGTTCTTCAACGAGCTGCGCCTGAACGACCGGCTGTTCCGTGCCCTGCGCGCGATCGAGCTCGGAGAGGCGGGGCCGGACGAGCGGTTCGCGGTCGAAAAGATGCTGCGCGAGATGCGGCGGGCGGGGGTCGAACAGCCTCCCGAGCGACGCGAACGGCTGGTCGCCCTCTCGAACCGGATCGACCAGACCGTGAATCAGTTCAGCAGCAACATCGCGAAGGGGGAGCGCGCGATCGAGCTCGACGGACCCGGCCGTCTCAAGGGACTCCCGCCTGACTACCTCGCCGCGCACGCCGCGGGCCCGAACGGGACGATCCGGATCACGACGAAGTACCCCGACGTCGTTCCCGTGCTAGCGAGCTGCGACGACGCCGAGGTCCGCCGCCGGCTCCTCGCCGAGGTGCTGAACGTCGCCCACCCGGAGAACCTCGCGGTCCTGGACCGCCTGCTGGGGGAGCGGCACGAGCTCGCCCGTCTCCTCCGCTATGCGGACTACGCGGAGTTCGCCATCGAGGACAAGATGATGGAGCGGCCCCAGGCGGTCGCCGACTTCCTCGACCGGCTCGCGGGCCTCCTGAGCGAACCCGCCCGTCGCGACCATCTCCGGTTCCTCGAGCGCAAACGCCGCAGCGAGCCGTCGGCCCAGACGCTCGACCCATGGGACGCGAGCTTCTGGGGCGACGGCTACTACGACACGCGGATCCGAGGCGAGGAGTTCGGCGTCGACCCCCGGGTCCTCCGGTCGTACCTCCCGTACCCTTCGGTGCGCGACGGGCTGTTCCGGCTGTGCGAGGAGCTGTTCGGGATCGCGTTCCGGCCGTGCGCTCCGGGACCGCTGTGGCACCCGACCGTGGAGGCGTACGACGTCGAGCGCAACGGGCGCCCGCTGGGACGGTGTTACCTCGACCTCGTCCCTCGGTCGGACAAGTACAGCCACGCGGCCCAGTTCGACGTGCGGACCGGCGTGGCGACCGGCGACCTTCCGCAGGCGGCGCTCGTCTGCAACTTCCTCGACGCGCGGACCCCGACGGCGGAGGCGCGGATGGAGTACCGGGACGTGATCACGTTCTTCCACGAGTTCGGGCATCTGTTGCACAACCTGCTCTCGGGCCACGGGCCGTGGTTGTACACGTCGATGGGGTACATCGAGCTCGACTTCATCGAGGCACCGTCCCAGTTGTTCGAGGAGTGGGCCCGCGACCCGGCGACCCTCGCCCGGTTCGCCCGCAATCCGGACACGGGCGAGGCGATCCCGCCGGACCTGCTCCGCCGGCTCGCCGCCGCGGAGGCGGTCGGCCGCGCGGAGCGGCAGTTGCGGCAGGTCGCGCTGGCCGGGATATCGCTCGACCTGTACCGGCGCGACCCCGCCGGCATCGACACGACGGCCGTCTTCCGGTCCGTCTGGGACCGACGCTCCCCCGTGCCGCTCGACCCCGGCTACCACCCCCAGACGGCGTGGGGGCACCTGACCGGCTACTCGGCGTGCTACTACACCTACCTCTGGTCCGCGGTCATCGCGCGCGACCTACTGACCCCGTTCCACCGCAGCGGATCGTTGACGGACCGGGCCGCCGCGGAACGGTACGCGGAGGAGATCCTGATCCCCGGTAGCCGTCGCCCCGCGGCGGAGCTGGTCCGCCGGTACCTCGGTCGGGAGTTCGATTTCGCCGCCTACGAGCGATGGGTGCTCACGGACCCCGGTACCGCGGCCCGCGGCACTATGGGAAACAACGCCGGATAATTCGTGGCCGTTTGCCGCTGTTTAGGTCCTAACCAAGGGTCTATAACGGTGGCCCGAGTCCCTCGGGCCGAGGAGAAGCGGCGAGTGACGGACCGGAACCCCGCCGAGCCCACTCCACTCGGCCCCCGGACGGCGCCCCGGACGGAGCCCAGGGTGGCCCTGCCCTAGAACGCCCTCTCCCCCGGCGGTCGGACCGTCCTCCCCCGAGGGATGGTCCGACCAAATATTTCCGGCGGTCCGCCGGGCGGATCCGGTTGCCCCGGGTCACAGGACGGGCGGAGGGATTGGGTACGGTACGAACGGGCCCTCGAGGTATTCGAGGACCTTCGGCTCGCCGTGCTCCCGGGCGAGGTCGTAGGCCCGGCGCAGTGCGAGCGCGGACTCCTCGGGCGTGGGGGGAGGGAGGGTGAGGGTGCGGACCGTGACCGGGCTCGCATGTCGGTCGAGGCAGATCAGGATCGACTCCAGCCCGGGGAAGGCGAGCTGGAACAGCCGCAGCTGCAGCGCGACATCGGGAGGCGGCGGGATGGCCAGGTAGCTCTTCATCTCGAAGAACCGGCGGGCGCCGTCCCAGTAGTCCGGCTGCGCGTAGATCCCCACCTCGTTCCCGATCACGATCAGTCGGGACTTGGGGCGCGGCAGTCCAAGGATCGGACTCGCGCGGTACGCCAGCAAGACCCCCTGGATCTCCGTCAGCGTCTTCGCCCGGAGCTCGGGCGAGAGATCCTCCCCGGCGGTCTCGATCTCCTCGTCCAGCAGCGTCTCGGCGGTCGCCCGCATCGCCGAGACGGTCGGCCGCCGCCCGATTCGGGCCTGGTGGCCGATCTGGGAGAGCGCCCCGTCGATCGCCCGTCCGATCGCCTTCGCGATCTCGTCGCCCTCGCGGGTCGGTCGCGGGTAGGTGCGCTGAACGACCTCGTAGGTCGGAAGAGTTCGCAGGGTCCCCATCGTCCTACCACCCGGGCTCCCCAGATACGCCTCCGGCTTCTTTCGTTCCCCCGGGTATGGGAGTGGAGCGTCTGAGGGCCCGACCGCACCGGCCTCCGGTGCCGGATCCACCGCCGTCGTTCGTGGGGAGGGCCGGCTCGGAGAGGGTGCCCATCCGATACGCCCCCTCGTTCGAGCCTCGTCGATCTACGGGGGGAGCTCGGCAAGAGGTATAGGACGGCGGCATCGCCGATCCGTGCCGCTCCCCGACGTCGCGTATCGCGGAGAGGGGACCCAACGCCTCCTTCCCCGACTTCGGGGCGTGCCGGGAGTCCTCGGGGAGGGACCACCAGCGACGAAGCCGCCTACGAGTTCGGACCGGGGGATGGGAAGAATCGGTCGCGCTCGGCCCGAATCCACTTCAGGAAGCGCTCGCGCGCGAAGAACCCCCCCGCCGGGATGAGCGGATCGGCGCCAACAACGCCCGGAAGCGCTCGGAGCCGGAGCTCCACTTCGCGTGCCTCGAAGTAGCTCTCGGCGCTTCCGAGCAGAAACACTCCGCGGGGATTCTGGGTCCAGTGGGGACGATCCCAGAGGCGCGGAAGCTCCAGGGCCTTCTCATCGAACGAATCGTCCACCTTGAGCCAGATCCCGTAGGTCGCAAGACCCGCCTCTCGTTCCAGGTTCAGGATCATGACGCATTCCAGGGCGCCCGTGGCCTCCATCTTCGACTGATGGAGACGAAAGGTCCGGGCCGAGACGTCCGCCTGCTTGGCCTTGATCGAGTACGATGCGCGCGGGGATCGAACCACCGCCTCCAACACCTTCCAATCCGCCCGGGAAAGTTCGTCGGCAGAGATCGACGAAGCCGAAGGACGCCCGTCCGGAGGTCCTTCGATCGGACGGCCCAGTATCCGGGAGAGGTTCGGATCGGCCGGCGGGTCGGGTTCCTTCGTGAATCGAACGGCCACGTGCAAGTTCGGGCGGAACCGTAGCACGTACGCGAGATCCTCGATCTCGGCCAACCGGGATACGGGAAGCCCGGGCGCGTCCCTTCCCACGAATCGCCACGTACGCGCGTGTCGGCCGAGAATCTCGGCGGCCGGGTGGATGCCGTACTCCGATAGGACTCCGGCGGCCTCCAGTCGTTGGCGACGGGTGCGAACCGCCTTGCCGGTTAGCCCCACGTCCCGGCCGATCGCTTCGTCCGAACGGAGGGCGTCCGTGACCAACCGGGAGAAGATGCGGAGATCGGTCCGATCCATTGGCGTCGAGAGCCGAACGGCCGATTTTAGGAGCCGGACTCCCTGACCCTTTATCCACCGGGACGCGGACTCAGGGAGGGCCCGTTGGGGTGGGAGCGAGAAACCCGGATGCCCGATCCGAACGGCACGATTCCACCGGCCGCCTTCGTGGATCCTCAGGTGAATCTCTATTCAGCTGACCTCGACGCGTCGCTCCGGTTCTACCGGGGCGCGCTGGGGTTCACCGAGATCTTTCGGCTACCCAAGGAGGGCCCGCCGGACCATGTCGAGCTCAAACTCGGTTCGTTCACGCTCGGAGTCGCCTCGTTCGGTGCCTTGCAACGCACGCACGGCATTCCGACCGGCCGAGGGCCGCCTCGCTTTGAGGTGGCTCTCCGGACGGAGGATGTCGACGGCGCGTACGGATGGGCCGTCGCCAAGGGCGCACCGTCGGTGAAACCCCCGTACGACTTTCTGGGGTACATTCACAGCGCCTGCGTGGCCGATCCCGACGGGAACCGCATCGTGTTCTATACTCAGCTCCCGGTGCGCGCGACCCCCAACCCTGCCGCCCGTCCGACCTTCACGAACGTCCTGTACAACCTCTACACGAACGACATCGAGAAGTCGCTCCAGTTCTACCGCGGCCGCTTGGGGTTCACAGAGACGTTCCGGGCGCCCCAGGGAGGTCCACCGACCCATGTCGAAATGGAGCTGGGTCAGTTGAATCTCGGGGTGTCGACCGTCGAGGCTCTGGAGCGGGACCACGGACTCTCCGGTGGCGGAGGACCGCCGCGGGGCGAGGTGGTGGTCTGGGTGGCCGATACCGATGCCGCGTTCTCGTGGATGCTCTCTCACGGTGCTCCGTCCCTGAGTCCTCCCCACACCTTCGCCGGGGGCGCCCTACGGTCGGCGTGGGTCGGTGACCCCGACGGAAATCCCGTACAGCTCGTGGCTCGATCCGTTCCCCCGTGACGGTTCATTCGCACGGCTGGGAGGATCGGTTGACGAGACTCTTCGGATCGGCCGCCTCCGACTCCCCGCTTCGTTCTCCCGGGCTCCTCGGATCGTCTTGGTGGAGCGTGCAATCATCGATCCCGGATCGACGACCGTCGACGGTGACCCTGCCGGGGCCCGGGTCGGTTCAAGCTCCCTCTAACCTCGGCGAGGTATCGGTAAAATGTGTCGGAGGGGGGATTTGAACCCCCGGCCCCAGGATGTCTCCCGGAACGTCGTGGACGTTCCGCTATGAGTCCCGTGCTCTACCGGGCTGAGCCACTCCGACAGCGAACGGTCGCGCCATCCGGCTCTCCCCCGGCCGCTAGGCCGCGGGTCCGCCGTCCTCCGCGATCTCCGCGGGGGGCGCGGGAGCGTCCGGGATGGCGGCCGGCTCCGGCACGGGGATCTCGTCCGAGATGACCCCGAGCACTTCCGAGCGGCGGATCTCGATCTTCTTGAGGGGGTAGAGGGACTTCACGCCGTGGGAGAGCGCCTTCGACAGCTCCCCCTGCAACATGTCGCCCACGAACTGCGGCGCCGTGCGTTGGTGGGCCTGCGTATTCAGGATCTCGACGATCCGGTGCCGGAGCTCGGCGCGCAGGCGGGTCTGCAGCCGCTGCTCGCCGACCGCCACCGGCTTCAACACGAACTTGACCCCGTCCTTGGTCGTGACCATCACGGAGATGTCGATCTTCGAGCGCTTGCGCCGCGCGAGGCGCCGCACGTAGTCGGACGTCAGGTCGTGCCCGATGAACCGGGCTTCCGCCACCCCGTCCCCGCCAAGCCGGTCGATCTGGAAGCGGAGCTTGACGTGCGCCTTTCCCGCGTCCGGCGTCCCCGACAGCTCCGGGAGGGTCGCCTCGATCGTCCGGCCGACGACCTGCTCGGGTTCGGTCGCCACGGTCTCCCCGAGCTCGACGTGCTGGAACAGCCCCGGCGCCCGGACCCGGATCCAGTGCTTGGATCGCCACTTGTCCTTGACGCCCCGCGCGAGCGCGGGTTTGCGGGAGGAGGACGTCTCCTTGTCGGCCATCGGTCGCGGGCCGCGGAGCGGGGTAGCCTACTTAACCATGTCGCGAACGACGGACCCCGCGCCGCGCGCCGGAGGCGCCGACGGGGCAGACGAGCCGGCTCCCCGCCGTGCGCGCACGCGGCAATCTCTTATCCTGAACCCAACTGCGCGGCCCGTGGCCGCCCCCCGAGAGCCGCCCGCCCTGGGAACCCGCTCGACCGCGGCCGAGGTGAAGGCCGCGTACCCGGTCCTGGAGTCTCCCGCGGAGCGGTTCCGCCACACGATCCTGCGGACGATCGACGGCCTGCGTCGTCAGGGGTACAGCCACGACGAGGCGATCCGCGCCCTGTTCCCCCGCACGATCCTCCCGGAGGGGACGTATGAGGACCTCGTCGCGGCGCTCGTCGCGGGGTCGCATCTCCTCTTCTTCGGTCCGTCCGGGGCCGGCAAGACGAGCCTCGCCAAGGACCTCTGGGAGTTGTTCCCGAAGGACGTCTGGGTCGTCCAGGGATGCCCCGTGCTCGACTCCCCGCTCAGCCTGGTCGACCGCGCCGCGGCAGCCCGGTTCCCGCCGTGCCCGATCTGCCGTCGCCGATTCTCTCCCGGGGGCGACCTCGCCCGCTTCGACCCGGGGACGGTCGACGGCACCAAGGTCCCGGCCGAGTATGTCCGGCTCCGCGAGGGGTACGGGTTCGCGCGGCTGCAGGGAAGCTCCGAGGTGTTCCCCGACCATCTCACGGGGAACATCAACCTGCGCAAGCTCGAGGAGGTCGGGGATCCGATGAGCCCCCTCGTGCTCGAGCCGGGCAAGCTCCTGCAGGCGAACCGGGGGTTCCTCCTGGTCGACGAGATCGGCAAGCTGCCGCTCGGAACGCAGAACGTTCTCCTGCAGTCGCTGCAGGAGGGGACCGTGACCCCGTCGAAGTCCCGCGAGAGCTTTCCCGGGTCGTTCGTCGCGATCGGCACCTCGAACCTCTCCGACCTCGACAACATCAACGACCCGCTCTCCGACCGCCTGACGAGCGTCCACATCGGTTTCAACGACCGCCACGCGAGCAACCGCCGGATCGTGGAGCTCGGCCGGTCGGACGAGCCGGGGACGTTCCTGCCCGAGATCCTGGTCGATGCGGGGGTCCGCGTGGTCGAGGCGTGGCGCCTTAGAATGAGCGACGAGAACCCGGACATCGGCGAGGTCGGTTCCAACCGGACCCTCGTCGACGTCGCCGAACGGACGGCGGCGATCGCGCTCCTTGCCGGCCGCCCGATCCCGTCGAGCGCCGACCTGAAGGCCGGCCTCCTGCACGCCATGCGGGGACGGATCCGCGCGCGGAGCGGCGACTCGTTCCGGCAGAACGAAAAGCGCGTGCACGACTTCATCGAACAGTACCTCGCCCCCGCCCTGAAGCGGAGCGCGGGGGTCTACTGGTGCCGGTACTTCCGGACCGTCCTCAAGGAGAACAAGGGCGAGGCCGAGGAGCTGGTCGGCGAGGGCCGTCGCCTGAAGGACGACGCGACCCTGTCGGCGGGGCTCGCGACGGACGGCCCGTTGTTCCCGCGGTTCCGCGGCTTCTCGCGGTTCGTCGCCGAACGGGAGCATCCGGGAGCGGGGATCGCGCCGACCGACGCCGCCCTGAGCGTCTATCGGCTGCTCGAGGAGTTCTCGCTGTTTTCCTGCACGGAGGAAGACAACGACGACGCTCCCCTCTAGCGGTCCGTTCGAGCTGCCGGACTGCGCCGCGTTCGCGGACGACGTCGTCTCCGACGACCTGCTCGACGCCCTCGACCGCGAAGCGCTCGTCCGGGCGCTCGCGGAGCGCGGGGTCGACGGCGCCCGCGACCTCCTGCGGGAGAAGGCGCGGGATGACGCCGCGCTCAAAAGCCGGCTCGATCGGCTGCGCGAACGGCTGCGCCGGCAGTCGACCCGCCGGGTCGGCCGCCTGATGGGCGAGTACGACCGACGGGCCGGGGAGCTCTCCGAGTTCGAGCGCAAGAGCGATGCCGAGGTCGCCCGCCAGATCGCCGAACTCGAGGCGCGCCTCGCCAAGGCCCGGTCGGTCGACTGGTCGCGCCTTCCCCCCATCGATCTCTCGGCGGACTTCGAGTCGGCGTTGCTGGCGCCGGACGCCTCGTGGAACCAGCCGCCGCCCCGGCCCGGCCTCGGGGCCCGGATCCGGGCGGCGTTCGCCCGGTTCGTCGCGTGGCTGAAGCGGCTGTTCCACCGGTCCGGCCCGGCCCCCCCGGCCCGGGCGGAGGGCCGGAGCCTGACGATCGCGACCCCGAGCGGCGCGGGCCGGTCGCTCGGCGCCTCCCCCCTCGGGGAGACGCTCGCGCGCCTCTCGCCGCCCCAGCGACAGGAGCTGACGGACCGGGTCTCGAAGAGCCTCAAGGGCCGGGAGCGGGAGCTCGAACGCGAGGCGGAGGAGCGGCGACGCGCGACGGAGGCGCAACGACGCCGCCTCGAGGAGGAGCGGGCGGAGGCCCGCCGCCGGGCGGAGGCGGAGACGGAGCATCGCCTGCGGGACGCCGAGGAGAAGCGCTTGGAGCGGGAGCTCAAGGAGCGGGGGTTCGTCGCCGAGCGCGGCGGGGAGCTCGCCGTAACCTACGGCCTCGTGGAGCGGTTCGCGAAGCTCCTGCTCGAGGAGGAGAGCCGGCGCCTCCCCGGCGACGTCCGCCTCTCGCTCAAGGGCGGGGGGGCGACCGGGGTCTACGAGAAGGCCCGCCTTCGCCAGCCGGACGAGGTCGCGCACCTCGACGTCTCTGGCTCGCTCTTGGCAGCGCGCCTGAACGGCTCCCGGCACATCGACGAGTCGACCAGCTACGTCTACCGGGAGATCACCTCAGAGCGGGTCCACGTCGTCCTCGCCTTCGACCGCTCGGGGAGCATGGCGGAGGGCGGCAAGCTGGAGGCGGCGAAGAAGGCCCTCCTCGCGCTGTACGTCGCGATCCGGCGACGCCATCCGGACGCGACCGTCGACCTGCTCGCGTTCGACAACACCGTGAGCGTCCTCGACCTGGTCGAGCTGTGGGAGTGCCGGGCGGGCTCGTTCACGAACACCGCCGAAGCGCTGCGGGCGGCCCACCTCCTCCTGCAGTCGTCCCGGGCGAGCCGGCGCGAGGTGTACCTCATCACGGACGGCCTGCCCGAGTCGTACACGGCCGACGACGGAAGCGTCCGCTCGGGCCAGCTCGACGAGGCCCTCGAGCACGCGCTCGCCCGGGCGCGGGAGCTCGCGACCGTTTCGCCGCTGCGGAGCACGCTCGTCCTGCTCAAGTCCGCCCACCCCGAGTTCGAGGCGGCGGCGCGGTCGATCGCCCGGACGCTCGGCGGGGAGCTGGTCGTCACCGAGCCGACCCACCTGGGGGTCGAGCTGCTCGTCCGGTGGGCGCACGGCAGCGAGGTCGAGCGTCGCGTCGCGGCGCCCGCCCCGGTCCCCCCGCCCGTCGTGCCCCCGACCGCCCGGGGCCGTCGCCGGCGCAGCGACCGCCGGATGGGCGGATGACGCCGTTCCTGTGGCGGTGAAGGTTTATCTGACGAAGCCGCGCTCCTCGGCCCGAGGGAGCCATGCCCGAGTCCCAGGAACAGGCCCAGTTCCGACAGCATCTCCGTGAGATCAGCCACGCCACCGCCGGCCTCGGTCGCGATTTCAAGCACGAGGTCGGGGACCTCGACCAGAAGATCGAGCGGTTCGGGCGCGCGACCGGCAAGGAAGCGAAGTACCTCGCCCTCGACATCCAGGACGGCCTGTCGAACCTCGGCCACTCGGTCGACGAGGAGGTCCGCCGGATCCCCGGCCGGATCGCCTCGGCCGGCACCGCGATCGGCGCCGGGACCGCCCGCGCCGCGGGCGCCGCCCGGGACGCCGTCGTGATCGCGGGGAAGCGCGCGAAGGAAGGCACCAAGAACGCCTTCGCCGCCGCCGCCGGTGTCAGGCGGACGCCGATGCGCGAGTGGTCGGCCCCGTCGGACGGGGCCGAGAGCGGCGCGTCGTCGCCCTCGGACGACCGGTAGGCCGGACCCGGCCGCCCTTCGGCCGCGCGAGCTCCGCGCGCACCCGCTCGGCCGCCGTCGCGAGATACCCCGCGTCGACGTCGAAGCCGACGAACCCGACCCCGAGGCGCACCGCCGCCAGCGCGCTCGCGCCGATCCCGACGAACGGGTCGACGACGAGGCGGGTTCGCCCGACGCCGTGCAGGCGAACGCACCACTCGGGGAGCTCGGTCGGGAACGGTGCCGGGTGCGGCCGGTCGGTCGCGCGCCGGCGGATCGTCGCGTACGGCAGGAACCAGGTGTTCCCGCGGCAGCGCCGGTCGCCCGCCGCACGCCGCCACCGGCCGACGTTCGACTTGTCCTGGTACGGGACCCCGATCGCGAGCCGGTCGATCGGCACGCGCCCGGTCCGGGTGAAGTGGAAGACATACTCGTGCGCGCCGTGCACGAACCGGTCCGAGACGAGGGGCTTGTAGTGGCCGAGCGCGAGGTCGCGGCCGAGGCCCGCCGAGCGCCCGGCGGCCTCCCGGTCGATGGCGATCGACTTCACCCAGTGGATCGTGTTCTGCAGGACGAGCGAGCGGCCGACCTCCCGGGCGACGTCCCAGGCGATCCACGGGTCCTTGGGCGCGGCGCCGACGTTGAGGAAGAACGAGCCGTTCGGGGCGAGGCGGTCGGCGACCGTCCGGCCGAGGCGGGCGATCCAGGCGAGGTACTCGGCGCGCGGACGCGCGTCGCCGTAGCTCGCGTACGGGACCCCGCGGTTGTACGGCGGGCTCGTGACGACGACGTCGGCCCGGGGCACGCGGACGGGGAGCGCCGCGAGCGCGTCCTCCTGCCAGAGGACGACCGACCGTCCGCGGCTGAACGGGATCCGCGCGAACGGCCCGGCCATCCCCGGCGGCGAGCCGCCCGGTCGAATAGCGCTAGCGCGCGGGCGGCTTCATGCGGGCGAGCTCGTCGCGCGTCTCCGCGAGCGCCTTCGCCGGCTCCTTGTAGTAGAAGGAGACGAGCTGGCCGACGTCCCGGTGCGTGTACGGGTTCTGCCGGGTCGCGTGGGCGTCCTTCGCCATCATGTAGTCGAGGATCTCCACCCGGTTGCGGACCTCGCGCTCCATCTCCTTCATCGAGAGGTTCTTCATCAGCGCGACCCGCTCGTAGATGTACGAGTGGCCCGAGAAGAGGAACGTGTCGTCCGCCGGGTTCCAGGAGTAGACCGAGTTCGTGATCAGCTCGTTCGTCTCGGGGTCGAGGCCGACGATCTCCGTGAGCGACTGGACGCGCCGCGTCATCTTCGTGCCGACCTTCACCTGCCGCTGCAAGAGGACGAGGTTCAGCGCCGAGACGAGCGAGCGGGGGAGCGAGATCGGCGGGTTCTCCATCCGATGGACCATCGCGCTCACGCTCTCCGCGTGGAACGTCGTGTAGCAGGTCTTGCCGGTCGCCATCGCCTGGAAGACGATGAACGCCTCGGCGCCCCGGACCTCCCCGACCATCAGGTACTGCGGGCGCTGGCGGAGCGCCGCCGCGAGGAGGTCGAACATGTCGATCTCGCCGGGCGCCTTCCCCGTCATCACGTTCTTCGCGCCGAAGCCGGCGCGCGTCAGGGACGGGACCCAGTTCTCGTGGGGAAGGTTCAGCTCGCGCGTGTCCTCGATCGAGACGATCTTCATCTGCGGCGGGATGAACAGGAGGGTCGCGTTCAGGGTCGTCGTCTTGCCGCTCGCCGTCCCTCCGCAGACCATCATCGACTGGCCGTTCTCGATGGCGAGCCAGAGGTAGGCCATCATCTCCGGGCTCATCGTCTTGAACTTGAGCAGGTCGACCGGCGTGAACGGATTGTCGCGGAACCGCCGCACGGTGAACGTGCTGCCGCGCTTGGTGACGTGCATCCCGAGCGTCGCCTGGAGACGCGAGCCGTCCGGGACGGTCGCGTCGAGCACCGGGCTCGCCACGGAGATGTGCTTGCCCGAGCGCTGGGCGAGCCAGATGACGTAGTCGTCGAGCTCCTTCGCCGTGTGGAACTTCAGGTTCGAGCGGATCGAGCCGTGCTTTCGGTGGTAGATGTAGAGCGGGATGCCGACCCCGTCGCACGAGATGTCCTCGACCTCGCTGTCCGTCATCGGGACGTCGACGATCCCGTAGCCGATGAAATCCCGCTCGAGGTAGTAGAGGATCCGGCCCTTCGTCGTCGGACCGGGGGCGAGCTCCCACTCCTGGAGCTTCGCGTCGACCATCCGCCGCAGCTCGTTCTGCTTCGTGGCGATCTCGTGGTCGGGCAGCGGCTCGAACGCGGAGACGAGCACGGTGCGCAGCCGGTCGGCGAGCTCGTGCTCGATCGGGGTGAGCGGCGGCTCGATGACCTCGTAGAGGAACTCGTTGCGGGCGGTGTCGAACGCCACGCGGACGTAGGAGAATCCCGGGCGGATCGGGGCGAGGTCGATCTGCTTGACCGCGGGGTCGGTGATCGGCGGGACCGGCGTGACGTCGCGGTCGGCCCCCTGGCCCGAGACGCCGAGCCGGGCGAGGCGGACGGGGCGGGGCTCGGCGGTGCCGCGGCGCATGGCGGCGCCGACCCGCAGCCACGGCGAGAAGAACGCCCGCTTCTTCGGCGCGCGGCCGACCGGGGCGTCGTCGTCGGTGGGCGGCGGGGAGACGGTATCGGATGCCATCGTGGAACCTCACACCGCCAGGATCGGGACGACGAACCGCATGATCAGCCAGCCGACCGCGAGCATGATGGTCGCGTGCTGCAGGCCTTCCGCGATCCGCCCGTTGTACAGGATGCCGGCCATGATGCCGTCCCCGACGGCGTGGACGATGACGGCGACCAGGAACGCGAGGAACAGCACGGGAACGAACGCGAACTGGATCGCGACCGCCCCCGAGCTCGAGATGGACGAGCTCGCGACCCCCTGGCCCGCGACGATCATCTGCGGCAGGAAGACGGCCGCCATGATGTAGATCGTGACGAGGAAGACGAAGAACGCGATGTAGATGACCGTCACGTACGTCAGCATCGAGATCTGGCGCGCCTGCTGGGCGAGCTGGCTCTCGCGCGTGTCGTGGGCGACCATCGTGAGGACGTCCGCGACGTTGCCGCCCGCCTCGTTCGCGCGCGTGACGATGGAGACGACCCGCTGGATGAGCGGGGTCGGCACCCGCTCCTCGAACAGGCGCAGCGCGGTCGCGACCGGCACCCCCCACTCGAGCTGGCTCGCCATCTTGCGGATTTCGTCGCTCAAGAGGCCGTAGCGGCCCGTGCTCGCGACGACGATCGCGTCCGGCAGCGTCATGCCGAACCGGCCCGCCTCGGCGACGTCCCGCAGGAAGTCCGGGAGCCGCTCCTCGATCTTCTGGATGCGGCGCAGCTTCGCCGTCATGGCGAAGCCGTACGGAGCCATCAGGACGAGCAGCCCGAGGACCATGAAGTCGATCGCCGGGTTGGCGCCGGTCCCCTCGCCGGGGCGGATCTGGATGTTCTCGATCCCGGCGTAGATGAGGAACCCGAAGATCCAGAAGACCACGGCGACGAGCGCGCCGGCGATCAGGAGGATCGTCTCCTTCGTCAGGACCGACTCGGGGGGATGCTCGACCTCGGCCGAGATCGCCCGCACCTTCCGGACCGAGGCCGGAGCGTCCGCGACCGCCACCCTACACCATCTCCTGCGTGAGCGTATACATGAAGAAGATGAAGCCGAACTGGGAGAGCGGGATCATGCCGCCGACGATCCCCCAGAGGATCTCGAGCATGAACGAGCCGCCCCCGCCGATGATCGCGAAGATCGCGATGATGATCACGAGGAACAAGGGGAAGGCGACGACGACCGTCACGAACGTCTCGGCGAGCAGGCCCATCGTCTCGGTCCGCTGGAGCATCTCGAGCTTGTTCTCGCGCTCGAACTGCTCGGCCTTGAGCAGGAAGTACGGCTTCAGCTGGCCGCCGCTCGTCGCGGTCGTCACGACCCCCTGCAGGAAGTCCTGGAATCGGCGGGACGGCGTCCGCTGGGCACCGCGGCGGATCGCGGTGAGGATGTCGACCCCGAGGAGCTCCGTGTCGCGCGTGATCCAGGCGGCCTCCTCGGCGACCTCCCCGTAGATCTTCTGGCGGCCGAGCTCCTTGAAGATCTGGTCGATGTTGACGTCGGCGGAGCTCATCGCCGAGACGAAGCTCATCGCGGGACTGATCTTCCGGTCGATCTTCCGGCCGCGTTCCTTCGCCTTGGAGCTCGGCGTGCTGAGGATCCCGTAGTACGCGCCGACCGGCCCGAGGATCGGGAGCAGGACGGCCGCGAGGATCCCGAAGATCGCGAGTCCCGAGAGGTACAGGAAGACACCGAACCCGACGCCGACGACCGCCGCCACGATCCCCGCCACGACCGCGGTCGCGAGGGCGTTGGCGGTGTACTCGTCGGCCCGGATCCGCATGTGGGCCTTGACGAGGTTGTCGTCGAGGGTCGGGTCGACCCCCTTCGCGGTGATCCGGGCGCCGAACGTCTTCCACGCCCAGCGCTGGAAACCGCTGACGGTCGTCGTCGTCGGTTGGTTGCCGCGCTTCAGGCGGACCGGTCGGACGGACGGAGCGGCGGGGGCGGCCGGGGCATCGCGCGCGGTGGGGCGGGCCGCCACGTCACTCCCCCTTCTTCGGCGGCTCGGGGGAGCCGATCCGCGCCATGACTTCCCCGGGGTCCTTGTAGTACTGCGCGACCAATTGCCAGAGCTGGCGGTAGTCGTTGATCTTGTGCTCGACCAGGTAGCGGATGACCTTGGTCCGCCGCTGGAACTCGGCGTCCATGTCGTCCGCGCTGTAGTTCTTCAGTTCCATGATCTTGTCGAACAGGAACGAGTGGCCCTTGAACACGAACGTGTCGGTGCCCGGGTCCCACTCGTAGACGGTGTTGGTGATCAGCTCGTTCGTCTCGGGCTCGAAGCCGACGATCTCGAGCACCTGCTTCAGGCGCCGGACGACCCCCTTGTCGGTGCGCGCCTGGATCTGGATGACGACGTTGTTGAGGGCGGAGAGGAGGATCCGCGGCGTGTTGATCGGCGGGTTCTCTAGGCGGTTGACCATCGACTTCACGCTGTCCGCGTGCATCGTCGAGTAGGTCGTGTGCCCGGTCGCCATCGCCTGGAACATCGTGTACGTCTCCTTGCCGCGCACCTCGCCCACGATGATGTAGTTCGGCCGCTGCCGGAGGGCGGCCCGCACAAGGTCGAACATGTCGAGCTCCCCGGCCGCCTTGCCGTCGGGTCCGCGGTCGCCGGTCCCGCTGCGGGTCGCGCCCGGGATCCAGTTCTCGTGGGGCAGGTTCACCTCCCGGGTGTCCTCGATCGAGACGACCTTCGAGGTCGGGGGGATGAAGAGCGAGATCGCGTTGAGCGTGCTCGTCTTCCCGGACGCCGGGCCGCCGCAGATGATCACCGACTCGCCCTGCTCCGCGGCGAGCCAGAAGTAGGCGACCATCTCCTCGCTCGCGCTGCCCATCATGACGAGGTCGACGGGGGTGAACGGTCGCTCCTTGAACCGGCGGATCGTGAAGCTCGCTCCCCGGGTCGTCACCTCGCGGGCGTACGTCGCCTGGACCCGGTGACCCTCCGGGGTCGTCCCGTCGAGGATCGGGGCGGAAACGCTGACGGCCTTGCCGCACCGCTGGCCGAGCATGACGATGAAGGAGTTGAGCGACTCCTCGTCGGGGAAGACGACGTTCGTCTTCACCGACTCGTACTTCGAATGGAAAATGAACAACGGCACCTCGACGCCGTCGCACGAGATGTCCTCGACCTCGGCGTCCAGGATCAGCGCGTCGACCGGCCCGTAGCCGACGAAGTCTCGGAGCACGTAGTAGACGATCCGCTCGAGCGAGATCGGGCTCAGCGGCACGCCCCGGGACTTGAAGTACCCCTCGGCCTCGCCGCGCAGGTAGGCGCGCCGGTCGGCGGCCGACAGGCTGCCGATGTCGCCGCCGAGGATCCGCGTGAGCGTGACCTTCAGGTGGTCGACGAGCTCCCGCTCGTGCGCGGAGAGCTGCGGCTCGATGACCTCGTACAGGTAGTCCTTCGTCCGGTCGCTGTAGGTGACCCGCGAGTAGGAGTACGGCGGGTTGACCGTGGTCACCTGCAGCTCCTTCATCGTCGGGTCCGGCAGCGGCGGGATCGCGGTGATGAACGTCCCCGGCACGTCGGTCGGGGACTCGAGGAACGGCTCGGCCGACGGGGCGGCGGCCGCGCTCCCCGCGCCCCGCGGGATGCGGACGCGGAACGACGACGCCGTCACGGCTACGCGACCCCCGCGCCCAGGCTGACGGCGAGCGAGCTCTGGACCACGCTCGCGTAGGCGATGTTCAGGACCTTGAACGTCAGGTCGTAGGTGAGGCCGCCCGCGTCCGAGCAGACGGTCGCGGTCGGGGGGAGCGCCGTGTTCGCGGTGAGGGTGTATCCGCCCGCGGTGAGGCCGCTCGACTGGATGAGGCCGAGTACGAAGCTGTACCACGGGCAGAGGTTGTGCGTGCCGATCTGGAAGGTGAAGTTGAACGTCACGGGGACGCCGGAACCCCCCGTCCCCGAAAGGAACCGCCCGTTCGAGCTCGTGAAGCTCGAGGAGACGAGCTGCGAGTAGACCTCCTCGGAGCCCTGCCCGATGACGACCGTCGAGTTGCCGTACAGCCCGAGGAACGACGTCGTCACGGTCGTGTTGGTGCCCGACTTCGTGATCGCGATCGGGGGAGGCCCGACGATCACGGAGTGGCTCCCGTACTGCGTCTGGATCACGGCGTCGTCCTCAAAGAAGAACGTCTGCGAGGTGAAGTATCGGTTCGGAAGCTGCATCTCCATGACCGCGGTCGTGGTCGACTGGTTCCACGGGGTGTTCGTCTTCGCTCCGTGGCCGGCGGTGAACGCCTCCGTCTCGAAGACGCAGGCGCTCTTCGTCACGGGCGCGCCGCTGGCGAGGAACCCGCCCGGGCAGCTCGGCGGGAGCAGGATGAGGACCGCTTCCGTGGGCTGGGCGAGCAGCGGGACCCCCTGGGAGCTCAGCGGGAACGTCGTCGCATAGACGGCCGGCGCGCCGAGCGCGGACTGCGCGTCGACGTTCGACTTGAACGTCGAGATCGCCGCGTCGGCCTGCGCCGTGAACGCGGCCTCGTTCGAGTCCATCCAGAGCGGCAGATACTGGGTGAGGAAGATCCCGAACAGCGCGAAGAAGACGAGCAGCGAGAGCAGGGTGCCGATGACGGCCGCCACGCCGCGCTGGCTTCGGTCGAGGCGACGGGCTCGGCGGAAGCGCGCGCCGGACCGTGCGATTCGCCCTTCTCCCATCCGTCATCGCCCGGGACAGCGCCCCCCCGGGTAGCCGAAATTAGGCCCGATTCGTGTATAAATACATGCGGAAGGGCGGGCGACCGGTGGCTCGTTCCCCTCCGACGTTGGGTCTATAGTCCCGGGCCGTCTCTTTTCGAGCGCCGCATGACGCTGCGCGAGATCTCCCTGACGCTGCCGAACCGGCCCGGCACGCTCGCCGGCGTGTCGAAGGCCCTCGCGAAGGCGCGGATCAATCTCGCCGCCATCAGCGTCGACTCCGCGGCCGGGAAGGGCCGGGTGCGGCTCATCGTGAACGACCCCGACCGGGCGGTCGGACTGCTCGCGGCGGCCGGCTACGACCCCGAGGTCCGGGAGATGATCGCGGTCCGCCTCGAGGACCGGGCCGGGAGCTTCCTGCGCGTGCTCGAGATCCTCGCCCGCGAGCGCATCAACGTGCAGAGCGTCGCGATCCTGGTCGCCCGCGAGGGCAACCAGCCGCTCGTCGCCCTCTCCGCGAGCGACTTCGCGCGGGCCCGCCGCATCCTGCAGCGCGCCGGGTTCGCCTCCCGGGCGGCCGAGGGGCTCGTCTCGAACGGGGATCTGCTCGCCGGGGCCCCCGCGATCCCCGGCGAGTCGGTCGGCCTTCTGCTGTAGCGGCCCGAACGTCGCACAAACGGTAAGAGCCGACCGGCCTCGGCACCGCCGCGCGGTTGTGGTCTAGTGGTTAGGACGGTAGCTTCCCAAGCTACCTACTCGGGTTCGAATCCCGACAACCGCATCGATCGAGGGGGGCGTCGCGTCGGGCCGCGGGAACGGCGAGCGGCAGGTCTTCAGGTCCCGGCTGCCTGACTCGAACAGGCGACCTGAGGATTTCCACGGGGGCCGCCGGGGATTCCGGCAGACTCACCTACAGTCCCCCGCTCTACCACTGAGCTAAGCCGGGATGGTCGTGCGGAGCGGTGTTCCGACTATAAACTCTGCGCGCGGCGGCGACGGGGTTCGGGGTGCGCCCCGGTCGCCAGGAGGGGGCGTCAGGGTCCGAGCGCGCGGACCGCCCCGAGCACCCGCGTCGCCACCTCGTCCGGCGTCCCGCGGGCATCGATCGGGCGGAGGAGGCCCTGCTTCCGGTAGTGGGCGAGGAGCGGCTCGGTCTGTTCGGCATAGACCCGCAGCCGCGTGCGCACCGCTTCGGGCCGGTCGTCCGGCCGCTGCACGAGCTCGCTCCCGTCGCGGTCGCATCGTCCGGCGACCCGGGGGGGCTGCGTTTCGACGTGGTAGACGGACTGGCAGGTAGGGCAGAGGCGCCGGCCGGAGAGGCGGGCGATCAGCACCTCGTTCGGCAGGTCGAAGGAGAGGACGGCGTCCAGCGGGGCGATCCGGGCGAGCTCCGTCGCCTGGGCGATGTTCCGGGGGAATCCGTCCAGCAGGAATCCGTGCTCGCAGTCCGGCCGGGCCAGCCGGTCGCGGAGGATGTCGAGGACGATCGGGTCGGGAACGAGGCGGCCGGCGCGGATCTGCTCGTCGGCCTGGAGGCCGAGCGGGGTCCGGGCCGCGACCGCGGACCGCAGGAGATCGCCCGTCGAGAGGTGCGGTACGCCGATCGCCCCGCTCAGCCGGGTCGCCTGCGTCCCCTTGCCAACCCCGGGCGGACCGAGAAGGACGATCCGAGGCACGGCCCCCCGAACCCGGGCGGGGGATAACGGCCGCGGGCCGTCGGACCCCGGGGCGGGCTACGGGACGACCGTCGTGCCGGAGAACCGGCGTCCGGCGATCGCGCTCTCGAGGTTGAGGAGCGCCCGGCCCGCGACGACGCGGAGCGGGATCGCCGCCCGGGAGAGGAGCTCCGCCCCCAGTCGGTCGAAGAGGAAGTTCTGGCCGGCCTCTCCCGTCGTCCCCGCGAGGACCATCTCACGGAAGGCGGGCCAGCCGATCGACGGGATCCGGCGGGCGCCCGGGTGGGTCCGCGGGTCCCGATCGTAGACCCCGTCCACGTCGGTCGCGTTGACGACCCGGGCGGCGCGGAGGCGGACCGCCAGCAGCGCGGCGACCCCGTCCGTGGTATGCCCCGGCTCGGTCCCACCGAGCACCACGGGCGACCCCGTGCGTAGCGCGGCGACCGTCGCGCGGACCGATTCGGGCGGGTGGGAAGGTGCCGGGGGACCGATCCGGGCCGCGAGGAGGTGGGCGTGGAGCCGAGTCACCTCGATGCCCAGCTCGTCGAGCTCGACCTCGGTCAAGCCGAGGGATCGCCCGAGGCCGATGTACTCCCGGGCGGTCCGGCCGCCGCCCGTCGTGACGACGAGCGGGAGCCGCCGCCCCAGCCGTCGGAGCATCGCCGCGAGCCCCTCCAGATACTCGCGGTCGCCGTCGCCGGTGAGCAGGACCGACCCACCGATCGAGACGACGACCGGCGCCTCGGGTCGCGGGTCCCCCGGGCTCATCGACCGTCCGGAGGGTCGGGCGGGGATAGCGATGTCGGCGTCCGGACCCACGGCTTCTATAGCCGGTCCGCGTGCGGACGTCGATGGACGGACCGCAGGACCGGGCGAAGGCCGCCGCCGCCGCGCGGTCGGTCGAGCAGTGCGTCCGGCTGGGGCAACGGCTCGCTCTCGGCACCGGGACGACCGCGTCGGAGGCGATCCGCGCGATCGCCGCCCGATTCCCGGGCGCGCCGTTCGATTGCGTGGCGAGCTCGCGGGCGAGCGAAGAGGAGGCCCGGTCCCTCGGCCTCTCGGTGCGGCCGCTGGCGGCCGACGACCGGTTCGACCTGATGATCGACGGCGCGGACGAGGTGAGCCCGTCGCTCGACCTCACCAAAGGCGGCGGAGGGGCGCTGTTCCGCGAGAAGCTCCTCGCCCACCTCTCGGCGGAGCTCGTGGTCGTCGTGGACGCCTCGAAGCTCGTGCGCTCGCTGGGGGAGCGGTTCCCGATTCCGGTGGAGGTCGTGCCGTTCGCCCGCCCGGCGCTCGTGCGCGAGCTGTCGGCCGACGGCTACCGCGTCAGCCTCCGCCCCGGTCCCGAGGGAACCCCGTACCGGACCGACAACGGCAACGAGATCCTCGACCTCCTGCCGCCGGGCCCCATCGCGGACCCCCGGGGCACCGCCCGGGCGATCCGGGAGCACGTCGGGGTCGTCGAGACGGGGCTGTTCTGCGGTCTGGCGCGCCGCGTCTTCGTTGGTCACCCGGACGGCCGGGTCGATGAGATCGTCGCGCCGCCCTCGGCCCCGGCCTGAGCGCCCCGCTCCGTCGGCGTTATCCGCTCCGAGCGGTCCGGGGGGCCGTCCCGCCCCGAGAGGAACCATGCAAGGAAAGCACGTCCGAACCCGGACCGACGACCACGTCGGATACATCGAGATCGGCAAGCCGAAGGCGAACACCTACGACCTCGAGATGATGAAGGAGCTCGACCAGGCGATCGAGGAGCTCCGGTTCGACGATCAGGCCCGGGTGATCGTGCTCGCCAGCAGCCTGCCCGGGTTCTTCAGCGCGGGGGCGGACATCGAGATGCTGAAGCAGAGCCAGCCCGACTTCAAGGCGATGTTCTGCCTCCACTGCCAGGAGACGCTCGACAAGTTCGCGAGCACGCCGAAGGTCGTCATCGCCGCGTTGAACGGCCACTGCGTCGGCGGCGGCCTCGAGATCGCCCTCTCCTGCGACCTGCGGATGATGGCGAAGGAGTCGGGGAAGATCGGCCTGCCCGAGGTGACCCTGGGGGTGCTCCCCGGAACGGGGGGGACCCAACGCCTCCCGCGCCTGATCGGCCCTTCCCGCGCGCTCGACCTGATGATCACCGGCCGACTGCTCTCTCCGGACGAGGCGCTCGCCATCGGGCTCGTGAACTACGTCTACCCGAAGGAGAGCTTCGCCCACGACGTCCAGGCGTACGCCGCCGCCCTCGCCCACGGCCCGGCGCGCGCGATCAGTCTCATCAAGCGGTCGGTCGTCGAGGGGATCGAGGAGCCGCTCACCGCCGGCCTCGCGCTCGAGCGGGAGCTGCAGAACCGGCTCTTCGTCACCGAGGACGCGAAGGAAGGGCTCGCCGCGTTCGTCGAGAAGCGCAAGCCGTCCTTTAAGGGCCGTTGAGCCGTTCCTTCCTGGGAGCACGCACCGATGCCGCCGTCCGAACCGCCGAAGTCCGCTCCCGCCCCGAAGAGCCTCGCCCAGGGCGGCACGATCGAACCGGTCCGCGAGATCCTCTGGGGCAGCTCGACCGGCGTGCGCAAGTACGAGACCGCGGAGGAGCTCCCCGAGGACATGGGTCGCCTGATCGTGAAGCTGATGGTCGTGCAGGCCGACACGGAGTTCGCGTCGATCCAGCAGCACCGCCCGTGGCTCGACCGCGCCCCGACGCTCGAGGACCGGTGGATCGAGTCGCGGATCGTCGCGGACGAAGCGCGCCACGGCCTCCAGGCGTGCCGGATCCTTCGGGACTTCGGGGCGGAGGGGCAGCGGTACATCGACGAGCTGCTCGCGAAGCGGGAAGGGGAGCACAAGCTCGACGCGTTCAACATGAAGTTCGACCGCTGGTCGGACGTCGGCGCCTTCACCTGCCTCGTCGACCGCGTCGGCGTCTACCAGCTGCGCGCCTTCCAGGAGTGCTCCTACGGCCCGCTCGCGCGGGCGATGCCGCTGATGCTGAGCGAGGAGCAGCTGCACCTCAACTTCGGGGCCAGCGTGCTCCGCCGGATGGTCCACGACGGACCGAAGTACTACGGCTCGGCCGACGAAGCGAACGCGGCCGTCCGCAAGTGGTACCCGCGGGCGCTCGACATGTTCGGCCACTCCAACTCGGAGACGAGCCGGCGCGCGATCGAGTACGGCCTCAAGCGCTGGACGAACGAGGAGGCCCGTCGACGCTTCGTGGCGGAGGTGACGACCCTCTTCCGGTCGATCGGGGTCGAGCTCCCGCCCGAGGATCTCGACCGGCGCGTCACCTAGCGCGGACGACCGCCGCGCGACGGGAGCGCGCGGGCGCCCGGCCCGGGCCGCACGAGCAACGTCGATCCGACGCCCGGCGTGGCATCGATCCGGCCCCGCACGGTGCGAAGGTGCGGACGGGTCGTGAAGACATGCACATGCGCTCCCGCGTCGTGCGTGTACGCCGCCACGGGCCGGCCGGCGGCCCGGTTCAGCGCGCGGACCTCCGCCAGCACGGCGCGCGACGCGCCGGTGAGGTAGTCGAGCGGCGGACGGGTCGTCTCGCAGACGGTGCGGAAGCTGTCGCACTCGTCCATGACGATCGGGAACAGCGCGTCGGGGTCCCGGTCCCGGATCGCGCGCCGCATGCGGGCGATCCGGTCCGGGATATCGCCGATGCGCCGGGCGTACTCGGGACTGGTGCGGACCGACGTCTGCATCGCGACGGACGAGCGGACCTCCTTTTGCGGGGCGTCCTCGATCATCGCGACGACATCGACCAGCTCCGGCCAGTGCCCGGGGGGGTACAGCTCCCGGGCGTAGCAGTCGCGGCCGTCCGGGCGCGCGCCGGCCCGCCACTCGACGAACCCCCCGAAGATCGACCGGGACGCGCTCCCCGAGCCGAAGCGCGCGAGCTGGGAGAGCGCCCGGTCGGAGAGGCCGAGACCCGCGGCGGCGCTCGCCGCGCCCGCGAGCGCGGCGAAGCCGCTCGCGCTCGAGGCGAGGCCGCTCGCCGTGGGGAAGTTGTTCTCCGACCGTACCCGGGCGCGCCAGGAGAGCTGCGCGCGCTCACGCACCCGGTCGAGCAGCGCGACGACCGCCGCGCGCTCCTTCGGACCGGCCGGGACGCCGTTGAGCTCCACCGCGTCGTCCGTCAGCCCCGCGTCAAAGCGGACGGTGGTGCGCGATCGAAGCCGGTCGAGCGTGACGGAGAGCGACGAATTGAACGGGAGGCCGAGCGCCGGGTCGCGCACCCCCCAGTACTTCACCAGGGCGATGTTCGGCGGCGCTTGATAGGTCGCCTCGCGCACCGCGGGCCCCGTCATCCCGGTCGGACCGACGGCCGCGCAGAGTACTTATCCGCCGCCCCCGCTCGGAGCGGCGATGCCCCGACGCTCGCGCGACCCCTCGCCCCGCCCGCACGCGCCGACCCCGGACCTGTATCGGGCGGCCCGCACCGGGTTCCACCACGAGGTCGGGTTTCGGGTCGTCGCCGCGGAGAGCGGCCGCGGCGTCTGCACCGTGACCGGCCGGGTCGAGCGGCGGCACCTCAACATCAACGGGGTCGTCCACGGAGGGGTCTACGCGACGATCCTCGACACCGCGATGGGGGCCGCGGTCGTCTCGGACCTCGCGGTCGGGGAGACGACGGCCACCACCTCGCTCTACGTGGAGTTCCTGCGGGCCGCCCGCGAGGGGGATACCCTGACGGCCCGCGGTCGGATCCAGCGCCGCGGACGCCACATCGCGTTCGTCGAGGGCGAGCTCACCGGGGCGGACGGACAGCGCCTGAGCCAGGCTCGGGGCACCTGGTACATCTGGTCCCCCGAACCGTCCGCGCCTGCCGGCGAGGCCCGACGGCGACCGGTCGCGCGTCGCCGCTGACGGATCAGCCGACGCCCACCCGGGGCGACGTGGGCTGCGCGCCGGTCGCGAGGGTGCGGTGGAGCCGCTCGAAGATTTCGAGTCGTTCGAGGGCCTTGCGGATCCCGCGCGTGCCGTCGGGGAGCGGGTGTTCCTCGAAGAACGCGCGCACCTCCGCGGCGCGGCCGATTGCCATCGACGGGACGGCTTGCTCGAGCACGAGCGGCAGGTTCCCCGATCCGCGGAATACGTCGACGAGGGTGTCGAGCCGCTCCGCGAACCACGGCCAGACGACCGACCGACCGGCGGGGTTCGAAGCCGCCTGCACGATGAGCGGCCGGAGAAAGCTGCGGTTGGTCCCCCCCGAGATCGCGAACTCGAGGCTCTCGCGGAGCAGTTCGGGCTCGGGGCTCCAGCCGAGCGACCGAACCAGGCGGCCGCGGTCCGCGTCCCCGGCGGGCCCGTCGAGGGCGGTCCGCAGCTGGCGGTAGCCGGTCTGTCCTCCGGAGCGGGCGAATCCAACCGCCGTCGCGAGCCGGACATCCGGGTCCACGGCGTCCCACCGTCGGAAGCCGTCCGCGACGGAGCCGGCGAACTCCGCGTCGATCCGAGTGCGACCGAACGTGATCCGCTCGCGGAGGATCCCGTCGACCGACGACTCCCCGGAGCGACAGGCGAGGCCGAGGCGCTCGGAGTGGCCCGAAAAGAACGACCGCGCGGCCCGCTGTACGTGGTCCAGCTCCGGGAACGCGAGGGCGTACTCCACCAGCGCGCCGCCGATCGACTCGACGGTCAGCCGGTCGGTCGATTCGCGGAGCGCCTCGGCGAACCGGGCGTACGTCGCCCAGTCGATGTCCCCCGAGGCGAGGAACGCGGCGAGGTCCTCGAGGACGATCCACCGGTCGGCGGCCGGCCGCTGCGGGAGATCGAGGAGCAGCCGGTCGTAGAGCGGGGCGTCGTACAGGACCCGATAGAAGCCGACGGCGCCGGGGTTGAGGTGCACGCTGGCCCCGGGCGGCGCTCGCAGGGTCTGTCGGGCCGTGTCGAAGCGGACCCGCTCGCGCCGGCCGTCGACCTCCGCCACCATCGGGATCGGCCAGGGGGGAGCGACCTCGCTCCCCAGGTAGCAGAACCGACGTTGCGAGAGCTCGATGCCGTCCGGTCCCGTTCGCGCCGTCACGACCGGCAGCCCCGGTCGGTCGATCCACGGACCGGCGATCGCCGCGACCGGCTCGCCCGAGGTCCGCTCGAGCGACCTCCACAGGTCGTCGGTCTCGGCGTTGCCGTGCGCGTAGCGTCGCAGGTAGTCCGCCACGCCGGCCCGGAACGGCTCCGGACCGAGGTACCCCTCGAGCATCGCGAGGACGCTCGCTCCCTTGCCGTAGCTGATCTCGTCGAAGATCTGGCCGATCTCTTCGGGTCGTTCCACCGGTGAGCGCACCGGGTGGGTCGACCGGAGCGAGTCGCCGTCGATGGCAGCGGCCATCCCCGCGACGCGCAGGAAGAAGTCGGCCTGGGCGTCCAGGGTCGGGTTCAGCCGGTCCGTGGTCTTCGTCTCCATCAGGGCGGCGAAGCTCTCGTTCAGCCAGATGTCGGTCCACCAGGACATCGTGACGAGGTTGCCGAACCACTGGTGGGCGACCTCGTGGGAGATCGTCTCGAAGACGTCCCGGGCGCTGAACGATCCGCTCGTCGGATCGACCAGGAGACGCGTCGCCTGGAAGCTGATCGCCCCCCAGTTCTCCATCGCGCCGAAGGCGTGCTCCTCGATGGCGATCAGGTCGAGCTTCGGGAGGGGGTACGGGATCGCATAGTACTCCTCGAAGGCGTCGAGGATCCGCCCCGCGGCCTCGAGCGCGTACCGGCCGGCGTCCCGCCGGCCCGGGGCGGTCAGGACCCGGATCGTCGCATGCCGCGACCCGCCCTCGATCCGGTCGAATCGGCCGATCCCGAGGTAGAACAGGTACGTCGCCATCGGCGGGGTCGGCCCGAACGTCCACTCGACCCCCCCGTCGATCTCGCGGGTCGACTCGACCGGGGTGTTCGCGATCACCTCGAGCCCCGGGGCGGTGGTGACGGTCAGCACGACCCGCGCCTTGCGATCGGGCCGGTCGACGCACGGGAAGATCGTCCTCGCGCCCGTCGGCTCGCACTGCGCGGTCACGACGTACCCGCTCCCGTGGCGGGAGCGGTAGAGCCCGCTGAGGGTCCGGGTGCTCACGGCGCCGGTGTACTCGATCTGGATCCGGCTCGGGGCCTCGGGCGGAAGGTCGAAGGCGAGCGTCGACGACTCGCGCAAAAGCCGGAACGGGATCTCGCTTCCGTTCCGCCGCACCCGGTGCACCGCGAGTTCCTCCGCGTCCAGGACCGCTTCGGCGACCCCCGCGTCGAGGTCGAACTCGAGGGTCCCGGCGAAGGTCAGCGCTTCGTAGTCGACCCGCAGGCGAAGGCGGTACTCGCTCGGGGCCGCGTTCGCTCGGCCGGTCACGATCGGTGTCCCTCGCCGGCCCTGCGGCGAGGGACGACCGCCGTACGAGGGCCGGTCAGGGATGAAGCTTCTTCGGCCCCGCCCCGACTTGGCAACGGCGCGCCGACGAAACCAATGTTAAATAGGTCGGGTCGGTCGCGGTCGCTGGCTGACGGCCAAAGCGGTGGGGAAACACCCGGTCCCATTCCGAACCCGGCAGTTAAGCCCACTGGCGTTCCGCGCGGTACTGAAGTGCGCGAGCCTACGGGAAACGCGGAAAGCTGTCAGCCTCCGGGGCCCTCGGATTAGGCGTCCCCGGGCCTGAGGGTCGGATGTACCTCGGCGCGCACATCGGGATCGCGGACGGTCTCGCGGAGTCGGTCCGCCAGGCCCGGCGGATCGGCTGCGATGCGATACAGATCTTCTCGAAGAGCCCGCAGATGTGGGCCGGCCCGGCGATCGCGCCCGGACCGGCGGAGGAGTTTCGGACGGCGATCGCGCACGAAGGGCTGAAGGCGAGCGCGGTCCATCACGGCTACCTCGCGAACCTGGGGAGCCCGAAGCCCGAGATGCTCGCCCGCTCGCGCGCGGCGTTCCTCGACGAGATGCACCGGGCGGAGCTGCTCGGCGTGGACGGACTGATCTTCCATCCGGGCGCGCATCTAGGCTCGGGGACGGAGGCGGGACTCCGCACGATCGCCGAGAGCCTGCGAGGGGCGATCGCCGAGGTCCCCACGGGGAAGGCGCGACTGCTGCTCGAGAACGCGGCCGGCCAGGGGACGACCCTCGGCGCGACGCTCGAGGAGCTCGCGGCCGTGCTCGAGGCGGTCGCCGCTCCCGCGCGCGTCGGGATCGCGCTCGACACGTGCCATCTGTTCGCCGCGGGATTCGACTTTCGCACCGAGGAGGGGTACGGGTCGCTCGTCGATCGGATCGAATCGACCATCGGAGCGCGTCGGGTCTACGCGTTCCACCTGAACGACGCGAAGGCCCCACCGGGGTCCCACCTCGACCGGCACGAGAACATCGGACGTGGCGAGATCGGCACCGCCGGATTCCGCCACTTCGTCAACGACCCGCGCTGGGCGATGATCCCGGGATATCTCGAGACCCCGATCGACGAGAACGGCTACGAGCGGTACGCGGAGGACCTCCGCACGCTCCGCTCGCTCGAGGAAGGCGGTCCGCCGCCGAAGAAGGCGCGGGCGAAGCCGGCCCGTCCCGCGCGTCGTCGCGCTTCGGCAACGTAGCCGCGGCTCCCGGGGGGGCGCGCGCCCGACCGGACCGATCGCGCCCCGTGGAGGAATCCCGTCTATCTCGGCGAGCGTTCGTTCGCGGTAAGGTTGAGTAGGGAGGCGGACTGGGGGGGGCGTCCATGCAGCTGTTCCTCGATACGGCGAGCGTGAAGGAGATCCGGACGATGTGGGAGATCGGCATCCTCGACGGGGTCACGACGAACCCCACCCTCGTCTCGAAGGAGGGCCGCAAGTTCGAGGAGCTGATCCGTGAGATCTGCGCGCTCGGGGTCCCGTCGGTCTCCGCCGAGGTCGTCGCCACCGACGTGGAAGGGATGCTGAGCGAAGGCCGTCGGCTCCGGCAGATCCACCCGTCGATCTACGTCAAGGTGCCGATGACGCCCGCCGGGCTCCAGGCGACCCGCACGCTCGCGAAGGAGGGAACGCGGGTCAACATGACCCTCGTCTTCAGCGCGAACCAGGCGCTCCTCGCGGCGAAAGTCGGGGCCGCGTACGTCAGCCCGTTCATCGGACGCCTCGACGATCAGGGGCAGGACGGCATGCAGCTCGTGCGCGACATCGTCACGATCTACCGCAACTACCAGTGCTCGACGAAAGTGCTCGTCGCGAGCGTCCGCCATCCGATCCACGTGCTCGACGCGGCGAAGGTCGGCGCCGACATCGCCACGATGCCGTTCGCCGTGATGGAGAAGCTTCCGCTCCACCCGCTGACGGACCTCGGCCTCGCCCGGTTCCTGAAGGACTGGGAAAAGGTCCCGAAGTGAGAGGGATGCGTCCGTGCCCGAACCGACCCCGCTGCTCGTGAAGTACCTCCGCCTGACCCGGGAGGCGCTCGCGCGCGTCGCGCCCGCCACGCCGGAACGCTCGTTCCTCCGGGGCGCCACCGACGATTTCCTCGGAATGGCCCGGTCGTACCTCGCGGACGCGGAGCACTTCTCCACCGCCGGCGACTTCGACCGCGCGCTCGCCGCGGTGAGCTACGCCCACGGCTGGCTCGACGCGGGGGTCCGGCTCGGCCTGCTCGATGGGGGGAACGATGGGGACCGCTTCACGCTCTACCGCTGATCGGCGGGGCGCGGACGCCCCGATCGGCGAGCCGGTGCTGCTCGCCCTTGAAGGGCATCTGCGCGAGCGCGAGCAGCGACGCGAGGCGCTCTACCAGCAGGCGCGGCGCCTGCGCCGGCTCTCCCAGGCGACCGTCACCCGGCTGCACACCGACCGCGCGGCGCCGAGCGACCTCGCCGACCTGCGGCGGATGCTCGGCGAGCTCGCGACGCTCGTCCGCCAGGACGGGCGGGCGGAGGAGGCCGTCGCGCTCGACGCGTTCCAGGAGGCGGTCGAGGCGTGTCTCCTCGGCGCCATCCTCGCCGGCGCCCCCCTCCCGACCCCCGCCGAGCTCGGGGTCGAGCCCGAACCGTATCTGCTGGGGCTCGGGGACGTCGTCGGCGAGGTCCGTCGTCTGGTCCTCGACCGGCTCGGCCGGGAGGAGCTGCCCGCCGCGGAGGCGTTCCTCTCCCTGATGGAGCGGCTCGCCGAGGCGTTGATGCGCTTCGACGCCTCGCGCGCGATCGTCCAGTTGAAGCCGAAGCAGGACCAGGCCCGCCTCCTCCTCGAGCGGACCCGCGGCGAGGTCGTGATGGCCCGCCTTCTCCTCCGCGCCCGACCGAACGCCCCGGGGGGCGCGTGACGGACCCCCCGCGCCGGACCGTCGGCGTGATCGGCGGCTCGGGGGTGACCGGGATCTTCGAGGGGGGCGCGCGGGCGAGCCACCGGATCAGCACGCCGTGGGGCGCCCCGTCCGGGCCGGTGGAGGAAGGAGAGGTCGGCGGGATGCGCGTGCTGTTCCTCGCCCGCCACGGCCCGGGCCACTCGATCCCGCCGCACCGGGTGAACTACCGCGCGAACGTCGATGCGCTCGCCACGCTCGGGGCCGAGGCGATCGTGACGGTGAGCTCGGTCGGGTCGTTGCGCGAGGAGCTCGCGCCCGGCACGTTCGTCCTGCCGAGCCAGTTCCTCGACTTCACGAAACAGCGCCCCACGACGTTCTACGACGGCGGCAAGGTCTACCACGTCTCGCTCGCCGACCCGTTCTGCCCCGACCTGACGCGCCGCGCGGTCGAGGTCGGCCGGAGCTTGGGCGCGCCGTTCGCGGAAGGACGCACGTACGTCTGCGTCGAGGGGCCGCGGTTCAGCACCCGGGCGGAGTCGGCGTACTTCCGCGGGTTCGCGGACGTGATCGGCATGACGCTCGTCCCCGAGGTCACCCTCGCCCGCGAGCGGGCGCTCTGCTACCTCTGCCTCGCGATGGTGACCGACTTTGACGTCTGGGCCGACCGCCCGGTGGAGATGCAGGAGATCGTCGAGACGATGCGGAAGAACGTCGACCGGATGGGCCGGACTCTCGCGGCGCTCCTGCCGCGCCTCGGCGTCCCGCCGACGTGCGACTGCCGCCGCGCGCTCGCGTCGGCCGGCGTGTAGGGCGGCCCTAGACCGGCGGTCCCCGACGCACCGTGATCGGGATCCGGTTCGCCGCGAACTCGAGCTCGGAGATCGCCACGGGGTCGACCATCGTGGAGGGGAGGTCGATCAGCAGCGGCGCGCCGAGGGAGATCTGGAGGGCGCGCGCCCCGAGGATCCGCGCCCGTTCGAACCGGGTGTACTCTGCGGGCCCGGGGAGTTGGGGTGACGAACGATCGTTCACGCTCAACGTTCCCGAGGCCGCCAGGAGGGGAGCGGCCGTCAAGGAGCGGGCCACTCAGGGCTCGCTATTTACGGTTTGCTCCGGCCGGACCGGGCGGTGGGCGCCTCGCGGGGGCCGACCCGTGTCGCGGAAACGGTAAGGGACCGGGCTCGGTCCCGTGCGACGTGGCGCGCGGTCGGATCGGGTACTCGACGCTCCTGGTGCGTCGCCTCTGGAAGTTCCTGGTCGCCTACGTCGCGGTCTTCGTCGTCGCGGCCGTGGGCTTCTTCCTCCTCGACGGGGGCCGGGAAGGGGTCCTGAACTCGTTCTACTGGGCGATCGTCACGCTCTCGACCATCGGCTACGGCGACGTCGTGCCGACCACGCTCTCCGCGAAGCTGTTCACGATCGGGGTCGCGAGCACGGAGGTGTTCCTGGGGGCGTACCTCGTCACCCTCGTCATCGGCGTCGTCTCGGAGGAGGCGCAGCACCGGGCGCTCGGCACCCTCGGGACCGGGATGACCGGGCATACCGTCGTTCTGGGCTACTCGCCCGTCGGGCAGGCGGCGGTCCGCGAGCTGCTCGAGCAGGAGCAGCGCCTCGCCGTCGTCGCGGAGCGCGTCGAGGACGTGGCGAACGTGCGCACCCTCGCGCCGGAGGGTCGGCTCTACGTGACGTACGGGCCCCCGGCCGACCGGGAGATCCTAGCGCGGGCGAACGTCCCGTCGGCCCACGCCGTGGTCGTCTGCACCGCGGACGACGCGACGAACATGATCGCCGCGCTGAACGTGCGCGCGATCGCGCCCGACGTCCGCGTCATCGTCTCCGTCTCCCGGCCCGAGCTGCGGGAGACGCTTCGGGCCGCCGGCGTCACCTACGTCGCGAGCCCCGCGGACATGGGCGGCCGGCTCTGCGCGAGCGCCGCGTTCGAACCCGAGGTCGCCTCCGCCCTCGAGGACCTGAGCGAGGGCGCGGTGCGCTCGGACATCCAGGAGTACCTGCTCTCCCCGACGACCCCGGTCTCGGCGCAGTCGTTCGGGGACGCCGAGGCCCTCGTCCGACGGTCGACCGGATGCATCCTGATCGGCTACGCCCGGGCCGGCGAGGGGGGGGCGTTCGCGACGTACGTCGACCCGGATCCGAGCGCCTCGCTCCGACCGGGCGACGCGGTACTGATCGTGGGGACGATCGAGAACGCCCGCCGCTTCCGGTCGTGGTTCGGGGTCGACCAGGGCCGGTGACGGCGGCCGCCTACGCGTAGCCGAACTGGCGGCGGGCGAAGTCGGTCATCCGCTCCGGGCTCCACGGGGGCTCCCAGACGACCTCGACCTCCACCCGGGCGACGCCGGAGGCGGCGCGGGCGGCCGCCTCGACCTCCCGGACGAGCTCCTCGATCGACGGGCAGCCCGGGCTCGTCATCGTCATGCGGATCTTGAGCGATCCGTCGTCGCCGAGCCGCATGTCGTAGAGCAGCCCCAGGTCGACGATGTTCATCGGGATCTCGGGGTCGTAGATGTTCTTCAGCGCCTCGCGGACCTTCTCCTCGAACGGCGCGGCCTTTCCCGCGGGCGCGGGAGCGGCTCCCCCCGCCCCGGGCGACGACGCCACCGGCCGGCTCGGGAGGAACGGCCCGACGACCTCGAACCCCGGAGGGGACTGGTCGGTGCGGTAGCGGATCTCCGCATCCCGCAGGAACGCGACGCTGGCGCGGTCGACCAGGAGGAGGAGCCCGGAGACCTCCACCGGCAGGTCGCGCGGCGAGGCGCGGTCGATCATCATCTGGGCGTGGGGGTGGAGCCCCCGTTCGACCCACAACCGGACCCCCGAACCCGGCGGGCGCCCGGCGAGCGCCGCGGCGATCGCCTCGTGCGCCCCCGGGGTCACTCGCAGGCGAACGGTCTCGTCGGCCGGGGGCCGGGACCCGACCCGCTCCTTCGTGGCTCCCACGATCGTCCTCCGACGTACGAGGTCGAGCAGGTCTATACGCCTGCCGGGGGGCCGGTCGCGGGGCTTAGCCGCCGGTAACGTCCCCGAGGAACTCTCGGATCGTGCCGACGAACTCCCGCGGCTGCTCGAGCACGGCGAGGTGGCTCGAGCGGGGCAGGACCCGAAGGTGCGCCGGCTCGATCCGCTCGTTCATCTCGGTCGCCGGTTCGAAGAAGTAGTCGTACCGGCCGACGACGACGAGCGTCGGGACCTCGATCTTGGAGTAGTAGCGACGCCCGTCCCAGCGCGCGATCGTGCCGTCCACGGCGAAGTCGTCGCCCGTCCGGGTCATCATCGCCGCGTAGACGGCCGGGCTGACCTTCGTCGCCTTCCAGTCCGGCGGGTCCGAGTGCAGGAACCGGGTCTGGAACGGCCGGGCGATCGCCTCGGAGAGCGCCTTGTACTCGGGGTCGTCGAACGCCTTCTTCCGCGTCAGCTCGCGCAGGCGCTGGCGCTGCCGCGGCGACGCCGAGCCGGTCATCAGCCGGTAGGCGGCGCGCACCTCCTCCGCGCTCCCCGCCGACGCGCAGAGCAGCAGCGAGGTGAGGTGGCGCTCGTAGCGGTGCGCGTACTCCAGCGCGGCGAACCCTCCCGCCGAGTAGCCGAGCAGGTGGAGCTCGCGGATCTTGAGCGCGCGCCGGATTGCCTCGACGTCCTCGGCGAGGTTCTCGACCGTGTAATCGGCCGCCCTCCGCGGCCCCCAGCTGTGGCCGACCCCGCGCGGGTTGAAGAGGATCACGCGCAGGTTCCGGTTCGCGAGCCGGAGGAGCGGGCGCAGGTAGTGGTACGTGAGCCCCGGCCCGCCGGGATGCACGAGGAGGGTCGCCGGCCCGGTGCCCTGCGAGACGTACTCGAACGACCGACGCCCCGGGACCGTGACGCGCCGCAGGCGTGCCATCGAGGTACGGTAGCACGACCGGGCCAAAAACGTGCCGACCCGAACACGGGGGGAGCGCGGGGTCCGGGGCGCTAGCGCGCGCTCGGGGCCGGAACCCGCGCGCCGAGCGCCCGGACCGCTTCGGGGAACGCCCGCGCGAACCGCTCGATGTCTGCGGGCGGGTTGGAGAACGAGAGGCGCACGAACCGTCGGCCGTGGGCCGGAGAGAGGTAGTTGCCGGCCCGGACGAACACGCCGTGGGCTCGCAGGAGTTCCTCCTGGAGCGCTTCGGGGGCGACCCCGGTCTCGGCGATGTCGATCGCCATCATGTTCGCGCGGGAGGGGTAGACGGGGAGCGAGGTGCCCGGGACCGCGTCGACGACGGCGCGGATGCGGGCCCCGTTCTCGCGCGTCTGCCGCACGACCCCCGCGATCCACGTCGGCTTCGTCCGGAGGGCGGCCTTCGCCGCGACCTGGGCGAGAACGTTGACCCCGAGGTCGTTCGTGTTGTACCGGGCGATCGAAGCGCTCATCTCGCGGGGGGCGACGAAGCCGCCGAGCCGCATCCCCGCGAGGCCGCAGTTCTTGGAGACGGACCAGACGGTCACCGTCTCCTCGGGCGCGAACTCCGCGGCGAGCGCGTGCCCGTCCGAGAAGTCGCGGTACGTCACGTCGTTGAGCAGGATCAGGTGCCGGTCGTGGGCGATCTCCGCGAGCGCCCGCACCTCCTCCCGCGGGTACCCCGACCCGAGCGGGTTCAAGGGGTCGATCAGGAGGATCATCCGGGTCGACGGACCGATCGCCTCCTGGACGCGGTCGGCGGTCAGCCGGTACGGCGGTTGGTAGATGTCGAGCGCCTTCGTACGCGCCCCCGACAGGTCGACGAACCGGTGGATGACGAGATAGCTCGGGTCGGAGGCGATCACCTCCTGGCCGCGGTCGAGGAGCGCGCGGGCGATCATGTACAGAGACTCGGTCCCGCCGCCCGTGAGGAACGGGGTCATCCCCGAGAGGCCGAGGTCGGCCCGGACGAGCTCCATCAGCTCCGGATCGCCCCCGGCGAGCGGATACCCTTCGTACCGTCGCTCCCGGATCGCCTCCTCGAGCGCTCCGCGGACGACCTCGGGGGGGACGAGATGGTTGGTGTTCTGGCAGAGCCACGCGACCTCGGTGCGGTGCGCGTGGGCGTAGCGGAAAGCGTCGAACGGCGGCGCGGCCACGAGGCTCGACGGGCCCGCGGTCGCTTAACGGCTTTGGTCGCCCGGGGCACCTGCCTCGGCGAGGAACGTCGTGACGATCCCACCGGACTGGGTCGGGGCGCTCACGCGCGGGAAGCCCGCGGCGCGGAGCAGGCCGACGAACGTCGTCCGCGACGGCAGGGTCCGCAGCGACTCCGGCAGGTAGCGGTACGGCCCTTCGCTACCGGCCGCCCGTCCGAGGAGCGGGACGACCGTATCGAAGTAGGCGTGGAAGAGCGTCCGGACGGCGCCCGAGACCGGTTCGGTGATCTCGAGGGTGAGCAGCACCCCCCCGGGCCGAAGGACGCGCCGCAGCTCCGCGAGGGTCCGCTCGAGGTCGCTCAGGTTCCGGGCGACGAAGGCGTTCGTCACCAGGTCGAAGCTCCCGTCGTCGAACGGAAGACGTCCCGCGTTCGCCGCCCCGAAGGCGAGGCGCGGTCCGAGCGCTCGGGTTCCCCGATGGCGTCGCGCCTGCACGAGCATCTCGCGCGTGAAGTCGGTGGCGATCACCCGCGCGGCGGGGTAGCGGTGGGCGACGGCCCGGGCGAGCTCCCCGGTGCCGCACCCGATGTCGAGCGCCTCGCGCACCGGCGCCCGGCGGAACCGGTCCAGCTGCCAGAGCGCCCGGGGGCGCCAGAGGAAATCCTGCCCGAGGGAGGCGAGGTGGTCGAACCCCTCGTACCCCGCGGCGATGTGGGCGAACATCGACCGCACGTCCCGCTCGAACGACGGTCGGTTCCGGTCCGGATACGGCGACCCGTCGGGGGCGGTCCGGCTCTCCGATGGATCCCCCGCCACGCCCCGCGAGCGGGGCGCGGCGCTTAACGCGCACGGTCAGCGTTCGGCACCGAGCTGCGCGCCGAGCGCCCGGACCCGCGGCTCCAGGTCCGGCCGGTGCTGGGCGACCCCGCCGGCGACCGCCTCGTCGAGCCAGCGACGGGCGGCGGCGCGGTCCCCGTGGCCGAACGCGAGGTGGGCGAGGCGGAACAGCATCTCGGACGTCTCGGCGGCGAGGTGCATGGTCCGCGCCTGGGCGAGGGCGTCCCGGTAGTTCGCCTCCCCGTCGCCGAACCGCCCGGCCGCCTCCGCGATCATCCCCCGGGCCATGGCGATCTGTTGGCGCGCGAGGCCGTCGGAGAGCGGCTCGAGGGTCGTCTCGGCGCGGGTCAGGGCCGTCTCGGCCGCCGGCACGTCCTGCTCCTCGGCCTTCCACTGCGCGAGGTTCAGCAGGCAGTAGCCGATCCAGAGGGGGGAACGGGAGCGCTCGGCCGACGCGAGGGCGGCGTCGAGGTCGGCGAACGCCGCGGTCGCGCGACCGGCCCCGAACTCCAGCACCGCCCGGTTCATCAGCACCCGCGCGCGGGCGCTCGGGTCGTCGGCGGTAGCGAACAGCTCGGCGGCCCGGGCGTACATCGCCATCGCGGCGTCGAACTGGTCGCCGCCCTGCGGCACGAGCGTGTTCGCGACGTCGACAAGGGCGTGGCCCCGTTCGATCGGGGTCCCCTCCCGCTCGGCGATCTCGAGGGCGGTCCGCTGGTGCGCCTCGGCCCGGGGGAGGTCGGCGGTCCGCCAGTAGACGCTGCCGAGCACCCGGTGGGCCGAGAGGACGTCCCGCGGCGTGCCGGCCCGCTCGAGGATAGCGAGCGCCTCCTCGGCGAGCGACTCCGCGGCCGGGAACATCGCGCGGTCGACCCGCGTCCAGGCGAGGGCGAGGAGGACCCGGCCGAGCTCGAGCGCGTGGGCCTTCTCCGCGCGCGCGAGTGCGACGGCCGCATCGAGCGTCTCCTCCGATCGGACGAGGTCGCCCGTCTCGTGGAGCAATCGGCCGTACTCGGTGAGGAGGCGGACCTCGCGCCGGGGGTCCCGGTCGCTGCGTCGCCGCTCGGCCTCGAGGGCGCGGGCGAGATGGGAGATCGCCGCGTCGAACGCGAACGAGCGGGCCGCGGTCTCCGCCGCCCGGAGGTTGTATTCGACCGTTTTGGGGTAGTCGCGGCCGAGGTAGAACTGGCGCGCGAGCTCGAAGTTGCTCGTCCCCCCGCGCGCCTCGAGCGCGGTGCCGGCGCGGCGGTGCAGGATCCGCCGGCGGGTCTCGGTGAGGTCGGCGTACACCCGAGCCCGGACCGCCTCCGAGACGAACTCGTAGACCTCCCCCCCCTTCTCCCGCAGCAGTCCGGCGAGGACGAGGCGGTCCAGCGCCTCGGAGAGCCGCTCTTCCTCGACCCCGGCCGCGGCGGAGAGGCGGGCAAAGTCGAATTCGCGCCCGAGCACCGCGCCGTACGTCAGGACGCGCTGCTCGTTGTCGTCGAGGGACGCGAGCCGGGCGAGGAGGACGGCGACGAGGTCGGGCGGTCCCTCGTCCGGGGTCGGCGCCCGCGGTCCCTCCCCGAGGGAGGCGCGGACGACCTGCTCCACGAAGAGCGGATTCCCATCGGTCTGCGCGTGCCAGCGCTCCACGTCGGCCGGGGCCGGGACGGTCCCGTGCTGCAACCAGGTGACGAACTCCGTCAGCTCAGGGACGGTAAGGGGGCGCATCGGGAGCGAGCGGAACGACGGCGAGCGGCCGAGCGCGAGGACGATCTCGCGCGCGCCCTCCGGTACGTCCGCCTCCTGACCCATCGTCGCGACGAGCGCGAGCCGGGCCCCGCCGAGCTCGCGGCCGAGGCGCCGGAGGAACTCGAGTGACGACCGGTCGGCGTACGGCAGGTCGTCGACGGCGAGGAGGATCGGACGCTCCGCCGCCTGGCCGAGGATCTGCTCGACCAGGCGAGCGAACAGCCGCTCCCGGGCGGCGCCGAGGCCCTCGACCCCGGTCGCCCCGAGGGGGGCGAGGATCCGCTCCAGATCGTCGATAGGGAGCGCCTCGTCCCGGGAACCCCCGGGGGCCGCCGGGGGCTCTGCGAGCCGATCTGCCACCGGGACGAACATCACCGGCAGGTTCGAGGTCGGGAGCGGCTCCTCGGGGGCCCGGGTGTCCGCCTCCTCCGCCAGCGCGGCGACGAGATCGCGGACGAGCGCGAACGGGGCGGGAAGCTCGTCCGGGAGGGCACGCCCCATCCCGACGCGGAACCCCCGTTGACCGGCCTTCGACACGATCGCCCGTAGGAGCTCGGTCTTGCCGACGCCGGCGGGGCCGGTGAACAGCAAGCCGCCCCCGTGCCCGTTCGCCGTCGCCTCGAGCAGCCGGTCGACCTCGGCGCCGAGGTCGGCGCGGCCGACGAACGGCCGGTCGGCCTCCGTACCGGCGTGTCGGGCGCCCGCCACGGTGCCGACGACCCCGGTCCCGCCTTATATTACAATCCTCGGCCGCCGGGCGCCCCGTCGCGATCGCTCCGCGGGCGGTCCCCTACCGGGGCGGACGGCTCGGCCGACTCGAGGTCGCGGACCAGTTGGGCGTACGCCGGGGCGAGGCGGGGCGACAGCTGCGTGACGTTGAGCTCCGCCGCCTGGCGGAGCGCGAGGCGCGCCGCGTCGATGTCTCGGGTCTTGAAGCGTAGCCGGGCAAGGTAGAACCGGGCCTCCGCTTCGTCGGCGAGGATGTGGTTGGCGCGGGCCATCTCGGCGGCCCGCTCGAACGCCGCGCCCGCGTCGTCCCACTGGCCACCCCGCTCGGCGATCAGCCCCCGGTTCGTCTCGACCTGCTCGAGACCGAGGCTGTCCGCCAGCTGCCCGAGCAGGCGGCCCGCCTGCTCGTTGTCCCGCTCCGCCTCCTCCACCTGCCCGAGGACGAGCCGCATCTCGACCCCCGAGAGGAGCGCCCGGCCGAGGGCCCGCGAGTCGTGCGCCACCTCGGCGGCTTCCTTCGCCTGCTCGAGGTACTCGAGCCCGTCCTGCGGGCGGGACTCTCCCACGGCGACGCCGAGGTTGTGGAGCGCCCGCGTGAGGTCGATCTGCGACTGACCCGCCCGGAGGCGCTTGACCGCGCGTTCGTACCACTCGATCGCCACGGGCCGGACCTCCTCGCCCAGCATGGCGAAGGCGTTGCCGATGTCGATCGACAGTTGACCGATCACGCTGGCATCGACCGAATCGGGAAGCGACTCGAGGGCGCGCATGCTCTGGTCGAGCGCCTCCCGATACGATCCTTGCTGGAACGCGACCCGACCGAGCAGCCGGTACGTCTGGGCGACCCCGACGCGGTCGCCGGCCCCCTCGAAAAGGCTCAACGCCGCGCCGGCCCCCTCGATCGCGGCGCCTGCGTCGAGGTTCTCCCGGGCGACCTCGGCCCGCGCAAGGAGCAGGCGCGCCCGGAACCGCGGTTCGTCCCGGCCGACGTGCTCGAGCGCCTCCTCGTAGTACTTGTCGGCGGACCGGAACCGGGACGACGCGTAGCAGAGGTCCCCGAGCGTCTCGGCGATCTCCGCCCGCTCGGCCCGATGGTCGCCGCGGAGGCCGGCGAGCTCCACGGCGGCCCGCTCGAGGTGGTGGATCGCGACGTCGGCCTCGCCGGCCTCGCGGGCGTTCGCGGCGGCGCGTCGGTTGTACTCGTACGACTTCGCGGGGACCTTCCCGAGGAAGTAATGGCGCCCGAGCTCGGAGAGTACCCCGGGGGGCGGGGTCGGATGGCGCCGCTCCAACACTTCCGCGATCTTGCGGTGTAGCACCCGCAACCGGCTCTCGGTGAGCGAGCGGTAGACGCCGGCCCGGTACCCCTCCTCCGCGAACGCGAACCGCTCTCCTCCGGCCCGCTCGTGCAGCACCCCCCGCCGGACGAGGCGCTCGAGTTGCTCGGCGAGCGTCTCCTCGTCGATCCCCATCGCCTCGACCAGGAGACCGAAGTCAAACTCCGAGCCGACGGCGCTGGCGTAGGCGAGGATCCGGTGCTCCTCGGGTGTCAGCGGTGGGAGCCCGGAGGCGGAGGCCCGGATCCGGGAACCGGCCGCCGATCGGCCCTGCATCGCACCCGCAGTACGCCCCCGAGAGAGTTAAGCCCGTCCGGGGCGCGGCGTCGCCCGAGCGCCGGCGGTCCGCTCGCCGCCGCAAGGGTTATCTAACGCATCCCGGCTCGGCGGCGCCGATGGCCGACGAGGCGACGGAGGCCCCTCCCGAGCGGGGGCGTATCTCCCAGATGTCGACGCCGCGCAAGGCGACGTTCTGGGCGTTCGCGTCGCTCGTCGTGCTCGCCATCGCCTTCTACGTCTGGTGGGGCCTCACGTTCAGCGTCTGGATCGACAACGGCGTCTACGCCGTCACGATCACCCTGCTGCTGTTCGGTCTCTCGGGGATGTGGCTCGTGATGCCGAACCCGCCCGCCCCGGCCCCCGAGCCGGGACGCTCGGCCTAGAGCGGACGCCCCGCGAGCGCCCAGCGCACCCCGTCGGCGGTGCCGCAGACGAGACACGTGGCCGGCGGGTCGATCGCGAACGGGAGCCCTTCCTCGGGGGTTCCGAGCAGGGCGCCGTCGATCGCCTTCTCGATCGCGTGGCCGCATTCCTCGCGGCCGCACCATCCGACGAGCCGGACCCGGTCGGACTGCGCGAGATCGGAAAGGTGGGCCGCGACCGAGAAGGCGTCCCGGAACCGGATCCCCGCGGCCTCGGCGAGCGCCGCGTCGAACGACGCGAGACGCTCTCCGACTTCCGCCTCGAGCGCGTCAAGGCTCACGAAGCTCTTCCGTCCGAGCCGGTCGACCGCGGTCGCGCGCCGCCCCTCGGCCTCGCGCTTCCCGACCTCGAGGCGGAGCGGGACCCCCTTGAGCTCCCAGCGGTAGTACTTCGCCCCGGGCCGCTCGTCGCCCCGGTCGACGTGCGCGCGCCGCCCGGCCCGCCGGAGGCGTTCCGCGATCTCCTCCGCGATCCGCTCGATCTCCGGGCCCGCCTCCCCGGCCGGGATCGGCACGATCACGACCTCGTACGGCGCGATCTCGCTCGGGAAGACGGCGCCCTTCTCGTCGCCGTGAACCGCGAGGATCGCCCCGAGCAGGCGCTCGGAGAGGCCGAACGTCGTCTGGTGGACGGGCCGCTGCGTGCCGTCCGCCGCCTCGTACCGGATCCCGTACGGGACCGAGAAGTTCTCCCGGTAGTGGTGGACGCTGCCGATCTGGAGCGTCCGCGCCTCGCCGATCGGGATGTCGAGCGCCACGGAGTAGTGCGCGCCCGCGAACTTGTCCCACTCGGGCCGGCGGACCGCGAGGTACGGCAGCGCGAACGACGCCGCCATGCGACGGAACGCGGCGAGGTTGGCGGCGACCCGCTCGGTCGCGCGCGCCTCGTCGACCTGGCAGGTGTGCTCCTCGAAGAAGTGGATCTCCCGCACGCGGACGAACGGCCGCGTCGTCTTCGTCTCGTAGCGGAACGTGTTGACGATCTGGTAGACGTTGAGCGGCAGGTCCTTGTGCGAACGGACCCACAGCGCGAAGATCGGGTACATCGCGGTCTCGCTCGTCGGTCGAAGGACGAGCGGGACGTCGAGCTCGGAGAGACCCCCCTTCGTGACCCAGTAGACCTGGGCGTCGAACCCTTGGATGTGCTCCTTCTCCTTCGCGAACTCCGTCGCGGGGATCAGCGCCGGGAACTCGACCCCCTCGGCGCCGCTCGCCTCCGCCTCCCGGACGAGGACCCGATCGAGGTTCCGGCGCGCCCGGAAGCCGTACGTCGTCCAGACGTTCATCCCCTTGATGCCGTAGCGCTTGTCGGAGAGCTCCGCGGCCTCGACGACGGCGAGGTACCAGTCGATGAACGCCGTCCGCTTGTCCGGGAGCGCGACCATCGGGCGGGGCGAAGGGGAGGCCGGCGAGTATAAGCCTATAGGCAGGCCCCCTCCGCGCGCGGGCGCGGTTCCTCGCCGGCGGCTCCCGTGGCGGCCGCCGCGCCAACCAAGTTGTTAAGCGGGGTGCCCGCTCTAGACCATGGGCCATGCGCCTCGTCGTCTGCGTCGACCGGGACGACGATCTCGGTCGGAAGGCCCAGGTCGCCGGGCCGGTCGTCGGCCGGGCCAACGTGCTCGACGCCGCGGTCCGCCTGGCGACCGTCGACCCCGAGGACGCCGACACCAACGCCGTCTTCGCGGCGATCAGCCTCCTGGACGAGCTGCGCGGCGCCGGTGAGGAGGTCGAGGTCTGCGTCCTCACGGGCGCGGCGAAGGTCGGGGTCCTTTCCGACCGGCGCGTGGCGGAGCAGTTCGACCGGGTGATCGCCCAGGTGTCGCCGAGCGCCGCCTACCTCGTGAGCGACGGGGCGGAGGACGAGTACCTGTACCCGATCCTCGCCTCGCGGATCCGGATCGACGGGATCCGCCGGGTGTTCGTCCGCCAGAGCGCTACGATCGAGTCGACGTACTACACCCTCGTCCGCGCGCTGAAGGACCCGAAGCTGCGGGCGAAGACGGTGCTCCCGTTCGCGCTCGTCCTGCTGATCCTCGGGATCGCCGCGGCGGGCGGGGTCCTGCTCTGGGGGGTGATCGGCCTCGCGATCGTCCTCGGGATCTACCTGATCTTCTGGACGTTCGACATCGACGAGTCGATCATCGACGCGATCCGCAGCGCCTCGAGCGACATCCGGCAGGGGTCGGTCGCGTTCGGCTTCGGCCTGTTCACGGTCGCCCTCGTGGGCGTCGGATTCCTGACCGGGTACAACATCTACGCGGGGAGCAGCGCGCCGCTCCTCGACCGCCTCCTCCTGTTCCTCCAGACCGGCCTCCTATGGTGGATCCTCGGAGCCCTCGTCTTCGAGACCGGCCGGGCGATCCGGCGCCTGTTCTCGCTCGGGCGGTTCCCCCGCTCGTTCCTCGTCGCCGCCACCTCGATCATCGGGATCGGGCTCGTGAGCTACGGGACCGTCTTCCTCGTCCGGTACCTCCAGGGGATCACCGGCGCTTCGGACATCCCGCTGCTCGCGGGACTGATCGTCACCGGCCTCGGGTTCGTGATCGGCGCCGGGGTCATCCAGCAGCACTTCAAGGCGCTCGCCCGCGGGGCGGCCCGCCCCCTCGGCTAGCGGGGCATCTCGCCGGCGACGCGCTCGAGGTCGGCCCGCGGCACGTCGAGGCCGCAACGCTCCCGCAGCGTCGTGCGGACCGCGTCCAATCCGGCGCCCAGTTCGGCCGCGCGCGCGGCGAGCGAGCGCAGGTCCTCCCAGTAGTTCCACGGGAAGACGATCCACGCCCACGCCTCGCGCCGAAGCTCCTCGGCGTAGTACGTCGGAACGTACGACGCCCCGGCGATGTGCAGGAGCGCGGCGCTCTCGGTCCGGCGCGGCCCGGCCCCCCGCACGTGGTCGACCGCGAGGCGCAGGCTCTCCCCGGTGTCGGTGATGTCGTCGACGACGAGGACCGTCTCCCCGCGGATCGGGCCCGAGAGCCCCTCGCTCAGGGTCGCGGCACCGTCCCGGGTCGCCGTCACGCCCCAGTGCTGCGCCCGGAGGGAGACGAGCCGCTTCACGCCGAGCCGGTCCGCGAGCATCCGCGCGGGGACCCATCCGCCGCGCGTCAGCCCGACGATCGTCTCCGGGAGCGCGCCGGCGGCGCGGACCCGGGCGGCGATCGCGTCCGCCCAGGCGTCGATGTCGTTCCAGGTGGCCCGGCGGCACCTCGGGAGCTCGGCCATCGCGCGATGCCGCCGGACGGGAATCTACGGGTAGATCCCCCGCGTCTGGATCGCGTCGACGACGCGCTGGACGGCGAGCATGTACGCGGCTGTTCGGTTGTGGACCTTGCGCTCGACGGCGAGCTTGTGGACGTCGGCGTACGACTTCACCATCACCCGCTCGAGGCGCTGACGGACCTCTTCGAGCGCCCAGAAGTACCCCTGGATGTCCTGCGCCCACTCGAAGTAGCTCACCGTCACGCCGCCCGCGTTCGCGAGGATGTCGGGCAGCACGGTGACCTTCTTCTGGAACAGCACCGTGTCCGCCTCGGGGAGCGTCGGGCCGTTCGCGGCCTCGGCGACGATCTTCGCCTGGATCTTGTCGGCGTTCTTCGACGTGATCTGGTTCTCGAGCGCCGCGGGGATCAGGATGTCGACCTTCGCTTCGAGGAGCTCCTCGTTCGAGATCGCCTTCGTGCCCGGGAAGCCGACGACCGATCCGGTCTTCTGCTTGTGCGCCTCGAGGGCGTGCGGGTTGAACCCGTCCGCCTTGTAGACGCCGCCCTTCGAGTCGGACGCGGCGACCACCAGGGCGCCCTGCTCGTCGTAGAGGAGCGTCGAGGCGATCGACCCGGCGTTCCCGAATCCCTGGACCGCGACGGTCGCCCCCTTCACGCGGAGCCCGACGTCCTTCGCCGCCTCGCGCACGACGTACGCGCAGCCGCGTCCGGTCGCCTCCCCCCGGCCCTCGCTGCCGCCGAGGCTGATCGGCTTTCCCGTCACGACCCCGGGAACGGAGTACCCCTTCTGCATCGAGTAGGTATCCATGATCCAGGCCATCGTCTGGGCGTCGGTGTAGACGTCCGGCGCGGGGATGTCGATCTCGGGCCCGATGATCAGCGAGATCTCGCTGGCGTACCGGCGGGTCAGGCGCTCGAGCTCCGCCTTCGACATCGACTTCGGGTCGCAGACGATGCCGCCCTTCGCGCCCCCGTAGGGGATGTTCACGACGGCGCACTTCCACGTCATCCACGCCGCGAGCGCCCGCACCTCGTCGAGCGTCACCTGCGGGTGGTAGCGGATCCCGCCCTTGGTCGGGCCGCGCGCCATGTTGTACTGGACGCGGTGACCGGTGAACACGCGCAGTTCGCCGTTGTCCATCCGAACCGGGAAGTTGACCGTCAGCTCCCGCTTCGGGTGCTTCAGGACCTCCCGGATCCCCCCGTTCAAGCCGAGGAGGTCCGCGACGATATCGACCTGTTTCTTCGCCGTCTCGAACGGGTTGATGGTGGATTCGCTCTTGGGCATAGGTACACCCTCGGCCGGCGGCAAGCCGGCGGGGGCTACTTGAGCGTGACGTCAACCCTGCGAGACCGCCCCACGGGAGCGGGCGAGCGCGGGCGCGAACGGGTCCCAGCCGGCCGGGGGCATCGGCTCGGTCGATGCTCCGGTGACGAGGAACGCCCCCCGGCCCCGCGCGAGGCGGCCGATCGGGGTGAGCCGGCCGCCGAACGACCGGACCGCGCGAACCGCGGCCGGGAGCGTCGAACGAGGGAGCGCCGCCAACAGCTCGTAGTCCCCGCCGTAGAACGCGACGGCCCGGCGGTCCTCGGGCCGCCCTCGCGTCGCCGCGACCCCTGGGGCGAGGGGGAGCGCGGCCTCGTCCACGAGCACCCGCACGCCGCTCGCCGCCGCGAGGAGCCGCGCGCTCTCCGCGATCCCGTCGGAAGTGTCGAGCATCGCGTGCGCCCATCGGGAGAGCGCGACCCCTTCCCGGACCCGCGGCCGTACGTCGAGGAGCTCCGCCCACGCTCGAGGGCCGGGCCGTCGGGCCCCCCGCGCGAACGCGGCCCCCCCGCGTCCGACCGTGCCGGTCGTGACCAGGACGTCGCCGATCCGCCCTCCCGAGCGGGGAGCGAGCCGGTCGGCCCTTCCCCAGCCGAGAGCGGTGCCGACGACCGTCCGCACCGGTCCGGCCTTCGTGTCGCCGCCGATCACGTGGGCGCCGAACGACGCTGCGAGCGTCTCGCTCCCCGCGACGACCTCCCGCGCCCAGCGCTCGGGCGTCGCCGGGGGGACGATCACGGCGAGAAGCACCCCGGCCGGCGCGGCGCCCTTCGCGGCGAGGTCGGAGAGGCTGACCGCCGCCGCGGCCCGGCCGACGGCCCGCGCGGGCGAGGACCGGAGAAAGTGCGTCCCCTCGACGAGCGAGTCGGTCGTAACGACCGCGACCCGGCCGCGCGGGGGCGCGAGAGCGGCGGCGTCGTCCCCGAGCGGAAGCGGGCCGCCCCGCCCGGCGGGCAGCGACCGGGCGAGCCAGCGGTGGAACGCGCGCTCCCCGAAGCCGACCGGTCGTCGGGGGCGCGCGGTCGGCATCGCCCTCACTTGTAGGGGAGGAACTCCTTGCCGAGCAGTTCGCGCGCGAGGATGATCCGCATGATGTTGAGCCCTCCTTCGGCGCCGACGAGGTAGCTCATCACGCCCCGGAACCCGAGCTCGAGGCCGACCTCCTTCGTGTAGCCGGCCGCGCCGAACCACATCATGACCCGCTTCACGCACTCGAAGGCGACCTGGGGCGCCGTCAGCTTGACGGACGCGACCGCCCGATTGATCTCGCTCCGGTGCGACCCATCGCCCTGCAGAAGGTAGGTGTCGAGCAGCCAGGCGGCCCGCCGGCACTGCCACTTCACCGCTTCGACCTGGGTCCACAGGTCGACGAGCTCGAACTGGATCCCCTCGAACTTGCCGAGCGGTTGGCCGAACGCCGTGCGTTCGCGGATGTACGCCATGCCGGTTTCGAGGGCGCGCTCCGCGGCCCCGACGCACGCCGCGCTGACGAACGTCCGAGCGACGGAGAACCCCTCCATCGCCACGTCGAACCCCTTGCCGTCCGCGCCGACGAGGTACCGCGCCGGGACCCGGGCGTCGGAGTAGGTGAGCGCCCCGGTGGAGATCCCCATCCGGCCGAGGTTGTCGAACTTCTGGGTCGCGATCGCCTCGTGGCGGGTCGGGACGTAGACGAACCGGAACCCTCCCTCCGCCGCCTTGCTGAGCGTCAGGTGGCCTCCGCCGAGCCGCTTCGCCTCCTCCACCCCCGAGACGTAGCACTTCTCGCCGCGCAGGACGAACGAGCCGCCGTCCTGGCGCGACGTCGTCCGCATCGCCGCGAGGTCGCTCCCTCCGGTCGGCTCGGTCGTCGCGATCCCGAGGAACGCTTTGCCGGCGCAGACCGGCGGCAGCACCTCCCGCTTCGCCTCCTCGGTGCCGTGCTGGGCGAGGATGTGGCCCCATCCGGCTTCCAGGAGGAAGAAGACGGCCGTCGCCATCGAGAAGTCCCCCCGCCCGACCTCCTCGGCGGCGAGTTCGGTGAGGACGGCGGAGGCTCCCATGCCGCCGTACTCGCTCGGGACGGGCATCGCGAGGAGCCCAAGGTGGGCCATCTCGGCGAGCACCTCGTCGGGGATCCGGCCCTCGGCGTCGATCCTCCGCTCGTTCGGGCGCAGGACCCGGTCGCCGAACTTTCGGACGGCCGCCTGGAACGCTTCCTCTTCGTCGGACAGTCGGAAATCCATGGCTCTCGGTCGGCGACCCCTCCGTCCGCTAAAGCGTTCGGGGTCGCGGGCGCGGATACGCCTTTATCTCTCGGCCGACTCCGCGGCGGCGGAAGGTCCTGCGTGAAGATCCGGGTCGCGGTGAACGGCTACGGGACCATCGGCAAGCGGGTCGCGGACGCGATCGCCAAGCAGCCCGACATGACCGTCGTCGGCGTCACGAAGACCCGCCCTAGCTTCGAGGCCCGACGGGCCGTGGAGCGGGGGTTCCCGCTGTTCCTCGCCGGGGAGGGCTCGAAGGCGGAGTTCGACGCCGCGGGGATCCCGGTCGCCGGCCCGCTCGACGACCTCCTCGGCCGGATCGACCTGGTGGTCGACTGCGCGCCGGACAAGGTCGGCCGGGAGAACGCGAAGCGGTACCGCGACCTCGGCCTCCGCGCGATCTTCCAGGGCGGCGAGAAGGCGGACGTCGCGGAGGCGTCGTTCAACGCTCTCGGGAACTACGACGCCTGCCGCGCGAAGCGGACCCTGCGGGTCGTCTCGTGCAACACCACGGGGATCGCCCGCGCGGCGTCGGTCCTCCGCCCCCGATGGGGGGTCGAGTCTTGGGACGCCACCCTGGTCCGGCGGGCCGCGGATCCGGCCGAGTCGAGGCGCGGACCGATCAACGGGATCCTGCCGACGCTCCACATGCCGTCCCACCACGGACCGGACGTGCGGACGATCTTCCCGGAGCTGTCGATCACGACGACGGCCCTCGTCGTCCCGACGACGCTGATGCACGTGCACGCGAACCACCTCCGGCTCGGACGGCCCCCGGCCGACGCGGCCGAGGTCGTGGCGGCGTTCCGCGCCGCGCCGCGGTTCCGCGTCTTCGCCGAATGGGAGCGCGCCGACGGGACGCCCCAGGTGATGGAGTACGCGCGCGACCGCGGGATCGGCTTCAACGACATGATGGAGAACGTCCTCTGGGAGGAGGGAATCCGGGTCGACGGCGCCGACCTCCGCTTCTTCCAGGCGATCCATCAGGAGTCGATCGTCGTGCCCGAGAACATCGATGCGATCCGGGCGATATGCGCGCCCACGATCTCCGCGGCCGAGTCGATCGAGACGACCGACCGGGCGCTGGGGCTCCGTCGGTCGTAGGCGGCTTCGCTCGGGGCGGCACGCCGATCCCCGGGCGCACGGCGCCGCCCACGCTCCGTGCCCGTTCGACGCGTCCGCGCATCCCGGTGCAATCTCCGTCCGGGTCGGGCGACGGCGGGGCGGCCCCCAACCATCTTATATCCTGCGCCGCTCGCGCCCCGCCCATGTACTACTTGGACCACCGTCGTGACGTTGTTCGGATCCCGCCCGAGCGGCTCGGGGCGGAGCTCGACAACGTCCTGACCGAGCTCGCCCAGCAGCAGTTCGAGGGGAAGCTCGTCGACGGCCAGAGCCTCGCGGTCGCGATCCGCGACGTCCACGGACTCGGCGAGGGGCACATCATCCACGGGGACGGCGGGGTGTACCAGGAGGTCGAGTACCAGGCGTTACTGTTCCGCCCGGAGATCCAGGAGGTGGTCGAGGGCTCGGTCGTGGAGATCCGAAAGTTCGGGGCGTTCGTCCGCTTCGGCCCGCTCGACGGGTTGCTCCACGTCTCCCAGATCATGGACGACCGCGTCAACATCGACGAGCACAACCAGCGGCTCGTCGGGGTCGAGTCGAAGAAGGACCTGAAGGTCGGCTACAAGGTCCGGGCCCGGGTCGTCTCCCTCTCGCTCTCCGAGATCGCCCCGCGGGACAGCCGCATCGGGCTCACGATGCGCCAGCCGGCGCTCGGCCGGTTCGAGTGGATCGCGGAGCTCCACCGCAAGTCGGAGGAGCGCGGCGGCAAGAAGGCCGCCGGGGCGCCCGCGGCGAAGAAGCCCGCCGCGGCGAAGCCGGCCGCGAAGGAGACCGCGCCCGCGAGCTGAGGTTCCATGATCAATCTCAAGGCGTGCAAGAGCTGCAACACCATCACCGACCAGGCGAAGTGCCCCCGGTGCTCCGGGGAGGTCTCCCGAGAGTGGCAGGGGTACCTCGTCGTGATCGACCCCGAGCGGTCGGAGATCGCCCGGAAGATGAACATCCATGCCGCGGGCCGGTACGCGCTCCGCGTCAAGTGACGACGTCGCCTGGGTCGTTCCCCCGTCGCTGCGCCCGGCGCTCGCCCAACGGTACGGGCCGGTGCTGGCCGGGGGCGAGGCCGACCGGGCGATCCTGGCGCTCGGGGCGTTCTCCGCCTGCGGCGACAAGGTCACCGCCCAGGCGATCGGCCTCGGCCGGCTGCCGCTGATCGGGATCGTCGACTTCACGACGCAGCGCTCCGAGCCGGTCGACCCGGCCGCGTTCGATCCGCTCGCGGCCCGACGCCGGGTCCGGGTGAAGAACCCGCCCGGGATGCTCACGCAGCGTCTGCGCTCCGCGGTCGAGCGCCTCGTGGCCGAGGGGGGTGGCCTCCTGGAGGTCGACGGCGAGGAGGATCTCGGCTCGCTGGCGCTCGTGGAGGCGCTTCCCGCCGGGGCCACAGTTATATACGGCATCCCGGGTGCGGGGGTCTCTTTCGTCCGCGTCGATGCGGACGCGAAGGAACACGTGCGTCAGCTCATCAACCGGATGGAGCGTCGGAGGGTGGACCTTGGAGATTAAGATCCTCGAAGAGCGGGCGAACCCCCTCCTCCACCGCCACGAGTACCGCTTCGAGGTCGCGCATGCGACCGCCTCGACTCCCAAGCGCGAGGAGGTCCGCAGCGAGCTGGCGAAGCTCGTCCACGCCCCGAAGGACCGCGTGATCGTCGAACGGATGCACGCGCGGTTCGGCACCGCGGTCAGCCGGGGCGACGCGAACGTCTACGACACCGCGGACGCGCTCAAGAAGATCACGCGCGAGCACATCCTTGTCCGTCACGGGCTCAAGGAGAAGGCCGCGAAGGGCCCGGCCGCGGAGGCGCCGAAGGCCGACGCCCCGAAGGAGCCCGAGCCGGCCGCCGCACCGCCCGCCGAGACGAAGGGGTGAGCTCGGGTGGCCAAGGCGCGCGTCGGGCTGTACGACGTGTCCGGCGAGACGCTCCAGCGCACCCACAAGTCGTGCCCCAAGTGCGGACCGGGGACGTTCCTCGCCGAGCACGGGGACCGCCGCTCGTGCGGCCGCTGCGGGTACTCCGAGTCGAAAGGCCCGCCCGCCCCCAAGGGCAAGAAGCCGAAGGGCGCGTAGGCCCGCCACGCTTTCCCCTCCCGGCGCCCCTACGGGGGCGATGCCGGTCGATCCGGAACGGCGGGCCCGCCTCTACTACGACCGCTCGTGCGGCCCGTGCACGTTTTTCGCCGAAGCCGCGGAGGGGATGAGCCGCGGACGGATCGACCCGGTGCCGTTGGACGGTCCCGGCGCCGGGACCGACCTCGGGGACCTACCGACCGCGGAGCGGTTCGGCGCTGCCCATGTGGTCGTCGCAGGGGAGTCGCGACGCACCGGGCCGGAGATCGTGCGTCCGCTCGTGGGACTCGCGTTCGGCCCTACGGTCGCCGGGGTCTTCGAACGATTCCCGGCCCTCGATCGACCGCTGCGGTGGCTCTACCGTCAGTTCTGGGAGCACCGTCAACGCCACGGCTGCGCGACGGCCGCGTCCACGTAGCGGCGCGTCGGTCTACGCCGGATCGGAAGCGGTGGGCGGCGCTGCCCCGGGTGCCGCCCGCCGGACGATGATCTGGCTCGCGACGTTGAACACCACCCCGACGACGAACCCGGCCGCCATCAGGAGACTGTCCAGCGCGCTCGAAAAGCCGGATTCGATCAGCAGTATCCCGGCCTCGTACGCCCCCAGGATCGCGAGGAACGTGCCGAGGGTGTACCACCGCAGGCGCGGGGGCGCCTCGGCGCCGAAGGCGCTCACCGCGACCACGAACGCGAGCACCACAAGAACGACCGCGATCCCCAGGTGCGCGGAGAGCTCGGGGTCGCCGCGGTACATCACCGCCCGGACCACGTTGTCGGTCGCGGGGTACGTCCCGTACAGGTTCAGCCAGATGCCGAGAACGAGCTGGACGCCGAGGAGCCCCCCGATCGCGGAGATCCAGAGCGGGAATCGGATCGTCACCCGGGGACCCCCTCCTGCGGGTCTCCCCACCGTCACTCGGTGGATAGGGGTTGCGATGGCGACGCACGGAGGAAGGCCGGGTGCGCCGCTCCGTCCGTCGCTCCCGAACGGCCGAAACCCCTTAGAGAGGGGCTGGCTCCCTCGCGTCGAGCGACGCGGTGGGCCCGTAGTATAGCTTGGATATCACGGAGGCCTCCGGAGCCTCAAACCCGGGTTCGAATCCCGGCGGGCCCGTCGCGGCGCCCCCGATCGGCCGGACCGACGTCAGGGCTCGGCGAGGGTCCGCGCGAAGAAGGCGAGGACGCGTCCCCAGGCGTCCGTCGCCGACGGCGCGTCAAAGTTCCCCGCGCGGGTGTCGTTGAAGAACGCGTGCTTGGCGCCGGGATAGACGTGTGACTCGAACGAGAGACCGGCGCGCTTCATCGCCTCGGCGAGCGCCGGCACCGTGTCGGTGATCCCCGGATCCTCCCCGCCGTACAGCCCGAGCACGGCGGCGCGGATCGCCGGCACGTCCTCGAGCGGTGGGTTCTGGCCGTAGAAGATCACGGCGGCGCGGAGCTCGGGGTCGACCGTCGCGAGACGCGCGGCCATCGCCCCGCCGAAGCAGAAGCCGACCGTTCCGACCCGCGCGGGATCGACCTCGGGCCGGGTCCGTAGATGGCGGGAGACCTCGAGGAGGTCGGTCGCGAAGCCGGCCTGGGCGGAGGGACTCGAGATGCGGCCGAACGCCTCCAGCGCGGGCCGGCGCTCGGGGGGCTGGGTCGCCGCGAAGGCGGCGAGCTGGGCCGGGTCCCGTCGAAGGCCGGGCGGCGCGCCGGCGAACGACTGTATCGCGAGACGGATGTTCTCGGCGGTGAGGATCCGCGCGAGCTCTCCCGCGAACAGGTTCGGGGCGACCGCCACGTAGCCGTGCGCCGCGAACCGCCGGCAGACGTCCTCGATGTGCGCGTCCGGGCCGAAGATCTCGTGGACCACGAGGACCGTCGGTGAGCCGCCCCGATGCGCGCCGGGGAACGCCGCGTAGCAGTCGAGGGAGCGAGCGCCACGCGGGACCGAGAACCGTTCGGTGCGGGCCATCTCTCGTCTCCTCGCTCCGGGCCCGGGCGAGCGCCCGGCGAGGCCCGGGGCGGTTCATGTCGCTTGCGACCGTCCGAAGCGGAGCGTTCGGGTCCCGCGTTCCCGGCGGGAGCAGTCTACGACTTACGGGGCGCCCGGTCCGCGGGAGCACGCCGCCCCGGGAACGCCAGGTTCCCCGACCCCGACGTAGGGGGAAGGAACGTCGCCTCGGACAGAAGCCGGGCGGCCGCCTTGCCCCGCGGGGTCAGGCGGTAGGACTCCTCCTCGTGCGCCACGAGCCCGGTGCTGACGAGCTTGCGCATGTGGAACGCCATCTTCGGGGAGTCGTCGAGCCCGGCCGCCTGCATCGACTCCCCGAAGGTCGCCGGCGCCTGTTCGAGCCGCAGGAGCACCTTGCGTCGGATCGGATTGGCGAGGGCGTCGAGCGTGTCGTGCGTTTCCTCGGCGACGACCGCCGCGCCGAGCGCAGCGGCGACCGTCGGGGTGACGCGGCGCGGATTGAAGCCGACGCGCAGCGGCCCGTGGCCGGCGAGGTCCGCGCCCAAGCGGTCCAGGATCCCGACGATGTCCTCGAGCCGGTGCGATTCGAGCAGCCGTTCGGCGCCGGCGATCACCACCGCGCCGTTGGGGTGGTCGGCGAGGAACGTCCGGGTCCGCTCGGTCAGGAGGATCGGATTCTCCCGGTCGAGCCGCTCGGGATGGAGATGGGGCTCGGCGGGGGGAGGGGTTTCGGCAAAGTACAGGACCTCGTGCTTCCCTCCCTCCGCGAGCGCGCGGGCCTCGCGGAGCGGGTCCCGGGCGCTCTCGGGGGGTGAGTCGTACTCGTGCTCCTGCGCCACGAGGCGGAGCGTCTCGCGGACCTGCTCGATGCGGAATGGCTTGCGAAGGTAGTCGAACGCGCCGAGCTTCATCGCGTCGAGGGCGGTCTCGACCGTCGCGTACCCCGTCACCATCACGACGAACGTCCGCGGCCATCGATGGCGCACCTCGCGCAGCAGCTCGAGACCTCCGTGGCGGGGCATCTTGAGATCGGTCAGCACGACGTCGACCTCGGTGTGCTCGAGGACTTCGAGCGCCCGGGCGACCGAGGCGGCGGCGGTCGCCGTATGCCCCTCGTCCGAGAGCAGTTCGGTGAGCTCCTCCCGGAAGACCGCGTCGTCGTCCACGACCAGGATGCGCACGGGGCGGCCAGCCCGGTTCGCGGGATTAGCGTTTCGCGGGCGGCCGCTCGGACGGGAGGCCGGGCCCGGCCGCCGGAGCGTGGGACCGGGGGGAGTCTCCCGTCTTCGCGGAGGGGGACGGTGCGCCGGCATGCAGCGGTAGGGAGACGAGGAACGCCGCCCCCTCCCCCGGGACGTTGCGGGCCGTGATCGTCCCATGGTGGGCGAGGACGATGCCGTGGCAGATGGCGAGGCCGAGCCCGGTCCCCTGCCCCTCGGGCTTGGTCGTGAAGAACGGCTCGAAGATGTGCGGGAGCGACTCGGCCGCGATCCCGGGGCCGGCGTCGACGACCTCGACCTCCGCCCGGCTGCCCGCCCGTCGCACGCTCACCCGGATCCGGCCCCTGCCCGCCATCGCGTCGTAGGCGTTGTTGAGGATGTTGGTGAGCACCTGCATCAACTGGCCCCGGTCTCCCCGCACCGGGACCGTCCCGGCCGGGTACGACTCGTCCACCTCCACGTCCAGGGACTGCTTTCCCCGCAGGAACGCGACCGACTCCCGGGCGACCGCGACGAGGTCGAGTTCGGTGACCGTCGGCTCGATCCGGCGAGCGAAGTCGAGCAGGCTACGGACGATCCGTGCCGCCGCCTCGACCTGATCGGTCATCGTCTCGAGACGGGAGAGCACCCACGGGTCCTCGGTGCGGCGCCGCAGGCTCTCGGCGACAAGCATCACGTTGGCGAGCGGGGTGTTGATCTCGTGCGCGACGCCCGCCGCCAGTTGCCCGACGGAGGCGAGCTTGTCGGCGTGCGCGGCCCGGAGCTCCCAACTGCGCTGCTCGGAGAGGTCGACCGCCACGCCGAGGTAATGGGTCGCCTCGCCGGCGTCGTTTCGGATCGCGGTGATGCTCAGCAGCACGGGGCGCTCGCGGCCCTTCCGGTCGCGGTTCAGGATCTCTCCCGCCCAGTACCCCCGCTCGGGGCGCTGGAGGTCGGCCCACATCTGCTCGTAGACCGCGGTCGGCGTGCGCTGGCTGCGGACGAGGCTGGGCTTGCGTCCGATGCACTCCTCGCGCGAATACCCGTAGACCCGCTCGAAGGCGGGGTTGACATCGACCATCACCCCCCGCGCGTCGGTGAGCTGCATCGGATTGGTCGACGAGCGGAACGACGCGTAGAAGAGACGGGCGCGCTCCGCGTCCTCGACGCGGTCGCTGACGTCGCGGACGAGGAGGATCGCCCGCCTCGCGGCGCCCGGCCCGTCGACGAGCGGCCGCACGTCGACGTCCAGGTAGGCCCCGTGCGGCCGACGGCGATAGCGGGCCCGCACAGCGCGAAACGTCGCGTGGGTCCCGCGCGTCAGCGCGGCATCGACCGCATCGCGGATCGGTCCCGCCCAGCTGCCCTCTTCGTCGAGGATCTGGTGGAAATCGACACCGAGGATGCCGCGGTCCCGACCGGTCGTCTCAAAGTATGCCTCGTTCGCCCAGGAGATCGTCCCCGGCGCTTCGACCAGCGCGATCCCGACGGGCGTCTGCTCGAGGAGGACCCCCAGGATCTCGGGACCCGGGGTTCCGGACGGCAACCCAGCACCTCCAGCCCCCGGACCGGCCGTCCCTTCATCTCGGTGTCGGCGGGCGCGGACGCGGCGGCCGGAGGAACGCGCGGGTCAACCCGACCTGACGGGCCGATTATAGTCGCCGAAACGGTCGAACCGGGTGCATGGCGCCGCCCGGTGTCCTGGTCGTCGGCGAAACCCCGAGCCTCGGGCGGTCGATCGTGGACCTCCTTGAGGCGAGCGGAGTGTCGGCCCACTACGTCGACGACATTCGCGCCGAGGAACCGCTCGGCACGCTCGGGCGCCGCTACTCGGTGGTGGTGGCCGCCAGCAACACGCACTACTGCGCGACCGCGCGGCAGTGGGCGACGGGCGAGCTCCCCGACGTGGCCCTGGTCGTCGTCGGATCGCGCGACCCGTTCGTCACCCGCGCCCGGCTGCAACTGGTCCCGCTGCCGCTGCTGCCCGCGCGCCTGCTCGGTCTGGTCCGGTCCCTGCTCGACGGGGGGACCGCGCCCCCCGGCACCCTGGTCTCGGGATCGGCGTGAACCGCCCGGCGGCCGGGCGCGACCGCGCCCGCTACGCCGGAACGAGAGGATAGTCGCACGACGCGCCGCGGGGAAGGCCCGGCGAGGTCGGCTCGTGGGAGATGTCCAGCACCACGTGCCCCTCGCCTTCCTGCCAGGCGATCGAGCACGGGAACCCCGAACCGAGGAAGACGTCCACCATCGGACGATTCTCCGCCTGGACGACCGCTTCGAGCTGCGCGACGCCGTCCGCCGCCGCGCGGCGGGCGATCTCCCGCAGCAGCAGCGTCGCCGCGCCCTGCCCCTGGCGATCGTCGGCGACCAGGAAGGCGACCTCCGCCCGGGTCGGGTCGGTCGGGAGCCGGTCGCACTCTCCGTGGGCGATCACCGGGCCCGGGCGACCCTCGACCAGCTCGACGAGCAGCGAGAGCCGGTCCCTCGCGACCGGCGGGCCAACGATCTCGAGGGCGACGTGCTCCGGCGTGACCGCCGAGAAGTACCGACGCTCGAGCGAGTCGACCGACACGTGCGCGAGGAACGCCGCGATCCGGGGCTGGTCGCTCGGAAGCACGGGTCGAAGGCGGACCGCGCTGCCGTCGCGCAGGCGGTCGAGCGACGGCCGGGGCCGTCGCCGCGCGGCGGGCAAGGGGTCCGAGCGTCTCTCCCCGGTCGGCATCGGTGGCGCTAGTCGGACGCCGGCGGATGAGGCGCTCGTCAACCGGAGTTGACCCGGTCGGTGCTCCTGCCGACACGCGGTTGCCGTGGTCGGGCGCGGACAACGTTCAAGTAAAGCTAGCCAACTCCCGAACGCGAGATGGCGCCCGCAAAACCCGCTCCTCCGGCCCCGTCGGACGACCCGGTCGGCCCCGCGGACGGTCCCGCGCAGCTGATCGCCCGGATCGAGGGCGAGCTCGAATTGCTGGCGCGCAACGTCGAGATCCTGGAGAAGCTCGCGAAGAGCCCCCCGATCGGGATCATCCGCCTGAGCGAGGCGCTCCACCTGCCGATCCACAAGACCCGCTACTCGCTCCACCTGCTCGAGCGCGAAGGGGTCATCCAACCGTCCGCCGACGGCGCGGTCGTGACCGACCGGGCCCGGGAGTTCTGGACGGTGATGAACGTCTCCCTCGACCGGATGGAGGCGCTGATCGCGCAACTGAAGGCGCGCGCGGCCGAGCACGCCGATCGGCCGCCGCCCGGCCGGAAAGGCTATTAGCGCGATGCCGGCTCATCGCCCTCGGTGCCGCCGTAGCTCAGTGGCAGAGCGATCGGCTGTTAACCGAAAGGTCAGCGGTTCAAACGGCCGGCGGGGTGCGTCCGCCGCCCGGAAATTCCGCTCGGCGGCGCCTCCGGCCCTCCGCGTTCGGGCCCGTAGCTTAGTCCGGCTTAGAGCGACCGGCTCATAACCGGTCGGTCGACGGTTCAAATCCGTCCGGGCCCACTCCGCCGACCGTGCGCGGCGGCGGGACCGGGCCGCCCGGGTCCGCCGGCCCGGCGTCGTGCGTCCCCGGAGTTAAGTCCGAGCCGCGGCTGGTCGGCGACGGTGCCGGACGCGAGCGAACCTCCGCAGCGGACGACGATCCTGTCGCTGACCGGAGCGACGATTCGGCGAACGATGGTGATCGGTCGACTCTACCTCGGGATCGGGGTCGGTGTCTCCGTCCTGCTCGCGCTCATCCTCGCCCTGGGGGCCCACGGGGGGGCGGAGTTCGGCCAGGTGTTCCCGCTCGAGGACCCGCTCTTTGCGGTCATGGGCTCGACGGGCGGGCTCCTGACGTTCACGAGCGACCGCACGAAAGGGGTCTTCGAGTACCTGATCGCGTACGGAGTTCCGCCGCGCACGCTCTTCCTCAACGGCCTGATCGCCACCGCGACGATGACGGCGATCATCCTCGGATGCTCGATGCTCGTCGGCTTCGGGGTCGCCGCGGGGTTTGGCGTCGGGGTGAACAGCGCCGTCGTCGCGAAGACCGTTGTTCTGTACACGCTCCCGATGAGCTTCGCCGCGGCGCTGTTCACGGCCACGGTCGGGATGATCTGGGCGTCGATCTCCTCTCCCCGGACCGGGATGAACAGCCCGCTCGGGCTGGCGCCGCTTGTCGGGATCGCGCCGACGGTCCTGGTGCTGATCGTCGCCGAGACGGTGCCGCCCGCCGACTTCTACTACGTCACCGCCGGGGCGGCGACCGCGATCGTCGCCGCCGTGGTCGTCCTGCTCCTCCTCTCCGCCCGCCTGATGGGGCGCGAGCGGTTCCTCTCGCCGCTCTGATCGGAGGGGCCTGTCGATGCAAACGGAGCCGAGCCCGCCCCCCCTCGGGGGAGCCCCCGGGGCGCCCGCGCGCCATCGGATCGAGCTCGACGGCGTCAGTTCGGGCTACCGGGGGAACCGGGTCCTCCAGGACGTCTCGTTCGTCATCGAAGAGCCGGCGATCTACGTGGTGCTCGGGCCGAACGGCGCGGGAAAGACGACCCTCTTCCGGACGCTCGCGGGGATCCTGGAGCCGTACTCGGGGACCGTGCGGATCGACGGGATCGACATCGCCGAGCACGCGGCCCGCACGCGCCTGCAGTACCTCTCGCATATCGACGGGATGCCGGACGGGCTCCGGGTCGACGAGGCCTTGCGGTTCTACGCGGGCGTCGAGGGGGCGTCGGCGCCGGCGGTCGAGCGGGTGATCGGGCTCCTCGGGATCGTCGAGCTCCGCCACCGGTTCTTCTCGGAGCTGAGCCAGGGACAGAAGAAGCGGGTCTCGATCGCCCGCGTCTTCCTGCAGGAGCGGAGCATCTACCTGCTCGACGAACCGACGAGCAACCTCGACCCGAAGCTCGCGAAGGAGATCCGGGACCTGGTCCTCGGTCTCAGCCGCGACGACCTCGTCCTCTACTCCTCCCACAATCTGTACGAGGCGCGGGAGATCGGCAAGTACGTCCTCGCCCTCCGGGACGGGAAGGTCGGCTATTTCGGCCGGCTGACCGACCTGCGGCCGACGCGCTACGTCATCGGGATCCGGGCGGACGGCGCCGAGGGGGTGCTCCCGGCCGCGTCGAAGCGCGGGGAGTACTTCGTCCAGGAGCTCTCCGGCCCCGAGGAAGTTCCTAAGATCGTCGCCGAGCTCGTGGCGAAGGGGGTCCGGATCCGCGAGGTCAAGGAGATGGAGAACCCGCTCGAGGACCTGTTCGCCTGACGGGGGGCGGCGACCCGCCGAGCCGGGGGATCGGTCTAGCGCTTCGCAGGGGACGGGGGCGCGAGGAGGGGTTCGGTGCGCGCGAGGTACTCGTCGACCCGGATCCGGTCGGCCCGGCCGGCGTCGCGGAACCGGTCGAGGTCCCTTCCCCAGAGGTCGGCGACGGCCGGAGGGAACGCCGGGGGGAGGCTGGTCCGCACGTACTCCTCCTCGAGGTCGTGCCAGGCGAGCTCGGCCTGGCACTCGTCCGCGAGCGTGAGGCCGAGCAGCGCCCGGTAGCCGCTGACCCGACCTTCGTAGCCGCGCAGCATCACGCGAACCGTCGCCCAGCGGACCCGGGCCCGTTCGTGGTCGGACGTCAGTTGCAGGAGCGTCAGCGCGGCGGACGGGCCGCGCGCGGGGTCGGCCCGGGCCCGTTCGAGCAGGCGCAGGTGCACGTCGTGCATCTCGACCAGGTAGCGGTCGATCAGGGCGAGGCCCTCCTCGATCGCCTTCGCCGGGACGTCCCGGTCCTTGTTCAGCAGCGCCGCGAACGCCTCGAGCCGCGCGAGCAGCGGGCCGAGCACGAGCGCATGCTCCTTCGCGAGCCCCTTCTCCATCCGCGCGACCAGGTCGCTCGACGGAACGCCGCCGATCACCGCCTCGCCTGGGCCTAGGCGGCGGGACCGACGGAGTCGGCGGCCCACGGCCGCCAGCGCCTGCTGCGCCGCGGCGAGATCGCGATGGAACGCCGCGCTCAGGGAGGGACCGTGAACGGGCGCCGCTCCGCCGACCGGCTCCGACGGCGGCGCCGAAGGGGAGTACGTCGCGGACATGGTCCAAGGACCCGCCGCTCGGCTTTCAACCCCTCCGTGAACCGTAGTTGACCGTCGCTTCGTCCGGTCGCCCGCGGGCTACGGGTGGCTCGGGCGGAGGCCCCGGTCGACCGCCCGCGCGCCCGCCGCGGGCACCTCCGGTCGGCGCCGGTCGCTCCGGCTAGGCTGGAGGAGGACCAGCGCGCCCAGGATCAGGACGAGGGCGGCGATCTCGAGCGGCTCGATCCGTTCCGCGAAGGCGATCACGCCGACCGCGACCGCGACGACCGGGTTGAGGAACGTCACCTGGTTGGCCCGGACGGCCCCCGCCCGGTGGATCAGGTCGAAGAACAGCGTGTAGCCGATCGCCATCGAGACGATGCCGACGTAGGCGATCGATCCGACGGTCGCGGCGTTCAGCGGAAGCGCGGGCGAGGGGGAGAGCACCGGCAGGAGGATCGACGCCGCCGCCGCGCCTCCCACGAACTGGAACGTCAGACCCCACGCGCCTTCGCCCGCCGGGCGCGCGCGGCCGACCAGCGCGGCGCCGACCCCCTGGCAGACGGCTCCGATCCCGAACGCCGCGAGGGCGAGGTCCGTTCGTGCGGATGCCCCGCCGGGCGAGGCGATCCCGAGGAGCAGCACGCCGCCGAGCCCGACCCCGAGGGCCGCGAGCTGGCGTCGATGGACTCCCGACGATCCGCCGAGGAGGGCGAGGGCGACGAGGCTCACGATCGGCGAGGTCGCGTAGAGGATCGACGCGCTGCCTCCCGTCGCGAACCGCAGCCCCCAGTACAGCGGCAGGTTGATCCCGGCGATCAAGAGGGCGCCGAGCGCGGCGGACTCGGCGAGGCTTCTCCCCGAGGGACGGCGGGGGGCCGAGAGGAGGGCGACCGGGGCGAGGACCGCCGCGGCGAGCCCGAGGTCGAGCGCGACCAGGAGGATCGGGTCGGCTCCGGCCGCCACCCCGGCGCGCGCGATCGGGAACGTCGCGCCCCAGAGGAGACCGAGCAGAAGCAGGCGGGCGGTGCCCGATGTGACGAACGACGATCGATCCCCCACGGGCCGACCCCCTCGGGAGGCGGAACGGCCGCCGGGAGGTATGAGGCTCCAGTCGAGCGGGGTTGACTTCTATCCGGCGACCGACGGAGGAACCGGGGTGCCGGCCGACGGGAAAGAGGGAGGAAAAGGTTGGAGCGGGGGCGGTCCTACCCGCACCCGCAGCCGCCGGAGCCGCAACCGCACCCGCCGCCCGACTCCGCGCCGTGGCCGTGCTCGGCCGCGGCGGGGGTGTTCGGCGAGGTGATCTTGAATCCGGAGACGTTCAGGTCCTGGACGAAGTCGATCGTGGCCCCGTTGAGGAGCCCCGCCGACAGGTCGTCGACCACGATGGAGAACCCGTCGACCGGGATGACCTGGTCCCCGTTGCGGGGCTTGTCGAACGCCATCCCGAACGAGGTTCCGCCCCCACCGCCGCCCCCGCAGCCACATCCGCCGCCGCCGGAGCCGCAGCCGCCCGATCCGCAGCCGCCGCCTCCGCCGCCCGACTGGATGTAGACGCGGACCGCGGTGCCGGGCTTCTGGCTCTTCATCAGGTCCCGAACCTGGTCCTGCGCTTCCTTGGTGACACTTAGTTTGACTTCACTATCGCTCATGCGTAGGGCCCTCCTCACCTACCCTGTCCCGAGTACGGGACGCCCAGTATAAAGCTCCGGTTCTCGCGGTGACAGGGAGGTTACGCGGAGAACGACTTCCCGCAGGAGCAGGTTTCCTTCGCGTTCGGGTTGTAGATCTTGAACCCGGACTGCTCGAGGCCGAGCAGGAAGTCGACCTTCACCCCTTCGAGGAGCGGCGCGCTCGCGTGGTCGACGACGACCGTGAGGCTCTGGTCGCGGAACGCCACGTCGTCCCCGGTTTCGACCTTGTCGAACGACATCCCGTACGTGAGGCCCGAGCATCCGCCGCCCTGGACGTACAGGCGCAGGGCCGCCCCGGGCTTTCCCTGCTTGTCCATGATCTTGAGGACCTGATCCCGCGCCGCGGGGGTCACCTCGACTGCCACCATCGCGCTCGCCTTCCGCCCTACTAGCCCGCGGCGCGGTAAAAGACGTTGCGGGTGCGCACGCCACCGCGCGGGGCGGCCCGCGGGGCCTTATTTACGGCGCCGCGGTCGGCCGACCGATGTGCCGCCTGTTCGGGATCCTCTCGTCGCGCGCGGAGCCCGCGGAGAGCTGGCTGGTCCGCTCGGACCGGTCGCTGCTCGCCCAGTCGAACGCCTCCCCGGAGACCGCGCAGACGGACGGCTGGGGGATCGGCTGGTTCACCGACGGCGGACGGACCCGCGTCGAGAAGGGGGTCGGCGGCGCCTTCCAGGCCGGTGAGCGGGAACGGTTCGTTCGCGCCGTGGCAGACGCCTCGGGGTCGCTCGTCCTCGGGCACCTGCGCCATGCGAGCAACCCGCTCGGCCTGCCGCACGAGCGGCTGATCGCCCCCGAGAACTCCCAGCCGTTCTCGACGCACACGACCCTCTTCGCGCACAACGGCTCGATCCCGTTCCCGAACGAGACGCGTCCGTTCCTCGGGAAGCACGAGCCCCAGGTGCGCGGGGTCAACGACAGCGAAGTGCTGTTCTGGCTGCTCGTCCGCAACACCGAGGAGACCGGGGACCCGCTCGGCGGGTACGTCCGCTCCGTCGAGGACCTCGTCCGGGTCTGGCAGGGGGTGGGGCGCCCCGCCGGCCCCGCCTTCTCGGGGCTCAACGTCGTCTTCTCGAGGAACCCGGAGGAGCTGTGGGCGTTCTGCCTCTGGACGGGGGATCACGGGACGGGGCTGCTCGACGACCGACGACGGTACTACGAGATGACCTACCAGGCGCACCCGCATCGGGTCGTTGTTGGCAGCGAGCCGTTCGACGGGGACCGGGGCGCATGGACCTCCCTGCCGGGAGGCTCCTACCTGCACGCCCGCCGAGTCGGTCCGCACGTGGAGCATACCGTCGGCCGGATCCCCCTCCCGGTCGGCCTCGAGACCGGCCCGCCCGGCACGTAGGCCCCGCGCGCCGGTCCGTAAGGAGGGCGGCCGATGGCGAGCGACCTCGTCTCGGGGCCGGACCTGGGCGCCGGGTACCTCCACCAGCTCTCCCGCGATCGCTCCGGGGAGACGACGACGTTCACCTACCACGCCCAGGACGGTGGGCAGGATGCGAACGGCCCTCCCCGGGGGCCGCTCGACGTCTTCGGGTTCGTCCACCCCCCGTCGGCGTGCATGTTCGGCGGGCCGCGCTGCTGGCATCGGCGGTTCCTCCTGCCGTTCGAGGAGACCCCCGGGGTCCGCCAGGCGTACAACCGGCACCGGTTCGTCCTCGAGACGATGATCGCCCAGGCGGTCGACGGGGTGCCCGCCACGGCCGACGCCGGGGTCGACGAGCTCGTCGCCCGGCTCGCCGGCCCGCTCGGGCGCGAGGGGATCCCGTGGTACGTCGGTGGTTCGGGGGCGGCGTGGCTGCTCGGGAGCGGGGTCGTCCCCCACGACCTCGACCTCGGAACGTCGCGGGACGGCGTTGACCGGATCGGGGAGCTGCTCCGGGAGTACCTGATCGAGCCCGTCGCCCCGACGGACCGGCCGGACGGCGAGATCGTCCGGGGGGGCCGCGCGTTCCTGGGATCGTTCCAGGCGGGGATCCGGGTCGAGTGGGCCGTCCCGCTCTCCCCGGGCCGGGCCGTCGCGCTCGACGAGTGGGACGCCCGTCCGGGGGCCGTCCGGCTCGAGTCCGTCACCCGAAACGGGGCGACGATCCGCGCGAGCCGCCCCGAGTACGCCCTGGTGAGGGCGGCGGAGAAACGGTCGCGGGACCGGACGCGGACGCTCGCCGCGTTCGTGCGCGCGCGCGGGCCCGACCGGGAGCTGTTGGACGCGCTGCTCGCCCGCAGCGTCCTCTCGGAGCCCGAGCGGGAGGCCCTGCGGGCCTCCGTCGCGCCGCGGTGAGCCCGTCCGGGCCGCGCGCTTCCCTTCGAGCCGTAGGTTCATAGCCCCCGCGCGGGGACGCTGGCGCATGCTCGCACCGCTCGCCCCGCCGGCGCTCGAACACCTGACCCCGCACGACCTCGTCACCTACTTCCGCTGCTCCCACGAGATGGAGCTCGGACGCTCGCGCCGGGCCCACACGGTCGGCGGGCCGGTCGGACCGGTGCGCACCCCGGCCGACGTGGTGCCCCTCAGGCATTCGCCGATGTTCGCCCCGCCGACCGGCCACCTGGCGGTGAACGAGGGTCGCCTCGACATCGGGCCGCACGACCGGCTCGTCTACGAGGACGACGGCGAGGACGACCTTCCCGTGCTGTTCGCCCCCGAGCAGGTCCACCTGGACGCGCGGTTCTCGAACGGGCGCTCCACGCTCGTCGACCCCGCGTGGGGGCTCGCCGGGCGCCCCGACCTCGTGATCCAGCGGGCGGACGGGAGCATCGTGCCCGTGGAGTACAAGGAGACCCACCTGTTCGTCGGCTACCACGAGGCGCACGGCCGTCTCTTCGACACGGTCCAGGCGGTCGCCGAGTGCCGCCTCGTCGAAGTCGCCTTCGGCCGCCGCCCGCCGTTCGGCATCGTCCTCTACGGGGACGCGGCCGGCAACGGTCTCCGCGAGGGGTGGGTCGAAGTGCCGTACGGGGACGCCGAGGAGCGCTGGTTGAAGGTCGCGCTCGCGCAGGTGCGGGACGACGCGACCCGCGCGCCCGTGCCCGCCGAGCGGAACTGCGCCTCCTGCGAGCCGAACGCGGCCGGGATGTGCCGGTACGCCGCGGCCCGGCCGTCGAACGGCTCGGCCCCGCCGGGGTACGGCCGCCCGTAGTCCGCGGGGCCCGGGCGCGGGGCGGCTACGATCCGGGGAGCCTACCTTCAAGTCCCGCGACCGCTCGGGAGGAGCCGTGCCGGGCCCCCCTCCGGTCCGCCTGCGGCGCGCGCGAACCTCCGACGTCGGGGCGATCGCACGGATCTACAACGAGGCGGTGCTCACGACGACCGGCACCTTCGACCTGCGCCCGCGCTCGCTCCCCGACCGCCGTCGGTGGTTCGCCTCCCACGACCGCCGGCACCCGATCTTCGTGGCGGTCCACGGACGCTCGGTGGTCGGCTGGGCGTCGATCAGCCGATGGTCGGACCGACCGGCCTACGACGCGACCGCCGAGGTGTCGATCTACGTCTCGGCCCCGGACCGCGGACGGGGGATCGGGGCGCGCCTGCTGCACCGGCTCGTTCGCGCCGGCCGTGAATCCGGGTTGCACACGCTCCTCGCCCGGGTCGCCGACGGGAACGCCGTCAGCCTGCGGATGCACGCGGAGGCCGGTTTCGTCCCGGTCGGGGTGATGCGGGAGGTCGGCGTGAAGTTCGGGCGGCGGCTGGACGTCCACCTGCTCCAACTGCTCTACCCGTCGGGCGCGCCGGTCGCTCGGCCGCGCCGCGCCCGAGGCGGCCGTCGCCCCGGCAGGGATTAAATAGAGGCTCCCACTGCCAAGCGAGCCGCGCCACGGCGACGCTGTTCGGTCGGCACATGCACCCGCGGAGGCCGGGGCCTCACCGGGGAAGGGCGCGAGGACCCCCCGTCTTGCCGGCGCGGGGTCGATGACGCCGATCACACGCGTTCTGGACGCTTGTCAAGTGTAATCAGTGTAGCTGACTCCTGTCAGTTGGGGAATGGCTGGGCTCGGGCGCCGAGGAAGGTCGTGCCAAGCTGCGATAAGCGGTGGGTAGGCGCAAGGAACCTGTGATCCACCGATCACCGAATCGGAACTCCGGTCCCGCAAGGGACATTCCGCAAGGAAAGGGAACCCCCCGAAGTAAAGCATTCTAGTAGGGGGAGGACAAGAAATCAACCGAGATGCCGTGAGTAAAGGCGATCGAAAACGGCAGAGGACAAACCGAATCCCCGCCCGGCGAGGGCGGGGAGATGTGGAGTAGTGGACCTCCGTACTCGCTGGCTTCCAAAGCCGAACGTGCCTGGAACGACGGACCACAGAGGGTGATAGTCCCGTAGGCGAACGGAAGAGGCGAGATTGGAGGGATCCCGAGTACCGTGCGTTGGATATCGCGCGGGAAGCTGGGAGGTACAGTCTTCCGATCCTAAATACGTCCCGAGACCGATAGCGCACTAGTAGCGCGAGCGAATGCTGAAAAGTATCTCGGAAGGGAGATGAAAAGAGCCTGAAACCAACTGACGATAAGCCGCATGGGGTCCCCAAGGAACGAAGCGGCCGCAAGGCCGTGGACACAGGATCCATGCGTCCGTTTTGAATAACGGGCCAGGGAGTTTCGATCTATGGCGAGGCTAAGGCCCGCACGGCCGCAGCCGCAGGGAAACCGACAGTCCGCAGCCCCGCAAGGGGTCAGGGACGGGGTGCGCTCGCCCGAAGTCATAGGTGGAAGACCCGAAGCCAATCGATCTAAGCGTGGGTAGGTTGAAGCCTGTCGAAAGATAGGTGGAGGACCGAACCGGTGTTGACGTGCAAATCACTCGGATGACCTGTGCTTAGGGGTGAAAGGCCAATCTAGACTGGGAATGGCTGGTTCCTCCTGAAACTACTCGCAGGTAGGTCTCGGCCGAGCTCGCTCGGGATGTAGAGCACCGATTACGGGAAGCGGGACCGAAAGGTCTCGGCCTGTTGTCGAACTCCGAAGTTCCGGGCAGCGTAGACGCCGGGAGTGAGCGCGGCAGGGGTAAGCCCGCCGTGCGAAAGGGAATGCAACCCAGCCCTGCATTAAGGGCCCCAAGTGCCGGTTCAGTGTCATGCAAAGGGCGTCCGTGTTCGAAGACAACTGGGAGGTGGGCTCAGAAGCAGCCATCCTTCAAAGAGTGCGTAACAGCTCACCAGTCGAGGGCATGGGCACCGAAAATGGACGGGGCTAAACCGGCCCCCGATATGCAGGCGCGCCGCCAATCGGCGGCGATCGTGTAAGGAGGCGTGGTGCTCGGGCAGAAGTAGGGGCGTGAGTTCCTATGGACCGGGTTCCATCGAAAATCCTGGGAGGAGTAGCAGCAAAGACAGGTGAGAATCCTGTCCGCCGTAGGGGCCAGGGTTCCACGGCAACGATCATCCGCCGTGGGTTAGTCGAGCCTAAGCGAGTCCTTAATCGGCACTCGCGAACGGAAACACAGTTAATATTCTGTGACCCCAAGGTCAAAGCGTCCTCGAGGAAGCCGGCTGCTAGGCCAGGTGGGCATACGCCAGCCTATCGTGCGCTCGTCGCCCCGGGAAGTACCGTCATGGTGAGAACCGGGGGAAGGGCGTAAGGATCCCCGCGAGGGGATTCTGGCCAATGCAGGCGGTCCGTGAAAAGTCGAGGACGGCATCTTGGGCTCGTACCGAGAACTGACACAGGTGCCCCTGGGTGAGAAGCCCAAGGCGTGTCGGCGAGAATTCGAGCGAGGGAATTCGGCAAATCAGCCCCGTAACTTCGGGAGAAGGGGTGCCAGACCTGTAGAGGTCTGGTCGCAGTGACCAGGGAACTCCGACTGTTTAATAAAAACATAGGTGGCCGCGAGACTGAAAAGTTGTGTATGGCCGCTGAATCCTGCCCAGTGTCGGCATCTGAAAGCCCGGTACAACGGGACGAAGGACCGATAAACGGCGGGGGTAACTATGACCCTCTTAAGGTAGCGTAATACCTTGTCGCTTAATTGGCGACTTGCATGAAGGACCAACGAGAGTTCTACTGTCCCCGCTCGGAAGCCGGCGAAACTGACTCATTGGCGAGCAGTCCAATGTCTTCCGTCTGAAAGCGAAGACCCCGTGGAGCTTTACTGCAGCCTGCGGTTGTGATGCTAATCCGAATGTGTAGCGTAGGCGGGACTCGTTACCAGGGCGGACCGCTAGGTCCGTTCCGAGAGGCCGATGAAACACCGCCCTTTCGGGTTGGCATCGCTCACCCCGCAAGGGGGACACCCGTAGGTAGGCAGTTTGGGTGGGGCGCCACGCCCTCCAAAAAGTAACAAGGGCCCTCAATGGTCGGCTCAGGTGGGTCAGAAATCCACCGTAGAGTGCAAGGGCAAAAGCCGGCTTGACGGGAATCTGCCTAACGAGGATTCCCGATGCGAAAGCAGGACCTAGCGAACCACTGTGCCTTTCCTGTAGGGGCCAGTGATAAGAGAAAAGTTACCCCGGGGATAACTGAGTTGTCTCCAGCAAGAGTCCCTATCGACCTGGAGGCTTGCTACTTCGATGTCGGTTCTGCCTATCCTGGTGGTGCAGCAGCTACCAAGGGTGGGGTTGTTCGCCCATTAAAAGGGATCGTGAGCTGGGTTTACACCGTCGCGAGACAGGTGTGTTGCTTTTTGGCGGAAGTGCAAGGGTCTCTGACGAGAAGGTTCCCACAGTACGAGAGGAACGGGGAACCGGCGCCTCTAGTCCATCAGTTGTCTGGCAAGGCATCGCTGAGCAGCCACGCGCTACGGGATAAGGGCTGAAAGCATCTAAGCCCGAAACCCCCTCGAAAAAGAGAGACCTCTGAGGACATTCGTAGAAGACGAGATCGATAGAGCCGGGGTGTACGCAGAAAGCCTTCGGGCGATCTGTTCAGCCCGCGGCCACTAACGTCCGCAGCTACGCAAACTGGCTACACTTGGCAGTTAAGCAGAACGCGTGTGGTTTCTTTTTTGAAACCCCGGAAACGGCGAGCGGACGCGCCCGCCACGGCTTTGACCGCCGCCGGCCGTCCCGCGCCCGTGCCGTCGCTCGGTACGAGCCGCTCCCGCTGGCCGGTCGTCGCCTGGATCCGCCTCACGCTCCCGCCGGCCCCGGCGCCGGTCCAGCTGACGCCGGGACCTCCGCCGCCCCCGGCTCCGCCGCTCGACCTGCTGGAACCGAACCCCGTGACGACCGACCCGAGGAAGCGCGTGTTCGCCTTCGAGGAGGACCACGGGGAGTTCGTCGTCCGGCTCGTCTGGGACGCGGACGACGCGGGGGTGCTCGAGGCGGAGTGCCGCGCGCCGCGGTACGGCGAACGGCCGCCGAACGCGGAGGTGCTCGCGTTCTGGGCGGCGGTGAAGGCGCTGATCGCCCCGATCGCGCCGCTGCCCGTGGAGAGCGCCGACCCCCGCCCGCAGCGGCCGACCGGCTGATCCTCGGGGGAGGGCGATGGTCGGCGCGAGCGGCGACGGGGCCCGTCTTCTGCGCGCCACGTTCGTGCACCTTCCCGGGATCGGGCCGGCGACCGAGGCGGAGCTGTGGCGCCGCGGCGTGCGGGACTGGACGTCGCTGCGCTCGGTCGCCGCCGCGCGGGGGATCCCCCGGGCGCCGCCGGATCGGATGGAGGCCGCGCTCGCGGCGAGCGAGCGAGCGCTCGCCGAGCGGGATGCCGCGTGGTTCGGCCGCCATCTGCCCGAGCGCGAGCACTGGCGGATCTATCCGGGCTTCCGCGAGCGGACCGCGTTCCTCGACATCGAAACGACCGGCCTCTCCCCGTACGAGGGGATCGTCACCGTCGTGACCGTCCACGGGGGCGGCAGCACGCGGACGTTCGTCGCCGGGGAGGACCTCGAGGAGCTTCCCGCGCACCTCGGTCGGTTCCCGATCCTTGTGACGTTCAACGGGAGCCGCTTCGACGTGCCGTTCCTCGCCGTCACGTTCCCCCAGTTCGTCGCGCCCCCGATCCATATCGACCTGCGGTTCGTCCTCTACCGGATCGGGCTCGCCGGGGGGCTCAAGCGGATCGAGGCGACCCTGGGGCTCGGCGACCGCTCGGGGGTGGAGGGGGTCGACGGCCTCCAGGCGGTCCGCCTCTGGCAGGAGTACCGGCGCGGAAGCCGCGCCGCGCTCGACCGCCTCGTGCGGTACAACCGCGCCGACACGACAAACCTCGAGCCGCTCCTGGCGTTCGCGGTCGACGAGCTCGCCGCGCGCGTCGGCCCGGCGCCGGCGGCCCGGGGTCCGGTGGCCGCGGCGCCGGGGGCCGGAGGGTAGGTCCGCCGTGCCGCCCGGGCCCGAGATCTCGGTCGTCGTCGGGGCGTACCGTCGCTCCGAGCACCTCGCCTCGGCGGTGCGCTCGGTCCTCGGGCAGACATTGGAGCGGGACCGGTTCGAGATCGTGGTCACGAAGTCGTTCGACGACCCCGGCCTCGACGCCGCCTTCGCCACGGAGGGCGTGCGGCTCCGGAGGGACGACGAGCCGGTGATCGGACGGTGGCTGAGGCGCGCGGTCCGGGCGGCGCGAGCCCCGGTCGTCGCGTTCCTCGACGACGACGACGAGTTCGTCCCCGACCGGCTCGCCCATCTCGCCGAGCTCTGGCGCGAACAGCCCGACCTCGGGTTCTACCGCAACCGGGTCGCGGTGATCGACGCGGCCGGGGCGCCGGTGCCGATCGAGCGGTGGCGGCGGCACGAGGTCGACGCCGGTCTCGACCGTTCGGGCCCGCTCCGGCGGTCGGCCCAGGATAAGACCGGGCTCTGGGAGTTCGGCGCCCAACGCAGCTGGGCGACGTTCAACTCGAGCACGATGGCGATCCGGCGGGAGCTCCTCGACGGGCCGGTCGGGGACGTCTTCGAGCGGACGTACCAACCGGACACGTTCCTCTTCCTCGCGGGGCTCCTCGCCCCGTTCGCGGTCTACCTCGACGACCGGCGGTTGACGCGATACCGGTACTACGGCGGGAACGTGAGCCACCGCCTCCGGCGCCTGCACGACTGGGCCGATTCGGAGCACGAGATGGCCGACCTGGCGCGCCGCGGCGGGGAGCGGGAGTACGCCGTCTGGCTCGACCGAGAGGCCGCCCACTACGAACGGATGTACCGGGGCGGTCTGCTCCTGCGGCGGATCGGCGACGGCGCCGACCGGCGCGAGGTCGCGCGGTTGACCCGCGAGTACCTCCGCTTCCTCGGGGCGCATCCGGCCGAGCGGACGCTCACGGTCGATGCGTGGGCGGCGGGGATCTACGGGGTCGGGTACGTCGGCGCGCCGTCGCTCGTCCGGCCGATCGCCCGGGCGCGCTCAGCGGCCCGGGCGGCGGCGGAGGGGCGGCCGGATCCGCTCGACGGCCCCGACGGCTGACCCCCACGACGGTCGGGGCGGGGATCGGGGTCCCGGGGGGCGGAACGGCGGCGAGGACCCGGGCGGCGGCGCTGCGGCAGTACTCGTCGGAGGCGTCGATATGGACGTAGTGCCGGCCGAGCCGGCGGGCGACCGCGGCGACGGTGCCGGTCCCCCCGAACATGTCGAGCACCACGTTCTCGCGGTAGGAGTAGAACTTCACGAGGCGCTCGATCAGCTCCTCGGGGAACGGCGCCGGATGCCCGTTCCGCCGCCGCTCGGGCGGGATCGGCCAGAAGCCGTCGGAGAACCGCTCGAACTCGCGGGCCGTAATGTCGATCCGGTCCTTCTCCCCCTCGAGCCTCCACTGCTCCTTCGAGAAGACGAGGACGTACTCCCAGGAGGGGACGATGTGGGGGTTCGACGGGCTGCGCCAGCTTCCCCACGCCGTCCGGCGTCCCATCGTCTGCTTGTACCAGAGGATCTCGGTGCGCATGATGTAGCCGAGGTCGCGCAGGTCCCGGGAGAGGTCGTGGTGGATCGGACGGAAGTCCTTGATCGAGGTCGGCGCGACGTTCAGGACGAACCGCCCCCCCGGCACGAGCACCCGTCGCAGCTCCGCCCAGACCCCCTTGAGCCAGGCGAGATACTCCTCGAGGGGGAGGTCATCGGAGTACCCCCGGTACGGGATCTTGACGTTGTACGGGGGGCTCGTGATGGCGAGGTGGACGGAGTCGGCGGGGAGGCCGGCGAGCACGGTGCGCGCGTCGCCCCGATAGAGCCGGTCCTTCCAGGTCCCCGAGCCGGTGCGGGCGCGCGGTCCGGCCATCGGGCGCCCATCGGGGGAGGGCGGATGAGCGTTCGCTCACCGGCCGGCGAGCCGGCAGGCCCGTCGCGGCCCGGCGAAGCGCGGGGCGCGACAACCGTTTAATCTCGGCGGGGTCGCAGGGAGCGATTCCAATGCCGGTGCGGGTCGCCGTTCCACGGGAACTGACCCCGGGAGAGCGGCGCGTCGCGCTCGTCCCGGAGGTCGTCCAGCGGCTCGCGAAGTCCGGGATCGAGGTCGCGGTCGAGCCGAGCGCCGGCCTCGCGGCGGGATACCGCGACGACGCCTACACGGCGGCCGGGGCCCGGATCGAGGCGGACCGCGCGGCGCTCTTAGGTTCGGCGCAGATCGTCCTCAAGGTCGTCGCCCCGACCCCCGAGGAGATCGCGCTCCTGCGGCCCGGCACGGTCCTCGTCGCGCTGATGAACCCGAGCCGGAACCTCGACCGGGTCGCCCGGCTGCGGGACGCGAACGTCACGACGTTCGCCCTCGAGCTCCTTCCACGGATCACCCGCTCGCAGAGCATGGACGTGCTCTCGTCGCAGGCGACCGTCGCCGGTTACCGCGCGGCGCTCCTCGGCGCGGAGTACTCCCCCAAGTTCCTTCCGATGCTGACGACCGCGGCCGGGACGATCCGCCCCGCGAAGGTGCTCGTCCTCGGGGCCGGCGTCGCGGGACTGATGGCGATTGCCACCTCCCGCCGACTGGGCGCGATCGTCGAAGGGTACGACGTCCGTCGGGCGGCGGGCGAGCAGGTCCGCAGCCTCGGGGCGAAGTTCCTCGAGCTCCAGATCAACGCCGAAGGGACGGGCGGCTACGCCCGGGAGCTGACCGACGCGGAGAAGGCGCAGGAGTCGGAGATGGTCGCGACGGCGGTCGCGGCCGCCGACATCGTGATCACGACGGCCGCGATCCCCGGCCGCAGGGCCCCGGTCCTCGTGCGCGAGGAGATGGTCGTCCGGATGCGGGAAGGCTCGGTGATCGTCGACCTCGCCGCCGAGACCGGCGGCAACTGCGCCCTCACGCGACCGGGCGAGGTGATCGTCGCCCACGGCGTGACGATCGCCGGGCCGCTCAACGTCCCGAGCCTCCTGCCGTTCCACGCGAGCGCGATGTTCGCGAAGAACCTTCAGTCGTTCCTCGAGCTCCTGGTCGCGAAGGACGGGACCCTGACCGGTCAGTACACGGACGAGATCCTCGCCGCGAGCCTCCTGACCCACGCCGGCACCGTGCCCCACGCGCCGACCGCGGCCCTCCTCGGAGCCCCGAAGTAGATGGCCGCCGACCTCTGGACCGCGCTGTTCATCGCGATCCTCGCCGCGTTCGTCGGCTACGAGGTAATCAGCCGGGTCCCCGTCCTCCTCCATACCCCGCTGATGTCGGGCTCGAACTTCATCCACGGGATCGTCCTCGTCGGCGCGATCGTCGCGCTCGGGATCGCGCGCACGACCCTCGAGGAGGCGATCGGCCTCGTCGCCGTGGTCATGGGCGCGATGAACGTCACGGGGGGGTACGTCGTCACGGAGCGGATCCTCGCCATGTTCGACCGCTCCAAGCGCAAGGGAGGCGCCCCGTGAACGACTGGGTCTCGCCCGCGGTCGACGGCGTCTACGTCCTCGCCGTCATCTTCTTCATCCTGGGCCTGCGGGCCATGAGCTCGCCCGAGACGGCCCGGCGCGGGATCGTCCAGGCCGGGGCGGCGATGCTCGTCGCGGTCGCCGTCACGTTCCTGACCCTCACGACCCTGCACGCCGGCCTCACGAACTTCGGCCTGATCGCGATCGGCGTCGTCGTCGGCGGGGGTCTCGGGTGGTACTGGGCGCGCGTCGTGCAGATGACCGCGATGCCCCAGATGGTCGCGGTGTTCAACGGCATGGGCGGCGGCGCCGCGGGAGCGATCGCGGCGGTCGAGCTGCTGACGAACCTCGGGAACCCGACCACGGCGGGGCTGAGCCTCGCCGGCGCGGTCATCGGATCGGTGTCGATCGCCGGGAGCGTCATCGCGTTCCTCAAGCTGCAGGGCTGGATGCGCTCGAAGCCGATCGTCTTCCCCGGCCAGCAGCCGGTCAACCTGGCGGTCCTCGCGATCGGGGTCGGCTTCGGTGCGTTCGCCGCGCTCCGGGTCGAGACGCTCTGGCTGCTGCCGTTCTTCCTCCTGCTCCTCGGCTTCGGCGTCCTGATGGCGCTGCCGATCGGCGGCGCCGACATGCCGGTCGTGATCAGCCTGTTCAACGCCCTCACGGGGATCGCGGTCGCGCTGGACGGGTTCGCGCTCGTCAACGGACCGCTCGGCGACGCGGGGTACGCGATGGTGATCGCGGGGACGCTCGTCGGCGCCGCGGGGTCGCTCCTCACCATCCTGATGGCGCGGGCGATGAACCGGTCGGTCGGCAACGTCCTCTTCGGCGCGTTCGGCGCGACCGAGGAGGCCGGGGTCGCGGTGGAGGGCCAGATGAAGCCGATCGAGGCGGACGACGTCGCGGTGATGATGGCGTACGCGAACGAAGTGATCGTCGCGCCGGGGTACGGGATGGCGGTCGCCCAGGCCCAGCAGAAGGTCAAGGAGCTCGCCGACCTCCTCGAGGCGAAGGGCGTGACCGTGAAGTTCGCGATCCACCCGGTCGCGGGCCGCATGCCCGGCCACATGAACGTCCTCCTCGCCGAGGCGGGGATCCCGTACGATCGCCTGTTCGACCGCGACGAGATCGACGACGAGTTCCCCAACGCGGACGTGGTGCTCGTCATCGGGGCGAACGACGTCGTGAACCCGGCGGCCCGCCGCGCGGGCAGCGCCCTCCAGGGGATGCCGATCCTCGACGTAGACCGCGCGAAGAACGTCATCGTCATCAAACGGGGGCAGGGGAAGGGGTTCGCCGGGATCGAGAACGAGCTGTTCTACCGGGACAACTGCCGGATGCTCTACGGCGATGCCCAGGCCGAGGTCGGCAAGCTCGTCGCGGCCCTCAAGAAGTCGTAGGACGGCGATGCCCCCGCGCCTCGACCGCTCGGCCCGCGCGCCCGCCGGGCCCGCGCCGTTGCGCCTGCGCCGGGCCCGGGCCTCCGACCTCGAGCTCCTGGTCGCCCACCGCCGAAAGATGTGGCTCGCCATCGGAGGGCGGCTGCGCGCGCACCTCGACCGGGCCGACCCGGTGTACCGCCGGTGGGTGCGGCGGGAGCTCGCCGCCCGACACTTCGTGGGATTCGTCGTCGAGACTCCCGACGGCCGACCGGCCGGGAGCGGGGCGATCTGGCTCGTCCCGACCCAGCCGCGCCCCGGCCGCCTCGCTCGGCCCCGCATGCCGTACGTGATGTCGATGTTCACCGAGCCCGAGTTCCGCGGGCGCGGCGTCGCGACCCGGATCGTCCGGGCGCAGATCCGATGGGCCCGCGACCGGGGGTACGCCCGCCTCTTCCTGCACGCCTCCGAGATGGGCCGTCCGATCTACGCCCGGCTCGGGTTCGCCCCGGGCAACGAGATGCGCCTCGATCTACCCGCCCGGGGCCGCCGGCGCCAGACCGGCTGACGGATTGGCATCGTCCGTCCGGGCGTTCCGCCACAGTTCGATCAGGAGCGCGAGCAACAGCACGGTGACGACCCCGTCGAGGAGATCCGTCGGCCCGTAGATCCCCTCCCCCCATCCCAGGGTGTCGAGGGCGAGGTAGAAGTTCACGGACCCGACGACCGAGATCGCCCACAGCCACCATCGCTCGCGCCCCCCCACCAGCACGACCGGAACGAGCCAGAGCAGGATCGGAAAGGAGAGGAACTGGGTCAATAGCGCCACCGCCGTGAGGGCGATCGCGGCCGCGCGCACCGGGGAGCGTACGGTGAGGAAGGCGGCGAGCGTGACCGCGAGCGTCGCGACCGCCTGCCCGACCGGCAGCGCGAGCCCGCCGGGGAGCGCGTGCGCGTTGAGCAGGATCCCGAACGCGTTGAGCGAGAAGGCGTGACGGGACGCCTGCGAGAGGAAGACGGCGTTCAGGAACGAGGTGCGCCACCGGGCGAACGCGAGGGCGGTCCCCGCCGCGAACGCGGCGATCGCGACCCCGGCCACCACCCGCCGGCGAGGACGCCCCCCGCTCGCGGCGAGGAGGGCGAACAGGGCGGGGAACCGAGCGGTCGACAATAGTCCGCCCACCGCCGCGGCCCACGACCCGCGTCGCCGGGCGAGGAGGATCGCGAGCAGGACCCCGACCGGCACGATCGCGTTGCTCGCCCCGTCGACCTCCCCGGCGATCACGGGAAGGTAGATCGGCGAGGCGGCGAGGAGCGTGGTGGCGTAGCGGGCCTCCCCGTCGGCCAGCAGCCAGACCAGCGGCACGAGGGCGAGTCCGACGATCCCCCAGACCGCCGCGATCCCCGGCGCGCCCCCGAGGCTTCCGACCGCGTCCAGGACGACGGCCGCGATCCCGTACGGGAGCACCACCGGGGTGCCGCAGTCGTAGACGTCGAACGGATTCCCCCCGGACCAGAACGCCCGACCGGAAGCGAGCAGCCCCTGCAGGTCCGACGGGCCGGCGCCGGGCACGCACGCGTAGAACCCGTGGGCGAGGTCGAACGCCGCGATGAGCGCGTATCCGCCCCCGAGAACGGCGGCGACCGCTCTCCAGTCCCAGCCGGTCAGCGCCCGGCGGCCGACCCAACGCTCGATGCGCCGGGAGACCCACCGATCCCCGACGCCCCGGATGCCGCCGCGTTCGACCAAGAGCGCGAAGCTGGCGGTCGCCAGCACGGCCGTGAGCAGGACGGCGAGACCGAGGTAGAGCGACAGCATTCCGGTCGGACCAGTGCACCACCGCGGGCCGCTAATAGCGGGCTCGGGCCCGGCGCGAGGAAGGCCCGGACGCCCGGGGTCTCGCGACCGGCCGGGGGGCGGCGCGTCGACGTCCGGCGCGGGGCCCCGCGCGGGAACTCAGCGCGCCGTGTAGACGACGTAGATCGTCGCCGGCGGACCGCCCGCGACGACGAACGAGCCGCTGACGGTGCCCGTCGTGATGTGCCAGCCGTGCACCGCCAGGAACCGGTAGCAGAACGTCCCGTTCGTGACCGAGAACGTGAGCGAGGTCGAGTTGGTCGTCCGGGTCTCCCGGATCGGCAGCAGCGAGCCCGCGCCGGCCCGCGTGTGGACGAGCACGCTCCAGTTGGTGCCGTTCGGTAGACCGGTGGCGTTGAACGTGACGGTGTACGTCGGGATCGGGTGGAACGTCACCAGGATCCCCGGGACGGCCGATCCGGCGACCGCGAACGTGCCCGTCGTCGTCGAGAGGGTGTAGCCGCGGACGGGGGCGACATGGTAGCGGTACGTCCCGTTGGCGAGGGCGAACGACACGGTGGAGTTCGCAGCGGAGGCGGTCGCGTGGCTCCCGCGGCCGAAGCTGTGGATGACCGAGAGATGCACCGTCCATTCGGTGCCGGCCGCGAGCCCCGTCTCGTTGAAGTCGACCAGGTAGAGCGCGGCCGAGCCGACCTGGTGGAACGGGACCGAGACCGCGACCGGCGCCCCCATGACGTCCACGGTTCCCGTGGGCGAGCCGCCGAGCACGTACCCGATCTCCGAGGCGATCCGGAAGCGGTACGTCCCGTTCTGGAGGTAGAAGACGATCGAGCCGGTCGTCGAGGAGCGGGTCTGGTGGACGAGGAGGCCGGTGCCGCCGTGGAGCGCCACGCTCCAGCTCATCCCGGCCAGGAGGCCGGATTCGGAGAACGTGACGGTGTACTTCGCGGGCGTGGTGAACTCGACCCCGATCGGGGACGGACCGCCGCCCGCGACGCTGAACAGGCCGTGGGAGGGACCGACGAAGAACGAGCCGTTGACCGGGCCGACCGTGTAGTGGTACGTGGCGTTCGGGAGCGCGAATCCGATCGTCGCGCTCGATGAGGTGTTGGAGACGTCCTCGAGCCCTCGGATCTGGCCGATGCCGTTGCCCGTGACATGCACCGTCCAGGACGTCCCGGGCGGAAGTCCGGTCTCGGAGAACGAGACCGGGTAGGTCACGACCGGCAGGAAGGAGACGGCGACCGGCGCCGGCGCGGCGCCGCCGACGGTCACGGTGCCGCGGGCGGACCCGACGACCACGAACGCCGCGAGCCGGACGATATGGTAGTTGTAGCTGCCGTTCGGGAGCGGGATGACGACCGACGAGGAGGTCGAATAGACCGTCTCGTGGACGCCGCTGCACCCGCAGCCGATGTACGCCACGTGGACGCTCCAGTTCGTTCCCGACGGGAGACCGGTCTCGGTGAACGTCGCGTTGTACACGGGGGTCGAGGCGGGGGCGGGTGCGTTCGCGACGGGAGCCGCCGTGAGCCCTCCCACGGCCGTCAGGGAGAGGGCCACGACAAGGGCGCTCACGGCCGCAGCCAGGAACAGACTAGAGCTGCGCATGCCGGGACCCAGGCGCACCTCGTAAAAGCCGTTTCGGACCACCCTCGCACGGGCACTTCGAGCGACCTCGTTCGCGCGCTCTCGGACGGGGGAGGCGCGGCTCCTGCCCAGGTCCGAGAAGAGTGGGCGCGGCCAGATTCGAACTGGCGACCTTCACCATGTCAGGGTGACGTCATAGCCACTAGACTACGCGCCCGTGCGGGCGGCCACCGACGACCCGCTCATATCAGTAGCGGAGGAGGCCGGCTCAGCCGTAGCCACCGGGGAACTGTCCCGGGTCGGCCCGGTCGTTCCACTGATAGTAGCCCATCGACTGGCGCTGTGACTCGGTCGATTCCTGGCGCAGGCCGCCCTGGAAGGAGCCGTACACCTCGCGCACCTGCTCCTCGATCGACCGCGCCCGTTCGAGGGCGCGCCGCAGGTGGTCGGCCTCCAGGTACTCGCTGCCGGAGACGGCGGCGAGGTCCCCCGCGGTGCGGATGAGCCCGCCGAGCTCGCGCAGCCGGAGCGTGAGCGCGTTGCGCCGGCCATCGAGCACCTCGGCCCGCCGGCGCGCCTCCTTGATCAGCTCGAGGACCGCGTCGCGGGTCGCGGGCCGGATCCGGCCGTCGACCGCGATCTCCTGGGCGCAGAACTGCGCGAGGCGCAGGCGGTTCGCCTCCGTGTCCGGCATCGACGTCTCGAGCAGCACCTCGTAGCCCGAGCCGGCGATCCGGGAGCGGAGCGGCGAGAGGATCCGGTGGATGTCCTGGATGTTCGCCGCCGCGACCAGGATGAAATCGCAGGGGACCCCGTCGACCCGGACCGCCGCGCCCCCCGACTGCGGGTTGCGGCCGCTGATGGGGAACCGCTTCTCCTGCATCGCGGTCAGGATGTGCCGCTGCAGGAAGCCGAGGTGGGGGAGCTCGTCGATGAACAGCACCCCCTCGTGGGCCTCGTGGATCGTCCCGGCGATCACGCGCTCGTACGGCAGCGTCCCGAGCTGGGGGTGGCCGCCGTACGGGTCGTGCCGGACGTCCCCGAGGAGTTCCGTCTCGCTCGCGCCGGTCGCCATCACGAACGTGTTGCGGTCGAGCTTGACGAGGACCTTGCGCGGGCTCTCGTGCTGGAGCGTTCTCCGCCGCTCGAGCGCCCGCTGGTCGAGGACCTTGATGCGGTCGCCGGCGCGCTCGTAGGCGACGACCTCCTCCACGCCGTTCCGCAGCCGCGTCGTGCGGACCGACTCCTGCGGATTCCCTCCCGGGCTGACCGTCAGTTCGAGGATCCCGCCGACCAGGTCGCGGAACGGGTTGCCGCTCCCGGTCGTGCCGGGCATCACCTGCTTCGGGTTGCTGCAGCTCGGGCAGTAGCGCTCGGTCGGAAGCGAGTAGAAGCTGCAGCGGGCGCAGCGGTAGCCGAGCCGCTCGGCGACCGACGCCGGCGCGTCGGTCGGGGCGATCAGCTCCCCTTCCACCGACCGGGCCGCCTCCCGCTCCCGGTAGACTTCCTCGCGTGTGGCGACCTCGATGCTCGGCCGCTCGGGGTTCTCCGGGTTGTGCACGACCCGTAGTTCGGTGCGGGGCCGGTCCAGGTGCAGGGCGAGCGCCTGGGCGGTCATCGACTTGCCGATCCCGGGCGGGCCCACGAGCAGGAGGTGTCGGCGCTGGTAGGCTGCGATGCGCGCGATCTCGACGGCCTTCTCCTGGCCGATCACCCGTTCGAGGGGGTCGGTCGGGATGCTGACGTCCCGGGTCGACGCGATCTCCTCGACGGAGACCGGCAGTCGCCGGGGGCTCTCACTCGCCGTCACGGTGCCCCATCCAAGAGCGGAGCCCGGGCTAATACATTCGTCGCGGGCGGTCCGGGCGGCGGGCGCCGCCCCGCGGAGGGGGGCCGGCCTAGCGCGGCCCGCCGCTCGGCGGCATCAGGTCGCTCTTCGTGAAGATCCTTAGCTGCTCGGGTATCTTCCCGACCGGGCCCAGGCGCGTGCCGACGACCGTCCCGATCCCTTTCTCGTGGGCGACGTCGAGCAGGCGCTGGCTCACGATCCCGTCGAAGACGACCGCCTTCGCCGGTGTGGAGAGGTTCGAGATCGCCTCGATCATCTCCTTGATCGGCGCTTCGCCCATCACCGCGTCGTCCTCGCCGACGAACAGGCAGCGCGAGGCGTTCTCGACCCCGTGGAGGAGCTCGAAATAGTGGGAGAGCTCCGGGGGGAGCGGCGCCGCCGGAGCCGCGGGGGGCGGCACCGGGCGCGGCGGGGGCATCCCCCGGTCGCGCTCCTCGCGGCGTCCGCCGCCGCGGTCCGAGCGCTCGTCCCGGCGGTCCGAACGGCCTCCGCCGCCCCCTCCGCCGTCGCCCTCGGAACGCTCCTCGCGCGGCTCCCGGCTCGCGCCGGTCGACTCGAAGCCGCTCATCTCGAGGTACTGGTTGATCGGGATCTTGTTCCGCAGGCACTTGAGCAGCGCCTTCTGCGTCAGCTCCTCGACCTCGCTGCCGCGCGGGGCCCGCGCGACGAAGTCGATGTCCATCGTCTGGAGCATCTCGCGCAGGATCAGCTCGCCCGCGCGGTCACCGTCGGTGAACACCGTCACGGTCTTGCCGCGCGAGAGGTCCTTCACGGTCTGGGGGACGCTCGTCCCCTCGACGGCGATGACGTTCTTGATGCCGCAGCGCAACAGGTTCAGGACATCCGAGCGGCCCTCGACCACGATCAGGGCGTCCGCCTGGTCGATGTTCGGGCCGGCCGGCAGGTGCTCGGCGCCGTAGGTGGTGATCTCCTCGACCTGGACGGCCTTGCGGACCGCCTCGGTCAGGTCCATCCCGACCCCCTTGGAGCCTTCCTGGATCTTGCCGAGGATCTCCTTCGCGCGCTCGACGACCTTCTGGCGCTTGGAGATGCGGATATCCTCGACGCTGACGACCTCGATCTTCGCCCGGCACGGGCCGATCCGGTCGACGGTCTCGAGGCCGGAGGCGAGGATCGCCGTCTCGACCTGGTCGAGCGACGAGGGGATGATGATCTCCCCCTCGCTCTTTCCCTTTCGGCTGTCGATCTCGACCTCGATCCGGCCGATGCGGCCGGACTTCTGGAGGTCCCTCAGGTCGAGCTCCTCACCCAGGAGCCCTTCGGTCTGCCCGAAGACCGCTCCGACGACGTCCGGCTTGTCGATGACGCCTTCGGCGGTGATGCGGGCACGGATCTGGTATTTCGCGGCGTTGGGATCGTTGGTCATGTTCGTTCTCTCTCGCTGGAAAGCGTCCGCTCGGCGCGGGCCCGAGGGGCCCCCGGTCAGGGGCGTCGAACGTCGCCGGAGGATGCGGGGTTACGACAGGGGCGAAACATGAGTCGCGATACCGTATCTGCCGGCGACTTCGGGAGGGGTCCTCCGTCCGTCCCCGGAGCGTTCTTTCCAACGCTCGAATCCCGGGACGCTATTTAAAGCGACCGGGGCGCCGCGGGCGACGGGCGACCGTCGGGTGCGTCGCGCCGGGCGGCTGCGGCTACGGCGCAATTGGCTTAATAGGGAGGCCCGTAGGCCGCCTCGGAGTTCCACCGATGCCCCGTCGCGCAGCCCGCAAAACCGCACCCGTCGTACCGTCCGTTCCCGAGCCCGGAGTTCCTCCGGACGAGCCGCCCCTCGCGGACGACGACTTCGTGAGCCAGCTCAAGCGCGAGCTGACCCGGACCCAGGAGAGCGCGGGCGCGAAGACGGGCGAGGACCTGAGCCACCGCGGGGAACTCAACAAGCGCCTCCTGCAGGACCTCTGGGAGGTCCACAACCAGTTCGAGGACGTGAGCGTCCATCTCACGATCGACCCGTCCCAGACGCTCTTCGCGACGTTCGCGGAGTACCCGAACAAGTGGACGTTCAAGGAGAACTTCGACTTCGGCGCCGTGAAGACGATCGAGCTCGCCGACCGGGCGTCGGGGTGGGTCGGCTTCACGCTCCGCTTCTGGTACTACCGGGCCCCCGAAGGGCAGGCCCGGCTGCGCGGGATCTTCGAGTGGTGCGACGGCGAGAGCTACCACCGCTACTCGGGCTGGATGCGGATGATGAGCCAGGCCGTCCTGTACGACGCCGCCGAGGAGAGCGTGGACGTCCGCGAGCTCCACCGTGTCCTCAAGGACGTCGTCGTCCACTGGTATGCCGCCCACCTCGAACGGACGCCCGAAGTGTTCGTCGCGCACCTGAAGGAGAAGTACCCGAAGGGCGCGTCGTACGCGAAAGAATCGTACCGCTGAGCGGCCCGGGCCGTTGCCCGGGCGTCGCGCCGTCCGAGGGTTGAAATAACCCCGCACGCCTCCCACGCCGCCGCCCGCGTTCCGGCGCGCCGCCCGGCGCCCGAGCGCGCCTCGGCGGGAGAAGAGAGTGGCCGCAGGCCTGAGGGAGCACCTCGTCGCGTACTTCGAGGAGCACCAGAAGCTGGTCGAGGCCGGGGCGCTCCGGCTCCTGCTCGAGACCCATCAACCGCTCGTTGTCTCGCGGGAGATCCTGGAGCGCGCGGGCGTCGGCTCCGGGTTCGTGACCGAGGCGCTGGTCGCCTCGGTGCTCTCGGGCCGCGGGCCGGGCGCCCGGTCCGCCGCGGTCGCCGCCGCCCCGGCCGGGCCGGCCGGCCCCGTGCCTCCGATCGACGGGTTCCGTCTGATCGGCGAAGGGTTCGCGTCGACCCCGGCCGCCGGCGCTCCGATCGATTCGTACACGGTGTTGTTCCGCTCCCGGTACCGCGCGCTCCAACGGCTCCTGCGGGGCCGTCCCGCCCTCCCGGACCTCCGTCCGATCCGCGATCTCCGGCCCGTGGACGGCGGCGCCTCGGTGATCGGGATGGTGCGGGAGATCCGCGAGACGTCGAAGCGCCACCACCTCATCGTCACGGTGGACGACGAGAGCGGCTCCTTGGAAGCGCTCGTCCCGAAAGGGTCGCCCGGCGCGCGGCTTCCGTTCCTTCCCGACGAGGTCGTCGGGCTCAAGCTGCAGTTCGGGCGCGAGCTCGGGAAGATCCCGGTGGTGGTGGCGGTCGAGCGCCCGGACGTGCCGGCCGAGCGCGCGGCCGCGCGGACGCCCCGGGGCCGGCGCGCGATCTTCCTCTCCGACCTGCACATCGGCAGTCGGGCGTTCCTTTCCGAGAGCTGGGCGCGCCTCGTCGACTTCCTCCACGAGCGCGGACCGCACCCCGAGCTCGCGCGGTCGATCGACTACGTCGTGGTCGCGGGAGACCTGGTCGACGGGATCGGCATCTACCCGCATCAGGAGAAGGACCTTGCCATCCTCGACATCGTCGAGCAGTACAACGAGCTCGGGCGCCGGCTCTCCGAGCTCCCGCCCCGGCTGACGATCGTGGTCGTCCCCGGGAACCACGACGCCGTCTGCCCGGCGGAGCCGCAGCCTCCCCTCCCGACGGTCCTCGTCCAGTGCCTGCCCGGGAACGTCCACGCCCTCTCGAACCCGTCGACGTTCGCGCTCGACGGGGTCGTGATCGAGGCGTACCACGGCCGGAGCTTCGACGACCTGATCCCCGCCCTCCCGGGGGCGTCGTACGCGCGCCCGACCGAGGTGATGCGGCGGATGCTCCAGATGCGCCACCTCGGGCCGATCTACGGCGACCGCACCCCCCTCGCGCCGCTCGGCCGGGACGGCCTGGTGATCGACCCGGCGCCGGACATCCTCGTCACGGGCCACCTGCACACGTACGGGGTCGAGCGGTACCGGGGCGTCCTGATGATGAACGTCTCCGCCTGGCAGGCAGAGACGGAGTACCAGCGGATGCGCAACATCGTTCCCGTGCCGTCGCGCGCCGCGGTCGTCGACCTGGGCTCGCTCGGCCTCGTCACGCTGGACTTCTCGGACGGCACCGCGATCGTGGAGGGTCCGGGGGCGTGACGCCGTTCCCGGTCGAGCCCGCCCGGGCGATGGGTCCCATGCGCCTCGTCCTCAGCGCCTACCCGAGCCGCGAGGCGGCGCTCGCCGCCGTCGAGGGGGCGCTCGGGCGCCGGCTCGCCGCCTGCGCGAACCTCCTGCCTGCCGACGCCCGCTTCTGGTGGAACGGCTCCGTCGAGAGCGCGAGCGAGACGCTCGTCGTCTTCAAGACGGTCCCGAAGCGCGTCGGTGCGCTGTTCAAGTTCCTCCGCGAAGGTCACCCGTACGACGTCCCGGAGATCGCCGAGCTCGACGTCCCCCGCGTCGACTCCGGTTACCTCGCCTACCTAGGACGTACCCTCGATGCGGCGTCGCTCGAGGTGCCGTCGGGGCCCCGCCCTAGGCGTCGGGGAGCACCGCGAGCCCGGGGAGCGCCGCCCCCTGGACGAACTCGAGCGCCGCACCGCCGCCGGTCGAGATGAACTGGAAGACCCCGGCGACGCCGAGGTCCCGCGCGATGCGCGCCGAATCGCCGCCCGCCGCCACCCGGTAGCCCGGCGTCCCCGCGAGGGCACCGAGCACCTCCCGGGTGCCGGCCGCGAAGCGAGGCTCCTCCGCCCGGCCGAGAGGCCCGTTCCAGAAGACGGTCTTCGTTCCCGCGAGCGCCGCCGAAAACCGGGCGATCGTCGCGGGGCCGATGTCCTGGGCCACGGCGTCCGCCGGGATCTCCCCGACGGCGTGCGCGGAAGGGGCCGCCTGACCGGGTCGGTCGGCGAGGACGTCCGACGGCAGCACGACCGTCGTACCGGACCCGCGCGCCCGCTCGAGGAAGGCGGCGGCCGCCGCTCCCACGCCCGTCTCCACGGGCGTGGCGCCGAGCGACGCACCGCCGGCCGAGAGGAACGGATTGGCGAGCGCTCCTCCGATCAGGAGCGCGTCGGCTTTCCCGAGGAAGCTCTCGAGCAGCGGGAGCTTGTCGGCGACCTTCGCCCCCCCCACCAGGACCGCGTACGGCCGTTCGGGTCGGTCAACGAGGCGCGACAGCTCCCGGACCTCCCGCTCGACCAGAAGGCCGGCGAACGACGGCAGTCGCCTCGGCACCCCGACCGTGGACGCATGCGCCCGGTGGACGGTGCCGAACGCCTCCTCCACGAACAGCTCCCCGAGCTGGGAGAGCTGGGCGGCGAACGCGGGGTCGTTCGCCTCCTCTCCGGGATTGAACCGAAGGTTCTCGAGCATCAGGAACTCGCCGTTGGCGAGTCGGGCGCAGTGGTCGATCGCCCGGATGCCGACGATGTCGTCCGCGACCGGCACCGGCTGGCCGAGCAGCGTGCTCAACCGGCGCGCGACCGGCCGCAGCGACAGCGCCGGATCGTGGTGGCCGCCGGGCCGGCCGAGGTGAGATAGCAGGATCGTCCGCGCCCCAGCGGCCCTCAGGTGCTCGAGGGTCGGCATCGCTTCGACGATCCGTCCGTCATCGGCGACGGCGCCGCGGGCGTCGAGCGGCACGTTGAAGTCGACCCGGACGAGCACCCGCCGCCCCTTCACGGGCGCCGAGCCGACCCCTCGCTTCGCGATCATCCGTTCCGTTCCCGACGGTCGTGCTCCTAAGACGGTTGTGGCGCTCCGGCGCCCCGGGTCGCCGCCGCGCGGACGGCGAGCACGGCCGCCCGCGTCGCGGGCAGGGGGATCCCCCGGGCCTGCCCCTGCCGCAGGATCTCCCCGGAGATCGCCTCGATCTCGGTCGGTCGTCCCCGGTCGAGGTCCTGCAGCATGCTCGAGCGGTTCTCGGCCGTCGCCCGGACGATCCGGTCGAGGTCCGCTGCCGCCTCCTCGGGCGAGGGTCCGAGGCCGACGCTCGCGCCGACGGAGCACGCCTCCCGGAGGAGTCCGAGCGCCTCCTCGCGCAACGGTCCCTCGCGGAGCGCCCCGTTCGGGACCCGATGGAGCGCGGTGACGGGGTTGATCGCGGCGTTGACGACCGCCTTCCTCCACACCTCGCGGTCGATCGACGGGACGGTACGCACCGAGAACCCCGCGCTGCGGAAGAGGTCGACGAACTTCCGCAGCCCGTCCGCCGCCGGGAGGTCGTCCCGAGGCGTGGCGAGCGTCACCACTCCCGTCCCGGCGGCCCGGACCACCCCGGGTTCGACCCAGGTGGCGGGGACCGAGTGCACCGCCCGGACGATCTCCCGGTCCGGGTCGGACCACCCGCCGGCCCGGAGCGCCGCGCTCGCCACGGGTTCGAGCCCGAGACCGTTCTGGGGCAGCAGGATCGGGAGCGGGGCGAGGGATCGACCGAGCGCGCTGGCGGCGCTCGCGAGGTCGAACGTCTTCACCGTCAGGAGGGCCAGCTCGGCGCGATACCCGGTCGGGATCTCGGTCGCCGCCCCGCAGTCGAACGTACCGGGCCCGGATCCGACGACCCGTAACCCGTGCGCCCGGATCGCCGCCACGTGGGCTGGTCGCCCGACCAGTAGAACGGGCCGGCCCGCCGCGCGGAACCGAGCGCCGAACAGCGAGCCGACCGCGCCGGCGCCGTAGACGACGACGGTCACGGCGCGCGATCAGCCGAGCTTGCGGACGAGTTCGGAGAGTCCGGGCGCGCGGCCCCAGTCCCGCTGGAGGAGCGTGAGCAGACCGTCGTAGTAGCGCACCTGCTCCCGGGCCTGGCGGACCTTGAGGCGGAGGTACTCCTCCTCCCGCTCGAGGCGCGCCAGCTCGGCGACGAGCTCGCGCCGGGTGGCGCGGAGCTCGCCGATCCGGTCAGAGAATCGGTCCGCGCGGGGCATTGCGCACCTGGATCGACGACGGGAGCTGGGCGATGTCGGCGATCGAGTCGCCGAGCATCTGGAGATGGGAGAGATCGCGTTCGAGCTTCTTCAGGCGGATCTCGATCCGCCGGCGGCGGTCGCGCACCTCGCCGAGGGACCGTTCGAGGAGCTCGGTGCGGCGTCGCCACTTGTCCCGCTCCTGCATCCCCTGGAGGACCGAGTCGGCGTCCACCATCGGGGTCGCGGACGGCGGTCGAGGAGAATCAAGCTTTCGGCCGAGCGGTGGCGGCGGGGCGTCCAACGTTAAGAGCCCGGGGAAGTGCCTCGTCGAGGGTCCGTCATGACCGCGCTTGGGAAGGTCGTCGTGCTCGGCGCCGGCAACATCGGCGGCTCGCTCGCGCAACGCCTCGCCGAGATGGACGTCGCGCGGGAGGTCGTCCTAGTCGATATCGTCGACGGCCTGCCGCAGGGGAAGGCGCTCGACATCCAGGAGTCCGCGCCGATCCTCGGCTTCTCCACGCGGGTCACCGGGACGACCTCGCTCGACGCCCTCGCCGGGGCGGACGTCGTCGTCGAGACCGCCGGCCTCGCCCGGAAGCCCGGGATGAGCCGGTCGGACCTGCTCGAGAAGAACGCGGCGATCGTCCGCGGCCACGCCCAGGCGGTCCGGGCGAAGGCGCCCGGGGCGGTCTGCGTCGTCGTCACGAACCCGGTCGACGTGATGACGTACTACTTCCGGGGGCAGTGCGGCCTGCCGGCCGCCCGCGTCTTCGGGGAGTCCGGGACCCTCGATACGGCCCGGTTCCGCTGGTTCGTCGCCGAGGCGCTGTCGGTCGCCCCCCGCGACGTGACCGGTTTTGTGCTCGGCACCCACGGCGACACGATGGTCCCAATCCTCTCGCTCACCAGTGTCTCGGGGGTCCCCCTGACGCGGCTGCTCCCCGCCGACAAGCTCGCCGCGATCGTCGAGCGGACGCGGGGCGGCGGCGGGGAGATCGTCAACCTCCTCAAGACCGGGAGCGCCTTCTACGCCCCGACCGCCAGCCAGGCGGAGCTGGTGGCGGCGATCGCGCACGACGAGCACCGCCTGCTTTCCGCCGCGGCGCACCTGGACGGAGCGTTCGGCGAGCGGGACGTTTACATCGGGGTGCCGGCCGTGATCGGCCGGGCCGGGATCGAGCGGGTCGTCGAGGTCGACCTCTCCGCCGACGAGCGGAAGGCGTTCGCTCAGAGCGTCGCCGCCGTCCGCTCCGACCTCGAGATCCTGGCGAAGTTGCCGGGCTAGGCGGGTGGAGCGGATGGGCGACGACCCCATGCCGGCCGCGCCGTCCCTCTCCGTGGAGATCAAGCGCCGGCTCGCCACGCTCCGAACGACCACCGACTCGAAGGAGCACGCGCACATCACCGTCACCCCGTCGATCTGCGAGAAGTGCCCCCACTCGTTCTGCACGATCGCCTGCCCCGCGAAATGCTACGAGCGGATCGACGGGCGGCTCGTCTTCCGCTACGAGGACTGCATCGAGTGCGGGGCGTGCGACATCGCCTGCGACCAAGGGTCCGTGCACTGGTCGTTCCCGCGCGGGCCGTACGGGATCCGGTACGCCTTCGGCTGAACGTCGCCCCGAGCCCGGGGGGCGCTCGGGCCCCCCGGCGCGCCAGGTCGGGGCGGCCTCGTTCCATTGAAGGCGCAGGTTAAAGGGAGGAAGGCGGGCTCGCGACCCCGAGGGATTCCGAACGTCGCCCGCAGCGCCCGCCCCCGCAGGCTCCCTCCTGTTTCCCTACCGGGTCCGCGCCGGCCAGGAGGCGATCGTCCGGGAGGTCGCCGAGACCGCGACCCGGGGCGGCGCGCTGCTGGTCAACGCGCCGACCGGGAGCGGCAAGACGGTCGCCACGCTCGCCCCGCTGCTCGAGCACGCCGAGGCGACCGGCCACCGCGTCCTCTACCTCGTCCGGACCCACGCCCAGGAGGTCCAGGTCCTTCGAGAGGCGCGGGCGATCGCCCACCGCTTGGAGCGCCCCCTGCTCGCGATCGGCCTCCAAGGGCGCGCCCGTCGCTGCTTCCTGCTCGAGAACGTCGCCGAGGTGAAGGGGGCGACCGCGGAGGAGCACGGCAAGCTGTGCGCCGACCGCAAGCGGGCGACCGACCGGGCGATCCGCGGCGAGGCGCCGGCCACCCCTCCGCCCGAGCTCCCCGAGGACGGCGAGATCGACCTCACCGACCTGGACGGCTGCCCGTACTACGCGCGCGTCCTGCAGACGGACGTCGAGGCGATGGTCGAGCGGTTCAGCACGAAGCTCGCGACGCCGTCGGAGTTCGACCAGGCGTGCCGCGACGAGAACCTCTGCGCCTACGAGCTCGCGAAGCGTCTCGCCCCGAAGGCGCGGCTGGTCACCGCGCCGTACGCGTTCTTCTTCCACCCCCACATCCGCCGCTCCCTGCTCCAGTGGATGACCGCGGAGCTCGGCCAGGTCGATCTCGTTGTCGACGAGGCGCACAACCTTCCGGACCACCTGCGGGACCTGACGACCGTCTCCCTCCCCCAGGAGTCGGTCCGGCGGGCGCGCGCCGAGGTCGCCGACCGCGGGGACTTCCAGCTGCCGGACGGGCCGAGCGCCACCCGGTTCCTCGACATCGTCGGCGCGGCCGTCGAGGAGCTCGTCCAGGCGCTCGCCCGGGACGACGACGCGATCCTTCCGCCGAACGTCTTCGAAGACGCCCTCCTGACGGCGATCGGCGGCACGACGCACCGGCTCGACACCTGGCTCGGGGCGCTCGCCACGTGGGGGGAGAACCTGCGGGACGAGCGCCGCCGGGAGCGGCACCTGCCGCGCTCCTGGGTCCACACCGTGGCGCTCACGCTCCTCTCCTGGCCGCAGCTGGACGGCCCCGGATACGCGAAGGTGGCGACCCGACTGCCCCGGCCGGCGCTCGAGGCGTACGCGCTCGACGCCAGCGTGCCCGCCGAGCCGATCCGGCAGTGCCACCTCTCGGTCCACCTCTCCGGGACGCTCGCGCCGCTCGACGAGTACCGCGAGTCGCTCGGCCTCGGACCGGAAGCGCGCAAGCTCGACGTCCCGTCGTACTTCCCGACGGAGAACCGTCGGTTCCTATACGACCGCTCGGTGTCGACCCAGTACGACGAGCTCCGCAGCGACCCGCGGGCGATCCCGCGCCTCGCCGACCGCCTGGTCGAGGTCCTCGAGTGCCTGCCGGTGAAGACCGCGGTGTTCTTCCCGAGCTTCGACCTCCTGCGGAAGGTCCTCGACGCCGGTCTGCAGTCGCAGCTGCCCGGGAACGTCTTCATCGAGCAGCCGAAGGTCCCGACCCGGGACCTCTGGCGGTCGATCGAGGGGTGGAAGAAGGACCCGGACGGCACCGTGCTGCTGGGCGTCGCCGGCGGTCGCCTGGGGGAGGGGATCGACTACCCCGACGAGGAGCTCGAGGCGGTCGTGATCGTCGGGATCCCGTACCCCCGACCGACCGCGAAGCGCCAGGCGCTCGAGCGGTACCTCGACCGGTCAACGGGCCGGGGGTTCGAGTTCGCGATCCGCGCCCCCGCGCAGCGGGCGATCCTGCAGGCGTGCGGCCGGATGATCCGTTCCGAGCACGACCGCGGGCTCGCCATCGTCCTCGACCGTCGGGCCTCCCAGTTCGCGGACGTCCTGCCCGGCCTCGCCCCCGTCGACGACCTCCCGGCGACCGCCCGGGCGTTCTACGGGCGCCGGGCCCGCTGGTCGCGGAGCGCCGGAGCGGCCCCCCGCGAGGCCCCGAAGACGGACCCGGGCCCCGCCGCCCCGAAGCCCTAATCCCCCCACCGAGAGTGCATCGCCCGTGATCATCACGCGGACGCCGTTGCGGATCAGCTTCGCGGGCGGCGGCACCGACCTTCCGTCGTTCTACCGCGAGTTCGACGGAGGCGCGGTGACGAGCGCCGCCATCGACCGGTACATCCACGTCCTCGTGAACCCGAAGTTCGACAAGTCGATCCGGGTCGCGTACTCGAAGACGGAGAACGTCGACCGGCTCGACGAGCTCCAGCACGGCCTCGTCCGGGAGGCGATGCGGCTCGCCGGGATCCACGAGGCGCTCGAGATCCACACGATCGCCGACATCCCGTCCGAGGGGACCGGGCTCGGCTCCTCCTCCACGCTCACCGTCGGCCTCCTGAACGCGCTCTACGCCTACCGTGGGATCCTGAAGGGTCCGGCGGAGCTCGCGGAGGAGGCGTGCCGGATCGAGCTCGATCTGTTGCGCGGGGCGGCGGGCAAGCAGGACCAGTACATCGCCGCGTTCGGCGGCGTCGAGTACTTCGAGTTCGCGGCGAACGACACCGTCCGGGCGTCCCCGATCCCGCTCTCGACCCAGGACCGGGAGGCGCTCGGCGAGCACCTCTCCCTCTTCTACACAGGGACGACCCGACGCGCCGAGGGGATCCTGAAGGAGCAGAGCGGCCGGACCCAGGAGAACCGCGAGTCGCTCCTGAGGATGCGCGCCCTCGCCGGCGAGGCGCGGGAGGCGATCTTGAAGGGCGATCTCGCCCGGCTCGGCACGAACCTGGACGAAGGCTGGCAGCTGAAGCGGACCCTGAGCGCCGGGATCACCAACGAGTCGATCGACGACCGGTACGCCCGGGCGAAGGCGGCCGGCGCCTGGGGCGGGAAGATCACCGGCGCCGGCGGGGGCGGGTTCCTGCTCCTCGTCCACCCGCCGGAACGCAGCCGTCAAATAGCGGACGCCCTCTCGCCGATGCAGCGCCTTCCCGTCGGGATCGCGTCCGAGGGTTCGCGCATCCTCTTCGTGGGTCGATGACAGGACTCGAGGGTCTCGAAGCGTACGTGCGCACGTACGTCGCGGAGACGAAATCGGCGCTGCACGAGCCGTACCTCTACGAGGCGATGCGTCGGATCGTCCCGATGCTGCTCAAGGCCCGCGCCGACGAGAAGACGATCTACTTCTTCGGCAACGGGGGGAGCGCGTCGACCGCCTCCCACTTCGTGGTCGACATCGGCAAGGCGACGATCCGCGGCGACGGGAAGCGGTTCCGGTGCGTCGCGCTCGTCGACAACGTCGAGAGCGTCACCGCCTGGGCAAACGACGCGGACTACTCGAAGGTCTTCTCCGAGCAGCTGAAGGGGCTCGCCCATTCGGGCGACGTCGCGTTCGGGATCTCGGGGAGCGGCAACTCGCCGAACGTCCTCGAGGCGGTGCGGGTCGCGCGGGCGCTCGGCCTCGCGACCGTCGGCCTGACCGGCATGGGGGGCGGGAAGCTCCGGGAGCTGGTCGACGTGCCGCTGGTCGTCCCGTCGAACAGCATGCAGCACATCGAGGACGTCCACCTGCTCATCTGCCATCTCCTCACCGCGTACCTGCGCGACGAGCAGCCGTCGACCGATCGATGAGCGTCCGGGTCCGGGACTACATGGTGCTCGAGGTCGAGCACTTCCGGGCGACGACGACCGTGGGAGAGGCGATCGAGCGGCTCACCCGCAGCCGGCACCATGGGTTCCCGGTGACGGACGCAGGCGGGACCCTCGTCGGGTTCGTCAGCGCGAAGGAGCTCCTGCGCCACGCGGGCGACCGGGAGACCCCCCTCTCCGAGGTGATCCGCCCGGGGACGTACACGGCGAACCCCGACACCGCGCTGGACGACGCGGCGCGCATCATGTTCCGGTTCGGCCTCCGCGACCTCCCCATCATCGACGAGCGGGGGAAGCTGTGCGGGGTCCTCTCGAACCTGGACATCGTTCGCTCGCACTTCGAGCGGGCGTCCCCGGTGAAGGCCGACATGCTGAAGCGGCTGCTCACCGAGCGCTACGACCTCCCGTTCACGTTCCACCGCGGCCTCGTCCCGATCGACCGGCTCACCCCGACCCAGTGGAAGGTCTTCGAGGACGAGCTCGAAGGACGGCGCTACGAGCTCGAGCGCGGGTTCGCGGAGCCCGTGTTGGTCGTCCAGAAGGGGGAGACGTGGCTCCTCGTCGACGGGCACCACCGGGCGCTCGCCGCCCGCGAGATGGGGCTCGCCCAGCTGCAGGCGTTCGTCCTCACCTGCGACCGGCCCGAGGAGTTCGCCCGCCAGGAGACCGGGTTCGAGCGGGTCGCGGCCGAGCACGGGCTGCACACCGTCTCCGACATCGAGATCGACCGGGCGGCCCATCACCCCCTCGTCGAGGTGACCACCCAGCTGCTGCGCCGGTTCGAATCGGGCGTCGACCGCGCCGACCGCTCGGTGTAACGGTTCCCGGGGCGGGCGGCGGACCCGCGGCACGCCCGTCCCGCCCGCAGGGCCCCGACCCCGAGGCCGTCCCGTTCGCAAGGGTTAAACCCACCCCCGGCTCGGCGACCGCGGGACCCCCCATGGCCCGGAACATCCAGGTCGAGCCGCTGCGTGCCGTCCACATCGAAGACCAGGAGATCGAGCTCGTCGAGCGGAAGGGGCTCGGGCACCCGGATTCGATCGCGGACGGGGTCTCCGAGTCGGTCAGCCGCGCCCTGAGCCGGCTGTACCTCGACGAGTTCGGGCGCATCCTCCACCACAACACGGACGAGACCCAGGTCGTCGGCGGCGCGTCCGAGCCGAAGTTCGGCGGCGGGAAGGTCACGGCGCCGATCTACATGCTGCTTGTCGGCCGGGCGACGACCGAGGTGAACGGCGAGAAGCTCCCGTACCGCGACGTCGCGGTCGAGGCCGCGCGCAAGTACGTCGGCTCCGTCTGCTCCCATCTCGACGTCGACAAGCACGTGGAGTTCGACTGCCGCATCGGACAAGGGTCGGTCGACCTGCGCGGGGTCTTCGAGCAGAAGTCGGTCCTTTCGAACGACACGTCGTTCGGGGTCGGCTTCGCCCCCCTCTCCGACACCGAGCGCCTCGTCCTTGAGAGCGAGCGGTTCCTGACCCTCAAGCTGAAGAAGAAGCTCCCCGCGCTCGGCGAGGACGTGAAGGTGATGGGCTACCGCCAGGGCGAGAAGATCCGCCTCACCGTCGCGGCCGCGCTCGTCGACGCCGCGATCCAGGGGCCGGCGGAGTACCGGTCCGTCTGCGACGAGATCCACGATAAGCTCGCCGAACAGGCCGCGAAGCTGACCGGCCGGGAGGTCGCGATCGACGTCAACACCGCCGACGACCCCGAGCTCGGCCGCTACTACCTGACCGTCACGGGCTGCTCGATGGAGGCCGGGGACGACGGCTCGGTCGGACGCGGCAACCGCGCGAACGGCCTCATCACCCCGTGCCGCCCGATGAGCCTCGAAGCGACGGCCGGCAAGAACCCTGTCAACCACGTCGGGAAGATCTACAACCTGCTCTCGAACCTCATCGCGGCCGACATCGTCCAGGAGGCGGGCGGCGACGTGAAGGAGGTCCACGTGCGGATCCTCTCGCAGATCGGCAAGCCCGTCGACCAGCCGCAGGTCGCGAGCCTGCAGATCCTCCCCGCGGACGGCGTGAAGCTCGCCGCCGTCCGGGCGAAGGCGGAGTCGGTCACGCAAGGGTGGTTCGACCAGGTCGACACGATCCCCCGGCGGCTCCTGACCGGCAAGCTCTCCGTCTTCTGAGCATGCCCCGCCCGGACCGGCCGACGGACGGTCCCGGGCGGCCCCTCGGCGCCGCATTCTAAATACTGCCCCCCGCCAATTCTAGCACGGCCGAGGGGGCGGACCCCCGCTCGGGACGTTCCGTGTCGGGGCTCACCACCACCGAGCTGTTCGCTATCGTGGTCGTCGTCGTCATCTCGGTCGCGCTCGCCGGGGTCGGCCTGATCCTGCTGCGCCGGCTGAGGATGCGCCGCGACCAGCTGCGCGGCGAGCTGAGCGGCCGGCCGGAAGCGGTGAGCGACCGGGCGTTCAACCGGATCGCGATGGCCCGTCGCGAGGCGAACGTCCTCTCCGCGCAGGGGACCGACGTGCCGAGGGCCAGGGAGCTCGTCGGGGAGGCGCAGGCGTCGTTCGACGCGCGTCAGTTCGACCGTGCGTATGCGCTCGCCCAATCCGCCCACGAGACCCTCGTCGCCGCCCGCCAACACCCGCAGCCTCCGCTCGCCGCCGCTCCAGTGCCCGCGCCGGTCCCGGGCCCGAGGACGCCGCCGTCCGCACCCGCGCCCCCGCCGACGGCCGCGACCCCTCCGCCGGCCAAGATCCCCCAGCACCGGGCGGAGTCTCAGTTCCAGCTCCGTCTGCTCGGCGACGACGTCGCCCGGGGCGAGGCGAACCCGAAGAACGCGGGTCGGGCGAAGCGGGCCAAGGCGATCCTCGGGCAGGCCCAGCAGGCGTTCGACCGCGGCGACTACGCCGAGGCGTTCCGGCTCGCGCTCAAAGGCCGCCGGGAGGCCGGCGGCGCGGTCGAGGCGCTCGCGCCGCCCTCCTCCTCTTCTACGGTGGGGACCCCCGGCGCGCGCCCGACGGACCCGGCGCAGGCGGCGGCGTCCCTCGCCTCCTCCGAGCGGTGCCCGCACTGCGGACACCCGTGCCAGCCCGCGGACGTCTTCTGCCGGGGGTGCGGCGCCTCCCGCCGGCCGGCGACGTGCGCGCAGTGCGGCGCGGAGCGCCTCCCGACGGACTCGTTCTGCGCGAAGTGCGGCGCCTCGTACACGTAGCGGGGCGGGCGGAAGATCGGCACCCCGAGCGGGGCCCCGCGCCGGTCTACAGCCACGCGTCGAGGCGGCGCTGGGTCCGGGCGTCGTGGAGCACGGCGCTCGTGCGCAGCCACCGGTCGACGGGGATCGCGAACGTGGAGCGGATCCGGTCCGTCAGCTCCGTGAGCGTGGCGAGGCGTTCCGGGGCGGAGCGGAGCGCGCTGCGGACGTGCTCCCGGACGTTCCAGACCCCCAGGGGGAGGATCTCCCCCGGGTGCACCTCGCGGAGGACCACGATCCCGGCCTGGCGGCCCCGGCGGAGGAGCGCCTCGCTCGCGGCGAGCCGCGCGGCGTAGTAGCAGCCGCCGATGGAGGCGTAGGTCGTCCTTCCGTCATACCCCTCGTGGTCCCCGATCATGACGATCGAGCTCGGGCTCGGGTTCCAGAGGGTATTGGGGTACCACGCCTCGATCGATTCGTAGCGGTACGCGCCGGGCAGCAGGGCGATCAGCCACCGGTTGTCGAGGGCGGTGAGCCGGTGCAGCTCGATCTCGGAGAGCTCGGGGAGCTGCCGCAGCCGCTCGACGTTCTGCTTCGAGATCAGGTCGTCGACCGCGGTGATGCTCCACCGGGTCGGAACGAGCTTGCGGCGCCCGCGTCGGCCGAGGGTGCCGACGCTGAACGCCCGCTGGATCCGGCTCACCCGCACGCCCCGCCCGTACAGCTCCTCCACGGCGATCCGGGCGTTGGCGTGAACATCGGAGGAGAGCCGGTCCAGGTGCGGGTCCAGGCGCCGGACGTCGAGACGGACCTGCTCGATCGGAGCGGACGGGCCGAACGGAGGGGAGCTGTCCGAGAGCGCCAGGTGGCCCCGCGGGGGGCGGCGGAACGTCGCCTCGGACTCCACGGACCCTTCCGCCAGGCCGAGGAGCTGGAGCTGCTCGAGCCAGCGGTTCGGCCGCTCGGCGTCCGTGACGCGCAGGCGGAACGTCCCCCGGATCAACTGGGTGCGGAACCCGACGACCTCCTCCACCGACCGGCCGACCCACTCCTCCGGAGTGTCGAGCAGCTCGGTCGCCCCGTGCTCGGGGCTGAGGAGCGGTCCGGCCGACACGCTCGGGTAGCCGAACCGTCCCACGAACAGCCCCGGCGGCGAACTCCCGTCCAGCTCCGTGCCCGGGACCATCGGCAGCGTCCGCTCGAACGCCCGGTACTTCACCATGATCGGGCAGACCGGCTTGCCGCAGAGCAACTGCGCGGACCGGCAGCGCAGGCAGAGGCTTGGGTCCTCCTTCAGCCCGGGAATGCTCCAGGTGAGCGACTCCATCGGAGCGACCCCCAGGAGGGGCGGGACGGGAGGAGGGGTCGAGGACACGGCATCGGTAGGCCGACCCAGCATAGAGAGACGCCCCAGGAGGTCGTGAAACACCTCCGGCGCGTTCGCCGGTTCGACCCGCGCGGGCAGCGTTGCCCGCTGGGTCGAGCCCCGCGGATGGGGATCCGGTGGTCGGGAAGCGTCAGACCTCCTCTCCCCGAGGCCACACCCGGAGCGGCGATCGGGCGGGCGGTGGCCGTTCGAGTCGCGTTGTCGTTTGCCCCGGCGCCTGCGCACGTTCAAATAGCGAGGGGGAGTGAGCGACCCCCGTCTGGGACTGTGGGGTAGCTTGGTCCATCCTTCGGGGTTCGGGACTCCGAGACGCCAGTTCAAATCTGGCCAGTCCCATTCGGGTCCGGGGCCCCGTGCCCCGGAGGGAGCGGGGGCGCGGCCGCCGCGCGTCTACGGGAACCCCTGGACAACGGTTCGCACCGCGGCGCCGCCGTGCTGGAGCACCGGCCCGCCGTGGTAGGTCATCAGCGCGTCGATCGACAGCTGGCTCATCCGGCGCGCCGACACCCGAGCGGTCCCGGTGTGGAGCGTGAAGTCGGGCGGGGTGAGCGTCACCCGCTCCCCCTCCCCGAAGAACAGGTCGCCCGAGAAGAGGATCTTCCGCTCGGGTTGGTAGTAGGAGGTGTGGCCCGGCGTGTGGCCGGGCGTATGGTAGGCGATCAGGCCGCCCCCGGCGTCGACGGTATCCCCGTCCTTGAGCCGTTCGTCGACCGTGAACGCCTCCGCCGGCGGGGTGCCGGGCCCGTCGTACTTCGGGTCGTTCGCGATGAACGCCGCCTCGAGCCAGTGGGCGAACGTGCGCGCGTGCGTCTGGCCGGCGATCGCCTTGAGCGATCCCGTGTGGTCTCGATGGAGGTGGGTGATCAGGACGTGCTTCACGGCGGTCGGCTCCACCTTGATCTTCGCGAGGTAGGCGAAGATCGCCGCGTGGGCGCCCGGTAGGCCGGTGTCGATGAGGGTCCAGCTGGGTCCCTTGTCCTTGACGAGATAGACATGGGTCGAGAAGTCGGGGGACGGGTCGACGCCTTCCACTTGATGCACGCCGGGCAGGATCTCCGCCATGGGGCTCTCCGGGCCAGGCGAGCCGGCGTGGGGTTAAAGTTCGTTCGCCCGCGCGCTCCGGCCCGTCGCGCGGGCGAACCCTCTCACGGGCGCGCCGGCGCGTCCGACCAGGCCTTCCCAAGGGCGACGACCGACCGACGCACCTCCGGTTCGGGGAGGCCCCCGAAGTCGAAGATTCCGAGGAGCTCGTCGACCCCGATCGCCGAGAACTCGCGCAACTCCCGAACGATCGCGGCGGGCGCGCCGAACGCCGCGAAGCCGCTCCTCTCGATCCCTTCGGGGGTGGAGCCCGCCGGATGCTGCGCCGCCTTCTGCTGGTAGAACGTCGACTGCGTTCGAAGGCGGCTGTCAAGGTACCGGCGGAACGCCTCCCGAGCGAGCTCCGGGCGATCGCCGGCGTACAGGTGGATCGCGACCGCGACCTCGCCGGAGCTTCCGGGGGGCCGGTGCGCCCGGTACTCGCGGATCTCGTCGGCGAGCTCCGTCCGGTCGGCGACCGTGGCGTACGGGATCAGCGCGATCGAGTGGCCCTGTCGCGCGACGTGGGCGATCGCCTCCCGTCGCTGGACCGCGACCCAGATCGGGGGATGCGGGCGTTGGACGGGGAGGACGTTGAGCCGGACCGGGGGGGCGCCGGGACCCCCGGCGCGAACCTCCTGCCCATCGAACGCCGCGAGGATGATCTCGAGGGCGTCGTCGAACCGCCCGCGCTTGGTCGCGGGATCGACGCCGAACCCCTCGAACTCGAGCGGGATGTAGCCGCTCCCTACCCCGAAGTTCAGCCGCCCCCCGGTCAGCCGGTCGACCGTAGCGAACTCCTCGGCGACATCGATCGGACGGTGGAACGGCAGCACGCTGACCATCGAGCCGAGGCGCAGCCGGTGGGTGACGCTCCCGCAGGCGGCCAGCATCACGGCCGCCGACGGAGAGACGCCGCCGGGATGGAAGTGGTGCTCGGCGAGCCAGAGGGCGGAGAGTCCGCCCTCCTCCGCGGCGCGCGCGAGCCGGACGACGTCCAGGAGCCGATCCGGTGCCCGGGGATCCTCGGGGTACGCGTCGGCGACCGTGAACGCGCTCAGCCGCACGGCGCGTGCGACCGGGGTCGGCTACAAGGGGTTTCCGCCCGTTCCGATAGCGAGAAGGGCGGTCGAGCCCCTCGGGCGCGGGCATGGAGTTCGAGGGCACCCCCCTCGGCCGGGGTCGGGCCACGGGACCGGCGCACATCGTTTCCAACGCTACGGTGGACCAGAGCCCGGGTGCCGGGCGCGTGCTGGTGGTCGGCGCGACCGCCGAATGGCCCCGCGCTCATACCCCGGTCGACGTGGTGGGGCTCGTCCTCGACGCGTCCGCGCTCGGTGGTCCCGTCCCCCCGGGGACCCCGGTGGTGGGCGACCTCCCGTCCGACCTCTTCCGAGAGGGCGAGACGGTCGCGGTGGACGGCGACCGGGGAACCGTCACCGTGTCCGAGCTCCGACGCGTCGACGTCGTGACCGCCTTCCTCCAGCGGGAGGACGGACGGATCCTGCTGCTGCGCCGATCCGGTCGGGTCGGAAGCTTCCAGGGCCGATGGGCCGGCGTCTCCGGCTACCTCGAGGACCCGAGGGCCGAGGGCCAAGCCTACCGCGAGGTCCGGGAGGAGACCGGCCTCCTCGAGGGGGACCTCCGGCTCCTCCGCACGGGTCGGGTGGTCTACGCCCGGGACGGTCCGACGGTCTATGCGGTCCGCCCGTTCCTCTTCCGGGTCGGTCGGACCGACGTGCGCCTGGACTGGGAGCACACCGACTCCGCGTGGGTCGCCCCGTCCGAGATCGGCCGTCGCCCGACCGTGCCCAACCTCGATCGGGCCTGGCGTGCCGTCGCGCCACCGGGCCAACAAAGCTAAGGTGGCGGGCACCCCGTAGAGGCTCGTGGGCTGGTAGATCAGCTCGGAAGATCGCCGGTTTTGCAAACCGGAGGTCTCGGGTTCAAATCCCGACCAGTCCACCTCCCCCGGGTCGGGGGACGGTCGGATCGGCCGGTGACGGCGGGCTCGTTCCCACCCTCGACGGGGGTCGCCCGACGAGCGAAGACCCGACGCTCCCCCCGGACCCCCACGGATTGGCGCGAACGGCACGTGGCGCGCGGAGAGGAAGGAAGGGGTTGGGCGCGACGCGCCGGAGCGCCTACTTCGCACCGGGGGGCGGGGTGGCCGAGCCACCCTCGCTCCACTCGGGAGTCCCCGACGCGCCGCCGGCCCCCGCCGGAGCGGACGACCCCTCGCTCCACCCCTTCGGCGCCGGAGACGCCGGGGGACGCCGTGCGCGGCCCATCAGGACGAGCGTCGCGCCGAGGAGCAGCAGCGCGAGCGCCGCCAGGACCCCGATCACGATCCAGCCGTTCGTCCCCGAGATCCCGAGCAGCGGCTTCGCCGCCGGCGCCGGGATCGCGATGAGGGTGATGTTGAGCGACGTCGTCTTACCGGAAGCCAGCGTCGTGTTGGTGTAGTAGGGGTAGTAGCCGGGGGCCGTGACCTTCACCGCGTAGGTGTGGGGGGCGAGGTCGATCGAGTACGCCCCGCCGGCCCCGATCGTCACGGTGTTGGGGCCGATGGTGAAGGTTACCGAGCCCGGGAGGACCGTCCCCGAGACCGTCCCGTCGACGATGCTGAACGCGGTGACGACGGTCGGGTCGGCCGGGAGCGTCCCCGTGCCCGTCAGCATCGGGGCGGTGTAGTTCTCGGCGTGGACCGTGTAGGCGTACGCGCCCTCGACCGCCGCGATCACGATCGTCCCCGTGCCCGAGTAGCCGGTCGTCACGCCGTTCTGCGTGAGATGCACCGTCCACGTCATGCCGCCGGGCAGGCCGGTCTCCTCGAAATCGACCGTCGACGGGGTCGGCGTGAAGGCGATCGCCACCGCGCTGTCGGCCGGCAGCGTTCCCGAGCCCGCCGCGGGGCCCGCGGTGTAGTTGCCCGCGCTCACGGTGTAGGAGTACGGCCCGTCCAGCGCACCGATGGCGATCGAGGCGCCGACGCCCGAGCCGGTCGTCGTCGTGAGGCCCTCGGTCAGGTTGACGGTCCAGGACTCGCCGACCGGCAGCCCGGTCTCGTTGAAGTAGATCGTCGCGGCGGCCGGCGTGAAGTCGACCGTGATCGGTCCGCCCAGGGGGAGGGTGCCCGCGCCCGACGGGACGCCCGGCACGTAGTCGGCGGCGCTCACCGTGTAGCTGAACGCGCCGGCCGTGGCCGAGAACGTCATCGACGCGCCCGTGCTCGTCTGGGTCTCTACGTCCGCCCCCTGCGTGAGGACGACGGTCCACGCGGCGCCCGCGGAGAGCCCGCTCGCATCGAACGTGACCGACGTGATGGCGGCGAACGTCACCGAGACGACGACGTCGCCCGTGAGGAAGAACGATCCGGACGCCGGGGTCGCGGCGTATCCGGGGGCGACGACCCACCAGGAGTACGTGTAGCCCGAGAACGCCTCGCCGAGGAAGTTGGAGGCGTTCGTGACCGTCACCGAGCCGTTGCCGCCCTCCGGGGCGTCCGTCGAGAAGAGGATCGTCCAGGCGTGCCCGAGCGGCAGACCGCTCTCGTCGAACGTGATGGAGTAGAGCGCGACGAACGTGACGAAGATCGTCAGGTTACCGGCGACTTCGACGACCCCGCTCCCGTTGAGCGACGCGTACTCGGCGAACGCCTCGACGTCGTAGAAGTACTCCCCCGCCGGGACGCTGAAGTTGAGCCAGCTCGAGTTCGACGCGTTGAACTCGAGGTACGATCCGCCTCCGAGGTCGCCTTCCCAGACCGTGAGCGCCGGCAAGCCGAACTCCTTGATCGAGACGGTGTACAGCGGCGCGAAGGTGAGGTCGACCGTCTCGTTGCCGAAGACGAACAGCACGTCGGGGCCGGTGTAGGTGTAGCCGTTCGTCACGGCGAACGCCGAGAGGTTGTAGACCCCCTCCGTCCAGCTCTCGTTGGCGTAGGAGAGGTCCGTCTCGTTGGCGACGTATCCGCCGTCCGACGCCTCGACCTCGGGGCTCCAGTACGTCCCGCTCGGGAGACCGATCACGTCGAAGGTGACGGTGAACACCGGGCCGAACGTCAGCGGTACGTAGTCGCCGCCGAAGAAGATCCCGTACGGGTCGAGGCCCCAGATGAACAGGTAGTCGACGGCGAGGTCCTCGTACGGGAGCACCCCGTACGGGTCCTGGCTCGTTCCGTAGTTCCACCAGTAGTTGCCGCCGAGGTAGTCGCCGCCGATGATGTTCGTCACGCCGTTGAGGCGGGGGACGTTCCACTGCTCGGAGAAGGGGACGATCGGGAACCCGCCGGTGTACGGGTCGTAGAGCGGCGAGATCGCGGTGAAGTAGGTGTCGAAGATGTTGTTGTAGACGAGATCCCAGCAGTCGCAGATCAACCCGTCAAAGGCGTAGTCGCCGAAGTCCGCGTCGAACAGCGCGTACGTTCCGTAGTAGTAGCCCGAGACCTCGTACGGATCGGGGGCGGAGGGGAGGAACTGAAGGAAGGTGTTGTTGTAGATGTCGTTGTCCGTCCCGCCGTAGAGGTAGAGCGCGTTGCTCCCCGTCTCGAACCGGTTGTTCGAGATCGTGGAGTACGAGGTGTTCCAGAAGACGACGTTGTCCTGGGGGACCGTCGGGCCGAACGCGGCCTCGGTGAACCACCAGCCGGTGATCCCGGCCGCTCCGTCGAGCGTCACCCCGGAAGAGTTGTAGACGAGGATCCCGAGGTTGTTCGTCGGGGGTAGCCCGTAGTAGTCGAGGAATCCCGCGTACCAGCTGGGATAGTCGACGAGGAGCGTCGGCGGCGCGATGATCTGCGCGTCGAACGTGTTCCAAAGCAGGATTCCCGCGAACACCGGGAACAGATAGTCGTTGGACTCGCCGAACCACGGGAAGTAGAGGCCGTCGGCGACGTCGTCGCCGAGCTGCGCGTACTCGTTGTTGTAGAGTGTCACACCGTTCCACGTGATCGCGGCAAGCCCCGTCTCGTTGAACGCCCAGAGCGGGGTGTAGACGCCCGTGAACGGGTCGTACGCCAGATTGTCGTCGTAGAACTGTTCCGAACCGTTCCCGACGAGGAACCCGTTCAGGGACGGTTCGTAGTTCGACGCCATCGACCAGACGGTGTACTCCGCGGGCGGCAGGAAGTAGAGCCACGTCGGAGGCGCCCAGGCGAACCCCTCGTAGGCGAACGGGTCCGCGGTCTGCCCGAAGAACGTGAACCCGTTCGACGGGCTCAGCACGTAGGCCAGGAGGCCGAAACCGGCCGAGGTGTTCGTGACGTTCCAGAGCCCGCCCACGAACGTCGGTCCCGGGGTGATGTACTCGCCCGGACCAGAGAGGAAGCCGCTCCAGTTCCCTTCCCAGAGGGCGGTCGCCCCCACGGCCGTCTCGCCCGTTTCGCTGCCGACGTTGTAGGCGGACGGCACGACGTCGAACGAGGAGGTGTTCGGGTCCAGCCAGTAGAGGTCCATCTGCGAGTACATCGAGAGGATGTCGACGTTGCTCCCCCCGCCGGGTCCGCCCATGACGAACTCCCAGTCGGAAGGGACGCCGACCGGAGTGTACTGCGAGCCGCTGGCGACGTAGAGCGCGGGAGTATCGACGCCCGGGCCGCCGGCCCCGGTCGAGTTGAACACCGCGAAATCGTTGACGCCCCCGTACTCGACCGTTCCGTTCGCGACCTCGAACGAGAACTCGACCGCGTCGTCGTTCCCCGCGAGCCCCGACTGGAGCTCGACGATCGCCGAGTAGTCCGCGCTGATGTTGTACGGCCCGGAGACGGAGTAGTAGAGCTCGCCGGGCACCTCTGTGCCGTTCGGGCCGTGCCCCGCGAGGGAGTTGGGGGTGAACCCGGCGCCGTACGACGAGAAGTTCCAGATGTTGGTGATGATGTACAGCTGCTGGGAGAAGGTCGAGTACTCGAAGACGTTCTGCGTCCAGAACTCGTATCCCGGGGTGTTGAACAGCGTCACGTTCTGCAAGACGGCGTTCAGCTGGAGGCCGTAGGCGTCCGGGGCGCCGCTGTCCATGGAGAGGACCGACGTCGTGCAGTTGTCGCTGATCTCTTCGCAGATGGGGTTCACGCCGACGAACGAGCCGGCCAGGCTGGTGGTGCTCAAGTTCTCGGGAACGAGCGTTCCCGAGTCGTTGTAGACGCCGTACTCCGCGACCCCGACCGGAGCGGGGCCGCCCGTCGTGTAGCCGGGCGTCACCGTGCCGTCCGTGGAGAGGGTCGGGTGCGGGTTGGCGTTCAGGTTCGGAAGGAAGGCGTCGCGCAGCGGAACGCCGTCCGCGCGCAACGTCCCGACCGTCGAGGCGATCTTGTCGGTCGGGGGTGCGCCCGTCGGAGCGGCGGCGGTCGCATCGGCGGGGGCGGAGGGGGCGGGTGGCACGTTGGTCGCGCCGGAGCCGACCCCGGCCAGGAGCTGCGCTCCCGCCGAGTACGGCAACCCGCTCGCGATCGAGGGGAAACTGAGGGCGGGGGTCGGACCCCGGGTCGGGGTCACCGGAGCGGCCGACGGGGAGGCCGAGCTCCCGTGGGGCGCGACGGCGGTGATACCGGCGAGGGCGCCGAGTACCATGAGGGCGGCGATCGCTACGGCGACTCCTGCGCGACGGTGGTGGGCGAGCATTGCGTTCGCTCCGCCGTCTCCCATCGAAGCTATAAGGTGTGTGTCCCGACTTCCGAGGGAGCGGGGCCGCGCGCGGGCCGGTCGAGCGACTCCCGAACGTTTCCCGGAACCGCGCGGATCCCTACCGCGCGGGTCGAACGGACGGAGGCGATCCGTCCGCTCGCAAACCCTTTAGTCCCGAGAATCGAACCGCCGGCGTGCCCGAGGAGCCGCTCGACCCGATCCTCATCCAGGTGACGATCCCGTTGCCGATCCCGATGATCCACGCGGCGTTCACCGACCCGGCGAAGGTGCGGGGCTGGCTGTGCGACGAGGCGACGATCACCCCCGCCCCGGGCGGGCCGTACCGGCTTCGCTGGAGCGCGTCGCCGGCGTTCGAGAGCCCCGGGACCGTCACCCAGTTCACCCCGGACGTCGACATCGGGTTCACGTGGTTCGCCCCGCCCCCGTTCGTGGCCCTGATGAACGACCCGACCCCGAAGACGACCGTCTACGTCCGCTTGCAGGAGTCCCCGGAGGGGATCGACGTGACGCTCGAGCACGCCGGCTGGGGCGGGAGCGGCGCGTGGGAGGAGGCGCGCTCCTGGCATTTCCACTTCTGGGAAGAGCGCCTCGAGCGCCTCAAGGAGTTCCTCATCCGCGAGGCGTACGGCTGAGCCCCGGCTCCGTCGCTACCGGGGGACCGCGGTCATCCCGCGGCAGGCGGCCGCCCCGCATCGGCGGCACGGCCCGGACGGCTCGAGGCGAACGCTCGCCGACGCGGCGACCGGGACGACGACCATGTGGTCGGTCGCCCAATGGCCGCACCGGCAGCGGCCGATCGGGGCGCTCCCCGTGCGTTCTTCGCGATCGGCCATGCGGAGCCGCGACGAGGCGAGGGCGCGCTAAAAGCCGGCGGGCCCGGGAGGGATAAAGGGCCGGCCCGGGTCCGGGGGAGTCGATGGACGTCGCAGGGTGCCTTCTCCCGGACGACCGGCTCTACGACTTCGAGCACGAGGTCTGGTGGAAACCCGAGGGGGATGGCTCGACCGCGGTCGTCGGCGTGATGGCGACGTTCGGGGCGTTCGCGGGGCCGTTCCGCGAGGTGGTGTTCCGGCCGGTCGAGGGCCCGGTCGCGGCGGGCCGCAGCGTGGCGACCGTCGAGAGCGTTCGATTGACGGGAGCGGTCCGACTCCCCCGCACGGCCGAGGTCGTCGAGCGGAACCTCGCGGTCGTGCGACGGCCCCGGCTCCTGAACGATGCGCCGTACGGGGAAGGATGGGTCGTTCGCGTTCGAGCGGAGGGGGGCGCGACCGACCCGACCCAGCTCGAATCTGCCGCGCGGGTCGCGCCGCGTCTCGAGGAGCGGATCCGGGCCCGCCGGATCCGTTGCTGGCCCCGCACCCCCGAGGTCGAGCTCAGCGAGATCGGTCTCGAGTGCTCGGCGGTGCTGGTGAAGCTCAACGAGGAGCTCGCCCGCCATGCGGTCGGCGAGGCGATCCTCCTCGTCACGGACGACCCGACGAGCCCGATCGAGATGGTCCGCTGGACCGACCAGACGGGGCACACCGTGCTGGCGCACCGTCGCGACGGGACGCTCCACCAGTTCCTCGTCGAGCGGGGCGACGGGTCGGCCGCCCGTCGACCCCGCCGCGACTAGGGCTTCCGCGCTACTTCTCGATCGGCGTGCGGACGAGGTTGCCCCACTCCGTCCACGAGCCGTCGTAGTTGCGGACGTCGGGGTAGCCGAGCAGGTACCGGAGGACGAACCACGTGTGGCTCGAGCGCTCGCCGATCCGGCAGTAGGTGATCACCGGTTTCGTGCCGACGACCCCCTTCCCTCCGTAGAGCGCCTCGAGGTCCTCGCGCGACTTGAACGTCCCGTCGTCCTGTACCGCCTGGGCCCACGGGATGTTCTTCGCCCCCGGGATGTGGCCGCCGCGCTGGGCGTGCTCGGTCGGGTACTCGGGAGGCGCGGTGATCTCGCCGGAGAACTCCTTCGGGCCGCGGACGTCGACCAGCGAGAGGGCGCCGGCCTGGACCTGCGGGAGTCCGGCCCGCACGTCCTCGAGGAACGCGCGGAGCTTCGGGTCGGGAGGGTGGCCCTGGAACCGTCCGTGCGCCGGCTTCGGGGCGTCCTTCGTGAGGGGGCGGTCCTCGGCGATCCACTTCTTGCGGCCGCCGTTCAACAGCTTGAGGCGCTTCGCCCCGTAGTACGTGAAGACCCAGAAGGCGAACGCGGCGAACCAGTTGTTGAAATCCCCGTAGAGGACGACCGTCGTGTCGTCCTCGATGCCCGCGCGACGGAACAGCTCGGTGAACGCCTCCGAGGAGAGGATGTCCCGGCGCACCGGGTCGTTGATATCCTTGCGCCAGTCGAACAGCACCGAGCCGGGGACGTGGCCGAGCTCGTAGTTCGCCATCGGGTCGTAGTCGACCTCCGCGACACGGACCTTCGGGTCCGTGAGGTGATCCGCGAGCCAATCGGTCTCGACCAGGACCTCGGGGTGGGCGTACGCCGCCATGACCGCCCCTCCGCTCCGGCAAATATAGGCACATCTATATGCGCAAATCCTGCCCCCCGAGGGCTTCGGAGCGCCCGGGGAGAAGGGAGCGCTACCCGCGGCGGCCCCTCTTCGGGAGGGCGGCGTCCGAGATCTCGATCGTCTCCGGGTCGAAGCCGAGACGGGCGAGCTCGTCGCGGATCCGGGCCCGGTGGTCCCCCTGCAGGTAGACCTCCCCGTCCACGACCGACCCGCCGGTGGCGAGCCGGTTCTTCAACGACCGGGTCGTCTCGGCGAGGTCGACCCCGGGAGGGAACCCCGAGATGACCGTGGCCGGCTTGTTGTAGCGGCGCGGTTCGGCCCGCACGCGGATGCGCGCGGTCTCTCGGTCGAGCGCGGATAGGATCTCGTCGAACTCTTCGTTGCCCATGGTTAGAACCTACGGTCGCTCCTCCGCCGAGTCGGGCCGAGGGCCCCGACCGATCGGCCGGGCGCGGCCCCCAACCCTCGGAGCGCGGGTGACAGGAGCGTGGGGCGTGTGCACCGAACGGTCGAAGCGCCCCCTCCGCATGAACGTTTCTCCTCTCCGGCTCAGAGCTCACCCCAGCGGTAGAGCCGCAGGGTGATCGCGAGGCCCGCGGCAGCGCAGGCGAGCAGGAGGCCGCCGTAGACCGCCATCTCCCCGGGGGTCGCGGGCGTGAGCCCGAGCGCTCCCTGGTCGAGGAGGGCGGCGTACGTCGTCGGAAGGAACCGGGCGACCGCCTGCCAGTCGGGCGGAAGCGCCGAGAGCGGATAGTACAGCGGCGAGAGCATCCCGAGGATGGTGAACGTGAGGTTGCCGACCGGCCAGATCTCCCGCTGCGTGCGGACCCGGCTCGAGATCGCCATCCCGATCGACGAGAACAGCACCCAGAGGACGCCGAGGCTGGCCGCGAGCACGGCGACCGCGTAGACGGTCAGCGGGTGTCCATCGCCGGCGCCGACCCAGCCGAGCAGGACCGTGAGGATGACGAGCGCCGGCAGCATCGCGATCAGGTTCGAGAAGGCGATCCCGAACAGGTAGCGGACCCGACCGAGGGGGCTCGCGACGAACATGTCCTGGAGGGAGCACTCGATCCGCCACGTCGCGCTGTCGCCGAGCACCCAGGAGCCGATGTTCTGCATCGTGAACAGCATCGCGCCGATGATCTCGAGGGGGCGGTCGGCCGGCGGCGAGATCAGCGAGAGGAAGTACAGGAAGATGAACGGCAGGAGGACCGGGGTGATCGTCACCGCGGGGTTCCGCGAGATCCACCGCCAGCCGACGAGCAGGAACGCCGGGAGGGCGCGGCCCTGCGTCGGCACCCCCGGGAACGAGACGTCGGGCGTCGCCACCCCTCACCCCTCCCGGACCGTGCGCCGGGCCCAGAACGTGGCGAACACGAAGAGGAGGAGCGTCTCGACGACGAGGCCGACCGCGGCGAGCGTCACCTCGCCGGAGGAGAGAGTCGCCGCGCCGATCGCGTTCTGCACCAGTGCCGCCGCCGCGCTCGGGGGCATCAGGAGGGCGACCGGATGCAGCGCCGCCGGGAACAGGCCGAACGGATAGAAGACGGGGGGGAGCACGCCGAAGACGTTGAAGAACAGGCTCGAGTACGCCCAGATCGCGCGGTTGTCCCGGAACGCCGTCGAGAAGACGTAGCCGATCGAGGCGGAGCAGATCCACACCATCCCGCCGAGCCCGACGAGGAGGACGAGCGGCGCCCAGGTCAGGTGCGCGACGATCGCGGCCAGGATCCCCAGCAGGACCACCGGCGGGACGTAGACGACGAGGATCCCGGCCGACATCCCGAGGAAGTACGCCTCCGGGGTGAGGGGGCCGGCGAGGTACAGGTCGTTCGCCTTGTGGTCGATCCGGATGTACGCCGCCTCGTTCAGCACCCGCTGGCCCATCGCGAACAGCGAGAAGATCACCGCGCCGACGAGGGCGACGCCGATCAGTCCGGGGTTCAGGATCCAGACGAAGACCAGCAGCACCCCCTGAACGACCATCGAGGTCGCCATGGCGAGCTCCTCGTGGAGCTGGACGAGCGCCTCCGTCCAGAAGAAGGCGGTCAGCCCGCGGAACGGCCGAGCGGCCGCGACCGTCTCAGTCTTCATTGATCGACCGTCCGACGACGCGCAGGAACGCCTCCTCGAGGGTCACCGGCCCGACCGTCGCGGTGAGCCCGGAGCGGACCGCGACGTCCATCAGCTCCCCGAGCCGTTCGGGCGCCACGATCACCGAGACCGCCTCCCCGTCGACGGCGCAGGAGCCGAACGAGCGGAACCGTTCGATCTGGGGGCCGCCCTCGGGGAGGGTGACCTTCAGGGTGCCCCCGACCGACCGCTTCAGGTCCTCGGCGGTGCCGCTGACGATCACCCGGCCGTGCTCGACGATGTAGAGCCGGTGGCTGAGCGCGTCGGCTTCGTCGAGGTAGTGCGTCGTGAGGAGGATCGTCGAGCCCCGCTGCGTCAGACCCCGCAGGGACGACCACACCTCGCGGCGGGCGAACGGGTCCATCCCGATCGACGGCTCGTCGAGGAACAGGAGCGGCGCCTCGGTCGCGATCACCGTCGCGACCATCGTGCGCTGGCGCTGTCCGCCCGAGAGCGTGATCGCCAGACGGTCCGCGAAGCCGGTGAGGCCCATCTGCTCGAGCGCCGCCTCGGTCCTCGCCCGGGCGGTCTCCCGGGAGAGCCCGCGCGCGCGCAGGTAGGTGTAGACCTGCTCGCGGGGCGTGAGGTGGAAGAACGGTTTGCCCTCCTGGGGGACGACCGCGATGTACGGGCGGACCTTGTCCGGCGTCCGGTCGACGTCGATCCCGAACACCTCGATCGACCCCGACGTGGGCCGGAGCAGCGTGGAGGCGATCCGAAGGAACGTCGTCTTGCCCGCACCGTTGCGCCCGAGCAGGGCGACCCGCTCGCCGCGACGCACCTCGAGCGTCACGCCGGCGAGGGCATCGACCGGGGGCGATCCCTTCGAGCGGTACGTCTTGCGAAGGTCGACGCTCCGCAACGCTTCGCCGGTCACGGGCGACCTCCCGTCGGGACGGCCCGGAAGGAACGGAGGACGGGCGGACCGGACCGGGGGCGGAGCTCGACCGTCGAGCCTAGCCGCACCGGCCTCCGCCCGCGCGAGGGTCCGAGCGCGTCATCGGCTCGCTCCCTCCCGCTTGGGGGCCTGTCTCCGGCGCGCGGCTCCGGCCCGGTCTTCGGAGTCCCGCCGCGGCATGGGTCGACGCATGGTCCCGTCCGCGCGGGGTATCGGGGGCGTGCCTTAACCTCTACGCGCGACGCGCGGCGCCGCCGCCGGTGGGTCGGGGCCCGTCGGGGCTACTCGTCGCGGTCGCGCGGCTCGTCCGGGTCGACGCCGTCCCCGGTGTCGCCGGGGTCGAGGGCGGGGAGCTCGGTCGTTCCCGAGAACGGCTCGGGAAGCTCCGTCGAACGGAACCCCGGTGCCCGGGTAAGGTCGATCGGCGCAAGGGCCGGAGTGAACCTCGCCCAGCAGAGCCGCGCGAGCGGCTCGTAGAGGCGCGGGGGAAGGCTGAGCGACCCTCCGATCCGACGTACGTCCTCCTGGGTCAGCTCGCCGATCATCGCGAGGACGACGAAGTAGACCGCGAACCCGAGGAAGACGGCGGCGAGGAGTTCGAGCCCGTCGATGACGGGGAAGAGATGGGTGCGGTTCAGCAGGGAGAGCGATTCGAACGAGACCGCCGCGCTCACGGTGATCCGGAGGATCGGGGCGGGACGGATGTGCACGCGGATCAACGCCTCCATGAAGTAGGTGTTCAGGGCGAGCGCGGCGATGCTCGAGAGGAGCACGGCGATCGCGCCGCCGACGATCCCGAGCTCGAACGTCCAGTACAGGACCTTCCACGGCGCCATCAGCACGACGACCGCGACGAGGAGCACGGCGACCTGCGTGCTCGTGATGTACAGCTCGAGGCGGCGCCGCCCGATCGCGTTGATGCTCGACTGGATGATCTGGCTGAGCGCGAGCGGGATCGCGCTGACGACCAGGATCGCGAGCGGGAGCGCCCCGGGCTTCGCGTAGAGGTGGTTCGCGAAGACGTTGAGGAAGGTGTAGCGGTACGTGACGAGCGCGACGACCCCAGGGACGAGGAGCATCGCCGAGTACCGGAGCGCTTGCCACGTGCCGCTGCGCAGCGGCTCGTAGCGTTCCTGCCGGTGCAGCCCGGCGAGGTACGGGAACAGCGGGGTCGTGACGGCCGCGGGCAGGGAGAGGACCAGGACCCGCCAGCCGTTCGCGGCGAGGAACACCGACAGTTCGGTCGGCCCGAGGAACGCGTTGACGATCAGTGGGACCATGTTGGTGACGAGGTAGTTGAGCATCAGACTCCCCATCAGCGGCCACGCGAACCGGAACATGTGCAGCGCCTCGAGCCAGGAGACCGCCCGCAGCCGCGGCAGCAGGGCCGGGATCGTGTACAGCGCCGACGCGGCCGCCCCGACCGCGTAGGCGATCGTCATCCCCTCCAGGGTCCGGACCGAGTAGGCGACGTAGATCAGGACCGGGAGCCGCACCAGCGCCTCGACCAGCCCGGGGTACTGCGCCTTGAGCGAGTTCCCGAGCCCGATGAACATCTGGTTGTAGACGGTCGAGAACGACCAGAGGATCGGGAGCGTCAGGAAGATGCCGAGGGAGGCGAGGTCCGAAGGGGAGCTCGCGATGGTGTGGTGGTAGAGCTCGAGCGGCGCGATGGCGAACAGGATCGCCCCCGCGGCCGCGACCATCGCCGTCCGGACGGCGAGGTACGTGGCGGTGTTCTCCTCCGCGGCCTTCCCGCGCGCGAGGAAGTAGGTGTACGAGGTGCCGAGGCGCAGGTCGCCGACCCCGTTGATGGAGGAGCCGATGAGCAGGAACAGCTGCGCCGTTCCGAGGAGCGCCTGGCCGGTCGGGGTGATGCCGATGTGCTTGTAGAGGAAGATGCTGCCGATGACGCCGAGCAGCTGGACCAGGAGCGAAGCGGCGAAGACGGCGCCCGAACTCAGCGCGAGCGAGTGGGCCTGCTGCGGAACGGCCGGTACGCTGGGCGACCGCGGCGGTGCCGGCTCCGACCCGTCCAAGGCTGACCGCAAGGGGATGACGGGGTCCGCGTCTTATGCCCGTCGGTCCACGCCGCGCAGGGCGCGCGGGCCCTCTGCCCGGGGCGTGGGGGCTACCTTCCCCGCCAGTGGGGGGTACGACCGCGCCGGTCGGCTCGACCCCGCTGGGGCAGTGGTCGGTTGCGTCGGGGCCGCCCCTCCCCGTGCTCGGCCGATGCGCCGGGGCGTCTCAACAGGTTTAACCGCTGTTCCACACATTTCTACTCCAGGCCCGCGGGCGCCGGGGTCTCTCGCCCCGAGACCGAGGCTGACACTGGAGGGAACCGTGAGACGAGACACATCGGACGACCGTTCACGCGCCCAGGCCGAGGGAAGCGAACCTGTTTCGAGCGCCCGGGCCCACCGACCCGGTCGAGCGTTCCCTGTAGTAGTGCAGGACCTATCCCAGCTGCCGACGGGAGCGCACTGCCTCGACCTGTTCTCGAGCGAGGACGAAGCGGCGGAGCACGCGACGGCGTTCCTCGCCGGCGCGCTCGACCCCGACGCCTCCTCCTACTGGGTCGCGGGAAACTCCCTGCTCGCCTACTGCCAGGAGAAGGCTTCCGAGCGGGACCCTTCCCTCAGCGATCGGTTCCACGTCTTAGACGGTCCCCAGGTCCTGCCGACGCACGGGAAGCTGCGGCCGGCCCCGGAGGTCGTCCGATTCCTGAAAGCCCATCCGGACGGGGTCACGGCCGCGGCCGCGACGATCACCGAGTACTGGACCCGCGAGCAGATCCCGGGGTACATCGAGTACGAGCGTTGGTTCGACGAACAGGAGCGCTCGAGCTCGCGGTTCCTGTGTCCGTATGACCTGAGAAAAGTACCGACCGACCTCGCGGCGTCGGTCCTCCCGCAGCTGATCGCCTCCCACAGCCACGTCGCGCTCTCGAAGTACCCGAACCCGGCGTCGCAGATGCTGCAGCTCCTGATCTTCCCCCAGCGGGATCTGGTGCCGTCCGAGTTCCGACCTCTGCTCGACTGGGGCCTGACGGAGCGAAACCTTCTGTGGAAGGCGACCGACGACGGCCTCGAGCTCACCGCGCAGGGGGAGCACTTCGCCCGCGCGCTTCGCTCGTTCCCGCCCCCCTCGGCGCGTACGTCGTAGGCTCCGAGAGAGGCGCGGGGCGGGAGCCTCCCCCGGCCGCCGAGTGGACCGGGAGAGGGGAGTGGGAGCAGGGGGATTTGAACCCCCATATGCGGGTCTCTCCGCGCGCTCCAGTCAATCGTCACGGGGGCGCGACGCGCCCCTCCGCAGACCCTATTCCCAGGAAGTCGAAGTCGACTCCCTGACTGGAGCCCGCTGGTCTGCCAAGTTAGCCTATGCTCCCTCCGAACGGTCGCGGAGGGTCGGGAAAGATAGCCTTTGTCGTCGGCAGTCGGTCCGACGCGCACGGCCTCGGCGCGCTGAGCGCGGGGCGCAGCAACCCTTATGTTCAACCCTGTTTGACTAAATTCCAATGTCCTTGAATATCCCGACCGCGCCGACCCCTCCGTCCCCCCGGACCGTCTCGATGGCCCTCTTTGCGGTCGGGCTGCTCGTCGTCGCCGGCGCGGCGATCGCGGCGACCTCGGTCTACTTCGACCTCCGCCCGGCGACGACGCCCGGGGACCTGACCGTGACCGACGATCTCGGCCGTACCGTCACCGTCCCCCACGATCCGTCGCGGGTCGTCGTGCTCGGCCCCAGCATCCTGGACGCGATGGTCTCGCTCGGGCTGCGGAGCCACGTCGTCGGGGTCGACTGCTACGTGCCGGCGTTCGGAGGGATCGACGAGGACTACTCGGCCGGCCAGATCGCGAACTGGAGCCTCTCGCCGTCGATGTGCGTGCAGGTCGAGCCGCTCGTCGACGAGGAGCTGCTCAACCTCACGCCCCAGCTCGTGCTGGCCACCACGATCGTCTCGGTCCTCGACGTCGAGACGATCAGCCAGACCTACCATATCCCGGTCGTGATGCTCCAGCCGCCGTCCCTGAGCGGCATCGAGGTCGACCTCGACCTCCTGGGTTCGATCTTCGGCGTCGCCTCGCAGGCCCAGGCCGTCAACGCTGAGCTCGCCGCGGGGATCGCCAACGCGACCGCGTTCCAGGCGAACCTGACGGACCAGTACCCGCCCGTGCCGTTCCCGACCGTGCTCGTCACCTACGACGTCGATTCGAACGGATACTGGACGTACGGTCCGGGGACGTTCGGAGAGTCGCTCATCGAGCTCGCGAGCGCCACCAGCATCTCGGCGAACGCGACGTTGCAGTATCCAGAACTCCCGGGCGAGGAGGTCCTCGCCGACAATCCGACCTACATCGTCTACGGGACCGGCTTCGGTCTCACGGAGTCGAACTTCACCGGGGCTCCGTTCTGGTCGTCCCTCTCGGCGCCGAGCGACGGCCACGCCTACGGAATGTACTCGATCTACCTCACGGAGCCCGACCCGACCATGATCCTGGTCGGCCTGCCTCTCCTGCTCGATCTCCTGCACCCGGGCTGGGAGTAGGGGACCGCACGGTGGCCGCCGTCGCGGCGCCGGCCGTACCCCCTCCCGTTCGGCTCCGCGTCGGGCGCGCCGCCGGGTTGCTCGCCCTCGTACTGGGCGCGACGCTCCTCCTGTCGCCGATCCTGGGGAACGTCGCCATTCCTCCCGGGTTGGTCGTCCGGATCCTCCTCGACCACCTCTCGGGGGGCTGGCTCGTCTCCTCCCCGTGCGCGGGGTTCGCGGTCTCTCCCCGGCTGTGCGCGGCGTACGGGGAGATCGTCTGGGAGTCGCGGTTCCCCGAAGTGCTCCTCGCCCTCGGGGCGGGCGCCGCCCTCGGCTGCTCGGGCGCGAGCCTCCAGGGGATCTTCCGCAACCCGCTCGCGGACCCGTTCCTGCTCGGGATTTCCTCCGGTGCAACGGTTGGGGCGGCGCTCGTCTTCGACTTCCGGATCGACTTGTCGCAGGCGAACCTGGCGCTCCCGTTGTTCGCCTTCGTCGGGGCCCTCGCCACCGGCGGGGTGATCCTCCTTGCGGCGCGGAGCCGGTTCGGCTCCGTCGAGACCCTGCTGCTCACCGGGGTCGCGCTGTCGAGCTTCCTCTCGTCGCTCCTCTCGCTCCTGCTCCTGGTGAACCCGACCGGGAGCCTCCAGGTCGACTTCTGGTTGCTCGGGAACATCGGGGACGGGACGTGGTCGGTCGACGGCATCGTCCTCGGCGTCCTGCTGATCACCGGCACCCTCCTCTCGCTGTTCGGCCGGGAGCTCAATCTCCTGCAGCTCGGGAACGACGTCGCGCAGAGCCTCGGCGTCGACGCGCGGCGGGTCCGCGTCCTGGTGCTCCTCCTCACCTGCCTCACGACCGCGGTCGCGGTCGCGTTCACCGGCATCATCGGGTTCGTCGGGCTCGTCTCCCCCCACATCATCCGCCGGACGTTCGGGACCGACTACCGGATCGTGGTGCCCGGGTCCGCCGTCGTCGGGGGGGCGTTCCTCCTCGGAGCACGGGACCTCTCCGTCTGGGTGCTGCCGTCGAGCGTGCTCCCGATCGGGATCTTCACGGCGTTCGCCGGCGCGCCGTTCTTCGCCTACCTGCTGTACCGCCGCCGCAGCCGGTCGCCGATGGGGGCGGTATGACCGATCCTCCCTCGCCCGCCGTCCGGCTCTCCGGAGTGACGATCCGCTACGGCGAGCGCGTCGCGCTCGCCGGCGTCGACCTCGAGGTCCGCCCCGGGGAGTTCGTCGCCCTGGCGGGCCCGAACGGTTCGGGGAAGACGACTCTTCTGCGGGCGCTCCTCGGCTTCCTCTCCCCGGACGCCGGCGTCGTCGAGGTGCTCGGGGGGGAGCCGCGCTCCGTCTCCGTCCGGGAGCGGGCCCGCCGCGTCGCCTGGGTCCCCCAGGAGGAGGGGGCCCGGGACGACGTGCCGCTGCTCGACTACCTGCTCTACGGGCGGTACGCGCAGCTCCGCCCGCTCGAGGGGGAGACGGACGAGGACCGGTCCCGAGCGATGGGGGTCCTCGCCGAGGTCGGCCTCGCGGACCGGGCCGAGGACGGGATCCTGTCGCTGAGCGGCGGCGAGCGTCAGCGGGCGATCCTCGGGCGCGCCCTCGTCCAAGCGTCGCCCGTCCTCCTGCTCGACGAACCGACGGCCCATCTCGACATCGGCCATCAGCTCGACCTGCTCGGCCGGGTCCGGTCGCTCGCCGCCGTAGGGAGGGTCACCGTGATCGCGGCCCTGCACGACCTGAACCTCGCCGCCCGGTTCGCGGACCGGATCGTCGTCCTGTCGCGCGGCCGCAAGGTCGCCGACGGTCCCCCGGCGTCCGTGCTCTCCGAGGAGCTGCTGGAGCGCGTCTGGGGGGTCGTCGCGGAGCTCCGCCGCGACCGCCGCACCGGCGCGTCGTACCTCCTCCCGTACCGACCGGCGACGCCCGCCCCTCAAGGACCCACCTCCCTCGGGCCGGGACCGGTGCACGTCGTCGGGGGCGGTGGGACGGCCTCTCCGCTCCTGCGCGCGCTCGCCGAGCAGGGGTACCGCCTCACGGCGGGGGTGCTGAACCTCCTCGACTCCGACCACGAGACCGCCCAGGAGCTCGGGGTCCCCTGCACCGTCGAGGTGCCGTTCGCACCGATCGGTCCCGAGGCGCGCGCCCGCCTGCGGGGGATGCTCGAGGCGGCCCGCGCGATCGTCGTCGCCCCGTTCCCCGTTGGTCCGTCCAACCTCTCGAACCTCGAGGACCTTCAGCCGTTCGCGTCGCGGGTGCTCCTCCTCCCCCGGACGAAGAACGACGCTTGGGATTTTGCGGACGGCGCGGCGACCCGGGCGCTCGCGGCGTTGCGCTCGGCGGGCGCCGTCGAGGCCGCGGGCCCGGACGGGTGGCGTACGGCGCTGAACGACCGGCTCGACCTCGCCCCGAAGCCGGCCTAACGTCGACGTCGTCGAGCCTTTGCCCGGTCGGGAAGCGAGCGGACCTCGAGCGGCGGCGGGTCGGGGCCCGAGAACTCGGCCAGCAGGTGGGGGAGGGCGTCCTGGGCGACGACGACCGTGCTCGGGACTCCGACCTTGGAGGCCGCGCGGCAGGCGGCGGCGACGCCGAAGCGGAGCGTGGAGGACGGCGCGACCTCCCGCAGGGCGTGGACCGCATCGAGTCCCTCGGCGGCGACGAGGCCGCCGGGGGTCTCGCGCAGCGCGCTCCGGAGCCGCCGGGAGAGCCCCGGGTCGTCCCGGTCGGTGGGGGTCAGCGAGAGGACCGTCACGGTCGCGGGTTCGATCGGAACGATCCCTTCGAGCTCCCCGACCTCGACGAGGCGCCCGGCGGCCGCCGCGCGCACGGCGCGTCCGCGTGAGGGACCCGCGGCTCCCCGACGCGCGGTCAACAGCCCGTCCCGCATCTCGAGCGAGACCGCCTCCCCCGCCGCGACCGGCTCCGCGGCGACCGCCCGGGTCGAGCGGATCACATGGAGCCGGGCGAGCCGCGCGGTGACGTCCGAGGCGAGCCGGTCGAGCGCCGCGTGCAGGTAGGCGACCCCCTGGACGGTCGGACGGTAGCGACCGTCTCGAACCTCGACCAACCCCTCCGCGGAGAGGCGGCGGAACGAGTGCGACGCCGCCTGCACCGTCAGCCCGAGGTGCTCGGCGATCGGCCGGAGCTGGGTCGGCTCGAGCGTCGTGCACTCGTAGAGGAACAGGAGCTCGGTGACCCCCCCGCTCCGCCGGAGTTCGGCGAGGCCCTCGGCGGCCGGGGCGCGGGGAGGCGGCACGGCCCCCGACGGCGAGGGGGGAATAAAACGCCCTTTATGCCTCGCGCAAGAGCGGTTTACGGGGCGGACGCCGCGCTCCGGGTCCGGGCCGGTTCGGTGGTGCGGCGGATCTCGCGGAGGCGGTCGCGGATGCGGGCCGCCTCCTCGAAGTCGAGGCGCTCGGCCGCGAGGCGCATCTCCTCCTCGAGGTTCGCGATCAACAGGGGCAGCCGGTCCTTCCACCGCTTCCCCAGTCCCGCGACCGACATCTCCCCGGACGGGGCCGCCTCCTCGGGAGCGAGCAGCGAGCGGACCTCCTTGCGCACGCTCTCCGGAACGATCCCGTGCTCCGCGTTGTACGCCATCTGGGCGCCGCGCCTCCGGCTCATCTCGGCGATCGCCCGCGCCATCGACCCGGTCACGCGGTCGGCGTACAGCACGACCTTTCCCTCGACGTTCCGGCTCGCGCGGCCCGCGGTCTGGATGATCGACGTCTCGCTGCGCAGGTAGCCTTCCTTGTCGGCGTCGAGGATGGCGACGAAGCTCACCTCGGGAAGGTCGAGCCCCTCGCGGAGCAGATTGATCCCGACGAGGACGTCGAAACGCCCCAAGCGCAGATCCCGGAGGATCTCGACGCGCTTGAGCGTCTCCACTTCCGAGTGCAGGTAGCGGACCTTGAGGCCGAGCTTCGCGAGGTAGTTGGCGAGCTCCTCGCTGGTCGCCTTCGTGAGGGTCGTGACGAGCGCCCGGTCCCCGCGCTCGATGCAGGCGCGCAGCTCCCGGACCAGATCCGCGATGTGCCCCTTCAGGGGCCGGACCTCGATCGGCGGGTCGATGAGCCCGGTCGGTCGGATGATCTGCTCGACGACCCCCTTGGACGCCTTGTGCTCGAACGGGCCCGGCGTCGCGGAGACGAAGACGGCCTGCGGTACGTGCGCGAGGAACTCCGGGAACTTGAGCGGTCGGTTGTCCCGGCAGGAGGGCAGGCGCCAGCCGAACTCGACGAGGTTGTCCTTGCGGCTCCGGTCCCCCTTGTACATCCCCTGGAGCTGCGGGACGGTCACGTGCGACTCGTCCAGGAAGACGAGGAAGTCGTCCGGGAAGAAGTCGAGGAGGGTGTACGGCGGCTCGCCGGGCTTCCGGCCGGAGAAGTAGCGCGCGTAGTTCTCGACCCCCGCGCAGTAGCCCGTCTCGCGGAGCATCTCGAGGTCGTAGTCGACGCGCCCGTTCAGGCGCTGCGCCTCCACGATCTTCTCCTCGCGCTTCAGCTCCGCCACGCGCTCGTCCCGCTCCTTGCCGATCTCCCCGAGGATCCCGAGCAGCCGCTCGTCCACGGTCATGAAGTGCGTCGCGGGGAAGACGAGCAGGTCCCGCAGCTCGCGACGCTCCTCGAGCGTCACCGGGTCGAGCTCCGCGATCGCCGCGATGGTGCTCCCGTCGAGCACGATCCGGTGAACGGTCTCGCCGGCCCCCATCACGTCGATCGTCCCGCCGCGCACTCGGAACCGGCCGCGCTTGAGCTCCATGTCGTTGCGCGCGTACTTCATCCGAACGAGCTGGCCGAGGAGCGCCTGGCGAGCGATCGTCTGGCCGACGGCGAGGGAGACCACCGAGGCGCGGTAATCCTCGGGCGAGCCGAGCCCGTAGATGCAGCTCACGGAGGCGACGATCAGCACGTCCCGTCGCGTGAGCAACGCCTGCGTCGCCCGGTGGCGCAGCCGGTCGATCTCCTCGTTGATGGAGGAGTCCTTCTCGATGTAGAGGTCGATCTGCGGGACGTACGCCTCGGGCTGGTAGTAGTCGTAGTAGCTCACGAAGTACTCGACCGCGCTCTCGGGGAACAGCGCCCGGAACTCGCTGACGAGCTGCGCCGCGAGGGTCTTGTTCGGGCTCACGACGAGCGTCGGCCGCTGCAGCTGCTCGACGACCTGCGCCATCGTGAACGTCTTCCCGCTGCCGGTGACACCGAGCAGGGTGACGAACTTCTCGCCGGCGGCGACGCGACGGACGATCTCCGCGATCGCGCGGGGCTGGTCGCCCTGCGGCACCATGTCCGTCTCGAGGCGGAACCGGCCGGGGAGCGCCGGCGCGGCGGGGGCGGGAGCTCGGGGCGGCGTCATCGAACGACCGGCAGCGCTCCCCGGAGCGTCGCGTAGCCTCGCGGGTCGATCGTGACCGGGTCGAAGCCGATCGTGCGCACCCGCCCCACCACGCGCGAGGCGGTCGGCTCGGCGGAAAGCCGCGCGACCTCGTCCGGATCGACCTCGAGGCGCGCTCCCCCGGCATCGACCCGGACGCGGACCCGTCGGAATCCCTCGGCGGTCAGGACCGCCTCGGCGCTCTCGATGCGCCGGAGCAGCTCGGGAGTGATCGGCTCGCCGTGCGCGACGCGCGAGGCGAGGCAGGCGTTGGACGGACGGTTCCAGTTCGGGAGTCCCCGACGGCGCGCCGCGGCCCGGACCGCGGCCTTCCCCCATCCGGCGAGCACGAGCGGGTGGACGAAGCCGGCCTCGTCCATCGCGCGCAGCCCGGGCCGGTCGTCCCCGAGGTCGTCGGCGTGGACCCCGTCGAGATACTGCGAGAATCCGCGCCCGGCCGCCCATCGGCGTACGGCGGCGGTCTCCACCGACCGGCAGTGGTAGCAGCGCTCGGGTCCGTTCGCGCGATACGCCCCGTTCTCGAGCGGCTCCGCGCGCACGACGTGATGGTCGATCCCGATCGCCCGCGCGAGCGCATGGGCCGCCTCGACCTCCTCCACCGAGACCGCCGTGCCGGTGAGCGTCACCGCCGCGGCGAGGGGGCCGAGCGCCTCCTGGGCGAGGGCCGCGACCAGTCCCGAATCGACCCCGCCCGACAGCGCGACGACCGCCGGACCGCCGGCGGCGATCCGCCGGACGATCTCCGACTCGGGGGCGGGCGGGGAAGCGAACGACGGGCCGAGCGCCATGGACCGCCGAGTACGTGCACGCTCGCCATACCGTTTGCTGCGCGCAACGCCCATACGGGCGGCCGGGCTCCGCCGACCATGCAATCGGTGCGCGACGGGAGCCGGTGGGTGCTGCGGTTGGACGACGGGCAGGACCTGTTCGAAGCGCTGACGGCATTCGCCGACCGCGAGGGGGTCCGCGCCGGGGCGGTCCTGTTCGGGATCGGCATGTTCCGCACGGCGTCGTTCGGCTACTGGGACGGCGGGCAGTACGTCCCGCACGACCTCTCCGTGCCGCACGAGGTCGTCGCGCTCCACGGGACGATCGCCCGGGCGGACGGACGCCCGTCCGTACACCTGCACGCGGCCGTCGCCGGACCGGACCACCGTCTGGTCGGCGGCCATCTCCTCCGGGCGACGGTCGGGATCCTGCAAGAGGTCGTGGTCGAGACGTTCCCCGGTCGGACGTTCGGTCGCCCGCTGGTCGAGAGCTTCGGCCTGAGGATGCTCGACCTCGAACCGGGCTCGAACGTGTAGGCGGCCGACAGCCCTTTCTTCCCCCGGTACGCTCCTCTCCCGATGACCGGGGGGCTCGACGGCCGGCCGTCGCTCCCGGGGATCGACCCTCGGCTTGCGGAGGCCGTCGCGCGCCGGGGGATCAGCGAGCTCACGGAGATCCAGCGCCTCGCCGTCCCGCTCCTAACGGGCGATTCGGACGCGCTGTTGCTCTCGCCGACCGGCACCGGCAAGACCGAGGCCGCCCTCCTGCCGTTGCTCACCCGCCGGCTGGCCGAGCCGTCTCCGCCGATCTCCCTCCTCTACGTCACGCCCCTCCGAGCGCTCAATCGGGATCTCGAGCACCGGCTGGTCTCGCTCGTCGGCGAGGTCGGGCTCACGGCGGCCGTGCGGCACGGCGACACCCCCGCCGCCCGGCGCGTGAGCCAGTCCCGGCATCCGCCCGACCTGTTGCTGACGACCCCCGAGACCCTGCAGATCCTCCTGGTCGGCGCCCGCCTCCGGGCGGCCCTCGCCCATGTGCGGACGGTGATCGTCGACGAGGTGCACGAGCTGGTCGGCTCCGACCGGGGCGCCCAGCTGGGGATCACCCTCGAGCGGCTCGATGCGCTCGCCGGCCGGCCGGTCCGGCGGGTGGGTCTCTCCGCCACCGTCGGGAACCCCGAGGGGGTCCTCCGGTTCCTCTCCCCCGAGCCGAGAGAGGCCCGGGTCCTCGCGTCGACGTCCCGCCGGCCGCTCGAGCTGACGGCCCGCCGGCCGATCACCCCGTCCACCCCGCTCGACGCCGAGCTCGTCCGCGAGCTGAAGGCGGAGCCTCCGCTCCTCGATGCGCTGCGGGCGCTCGAGGGGGAGATCCGCGCCCATCGGACGACGCTCGTCTTCGTGAACACGCGGCGCACGGCGGAGGGCCTCGCGGCCCGGCTCCAGCGTCTCGCGCCGGACCTCCCGACCGCCGTCCACCACGGCTCGCTCTCGCGCGAGGTTCGGGAGGAGGCCGAGCGCTCGTTCCGCGACGGGCAGCTGCGCGCGCTCGTCGCGACGTCGTCGCTCGAGCTCGGCATCGACATCGGCGCGGTCGACCACGTCGTCCAGTTCGGCTCGCCCCACCAGGTCGGGCGCCTCGTCCAACGGGTCGGACGCTCGGGGCACCGGCTCGGGCGGACGATCCACGGCGCCATCCTCTCCCTGGACGACGACGACCTCGAGGAGGCGGCCGTCCTCGCCCGCCGGGCGGACGCGGGCGAGATCGAGCCGGTCCAGTGGCGGACGCGCAACCGGCTCGCGGCGGCCCAGCAGATCGTCGCCGAGCTGCGGGCGGAAGGCCCGGCCTACCGGGACCGGCTCGTCGGGAGGATCCGCCGGGCCGCGGCGGTCGCGGACCTGACCGACCGTGAGTGGGACGACCTGATCGAGTACCTCGCCGGGCTCGGCCTCGCCCGGCGCGAGGCGGGTCACCTCTCCTCGGGGCGCGGGACGCTCGCGCGGTTCTACTCGTTCCTCTCCCTGATCCCGGACGAGCGGACGTACCGCCTGCGGGACATCGCGACGCGCCGGGTGATCGGCACGCTTGACGAGCGGTTCGTCCTGACGCAGATCCTCGCCCAGCCCGAGGAGATCTTCCTGCTCCACGGGCGGACCTGGAAGGTCGTCGAGTACCGCGACGGTGAGCTGCTCGTCGAGGGAGTGAACGAGCTCGGGCAGGAGCCGCGCTGGGCCGGCGAGGACCTCCCGGTGCCGTACGAGGTCGCTCGCGAGATCGGACGGATGCGCCGGATCGGTTCGTTCGACGACTACCCGCTCCTCGCGGGCGACCGGGCCCGGCTCGCCGAACGCCGCACGACCGCGCTCGCCGCGGGGGCGCTCGCCACCGATGAGACGGTCACGGTGAGCGCGCGCGAGCGGACGGTCGTCTACGGGGCGTGCTTCGGGACTCGGACGAACGAGACCCTCTCGGTCGCGATCGCCGGCCTCCTGACCGCCCGTCTCGGCGCGCGGGTCGACGTCGCGAGCGTCGAGCCGACGTGGTTCGTCCTGGAGCTCCCGATCGCGGTCGACCCCGCGACCCTGGTCGACGCGTTCCGCATCGACCCCGCGTCGCTCGCCCCGCTGATCGACCGGCTCGTCCCCTCGGGGCTCGACTACCGGTGGGTGTTCCTCAACGTGGCGCGCAAGCTCGGGGTCGTGCCGTCGTCGGCCGACCCGCGCGACCTGCGCTCGCTCGACCCGCTCCTCGAGGCGAGCCGCGCGACCCCGCTCGGGGAGGAGACGCTCGAGAAGACGTTGCACGACCGCTACGACCTCGCCCACGCGGTGGAGGTGCTCGAGGCGGTGCGCGACGGACGGCTCTCGGTCGTTCCCGCCGCCCCCGGGCCGCTCACCGACGGCCCGCTCGAGCGCCTGCGCTGGCGGATCCTCCCGGATTCCCCGCCGCCCACGCTCCTGAAGGCGGTGCGCGAGCGGCTCGAGAACGAGTCGCTCGTGCTCGTCTGCCTGCGCTGCGGGTTCACCCGAACCACGACCCCGAAGCGCTACCAGGCGGAGGGCGGGAGCCGGTGCCTCCTCTGCCACGGGTCGCTCTCCGCCGTGCTCTCGCCTCGGCGGGAGGCCGAGATCGACCGGCTCTCGAAGTACGCGAAGAAGAAATGGCGTCCGGCCGCGTCCCGGGCCGGCAAGAAGCCCCGCCGCGGCCCTCCGGTCCCGCCCGACACCGAGTCGCTCGTCCGGACCGGTTACACGTCGGCCGAGCTCGTCGCCCACTACGGCGAGCGGGCGCTCCTCGCGCTCGCGGCGCGGGGGGTCGGTCCCGAGACCGCCCGTCGCCTGCTGACCCGACTGTACCGGAACGACGAGGCGTTCTTCACGGAGCTGTTGCGCGCCGAGAGGGCCTACGCTCGGACCCGCGCGTTCTGGGACTGAGCGCCCGCGTCGAGGCGCCGGGCCGCCTCCTCCACGACGGCGCGCGGGGCGTCGGTCCGCACCCCCTCGGGCCGGGCGTGCGTGCGGCTCGCCCGGAAACCGCCCTGCGCCAGCGCCGCGCGCAGCGCCTCCACGGACGGGGGGGACCGGAGCCCGAGGCGACCGGCCACGACGTTCGGCTCGTAGTAGAACGGCGACGGGACCGCTGCCTCCTCCCGAAGGCGTTCGAGGAACGTCCGCACCTCCGCCCGCCGCTCCGCCGTCGCCGGGACCTCCGTCCGCTCGACGAACGCCGGGTCGATGATCGGTCCCAGCCACAGGGGCCCGAACGGCCCGGACCCTCCGAGCGGTGGACCGTCCCAGGTCGCCGGGTCGACCGTGCCGACCGGGTCCGGCGCGGCTCCCGCCGGCCCGACCTCGAGGTAGGCGCGGACGTAGTGGTCCCGCGCGTACGCGAGCCGCGGCCGGATCGACCGGTCGCGGGCTCGGGCCTCGCGGGCGAGGTAGGCGAGCAGGATCCGAAGGCCCCCTTCCGGACCGAGACGGCCCCGGACCGGCCGGGCCCCGTACCGCCGGCACGTCGCCTCCGCCTGCGCCCCCGCGAGCACGATCATGTCGGTGGCGGTCACGGCGAGCAGGCTGCCCGGGCGGACCGCCGCCAGCGCCGAAGGGACGAACGGGATCGGCGAGCCGAACGGGTCGACGTCGACATAGTCGAACGGGGCCCCCTCCGGCACGAGGCGCCCGTCGGCGAGCGACGCCCGGACGCCGCTCCGGCCGGCCGCGTTCCGCTCGAGCACGGAGAAGGCGGCCGGGTTGGACTCCGTGAGAAGGAAGGAGGCGAAGGCACCGGTCTCCACCACGAGCCGCAGGCCGCGGACGCCGGTCGCCGCGGCGACCTCCCAGCCCGAGCGCGACGTCGGGACGGGGCCAGCCCACGCCCGTACGGCGGCCACGGCGAGGTCGCGGTCGACGGCCATCGCCGGATTGTAGAAGACCGGGGCCCGCGGTCGGGGCCCCCGCCCCGGCGCGGCCTCGGGGCCGAGGAAATCGGTGCCGCCCTCGCGGCGGCGCCGCAGGCCGGCTAGTGGGTCCGGCCCGTGATCAGGTGCACGATCTTGAACGCGAGGAGGTTCTTGTTCACCGGGGTCACTTCGAGGAGACGTAGCTCATCCCTCCGGCGGATGTCCTGGAGGAGCGGGTTGCGCGACTTCTTGTGGAGGGTCATCACGATCGACTTCTCGGCGTCGAGCGTGTCCATCACGCCCTTCGTGAACGACTCGCACTCGACCTCCATCTTCCCGACCTCGTCGATCACGATCACGTCCGCCGACTCGCGCGCCTCCGACAGCGCCCGGGTCCCGAGCCCCTCGAGCGCGGCGATGTTGACCCCGTAGCGGCCGGAGCGCACGCGGGACTTGAGCCCCTCGTGGGCGAACACCTCGTGCTCCTTCGTGAGCCAGTTCGTGATCTGAAACCCCGATCGCCGCTGCTTCTCCACGATCGGTTCGGTGACCATCCCGCCGACCTTCACCCCTTCCTCCTCGAGGAGCTGGATGATCCGCAGCAGCGTCTGCGTCTTCCCGGAGCCCGGGAGACCCGTGATGCCGATCTTGACCGGAGCGGATAGCCGGCGCGGCATGGAGGCGAGCAATGTTAGTACCCTTCGTAATGCGGGAGGCGGTTAAGAGGTCGACCCCCCGCGGATGACGAACTTCGCCCGGAGCGCCGCCGCGAACGCCCCGGACGCGCCCGGGCTCGCGTACCCCGTGCGCGAGGACACCCTCCTGCTCCTCCCGTTCGCCCGCAACGCGGCACCGGGCGAGCGGCTCCTCGAGATCGGGACGGGGAACGGCGCGATCGCCCTCGCCGCGGCGCGGGCGGGGGCCCGGGTCGTCGCGACCGACCGCAACCCCCACGCGCTCCGCGTGCTGTACCTCCGGGCCCGGACCGAGCGGCTGTCGATCGCCGTCGTACGCACCGACCTCGCGCGCGGCCTGGGTCGCTTCGACCGGATCCTCGCGAACCCGCCGTACCTGCCGACGCGTCCGTCGGAGCGCGAGCCCGATCCCTGGCAGAACCTGGCGCTCGACGGCGGCCCCGACGGCTGCCGAACGTCGGCCCGGATCGTGCGCACGCTCCCGTCGCACCTCGCGCCCGGCGGGACGGCGTACCTGCTGACCTCCTCGCGGCAGGACCCCGAACGGCTCGGCGCGGTCCGCGCGCGATGGGTCGCCCGCGGCGGCTCTGCGAGGACGGTCGCCCAGCGGGATCTGGAGGGGGAACGGCTCGAGGTGTGGGCTCTCGCCCGTCCCTCGCCGTCGTGCGGCTAGTCCGGCCGCGCCGCGTGCGCCATCACGGCGGCGAGGAACCGGTGTCCGTCGCCGAATCCCCGGGGCCCCCCGGTGCGCGTCCAGTCCGGCGCCTGCTCGCGGAAGAACCCGCGCTCCGGGTGGGGCATCAGGCCGAAGACGTTCCCCTCCGGGTTCGTCAGGCCGGCGATGTCCCCTTCCGAGCCGTTCGGGTTCCACGGGTAGGTCGCCGGCGCGCCGTCCGGTGCGACCCATCGGAACAGGATTTGACCGGCCGCCTCGAGCGCCTTGCGCCGCGCGGCGGCGTCGCCCCCGAGCACGAGCTTGCCTTCGCCGTGACCGGACGGGAACAGGTACCGCTCCCCGACCGGCGTGCCGGCGAGCGGGGGGAACCGTCCGCCCGCCCATGCCACGTACGTCGGGCGGCACTCGAAGTGACCCGAGTCGTTCGCCACCAGCGCCGCGTCGGCCGGGCCGAGGCGGCCGCCCGCTCTCCCGGGCAGGAGACCGAGCTCGGTCGCCACCTGAAAGCCGTTGCAGATCCCGCCGACGAGGCGCCCCGCCCGAACGAACTCCTCGAGCTCGGGCCCGATCGCGGCGCGGACCCGGGCGGCCATGATCGCGCCGGCGCGCACGTAGTCCCCGCCGGAGAACCCTCCGGGCAGGAACACCGCGTCGAACTGGGAGAGCCGACGCCGCCGGGCGGCCGCGACCCCCCGGTCGGCGAACTGGCTCAGCAGCACCACTTCGGGCCGGGCCCCCACCGCGGAGAGCGCCACGCGGAGCTCTTCATCGCAGTTCGTCCCCTCGATGGAGAGGATCGCCACGCGCAGCCGCGCCCCCGGCACGCCGGTTCTACGGCCGGTTCGGGTTAATCGTTTGCCTCAGGCACCCCGCCCGAGCGGCGGGGTCAATCGGCACAGGCGGATCCGTTCGCCGGCGCGGACGCGGCGCCGGCCCGGAGGCAGGAGCGCGAACGCGGTCGCGCCGCGGAGGCTGGTGATCGACGACGAGCCGCGGAAGGTGGAGAACGCCCGCCCGTCCCGGAGCTCGAACGGCACGACCGTGGCCATCCCGGGAGTCGGGGCGATCGCGTCCGCGCCGAGCGTCGCCCACTCCTCCGTCCACCCCGGGCCCGGCCGCCGAGCCAGCCGCCGCAGCGCGGGCAGGACGAGCCAGAGCATGTTCGCCAGGCAGGACGTCGGGTGCCCCGGGAGCCCGATCACGAGGGTGTCGCCCGCCCGCGCGGCGAGGGTCGGCTTGCCCGGACGGACCGCCACGCCGTGGAAGAGGAGCGTGCCGAGCCGCGGGAAGATCCGGGGCAGGTGATCGCGCTCTCCGACCGAGCTCCCGCCCGTCGCGATCACGAGGTCGGACCGGGCGATCGCGGTCCGGAGCTCGGCCTCGATGCGAGCGGGGTCGTCCGCGACCGGCGGGCGCAGGCGGGGAAGGGCGCCGCTCGCCTCGATCACCGCGGCGAGGGTCGCGTTGTTGCTCTCGTAGACCGTCCCCGCGCGGCGCGGAGCGCCCGGCAGAGAGAGCTCGTTGCCGTTCGGGATCACGGTGACGACCGGCCGGGCGTAGACGCGGACGGTCGCCACCCCGCAGGCAGCCAACCCGCCGAGCTCGGCGGGGGCGAGGAGGTCGCCGCGACGGACCAGTCGGGCGCCGCGCGGGATGTCGTCCCCCGGACGCGCGAGCCGGTCGCCGGGCCGGATCGGCCGCCGAACCCGCACGGCTCCGTCGGTCCGGTCGACCTCCTCGAAGATCACGACGGTGTCGGCGCCTCGCGGGAGCGCGCCGCCGGTGGCGATCGCGACCGCTTCGCCCCGACCCAACCGACGGCCGAGCCTCCCTTCCGCGTAGACGTCGCCCACGACGCGGAGCGTCGCGGGTTGCCGCGCCGTGGCCGAACGGGTGTCGTCGCTTCGGACGGCGTACCCATCCCACGTCGCGCGGAGGAAGGCGGGCACGGGTGCGGGCGCCCGGACCGTGGCGGCGGAGACCCGGTCGAACGCCGAGGTCACGCGGACCGTCTCGGTGCGGCCGATGGGTCTGGTGGCGGCGAGGAGCCGACGCCGCGCGGTGAGCGCGGGGACGAGCGTGCCGAAGGCGTGCATCTCCATGGTCGCCCCCTCAGCGAGCTCCGCCGATCCATCGGGCGGCGGCGAGGGACCCTTGCGCCAGGCACGTCTTCAGCGGCCTGCCGTCGAAGAACCCGCCGTAGAAGCCGCCCCGGAACGCATCGCCCGCCCCGACGACGCTCCGGACCCGACGCGGTCGGTGCGACGGGACGTGCTCGCGCCCGGCGCGGGAGAGCGCGGTGGCCCCTGCGCGGCCCTCGGTCCGGACGACCAACGGTACGTTGCGCAGGAGTCCCCGGGTCCCCGAAACTCCGGCGAGATGCGCGGCGCGAGCAATCTCGGCCGCGTTCCCGAAGAGGATCTCCGCCGAGGCGAGGAGCCGGCGGAACGGACGCGCCGACCATCGGTAGAAGATCTCCTGGGCCGGGTCGGCCGCGACCCGGAGACCCGCGTCGCGCGCCGCTTCGGCGACGCGGAGCTGATAGCCCGGAGATCCGGTCCCGAGGTGTACCCAGGAGTACTGGCGGAGCCAGCGCGTCGGGACCGGGACAGGGCGGTCGTCGCCCATCGGTCCCTGGTCGATCAAGGTCCGCTGGCCCCCCGGGCGATCCTCGACGATGAAGCAGGTGGGGGTCGGGCGACCGGCGACCGACTCCATCCCTCCCAGGTCGATCCCGGCCGCGGCGAGACGACGGCGGAACTCCGCCGGGAACCCGTCGCCGACCCGGGCCAGCAACCCGACGCGTACGCCGCGAGCCGCGGCGACGAGCGCCAGGTTCGTCGCGGTGCCGCCCAGCTCGGTGCGGGACGCCGTCACCGGTTCGGTGCGGTCGGGCCCGGGGAACCGGACCACGCGGAGGAAGCGGTCGACGTTGACGTGGCCGCTGACCGCGAGGTCTCGGTCGGACGGCGCCGCGTTCTCCTTCATCGGTCGGGCCGGACCGGGAGCTCCCCGAGGGAATATCCCTTCGCTGCCGGCCGTGCGACGAGTTATGGCCGCGGGACGCTCCGGCGGCGGGGACCGATGATCGTAGACGGCGCCATCGTCGACATTGACGGTCCGCGCGCGGCGTACGTCCGGTTCGAACGCGGACGGATCGTCGAGGTCGGCCAACGGGGGACCGACTCGCTTCGGGGGCGTGGCCGGCGGATCCGCGGGATCGTCGTCCCGGCGCCGGTCAACGGCCACACCCACCTCGGGGACTCGGTGTCGCGGGTCGAGCCGCCGAGCGGCCCGGTCGCCCGCCTCGTGGCGGCGCCGGCAGGGTACAAGTTCCGCCTCCTCGCGAGCACTCCCCCGGCGGAAAAGGAGCGAGCGATCCGCCGCGCCCTGGGGCGCATGCGCCGGTCCGGTGTGGCGGCGGTGATCGACTTCCGGGAAGAGGGAACGCCGGGGGTGGCGCTCCTGCGCCGGGCGAGCCGCGGCACGGGAGTCCGGCCGGTGATCCTCGGCCGTCCGCTCGCCCGCCCGCTCGATCCGGTCGAGCTCGACCGCCTGCTCGACGACGCCGACGGGGTCGGGCTGTCGAGCGCGCGGGACGAGAGCGAGGCGACCCGACGGACGATCGCGATGGCGTGCCGTCGTCGGAGGAAGCCGTTCGCGCTCCACGCCAGCGAAGCCGTCCGGGAGCGCCCGGAGACGTACCTCGACCCGAGACCGGATCTGCTGGTGCACCTAGCGATGGCCACGCCGGACGACCTGCGGAGCGTCGCGGACGAACGACTGACCGTCGCGGTCTGTCCGCGCTCGAACGCCCTCTTCGGCCGTCAGCCGGACCTGCGGACGATGGAACGCCTCGGCATCCCCGTCCTCCTCGGCACGGACAACGTGATGTTCCAGGCCCCGTCGATCTGGCGGGAGATCGAGTTCGCCTACGTGGCGACGCGGCTAAGACGGCGACCGGTCTCCGCGGCGTTCGTCGCCCGCTGCGCCCTCGTCCAGCCGTGGCGGTGGCTCGGGACGCCCGACGCGGCCCGGATCGCCCCCGGCACCGCCGCGCAGCCGCTCGTCCTTCGCCTCCCGCCGGACGACCCCGCCTACCAGGTGGTCACCCGGACCACCGAACACCTTATCGCCCGGCCCGGGCCCCGTCGGACGGAGCGCCGGCGATGAAGCTCGATGAGCTGTTCGCCCTCCTGCGCCGTCGGGGGGTTCTCTGGCCTTCCGCCGAGATCTACGGCGGGACGCAGGGGTTCTACGACTACGGCCCGCTCGGAGCGGCCCTCAAGCGGCGCCTGGAGGACGCCTGGAGCGCCTGGTTCCTCGGCCTCTCGCAGGACTACCACCTGATCCAGCCGGCCGAGATCCTGCCCGAGGCGGTGGTCCGCGCGTCGGGGCACCTCGAGAACTTCACCGACCCCGAGGTGACGTGCGAGTCGTGCCGCGCCGCGTTCCGCGCCGACACCGTGCTCGAGAAGGCCCGTCCCGAGGGGGTCGACGGGCTCACGGCCGCGCAGGTCGGGGAGATCCTCCGGGAGCTGAAAGTCCGCTGCCCGTCCTGCGGCTCGACCTCGCTCAGCGTCCCGCGACCGTTCAACCTGATGTTCGCGACCGACCTCGGCGTCACCGGCCGGGAGCGGGGGTACCTCCAGCCCGAGACCGCCCAGGCGAGCTACCTCGCGTTCCCCCGCATGTGGGACGTCGGCCGCCGCGCGCTCCCCCTCGGGATCGCCGTGATCGGCAAGGCGTACCGCAACGAGATCGCCCCCCGCCAGGTGCTATTCCGGATGCGGGCGTTCACCCAGGCCGAGCTCCAGATCTTCTTCCGCCCCGGGAAGTTCGACGTGCCGTTCGCCCGGGTGGCGGAGGAGACCGTTCCGGTCGTGCGGGCGGCCCGGCGCGGACCCGAAGGGACCCCTCCCGAGCTCGAGACGGCCCGGGCGCTCGTCGAGAGCGGCCTTCCGGAGTTTTACGTCTACCACCTGGTCCACATGCTGCGGTTCCTGCGGGACGTGCTGCGCTACCCCGCGGACCGGATCCGCTTCTTCGAGAAGTCCGACCAGGAGCGGGCGTTCTACAACCGGATCCAGTTCGACGCCGAGGTGCGGATCGACAGCCTCGGCGGGTTCAAGGAGGTCGGTGCGGTCCACTACCGCGGCGACTATGACCTCTCCCGCCACGGCGAGGGGGTCGGTCGCGACCTCTCCGTGACGCCGACGGGCGAGCCGTCCGTGCTGCCCCACGTGCTCGAGCTGACGTTCGGGGTCGACCGCAACCTGTGGGGGCTCGCGGACGTCCACATCGCGCGCGACGGGGAACGTACGGTCTGGCGCCTGCCGAGCTACCTCGCCCCCGTGCCGGTCGGCGTCTTCCCGCTGATCCCGAAGGCGCACGGGGCGTACGCGGCGGCGCTCTCCGCCACGCTCGGCGACGAGGGCATCGCGCATCAGCTCGACGACGCCGGGACGATCGGGAAGCGGTACGCCCGGATGGACGAAGCCGGCGCCCCGTTCTGCATCACGGTCGACGGGACGACCCTCGACGCGGGGCCCCAGCAAGGAACGGTCACGCTGCGCGAGCGCGATTCGAAGGCGCAGACGCGCCTGGCGGCCACCGAGCTGGTGGCGCGGATCGCCCCGACCCTTCGGCCTCCGCGGCCGGCGCGGGCGTGAACCGCCCGCCGGTGCGGTACGGCAACGTCTATATCTCGCGGGACCCGTACGCCGCTCCGGATGGCAGCCGGAGGGACTCCGCCACCCGATTCGTCGGGCCACTCCGGCGTACTCGCCGCGCGGGCGTCGCGCTGGCTCGGCCAGCAGTACGCGGACATCTCCAAGCTGCGCGAGATCGCGGCGCGCCACGACCGGACCGCCGCGCGGGCCCAGCAGCGCGCCTCCCGTCTTAACACGAAGATCGACAAGCTGCGCCACCAGGCGACGCTCCTGCGCGAGAAGGCGCAGCGGGTCGTCGCCGATATCCCCGAGATCGAGCAGCAGATCAAGCAGCACGAGCGCGACATCCAGGGGGCCACGCGGGGCGGCGGCGGACCGCTCACTTCGGACGTCACCGCGCTCCACTACCGGATCCGCAAGCTCCAGCAGAAGGTCGTCGACCGGCAGCAGAAGGCCCGCGCGCTCGAGTTCCGGGCGGCGAGCAAGAACCAGAAGACGAACGAGCTCCGGGTGCGCGTCGACCGGTTCACGGAGACGGCGCGCCTGGCGGAGCAGGAGGCCGGCACGTACCGGCGCCGGGCCGACCGATTGCAGCTCATCAACGAGCAGGAGGGCGCCGGCGCCCCGCCGCCTACCGCGCCGCTGACGCCGACCGCGACCGACGTCGCCGACGAGCCGCCCGACTCCCTATGAAACTGATCGTCACGGTCGGCATGCCCGGTTCGGGGAAGGACGAACTGGTCGCCGTCGCCCGCTCGATGGGGCTCGCGACCCTGAAGATGGGGGACCTCGTCCGCGACGAGACGCGCCGCCGAGGCCTGCCCGTGACGAACGCGAACGTCGCGCGGATCGCCTCCGAGGAGCGCGAGAAGCACGGCGCCGGGATCTGGGCGCAGCGCGCCCTTCCCAAGCTCAGCGAGACGCGGATGCTCGTCGACGGGTGCCGGTCCGACACGGAAGTGACGGTGTTCCGCCACAACTTCGGCGACCTGTTCGTGCTCGGGATCTTCGCCTCCCCCGAGACGCGGCACAGCCGGATGGCGAGCCGCAGCCGCTCGGACGACGGCGGCGGGCTCCAGGAGTTCTTCGACCGGGACCGGCGCGAGCTCAAGTGGGGGATCGGCAGCGCGTTCGCGCTCGCCGACGGCATGCTCGTCAACGAGGGGTCGCTCGACGAGTTCCGCCGGGAGGCGCGCTCGATGCTCGAGCGGGTCCTCCGCCGCGACGAGTGACCGGGCGGCGCTAGCGGCCGCGCGCCGGCGCGGCGAGGAGCGCGCGGACCCCGTCGAACCGTTCGCGGTCGACGACCAGCGCCACGCGCGAGCGTCCGGCCGCCAGGGTCGCCGTCTCCCCGGCGAGGTGCGTGTCGCGCGCCCGGGCGAGCGACCGGGACCCCCGTCCCCGCGCCACGCGCCGGTCCCATTCGACCGCGAACGAATCCGGGGTCGACGGCGTGGGCGGGTCGCGGCCGGCACGCCGTTCGCGGACAGTCCGGCGGACGAGCTCGAGGTAGCCGATGTGCTCCGTGAACAGCGCCGCCGAGTCCTCTTCGGAGGGGTCGAGCGCCGCGACCGGGACGCCGTGCGCCTGCCCCCAGCGCAGGGTCTCCACGAACGACGGGTTCGGCACCCGGACCTCCCCGAACCGGACCAGCCCCCGGACCTCGTTGAACTCGTTCGTGGTGAGCGGCACCACGGGATCGCCGTCCGCCACGAGGAAGTACTCCACGAGCCCCGTGAGCTCCTCCCGCGAGAGCCCGAGCCCGATCACCGCCGGGTCGAACGCGTCGAGCGCGGCGATCAGCGGTCGGACCTCGGAGGAGAGCCCGCGCACGGGCGCGAGCAGCAGGAGGTCGGTCCCGGCCGAGAGCCGGGCCGTGTTCACGGCTGCTCCCGCTCCGTGATGTCCTCGAGGAGCTCCTCGGGACCCCGGTGGCGTTTGAGCTCCGTCACGTTCAGGATGGCCAGGCCTCCGATCGAGGGGCGGTGGACGTTCTCCCGGACGACGAACATCGCGTGGCCCTCCGCGACCCGCGCGATCCCGTGCAGCACCTCGGCCCGGTGGAGCGCGGTCCGAAGGCTGCCGACGCCGGCGAGCAGGACGGCCGGGGTCCGGGCGAGCGCGTCGAACGGCGCGCGGACGGTGACGGTCACTTCGAGCCCCATGCCGTCGAGCTGGGCGAGCACGCCGTCGCGCAACGGGTCGCCGGTCGGTGCGGGCGGCGGGGTGCCGAGCCCGCCCCCGTCGGCCGGCCCACCCTTCCGCGTCTTGCCGGACGAACGCGGGGCGGGGGAGACGAACAGCTCGAGCGGCCGGACGATCGGCGCGTCGAGGAACGCCTCGATCCGCTCCACGACCGTCGCCTCGGCCCCCTGGCCCTCCTCGTACAGCTGGATCGCGCGCCGGGAGACCCCCGCGACGGAGGCGAGCGTGCCGAGCGACAGGCCGCGGGTCTGCCGGAGGAAGCGGAGGCGCTCTCCGTCGATCCGCGCGAACGCTCCCCCGGGGCTCGCGTACAGGAACGGCGGCAGCGCCTTCTCGAGGTAGTCGCGCAGCGTCGGCTCGCTGACGATCGGCACCTCGTAGCGGGTGTAGACGACCCCGTCGTCGAGCTCGGAGGCGCCCGACGTCTGACCGACGACCAGCACGGTCGCCGGGAACAGGCGGCCGAGTTCGAGGAGACGGGACGCCTCCCCGGCGTCGAGCGCGTCGATGTTCTTCAGGACCTTGATCAGGAGGAGGGTCGCGTCGCGGCGAGCGGCGAGATCGAAGCTCGACGGCCGCACGCCGTGCGTGTTCGCGACGTAGTAGCCGGCCCGTTCGAGCAGGGCACGGATCCGCTCGATCCATCGCTCCCGGGTCCGTGTCACGGCGTACCTACCCGTACAACGCATCTACCGCTTCTATAAACGTGGCGGTGTCGCCGACCCTCGAAGAGCGTCGCGGGGAAACGACCCTGATCCGGACCGTCGACCGGGCGTGGGAGCGGCCTCGCCGTCCCGGACGCTAGAGGGGCTCCTCCGCGAACCGTCAAGCGTCCGGGGCCTCTCCAACGATTCGTGGTCGGTGCGATGCGCCCGGTCCCCGGGGCTCCGGCGCTCCTCCTCGGGGGAACCCGCGCCCGACCGCACCGGACGATCGTCGTCGCCGACCTCCACCTCGGGCTCGCGGGGACGGCCGCGCGTCCGATGGGGCCCCCCGGCGGATCGGCCCATGAGATCGCGGACCGCCTCCTCGGCGTCGCCCGGAGGGAGAGGGCGGGTTCCCTGATCGTCGCGGGGGACGTCAAGCACCCGATCGTCGGGACCCCGCCGGCACTGCGTCCGATCCTCTTCGACTTCTTTTCGGACCTCCTTCGCGAGGGCGTGCGCGTCGAGGTCGTCCTCGGGAACCACGACCCCGGGATCGTCCGCCATCTCCCGAAGGAGGTCGAGGTCCATCCCGCGGACGGCGTTGTGCGGGAGGGGGTCGGCATCTTCCACGGCCATCGCTGGCCGTCCGACGAGGTGCTCGCGTCGCCCCGATGGGTGACGGGTCATCTCCACCCGGGCTACCGCTTCGCGCCGACCGCCGGTCACCCGGACGGCAAGCGGCCGTGCTGGATCCGCGCCCGGTTCCGCACACCGCTCACCGCCAAGGAGGTCGGCCACCGACGCCGACCGGGGGTGCGGGAGCTCGTCGTCCTGCCCCCGTTCAACCCGCTCGCAGGGCTGGAAGCGCTCAACCGCGAGCGCCCCGCCCGGGGGCGGACGTTCCTCTACCGACGCTTCCTCGCCCGGGCGGACGCGCGCGCGTACCTGCTGGACGGCACCGATCTCGGCGTGCTCCCTACGCCGGGCCCGGCGCCCGTCCGGCCGCGAGGATCGCGCGCAGCGCGTCCGGGCCGGTGATCGGGGGCGCGCAGGCCGTACCGAAGCAGACGAGCGCCCGGGCGGCCCCCCCGGTTCGGGCCGGCGCGTCCGCGATCGGTGCCGAGAACGGGGGCGAGGGCGCCCCGTCGAAGACGAACGCATTCGGGTGCCAGGTGCGCCGGGCCGCCCGAAGCAGCGCCTCGGTGTCCGCGCCCGACCCTTCCACCACGACGGTGACGGGCGGCACCGCGGCGAGGCCGACGGCGAGCGCCGCCCCCGCCCCGAACAGCCCCGAGCCCGAGAGACGCGAGGCGAGGGGCGCCAGCAGCCCCTCGCCCTTCTCGGTCCACCGCTCGTCGTGGACCAGCGCCCCGAGCCGGAAGAACGCGAGCGCCGCGGCGGAGTTGGCGGAGAGGTGCGGCGAATCCTCGAGCGGATACGACGGCTCGGAGACCCCTCCGACGCTCGGCCCGTCGTAGAGCGCCGGAGCGACGTCGCGGAACAGTCCGTTCTCCCCCCGGAACTCGCGGTCCACGAGCCCGAGGAGGTCGATCGCCGCCGTCGCGTACGACGGCTCGGCGCTCGCGCCCGCGAGCTCGATGAGCCCGGCCGCGAACGAGACCTGGTCGTCGAGCAGACCGTACCCCGAAGGGCCGGCCGCGTCGAGCCGGTGGGCGATCCCGTGCCCGGGCCGGTACGCGCTCCGAAGCCACCGGTCGGCGGCGCGGCGCGCCTCCGCGAGGACCGTGGCGTCGCCGAGCACCGACGCGGCCCGGGCGTACGCGCCGAGGTACCGGCCGTTCAGGTCGGCGTAGAGCGCCCGGTCGACCTGGGGGGTCGGTCGTCGATCCCGCGCCGCCTTCAGCTTCGCGACCACGGTCCGGAGGGCCGCGTCCGGCCCGTCCGGGAAGGTCAGCTTCGCCGCCGCGTCGGCCGCGGGCAGCAGCCGGTAGAGCACGTGGCGATCCGGGTCGTGCGGCATCTGACCTTCCGTGCCGACCCCGAAGGCGCGGACGGCGAGCTTCAGCTCCTCCGGCTCCAGCGCTTCCTTGAGCTCGGCCCGCGACCAGGTGAAGTACCCGCCGTCGTCGCCGGGGGCGTTGTCGGCGTCCTGGCTCGCCCCCCATCCGCCGGCCGGGTCGCCGAGGACTTCCCGGCTCCACCGGAGGGTGCCCCGCACGATCTCCTCGAACCGCGGCTCGCCGAACCGGGCGAGCCCGTCGGCGTAGGCGGCGAGGAGGGCCGCGTTGTCGGCGGCCATCTTCTCGAAGTGAGGGATGTGCCAGCCCGCATCGACCGAGTACCGGTGGAAGCCGCCGCCGACCTGGTCGTACATCCCCCCGTCGGCCATCGCGAGCAGCGTAAGCCGGGCGAGCTCGGCGCTGCGCGCCGCCCCCGCCGGGAAGTCGTCCTGGATCAGCAGTGCGATCGCGGTCGGATGCGGGAACTTCGGAGCGGAGCCGAAGCCGCTGTGGACCGGATCGAAGCTCGCGCGGATCTCCGCGACGACCTCCGCCCCGAACGCGCCCGTCCCCCGCGCCGACGCGGGGCGGGCGTCCCGCATCCGCTTCAGGCCCTCCTGGACCCCCCGCGCGTTCTCGGCGATCCGGCCCGGCTCCTCCTTCCAGAGCCGGGCGACCTCGCGCAGGACCCGGCGGAACCCCGGGCGTCCGTGCCCGTCGTCCGGCGGGAAGAACGTCCCGCCGAGGAAGACGTGCCCGTCCGGCGTGAGGAAGGCGGTCAGCGGCCATCCCCCCTCCCCCGTCAAGGCACCGACCTGGCGCTGGAAGCGTCGGTCGATCTCGGGGTGCTCGTCCCGGTCGACCTTGACGGCGACGAAATGCTCGCCGAGGAGCCGGGCGACCTCTTGGTCGGAGTACGTCGTCTCGTCCATCACGTGGCACCAGTGGCACCACGACGCCCCGATGTCGAGCAGGAGCGGGCGGCCGGTCCGCCGGGCGAGCTCGAACGGATCGCTCCCCCACGGATGCCAGTCGATCGCCTGCTCGGAGGCCGCCCGCAGGTACGTCGAGCGCTCGTTCGCGAGCCGGGACGGCCCGCGCTCCCGAGGCTCCGGAGCCGGAGGCGCCATGGCGGAGAACGGCCCCGGGCGGCTCTTACGGTTGTCGCTCCCGGACGCCCCGGACCGCACGGACGAGGCGTAACCGGATGACGGCCACGCCACCCCCCGCGCGGGCGTTATAAAGGGGTCCTCGGTGCCCGGCCCGAGGCACGGCGATGGAGATGCAACCCGGGCAGATGGCGTACGACCGGGCGATCACCGTCTTCTCGCCCGACGGTCGCCTCTTCCAGGTCGAGTACGCCCGGGAGGCGGTGCGCCGGGGCGCGACCACCGCCGGGGTCGTCTACTCCAACGGCGTCGTGCTGATCGCCGACCGGCGCATCCCGAACCCGCGGCTCGCGGAACCGTCGAGCCTCGAGAAGATCCACCAGATCGATGAGAACATCGCCTGCGCGACGGCCGGTCTCGTCGCGGACGCGCGCGTGCTCGTCGACTACGCGCGGCTCTCGGCCCAGGTCAACCGCGTCACGTACGCCGAGGCGATGTCGGTCGAACTGCTCGTGCGCCGCATCTGCGACTACAAGCAGCAGTACACCCAGTTCGGCGGGGTGCGGCCGTTCGGGACCGCGCTCCTCGTCGGGGGATACGACGACTCCGGGATCCACCTGTTCGAGACGGAGCCGTCCGGCTCGCTGACGAGCTTCAAGGCCGCGAGCACCGGCGGCAACAAGGGCCCCGTGATGGAGATCTTCGAGCAGAAGTTCAAGCCCGGCCTCGACCGCGACGCCGCGACGATGCTCGCCCTCGAGGCGCTGCGCGCCGGCCTCGAGGAGGCCGGCAACCTCGCCCAGGTCGAGGTCTGCACCGTCGAGCGCGACGAGGGGATGACCCGGCTCGGCGCCGAGGAGATCCAGCGGTACGTCGCCCGCCTTCCGCCGGCCGCCGCGGCGCCGCGGGGCGGTCGGTCGTAGGCGACCGCGGGCCTTCCCATGGTGAAGGTCGAAGACGCGGTGATCGCGCGGTGGGAGACGCACGGCTCCCGGTTCGAGGTGCTGGTCGACCCGAAGGCGGTCCAGGACCTGAAGGACGGCAAGGACGTCGACCTCTCCGACAAGCTCGCCCTCGAGCAGGTGTTCAAGGACGCGAAGAAGGGCGACAAGATCTCCGAGGAGCACCTCGAGCGGACGTTCCATACCCGGTCGCTGCCCGAGATCGCCCGGCAGATCGTCCTGAAGGGCGAGGTCCAGGTCACCACCGAGCAGCGCCACGAGCTCCAGGAGGCGAAGCGCCGGCAGATCGTCGCGACGATCGCCCGCAACGCGATGAACCCGCAGACCGGCGCGCCCCATCCCCCCGCCCGGATCGAGGCGGCGATGGAGGAAGCGAAGGTCCACATCGACCCGTTCCGTCCGGTCGACGCCCAGATGCAGGAGGTGCTCGCGAAGCTCCGGCCGCTGATCCCGATCCGCCTCGACGTCGCCCGCGTCAAGATCCGTCTTCCCGCCCAGCACTATCCGCGCGTCATCGGCGAGATCAAGGCGATGGGCCGGCTCGTCTCCGAGGAGTGGCTCGGCGACGGCTCGTGGAGCGGGATCGTCGAGATCCCCGCCGGCGTCCAGACCGAGCTCTACGAGAAGCTCAGCGCGCGCACGAAGGGCGCTGCCGAGACCGCTTTGGTTAAATAGCGCACGCCCGTCGCGCGCCCCGGTGCAGCAGGAACTATGGCTAGAGGTCATCGGCCGGCCCCCCGTGGGCGTGGCCGCGAGGGGAACCCCTCGCATCCCTCCGAGGATCGGAAACTAGTTCTTCCCGGGGAGGAGATCCCGGTCCGCGGCTTGAAGCCGGGGCCCGGAACCTACCGGGTCGGCGGCAAGGTCTACGCGAGCCTCCTGGGCCTCGTCTCCGAACGCGCGCCGTTCGTCCAGGTGATCCCGCTCTCGGGCCGGTACCTGCCGAAGGCCGGGGACGTCGTCATCGGCACGGTGACGGACGTCCAGACGACGTTCTGGTTGCTCGACATCGGTGCCCCCCGCTGGGCGCCGCTTCACATGACCGGCACGCCCTGGAAGGTCGACATCGGCGAGACCGACCGGTTCCTGGGCGTCGGCGACTCGGTCGTCGTCCAGGTCGAGAATCTGGAGGCGACCGGCCGCATCGGCGTGACGATGCAGGGCGACGGCCTCGGGAAGCTCGAGGGCGGGACGATCGTTCGGATCTCCCCCGCGCGCATCCCCCGGGTCGTCGGCCGCGGCGGCTCGATGATCCAGACGATCACCGGACAGACCGGGGCCCGCGTGGCGATCGGCCAGAACGGCCGCGTCTGGGTCGACGGGACGCCCGAGGCGATCCGCCGGGTGACGGACGTCCTGCGGATGATCGAGGCGAACGGGCAGCGCTCGGGGCTCACCAACCGGGTCGAGAGCTACCTGCTCGCCACCACCCCCACCACGTCGCCGGGCGGGAGCGAGGCGGACGAGATCCGGACCCCGCCCGCCGGCCCGGCGGACGAACGGCCCCCGGGACCCGACGACGGGTCGTGGGAGCCGGACGGGACCGACGCGGGGTCGTCCGGAGCGCCGGAGCCGTAACCGATAGCATTCGAGGAGGAACATCAATGGGAAGCGTAGGAGCGAAAGAGGTCCCGGTCCTGCTGGGCCCGGACGGACGCCGGATCGACGGGCGACGGCTGGACGAACTGCGGCCGCTGCAGATCCAGGCCGGGCCGCTGCGCCAGGCCGACGGGTCGGCGTTCGTGGAGTGGGGCGCGAACAAGGTGATGGCGGCGGTCTACGGACCCCGCGAGGTCCACCCGCGCCACCTCCAGCAGAACGACCGCGCGGTCATCCAGTGCAAGTACAACATGGCGGCGTTCTCGGTCGACGAGCGCAAGCGGCCGGGCCTCGACCGCCGCTCGCAGGAGATCTCGAAGGTGATCGGGGAGGCGTTCCAGTCGGTCGTCTTCACCGAGGAGTTCCCCCGCACGAGCATCGACGTCTACATCGAGGTGCTGCAGGCGAACGCCGGCACGCGCTGCGCCGGGCTGGTCGCCGGATCGGTCGCCCTCGCCGATGCGGGGATCCCGATGGTCGACCTCCTGCCCGCGGTCGCGGTCGGGAAGATCTCGGGCGCGATCGCGCTCGACCTCAAGAAGGAGGAGGACAACTTCGGCGAGGCGGACCTTCCGATGGCGCTCGTCCCGCAGTCCGGACGCCTGGTCCTCCTGCAGATGGAGGGCCACATGACCGAGGAGGAGCTCGGAACGGCGCTCGACCTCGGGGTCGCGGGCTGCCGCGACATCTACGAGAAGATGAAGGCCGCGCTCCGCAACCGCTACTCCGTCACCCCGATGGGGGAGGGCGCATGAGCGAGGAAGTGACGGCGGACATCCAGACGACCCACATCCTCGACCTCGCCGCGAGCGGAAAGCGGGTCGACGGACGGGGGCTCGACGAGTACCGTCCCCTCTCGCTGACGCCGGGGTTCGTCACCACGGCCGACGGCAGCGCCCTCGCCCGGATCGGCGACTCTGCGGTCCTGTGCGGCGTCAAGCTCGAGCCGGGCAAGCCGTTCCCGGATACGCCGAACGCGGGGGTCCTCACGACCAACGCGGAGCTGATCCCGCTCTCGAGCCCGACGTTCGAGCCGGGGCCGCCGCAGCCCGGGGCGATCGAGGTCTCGCGCGTCGTCGACCGGGCGATCCGGGCGGCGGAGACGATCGACCTGACGAAGCTGTGCGTCACGCCCGGGGAGAAGACCTGGGTCTGTTACGTCGACATGCACGTCCTCGGCCACGCCGGCAACCTGATCGACACCGCCTGCCTCGCCGCGGCGACCGCGCTCAGCCATGCGGTCGTCCCGGCGAAGCGGTTCGGGATCGCGGACGCCGACTACCCGCTCGCGGTGCAGCACGTGCCGATCGAGTGCACGTTCGTCCGCCTCGGCGAGAGCATCGTCGTCGACCCGACGTTCGACGAGGAGCAGGCGGCGCAGGGCCGCCTGACGGTCGCGACGGACGAGACGGGCCGCGTGGTCGCGATGCAGAAGGGGCTGGTCGGGGCGTTCTCCCCCGATGACGTCAAATCGATCGTACGCAGGGCGTTCGTCCACGGGGATCGGCTGCGAGGCCAGATCCGGGAGGGACGGCCGTGAGCAAGCGGACGAAGAAGGTCGGCGCGACGGGCTGGATGGGCCCCCGCTACGGCATCCGGATCCGGCGCCGGGTCCTCGAGATCGACCGCGCGCGCACGCGCCCGGCCGCCTGCCCGCGCTGCGCGACCACGACGCTCGGACGGGTCGCGAGCGGCATCTTCGAGTGCCGTCGCTGCGGCACCCGGTTCGCCTCCAACGCGTACGTCTTCGCCGCCCCGCCACCGATCAGCCGGACCGAGCGCGAGGCCGCCGCGGGCAACGCTTAAGCCCGCGGCGCCGGTCGAAGGGTCGTATGTTCCGCTGCATCCGGTGCGGGGAGGCGCTCCCGTCGGACGCGAACCTGTTCGGGGTCCGCTGCGACAACTGCGGGGGCAAGATCTTCACGAAGGAGCACCCGAACGTCAAGAAGGTCCTGAAGGCCCGCTAGGGCCCGACTCCGTCCCCGCCACGACGCTCTGGATCTCGATCCAGTTGCCGTCAGGGTCCTCGACGTACCCGATCCAGAACCGCTCCCGCTCGAGCCACGGCTCCACCGCCACGCGGGCCCCCAGGGCGCGCAGCCGCTCCACGGTCGCCCGGGCGTCAGCGACCTCGAACCCCAGATGATCGAGCCCCTCGCCGGGGACGTACGGCGTCGCGTGGGGGTGCCCCGGGGGGTAGTAGTTGAGCTCGAGCTGGGCGCCGGTCCCCGGGTCCTTGAGGCCGACGAGCGTCCCCCCGTGGCTCATCGTGCCGGGCGGCTCCGCGACCAGCCCGAGGCCTTCGGTGTAGAACCGCAGCGACCGCGCGAGGTCGGTGACCCGGAGGCCGACGTACACGAGCCCCACGCGGCCCCCAGCGAGCGGGGCGTCTAATCGGTTCGGGGGCCGTGTCGGATCGACGGAGCGCGCGATGGCGCGCTCCGAACGCTCTAAAGCGCGGCGCCCCTGCTCGGCGCGATGGGGCGACCGACCGTCACCTTCCTCGGCGGGATCCGGGAGATCGGCGGCAACAAGATCCTCATCGAGGACGGGCCGGACCGCGTGCTGTTCGACTTCGGCCCATCGTTCTCCCCGCAGTACGAGCAGTTCTACGTCGATTATCTGCAGCCCCGGTCGACCAATCCGGCGAAGGATCTCCTCGAGTTCGGCCTCGTCCCGCGCCTCGAGGGGTTCTACGCCCGCGAGGCGCTCGGAGACTCCGACCTCGTCTACCGGGATCCCGAGGTCTCCGCGGTGTTCGTCAGCCACGCCCACGCCGACCACGCCGGCTACCTCTTGCTCGTCGACCCCGCTATCCCCGTGCACGTGGGGGAGGGCACGCGGTTGCTCCTGGACGCGATCGAGACGTCGACGATGATGCGCTACGGCGAGCACGCCTGGACGACGTTCCGCGACCGCACACCCGTGAAGATCGGGCGGATCGAGGTCGTGCCGTACCCGGTCGACCACTCGATCCCGTTCGCCTACGGGTTCCTCGTCCGGACCTCGGAGGGGACGCTCGTCTACACGGGCGACTTCCGCCACCACGGACCGCGTGCCGCCGACACCCACGCCTTCTTCGAGGCCGCCGCCGCGGAGTCCCCCGAGGCGCTCCTGATCGAGGGTACCCGCGCCGGGCCCGACCCGCGACGCAACCTCTCCGAGGACGGGGTCCGACGCGAGGCCGACCGGCTGCTCGAGCGGCAGGCGACCCTCGCCCTCGCCTGCACCTACCCCCGGGACGTCGACCGCCTCACGACCCTCTACCACGCCGCGCAGGCGGCGGGGAGGGAGTTCGTCGTCTCGGCGCGCACCGCCTACCTGCTCGCGGCGGTCGCCCCGCGGTTTCCGGCGGGAACCGTCCCGATCCCCGGAACGAGCGACGGCTTGCGGGTTTACCATCGGCGCAAGAAGCGGACCTTCACCTGGGAGCGGCCGTTCCTCGACGGGGCGATCGACTCCGACGAGGTGCGCGCGCGGGGGGCGCGCTACCTGCTCGCGCTCGACTTGATGCACTTTCCCGAGCTGATCGACCTCCGGCCGCCGAAGGGGGTGCCGTTCCTCCACTCCATGAGCGAGCCGTTCAGCGAGGACGACGTCGACGACCGGGTGATGCACAACTGGCTCGAGCACTTCGGGCTCTCCTTCCACCAGATGCACGCGAGCGGGCACGCGTCGGGCCCCGAGCTCGACGCGATCGTTCGCGCGGTCGCGGCGAAGGATCTCTACCCGATCCACACGGAGCACCCCGAGGCGTTCCGTGCCGCCGGCTCGGCCGTGAAGCTCGCCGAGCTGGGCACCCGGTACCCGATCGGGGCAGGCAAGGCGCGGCGGCCGAGAGATTAAGCGCCCGCACCGGCTCGGCCCATCGAATGGGGACCGACCGGCTGCCGACGGGGATCGCGTCGGTCGACCGGCTCCTCGGCGGGGGCCTCGAGAACGACTGCCTGACCGAGATCTACGGCGAGGGGGGGAGCGGCAAGACGCTCTTCTGCCTCGAGGTCGCGCTCCGGGTCGCGCGCCAGAACCGCTGGGTCTTCTACGTCGACACCGAGGGGGTGAGCGTCGACCGGCTCCGCGCGATGGCCGGGGACGACCTCGAGAAGGTGCTCAAGCGGTTCCTCCTCTCCACGCCCAAGGACCTCGAGCAGCAGGGGCGCGCCGTCGCCACCGCCTGCGCCCTCGCCCGCGAGGGGAAACGTCCGGTCGGCCTCATCGTGGTCGACTCGGGGACGTTCTTCTACCGGCTCTCGCTCTCGGCGCCGGACGAGGACGACGCACGGCAGACGCTCGCCCTGTCGGTCGCCGACCTCGCGGCGACCGCGTTCCGGATCGGCGTCCCGACGATCCTCACGAACCAGGTGTGGCGGAGCGTGCGCGACGGCACGCTCGAGCCGCTCGGCGGCTCGTTCCTCAACCACGCCGCGAAGACGATCCTCCGACTCGACCGCCTCCCCGGCGACCGGCGGCGGGTGGTCCTCCGCAAGCACCGGTCCCTGCCGGAGGGATCGGCGGAGTTCCGCATCACCTCCAGCGGGCTCGTCGGCCTCGGCGCCGGTTGAAACCGCCATAAGCGCCCGCGGCCCTTGCGTCGCGTGGGGAGCGCGGTGGAGTTCGCGGACGTCGTCAGCCCCATCGGGACGTTCCGCATCGTCTACCAGGGCGGAAGCGTCCGGGTCGTCGACCTCCTGGAGAACGGCCTGCCCCAGAGCGGGCTCCCTCCCGGCGCGGTCCGACGGAAGGCGCCGTACCCGGCCGGTAGCCCGCCCCGCCAGCTCCAGGAGTACTTCCGCGGGGAGCGGAGCGACTTCGACCTGGTGGTCGACCCCGACTCCGTCTCGGGGTTCGACCGGAAGATCTGGGGGTTGCTCCGCGAGGTCTCGGGAGGCCGGACGGTGACGTACGGCGAGCTCGCGCGCCGCTCCGGCTACACCGGCGCGGCCCGCGCGGTCGGCGGGGCGATGCGCCGCAACCCGATCCCGATCGTGATCCCGTGCCACCGCGTCGTCGGGGCGGGGGGCTCGATCACGGGCTTCGGGCTCGGTCTCTGGCGGAAGCGCTGGCTTCTCGACCACGAGGGCGCCTGGCCGCTGCGCTCGCGCTCCGCCGAGGGCCCGCGCCCGCACGGCCAGCGGACCCTGGACGCGATGGACGCGCCGAAGGGTCCCCGCGCCAAAGCTACTACGGGTCGTAGTAAGTAGCCGCCCGAGGGGCGATATCTACTACGGACTGTAGTAGGTTAGGAACTCGGCCCCGAGGTCGTCAAGACCCGAGGGCCGCTCACCCGGCGTAGTAGGCGGCGTCGTACGGCTCGGGCTTGAGGCCGCGCCGTTGGCGGATCTCGGCGACGACCTTCGGCTGGAGCTCGACCGGGACCGGCTCGAAACCGAGCGACTCCGTCGACCAGAGGACCTTGCCCGCGGTCGCGCTGCGGATGTCGGAGGCGAAGCCGAACAGCTCCGCGACCGGGACCTTCGCCGAGACGGTCTGCAGGTCGCCAACGCTCGTCATGTCGAGAATCTCGCCGCGCCGGCGCTGCAGCTCCCGCGTCGCGCCCGCGAGCACCTCCTGCGGCACGTTGACCGTCACCTTCTGGAACGGCTCGAGCAGCATCCGGTCCCCGAGGACGAGGGCCCCGTAGATCCCGGACCGCGCGGCGGGGATCGTCTGGGCGGGTCCGCGGTGGATCGAGTCCTCGTGGAGCTTCGCGTCGACGAGGCGGACCTTGAGCCCGTAGAGCTTCTCGTTCGCGAGCGGGCCGCGGTTGATCGCCTCCTTGAAGGCGTCGACGATCAGGTCCATCGTCTCGTTGAGGTACTGGATCCCCTTCGTGACGTCGAACAGGATGTTCGTCCCCTCGACGGCGACCAGACCCCGCCCCTCGTCGCGCGAGATGCCCAGCTGGTCCATCCGCGTCACGAGGCTCTTGAGGTCCTTGAACGACTTCCCCTGCGGGATCTCGCCGTCCTTGATCGCTTGGACGACCGCGGCGGGGAGCGGCTCGACCTCGAAGTAGAACTTGTTGTGCTTGTTCGGGGACTTCCCTTCGAACGGGCCGCCGGGATGGCGGATCAGCTCCCGGTAGACGACGATCGGCTTTGAGGCGACGATCTCGACCTTGTAGTCGTTGATGATCCGGAACTGGGTGATCTCGAGGTGGAGCTCGCCCATCCCCGAGAGGAGGTGCTCGCCGGTCTCCTGGTTGATCTCGACCCGGAGGCTCGCGTCCTCCTTGCCGACCTTGCGCATCACCTCGATCAGCTTCGGCAGGTCGGCCATCCGCTTCGGCTCGATCGCGACCGTCACGACCGGCTCGGAGACGTGGCGGATCTCTTCGAACGGCGCCATGGCGGCGTCGGTCGCCATCGTCGTGCCGGCGAACGCGTCCGAGAGCCCGATGACGGCGGCGATGTTGCCGGCGGTGACCTCCTCGACCATCAGCCGCTCGGGGCCCATGAACAGGGAGACGTGCTGGATCCGGTTCTTCGTCTTCGTCCCGACGACGCTCAGCTCCATCCCCTTCTGAAGACGGCCGGAGAAGACGCGCCCGGTCGCGATCTCGCCCGCGCTCGGGTCCATCGTGATGTCGGTGACCATGAACGACGCGGGGCCCTCCGCGTCCGTCGCGACCATCGCCTGGCCGACCGGGGACGAGGTGTCGCCCTTCCAGATGTTCGGGATCCGGTACTTCTGGGCGACGCGGGGGCTGGGGAGGTGCCGGACGACCATGTCGAAGACGACGTCGTTGATCTTCGCCTTCAGGGCGATCTCCTTCGAGCGCCCGGTGGAGACGTAGTCGATGATGTCGGGGAACTTCACGCCCGTCTTCTGCATGTACGGGACGCTGATCGCCCAGTTCTCGTAGCCCGAGCCGAAGGCGACCGACCCGTTGCGGGGGTCGACCGACCACTCGTCGATGAACTCCTCGGGGGCCATCTTGCGGATCAGCTCGTTGACCTCCTGGATGATCGTCCCGAACCGCTTCTGCAGCGACTCGGGGGTCAGCTGGAGCTCCTTGATCGCGCGGTCGACCTTGTTGATGAAGAGGGTCGGTTTGACCTTCTCCCGGAGCGCCTGCCGGAGGACCGTCTCGGTCTGGGCCATGACCCCCTCGACGGCGCAGACGACGACGATGGCGCCGTCGACCGCGCGCATCGCCCGCGTCACGTCCCCGCCGAAGTCGACGTGGCCGGGGGTGTCGATGAGGTTGATCAGGTGCTGCTGGCCCTCGAACTCGTGGACGATCGTGACGTCCGCGTTGTTGATCGTCAGGAGCCGGGCCTGCTCCTGCTCGTCGAAGTTGAGGTAGAGCTGCTTACCCGCGAGCTCGTTCGAGATCATCCCCGCGGCCGCGAGCAGGTTGTCCGAGAGGGTCGTCTTGCCGTGGTGGATGTGCGCGATGATCCCGATGTTGCGGATGCGGTCGACGTTCCGCATCATGTCGGGGATGGCCTTCGCCAGTTCGGCTCGGATGTGCGTCATGGGCGTACCTTCCCGGCCTACCGCGCCGATTGCGCGACGCGCTCGACCTCTTCCTTCCGTCCGATGGAGAACGACGTCATGTCCGCCTTCGCCGCGAGGCGGATCTCGTCGGCGAGGCAGGAGTGGATCGGCTTCGTCGACTTGTGCGACGCCTGGATCGCGCCCATGGCGAGGTTGCGGATCGCGACGTTCAAGCGACGGGCCGGCGACGCGTCCACGGCCCGGGGGACCGAGATGCCGCCGAACTGCAGGCGCGTGACCTCCTCCCGCGGCGAGGCGTTCTCGACCGCGTCGACGAGGAGCTGGAGCGGGTTCTTCCCTTCCTTCGCGGCGATCTCGTCGAACGCCTTGCGGACGGTGTTGAGCGCCTTCGACTTCTTGCCCGTGAACTTCCCGCCCTTCATCAGGTGGTTCGCGAGCCGCTCGACGAGGTGCATCCGCGCCTTCAGGAACGGACGGCCGGCGAGCCGACCCTCGGTGTGCGGGGCGTAGACGGGGTGGAGGTAGAGGTACGGGAGCAGGCCGGGGTCGTGGACCTCGACGCCCTCGAACGGGTATTTGCCGAACAGCGGCGGAAGCGCGAACGGCGGAGGGGCCACCGGCTGCGGGCGCTGGACGACCGGGCCGGCCTCCTCACCGGCGGGGTCGGGGACCGTGAACGTCTCGGGGTTCCCGCTCATCGGGCCGGCTTCTCCTTGCGTCCGCGCACGAGCTCGTCGAGGGAGACGCCGTTGACCTGGATCACCTTGTAGCGGACGCCCGGGATGTCCCCGTACGACCGCCCCATCCGGCCCCCGATCCCCTCGACCATCACCTCGTCGTGCTCATCGATAAAGTTGATGGCCCCGTCGCCCACGGCGAACGCCGTCACCTGACGGCCGTTCTTGATCAGTTGGACCTTGATGCACTTGCGGATCGCCGAGTTCGGCTGCTTCGCCTCGACGCCGACCTTCTCGATGACGATGCCGCGGCCCTGGGGGGCCCCTTCGAGCGGGTCCGAGCGCTCCTTGAGGTGGAGCGTGCGCCGCTTGTAGTAGCGGTCCGACCAGCGTCGCCGCTGCCGGAGCCGGGAGAGACGGCCAGCGGTGTGAAGACCAGAGGGGGGTGGCATACTGACGATAGGGGCCGTGCCACCAGGTGCCCCTATTTAATCCCTGCCGGGTCCGGGAGCGCCGCGCGACCGGCGAGGACGCAGCGATGGTCGTCGGGAGTTCCGGGAGTCGTCCGCTCGCGGGGCCCGTGCGGCCCGAGCCCCCGTGGCCAACCGAGGAGGACGGACGGCGCGCGGCGCTCGACCGGCTTTCGGAGGAGATCCAGGGGTGCCGGAAGTGTCCGCTCGGGTCGGTCCGTACTCAGGCGGTCGTCTATCGGGGAGGTCGCTCGCCTCGCCTCGTCTTCGTCGGGGAGGCACCGGGGGCGGCGGAGGACCGGGAGGGGCTGCCGTTCGTGGGACGCTCCGGCCAGATCCTCGACGCCGCCATCGGCTCGCTGCGCGTCGCCCCGGAGGAGATCGGCATCCTGAACGTGCTCAAGTGCCGCCCCCCGGCCAACCAGTTCGACCCCGCGGCGGCCCGCACCTGCCGGCCGTACCTCGACCGGCAGCTCGCCCTCCTGCGGCCCCGGGCCCTTGTCTCCCTAGGGGCGCAGGCCCTGAAGGCCCTCGACCCGTCCGCGCCGCCGGTGCTCACGAGCGCCGGCGTCCCCCGCCGCGCGCTCGGTCTTCCGCTGTTCCCGCTCGTGCACCCGGCGGCGTCCCTGCGGTCGGGCCGGATGCGCTCGCGTTGGACCGCCGACGTCGTCGCCCTCGCGGCGTGGCTCGACGCCCAGGCGTTCTAAACGGCTTTAACGGCCCCCGGGCTCGTCAGGGCGTGCGGACGATCGACCTGTTCGTCGTCGGCGGTTCGTACCACTCGGTCGACGACGGAGTCGTCGTCGAGCTGTTCGGCCGGACCCGCGAGGGGGCGGCGCTGGTCGCCCACTACTACGGCTTTCGCCCGTACTTCGAGATCACCGACCCGACCCCGGAGGTGCGCGAGCGCCTGGCGAAGGACCCGGAGGTCGTGCGGTCCGACGAGATCACGGTCTGGGTCGGCGGAAAGGAGCGGCCCGCCCTCCGGGTGACGATCCACAAGCCGTGGGTCGTCCCCGAGTATCGGGAGCGGTACCGCCGCCCGGGCGACGAGGCGAGCGTCCTCGCCTGCGACATCCCGTTCGTCCACCGGTTCCTGTACGACAAGCACCTCGGCCTCTGCGTCTCCTTCGAGGCGGACGAGGAGCCCCCGGAGGTCCGGGAGCGGTACACCGTGCCCGACGTGGTCCGCGTCGTGACCGGCGACGGCCACGACATCCGCCCGACCGACCCGTTCCGCCCGGCGCTGCGTACCCTTTCCTTCGATATCGAGAACGCGATCCGCGAGCGAACGATCTTCACGATCTGCGGGGTCGCGGACGGCGGAGGGCGGCCCCGACGCACGTTCCGCCTCGGCACGAACGGCGAGCGGTCGATCCTCGAGGAGTTCGCCCGGATCGTCGTGGAGGACGACCCGGACGTCATCACCGGCTACAACATCGGCGGCTACGACTTCCCGCTGCTCCTCGAGCGCGCGAGCGCGGTCGGGATCGCGTCGTTCGCCCTCGGGCGCGACCGGGGCCCCCCGAAGGAGATGGGGGACCGGCTGTGGCGGGTCGCGGGCCGGGTCGTCGCGGACGCCTGGTGGTTCGCCCGGCGGGACCTGAAGCCGAAGCAGGAGACGCTGCAGTTCGTCGCGCGCACCCTGCTCAACGACACGAAGCTCGACGTCGACCGGCGGAACATCTCGCAGGAGTGGGCGAACGACCCGGCTCGGGTGATGGAGTACTGCGAGCACGACGCGGACCTCGCGCTGCGGATCCTGGAGCGGCTCCGCTCGATCGACCGGGGGGCCGACCTCGCCACGGTCGCTCATCTTCCGCTTGAGGAGGGCCTGAACGGGCGGACCTCCCAGTACATCGACGCGATGCTCATCCCCCGCGCGGACGCCCGCGGGGTCGGCGTCCCGCCGAGCCACCGCACGGGACGGGACAACCCGATCGAGGGTGGGTATGTGCACGCGATCCGGGCCGGGATCCATCCGTGGGTCGTCACGCTCGATTTCAAGTCGATGTATCCGTCCATCATCATCGCGCGGAACCTCTGCTTCACCACGCTGTCCCCGGAGGGCACGACGGTCGCCCCGAGCGGGGCGCGGTTCCTCGCCCCCGAGGTGCGCCGCGGCATCATCCCCGAGATCCTGGCGGAGCTGCTCGCCGACCGCGACCGGTTCCGCGCGCAGGGCCGCGCGGCGACGAACCCGGAGGGTGCGGGCTACTACGACGGGCTTCAGAACGCGGTGAAGATCCTGATGAACTCGTTCTACGGCGTCCTCGCATCGAGCTTCTACCGGTTCACCAACAAGGAGATCGGCGCGGCGATCACCGCTTTCGCGCGCGAGGCGATCACCTCGATCATCCGCGAGCTCGAGGCGGACGGCTTCGAGGTCGTGTACTCCGACACCGACTCGGTGTTCGTCCGCTCGCCGGTCGCCACCCTCGAGGGGGCGCGGGAGTTCGGCGAGTCGGTCGCCAAGCGGTTCAGCCGAGCGGGCGTCACCTTCGAGTTCCAGTCGGTCTACGAGACGTTCTTCTCGCACGGCGCGAAGAAGCGGTACGTCGGCCGGACCGTCTGGCCTCGCGAGGAGGTCGTGATCCGGGGCTACGAGACCCGGCGGACCGACGCGTTCGATTACCAGTCGGACGCCCTCCTGCAGGTGTTCGACCTGGTCCTGCACGGCGACACCGACGGCGCGGTCCGACGCTCGCGCGAGCTCGTGCAGACGGTGCGCGCCAAGGGCGTGCCGGTCGAGCGCCTGGTCGTCTCCCGCTCGGTGCGCGCGGAGAGCGAGTACAACGAGTCGACGCGCGACGCGCTGCCGTTCCTGCGGATCTACCGACGGCTGAAGGAAGAGGGGTACGACGTCATCCCCGGTATGCGCGTCGCCTGGATCGTCACGGACTCCCGCAAGAGCCCCCAGGAGGTCGAGCCGTGGGTCGAGGGTCGTCCGTTCCCCAAGGAGCCGGACTGGGAGTACTACGCCGACCGGGTCGCCCAGACCCTCGCGCGGGTGACGGAGGTGTTCGACTGGGACGCGGCCGCGCTGCTGCGCGGAAGTCACCAGCAGCGGCTGGGGACCCCCGAGGCGCCGGCCGAACCACCGTCCGGGGAGGGGGGCGCGCCGCCGGCGACCCTCGAGACGCCGGTCGCCGACCTGGGGAAGCCGGCCCGGCGCCGCTCGACCAACCGAAGCCTCGTCGATTGGCAGTAGCTCACGAGATCCGCCTTGACGGAGCCCACCGATCCTCGGACGGGGCGGTCGGTGCGATCGTCCGGAGGGTGAGGATCGCCCCGACGACGGCGATCGGGATCCCGAGCAGCCCGAGCCACGGGACCCGCTCGCCGAGCACCCCTACCGACAGCGCGAGCGTGAAGATCGGGATCGCGGTCATCAGCATCGGAGGGACGACGATCCCCTCGCGCCGCAGCGCGAGGAAGTAGAGCGCGGGCGCGACGAAGAAGCTGATGAGCCCGTTGGCGGCGAGGAGGGCGAGCGGCACGGTCGCGACGTGCGTCACGCCGCTCCAGCCGCCGGGGACGAGGGGCGCGACGACCAACGAGCCGATCGCGGCCCCGACGATCGTCTGGCCGACGACGGCCGAGGAGTCGACCGAGTCGGATGCGCGGGCCGCGAGGAGGAAGTACAGGGCGACGGCGATCGGCGCGGCGAGCACGGCGATCCAGCCGACGCCGTGGACCCCCATGACGCGGCGGCCTCCGACGATCGCCAGCGAGCCCCCGGCGAGGCTGAGGAGCAGGCCCGCGACGACGGGCGGGCGACGGAGCGCGGAGCGCGGCCCCGCGAAGAGCGCCGCGGCGAGAAGGGGCGTCGCCACCACGTCGCCGATTAGCGAGAGCAGCGACGCGTCGACCGCTCCCGTCAGGTACGTGGCCGCGAGGATCGTCAGTTGCATGGCGAGCATCAGCGCGGTGCGCGCGTACGCCTCGGGCGTTCGCCAGAGCCGCGCGAACGCGCTGCCGTGCCCCGAGGCGACGGCCCACAGCGCGTAGGCGCCGCCGCCGACGGCGAACGGGTAGAACAGGATCGCCGAAGGGGCGGTCCCGGGGGTGTCCCAGAGGACGAACAGGTAGTAGGTCGCCCAGCCGAACGCGGCCGCGAGCGAGATCCCGACCGAGACCCGCTGCGCCGCGCGGGAGATCGTCCCGGCTCCGGGAGCGGTTCGATCGTTCACGGCCCCCCCGTCCCGAACGGCGCGGATCGCGGCGGTCTAGGAGTATCCGGCGTAGGTGAGCCCAAGCCCCGGCAGGGAGACCCCGCGGCCGGCGGTCACGCGGCCGATCTCGACGGCATCGGGAGCGCCGTGGCGGGCGAGCCGGCGAAGGGCGGCGCGGGTCGCGGACGCCGCGACGACCACCACGAAGCCGATCCCCATGTTGAACGTCTGGTACATCTCGGTCGGGGCGATGCCGCCGGTCGATCCGATCCAGTCGAACAGGGGGGGTACCGGGGGCCATCCGTCCAGTTCGAACCGGACCCCCGGGCGCAGGCGCACCAGGTTGCGGACCCCTCCGCCCGAAAGGTGGGCGAGACCGTGGACCCCGGCCTGACCGGCGACGGCATCGACCGTCTCGGAGTAGATCCGGGTCGCTCGCAGCAGCTCGACGCCGACCGGCACGCGCGCCCCCGGACGGGGGCGCTTCGGGTCGACCCGCGCCTCCTCGAGGATACGCCGCAGGAGCGTGTAGCCGTTCGAGTGGACGCCGGTCGACGGGAGCCCGATCAGCCGGTCGCCGACGCCGATCCGCGCCCCCGTCACGGGGGACCGCCCCGGCGGGAAGAACCCGATCGCCGTCGCACCGAGATCGATGTCGTGCACGAGGTCGGGGACGACCGCCGTCTCCCCTCCGAGGAGCGAGCAGCGAGCGGAGGCGAGTCCCCTCTCGAGCCCCCGCCCGATCGCCCGGAACCGGGCCGGCTCCGGGCGGGCGCAGACGATGGTGTCGAGCAGGCCGGCCGGGCGGGCTCCGACGGCGGCGAGGTCGTTGACGTTGATGGCCACGAGGTCCTCCCCGACCTCCTCCCACCGATCCATCTGCTCGGCGAGCAGCACCTTCGTGCCGACCGTATCGGTCGTCGCGGCGATCGACTCGCGGCCGATCCGCACGACGCCCGCAAAGTGTCCGGGGAGGGCTAGGGGGCGCCCGTGGGTCGCGGGAGCGCGACCCCGGACCTGGGAGAGCAATGCAGCGAGCGCGCGCCCTACCGCCGACCGGTCGACCCCGCTCTGGGCGTAGGTGCGGGTCCTCGTCCCGCCCCGGCGGTTCCGCACGCCGGAGCGAGGGGAGGCGGGAGAAAACACCTTTGGGCGGAACCCGCCGCCTTCTTTACGCCCCCCCGCGTCGGTCGGCCGAATGTCCCCCTCGTCCCGCGGGCGGTCGGCAGGCGCCGCCGGCCGCCCTGCCGAGCCTCCGGCGCAGGTGCTGGCGGGACGCGCGTTCGTCCGGGGCCGGCTGCAGCCCGTGGAGATCGGGATCGACGCCGACGGTCGCATCGAGTCGGTCGGCCGAGTTCGCGATGGCGGGGCGCGCCACGACGTCGGCGACTGCGTGATCCTGCCCGCCGCCACGGACCTCCACGTCCATCTCCGCGAACCCGGGGGGGACGGGGAGTCGATCGCCTCGGGCACCGTGGAGGCCGCCCTCGGCGGGGTGACGCTCGTCGGCGAGATGCCGAACACCGACCCGCCGGTGACGAACGTCGAGCGGCTGGAGGAGAAGGAGTCGCTCGTGCGAGGGCGGGCGGCCGTCGACATCCTGCTCTACGCGAGCCCGAGCGTGCCCCGGAGCGTTCCGGGACTGGCCTCCCGCGCGGGAGCGTTCAAGGTCTATCTCAGTCCGACGACCGGGATCGACGAGGTCCCCGACCCCGCGAGCCTGGCGGACCTGCTGCGCCGGCTCTCGGAGGTCGACCTTCCGGTGAGCGTCCACGCCGAGGACCCGACCCGGTTCGTGGACCGCGGGAAGGCCGACGGCCCGTCGGCCTGGAACTCGCACCGTCCGCCCGCGGCCGAGCGGTCGGCCCTCGAGCTCCTCCGCTCGGCTCCCGACCGGCTCCGCCTCCACGCCGCCCACGTCACGACCGCCGCGGGGGTCGGGGAGCTGCGGCAGCAGGGGCGTTCGTTCGAGGCGACGGCCCACCACCTGTTGCTCTCGGTCCGCTCCGGTACCGACACGCGGTTCAAGGTGAACCCTCCGCTGCGCTCCGAAGCGGACCGATCCGCCCTGTGGTCCGCGTTCGCGCGGGGGGAGGTCCCCTGCCTCGCCAGCGACCACGCCCCCCACCCCGTCGACCGGAAGTCGCTTCGCTTCGACCGGGCGCCGAGCGGGATGCCGGGCCTCGAGACGACCGTTCCGCTGCTCCTGGGGCGGGTCCGCTCGGGGGAGCTCCCGCTCGAGGTGCTGCTGCGCGCCGCCTGCGACCGACCGGCCCGGTGGTTCGGCCAGCCGCTCGGCCGGATCGCCCCCGGCCACCGGGCGAACCTCCTGGTCGTCGACTTCCGCGACCGGCGGCCGCTTCGGGCCTCCCAGCTCCACGCCCCGTGCGGCTGGACCGCGTTCGAGGGGTGGGAGGCGGTGTTCCCGCGGGAGCATTGGCGGGACGGGGAGCGGATCGTGCGGGACGGGGAGTACGTCGGTCGGGCGAACGGCCGGGTCGTCGTGCCGGAGTTCTCCCCCGCGGGACGCGCCCGTCGGTCCCGCCCTCGGGCGGAGTGACGCGGGCTCAGGGCGGGCCCGGTCCGGGCGGCGCCGGGGTTGTGGGGGCGACGGGGGCGCGTCGGCGCGGCGGCCACCCGGGGCGAAGCAAACCGCTGACCAGGAGGAGCAAGTATACCGCGGCGGCCGCGATCAGCGCGTACGCGACGTAATCCAGCGCGTTGAAGTACGACGCGACGACCGTCCAGTGCGACCGGAGGACGAACCCCGCGTACATCAGTCCGAGCGTGAACGGGGTCGCGCCGATTAGGGTGTACGCGCCGAAGCGGACCGGATCCATGCGGGCGGTCCCGGCCGGGTAGCTGATGTAGCTGCGCACGACCGGGATGACGCGCGCGATCGCGACGGTCGGCTCTCCGCGCCGGGCAAAGAAGGAGTCCATCTGCGCGATGTGGCGTTCCTCGAGGCGGAGGAACCCGATCCCGGCACCGGTGATCCGGCTCCGCCCCCAGCGGCCGACGAGGTAGGCGATGTACGCGCCGACCAACCCGCCCGCCAGCGCCGCGGCGACCGCCCCCGCGAGGGGGAACGCCCCCTCCGCGACGAGGAATCCGGAGAACGGGAGGATCACCTCGCTCGGGAGCGGCGGGAACCCGAAGCTCTCCACGACCATGAGGAGGAACAGCCCGGGGAGCCCGATCAGGGTCAGGACCCGGATCGTGAGGTCGACGATCGTCGCGACGAGGGCAAACACCCAGCCACCGCCGCGATCGCCTACGCCGGCGACGTCTCGTCCAGCAGCAGCCGGAACGGAACCGCCAGTCCCGCGTTGGTGCGCGCCGGGATCCCGTCGAACTCGAGCGGCGTCGAGCATCCGCCGCAGGAGACCGCCGGTCGAAGGCGGCCGAGAGCGATCGAGAGCGCGATCCCGACCTCGATCTCCTTCGGGCGGGCCGGAGCGGCGGCGATCGCCCGCCGCAAGGCGTCGAGCGCCTCCGCGTCCTGGGTCGGCGGCGACGGGGCGGTCATCGATGCAACGAGCGGCAGCGGGCTCTTAACGCCCACGGCGCCACGGCTCGCCGGTGGGCCTAGTTCGACGGGGCGTCGTCGTCGTCGGGCGGAGCCGTCGAGCCCTTCTTCGGCGTCCGCTTCAGGATCTCGCCGCTGATCTTGTCGAGCTCGGCCATCAGCGAGTCGATATCCGGCTCGGCCTCCGCGGAGGCGGCCCCGGCGCCCGCGCCCGCCGCCCCGACGGCGGGGGGGGCGGAGATCGTCGGGGGCGGAGCGGCGACGTCCTCGGGGGTCTCCACGTACGCCGCGGAGGCGGGTTCCTCGGGGTACGGGGCGGCCGGGCCTGCCTCCATCGCTCCGGAGGGCGGAGCGCCTCCGGCGGCGGATCCGCCGTACGGCGCCTCCGACGCGGGCGGGCGCCGGCGGCGCATCAGCACGAAGAGGCCCACGAGAAGGAAAAGGACGACGATCGCGCCGATCGAGGCGAGCTCCCACGTCGGGAACGAGGAGCTCGGCGTGGAGCAGTTGCCGTACGGGCAGTTCGTGGCCGCCTGGACGGTGCCGACGTTGGGGACGAACGCAGCCGCGACCACGACGGCTAGCATGGCGATGCCCAGGGCAGCCGGTACGATGCGGCGGCGTGCGATGTCGGACATGGGGGCAGGGCCGAAGGACCCTGAGTACGTTCAGATGCGAGCGGGCCTATGTAAAGATGACGAGGGCGGCAGGCCGATATACGTCCGACCGAGGAGGACGGCGGGACCCGGAACCGGTCCATACGATTTTGTGCGGACCCGGGGTCCCGCCCCTCGAGCGACGATGACCGTACCGTACTCCCTCGCCTTCCTGGGGCTGCTCGGGGCCTACATGGTCTACTCGCAGTGGGCGGGGCTCGACTCGCGCTACCCGGTGGGGGCGGCGCTCGTCCTGCTCGTTGCGGCGGCGGTCGCCGACGCGGCCGGGGCGACGGGGGTGGCGAACAGTTTCGCGGAGTACGTCTTCTTCCTGCTCGGCGCCGGGGTCGTCCTCCTTTTGGTCGACCACCTTCGCGACGGCCGGAAGAACGCGGGGGCGACGCCGTCGTCAGCGGGAGTCGTGACGACGGAGCGACCATCGCCCGAGCCGCCGAAGGAATCCGAGCCGACGGCCGATCATCCCCTCGATCGCCCCGAGCAGTAGCCCGTCCCCTTCGTCGAGGCTCCCCGTGCCGAGGACGGCGAGCACGAACAGCCCCGCCACGAGCAGGCCGATGAGCGGCAGCTCGACGGGACGGATCGCGCTCCGGAGCGGCAGGATCAGCAGGGCGGGGACGATCGAGACGAGCAGGGGCAGCAGGAACGACCGGCGGAACGGGTGGATGTGGTCGAGCGCCACCAACTCCCCGAGGCAGAGCCCGGCGTAGAGCGCGGTCGACGTCCCCCACGCCAGGGCGGCGCCGACGTACCCGTACGTCGGCACGAGGACGAGCGCGATCCCCACGTCCGCGACGCCGGCCGCGATCGAATTGTAGGCGAGGAGGCGCGCGCGCCCGAAGGCGATCTGCGTGGTCGCCCCCGGGCCGAGCAACGTCGCGGCGAACGCCCCGGCGACGGCGAGCTGGAGCGGCAGGACGACGACCGAGTAGGCCCCTCCGTAGACGAACTCGAGCGAACGCTGGGGGAGGAAGACGAACAGGAGGAACAAGGGCAACGAGAGGAGGGCCATCCACTTCGTGACGGTCGCGTAGGTGAGCTGGACCGCATGCTGGTTCCCGCGGCGCAGGAACCGGGTGGCGACGGGCAGGAAGATGTACGACGCGGCACTGATCCCGATCTGCAGGAGCCGGGCGAGCGTGAGCGACGCGGTGTACGTCCCGACCTCGGCGTGGTGGTAGATCCCCAGCACGACCGTGTCCCCGAACCCGGCAAGGCTGACCATCGCCCCCGCCACCAGGAGCGGCGCAGCAAAGCGGAGCAACCGGCCATGCGCCTCCGGCGCCCGGGGCCCCGGGGGGAGCCGTCGGGGGAGCCGCCGGAGCGAGTACGCCCCGACCGCCCCGAGGGTGACGGCGTTCGCGAGGGCGTAGGCGGCGAGGGCCCCCTCGTACGTGAGCCGCCCGGTCGGCACGAACAGCGCCGCCTCCAAGAAGACGAGGAACAGCGCCGGGCTCAGCACCTGCACGAACAGGGCGTTCGGAACGACGTCCGCGTACCCCTGGAAGATGGAGGCGAGCAGGCCGCTCAGGATCGACGCGCCGATCGCGACGGAGAAGAACTCGAGCCCGAGCGCGAGCAGCGGCTCGCCGAGCAGCGACGCGAGGCGCGGGGCGATCGCCCACAGCAGCCCGACCAGCACCGCGGCGGAGGCGGCGGTCACCCAGAACGAGGTGCGGACGATCGTCCGCCGTTCGGCGTCGGACGAGGCGTACGGCAGGCTGCGGGCGACCGCGCTCGGCAGCCCGAGGGTCCCCACCGAGGAGAGGATCCCTGCGAGCGCGAGCCCCAGCGAGAAGGCGCTCCAATCGTTCATGGAGACGCTGCGTACGATCAGCACCCGCGTGACAAAATTGAACAGGACGAGCGCGAGCGTCGAGACCATCACGATGATCGTGCCCCGCGTCACCGTGGAGAGACCCTCGCGGAGGTCCTCCCCGCCTTGCGCGGCCACCGAGCGTTCCCGGCCGCCGGGTCGCCCCGGACGGTAAATACGTAGCGGAGCCGCGGCAGTCGCTCCTACGGCTCTTTAACCCGGCATCCGCTCTCTCCCGGCCGTGCCCGTCCCCGGACCGCCGGACGCCCTCTGGGCGGCCGCGCTCCTCGCCTGGGCGCTCTACGCGGCGGTGCTCGGCGAGGCCGTTCGATTCCTCCTCGCTCGGTGGGTGCCCCTCTGGCGGGCGGACGAGCCGATCGAGCGATTCCTCCTCGACTTCTACCTGGGGGGCGCCGTCTGGTACCTGCTCGCGGCGATCCCGGTCGGCGCCTTCGCACGACCGGAGGTGTTCGGAGTGCCGATCGCGGCCGCGGCGGGGCTCCTCGCCGTCGGGCTGGTCCGACGACGGACCGGGGCGCGACCGGCGGTGGAGCAGGTCGCGGGTCGGCTGCTCGCCTGGGCGCCGTTGCTCGCCATCGTCACCGCCTTCGGGCTGTTCCTGGTCGAGCTCGCCGCGGCCCTCGGTGCCGGCACCGGCAATACGTTCGACTCGAGCCTCCTGACGACGTACACCTCGCTGTTGCTGCAGCACGGAACCCTGCCGCTCTCGTTCCGCCCGTACGCGTCGCCGATGATCCTCTACCCCCAGGGAACGACCGTCTGGCTCGGCGCGGCGCAGCTCGCCTTCGGTCTGCCGCCGGCCCGCACGGCGCTGCTCGTCACGCCGCTGTTCCTGTCCCTCGTCCCTCTCGCCGGCTACGTGGTCGGGCGGCGGTTGTTCGGCAGCGACCGGGCCGGCGCCGCGGTGGCGCTGACGCTCGGCTGGCTCGGGCCGGCGACCCGCGCGCTCGTGGGCGGCAGCAACGACTTCGCGTTCGCGTTCCCGCTCGTGCTGCTCCTCGCCTCCCAGACTACGGTCTGGACCCGGGCGCAGCCGCTCCGCGGGGCCGACTGCGCGGGGTTCGGTCTCCTGGTCGGATACTCCGCCGCGATCAATCCGGTCGGCGCCGAGTGGTTGCTGCCCGCGCTGCTGCTCGGGGTCGTCGCCGCGGCGTTTCCCGATTGGAAGCGAGCCGCGCGCGGGCTGGGGCGCTGGGGGATCGCCGTCGGGAGCGCGCTCGTTCCCCTCGTTCCGACGCTCTACGTCCTCGGGCGCGGACTGAACAGTCCCGGGTTCGTCCCCGGAGCCGCGAGCCCTCCGTCCCCCCCCGCCGTCGGCATCTCGGTGGCCCAGCTCACGGGCAGCCTCGATCCGTTCCTCTTCCGCCCGACGGACCTGGAGCTCTCGCCGATCCCCACGGTCCGCGCGGAGCTGGCGATCCTGCTCGTCGCGGGGGTGGTGATCCTCCTCTGGTTCCGCCGGACCGCCCCCGGGGGAACGGACCGCGGGCAGTTCGCCCGATGGGCGCTCACGGCCGGCCTCGCGATCGCAGGGTGGTTGTTGCTCCTCACCGCCGCCGGCGCAGGGTGGGCCGCCGCGCGACCGTTCGCCGAGGTCTCGAGCGCCGCGGAGCTGTCGATGTGGATCTTCACGGTCTACGGTCTGGTCGCCGCCGTTCCGCTCGTCTGGCTGTTCGACCTGCTCGCGCCGCCCGTCCGGCCTTCCCCCGCCGGGGAGCCGACTCCCGCCTCGCGGTTCCGCCGGGCCCGGAGCTTGGCGCGCTCCGGCCCCGAGGCGCGAATGGCGGTCGCGTTCGTCGCCGCCGTCGCCATCCTCGCCCCGGGGATCGTCCTCACGCCGACGTCGCTCGGACCCGTCCTGCGCACGTTCTACGGCGACTTCGGGACGGTGTCGTCCGGCGACTTCGCGCTTCTCGCCTGCGCCGGCGCGAACGTGCCGGCCGGGAGCCGCGTCCTCGTCGCGCCCGGAAGCGCCGCCGAGTTCCTCCCCGGGTACGCCCGCGGCATCGTGCTGCTCTACCCGCTCGTCCCGGACTGGCAGTGGGAGAGCGCCGCGTACCGCCTCGTCGTGCAGGAGCTCACCAACGCCACGCTCGACGGGGCGGGGCGGAGCGCGCTCGCCTCCCTCGACGTCGACTTCATCGCGGTGACGGAGCGCAACACCGTGCTCTGGCCGCCGTTCTCCCCTGCGCCGCTGGAGAGCGGGCCGTACGCCCTCGTGTTCCACCGGGCGGACGCCTATCTGTTCGCGACCAACGATTCCGCCCCGCCGTTCGCCTGCGGCTGACGGTCGGACCCTAGACGAACTCGTCGAGGAGACGGTCGCCGCCCCGGATCCCGGCCGGCTGCAGGGCCAGGGGACCGGCCTGCAGCACCTCCTCGAGATCCTCGTACGTCGGGCGGTCGGTCTTGTAGAACAGCCCGATAGGGATCTTCTCGCCCCACTCGAGCGAGCGCTCCCACGCCCGGACGATGTCCGTCGGGTCGTGCCCGGCGCTCTCGAGCTTGTAGACGCGCTGGCGGAAGAAGTCGAACGTGTTGATCTTGTTGTACGTCACGCACGGGCTGAAGACGTCCACGAAGGCGAACCCCTTGTGCTGGATCCCTCCGGCGACGAGGTCGGCGAGCTGCTTCACGTCGCCCGAGAACCCCCGGGCGACGTACGTCGCTCCGCTCGCGAGGGCGAGCGAGATCGGATCGACCGGGTTCTCGATCACGCCGGTCGGGGTCGACTTGGTCTTCTGCCCCAGGCGGGAGGTCGGGCTCGCCTGTCCGGTCGTGAGGCCGTAGATCTGGTTGTCCATCGTCACGTAGGTGAGGTCGATGTTGCGCCGCATCGCGTGGACGAAGTGGCCCGCCCCGATGCCGAACCCGTCGCCGTCCCCGCCCGTGCCGATCACGGTGAGCCCGTGGTTCGCCCACCGGATCCCTTCCGCGACCGGGATCGCGCGGCCGTGGATCGCGTGGAACCCGTAGGAGGAGAGGAAATGCGGCAGGTTCGACGAGCAGCCGATCCCCGAGACGAGCACGACGTTGTGGTTCGGGATCGCGAGGCGCTTGAGCGCCATCTCGATCGCGGCGACGACGCCGAAGTCCCCGCACCCCGGGCACCAGGTCGGCTTCGTGTCGGACTTCCCCACCATCGGCAGGGGCGGTCCGGTCGGGGTCTGCACCGCGCGCGCGCTACTGTCGGCCATCGTGCATCACCTCGAGAGCCCGGGCGGCGACCTCGTGCGGGTAGAACGGCTCGCCGTCGTACTTGAGCAGACGGTCGGAGAGGTCGACCCCGGTCTCCGCGCGCAGGAGCCGGCCGAACTGGCCGGAGTAGTTCGCCTCCACGAGGAGCGTCTGGTGGGTCTTCCCGAGGGCGGCCTGGACCGCCGACGGGTCGATCGGATAGACGGAGGGAAAACGCAGGAGGTTGGTCGCGCGGCCGCGGGCGGTGAGCATCTCCATCGCATCGCGGATTGCCGCGACGGTCGACCCCCACGCGACGAACGTGAGCGGGGCGTCCGCCGGGCCCTCCAGGACGGGGGCCGGAGCGCTGCGCCGCAGGCCGGCGAGCTTGCGCATCCGCTTGTCCATCATCTTCGTGCGCTCGGCGACCCAGATCGGGATCCCCGCCTTCACGTCGGAGATCAGGTGCCCCTTCTCGTCGTGCTCGTCCGAGCCGGCGACGAACTGGAGGCCGGGCTGGCCGGGGATCGCCCGCGGCGACACGCCGGACTCCGAGTACTGGTAGCGACGGTAGTCGTGGCCGTTCGCCTGGACCGCGAAGAGCGACGGGACGTCGACCGACAGCGCGATCTCCTCGCGGTCGACCGTCGCGAAGTTCTCCGAAAGGTGCAGGTCGCTCGCGAGCAGGATGGGGGTCTGCCACTCCTCGGCGAGCCGGAACGCATCGACCGTGGCGGCGTACGCCTCGTGCGGCTCCGACGGCGCGAGGATCGCGCGCGGGAACTCGCTCTGGCCCGCGCCGAGCATCAGGTTCAGGTCCCCCTGCTCGGTCTTCGTCGGGAGCCCGGTGGACGGTCCGGCCCGCTGCGACTCCACGACGACGAGGGGCGTCTCGGTCATCCCGGCCATGCCGAGCGCCTCGACCATCAGGGAGAACCCGCCCCCGCTCGTCGCCGTCATCGAGCGGACCCCGGCGAACGACGCGCCGATCGCCATGTTGATCGCGGCGATCTCGTCCTCCGCCTGCTTCACGACGACCCCGAGGGTCGCCGAATGCGCGGCGAGCCAGTGCATGATCGACGACGCGGGGGTCATCGGGTACTGCGCGAGGAACTTCAAGCCGGCCGCGGCCGCGCCGAGCGCGATCGCCTGGTTGCCCGTCATGAGGAGCTTCGGCGCGCCGCGGCGGGGGAGGGCCCGGTCGCTCGCGTGCCCGTGCTGCTCCGCGAAGCGGTAGCCGTCGGCGCTCGCGCCCAGGTTCCAGTCGACGATCTGGCCGGCCTTGCGGCCGAACGAGTCGGCGAGCACCTGGTGGAGGAGGTCAAGGGGGATCCCCGCCAGGAAGGCGGTCGCGCCGATCCCCGCCCCGTTCTGCAGGATCGACTGGCTCGTGAACTTGCGGGCGATCTCGAGCGTCGGGACCGCGAGTCCCTTCACCCCCGGGGGGAGCTCCGCGTCCGAGACGGCGAACTTCTCGGCGTCGTAGACGACCGTCCCGCCGGGGCGGAGGCCGGGAGCGTGGATCTCGACCGAGGCGCGGTCGAGGGCGTAGAGGACGTCGGCGCCGTCGCCCTGGGAATGCGGTCGGCCGGTCCCGGCGCGCGCCTGAAACCAGACGTGACCGCCCCGGATCACCGACTGGTAGGCGTTGAAGCCGAAGACGTGCAGGCCCATCCGGGAGAAGCAGCGGGCGATCGATTCGCCGATCGAGGCGATGCCGTCGCCGGCCTGGCCACCGACCCGGACCGAAATCTCCTGCACACCCCGTTTGAGCGAGCCAGCATATTAATCGGTGCCGCCCTCAGGGAAACCCTTACCCTGCCGCGCGACGTTCCCGGCCGTGGCTCCGGCGACGGTACGGGTCCGGCTCTACGCGGGAGCGCGCGCGGCGGCCGACCGGTCGTTCGTCGACGTCGAGGTCCCGGCCGGTGGGCTCTCGGCGCGCGAGATCGTCCGGCGCCTCGGGAGCCAGTGCCCGTCCCTCGTCCCCGTCCTCCGGGCGAGCCGGATCGTGCGGGGCGACGTCTATCTGACCCGGCTGTCGGCCCGCATCCGTCCGGGCGAGGAGCTCTCCGTCCACCCCCCCTACGGGGGTGGCTGACGTGGAGGTCCAGCTCACGACGCGCCCGCTCTCGCTCGCAGCCGCCGCCCGGGCCCTCGAGGCACCGGGCCTCGGCGGGGTCGTCCTCTTCGCGGGGCGGGTGCGGGCCGACCGCACGGCGCGAGGGGCGGTGGAGGCGATCGACTACGAGAGCGACCGGGCGTTGGCGCTGCGACGGCTCGCGGCGATCGCCGCGACCGCCCGGCGACGCTTCGGGGCGGAACGGGTGGTGCTCTGGCATCGGACCGGCCGGGTCCCCGCGGACGAGACGTCGGTGATCGCGGGCGCGGCGTGCGGCCATCGCGCGGAGGCGTTCGCGGCGGCGCGGTACCTCATCGAGGAGCTGAAGCGGTCGGTGCCGTTGTGGAAGACGGAGCGAGTACGATCCGGGCGTCGACCGCCACGACGCCGTGCCCGGCGGGCCGGACGATCAGCGGGTTGAGGTCGAGCTCGGCGATCTCGGGAAGGTCGATCGCGAGCTGCGAGATCCGCTCGATCGCCTCCGAGAGGGCTCCCAGGTCGCCCGGCGGTTCGCCGCGCACGCCCTGCAGCAGCGGGTACGCCCTCACGGACTCGATCATGTGCTGGGCCGAGAGCGGCCGGAGCGGGGCGAGCCGGAACGTGACGTCCCGCAGCACCTCGACGTAGATCCCTCCGAGACCGAAGACGACGATCGGCCCGAAGCCGGGGTCGCGCTGGATGCCGACCAGGACCTCCTTGCCGGGCGGGATCTGGGCCTCGACCTCGAACCCTTCGATCCGGGCCGTGGGGACCGCCGCTCGGACCGCGGAATCCATCGTGCGCCACGCCCGCCGCAGCGCGTCGGCGTCCCCGAGGCCGAGGGCGACCCCCCCGACGTCGGTCTTGTGGGAGATGTCCGGCGAGGCGACCTTCAGGACGACCGGGAACCCCACCCGGCGGGCGACCTCGAGCGCCTCGTCCAGGGTCCGGGCGATCGCCGACTCGGGGAAGCGGATGCCGTAGGCGGAGAGGATCGTCCGGGCGGCGTACTCGGGCAGGACCGAGAGGCCCGACGCGCGCGCCCGGTCGATCGTCGCTCGGGCGGTCGCCCCGTCGACGGCGAACGAGCGGACCTCGGTGCGCGGACGGGTCCGCCAGGCGCGGTACCGCGCGAGGCTCCCGAGCCCTTCGATCGCCTCCTCCGGGAAGGTGTACGTCGGGACCCCGTGCTCCTCGAGGAACGTCACTTCGTTCGACAGGTCGGTGAGGCCGAACAGGCAGGCGGCGATCGGCTTCGTCGTCGTCCCCTTCGCGTCGAGGATCGCGCGGGCGACCGACTCCCCCGTCATCGTCCCGGTCGGGGTCGAGATCACGAGGACCCCGTCGAGCGCGGGGGAGGCGAGGAGCGAGCCGAGGACCTCCCGGTACTGATCCGCGCCGACGTCCGCGGTCATGTCGACCGGATTGGCGACCGACGCGATCGACGGGAGTCGGCGCGCGAGGTCGTCGTGGAGCACCGGGGGGAGCGGAGGGAGCTCGAGACCGTAGCGCATCGCGGCGTCGGCGGCGACGATCCCCGGGCCCCCCGAGTTCGTGAGAATGACGAGCCGCGGGCCGTCGAGCGCGAGCCCCGCGCCGAAGATCTTCGCCGACCGGAACAGGTCGCCGATCGTGTTGACCCGCTGCACCCCCGCCTGCGCGAACAGCGCGTCGTACAGCTGGTCGCGGCCGGACTGCGCGAGCGAGCCGGTGTGGCTCACGGCCGCCCGCTCGCCGGCGGGGGTGCGTCCGCTCTTGATGACGAGCACCGGCTTCTCCTCGGTCACTTCGCGGGCGGCGTTGAGGAACTCTCGGCCGTTCGCGAGGCTCTCCACGTACAGCAGGATCACCTTCGTGGCCGGGTCCCGGCCGAGGGCGCGCAGGAGATCGTTCTCGTCGACGCCCGCCCGGTTCCCGACGGAGACGAAGCGGGAGAAGCCGACCCGCTGCGTGATCCCGTACTGCAGGATGCCGGCGCCGAGCGCTCCGCTCTGCGAGACGAACGCGATGTTGCCGCGGGGCGGCAGCTTTTCGCTGAACGTCGCGTTCAGCGAGACCGCCGGCTCCGTGGAGAAGACGCCGAAGCAGTTCGGTCCGACCAGCGACATGCGGTAGGCGGCAGCCCGCCGGACGACCTCCGCCTCGAGGGCGGCCCCGGCCGCTCCGACCTCCCGGAAGCCGGCCGAGATGACGATCACGCCCTTCGTGCCGGCCCGGCCGAGCTCGTCGACCGTCGCGGCGACGCGGGCTGCGGGGACGATGACGACGCCGAGTTCCGGTGCCTCGGGGAGGGAGGCGACGTCCGGATAGCACCGGACCCCCGAGACGCTCTTCCAGGCGGGGTTCACCGGGTAGGCGACCCCCTGGAACCCGGCGCTCAGGATGTTGCGGAAGAGCGACGTCCCGACCTTGCCCGGCCGGTTCGAGGCGCCGATCACGGCGACCGACGCCGGGCGGAACAGTTCGTCCAGATCGAGCGAGGAACCGACCGGCATAGCGCGCTCCGGCTCTCGGACCGGGCCGGGTCTTATATACCAACGCCCGGTTCTTCCGGCGTGAGCGCCGGAGGAGTGCCGCCGGCGCCCCCCTCGGCGCCCGCGCCCCCCCACGGCCACGCGGCTCCCGCGCGGGGTCCCCGAGGGACGCTGCAGCGGATGGACAAGGGCCGCATCGTACGCGTCGTGGCGGTCGGCAGCGGAAAGGGCGGGGTCGGAAAGTCCTCCGTGACGGCGCTGCTCGCCTGCGAGCTGCGACGCCGCGGCCGGACCGTCGGGATCCTCGACGCGGACGTGACCGGGCCGTCGATCCCGAAGTTGCTCGGCATCCAGGGACCGCTCGTCGACCGGGGGGAAGGGATCGAACCGGCCCAGTCCCGGAACGGGATCCCCGTGGTCTCCTCCCAGTTCATGGTGGAGGACGAGCAGACCCCGGTGATCTGGCGGGGGCCGCTCGTCACGCGCCTCATCACCCAGTTCTTCGGCTCCGTGCAGTGGGGAACGCTCGACTACCTCCTGATCGACATGCCGCCGGGGACGAGCGACGTCCCGCTCACGGTCTTCCAAACGATCCCGATCGATGGGATGGTGTTCGTCCTGACGCCCCAGGACCTTGCGGCGCTGATCGTGAAGAAGGCGATGAACATGGCGCGCGACCTCCACGTCCCGCTCCTGGGGGTCGTCGAGAACATGTCGTGGATCGCCTGCCCGCACTGCGGCGAGCGGATCGAGCTGTTCGGCGCCAGCCGGGTCGCTCGGGTCGCCGAGGAGTACGGGATTCCCGTCCTCGGCCGCCTGCCGGTCTCCCCGTGGATCTCCGAGAAGTCGGACGACGGGAGGATCGACGAGCAGACGAGCCCCGAGATCGGCGAGCTCGCGGCGGCGTTCGAGCGGGCGATCGAGACCGCTACGAAGGGCTCGATGACGGTGCTGTGATCCCCCGCAGGCTTGAGAAGCCGAGCGCCTCCACCGGGATCCCGCGTCGTTCGAGTTCCGCGCGCAGTCCGGCGACGTGGGCGTCCCCGACGACGACGGCGACCCGCCGGAACCCCCGACCCCGGATCTGGGAGAGGCGGTCGGCCATGTGCTCGTTCCGCTCGTCCAGTAGGACGCGCGCGATCGTCGGGCTCGCCTCCCGCAGTTCGGCGACGATCGCCTCGGGGCGGTCGGCGTAGTCGTCGATCTGCGCCTTCACGAACCGGGTCGGGATGAGGAGCGCGGCGATCGAACCGACGAGCAGCGTGATCCGCTCCTTCGCGGGCATGGTCGTGAGGAGCCGGTTCAGCATCGCCCGGACCGGGTCGTCGATGAGGAACAGCGGGAGGTTCCGCTCGCGCGCGACGGTCGCGGCGGTCCGCATCTCCGCGCCCGGCATGCCACCCCCCAGGTCGGCCCCGAGCCGCCGCTGGAGGACGGACCAGAGCCGGGCGAAGATCGGGACCTGCGCGGGGCGGCCCGCCGTCTCCCCGTCCGCGAACAGGAGGTGCGCCCGCTCCCCGTCGAGCTCGATCGCGATCCCGTCGAGCGCCCGCCCCGCGAGCACCGTGCGGATCGGCGCGGCGAGGTCGACGACGTGGGCGGTGCCGATCAGCAGGATCGGGGAGGCGTCGAGAGCGGCCGCCATGCCCCCGGAGGACGCGCGGGGCTCTTCTGCCTTGTCGCCGTCGATACCGTCCGGTCCGGCCGCACAACGTCCATATAGGGAGGAGCGGTCGCCCGGCGCCATGGCCTGGGCGCTGTTCTCTATCCCGACGTCGAAGAAGACGGAGCTCGACGCCGCGCTCGCGGACGACGTGGTCTCCCGGCAGAGTCACAAGGTGCGCTCCGCGGCGGCCCTCGACGGGCCGGCCGACCGGACCTACGTGCTGATCGAGGGCTCCCCCGACGCCGTGCGGCGCGCGGAGGAGCTGTTGACGCCGCTTGGCGATCGCCCGTCCGCCGCCGACGCGGCCGCGCTGTACCAGCGGTTCAAGGACGAGGAGGACGCCGCGTCGGCCGGGATGGGTCTCTTCTTCGGCGACGACGCCTAACCGTCGCTCTCCGTCGGCGCGTGCGACGGCTCGAGGTCCTCGCCGCCCGAGAAGACCCGCTGGCAGGACCGATAGAAGACGTCGAGCCCGGTCGCTTCGGTCGCCGACGCCGGTAGGAGGTCGGAGAGCGGCGCCATCGTCTCGATCGCCCGGAACAGCTCGGTCGACAGCTGCACGTCGGGGGTCGGCGCGTCCCGCGTCACGGCCGCGTGGAGCGCCTCGGGGTCCTCCGACCAGCCGGCGATCTCGCGCAGCTGCTCGGCGGAGAGGACGTCCGACTTCGACAGCACCTGTAGCATCGGCAGGCGGAACCGGAACTCGACGGTGGCGCTCAGCATGCGCAGCGAGACGAACCCTCCGGGCGTGCGCGCGAGCGCCGGGTCGAACAGGAAGGCGAGGATCGAGCGGTCCCCGCTCAGGGCGTCGACGATCGCCTTGGACGCCTCGCGGAAGGCGAACAGTTCGATCTGGCCCGGAGTGTCGATGAGGACGTAGTCGGTCTTCAGCTCCGCGATCGCCGCCTTCACGTCGAAGACCTTGAGCGCGATCATGTCGGCGGCCGCGACCTGCGCGCCGTTCGGACCGAGCCCGTACTCGTCCTGCACGTCGGGCAGGCGGACCCACTCGCGGATGTCGATGTCCGGGTTGAGCGCGGGGTTCTCGTTGCCGGGGTCGAGGTTCACGACGGTCGCGTCGTAGCCGGCGGCGCGCATCCAGTCGGCGAGCGCGCGGACGAACGTCGTCTTGCCGGCCCCGGCGGTGCCGGTGAAGTAGACCGTTCCGGGCTCGTCCATCTACGCCTTGCTCGCCTGGGCGCGCACCTTGCGGACCTCGTCGGCGAGCGTCCGGAGCGCCTTCGCCTTCGGCGCCCCGGCCCGCTTCGTCACCTTGACCCGTCCCCCGTAGAGGAAGAAGCGGCGCGGGTAGTGCTTCGCGGGTTCGGCCTCCGCCTTCCAGCCGAGGCGCTTCGCGGCCTGCGCGATCTCCTCGACCGTCACGTCCGGGGTCCCCTCTGCCTCGGGGACGCGCCGCCCGTCGGAGCGGGCGAGCTTGCGATCGAGGTAGGCCGGATAGACGTAGAAATGCTCCGGCATCGGCGTCGCCGGCGCGGTCCTACGCGGGGGGCGCCGGCAGGCGGACGCCGTTCAGCACGCCGTCCTGCCCGGGCCGCGAGCGAACTCGCACGAGGCCGAGCTCGGTCTCGAGGATCGCACCCTTCGTGATGATGTTGCGCTGGACGTAGTTCGGGTTCGCGGGGTTCTCCCGGACCGTGACGACGCGGGCGGACTGCATCTTCTTCGTCGCCGGGTCGTAGACGTTGATCGTCTGCGACGTGAGGATCCGCATCTTGCGGTTGCCGCCGCGCACCCGGTACTTCTTGGCGGTCCCGGCGCCGAGAGTGGCGGTCTGGATCTCCCGACCGATCTCGAACCGGCGCTTCTTGCGGATCGGTCGCAACCGGCCGCCCGTGCGCTTGCGCCGGGAGCGGCCCTGCCAGATCCCCATCGTGCACCCCCGAGGGGCGTTCCGACCAAGGTGCCGTATTTTAGCCTTTCAGACGGGCGCTCGCGGCCCGGCTGCACCGTGATAACGGCGAGCGGGCTGGACGCGTCCGTGCCGGGCGGGACGGACGACGTCGTCATCGGCATCGACGAGGCCGGACGCGGGTCGTGGCTCGGCCCGCTCGTGGTCGCCGCGTTCGCCGTGCCGGCCGCGCGCCTCCCCGAGGTGACGGGCACGGGCGCCCGGGACTCGAAGCAGCTCTCCCCGGCCGCCCGGGAGGCGGTCTACGGCCGGCTCGAGCGGCTCGGCACGTGCCGGTCGGTGAGCCTGGGCCCCCGGGAGATCGACCGCTCCGTCGCCCGGGGCGAGCTCAACCTGCTCGAAGCCCGCGCGTTCGCCCGCCTCGCCCGCGACCTCTCGCCGCGGGTCGCCTACCTCGATGCGTGCGACACGGACGCGGCGCGGTTCGGCCGCACGGTCGAGGCGCTCGCCGGGGGCCGCGCCGAGTTCATCGCGCGCCACAAAGCCGACCGTGACGTTCCGCTCGTCGGGGCGGCGTCGGTCGTGGCCAAGGTGCTCCGCGACCGCGCGATCGCTCGGCTGGCCGCGCGCCTGGGGGAACCGGTCGGCAGCGGCTATCCTTCGGACGCGAGGACGATCGAGTTCGTGCGCCGAACGGTGCGGCCGGACCGTCCGCTCCCGACGTGGTTGCGCTCGTCGTGGACGACCACGAAAAGGGTTATCGGGGCCCGGCCGGGTCCAACGCTGGACGGGTTCGTCGCATGACGGTCGAGGAGACGCTCGTGTCGCTGGTCGACCGGTTCAACCGCCACGCCCAGCGCACGCCCGCGATGGCCGAGGAGCTGAGGGGGGTCGAGCGTACGATCCGCATCCGCATCACGGACGAAGGGAGCTACGCCGTCGATCTCTCGGCCGGCCGGCTCACGAACCTGCGGACGGCCGAGGTGCCGAAGGCCGACCTCACGATCACCACGGACGTCGCGACGTTCGACGGCCTCGTGAAGAAGGAGATCGGGCCGATGAAGGCGCTCGTCCTCCGCAAGCTCGCGATCGACGGGAGCCTCGAGGACAAGCTCCTCTTCCGCAAGCTGCTGTAGCGGCGCGCTCGCCTCACGGCAGGAAGACGACCGCCGAGATGCAGACCCCGTAGTGGTCCATCGGGATCGACAGCTCCTCGGTCCGGTAGTGGATGCGCCGCAGCTCGACGCCGCGGAAATGCGCGATCTCCTGCATCCGCCATTTGAGGAACTCCTTGAGCGACTTCTGCGTGCCGTGCAGGTGGCCCTCCGCGACGTACCCGCCGGCGCCATCCGCGCGGAACCCGTAGGCGACGCCCGCGCTGATCACCTCGCCCTCCCCGCCGCTGTGGCGGGCGAGGACGCAGTGCGTGATCGCCCCCCGGGCGATCTTCGTCCGGTCGGTCTGGCGGATCCCGATCGGCAGGACCGAGGAGACGCTGACCAAGTTCTGCTCGCCGATCCCGGCCTGCAGGAGCGCGAGGTCGAAGGCGTTGAGCTCGCTCGTCTTGTTGATCCCCTTGCCGCTCGTCACGAAGAAGCGCGTCGGGACGGGCAGGAGGGTCTGGCCCACGGTGTCGGCGCGTGGCACGGTCGCCCGGGAGGGCCCCCGGCCCTTAAGGTTTGGGCGCGCGCCGGGGGCTACACCATGATCGCGTGGCGTCCGCGCATCGACGCTTCGCTCTCACCGCGGGTGGCGAGGAGCTCCGCGATCAGCGCGTCCGTGAGCCGCAAGCTCGCGGACTCGAAGAGCGTACCGAGCGGCGCGTACTTCGGCCGGTCGGCGTCGTCGGGGAACTCGACGGCGATCAGCTGGGTCGCGGCGTGCGCGAGCTTCGAACTCGACCGGGACGTCAGCACGATCAGCTTCGCCCCTTCGCGGCGCACGATGTTCGCGGTCTGGATCGAGGAGTAGCTTTCGCCCTGGCCCGAGAGGATGAACACCGCGTCGCCGGGCGTCACGATCGGCGTGACGCTCTCGCCGATCACGTACGCGCGCAATCCGGCCTGGACGAGCCGCATCGCGAACGCGCGGCCGATGATCCCGCTGCGGCCGGCGCCGTAGACGAACACCTGCGGCGCGGCGTGCAGGATCTGCACGGCCCGCGCGATCGCCTCGGCGTCCACGCGCCGGAGCGCCTCGGTGACGCGCTCGCCGATGTACCGTTGGGCCCGGTCGAACCGGGAGCCGTCAGCGGGAGCGACGGCGGCCACCGCCACCTCCCTTCTTCGGCGCCGGCCGGTGCCGTGCCGGGCGCGGCCGGCGCGGGCGGGGCCGGGCCGCGCGACGGGGGCGCGCGGGGGGCGGTCGACGGGCCGGGGCCGGGCGCGCGGTGCGGGCCGGCGCCAGAGGCGCCTTCGCGGCAGGCTTCGGCGCCGGACGCGGCGCCGGGGGCGGGTGCTGCCGGCTCCAGCGCTTCGTGAGCGAGCGCTCGTAGAGGAGCTTCATGTACATCGCGTCGTGCTCGAGGAGCGGCGAGCTCGAGATGACCGAGAGGTCGTAGTCGCGCTCCGCGAGGAGCTCGGCGAGCGGGTCGAACCGGACGAGCCCCCGCTTGATCGGGGTGAGGCGGAACTCCCCCGGCCCGTAGAACTCGACGCCCGAGAAGTTCAGGTAGAGCGGACCGTCGGTCGCCTTCACGAACTCCTGGAGGACCGGGTCGAGCTCCTCGGGGTCCTCGAAGCTCTTGCGCTCGCGGGCGGCGAGGTGCGGGAGGTTGAGGACGGGGACGGTCCCCTTCGCGTGGCGGACGAGCTCGAGCACCTCCTCGCGCGAGCCGAAGACGTCGGGGTGCCCGCTCGGCTCGATGCCGAGGCGGACCTTCCCCTTCGTCGAGCGGTGGAGCCAGTCGGAGAGGTCGGAGACGATCTCCGTGAGCGCCTGGACCGAATCGCCCCGCGGCCCCGGGCCGTAGAACCCGAGGTGCGTGACGGCGAGCCGGGCGCCGAGCCCCTGGGCGAGGACCCCCGTCCACTGGATCTGCCGGGTCGACTGCTCGCGGGCGTCGTCCGAGCCGAAGAAATCGACGTAGTAGGGGGCGTGCAGCGTGAGGTCGACGTCGAGCGCCCGCGCGAGGACCCGCGTCGTCTCGAGGTCGGTCCAGTCCTTTGCGAGGCTCCAGGTGAGCGTCGTGAGCGCGTCGCGCCGACGCAACGGGGCGGCGAGCGCCTCCGCCGTCGTGGGGCCGCCGGGCTTCTCGGCCGGCCCCACGGCGACGACGAGCTGCTGGGCGAGCTCGCGCGGCAGCTTGCCGATCTCCTCGTCGAGCGCCGGGCGAGTGAGGTGATTAACCTTGATGAACTGCACTTCCATCGCGGTCAACCCGAGGTGGTGGACGTCCGCGATCCCGTCGCGCAACGTCCGGCCCTTGCAGGAAAGGGGGATCCCTGCGGGTCCGAATCTAATCACGACGCACCAGGCCTCAACCAGGGAGGCGGACCTACTCTACGAAACTATATATCGGAAGCCCGGGGCGGCGCCGGCCCTCGGTGGCGGGCCCGTCCGCGCCCGAATCCGACCCCGACGAGGTACAGCTCCGAGGACGCCTCGCGCGACGCCGGAGGCTTGGTCCGGTGGACCCGCGCGAACGAGCGCTCCATCTCCGACTCGAGCTCCGCGACGAGATCCCCGTCGAACACCTTGGCGGCGAACGCGCCCCCCCGGTCGAGCACCCCCTCCGCGAGCCGGAGCGCCTCGCGCACGAGCTCGGCCGACCGCGCGTGGTCGGTCGCGTACGCCCCGCTGATGCGCGGCGACATGTCCGAGATCACGAGGTCGAACGGCTCCGGCCCGAGCCGCGCGATCAGGTCCGCGTCCCCGACGCGGCCGCGCACCACCCGCACCCCTTCGATCGGTTCGATCGGCCGGGGATCGACCGCGACGACCCGCCCGCGCGGCCCGACGCGATCGGCGGCGACCACCGACCAGCCGCCGGGCGCGGCGCCGAGGTCCAGCACGCGCCCGTCGCGCGGCAGGAGGCGGAAGCGCCGGTCGAGGTAGTCGAGCTTGAACGCCGCCCGCGAGCGCAGCCCTTCGCTCTGCGCGGCCCGGTAGAACGGGTCGCGGCGTCGGTCGTCAAGGAAGCGTCGGCTCATCGTTCTGGGGGGCGTCCGCTACGGCCGCCGGGCCCGGTGGGGCCGTCCGAATTTGAATCGGAGTCTCTTGCACCCCAAGCAAGAAGGATGGTCCAAGCTACCCCACGGCCCCGCGCCGGCGGCGCGCCGACCGAGGAGGGCGAGATAATGGTTTGCCCGCCGGGGCGCCGCCCGCCTACCGGACGAACCACCACGTGGCGATCCCGGCGACCGCGATGATCGCCGTGTTGAGGAGCGCGAGCCAGAAGAACCCCCACAGGTCCGCCTTCCCCTCCTCCGGGGTCGTCGCGGACGGGGGCGTCGAGCTTCCCGGGTAGGGCGTGTACGGGTTCGAGTACCCCTCGTCGCCCATCGTCGCCCCCGACGACGGGTCCCGCGTTCTTAATCTCTCGGTCCGTTCGCGCGCCTACGCCGCGAACCACGGGAGGCGGGCGGCGGGGCCGGTCGGGCGGAGGACCAGGAGGTGGACGTTCGCGCCGGGGTCCCCCGGTGCGTAGGAGTCCCGGTGCGCGAGCTGGTACAGGAGGAAGAGGGCGTCCTCGTCGGACCGGACCCCGAGGGAGCCGAGCACGTCGATCCCGAAGCGGCGCCGCAGGAGGCCGAGCATCTCCTCGAAGTCGATCTGGGCGGACCCCTCGGACGCCTGAGAGCGGCGGAACAGCCCGACGACGACCCCCGTCGCGACGCGCAGCACCTCACGGGGGTGCACCTTGCGGAGATGGAAGTGGGGCGCCGGCTCCACCACGCTTTCGGGAGGGACGACGAGGATCGCGACCTCGTGCTCGATCGCCGGCTCGTCCGGTCCGGCGAGGTGGGTCCACGCCTCGTCGGCGGCGTTGTCGTTGGGGGCGACGAAGATCGCGCGGCGACGCGCCGCCGCGCTGCCGCGGCTGAGGGCGAGCCACCGGTCGATGCGGTCGCCGACGCTCGCCCGCTCGCCGGACGGGACGTACACGGGGTACGTCCGGCGCGGCACTCCGGCCTCCTGCACCCAGAACGACGCTTCGGGCTCGCCGGGCTTGCGCTCCGGGGCGACGCGGGCGTAGCCGAGGCGGCGGAGGACGGCCTCGGTGTCGCGGAGGCGGTCGTCGCTCGACGGTCCCGGTTCCGGAGGCGACATCGGACCGAAAGGCACCTCGCACCGAGATAAGCTTCTCGCGCGGCGCCCTACAGGCCGGTCGGGACGCCGCCCCGCAGGAGCGGGGTGTTCACGAGGATCGCGACGACGACGAGGAGCAGGTACGGTCCGGAGAAGAAGAAGCCGCGGCGGGCGCTGCGCGCGGTGACGCTCGTCCAGAGGGGGAGCGTCAGCACCGTGAAGATCGCGCCGAGGGCGACGAGCGCGACGAGCACGGGCCAGGCGACCGCCCCCGACCAGCCGATGAGCACGGCGGCGGGGATGAGGAGCGCGGCCGAGACGACGACGACCTTCCCCGAGAAGGCGACGTCGTCCATCCTCGGGAGCATCGGCAGCCCCGCCCGGGCGTAGTCGTCGCGGAGCAGGAGCGCGAGGCTCCAGAAGTGGGGCGGCGTCCACAAGAAAACCAGGATCGCGAAGGCGATCGCGCCGGTCGTCCAGTCCCCGACCGCCGCGGCGCTGCCCGCGAGCGCCGGGGCGCTCCCCGCGAAGCCGCCGATGACGATGTTCCAGCTCGACCGGCGCTTCAGCCACGCGGTGTACACCACCACGTAGGTGAGGCCGCCGAGCAGGATCGAGAACGCGGTGAGGAGGTTGAGCCACAGTGCGGCCGCGCCGATCCCCCCGGCGAGCAGCGCGAGCCCGCCGACCAGGACCGGGGCGGACGGCGCCGGGTCCTCGGTGGCGAGCGGGCGGCCTCGCGTGCGCCGCATCCGCGGGTCGAGGTCCCGGTCGAGGTAGTGGTTCAGCATCGCCGCTCCCGCGCTCGCGGCGGCCCCGGTGGCGACGAGGATCCCGAGCCGGAGGAGATCGATCGACCGGGGGCTCGCGAGGACGAACCCGCCCACCGCGACCGTGCAGATCAGGGCCGTGATGCCGGGCTTGGCGAGGGCGATGTACGCTCCCCAACCGGGCGGAGGCGCGGGGGCGGCGGACGGGCCGGCGGAAGGAGCGTTCGTCACGGTCTCCTGCGGGGGGGCGGAAGGTCGGCGACGACCTTCAGGCTTCGGGGGATCGCTCGATCGGGCCGCCGCGCCCGAACGGTGCCGGGGCCGCGGGTTCGACCGACGTCGGCGCCGGGGGCACCTCCTCCGACGCCTGCCGAGCCCACTCGATCCAGCGACGCGGCATCTCCCGCAGGTTGGAGAGCAGGACGAGGATCAGCAGGAGGCCGAACAGCACCGTGGCGAGGCCGAGGTGCGCGAGGATCAGGACCGCCCGGAGATCGCTCTCGACGACGAGCCCCCCGAGGAGCGCCTCCGAGACGACGAGCGAGAGCGAGGCGAGCCCGAGGCGCAACAGGACGCGCCGACCCCGCTCGTACGCCACTCCGAGCAGGGCGACCGCGAGCACGGAGATCGAGAGGAAGAACGCGAATACCCGGTGGCTCCACTCCACGGCCGCGGGGCCCTGGAACGCGGGCAGCAGGTTGCCGTTCGGGTAGCACGTCGGCCAGTGCGGGCAGCCGAGCCCGTCGTTGTTCGCCATGACGTTCCCGCCGAGGAGGATCGTGGCGTAGCAGAGCACGGCGGCGAACAGGACCGCGATGCGGAAGAGGTCGTGGCCGCGCACCGATCCCATGCGGAACCGTCCTACGGGGACTCCGTCGGGGTCGCGGTCGGCACCGGGCCCGGTGTCCGGGACGGCAGCGGAGCGGGCGTCGTCGCGGGGCCGGTCATCGTCGAGGGGAGCGGCTCGCCCCACGGGTCGTCGGTCGCGACCGGCGTGCCGGCGAAGTAGGAGTAGACCATGTTGTACAGGAAGACGAGCTGGCCTATGCCCAGGATGTACGCACCCAGCGTCGATAGGAAGTTGAGCGCCTGGAAGTTGCCCGTCCACAGGTAGGTGTAGACCCGTCGCGGCATCCCCTCCGCGCCCAGGATGAACATCGGGAAGAGGAGGGCGTTGACCCCGACGTACGTGAGCAGGAAGTGGACCTGGCCCAGCCGCTGGTTGTACCAGCGCCGGGTGATGATCGGGAAGTAGAAGTAGATCGCCGCGAAAATCGCCATCAGGGTCCCGCCGAGCAGGATGTAGTGGAAGTGGGCCACGACGAAGTACGTCCCGTGGTAGAGGTAATCGATCGGGATGGAGGCGAGCATGAGCCCGGAGAGGCCGCCGATGACGAACCCGGTGATGAACGCGACGCAGAACCACATCGGCACCGCCATCCAGATCCGTCCGCCCCAGAGCGTCGCGACCCAGTTGAACGTCTTCACCGCGGACGGGACCGCGATCGCCATCGTCGCGAGCATGAAGACGAACCGGACGTTCGTCGCGATCCCCGTGACGAACATGTGGTGCTCCCAGACGGCGAAGGAGAGGACGGCGAAGACGCCGAGCGAGATCGCCATCGCCCCGTAGCCGAAGATGTCCTTGCGGGCGAGCTTCGGCAGGACGGTGGAGATCAGGCCGAACGCCGGCAGGACCATGATGTACACCTCGGGGTGCGCGAAGAACCAGAAGACGTTCTGGTAGAGGAGCGCCCCGCCGAGCGGGGTCCCGTTCGCCGCCGCCAGGATGTGCGTCCCCAGGAGGCGGTCCGACAGGATCATCGTGAGGCCGATGGAGAGCGACGGCAGCGCGAAGATCAGCAGGACCGAGTTGATCAGGGTCGCCCAGACGAACAGCGGCATGTTCCAGTAGTGGACCCCGGGGGCGCGGTGCTTGATGATCGTGACGAGGAAGTTGACCGAGCCGAGCATCGAGGAGATGGTGAGGATGTGCAGGCCGAGGATCCAGAGGTCGATGCCGTTCCCCGGGGCCTCGACCGAGAGCGGCACGTAGCCGGTCCAGCCCGCGTTGGCGTTCGAGAGGATGAGGATCACCCCGGCGGGCGGGAGGAGCCAGAAGGCGATCGCGTTGATCCGCGGCAGGGCCATCTCCTTCGACCCGATCATCGACGGGACGAGGTAGTTGCCGAAGCCGGCGAGCGTCGGGATGACGAACATGAAGATCATCAGCACCCCGTGCATCGTGAACAGCACGGAGTAGACGTCCGGCGAGATCCCGAGGGTCGTCTGCGGGTCGAGCCCGAGTCCCTGCACGAGGCCGAGGTCCGTGCGGATCAGGGTCGCGTAGATCCCGCCGATGAAGAAGAACAGGATCCCGATCCCGATGTACATGAGGCCGATCCGCTTGTGGTCGGTCGTGAAGATCCACCGCTTGAGGACCGCGAGGAGCCAGGCCCCGCGGTAGGCGAGGATCCCGAGGACGAAGCCGGAGAAGCCGACGATCAGGGCGATCAGCACGACCGCCGTCTCGAGCGCGCTCACGCCTCCCTCCGTCCGGTCACGACAGCAACCCTCCGATCACGTAGGCGATCGCGGCGGCGGTGAGGACGACGATCAGCACCTTCAGGAAGCGGATCTGCGCCGTCGCGCTGACCGGCCCCGGGTCGGTCGGCGAGATCCGTCGACCGAGCGGCCACGCCCGGTACGTGCGGTCGACGACGTGGAAGATCGCGGCGGCCATGAGCGACATCAGGGCGATCGCGAGGCCGAACGACTCCTGGGCGCCCGGGCCCAGGAGCGACCCGAGCCGGATCGCGTAGACCGCGAGGACCGCGATGCCGAGGATCATCAGCACGGTGACCGAGGTGTAGAGCGTGAGGGTCCGCTCCCGCAGTTCGTGCAGCGTCGCTGCGTCGCTATTCAAACAGCTCCACTCTCCTGCTCGTCACGCCGCGGTACCGGTCGACCCGGTACAGGATCCCCAGGGTGAACAGGAACGCCAGGACGGCCGCGAGCGCGCCGACCCCGAGGAAGAGGAAGCCGATCAGATCGCCCGAGACCACGCCGAGCGCCCCGTAGATGAACGTCGCGGCGCCGGCCGACCCGACGATCACGAAGCCGGCGAGAATCCCCCACAGCGTTCCGGTCTTCCATTTCGGCGCCTCCGCCGGCTCACTCATGGGGCATCGCCTCCGCGACGGCGCGGCCCGGGGCCGCGGCGGCGGGCGCGCCCCCGTAGACCCCCGAGAACGACGCGCTGGTCTGCGCGGCGAGCCGCCGGTGATAGCTGCGCATGTACCGCCAGTGGAACAGGACGACGACGACGGCGTTCACCGCGAAGACCGGGCCGATCGTTTGGGCCACCGTCATCGGCGGGATCTGGATACCGGGGGTCTCCCCGCCCCAGACGGTGAGGAGGACGAAGAACCCGAGCAGGGAAGTGGCGAGCCAGATGAACAGCGGCCGGTCGCGCGGGTGCGTGCGGGGCGAGCGGTCGAGGAACGGGAGGAACAGCACGTAGACGATGATCGCGGTGGTCGCTCCGATGGCGATGACCGGGGTCACGCCCTGGAAGTCGACCAGCTTGAACAGCCAGAGGAAGTACCAATCCGGCTCCGTCACCCCGGGGGTCGCGGCCAGGTTGCCGACGTACGTGGGGAGCTGCCAGGGCCACAGCGCGGCGATGCCGAAGAGGATGCCCGTGTAGAGGAGCCCCCACTTCGCCATGTAGAACAGGATGTGGGGCATGAACGGGACGTGGCCCTTGTCGTCCTTCTCGGTGAACCGTCGCCGCTGCACCGGGTCGGAGGTGGCGGGCGGGGCGATCCCGTGCGACTCGAACAGCGCGATGTGCGCGTACAGGAGCGCCCCGAGCGCGATCGGGATCAGCAGCACGTGGGCGTCGAACATCCTCGACAGGAGGCCCTGCGACGTCCCGTCGGCGAGGATGAACGGCCCGAGGAGCGGCCCGAACGTCGGCAGCCGCAGGGCGAGCACGAGACCGACGTTCGTCGCGTTGTACGAGAGCTGGGTGTAGGGGAGCAGATATCCGGTGAACCCCATCCCGAGGGTGAAGATCATCAGGAGGGTGCCGACCATCCAGGAGAACTCGCGGGGCGCCTTGTAGACCCCGAGATAGTAGCCGCGGAAGAAGTGGACGAACATCAGAAAGATCATCGCGTAGGCGCCGTAGAGGTGGGTCGAGAGCAGCAGCGCGCCCATCGGCACGGAATGGATGAGGTAATACGTCGAGCACCACGCCGCCGGCGCGGACGAGAGGGCCCCGACGGTCTGGCCGCACGGGGTGAGCGTCGCGGCGGTGCTCGGCTGATAGTACAGCAGGAGCAGCGCCCCCGAGACGACCTGGTACAGGAACGCGTTGACGACGAACGCCCCGGTCCAGTACGACGGCTTGAACGTGAACTCGGGTTGGGGGCGGAGCGCCCACTTCTTCATCGCGGTCCGGTCCTCGACGAACCCCCAGATCCGGTTGAGGGTCCGGTTGTACCATCTCGAGAACGTCACGACCCTCCCTCGCCCGCGCTCACCAGTTGCAGACCTGCACCGGGCTCTGGGTCGCGAGCTGGCTCGTGTTCCCGACGCCGTAGTCGCCCTGCAGCGTGTTGAGATGGCCGTTCACCGGGGGAGAGCCCGCGGTCATTCCGATCGCGTAGATCTGGTTCGCCGTCGGACCGGTCGTCGTCGGCACGTCGAGGATCACCTGGGGCAGCGGGAGGACCGCCGGCCCGGTCAGGTTCGACGCCCGGTTCGTCACGTCGTACGTGGAGCCGTGGCACGAGCAGTGGATGTAGTAGGTCATGTTGCCGGGGGTGTCGTTCGGGCAGGTGCCCGGGGGATAGTACGCGATCGCCGGCGCCGGGCACCCGAGGTGCTGGCAGATCGCGCTGTAGGCGACGAGCGTTGGCGGGGAGCCGATCGCCCCCGGGACGCCCGATCCAGGGAGGGTGATCTGGGTGAGATTCAGCAGGAAGTTCGGCTCGTTGCGCAGGGGGTAGTTGAACAGGTAGAGCTCTGACGTATTGCCGTTGAGGCCGCTCGGGTTGGAGGGGTCGAGGGAGCCCTTCCCCAGCGTGAGGGGCCGCCCGTCGACGTCGAGGAGCAGCACCCTGGGGTAGCTCGACAGTCCGATGACGGGAGGCTGGGCGAACTGGAGGGCGCCGCCGACCGCCCCGCCGGCCCCGATGCCGAGGACCCCCGCGACCGCGGCGAGCTTGAGGATGTTGCGCTTCGTCTCGTCGACGTCACCGTCCGCCGCCGCGACCCGCCGGACCGCGCCGACGGGGAGGTCGAGCGCGGGGTCGCGCCGGGTCTGGAACGGGCAGGCTTCGGTGCCGCACAGCTCGGGAAAGTTCACAGCGTTCTCCCTCGGGTGTCCGGGTGCGCGTCGTCGGCCTCGTCCGGCGAAGGGATCGTCGCCGTGCCGGGGAGCTCGGCTCGCTCGCTCCCGTAGTAGACCGCCCAGGTGATGCCGATTCCCATCAGGATCACGAGGATCTCCGTCATCGTCACCACTTGGTCCGTGGAGAGCGCGCTCACGGGAACCGCTCCGCCTCGGGCGCGACGCCCGTCACCGACCAGGAGAGGATCGGCGACCCGCCGGTCCAGGGGATCTCGGGGAACGCGGGGGACGAAGCGACCGCGACGGGAGGGGTCGTCACCGCGGCGGGGATTCCGCTGGCGCGGGAGACCGCCGGGTCGAGCCCGAGGAGGGCGCCCCGGAGGCCCGCCGCGCCGACCGCCCCGACCGGCAGGTCGGCCGCCTTCGAGACCTCGCTCAGCATCTCCTGCTTCAACCGTACGGCGCGGCCGTACCACCGACCAAGCGTGCGAACCACCTGCGCGTTCTCCCGTCCGAACAGGAGGAACGCGGCGACGGCGACGATGATCACCCAGTCGACGTCGGAGAACAGGCCCATCAGTTCACCCCGCGCCCGACGTCAGCGCCGGTGGACGGTCCCGGGTCGTTCGCTGCTCCCAGCGCGCGGCGAAGTAGGCCCCTCCGAGGTAGAGCGCGATCATCGGTGCCGCGATGAGGAGCATCGTGATCCCGGAGTTGTCCGGGGTGACGATCATGCCGAAGATCAGGGCGCCGAGGATCGCCCCGCGCCAGTGCCTGCGCCAGGCGCTCGCGCGCACGACCCCGAGGCGGGTGAGCGCGTAGATGAACACGGGCAGCTCGAAGACCACCCCGAACGCGAGGGAGTAGAGGAGCGCGAACGTCACGAACGACTGCACGCCGAGCACCGGCGCGAGGCCCATCGCGGCGACGTAGAGGAAGAGGAGCCGGAAGGTGAACGGGGTGAGCGCAAAGACGCCGATCGCCGTTCCGACGGCGAACAGTCCGGTCGCCGGGATCCCGATCTGACGGAGGAGGGCCCGCTCGTTGCGGCGGAGCGCCGGGACCAGGAACGCCCCGACCTCGTGGACGATCCACGGCATCCCGAGGATGATCGCGAGCAGGAGCCCGATCTCCATCTGGACGACGATCGAGTCCGCCACCCCGACGTTCAGGAGCGTGACGCCGGGCGGGAGCATCCAGGCGGCCATCGCGCGGAACACCTGCGCGGTGATGTTGTAGAACGGGCTCGGCCACGGGTAGGCGAACGGGATCGACCGGCCGACGACCGTCAGCCGCAGCGGAACGAGCTTGACGAGGAGGAGCGCGCCAAAGAGGGGGCCGAGGACCAGGAAGATCCGAACGAGCCGATGGCGGACCTCGGAGACGATCGCCAGGATCCGGTCGAGGTCCCCCATCGTCCCCTACCGATACGATCCGTGACGCGTGTGGACGGACCGCACCGACGCCGCCCGGTCGCCGAAGCGTTCCTCCCTCTCCCATGCCGGCGTGCGTGCGGCCGCCCTAGCGCGGCGCCGACGACGGGGCCGGCGCGGCGCCCGACGGGGCAGCCGGCTCGGCCTTCAGCTCGCGCTCGACCTCGAGGCGGCCTTTCTTGAACTCCCCGACGGAGCGGCCGAGGCTGTGGGCCAACTGGGGGATCTTGCTGGACCCGTAGAACAGGATCCCGGCCACCACGGCGATGATCAGCCAATCGTCGATAGAGTCGAACATCGTCTCCCCCTTCGGCGACTCACCCGAAAACGGAGGATATGGCGTTCGTATGGGGAGACGGCACCCGTAACGACGGTGCGTATCCCGGACGGATAAAGCGCCGGCGGCCCCGCCGGGGCTCAGGCGAGCTCGGTGAGGACCGTCTCGTTGCCCGAGGCGACGGCCCGGTCGATCGCGAGCTCGGCGAGCAGCGACAGGCACGTGCCGGAGCGCTTGAGCAGGTAGGACGTGGCGCGCGACCGGCTCTGGCGCGAGCTCAGGGCGGTGGCGACCGCGGCGAGCGCCGAGCCGTTGCCGACCCGGTCGCCCTGCTGGTAGACCTCGCAGGCGTGGTCGAGGGACGGGTGCATCACCGTGTCGACGACCGATTTGAGCTGGCTCTTGACCTCCGGCAGGACTTCCGCGAGGCTCGCGGCCGCGTCCGCGGAGAGGCGGGGTGCCTCCTCGTTCAGGGTCGCCAGCGCCTCGCCGAACAGCGCGGAGAGCTCCTCGAGCGAGTGCACCACTACCCGCCACTCGAGCAGCTGGCGAGGGTCGGGGCTTCCGATCCGACGGGCGAGCGACCAGTCTCGACTGGCGAGGAACAGCTGGCGGACGAGGAGGGCCAGCACCTTGTTCGCCTCCTCCTCGAGCGTCGGAAGCCGGCGGCTGCGCCCGCGTCGCCGCGCGACCTCCTCCATCTCCTCGAGGAAGGCGACCAGGATCATCTTCATCCTCTGGACCAGCTGCGGCAGGCCGTACTTCGACGGGTCGATGAAGTTCTGGAGCACCACCCGGTTCGGCTCCTGGGCCACGACCGAAACGCCGAGCAGCCCTCGGGCCGCCTGCAGCAGCTCCTCCATCCGGTCCGGGGCGAGCGGGACGTCCGTGCGCACCTCGATCGCGTCGTGCCCGACGCGATAAGCGCCGACGATCAGGCGTTCGAGCAGGCCCGGGGTCTCGATCGAGCGGGCCTGGACTAGGAACGGGGTCGTGACGACCGGCGCGCCGGGGGTCGGCGCCGGCTTCAGGTAGAGCGTGCCGTCGTCGTTCTGGTCGAAGACGACGAGGTCCCCCGGACGCAGATTCATCGCCTCGGCCCACGGCTTGGGCAGGGTGACCGCGATCGACGAGTGGCCCGCCTTCAGGACTCGGCGCTCCCGGCTCGGTGTTCCCCACGCCATCGATCGGCTCTGAACCTACTACGAGGTCCGTAGGCGGTACGACCCCAGGCTCTTGAACGTTGCGCCGGCGGCCGCCGGCGGGCCCGCGCTACGAGTGGGGGGGCGGCGGGGCCCTCGCGTTCGGGAGGGGTGGGGACCCCGGCTCGGCATAGCCGAGCCGTTCGGGGGGCATCTCGTGGACCCCGCCTTCCCTCCGCCCGACGACGAACCCGAGGACGATCGCGATGACCGTGAGCGTGACGATGGTCCCCACGATGATGAACACCGCGGTCCCGGCTCCGGAGAGCCCGGGGATCACCGTGTAGTTGACGGGAACGACCGCGGTTCCGAAGGCGAAGAACCCGAGCATCCCCTTTTCGAGGTGGCCCGGCTCGGTGCAGACGAACTCGAACCACTCGGACGTATTGGGCGCCGCGAACGAGACAGACTTGGCGTGCTCTACCGCAGGGACGAGGTTCACGAGGGGGGCACCGCACTTCGTTCCGTTCACGTACGCCGACACGTTGTACGCGTTCCTGCCCTTGAGCGGAATCGCGACGTTCGGGCAGCCGAGGAGAGTGAAGGTGTGGGCGAGCTTGTCCGTGTCTCCGTTGATGAAGTTGACCGTGAGCGACGTGTTGGTCGGCAGGCCCGAAACGTAGTTCGGAGAGAACGCGAACGCGTTCGTCGCGGTCACGGTGATGGTCGAGGAGGTATCGACGACCGTCGAGGCCGCGGCCTCGCGGGCGACGCCGTTCGAGCCGAACGCCGCCAGCAGCAACGCGACCGAGATCCCAACCGCCCATGCGGTGCGTCCGGCTCGCCTCACTCTGACCTGGGCCCGGGATCCCCCGGGGCGGTCCCACCCACGGGAGATACGGTTCAAACCCCCTCCGTACGAACCGGGCCGCAGCGGAACCGGGGTCCCTCGCCGGGGGCGCCCGTACGAACGCGGGGGATATGTACCGCCACGCCGCAACTTCCCTCCGTGCCACTTTCGACCCGGGACGGCCGCGCGCTCGCCGGGCTCCCCGGGCTCCCGCTGGGGGTCTGGGGCGCGATGGCGAGCGGGCAGTCGAATCTTCAGCTCACGAACCCGATCCTGTGGGTGATGATCGGGATCAGCACGGCGGGCGCGCTCGTGACGTTCGCGTTCCTCGTCTACTCGATCTGGAGATTCCGCGACCCCGCGGTCCGACGGAGACGGTATGGTTAACAAGCTCGAGGTCGCCTGGACGCTGACGGTCGTCGCCCTGATCGCCGGGGTCAGCGTCTACTCGACCGTCCTGCTCTACCAGCTCGATGCCTTGCCGGCCCACCCGAACGAGTACGTGCAGGTGATCGGCCACCAGTGGTACTGGGAGTTCTGTTACTCGAACCACACCTGCTTCAACTCGACCTACAACAGCATCACGGGGGGGGTCTCGGGCGGCGCCTTATGGGCCGAACCCGGATGGGTCGTTCAGATCAACGTCACCGGGGCCGACGTCATCCACTCGTTCAACATCCCGCAGCTCGGGATCCGCATCGACGCGATCCCGGACCGAACCAACGCGTTCGCGTTCACGGTCCCCACCGCTCCGATCGGGACCCACTACCTCATCCAGTGCACCGAGTTCTGCGGCACGTACCACGGAACGATGCGCTCCGCGCTCGTTCTGACCTGACGCGGACCGCGGGCACCGACCCCCGCCGGCCCCGCGACCCCTAGTGGCCGCCGTGCCCGGACGGCGGGGATCCGGGAAATCGCCCCGTGAACCCGGCGACCACGACGAACAGGAGCCCGATCCCGAGGAGGGCCGCGGACCCTCCCAGGATCCACGCGTCGACGATCGCCGTGCTGAGCGGGGCCGGGCCGGGGGGGACGGGGACGCCGGCGTAGAGGTAGCCGAACATGCCGTTCTGGAAATGGCCCTGGACTGTGCAGACGTACTCGTAGACGCCGGCGGCCATGAGCGTGAAGTTGCCGAACCCCGACTTCCCGGCCTCGGCCGGGATCGTCACGTTGACGAGCGGGGAGTTCGACTGGAAGTAGCCGACCGTCGTGATGTTGACCCCCGGCTGACCGACCAGCGTGAACGTGTGGCCCAGCGTGCCCAGGTTCGTCACCTCGATCGCGAAGTTCGCCGGGAAATGCGCGGGGTCCGCGGCGAGCGCGGACGGCTGGAAGGCGAAGCTGCTCGTCGTGTTGTCCGATAGGGAGAGGCCGGGGACGTTCGAGGAGATGTTGAGATACCCCCACATCCCGGCCTGGTACTGGTAGGGCACCTGGGAGACAAAGAGGAACGAATCAAAGCTCGCGTTGGACGCGACCGTGAAGTTCGCCCAGTGCGTGCTCGTCATCGCCGGCGCCGAGACGTTCACCAACGGCGGGTGGGTCGCGAACGACCGATTGAGCGCCGCGGGGGTCTCGGTCCGGTTGACCGGCAGCCCGCTCTGGCTCGCGAGGGTGAAGCTGTGCGCGTTGACGCCCGTGTTCATGAGCTGGATCGAGACGTTCTGGTCGGGCGCGGCGGTGATGAACCGCGGGGAGAACGACGGCGTGTCGTTGAGGTACATGACGATCGTCAGGTTCGCCGGTCCCCCGAGGGGCCGCGCATGCCCGACCCACTCGTGGTACGTCAGGAACGGCACGCCCCGCGCCCCGCCCGACGCGGCCAGTACCGCAAGGACGAGGCCGACGGCGATCCAGGGGGCTCCGCGTCGCCAGGCGCGGGCCGGCCGACGGAACGCTGCGACCGTGACCTCCTCCCGAGCGCCGACGACCATGGCTCGGTTGATATCGCTACGGTACGAATCGGGCCGCCGCTCAACGGGTCGAGAGCGGTCGTTCGGGGGTGACGGTCTCCAAGGGGAGGGGTCGACCGCCGGGGCGAGAAGCGGCGGTCGGATCGACCTCCCGGAGGGGAGGGACGGCCGGCGCCGGGCCCCGGTAGCACCGGCGGACCAGGTAGCCGACCTCTCCGACCATGCCGACCGCCATGACGGACCCGAAGATGATCCGGGACGGGTCTTGGCCGCCGTCCGCCACCAGCCCCGCCGCCGCCACGGCCATCGCTAGGAAGAGGCCGCTGAGCGCGAGCAGGAACCCCAGCTCCGACGGGGAAGCCCGATGCCGAAGGACGACGCGGGCGACGAACAGGAACAGTCCGACCATCACCGCGGCGGCGGCGACGCCCCCGACGAGGGGGAACGCCGCGACCCACGGAGCGAAGACGCTCGCGAGCGCGAGGGCGGCCGACCCCGACCGCTCGACCGGGGAGAGCGGAGCCCACAGCAAGAGGGCGATCATGACCGCGGCCATCGACCAGTACAGCCAGATCGACGAGAGCCCCAGCGCGACCGCCGCGCCCAGCGTCAGGTGGCCGTTCGCCCCGGCGACCGCGAACAGGATCCCCATCAACACCTCCGAACCGGTCGTGGCGACCCCGATCGTCACGGGCCAGCCCCAGCCGAACGGCGAGATCGTCCGGTCCTCGAACAGGATCTGGGAGACGAACCAGAACCCGGCGGGGAACATCATCATGAAGTTGAAGGCGAGCAGGACGAGCGTCCAGGCGGTCGAGCCGTTCGAGTCGATGAAGACGAAGACGAGCGCGAGCAGCAGCACGCTGCCGCCGAAGAGGACGGAGAGCGCGAGGGCGAGCTGCGTCAGGAGTGGGGGATCGCGCTGCCGCGGCAGGATCATGAGGAGGACGAACACCGTGATCACGATCATCGAGATCGCGATCGCCGCGAACGGAACCAGCGCGTCGCTCACGCCGAGGACCGGGAGCGGGAGGTGCATTCGACCGGGGGCTCGACCCCGGTCCGTTTGATATCATGGGAGTACCGACCGAGGGCCGGCGAATGTTCCGGAGACCGGCGAGGGTCCCCGTCCGACCGCCTCGATCAGGCGGCGGTCCCGCCGCGCAGGGGCTTTGCCATGTGGGGGCCCCGCACCTCGAAGCCGAAGCGTCGATAGTACGCGCGGGTCCCTACGGCGCTCATCACGTACAGATCCGAGTATCCTCGCCCCCGCGCCTCTTCCTCGGCCGCCGCGATCAGGTTCCGGCCGAGACCCCGGTGCTGGAAGTCCGTCGGCCCGGTGGCCGGAGAGCCCACCGCGAGCTCGTGGCCGAGTACCTTCAGCTCCCGGATCACGGGTGATTCGAGGCCGCCTTCCGGGGTCGCGGCGGGACACCGGAGCCGCAGGAATCCGGCGACGAGGTCGCTCTCCGGCTCTTCGAACGCGAAGAACACCTCGTTCCCGCCGCCCGCGTCGTACTCGGTGCGGGAGAGGGCGAAGCGATCGGCCGTCGGGGTCGGGCCCCTCCCCGCCTCCCGACACCGGAGGCACCGACACCGGGCGCCCTCCCGAGCGAGCCGCGCGAGGGCGAGCTGCCGTAGATTGCTCGACCGGACGCCCGCCGCGATGAGCCGCGCCGGGATATCCCGCTGGATCCGGTGGATCCGCACCCAGGGGGGAAGCTCCCGCTTCATGGCGGCCAACAGCTCCGCCGCCCGCTCCGTGTCGTACGGCACGTACCGGCCGGCGGCCCAGTCGTTGTAGAGCGGGGTCCCGGGCAGAACGAGGGTCGGATAGATCTTGAGGAAGTCCGGGCGGAACGCCGGCTCCGCCCACAGCCGCCGGAAATCCTCGAGGTCCCGCGCGGGGTCCATCCCCGGTAGACCCAGCATGAGGTGGTACCCGACCTTGAGGCCCTGGTCGCGCGCCGCCCCGGTGGCGCGGGCGACGTCCGCGCTCTCATGGGCCCGCCCGACCGCCCGCAGCACGTCGTCGTGCAGGCATTCGACGCCCAGCTCGACCCGGGTGACCCCGGCCGAGAGGAGGTACGGCAGCACGCGAGCGTCGCACCAGTCCGGCCGAGTCTCGACCGTGAGCCCCACGACCCGGTGCGCGCCGCTCTCGTTGCGGGCCTGCGCCTCCGCCAGGCTGGGGGCGGCCTCCCCGTTGAGCCCGTCGTAGATCCCGCGGAACACCTCCTCCTGGTAGCCGCGCGGGCGCGCCGGGAACGTCCCGCCCATGACGATCACTTCGACCTTCGACGTCGGGTGGCCGATCGCCTCCAGCGTCTCGATCCGGTGGCGGGCGATCGCGCCGGCGTCCCAACGGAACTGGGCGCCCCGGAGCGCCGACGGCTCCTCTCCCGTGTAGCTCTGGGGGCTTCCGTTGTCGACCCCCCCGGGACAGTAGGTGCAGCGCCCGTGGGGGCAGCGGGCCGGCGCGGTCATCACGGCCACGATCGCGACCCCCGAGAGCGTTCGGGACGGTTTTCGCAGGACCGCGCCCGACAGGCGCGCACGCTCCGAGGGGCTCCGGCCGCGCGCCCACGCGACGTTCGACGGCAACGGTCCGCCCGGAACCCGGTGCGCCTCGCGCAGCTTCTCCCGATGGAGCTCTTCGGGGGTCGGCGCGGGAGTTACCGGTGCAGCCACGGCCGGCTCTCCCCGGTGATCACGTACGGGACCTTCTGCAGCTCCGCGACCGACCGGGCGCCCGTGAGGAACATCGCGACCTTCAGTTCGTGGACCAGCGTCTCGAGCTCCCGCTTCGTCTCCTCGACTCCGGTCGAGGCCGCCCGCAGGAGGCCGCCCGCGATCCCGGCGGTCGACGCCCCCAGGGCGATCGCCCGGGCGACGTCCAGACCGGATCGGACCCCTCCGCTCGCGACGACGGGTAGGCCGAGGGGCGCGACCTCGAGGACGGAGATCGGGGACGGGATCCCCCAGTCCCAGAACGTCTTGCCGACGCGCGCTTCGCGCTCCGCGCCCCGGTCGACGGCGCGATAGTACTCGACGGCGGCGAACGACGTCCCGCCGGTGCCGCTCACGTCGAACGCCCGGACTCCGCGGTCCCGCAGGGCTTCGGCCACGGAGCGGGAGAGCCCGGCGCCCGTCTCCTTGACGAGGACGGGGAACGCCTTCGCCATCTCGCCGATCCGCTCGAGGCATCCCTTGGCTCGCCGGTCGCCTTCGGGCTGGACCATCTCCTGCAGGAAGTTGAGGTGGATCGCGAGCACGTCGGCGTGGATCAGCTCCATCGCCCGGCGGACCTCGTCGACGCCGACGACCGGGTCCCCGGGCTTCTGCCCGATCAGCTGGGGGGCGCCGATGTTGGCGAGCTTGAGGGGGACCGGGTGCCGGGCGACGCAGGAGTAGCTCTCGGGGTACTGGCCCTTCACCACCGCGGCCCGCTCGCTGCCGACGCCCATCGCGATCCCGACGTCGGCGGCCGCGCGGGCGAGGTTTTCGTTGATCTTGGCGGCGTCCGGGAACCCCCCGGTCATGCCGGTGATCAGGATCGGCGCCCGGAGGGGGTGGCCGAGCAGGGTGGTCGCGGTGTCGATCTCCTCGAAGTCGAGCTCGGGGAGGGCCCGGTGGACGAGCTGCACGTCGTTCCAGTACCGGTACCGTCCTTCGACGTCCCGGCCCAGCACGACCTTGACGTGCTCGGCCTTGCGGTGGCTCAGGTCGAGCCCTTCCCGGTCGGTCGGCTTACCCGGGCCGCGCGCGCGCCCAGCTTCCGTAGACCGACTCCCCGCGAATCGCCCGCGCGACCGCTCCATCCGTGAGTCCGCTAATAAGAACTGCGTCCACGCCGGCGCGCGCGATGCGTCGCATTGCGGCCGCCTTGCCGCGGATGCCGCCGGTGACGTCGTGGCCGGCCCCCCGGCTCGGCAGCGAGGCGACAAGCTCGTCCGTGACCTCGGGGACGATCGGGCGACGGCGGCCGGCGTTCTTCTCGAGGATGCCGGGCACATCGGTCGCGAAGACGACCCGGGACGGCCCGAGGAGCGGCACGAGCGACTCGGCGATCGTGTCGGCGCTCAGGATCGAGAACCCCCAGTCGTCGTCCGGGACGACGTCGCCGAACGACACCGGCGTCGCCCCCCGCTCGAGCGCGTCCTCGATCGGGGAGGCGTCGATCGACGCGAGCGTCCCCCCCTTGTTGCGGGCGTGGGTCGACATCGGCACGGAGAGCGGCCGAGCGCCGGCGGCCACGAGCTCCCGCAGGATCGCTATGTGCAGCCGCCGGACCTCGGTGGAGACGATCGCCGCCCCGCGGGTCCGCGCGCCCGCGCTCTCCCGACCGTTGGGGGCCTCGGCGAGCCCGAACCGCCGGGCCCCGGGGTGGCCGAACGAGCCGGCGCCGTGCAGGAGCACGAGGGGGACGTCGCGCACCGAAGCGATCTCCACCGCGACGCGCGCGATCACCTTCGGCCGGAGCTTCTCGACCTCGTTCTTGCGCGTGACGAGGCTCCCGCCGAGCTTCAGGACGACCGGACGCGGCGCCGACGGCGCCGTCGAGGGCATCGTCGGCCCCCCTCGTCCTAGGCGTGGTCCGGGCCGGTGGCCTTCGTGAAGAACAGGAGCCCCCCAGCGGCGAGTGGCAGGACGCTGGCGAGGAAGATCCAATGGAACGTGATGAGCCAGTACGCCATTCCCGTCAGGCCGACCCCGACCAAGAGCGCCGAGCCGACCACGAGCGGCACCGAAACGGTCCCCTCCGAGGGATGTTCGGGAGCGTGGGCGGTCGCCGTGGGGGCGGACATCGTGGGCGAACGACTGCCGTTCCCCTTCAAATCGGTTCGGTCGGGTTCGCCGTCGGAAAAAACCGGCGTCGGGCGTATAATCCGGCGACCACGACGCGTTCGTCGTCGTCGCGTTACCAAAGATAGATATGCGCGCCTTACCTCGCACCCCCGCTCGAGGCCCGGGCAGGTCCGTACTGTGTCTCCTTCTCCCGACGAAAGGCCGTCCAGGATGCCGGTCTCCCCCGAGCCTCTCCAGGCGGCGAATCCGTCGGTCGCCCCGGTCGGGGACCGCCGGGCACCTGCGGCTCCGCCCCCGGCGCCGGCCGCCGGGGCGCCTCCGAGCTCCGCCGCCGAGTTCCTGGACGAGATCCTCCTCAGCAAGAGCGACCTGTTCCGAGCGAGCCGGGAGGTGCTGCGCGACTCCCACATCCCGAGCCGTCTGCCCCACCGCGAGGCCCAGCTCCGTCAGGTCGCCGAGGTGCTCGCGCCGGCGCTCCGGGGCGACCTTCCCTCGAACCTCCTGATCTACGGGAAGATCGGGACCGGGAAGACCGCGGTCGTCGCCCAGGTCCGTCAGGACATGCAGCGACGGGCCGAGGCGGCGAAGAGCCTCTCGTTCGTCACGATCAACTGCGGGAACATCGACACCGCCTACAGCCTGCTGCAGACGATCGGCAACGCCTACGCGCACACGGAGGGCGAGCGGATCCCGACCGGCTGGTCGCTCGACCGGGTGCAAGCGGGCATGCGTCGCCTGATGGATTCGAACGGCGGCACCATTCTCCTCGTCCTGGACGAGATCGACCGGCTCGTCGCGCGCAGCGGCGACAGCGTCCTGTACACGCTGAGCCAGCTCAACACCGAGCTCGAGACGGCCCGCCTCGTCCTCATCGGGATCTCGAACGACCTCAAGTTCACGAATCATCTCGACGCGCGCGTCCGCAGCCGTCTCAACGAAGAGAAGATACTCTTCCCGCCGTACGACGCGCTCCAGCTCCAGGATATCCTGCGCGAGCGCTCCCGCGAGGCGTTCAAGGACGGCGTGATCGACCCGGGCGTCGTCGAGCGGTGCGCCGCGTACGCCGCCCTCGAGAACGGCGACGCCCGGCGCGCGCTCGCCCTGCTGCGGCTCGCCGCCGAGATGGCGGAGCGCGACAAGGCGAAGCGGATCACCCCCGACCACGTCGTGAAGGCGAAGAACCGCCTCGAGCAGGACATCATCGTCGACTGCTGCCGCACGCTGCCGCCCCACTGCAAGGTCCTCCTGTACGCGATCCTGCAGTCGTACGAGCGCCGGCGCACCGGCGTCCTCACCGGCGAGGTCTACGACAGCTACCGGCGGCTGGCTGAACGCCTCGGGCTGCAGCCGCTCCACGCCCGGTCGATCTCGAACTACGTCTCCGAGCTCGAGACCCTCGGCCTGATCCGGGCCACGATCGTCTCGCGCGGACGCGGCGGGCGGACCCGGGAGATCATCGTGGACGTCCCGATCTCCGAGACGATCCCCGCCCTCGAGGAGGACCCGCTGCTCGCCCCGGTCGGCCGGCCGCGCACGCGCGGCCAGATGCTGCTCACGAACTTCGACAACCCGGGCCGCACGGGCTCGTTCTAGTCGGAGGACGCGTCGGCCGTCAGGCGACGGCCTCGTCCGCGGCGGTCTCGTCCATCGGCTCCGCGACCGCGCCCCGGCGACGAGCGCGTTCGCGCCGCAGCTCGCGCAGGTCGCGCTCGAGGGCCCGCATCTCGGCCGCGGCCCGGGCGAGGCGCAGGCGCGCGATCCGCTCGACCTGGGCGATCTCCCGGTCGAGCGTCTCGTCCGAGCCGCGGAACCGCTTCATCCGGCGCCTACTCGGCGTCGATCTGGGCCTTCTGCAGCCGCGCCGAGAAGTCGACGAAGACCGTCTTGATCTCGGTGAACTCCTCGATCGCGACGCTCCCCGCCTCGCGGCCGCCGTTCCCGGTGTTCTTGATGCCGCCGAACGGGAGCTGGACCTCGGCCCCGATCGTCGGGGCGTTGATGTACGTGATCCCGGCCTCGAGCTCCTGGATGGCGCGGAACGCGCGGTTCACGTCCCGGGTGTAGATCGACGAGGAGAGTCCGTAGTCGACGTCGTTCGCGACCCGGACCGCCTCGGCGTAGTCGCGCACCTTGAGGACCGACAGCACCGGGCCGAAGATCTCCTCCTTGGAGATGCGGCTCCCGTGCTTCGTCTCGAAGACGGTCGGCTCGATGAAGAATCCGCCGTCGTACGCCCCGCCGGAGAGCTTGCGGCCCCCGCGGCGCAGCGTCGCCTCGGCCCGTCCGATCGCGATGTACTCGAGGATCTTCCGTTCCTGATCGGCGGAGGCGACCGGACCCATCCCCGTCGCCGGGTCGAGGGGGTCGCCGACGGAGAACCGGTCGAGGCGCTGGTCGAGCAGGCCCAGGAACTCGTCGTAGACCTTCTCGTGCAGGATGAGCCGGCTCGTCGCCGTGCACCGCTGGCCCGAGGTCCCGAAGGCGCCGAAAAGGACCCCTTCGAGGGCGAGCGGGAGGTCGGCGTCCTCCATGACGATCTGGGGGTTCTTGCCGCCGAGCTCCAGGTGGACCATCTTGAGCCCCTGCGCGCCGCGCACGTAGACGTCGCGCCCGGCGTCGACTCCGCCGGTGAACGAGACGGTGCGCACGCGGGGGTCGCCGACGAGGGCGTTGCCGACCACGCCGCCGGCCCCGGTCACGAAGTTGAGGACCCCCGGGGGGACGCCGCACTCCTCGTAGACCTTAACGACCTCGGCGGCACACCGGGCGGTCGCCGACGCGGGCTTGAAGACGATCGTGTTGCCGGTGATGAGCGCCGCGGCGATCTTCCAGTTCGGGATCGCCGTGGGGAAGTTCCACGGCGTGATGCACGCGACGACGCCTTTCGGCTGGCGGACGGTCAGGCAGAACTTCGAGCGGAGCTCGGAGGGGACCGTCTCGCCGAACAGCCGACGACCCTCGCCGGCCATGTACTCGATGAAATCGATCGACTCCTGCACGTCGCCCAGGCCCTCGCCGATCACCTTGCCCATCTCGGAGGTGACGATGCGGCCGAGCTCGGCCTTTCGCTCCGTCATCCGCCGGGCGACCTTCAGGAGCAGGTCCCCCCGCTTCGGCGGAGGGGTCGCCTTCCAGGCGGGGAACGCCGCGGCGGCCGCGGAGATCGCCCGATCGACGTCCTGGGCGGTGCCCGAAACGAACGACCCGACGACCGACCGGTCCGCCGGGTTGACGGTCTCGAACCGCTTCGCGCCGGACGGCGACTCCCACTTCCCGTTGATGAACAGACCGTACTCCTGCGTCACGGATGCGCCCCTCCGAGGAGGCCGACGGCCCCGACCTCCCCCGGGGGTACTAGGCGTTTGCGCGGCCCTCCCCGCCCCCCCCGGCCGGGGCGCGCTCCACGGCAAGCTCTTTCGCAAGGAACGGCTGCGGAGCGCGTTGATCGACATCGACCTCGTCCGCAAGGACCCCGCGCGCGTGAGGGAGAACCTCGCCCGGCGGCGGGACCCCGGCCCCCTCGAGCGCTTCGAGGCGGTGATCGCGAAGGACGCCGAATGGCGGGGGCTGCTCAAGGAGGCCGACCGCCTCCGGCGGGGGCGCAACGAGATCGGCCGGCGGATCGCCGAGGCGAAGACGAAGGGCGCCCCGACCGCCGAGCTCGAGGCCGAGGCGAAGTCGCTCCCCGGGGAGCTCGGGCGCGTCGAGGCGCGGGAGAGCGAGCTGCTCGAGGCCCGGGATGCGCTCCTGCGCCGGCTCCCGAACCTGCTCGACGACTCCGTGCCGTATGGGAAGGACGACCGCGAGAACGTCGTCGTCGCGACGTGGGGCTCCCCCTCCCCCGGCGGCCCGCACCTGAAGTCGCACGCCGAGCTCCTCGAGTCGCTCGGCATGGCCGACTTCGACCGGGCCCGGAGGGCGAGCGGCGCGGGGTTCTACTACCTGCTCGGTCCGGTGGTCCTGCTCGACCTCGCGCTGCAGCGGTTCGCCCTCGACCTCCTCGTCGAGCGGGGGTTCACCCCCGTCGCTCCCCCGTTCATGCTCCGACGCGCCCCGTACGAGGGGGTCACCGACCTCGCCGACTTCGAGAACGTCATGTACAAGGTCGACGGCGAGGACCTCTATCTGATCGCGACGAGCGAGCATCCGCTCGCCGCGATGTTCCTCGGAGAGCTCCTGGAGGAGGATCGCCTGCCGCTCCGCTTCGCGGGGATCAGCACGAACTTCCGCAAGGAGATCGGGGGCCACGGCGTCGACCAGAAGGGGGTCTTCCGGGTCCATCAGTTCGCGAAGGTCGAGCAGTTCGTCTTCTGCCGACCCGAGGAGTCGCCGGCGATCCACGAGGAGCTCCGGGCGAACGCGGAGGAGGTGTTCCGCCGCCTCGAGGTCCCCTACCGGGTCGTGAACGTCTGCACCGGGGACGTCGGTTCGGTCGCGGCGAAGAAGTACGACATCGAGGCGTGGTTCCCGCGGCAGCAGGCGTACCGCGAGGTCGTAAGCTGCTCGAACTGCACCGACTACCAGGCGCGTCGACTTGGCATCCGCATGGGGAAGGCCGGTCGGCCCGGCAAGGGAGTGCCCCACACGCTCAACTCCACCGCCATCGCCACGTCCCGAGGGCTTGCGGTCCTGCTCGAGCAGTACCAGCAGCCGGACGGTTCGGTCACCGTCCCGTCGGTCCTCCGGCCGTACCTCGGGGGGCGGACGTCGATCGGACCGGCCGCGCCCGCCGGCTGACCCCGACAGCCGGAACGCACCCGGCGGACAAGCGCCTTAGCGCGCGGCACGATGCCGCCCGGGAACTCCTTGAGCCCGCAACGCAGCCTCGACGAATTCGCGGGAAAGGGCGAGGCGACGACCGAGTTCCTCCGCCGGAAGGGCCGTTCCCATCCGCCGCCCCTCCCCGGAGTATGGCAGGTCGCCGACGGCTGGGTGGCGCACCCGTTCCTCCGTCCGGCGGTCGTCCGGGCCCTGCCGTTCCAGATCGACCTCGCGCGCATCGGCCTCTCCTCCGACCTGCTGGTCGTCCTGCCGACCGGGTTGGGGAAGACCGTGATCGCCGCCCTCGTCGCGGCGGAGGTGCTCCGCCGGTCGGACGGCAAGGTGCTCGTCCTCGCGCCGACGCGACCGCTCGTCCAGCAGCACGCCGAGTCGTTCGCCCGCTGGCTCACGTCCCGCTCCACCGCACGGTTCACCGGGACCGTGAAGAAGCCGGCGCGCGAGGGGAAGTGGGAGACCGCCGAGGTCGTCTTCGCGACCCCCGAGATCGTCCAGAACGACCTCGACGCCGGGCGGTACCGGCTCGACGAGGTGGCGCTCGTCGTCTTCGACGAGGCGCACCACGCGGTCGGCAAGTACGTCTACGTTCCGATCGCCGCGCGGTACCGGTCGGAGCGCCCTCCGGACGGCCGGGTGCTCGGGTTGACCGCCTCCCCCGGGGGCCGCGACGAGCACGTCGAGGAGGTCGTGGCGGCGCTCGGGGTCGACCGGATCGAGGCGCGCAGCCGGGAGGACGAGGGGGTCAAGGAGTACGTGCAGGAGGTCGCCGTCGACTATCGGATGGTCGACCTCTCGCCCACGGCCGAGCGGATCCGAAAGCTCCTGGGCGCGGCGACCCACGCGACGGCGCGGAAGCTGCAGAAGATGGGGTTCCTGCGGAAGAAGCCGATCACCTCCCTTTCGGTGAAGGATCTGATCGCGCTCCGGGCCGAGATCTTCGCGCGCCCGGGGCCGATGGTCCGGCGGTTCGGGCCGCTGTTCCACCAGCTGGTCCTCCTTCACCTGCACCATTCGCTCGAGCGGCTCGAGACGCAGGGGATCTCGCCGTTCCTCCAGTACACCGAGCGGGTCGGCGCGAAGGAGAAGCCGTCGCGCGGGGACGCGGCGTTCCTGAAGCTGCCCGAGGTCGTCGAGGCGCGCGCCGTCGCGGAGGAGGTGCTCCGGACGACGAAGGAGTCGTCGCACCCGAAGCTCGACGCGCTCGTCGACCTCGTCCGGGAGACCCTCGCCCGACCGACCGAGCACCCCCCCCGCATCCTCGTCTTCGCGCAGTACCGCGACACCATCCAGACGATCCAGTCGATGCTCGAGCTCCAGGGCTGGACGGTCGGGAGGTTCGTCGGCCAGGCGACCCGCGACCGCGACGACCCGGGGATGAACCAGAAGGAGCAGGCGCGGGTCCTCGACGGGTTCCGGGCGGGCCGGTTCCCGATTCTCGTCGCGAGCAGCGTCGCCGAGGAGGGGCTCGACGTGCCGGACGTCGACCTCGTCGTCTTCTTCGAGTCGGTCCCGAGCGAGATCCGCGCCATCCAGCGGCGGGGGCGGACCGGACGCACCTCGCTCGGCCGGGTCACCGTCCTCCTGACACGGGAGACGCGCGACGAACGCTACCAGGTCGCGGAGGCCCGGCGCGAGAAGTCGATGCGCCGGATCGTCCGTCGGCTCTCGGCCGAGTCCCGGCGGCGGCGCCTCCGGGACCCCCCCGCGGAGGGGGGCGGCCCGACAGAAATCGGCGTATAAACTCTCGGTTCCGCCCGCTGAGCCGTAGCACGGTGGGCGATGCTAAATACCGCATTCCGGGTCGAACGCCCCGGCGGTCGGAAGGCTCCCGTGGACTGGCTCCTGGCGCACCTCGGCCTTTCGCTCCTGACGGTTCTGTCCATCGCGCTGATCGTCTACCTGGTCTACGTGATGATCCACCCCGAGAGGTTCTGAGCCGTCCATGGGGGTCCCCCTCCAGTCGCTCTGGGACGTCGTCGTCCTAATCGGGATCGCGCTCGCCGTCGCCCCGTGGTTCGGCCAGTACCTCGGCCGGGTCTACATGGATCTCCCCATGGTCGGAGATCGGCTCCTCACCCCGATCGAGCACGGGATCTACCGCCTCCTCGGGACCTCGCCGCGCAAATCGATGCGCGCGGGGGAGTACATGGTCGCCCTCCTCCTCGTGAACGGGGCGGTCCTCGCGTTCCTCTACGCCTTCTTCGCGCTCCAGGGGAGCCTGCCGGGAGACCCGACCCACGTCCCGAGCATGTCCTGGAACCTCGCGTTCCACTCGGCCGCGAGCTTCACGACCAACACCGATTTCACGCACTTCGTCAACGAATCGCAGATCTCCTTCGCCTCCACCACCGTCGCCTGGCAGCTCGCCCTGTTCCTCTCCCCCGCCACCGGCCTCGCCGTCATCGCGGCGATGGTCCGGGGGTTCGTCCGCCGGGACGGCACGGTCGGGAACTTCTACGTCGACGTCGTCCGCTCGATCACCCGGCTCCTGCTCCCGATCGCGGTCCTCGCGGCGCTCGTGATGGTGCTGCTCGGCGTGCCGGAGACGTACACCCCGGTGGTGACGGCGCACACCCTCACGGGCGGGGTCCAGACGATCTACCTCGGTCCGGTGGCGTCCTACCAGTCGCTCTCCCTGCTCGGGTCGAACGGGGGCGGGTTCTACTCGGCGAACATGGCGAGCCCGCTCGCCAACCCCTCCGCCGTCTCGAACCTGTTCGGGACGTTCGTGATGATGCTGATCCCGTTCTCGAGCCCGTTCGCCTTCGGCGCGATGGTGAAGCGGCGCGGCGAGGCGTGGCCGTACGTCGGGGTGATCCTGATCGTCTTCGTGGTCGCCCTCGGCCTCTTCATCGCCTACCAGGCTGCCTCGAACCCGCTCCTCTCGGGGGTCAGCGGCCTCGGGCCGCAGGTGAACGGCTACCCGGTCGGACAGGAGACGCGCTGGAGCCTGCCGGAGGGCTCGCTGTTCCAGGTCGTCAGCGTCTACTCGAACGTCGGCGCGAACAACATGGCGATCGGCTCGCTCTCGCCCGTCGCCCAGATGGTCCTCCTCTTCGGCATGTTCACGCAGAGCACCCCCGGGGGGGTCGGGACCGGGTTCGGTCAGCTGCTCTTGTTCTCGCTGATGGCGATCTTCGTCGGCGGACTGATGGTCGGTCGGACCCCCGAGTACCTCGGGAAGAAGATCTCCACGAGCCACGTGCGCTGGGCCGCGATGGCGATCCTGACGCACCCCGCGTTCATCCTGCTGCCGTTCGGCGTGGCGCTGCTCGGCGGCTATGTCGACGTCGGCGGGGCGACGGTCGGGGCGACGTCGCACAACTTCACGGCGGTCCTCTACGAGTTCACCTCCGAGTCGGCGAACAACGGGAGCGCGCTCTCGACCGGTGCGTTCAACGACACGACGCCGTTCTTCAACGTCGCCGGGGCGGCGGTGATGCTCTGCGGCCGGTACATCCCGATCTGGGTGATGATCAAGATCGGCGGGCTGTTCTCCGAACAGGGGACGATCCCGCCCGGCCCGGGAACCCTGCGCACGGCGAGCGGGACGTTCTCCCTCTACCTCACGCTGTTCGTCGTGATCACGACCGCGCTGATCTTCCTGCCGGTGATGACGCTCGGCCCGCTCGCCCAGATCCTCGGGGGCCACTAGGATGGCCGCGGAGGAGCCGTTCCTCATCGAGCCGGGCGCCCGCGTCTCCGTCCGGCGCACCCCGCACACCTCCTGGCGCCGGGTCCTCGCGGACTCGTTCCGGCACTTCGACCCGCGCCGGCAGGTGCGCCACCCGCTGATGTTCTGCGTCTACGCGCTGATGTTCTACGTCGCCGTCCTGACCGTCTACCCGCGTGCCTTCCCGGACATCGCGCGGTCGTACCAGTCGGGCTACTACCTCGCCACCTCGATCCTCCTGTTCCTCACGCTCTGGTTCGCGAACCTCTCCGACTCCATCGCCGAGGCGCAGGGGCGGGCCCAGGCGGAGAGCCTGCGGGAGATCCGCAGCGGCATCCGGGCCCGCCAGGTGCTCCCGGACGGCCAGGTCCGCTGGGTCGCCTCCGACATCCTGCACGTCGGCGACACGGTCGAGGTCCGGCCCGGCGAGCCGATCCCGCTCGACGGCGACGTGATCCGGGGTGCGGCGCTGATCGACGAGTCGATGATGACAGGGGAGTCGGAGGCCGTGACGCGCGAGCACGGCGGCGACAAGACGAGCGTCCTCGGCGGCACGCGGGTGCTGCAGGGGACCGTCCGCATCCGGGTGAGCGCCGCGCGGGGGGAGTCGTTCCTGGACCGGCTGATCCGGCTCGTGGAGGGGCAGGGCCGCGAGACGACGCCGAACGAGATCGCGTTGAGCGTGCTCCTCGCGGCGTTCACCATCACGCTGTTCACCGTCTGCGTGTCGTTCGTCTTCCTCGCCGACAACTCCGGGATCGTCACGATCGACATCGCCACGATCATCGCGCTGTTCGTCTGCCTGATGCCGACGACGATCGGCGCGCTGCTGCCCGCGATCGGCATCTCGGGGGTCAACCGGGTCGCGCGGGCGAACGTCATCGCGAAGTCGGGGAAGGCCGTGGAGGCGTCCGGGGACCTGGACGTCCTCATCCTCGACAAGACGGGGACGATCACCGTCGGGAACCGCCTCGCCGTGCAGTTCGTCGTCGCTCCCGGCGTCTCGAACGACGAGCTCGTCGAGGGGGCGATGCTCTCCTCGACCCTGGACGAGACCCCCGAGGGCCGCTCGATCGTCCGGCTCGCCGCCCGCCGGAACGTGGCGGTCGGCCGGCTCGAACCGGGGACGTTCAAGGTGATGCCGTTCACCGCCGAGCGGAAGATGAGCGGGCTCGTCCTCGGGGACGGCACCGAGCTGTTCAAGGGGGCCCTCCACGCGATGGAGACGTACGGGGCGACCCTCGCCCCCGAGCTCCGGGCGTCGGCGGCGGACGCCGCGCGCAAGGGGATGACGCCGCTCGCGATCGCCCGCAACAAGCGGGTCCTCGGGCTCGTGATCCTGAAGGACGTGGTGAAACCGGGGATCAGCGACCGGATCAACGAGCTGCGGCTGATGGGCATCCGCACGATCATGTGCACGGGTGACAACCGCCTCACCGCCGCGGCGATCGCGAAGGAGAGCGGGGTCGACGAGTTCGTCGCCGAGGCGAAGCCCGAGACGAAGCTCGAGCTGATCCAGCGGGAGAAGGCGCTCGGTCACCTGGTCGCGATGACGGGCGACGGGACGAACGACGCGCCGGCGCTCGCGCGGGCGGACGTGGGTCTCGCGATGAACAGCGGCACCAGCGCGGCGAAGGAGGCCGGCAACATGGTCGACCTCGACAACGACCCGACGAAGCTGATCCAGGTCGTCTCCATCGGCAAGCAGCTCCTCATTACGCGGGGCGCCCTCACGACCTTCTCCATCACCAACGACGTCGCGAAGTACTTCGCCATCATCCCCGCGATCTTCGTGAGCTCGGGCGCCGCGGGCCTCCCCGGGGTGACGATCCTGAACATCCTCGGCTTCTCGGACCCGTACCTCGCCGTGCTCGCGGCGCTGCTCTTCAACGCCCTCATCATCCCGATCCTGATCCCCCTCGCGCTCGCGGGCGTCCCGTTCCGGCCCCGTTCGGCGATCGACCTGCTGCGCCGGAACATGCTGACGTACGGCCTTGGTGGCCTCGTGAGCGCGTTCGTGGGGATCTGGCTCTGCTACTACCTGCTCGTCTGGCTCACCGGCCTGCCGTTCGTCGTCGGGGTCGGCACGTGGGTCGGCCACTACCTGCCGTTGGGGGGCCCATGAGCGCCGCGTCGCCGATGAACGAGCGCGATGCCCTCGCGCCGCGCGCCGCCCCGGCCCACACGACGGCGGGGCACCTGCGCGCCACCGCCCTCCTCCTCGCGCTCTCGATCGCCGTCTCCGGCTTCGCCTACCCGATCTTCGTCACCGAGGTCTCGCACCTGATCGACCCGTACGCCGCGGGCGGCTCGCTGCTCCGCTACCCGAACGGGACGGTCGCGGGCTCCACGTACGTCGCGCAGAACCTGACGAACGCGAGCCAGCCGTGGCTGTTCTGGGCCCGCCCGTCGCTCTCCGACTACAACACGACGCTCGGGGCCGAGACGCCGCCGGGGCCGTCCGACCCGGCGCTCCTCGCCCTCTTCAACGAAACCATAGCATACATGCGGCTCTACGGGAACTTCACGGTGAACGCCACGCTCCCGATCTGGCTCGTCGCCCCGTCGGGGTCCTCGATCGACCCGGACCTCGTCCCCGAGGCGGTCCTCGTCCAGGTCCCGCGGGTCGCCGCGAACACCAACCTCTCGGCCCTCGGCTACACGACGCTCGCCGAGAGGATCGCCTACCTCACGGCGTTCGTCACCGCGCACATCGAGCAGCCCCCGCTGCCGTTCGTCGGGGTCCCGTACGTCGACGTCCTGAAGCTCGACCTCGCCCTCCTGCCCCGCATCGGACGGTGAGCCCGTGTACCGCAAGATCCTCCTGCCGGTCGCCACCCCCTCCGAGGTCGAACCGATGATCCGGTTCGCCTCGCTCCTCCTGGAGGCCGACGGCGAGGTGCGGGTCCTCCACCTGATCCCGGCCGCGACCCTCACCGAGGTGACCCGGGAGTGGCGGGCGTCCGTCAACCTGGTCGTGCCGGCGCACGAGGCCGGGGCGGCGCTCGACATCCGCGTCGAGCCCGAGGTACGCTCGGCGAACGACGTCCCGACGGAGATCCTCGAGAGCGCGGAGGCGCACCAGGCGGAGGCGATCCTCCTCACGCTCCGGGGCGACCGGCGCAGCCGCAACCCGCTCGTCGGGCACACCGCCACCGGGATCCTCCAGCACGCCCGCTCCGACGTCCTCGTCGTCAACCGCCTCGCGCTCACCTCCGAGAAGTTCCCCCGCATCCTCGTCGCGACGTTCCTCCCCGAACCCCCGCGGCGGGCGACGCAGCTCGCCGAGACGCTCTCCGTCCGCAGCGGCGGGGTGCCGATCGTGCTGCTCTCCCTCGGCCCCCGCGGGCCGGGCGAGGGGATCTCCGTCCACGAGGAGCGCAGCCAGCGCGGGGTGCCGTTCACCCGCAAGCGGTCGATCTTCTCGGAGGCGCTGCTCGGCCGGCGGCGCCGGTTCCCCGAGCTGATCCTGCAGGCCGCGGCGAAGGAGCGGTTCGGCCTCCTCGTCGTCGGCGAGGAGGAGGCCGGCGCGGGCGGACCGCTGCTCACCCGCCGCTTCCTCGAGGAGCTGTTCCGCGCGGCGCCGTGCCCGGTGATCGCGCTGCGCGCGTAGGAGCGATGGGAGAGCTCGCGTTCGTCGGGCTCGGGCTCGACGACGAGCGGGGGCTCTCCGCCCGCGCGCTCGACGTGTTGCGCGGCGCCGGGGCGGTCTTCGCGGAGGAGTACACCGCGGTCGCCCCGGCCGGGACCCTCGACCGGCTCGCCTCCGCGATCGGCCGGCCGGTCCAGCGGCTCGACCGGCCGCTCCTTGAGTCGGAGCGGCCGATCGTGGAGGCGTTGGGCCGGGGGGACGTCGCCCTCCTGGTCGTCGGGGACCCGTTCGCCGCGACGACCCACGTCGCCCTCCGCCTCGCGGCCGAGCGGGCCGGGCACCGCTGGCGCTACGTTCCGAACGCGAGCATCCTCACCGCGGCGCCCGGCTTCCTCGGGCTGATGCCGTACCGCTTCGGTCGGACCGTCTCGATGCCGTTCCCCGCCCCGGGGTTCGAGCCGCGCTCGCCGGTCGAGCAGATCGGGGCGAACCGCGCCCGCGACCTGCACACCCTCGTGCTCCTCGACCTGCGCCCCGAGGAGGGACGGTTCCTGAGCGCCACGGAGGCGCTCGAGCTCCTGCACGCGCGCGACCCCGGCGGGACGGTGCTGGGGGAGCACGACCCGGTCGCCGTTGCCGCCCGCGTCGGGCGGGACGACGCCGCAGGGTTCTTCGGGGAGTTCGCCGCGATGCGCACCGTTCCGTTCGGCCCGCCGATGCACGCCGTGGTCGTCCTCGCGCCGTCCCTCCATTTCGAGGAGGCGGCGGCGCTGGAGCGGTTCCGACGGCCCTAGTGGACCGGGTTCGGCGCGGGGGCGCCCGGGGGGTGGATCGCTTCCGCGAACTGGCGGATACGGAACGGCCGGAGGAGGACGACGTCCGGGCCCTGGCCCGAGACCCCCATCACCGGAGGGGGGCGCGAGGCGGGGGCGACGAGGATCACGCGAAGCTTCGGCAGGACCGCCCGCGCGTCCGCCACCAGCGACGCGGGGCTCCCCTCCGCGAGGTTGACGTCCGCGAGCAACAGCTCGGGGCGGTGGGTCTTGAGGAGGCTCAGCGCCTGGCTCGCCCCTTCGGCCTCCCCGTCGACTCGGAAGTGATGCAGGCGCAGGAGCCCTCGGAGCAGGACCCGCGTCTCCTCGTCACCGGCGGCCACGACGGCCGTGTGCTCCGGGCCCTGGGGCGCGCTGGACGTATCCCTCCATCCTTGCAGGGCGGTTACCCGGCCACCCTGGTGGATGCGTAGAGTACCCCACCGCTTGTATTTTTCAACTAGCCCCCGGCGGTACGGCGTTACGGCGGCGGTTCGGCCGTCTCGAGCGTCCCCCAATCGACGACCCCGGCGCTCTCGAGCAACCGGGCGAGCGCGGCGTGGTAGCCGGTGGCCGGGGCGCGCAACAGCTCCCGCGCCCGGGCCTCGAGCGACTGCCCGAACTCGCGCTCGGTGGGGGAGAACTGCCAGGCGTGCGCGTTCCCGCGCCCGAGCGCGAGCAGGAGCCCGTAGGCGACCCCCCGCTCCTTCCCTTCCCGGGGAAGGGTCTGCAGGACGATCCGTTCCGCCCCCGCGTCCCCGCGGGTCCGGTGCTCCCGGGCGATCCGGTCGACCCAGCTCGCCTCCCGCGCGAGGCGGGCGTACCGCGGGAGCGCCTCGAGCACCTCCCGCTCCTCGTTGCGGCGCTGGGCCCGCTTCAGGATCTCGGCGACCCGCCCGGGGGCGCCCCGCGCCTCCTCTACGAGGCGGCGGGCCTCCTCCGCGTCCGGGACGATCGCCCCGACGATCTCCTCGGCGTGCTCGGTCCAGAGGCGCTCGAGGGCGCGGCTCGCCGACGGTTCGTCGACCTCGAAGTACCCCCGTTCGGAGGCGAGGACCTCCTCGAGGGCGCGGCGCTCGACAGGGGTCGCGCCGAGGGCGTCCAGGAACGCCCCCCGCTGGTCGCCGTAGCAGACCCCTCCCGCCACGAACGTCGGGCGGTCCGGCCGCTCGATCCGCGGCTTCAGCTCCGCGAGGTACTCGTCGAGCAGCTGGCCGTCGGAGAACCGACCGAGCTCGTATCGCTTCAGGAGCCCCCGCGGCAGCTCGGGGAGCCGGGCGTGGACGCAGTCCGGGCCGCCCTGGCAGCGCACGTTGAGGGAGGCCGAGACGAGGAACTCCTCCGACGGATCCGGCACGACGGCGCCGTCGGAGAGGCTCGAGAGGAGGTGGCGGTCCGCTTTGGCGCACTTCCGGCAGACGCGGAACGCGCGATCCGCCCCCGGCCAGCCGACCTCCACGAACGGACGGGGCTCGCCCGCCGCAAGGTGGGAGCAGTGGTAGCGACGGTGCGGCGCGTCCTCGAGCAGTCGGTACGGGAGCTCGGCGATGCGCTCGGTCAGGAAGTCGGGCGGCGGCCGAGGCGACTTGCCCGTGCACCAGAGCGTCCGACGGGTGGCGAAGAAGTGGAACCCCTTGCGCGCCCAGTCGACGTAGCCGAGCAGGAGCCGCGTCGGGTCGTCCGACTGCTGGACGGCGACCTCCGCCTCGCGCGGGGTCCGAGCGAGGGCGATGTACGACACCTCCCCGTCGGGGACCGGGAAGCTCACGACCACGGGCGTCGTTGGTTCGAGCGCGTACTGCAGCAGACCGGCGTAGGCGCGAGCGAGCGGGTCGCCGTGCCGCGCGAGCTTCTCGAGCCGCCGCGCGTCGTCCGACGCCCCCCGGACCTCCTCGAGCTCCGCCCGTAGACGATCGAACCGGTCGGAGGGGCAGTCGGGGGTCAGTCGGGGAAGGAGGCCGTCGACCCGTTCGCGGAGCGCCTTCGCGCGTCCGATGAGGTCCTGCTCCCGAACACCCGAGCCGCGACGGACCCTCGCCATGCTACTCCCCGTCGCCGAGCGGAGGGAGGTACATATTCCGAATGGGGGCCGCCGAACGCCGCTAGCGGTGGCAGAGGTCGAGGAAGTGCCGGAAGATCGCCCGGCCGCCCTCGGTGTGCTCGACCTCGGGGTGGAACTGGACGCTCCAGATCGGGCGCGCCGGATGGGCCATCGCCTCGACCGGGCAGCTCGTCGAGTGCGCGAGGATCGGCCAGGAGGGCGGTGGCGTCACGACCTGGTCGTTGTGGCTCGCCCAGACCTTGAACCGTCCGGGGAGCTCGGCGAACATCGGGTGCTCGGGCCGGTCGACGGTGAGGTCGACCGAGCCGAACTCGGGGCCGCCCCGCGCGACCGTCCCGCCGAAATGCCGCCCGACGAACTGGTGCCCGACGCAGATGGCGAGCACCGGCACCGGCACCGTGTCGATCCACTCGTCGACCCGTCCGAGGGGGGCCGTCGACCCCTCCAGGCTGAGCGCGCCGCCGGAGAGGACGATCCCGTCGGCGTCCATCTCCGCGAGCGGGGTCGTGTTCGGGACGATCCGGCTCTCGGCGCCGAGGTCGCGCAGCACCCTCCACTCGCGGTGGGTCCACTGACCGCCGTTGTCGACCACCGGGACCTTCACGACCGGCCTCGGGGCGGCGGAGGGGGCGGCTCCGGGTCGTGGCGGTCGGGGCGCACCGCCCGCCGGATCTCGTCGACGACGGCGCGCATCTCCCGGACCTCGCCGCGCATCCGGAGCATCTCCTGCTCGTACGGGGTGAACCCCTGCGGGGTCAGGAGCCGGTGCGAGATGTACAGGCCGATGAAGATCGCGCCGACGACCGCGAGCAGGGTCGTGAAGACGAGCGCCGTGACGAGCGCGATCGGGTCGCCGAGCGCCAGCTGGATCGGCAGCGTGAACAGGTGGGTCAGCTCGGCGACCTCGACCCCGAGCAGGACGACGATCAGCCCTCCCCAGACGACGAAGATCGCCCAGGAGCGCCTCACGGAGGACCCCCGGAGCCCCAGTTCTGGAGCAGCAGCAGGAGGGGAAGGCTCGCGATCGGCTGGGAGGCGGCGGGCGGGGTCGCCCCATAGCAGACCGCCACCGAGACGGTGCTGCCCGAGAAGTCGAACGCGAGCTCCGCCGAGTAGTTCGCCGTCGCCCCGCCCGCGGTGTACGTCGCGGTCGCGCTGACGGCGACCGGGTTCGCTGCGGTCCCGACGACCGCGTCGAGTCGGTCGGTGAAGTTCTCCCAGACGGAGAAGGCGAGGCCGGACGTGGGACAGACGCCCGTCCAGGGGAACCCCGACGCGAGCCCGATCGAGAGCACGGCGTACCGCACGGTCGGCCCCACCGCGTGGAGGTAGAAGGTGGTGTTGCTGCCGACGGGGTACTGGTCGACGGCCAGCTCGCCCTGGGTCTCGAACGACCCCGCCGCCGGCGGTCCCGTGGCGAACAGGATCGGCGTGAAGACGATCAGGACCAAGAGGATCGCGGCCGTGCCGACGAGCGGGATCGGGAACAGACCACCCCGGGACGGGGACGGAGGTCGGGGTGGGGGAGCGCCGCTCATCCGGAGTCGGAGCCCCACGGCCGGTAGAGCCGGTGGCGGAGGCCGAACTGGTCGAGGATCTTGCCGACGAGATAGTCGGTGACGTCCTCGATCGTCCGGGGCTTCAGGTAGAACGCCGGGGAGGCGACGAGGACGACGACCCCGAGCTCGCTCAGGGTCGTCAGGTGCCGGAGCATGACGGTGGGGAGCGGCGTCTCGCGGGGCACGACCACGAGGCGCCGTCCCTCCTTCAGGTGGACGTGGGCGGCCCGGGCGATCAGCGAATCCCCGAGCCCGAGCGCGAGCCGGGCCACGGTGTTCGAGGAGCACGGGACGACGACCATCCCCCGCGTCGGCTGAGTGCCGCTCGCGATCGGGGCCGCGAGGTCGTCGTCCGCGTACGTCCGGGCCGCCAGCTTCGATAAGCGCGCGATATCGATATCGGTCTCGGCCTCGACGACCTTTCGCCCTCCGGCCGAGACGACGAGCGCCGCCGGGACCCGCGCCTTCCGCAGCCATTCGAGCAGGCGTACGGCGATCGGAGCCCCGCTCGCGCCCGACACCGCGACGACGATCGGACGGTTTTCCCCCACCTCGGTCCCCCGGGCTTAAGGGCTCGAACGACTCGACCGTTATGACGATTGGCGGAGCAAGCCGTGGGGGGACATCGAGCCGCGGTCATCGGGGCCGGGCACACCCCGTTCGGGGTGGTGCCGGACGGGCCGCGGAGCCTCCTACGCCGTGCGATCGACGGGGCGTTCGCGAGCGTCGACCGGGGGATCGAGCGCCGCCAGATCGACGCCGCCTACCTGGCGAGCCTGGGGTTCGGGGGCTGGCAGATCGGGAACTCCTCCGCGATTCTCGCCGAGGAGGCGGGCCTCCCCGGCCTCCCGTCGGTCCGGATCGAGAACGCCTGTGCCTCGGGTGGGTTCGCTCTGCAGGTCGCCGTCGGCGCGATCGCGTCGGGGAGCGCGCACGCCGCCCTCGTCGTCGGGCTCGAGAAGATGACCGACGTCTCGAACGCCCGGCGGCGATACTGGCTCGGGGTCTCGGGCGAGACCGAATGGGAGCGCCAGGCCGGCCTGACGTTCGCCGGGGTCTACGGGCTGATCGCCTCCCGCTACCTCGCGCTCCACGGCGTCGGGCCCGATGCGCTCGCCGAGGTCGCCGTGAAGAACCACGCGAACGGAGCGCTCAACCCGAACGCGCACTTCCGCAAGCCGATCACGCGCGAGGCGGCGCTGGCGTCCCCCAGGGTCGCCGACCCGCTCCGCCTGTACGACTGCTGCCCGGTGAGCGACGGGGCGGCCGCGCTCCTGTTGGTCGCGCCGGAGGCGGCCCGTCGCTACACCGACACCCCGGTCTTCGTCGACGGCGTCGGCGCGGCGTCGGACTATCTCGCCGTCCAGGAGCGCCCGGAGCCGACGCGCTTCGACGCGACGCGCCGGGCCGGAGAAGCGGCGCTCCGGTCGGCCGACTGCACCCGGGCACAGATCTCCTTCCTCGAGCTCCACGACTGCTTCACCATCGCCGAGCTCCTCGCGCTCGAGGACCTCGGCTTCGCCGCCCCCGGAGGGGCGGGTCCGATGACGCTCGCGGGCGAGACCCAGCGGACCGGTCGGCTGCCGGTCAACCCGGACGGGGGGCTGAAGGCGAAGGGCCACCCGATCGGAGCGACCGGCGTCTCCCAGGCGGCCGAGGTGTTCCTGCAGTTGCGGGGCGCCGCGGGGGCCCGCCAGGTCGCCCACGCCGAACGGGCGCTCGCCCACAACGTCGGAGGAGCGGGCGCGACCGCCGCCGTCACGATCTTCTCGGCGGGGTGAGCGGTGGCGCAGATCGTCGGGGTCGGGGCATACGTCCCCCGCCGGGTGTCGCACGGGCGGCGGCTGCTGGGCGCGGACGAGGACGGCTTCACCCTCGCTGCGACCGCCATCGAACGGGCGTCCCGAGGGCGACTCCGACCCGCCGAGCCGATCCGGATCGAGCTGGTCGGCGAGGTAGGGCCGGTCGGCGGATGGGGGTTCCCGGCGCTGACCGGAACGGAAGTGTCCTTGCGGACCCGCTCGCTCTCTACCGCCGAGCTCTCCGAAGCCCGCGACGAGCTCCGACGGGGCGACGGCCCGTCCCTGCTCGTCGTCGTCGACCCCGGCGCGGGCGCGGCCCCCGGCTCCGCCGGTTCGGTCGCGTTCCTCTTCGACCGGGCCGGGTCGCCCGGTGGAACGACGGAAGGAGACGTCCTGCACATTCCGCCGTCCGGCTCCCCCCTCGAAGCCGCTCTGCGGTGGCGGGATGCGGCGAGCCCGGCCCGCGGCTCGGCCCCCGCGGACGACCGCAGCGCCGCCGACCCCTCGCCGTCGGACTCCGGGGATGCGCTCGCCGTTACGCCAACGCCTGCGTCGCCTTCGGTGTCGGAGGGGGCGTACGTACCGCAGCCTAGGTACCTAGAAGGGCTGCCGAGCCGGTGGCGGTTCATCGCGGAGCGGTGCGGAGAGTGCGGCCACGTCGGATTCCCGGCTCGCGCCCGCTGCCGGGGATGCGGGCGGGTCGACCGACTGGAGCCGTTCCCCCTCCCGCTCGACGGAGGGACGGTCGTCGCCGAGACGTGGATCGGCAAGGGGGGCCAACCGACCGAGTTCGACCCCCAGGTCGAGGCGACCGGCCCCTACGGCGTCGCGATCGTGGAGGTCGCTCCGGGGGTCCGCGCGACCCTCCAGATCACCGACTCCCTCCCGGGCGAGATCCGGCTGGGTTCGCGGGTCGGCACGCGCCTACGCCGGCTCTACTCCCTCGAAGGGGAGTGGCGGTACGGCCGCAAGGCGGTCCCGACGGGCCGGCCCGGCACGGAGTAGGGGTCGGGTTCCGACCTAGCCGAAGCCGGGCAGGTTCTGCTGGGCGTCGCGCGACTCCTTTCGATTGTAGGGCTCGGCGGCGATGCCGAGATGGGTCGCGAGCGTCTTGAACGTCGTGGCCAGCTGATTGACGGCCCGCACCAGCTCCTGCTGCTCGGCCCGAAGTTCGGCGAGCTCCTGACGGAGCGATCGCAATTCCGCCTCCCAGTGGTGCTCGGACGACGACGCGGTCACGGGAACCTTCCGGAGCCCCCGACAGCGGGGCGGATTGATTAGCTTCCCGGCGCCGGCGTGCCTGCCGCTACGAGCTGGAGCTCCCGGCCGGCGGATCCTTCTCGACGAACGGGCCCCAGTCGCCCTTCTCCGCCGAGAAGTCGATGCGGCGGAGCTCGAGGACGAACTCCTTCAGAAGGTCCGAGGGTCCCGGGCGCAGGGCGATCGAGTAGACGTAGACCCCGAACCCCATGAAATCGAGGACCCGGCGCAGCACCTCGGCCACGTCCTCCCGGGGCACCGAGACGCGGATCGACGTCTCCCCCAGCATGCTCGAGAACTGTTCGATGTCGAAGCCCCGGTCGAGCGTGATCAGGGGATCGCCGCCCGGGGGAGGTGGCGCCGGGGCCGAACCTCCCGGGGGGGAGGACCGCCCCCGGCCGTCCGCGCTGATGACGACGGGGGGAGGCGGGGGCATCTCGGGTACCCGAGGGGGGTACCGTTCGAGCACCGGCGACGGGTCGCGACCCACGAACCGGGCGGCGCCCGCTCGGGCGAGAGCGGGGCGACGCGTCGCAGCGCGCTTCGGTTTCGAGCGCTTGGAAGGGCGGGTCGGCATCGTCCCCGGGCGGACGCGCGGGGCGTGCTTAAGGTCGCTCGTGGAGAGGGGAGCGGGGAGGACGTTCGGGCTCTCCCCCCCTCCTTCCGAGGGTGTTACTCGCCGTTTGTAGCGAGGGGGACCGTGCGAACCTACGTCACGGGGAGCGACTTTTGTCGCCCCCGCGACGACAGATGGGTTATGTAGCATGGAATTCGTGGCCCAGACAAGCCTGGCTCGCAAGAGCCGGGCGGAACGGAGAGGAAACCACCAATGCCGGCGCGCGTGATGAAGGAGTTCCAGGCCCCACGGGGTCTGCCGCGGAAGACGGCGTCCGTCTGCCCGGAATGCATCAAGGTGATCCCGGCGATCGTCCGCGAGAAGGACGGGCGGGTCATCATGGAGAAGACGTGCCGGGCGCACGGCTACTTCTGGGATATCATCTCGAACGACGTCGATTTCTACCTCCGGATGGAGGTCTACGCGCACGACGGGGTCGGCTACGAGAACCCCTACTACGAGAAGTTCCGCGGCTGCCCGACGACCTGCGGTATGTGCAGCCACCACAAGTCCCACACGGGGCTGGCGCTGGTGGACCTGACGAACCGCTGCAATCTGAAGTGCCCGGTCTGCTTCGCGAACGCGAACGCCGCGGGGTACGTCTTCGAGCCGACCCGCGAGCAGATCCACTTCATGCTGAAGACCCTCCGGGAGCAGAAGCCCGTCGGGACCGTCGCGGTCCAGTTCTCGGGCGGGGAGCCGACGCTCTCGCCGCTGTTCCTGGACGCCGTGTCGATGGCCCGGGACCTCGCCTTCAAGCAGGTCCAGGTCGCCACGAACGGCATCCGCGTCGCCAACGAGCCCGGCTTCGCCCAGGCGTGCCGGGACGCGGGCCTGCACACCCTGTACCTGCAGTTCGACGGTCTGGACGACGAGATCTACCGGAAGGTCCGGGGCGTCCCGCTGCTCAAGGTGAAGCAGAAGGCGATCCAGGCCGCGCGGGAGACCCACTCGCCCGCGACCGAGCTCGCGGCGGGTAAGCCGGACAAGCCCCTCTCCGTCGTGCTCGTCCCGACGCTCGTCGGCGGGTTCAACGAGAAGGAGATCTGGCCGACGGTCAAGTTCGCGATCGACAACATCGACGTCGTCCGCGGCGTCAACTTCCAGCCGGTCGCCCTGACCGCGCGGATCCCCGACAAGGACCGCTTCCAGATGCGGTTCACCCAGTCCGACCTGGTCCGCATCCTCTGCACGGAGGGGCCGTTCGAGAAGTCCGACTTCTTCCCCGTCCCGTCCGTCGCGCCGATCTCGGAGCTCGTCTCGATCATCCACGGCGAGGAGAAGATGACCCTGACGACGCACCCCGGCTGCGGCTGCGCCACGTTCGCCTTCGTCTCGAAGGACGGGCAGACGATCACGCCGCTCCCCCGCTTCATGGACGTCGACGGCTTCTTCGAGAACGTCGAGTCGATGATCGAGAAGTACCGGGACGCCCGGTTCTCGCGGGTCCGCACGGCGGTCGCCGGCGCCCGGCTGCTCCACGACGTGTCGAAGTACTTCGACTTCTCGAGGGCCCCGGAGGGCCTGAGCGAGAAGAACTGCGTGAAGGTCATCGCGGGGATCTTCACCGAGGGGAACAAGGAAGCCCTCGCGAAGTTCACCTGGCGCACGCTCTACATCGGGAACATGCACTTCCAGGACGCCTACGACTACGATATCCAGCGCCTGATGCGCTGCGATATCCACTACGCCGTGCCGGACGGGCGCGTCATCCCGTTCTGCTCGTACAACTCGGGCCCGATCTACCGGACGGAGGTCGAGAAGAAGTTCTCGATCCCGATCAAGGACTGGCAGGCCGCGAAGAAGCAGGCCGGCGTGCCGCTGAAGACGCTCGAGACGATGGGCGTCAACGGCGAGGTCATCGTCGACCCCGAGTACTACAAGATCCGGGCGCTCAAGGGCGCGCCGGGGATGTCGGCGTAGGCGGATCCTCCCCGGACCGCCGCGGCGAACCCTTTCTTCTTCTTCCCTCTCCCTTCGGCGAGGGCGTCCCCTAGGCGAACAGCGCCTCGCCCGGACGCGCCAGATCGCGACCGGTGAGCCGGGCGGGGGGCGGCAGCTCCTTCTCCCGCCGATCGATCTCGAGCCAGACGCCCGTCGGCCGCGCGGAGCCGTGGGGCGTGGGGGGAGGCTTCGCGTCCGGGCGGGCGACGAGCCAGCGGACCCCCGCTTCGATGTGCTTGCACGTCCCCAGGTCCCGGCGGGCGAAGTCGGTGCAGGTGCACAGCGCGGGCGCCGCCGACGGGAACTCGGGGAGCATCACGAGGTAGGCGGTCCGGTGGATCGGGTTGCGGACCTCGAGAAGGGGGTACGGCTCCGCTGCTTTCAGACGGACGTCGAGCGGCTCCTCCATCGACCGGGCCCGGCGCTCCGCCCTCGCCTCCGACGCGGGCGGACGGGACTCCCGCGGCCGATCGACCCGGGCCATGACCCGCTCAGCGGGCCGGGCGTCATTAGCCGAACGGCCCGCCCCCGGTTCCACTCCCGAACAAACGTAGTTATGCGAGGACCCGTCGGTCGTCCCACCGACGGTCCGCCGGGGCTCCTCGGCGGGGGGACCCGCGGACCTCACCCCCCCGGGGGGACGGTGCGGTGGTAGGACGGGGGACGGGACGGACGTGAACGCGACGACCCTGTTCATCGTCGGTCTGTTCCTCCTGTTCGCGTTCGCCGTCGTCGCGGGCGAGGCGATGAGCCGCCTCGGCCAGCTGCCGCTCGTCGGCCAGCTGGCGGTCGGGATCGTCTTTGGCCCGACCCTGCTCGGGCCCGCCCTTGGCCTCGGCGGGCTCTCCACCGCCTTCCAGGGGATCCAGTTCCTCGCCACGTTCTTCATCCTGCTCGCGGCGGGCCTCTCCGTTACGCCCGCGCAGATGCGGGCGACGGGGGTCCCGGCGGCCGCGCTCGGCGTCACGGTGTTCCTCGTCCCGTTCCTGGTCGGGACGGTCGTCGTCCGGGAGGTCTACCCGGCCCTCCCGTGGCTGACCGACCTGTTCGCCTCCCTGACGCTGTCGATCACCGCCCTCCCGGTCCTCGCGGTGATGCTGCGGGAGTTCGACCTCCACAAGAGCCGGTTCGGGATCTTTCTCCTGAACGGGGCGGTCGTCAACGAGCTCGCGGCCGTGACCGTCTTCGCCGTGCTGCTGCGGGTCCGTTCGGGTCCGGGCAACATCGGGGCCGACCTGGCCGTCTCGTTCCTGGCGGTCGCGCTGTTCCTCTCCACGGTCCTCGCCGCCCACATGCTCGTCCGGTCGCTGCACGAGCGGCTCGCCTGGCCGCGCCTCGTCATCCGCTTCCGCCAGCGGTGGCGCTCGCGCGAGGCGTGGTTCGCCCTCCTGATGGTCGGGGCGCTCGGCGCTGCCCTCTACTCGCAGTACCTCGGCCTCACGTTCCTGATCGGCGCGTTCTACGCGGGCCTGCTCGTCACCCCCGAGAGCGTCGGCCACAAGCCGCACCGGGCGTTCATGCACGTCTTCGACACGATCACCTGGGGGTTCTTCGTCCCCCTCTTCTTCGCGCTCGTCGGCCTCGAGATGGACCTGCGGCTCCTCGGAAGCTCCTGGGTAGGGCTCGGGGTCTTCGGAACGCTCTGCCTCTTCGCGTTCGGCTCGAAACTGTTCCTCGGGGCGGCCGTCACCCGGGGGCTCGGCTGGTCGGGCGCGGAGTCGCTCGGCGCCGGGTTCCTCCTGGCGAGCCGGGGGGCCGTCGAGCTCGCGATGGCGGTGATCCTGCTCACGCTCGGCGTCTTCACCCCCGCCCTCTTCACCGTCGTCGCCGCGGTCGGCCTGGTCACGACGGTCCTCTCGCCGATGGGCGCGCGTCCGTTCGTCGGGCCGCCTCCCCCGAAGCGCGGAAGGGTGGGCGTCGCGGAGTTCCGCCCGGCCCCGCCGACCTCGCGGGAACCGCCGGCGGCCGACTCCTTCCCGTGAAGGTTCGGCGGGCGCTTCGGCCCCGCGCCGTTATCCTATCGGCCGCGTCGGGAGACCGATGGCGCTCTCCCCGCCGGGGGCCCCCGCACCGTCCGGCCGCCGTCGTCGCCCGCTCTCCAAGAAGGCGAAGATCGGGCTCGGGCTCCTATTCACCCTCGTCGGACTGTTCCTGCTCGCGGACGCGCTGCCGTCCGCCCCCGGCCCGCTCGGGCGGATCCTCCCGGTCGCGGCGGCCGGGCTCCTCGCCCTCTGGCTCGGCGGGATCCTGATGGGGATCGGCAGCCGGTCCTGAGGCGCCCTGGAACGTGCCGGACGCGGTCGACAGGTTTCTTATAACGTCGGCCGGTCGAGGGGCCGATGGAGTACGTCGTCGTCCGGGCGACCCACCCGACGTGGCTGACCCTCCAGCTCCCGACGGAGGTCGCGACGCTGATCCAGTTCGACCCGCCGACCGCCGGCGAACCCAGGGACGGCGGGCGGTCGATCTCCTTCCTGTCGCGCGGTCCCGGCCTGATCCGCGTCATCGCGACCCACCCGGCACGGGAGGCGCTCGCGATCGAGACGGTCCGCAGCCGCCTCCTCGCCACCGCCCGGCCGGGCGACCGCCTCCTGTTCACGCTCCCGACGCCCGTCGCGGAGCACCTCGGCCTGAAGGTCTACTCCCGGGGGCCGCGCGTCCGCGGGACCGACGACTCCCTGCTCTGGTTCGTCCCCGCCCCCGAGTACTACGAGTACCGCTCGATCGCGGCCGCCGAGAAGCCGTGGACCGGCCCCTCGGGCGGGCCGTTCGCCCACGTCTACCTCGCGAAGTCGCTCGTTCCGTTCCCGAAGGAGTTCGCCTTCCTCGCCGAGCAGGAGTACCGCATCGAGCAGGAGGAGTGGCGTCCGGGGGTCGAGGCGCTGCACCGGATCGGGCGGGGCCGGCGGGTCGTCCTGTAGGGGTTCCGGAGGACGACCGGAGCGTAAACGGGAAGGTCGCTTACCAACGTATATATACTGAATCTTCGAATAGAATCGGCTATGCCGGCGTCCGAGCGGCGGCCTGCGAAGAACGGCTCCTCGTCCAGCTACACGCTGAGGAATCCGGTCCCCCTCCGGACCGCCGCCGACACCCGCCGGACGCGGGTCGGGCTCCCCGAGGACGCGGCTCTGTCGGGCCTCTCGGGCCCCGTCGATTTCGACTCGCTCGCGAAGGCGATCCGGCGCTCCGTCGGCCACGACGGGATGCGCCCGGAGGACGCACGGTCGATCGCGGCCCACGTGCTCAACTTCTTCGGCTTCAACGAACGGATCATCGACAACGTCCTCGAGCCGGACGACCGCGACACGTTCTACATGCTCGAGGACACGGGGATCCTCGAGACCGAGCGGGACGAGACGACCCTCTACGACGGCCGCGAGTGGCGCATCCACTACTGGATGTTCCGCAAGGACCGCATCTTCGACCTCGCCCGCGAGGAGAGCGCCGCGATGGCCGCCGCCGGGGAGCTCGACGTCGTCTACTCCTCGAACGCGAACCGCTCGGGCGTCTTCCGCCTGCCCCACGGCGAGGTCGGAACCGGCCTGCCGGCCCACGCGGTCTACCACGAGCTCGGGGACGAGATCTGGCTGGAACGCCGCCAGAATCCGGTCCCGCCGGCCTCCGCCCCGCGCGCCCGGCGCTCCCCCCTCGGCCCGTAGGGCGTCCGGCCCCCCCGCGAGATTAAGCCCGGCGCCGGCTCCGCCGGCGCGATGCGCCGGTTCCTCCTCCTCGCCCACCGGGTCCCGGTCCGCGGGGAGTTCACGCTCAACGACCTCGCCGGCGGCGGGGGTCGGATGGACGAGATCGCCCGCGCCGTCTCGACCGCCTTCACGCTCTCGAACGACCTGCGTCGGGACACGGAGGTGACGATCCTCTTCGCCGGGGCGGCCCCCGCGGAGGCCCGGCGGATCGATCTCATCGGAGCGCGGCTCCGCTACCTGAACCCGGACGAGCGGTCGACTGCGGCGCTCCTCAAGAACGCGCTCACCCGGGCTGCGGTCTACCCCCACGACTTCGAGTCGTCTCCCGGTTTGCGGATCGGGCCGTGCGCACCCCTGGAGGTGCTCGTCGAGTTCCTGCGTCGACCCGCGGCGGTCTGGCTCTCCGAAGGGGGGCGCCCGATCGCCTCTTGGGCCGGGCCTCCCGGCGAGATCGCCGCGGTCGTCTCCGACCCGTACGACCCGACCCCCGAGGAGACGGCCCGCCTCGAGGCGAGCGGCGTGCCGCGCCTTTCGGTCGGCCCGCTCGTGCTCCGGACGAGCCAGGTGATCGACGCCGTGCACCGGGAGCTCGACCTGCGCGGCAGCGGGCCCGCGGCCCCCGGGTCGGCTTAACGGACGAGCGGGATCTCGTAGCCCCCGCGGGGGCGAGGGCCGATCGCCTCCCGCACGGTGCGGGGACGAAGGCCGCCGACGATCGCCGTCAGGCGGACGGCGTCCCGGTTCTCGGGGCCGAGCCGGGTGCCGAAGACGAGGCGCTCGGGCTCGTGCAGCTCCGCGCGGACCGCCTCGAGGACGCGGTCGAGGGTGTGCAACGTCAGGTTGGCGCCCCCGTCGACGTGGACGAGCGCGGAGGTCCGCTCCGAGAGCCGGTAGTCGAGCATCGTCCCCGACAGCGCCTCATGGACGAGGCGCTCGGGCTCGGAGATGTGCTGCTCGCCGATCGTGAGGGTGGAGAGGCCCGAGTCGCGCAGGTGGCTCTTCAAGCTCGCGAGATCGACGTTCAGCTGGGACGGGTTCTCGACCATGTCGACCAGGCTCGCGACGAGGGAGTGGAGGTAGGCGTTGCGGACCTGAAAGACCCGGTGGATCGGGAGCGTCTCGAACCGGCGGAGCTTCTCGTTCGCGAGGGCGAGGAGGAGGCCGCCCATCCGCTCGAGCTCCTCGACCGTCTCCTCGACGTTCTGCCGCCGGCCGGGGTTCGCCTCGAGCTCGACCCGGAACGGCAGGAAGACGACCGGCACCGGGAGCGTCTGCGTGCCGCGCAGGCGCCGGGAGAGGTACGGCAGCAGCGCGCTGCCCGTGCCCCCGCCAAGCCCGGCGAGGAGGAACACCATCTCGAACGGCGCGAGCCGCAGCAGCACCTCGTCGCGGCACTCCTCGATCGCCCGGACCACCGCGGCCCGGTCTCCGCCGCTCCCGCGCCCGCGGAGCTCTCGGTGGCCGAGGAGGATCCGCTCCTCGACCCGGATCTTGGAGAGGTGGGCTTCGTCCGTGTTGACCGCGATCGAGCGGACCCCGGGGATGCCGAGGCTCGCGAGGTCCTGGACCGCTTCGCTGCCGGCCCCGCCGAGGCCGACCACGGCGATCGCCGGCCCGGAGGCCGACGGGCTCCACGATTCGGGCGGTGCGTAGCGGTCGGTCATCGGCCCCCCGGCCTCGTCAGGGCGGCGGGGAGCCCTCCGCAGTAACGGCCTCGCCTTCGCGCCGGTGAGCCCGAGCGGGCGGAGAGAGCTGGTCGATGCGGCTGCGGATGTACTCCCGGACGGCGGAGCGAACGGCGTCGTCGACGCTCACCGAGTTCCCTTCCCGGACGAACTCCTCGAGACGGCTGTTGTCCTGCCGGGAGAGCTCGACGACGACCTTGCGGATGTGCTGCGGCGGAAGGTTCAGCTCGATGTACTGCTCGAGCCCCTCGCGGATGGTGTCGGAGATCGTCGACGTCCCCTTGTGCTGCTGGATCTGCTTCAGCCGCTCGAGGAGGTCCTGCGGGATCCGAACCGTCACCCGCTCCGATGTGTCGACCATCTCCGTCAGACAATACCCCTATTTTTGTCTGACGATTGACATATCAGCCTTCGCCTATATGAAATCCGCTCCGCGCTCGCCGTGCCCGACCGAGCAGTAGACGACTGGTTCGGCGAAAGGCGTCGATGGCGCGTCTCGTTCCGGCGGAGCCGGACGTCCTCGCGCCGACGGCGAAGCACGGATTGCAGCGGCCCGCGCGCCTGGCGCGTTCGCTTATCGTGACCGAAGATTCCCCCAGGCGGTGAGCGACGAGGTGATCCCCCTCAGCGCCGACATCGCCGCGTCGGTCCGGCTAGGTCGGGCGGCCCTCCTCGCTCGGCCGTGGATCGGGGACCGCGGCCCCGAGATCGCCGACCAGTACGAGGCCGCGCTCCGCGCGGGGGACCGCCAGGGGGCGCTGTTCCGCCCCGGCGGGAGCGCGGTCGGCATCGCCGTCTGGCAGCCCCACGGTCCGCTCGGGCTCAGCCTCAACCTCCTCTACCTCGACCCGTCCCACGCCACGCCGGCGATGTACGCCCGTTTCTGGAGCGGGCTCGGGACGATCGCCCCTCGGATCGTCTTCGCCCCGGGGGAGATCCCGGGCCTCACCGAGGAGGAGGAGACGATGCTGATGACCGGGTTCGGATTCGCGCGGTTCGGTCGGAGCGAGATGCGGCTCCGGGACGGCGTCGCGATCCCCCCGGCGGAGGTCGTTCCTCCCGCGGTTGTGCGGCCCGTGGGGCCGGGCGATGGGGCGGAGCTCGCCCGGCTCCATCGGCTCGCCTACCACGGGCGGTTCGACCGGTACCTGTTCCTCGAGGACACCGACGAAGAGGCCGACGCCGCCCGGATGGCGAAGGACCTGTTCTCGGGCCGATGGGGGGAGTTCTCCCCCGAAGGCTCCTGGGGGATCGAGGAGAACGGCCGGCTCATCGCGGGGGTGCTCTGCACCCGACGCGGGAGCGGGGTGCTGATCGCGGACGTGATGGTCGACCCGTCCCGGCAGGGCGGTGGGCTCGGACGGACGGTCCTGCGCGCCGCCCTCCGGGCGCTCGCCGACGCGGGGATCGGACCGGTCTTCCTGAACGTCACGGAGGGGAACGACCGGGCGATCCGCCTGTACGAGGGCCTCGGGTTCGTCCGCTCCCTCGGACCGAGCCGGGACTGGTACGACCCTCGGCTCATCCCGGTCCGCCCCTAGGCGGCCGCCGGTTCGCCGGGTTCGCCCGGCGGGGTCGGGTGGTAGCCGAGCCGACGCAGCGAGGCGAAGCTCGCGAGCATCACGACGCCGAGGAGCGCGATCGCCGCCCCCGAGAACAGGTAGATCCCCTGCACGCCCACCGTGAGCGTCAACAGTCCGCCGGCCCACTGCCCGGCGGGCACGAGGGAGACGCTCCCGAGCTCGTCCGCGGCGAAGACCCGGCCCATCTTGTCGTCGGGAACGGTCGCCTGGATCGTCGAGAGGAAGACCGTGGTGATCATCCCCGGAGCGAGTCCGTAGACGAACAGGATCGGAAGCGCGAGCCAGATCGTCCGGACGAGGGCGAGCGCGACGAGGCTGCCGGCCATCGCGAAGACGAGCAGGATCATCACCTGGCCCGCCCGCGCCTCGAACCGGAGGTGCCCGATGACGAGGAACCCCGAGGCGGTGCCGAGGGTGGCGGCGGCGACCATCGCGCCGTAGTAGATCCCCTGGACCAGCCCGAGCCAGCTGACGACGTAGAGCGCCAGCTCGACGAGCGCGAGCGCCGTCAGGAAGTTGACGACCAGCGCGGAGATCGTGATCTCTAGCAGGTCGCGTCGGTGTCCGAGGTAGGAGAACCCCTCGCGCGCCTCCGCCCAGATCGGCCGGCGCGGGGCCCCGCGGTCGACCGACAGGTCGATGCCGATGAGCAGGACCGTCACTTGCGTCGCGAAGAAGAGGAGGAACGGGACGGCGAGGGCGTACTCGCTCGGGGCGACGGTCAGGAGCGCCCCGACGGCGACGGTCGTGAGCGCGCTCGCGGTCGCCGCGACCGCGTAGATCAATCCGTTCGCCCGCCCGAGCGCGTGCTGCTCCACGAGGCGGGGGACGAGGGTGTTGTAGGCGGGTCGGAAGAGGGTCGCCGCCGAGGCGATCGCGGCCCACGCCGGATAGGCGAGGACGATCCACTCGGGCAGGTAGAACCCCCGCGGACCGAAGAACCCGATGCGGCCGGACGGGCGGAGGACGAGGTCGACGGCGAGCAGGGCGGTCGCGAGCAGGGCGCAGAGGTTCGCCCCGCGCATGAGGACGCCGCGGTCGTACCGGTCGGCGAAGGCGCCGGAGAACACTGCGGTCAGGAGCGTCGGGACCGTGGACGAGAGGCCGAGGAAAGCGAGAGCGAGCGCCCCGTAGGTCGCCCGCTCGGGAGCGGGGTAGGCGAGGGCCACGCTGAACAGGAGGATCACGAGCACGCCGGACGGGGCGGCGAGCTGGAACGCCCCGGCGAGCAGGAACGGCCGGAACGACCGCTCGCGGAAGAGGTCCGCATAGCGGCCGGGGGCGGGCTCCGCCATGGACGAGCCCGACCCTCGCCTCGTTGGATAAGGGTATCGAACGGGGCGGTACGAGCGCACCTATCGGGCGAAACGCGCTTGTACCGGCCCCCCGTCCGTCGTCCCGGAGAGCCACCGTGCGCCTCCTCTTTCAGGACCCGGTGACGGGGCTCCGACGCCTCCGCCTCGAAACGCCGAGCGACCTGTGGCGGATCGCCCGGATGGTGCGCCCCGGCGACCTGGTCGGGGCGTCGACGACCCGCCGGGACCCCGAGGCGCCGATGGACGTCGCCGGGGCGGAGCGCTCCCGCCGGCGCGTCTTCCTCACGGTCCGCGCGACGCAGGTCGAGTTCCACGGCTTCTCGAAGCACGTGCGCATCACCGGTCCGATCGTCGAAGGGCCGTTCGACATCGGACGCCACCACAGCCTCGACCTGACAGAGGGCGACGACGTCACGCTCGCCCGCGGGGAGCTCACGTCGGGGGAACGGGCGATCCTCGAGGAAGGGCTCGCGGGGAAGGGGGACCCGACGATCGTGATCGCCGCCGTCGACTGGGGCGATTCGTCGATCGTCCGGGTCCGCGGGCGCGCGATCGAGCCGGTCGCGGATGTGCGCCGGTCGATCGCCGGCAAGCGGTACGCGGGCGGCCAGGGAGAGAAGGACCGGGCGAGCTACGTCGCCGAGCTCGAGGCGCTCCTCGTGAAGGAGGCGGCCGACGCGCACGTGCTCCTGGTCGTCGGCCCCGGGTTCCTCAAGGAGGAGCTCTCCCACCGGATCGCGGAGCACGTCCCCGAGCTCGCGCGCAAGATGCGCGTCTACCCGACGGCGGAGTCGGGGCGCGTCGGGGTCGACGAGCTGCTCAAGTCGGGGCGCGCCAGCGAGGCGCTCCGCGGCACGGTCGCCGCCGAGGAGGCGGAGGTCGTGGAGCGGCTCGTGCGGGCGCTCGCCGGCGGCACCCGGGCGGCGGTCGGCGTCGACGAGGTCCGCGAGGCGGTCGACGCGGGCGCGACCGAGACGATCCTCGTGTCGGAGGAGCTGCTCCCCGAGGCGGCCGTCATCCCGATCCTCGACCGGTCGCGCGGCTCCAAGACCCGGATCTTCGTCGTGCGGACCGAGGGGGAGCCGGGCGCGCGACTCGCCGCGCTGGGAGGGATCGGGGCGATCCTGCGCTACGACTGGACGAGCGCGGAACGGCCTAGGGGATCGCCTGGAGCGCCTCGCGCAGCGCCTCGAAGCGCCGCTTCAGGTCCTTGAGCGAGTAGCGCAGCGCCTCGCGGGCGCTCAACGAGCCGTCGGTCTCGAACTTGAGAAAGAACCGCTCCGTGTCCGGCGTGATGCGGATGGAGCCGTGCTCGCACGCCTCCTCGCAGGCGCCGCAGAGGATGCACTTCGTCTCGTCGGTGACGCCGAGCTTGCCGCCCTCGAACGTGAGGATGTTGACGGGGCAGGAGGCGGCGGTGCGCTTCAAGCATGCGTCCGAGCACCCCTCCTTGCGCGCGATCTTCACGTGCGGGCGGGGCGTGATCCCGATGCCGCTCGCGACCTGCCACTTCGAGTGGTCGCGCGCGCTCCCGACGACCGCGGTCGCGTAGGCGAGCAGCGCCTGGCGGGCGCCGAGCCGGACGATCGGGATGTCGGGCTCGAGGATCGCGAGCGAGGCGTCCCCGAGCGGAACGACGTTCCGCGCGTAGACGGTGCACGGGCCCTTCTTGTCGACGGAGAACATCACCTGGCAGTGCGGGCAGCCGGTCCCGCCGCAGTCGCACTCCGACTTGCGCCGGAACTGACCGGGGTCGCTCGGGATCGGCAGGAGGCCGAGCCGCAGCGCGACCCCCTCGTCGAACATGCTGGTCGAGGAGTCGTAGTCCTTGCCGCTCGTCTCGTCGCGGATCGGGCCGAGGTGGAACTCGACGTCCTCGATCGCGAGCTTCGGCACGTCCGCGAGCAGCGTCCGCCGGATCGCGTTCACCTGGGACGCGGTGGCCCCCTCGATCTCGAGGGCGGCGCTGCGCGTCTTCAGCTCGTTGATCGTGACCGGCATGCTCACACCCGGCGGCCGCGCCGGCCGCCCTTCGGCTTCGTGCCGTCGTGCGGGACCGGAGTGACGTCCTCGATCCGCTGGATCTTCACGCCCGCCCGAGCGAGCGCCCGGATCGCGGCCTGAGCGCCGGGCCCGGGGGACCGGGAGCGGTTGCCGCCCGGGGCCCGGACGCGCACGTGGAGCGTGTCGTACCCCTTCTCCTTGATCGCGGCCGCGACCTGGTCGGCCGCCTTCATCGCGGCGTACGGGCTCGACTCGTCCCGCGCCGCCTTCACGACCATCCCGCCGGTCGCCTTCGAGAGCGTCTCCGCGCCGGTGATGTCGGTGACGGTGATGTGGATGTTGTTGTAGCTCGCGTAGATGTGCGCGATCCCGATCTTCGCCATCGCCTACCCCTCCGGTGGCGCGGGCGGGGCGGGTGCCGCGGGGGCGGCGGCGCCGGGGTCGGCGGCGGCCGGCTCCGCCGGGGCGGTGCGGTGCTCGAGGCGCTCGCGCAGCGCCTGGCGCATCGCGTGATCGTCGGAGGCGAGCGGGCTGGTCGGCGAGTAGGCGAGCCGCGCCTCCTCCGCCGGGGGAACGAGATAGCCGGGCCGGGTGACCCGATGGTCGCCGATCGAGAAGTGGCCGTGGACGATCCACTGCCGCGCCCCGTAGGCGGTCGGGGCGAGCCCTCGGGAGAAGACGATCCACTCGAGGCGCCGCTTCAGGAGGTCCTCGGTCGAGAGGGCGAGCACGTCATCGAGGGTCGGCGAACCGACCGGAAGGAGGCCGAGGCGCGCGAGCCGTCCGAGGAGGCGCTCGGTCTCGAGCCGGGCCTGCTCTTCGCCGGCCCGCAGCCGGGCCTGGAGGTCCCGTGCCTGCCGACGGAATCCCCGGAGGATCGACTGCGCCTTCCACAGCTCCCGCTTGTTCTTGAGGCCGTAGCGGTCGAGGAGCTTCCGCTCCTCTTCCATCCGCGTCGCCTCCCACGGGTGCTTCGGCGTGTCGTACGTCCGCCGGAGGAACTTCGGATCGCCCATCGGTTCGTTACACCTTCTTCGCGGCCGGCGTCGCCGGCGCGGGGGTCGCGGCCGGGGTGGCGGCCGGCGCGGCGCCGCCGCCACCGCCGGACGGCGCTTCCTTGCCGGCGGCCGCCGCGGCCTCGCGGGCCGTCTTCTTGATCACGCCCGCGGCCATGCCGGTGCGCCCGTTCGACCGGGTGCGCTGCCCGCGGACCTTCTGGCCGCGCTCGTGCCGCACGCCGCGGTAGCTGCGGACCATCTTCATCACGTTGACGTCGTCCCGACGTCGGGTCTCGAGGTCGGGGCCGATCAGATGCGGGGACTCGCCGAGGAACGGCTCGCGCGGATGGTTCGTCATCCAGACGGGGACCTTGGTCGGAAGCGTACCGAGCGTCGTCTCGAGGACCTCGACCGTCGCTTCGGGGAGGTTCCCGATCAGTTCGGCCGGGTTCACGTGGGACATTCGACAGGTCGCCTCGGCGATCCGCATGCCGACCCCGCGGACCCCCGTCAGGGCGAGGCCCGCGGGCCGGGTCCCGTCGAGGTCGGAGTTGGCGACGCGCACGATGTAGCGGAAATTGGGGTTGTCGGCGATGATCTTCGCCGTCTTGGTGGACGCCGCGGACTTGCCCTTGCCCTTCCCTTCCTTGGGCTCCTTGCCGTCCTTGGCCTTCCCGCCCTTCTCCTTCTTCGCGCCCTTCTCGGCCGGCGCTTCGGCGGCGCTGGCGCCCGCCGGCGCGGCCTTCTCGTCCGGAGCCTCCTTAGGCTCCTTCGCTTCTTTGGGCGCGACGCTCACTCCCCTGTTGGAGGTCTCTCCGATCGGCGGGCGTGCACCGGGGCGCTCGCCCGCGGCCTGGCCCGTCCCCTCGGAGGGAGGCCGTTGAGAAGTGTGGGCTTCTTAACGGCTTCGGAGGCCGCACGGCCGGACCTCGATGGAACCGCCACGTCGAGGACCCGGTAGCCCGAGCCGCGGCCCGTCACGGCGACGCCGGGCCCCCAGTGGGTGCGGATCCACTCCTGGTAGAACCGGATCCCCTGGCTTCCCTTCCCGACGAGGAGGAGCCGCCCGCCCGGCGCGAGGCGCTCGGGGACGGCCTGCAGCATCTCGAGGACCGTCTCCCGACCGGCCCGGAACGGCGGGTTGGTCGCGATCAGGTCGAACCGTTCCCCGGCGACGGGGTCGAAGAGGCGCCCGACGCGGACCTCGGCGTTCCGGATCCCGTTGCGCCCGAGGTTCTCCGCGGCGAGCCGCGCCGCCCGCCGGTTCACGTCGGTGAGGATGACCGTGCCGTGCGGCGATGATTTCGCGGCGGCGACGCCGACCGCCCCCCAGCCGCAGCCGAGGTCGAGGATGCGCGCACCGTCCTCGACGGCGAGGTGCTCGATCAGCAGGCTCGTTCCCGGGTCGAGGCCGTGGGAGGCGAACACGCCGGCATCGACCGTGAAGGCGAGCAGCTCGCCGCGGTAGAGAAACCGCAGCTCCCGTCGCGCCGACCGGGAGCGGGGCCGCTCGGTGAAGTAGTGCTCCCCGACCGGGGGATCGAGCTCGCCGTCGCTCACGTCGCCTTCCGGCGGAAGAACGACTCCTTGCGGCCGGCTGCTGCGCCCGCGGACGGCGCGAGCGCCTCCTTGAGGAGATCGCGTTCGTGCGAGGAGAGCGAACGGGGCACCTCGACGTGGACCGTGACGATCTCGTCGCCGCGCGACGAACCGCCCGGCGGGGGGAATCCGCGGCCCCGCATGCGGAACTGCGTCTCGGGCTGCGTCCCGGCGGGGATCTTCAGGATCGCCTGCCCGTCGATCGTCGGGACCGTCACCTCCCCGCCGAACAACGCCGTCGCCAGCGGAACGGTCGTCTCGACGTGCGCGTCCTCGCCGTCGCGGCGCACGTGGGGGGACGGCTCGAAGGCGATCTGGACGAACAGGTCCCCGGGGCGCCCGCCCCCCGGACCGGCGAGGCCGTGGCCGGGGACGCGGAGGACCGCCCCGTCCTCGACCCCGCGCGGGACGTTCACCTGGATCCGCTCGACCGACTGCTGGTGGCCGGACCCGCGACAGACCGGGCACCGCTCGAGGATCTTCCGCCCCGCGCCGCGGCAGCGGGGGCAGACGGCGACCGAGATCAGTTGCGTGTACCCTCGGCTCTGCACTCGTCGCACCTGGCCCTGACCTTTGCACTCGGGGCAGACCTCGAACGCCGTGCCGTCCTTCGCCCCGGTGGCGTGGCACGCCGGACAGTCGGTGACCCGCGGGACCTCGACCGTCGGATGCGCCCCCTCGACGGCGGCGATCAGCGGGAGCCGCACGCCGAGCTCGAGGTCGCTGCCGCGGCCGCGCCCGCCGAACCCCTCGAACGAACCTCCGAAGTTGCCGAAGAACTGCCGGAAGAGCGGCGAGGAGCCGAGCAGGTCCTCGAGGTCCTGCGCGTGGGTGAAGTTCTGCCAGGTGAACCCGGTCGGCCCGAAATCCGACGCGACGCCCGAGAATCCCATCTGGTCGTAGCGGTGCCGCTTCTCGTCGTTCGCCAGCACCTCGTACGCCTCGGAGAGCTCCTTGAACTTCTCCTCGGCCCCCTTCGGGTCTCCTTTGGCCACGTCCGGATGGTACTGCCGCGCGAGCTTCCGGTAGGCGGTCTTGATCTCGTCCGTCGAGGCAGTGCGCGCGACGCCGAGCACCTCGTAGTAGTCGCGTTTCGCCATCGATCGGTCCGCGGAGCCGCTCCGTCACCGTCGTCTAGGGCGCTCGCTATTTACCGATTGAGAGCCCGAGGAAGCGCCGGTTACCCAGCGGGCGTCGATCGTCGCCCCGACCCGGGCGCCCAGGCGACGGGCCGCGTTCCCCTCGCCGACCGCGACCTCGAGCGTGCCGAAGCTCGACCCGAGCGCGAGGATGCGGCCGGGCCCGGCCGCTTCGTAGCTCCGCGTCCACGGGACCGAGCGTCGTCGTCCCCCGACCCGAACGACGAGGCGATCCACTCGGGAGCCGACCCATCCGGTGGGGATGTTGGAGATCAGGTTCCCATACCGGTCGACGTGCACCACCTCTCCCGAGGCGCCCCCGCTCCGGCGCGTCGCCCTCGGAAGGCGGAACACCCGGGGTCGCATCGCGGGACCGAGCGACGCCGCCCGGGCCCCCCGGGCGAGCCGGGCGGCGGCCGGGGCGAACAGGTCGCGCGCGTCGAACGTCGTACCGACCCGGGGGGAGTTGCGCACCCGGCTCGGGTCGATACGGTACGCCCGGCGAAGGCCGAGGGTCTCCGCGAGCGGGTACAGCAGCCCGTTGTCCGGCCCGACGAGTCGGGAGCCGTCCGAGCACTCGACGGCGAGAGGGGCGCGCTCCCCGCCGACCCCGGGGTCGACGATCGCCAGGTGGACCGTGCCCGCCGGGAATCCTTTCGCCATCGCCTCGAGCAAGAAGGCGCCCTCCGCGACCCCGTGCGCGGGCAGGTCGTGCGTCAACTCAACGACCCGGCCCGGGTCCACTCGCTGGGCCAGGACGGCTTTCACCTGGGCGGAGTACTCGGCCCCGAGGTCGCTCGAGAGAGTGACGAGGCGGGGACCGCCCCGCGCGCGCCGCGCCACGGGGGCCCCGCCGCGGGCCGCGGCCCTACGACTTCATGATCGCGACCAGGAAGATCCCGACCGCGACGAGCGCGCCGATCACGGCGGCGACGATGACGAGGAACGACTCCCAGATCAGCGCCTCGAGGCGGCCCGGATGGGTCGCGTTGAGGGCCCCCGAGTGATAGAAGTACCCCGTCAGGAAGCCGACGACGAGGCCGGCGGCGAGCAGTCCGACGCCGACCGTGCGGCTCTTGCCGCTCCCGAAGTACGCCGTGAAGATCCCCGCGAGGATCAGGAACAGCGAGAAGACCAGGAGCAAGATCGTGAGGAATTGCCAGCCGCCGACTTCCACTGCGGTTCCCACTACTTCGAACATCGTTGCTCCTCAGAACTTGATTCCCGTGAGGGTCTTCGTGTCGATGACGCCGGCGACGGACCGGATCTTGTCCACCACGAGCTGGCCCAGGGCGTTGAAGTCCTCCGCCTCGACCTTGGCGATCAGGTCGTACTCTCCAAAGAGCGGGTGGAGTTCGACGATCCCCTTGACCCGAAGGAGCTCGGTGTACACCTCGTGCTCCTTGGCCGGGGCCGTGCTGATTAGGACGAATCCGATGGCCACGCGCGGCACACCCTCGAGAGGCCGCGAGAAGACCCTCCCTTAATAAGCGTGTCGAGACGGACTCGTCGCGCGACGCCCGGTCGGGGGCCGGAGCGCCGCGATAGCCAGTGGAGTCGACGCGACTTAAGAGGGGAGCCCGTAGACTCCGCCGTCGCCGATGGGGGTATCGTTCCGCCACTGGCCGGGCCGGCTCGTCGCCCGCCCCTGGCTCCTCGCCTTCCTGCCGATCAACGCCGCGACCGCGGGGTTCGGCGTCGTGCTGCCGCTGCTGATCCTGATCCCGCTGCATGGGAACTGGGCGGACGTCGCCATCGCCGCCACGCTGTATAACTCGACGTTGATCCTCTCCTCGGTCCTCTGGGGCCATCTCTCGGACCGCTACCCGCTGCGCCGCCACTTCCTCGTCCTCAACTACGCCGGGTTCGCCGGGCTCTACGCCCTAATGATCCACGTCGGCTCGCTGCCCGAGCTGTATGGCCTCTACGCGGTGATCGGAGCGATCGCTCCCGCCGGGGCGAGCGCGTCGAACCTGCTGATCCTCGAGAAGTTCACGGAAGGGGAACGGGCGACGGCGTTCGCGTCGTTCCAGGAGGTGAGCATGATCGGCTGCCTTGTCGGCCTGCTCGCCGGATACTTCTGGACCGCGGGGAACGCGGGGCTGCTCGCGCTCCTCGCCGTCTTCGCCGCGCTGGCGCTGGCGAGCGCGATCGCCGTTGCGCTCGGTATCTCCGAGGCGCGCCGTCGCCTGACGACGGCGAGCGTGGCGCGGCATCCGGAGAGCCTGCTCTCCCGGCTCCGCCCGGCGACGCCGGCCCACACTCCGGTGCCGTTCTTCCCCCGTCGGCCCCGGCTTCGGCCCGAGCCGTGGGGGCGGCTGCGGCGGTGGGCCGCCGAGGAGCTCCACCACGAGCTTCCGCTGATCATGATCGCATCGTTCCTGTTCAACCTCTCCGCGAACCTGTTCAACATCTCCTACACTCCGTACCTGTACTCCATCGGCCTCACGGCCGCCTCGATCTTCCTCGTCAATCTGTCGAACAATCTCGCCCAGGCGATCGTCTTCCCCCTCACCGGCGGCCTCTCGAACCGGCTCGGCGTCGACCGGCTCGTCCACTCGGCGACGTACGTCCGAGGGGTCGGCTACCTCGCGACGGCCGGACTGACGTTCGTCGTGCTCACCCGGACCGGCGGGTTCGGCGCGAACGTCGCGATCTACGCCCTCCTCGGCGGCGCGATCGCGGTCTACACGACCGCCAGCACCCTGATCCTGTTCCGGGGCGTCGCCGGGCGGGAGGCCGGCAGCCTGCTCGGCGTCAACAGCGCCCTCGGCGGCGGCGCGGCGGTCGTCGGGGCGGGGCTCGCCGGGATCCTGGCGGTCGTCGGAAGCTTCCGCCTCGTCTTCCTGGTCGCCTCGGGGATCCTGTTCGCCTCACTGCCGCTCTGGACCGCCGCGTCGATCGCCTACCGACGGCGCCGCCCGGCCGAGGTCCCGACGCCGGCCTCCAGCGAGCGCGGGACGCCCGGGACCGTCGCCGAGCCGATCGTTTCCGCGAAAACCCATTAACCGTCCACCGGTACGCTCCGACGGTTCGGAGTCTATGGCGACGCCCGCGGAGGTTCAACGGGGCCTCGAGGATGTCATCGCGCTCGAGTCGCGGATCTGCTTCATCGACGGGAAGCAGGGTCGGCTGATCTACGAGGGGTACGACATCCGGGACCTCGCCGCTCGGTCGACCTTCGAGGAGGTCGCCTACCTCCTCTGGTACGGACGGCTCCCGAACGAGGCGCAGCTGGCGGAGCTGCGCACGCGGTTCGCGGCGCTCCGGGTCCTCCCGCCCGCGCTCGCCGCGCGGATCGACGAGCTTCCCGCGACGGCGCATCCGATGGACATCCTGCGGACCGCGGTCAGCGCGCTCGCGCTGTTCGAGCCCGAGGAGACCCGGCCGGGCGAGAGTTCGATCGGCGGCGCCCAGCGCCTCACGGCGGTGCTTCCGACGATCCTCGGCCAGTTCCATCGTCGTCGGATCGGCCGGAGCCCTCCGGCGCCCCGCCCGGAGCTGTCGCAGTCGGCGTACCTCCTCTACTGCCTGCTCGACCGAGACCCGACGGAGCTCGAGAGCCGGGCGATCGACGTGGCCCTGATCCTGCACGCCGACCACGAGCTGAACGCCTCGACGTTCGCCGCGCGCGTCACCGCCTCGACGCTGAGCGACCTCTACAGCGCCGTGACGAGCGCGATCGGCACCCTGAAGGGACCGCTCCACGGAGGCGCCAACGAGCGCGTGATGGAGATGCTCGACCAGATCGGCTCCGTCGACCGGGTCGAGGAGATCGTGAAGGGGATGCTCTCCCGCCACGAGCGGATCATGGGGTTCGGCCACCGCGTCTACAAGGTCGAGGACCCGCGCGCGACGATCCTACGGGAGTGGTCGCGCAAGATCGGGGAGTCCCGCGGGAATCTGCGCTACTACGAGCTACTGCGGCGGGTCGAGGAGGTCGTGCTCCGGGAGAAGGGGCTCTACCCGAACGTCGACCTCTACTCCGGCTCCGTCTACTCGCTCATGGGAATCCCGCACGACCTCTTCACGCCCGTCTTCGCGGCCAGCCGCGTCGCCGGGTGGACCGCGCACGTCCTCGAGGAGTATCGGGACCTGCGCCTCATCCGGCCCACCGCGAAGTACGTCGGGGCGACGGACCTGCCGTACGAACCGATCGCCCGGCGGAGCTAGCGCGTCGCGGGGCGCCCGCGCGGTCGGGACCGGCGGGTTCCGGCGCGCACGACGTCCATGAGCGTGTAGCGCAGGTCGGGCCGGTGGCGCAGGCGCGCCACGACCTCGACGCCGCGATCCTCGAGCCGGACCCGGACGTCGAGCATCTCCGGAGCGAGGTAGCGGTAGGCGAACCGCCCGCGTCCGACCGGGGGGCCGCGCGCGGGCGTCACGCGGACGCGGACCTCCCGGACGTACGGCTGGAGCCGGACCGCCGCCTCGATCGCGCGGGCGAGCGCCGGCGCGGTCCGGGGATCGACCGGGATGCCGAGGTACTGGTGGAAGATCCCGCCGAGCTTGATGCCGGCCTCGAAGAGGAGCGACTCCCGCGGGGAGAGGCGGGCGGCGCGGGGGGACGGGGCGCGGGTCATCGTCTACGCCGGTGCGGGAGGCTCCCGCGGGGTGGTGAGCGGCCCGAGAAGATAGTAGCTCGCGACGCCGACGAGCATCCCGAACGCCGCGACGTCGGCGACCGAGAAAAGGAGCGAGCCGCGGGCGGGCTGGAACTGGAGCGGCACGAGCGCCACCGCCGCGCAGACGGCGGTCGCCGTCGCGGGCCATCGGAGCGGGGCCCCGCGCCGGATCTTCGGATACGGAACCGGGACGACCATCATCACGGCGAGCACCGCGACGCCCACGAGCACCCCGATCGGCTGGACCCCCTGGAACGCCGGGGTGTCGTGGAAGAGGAGCGCCACCACGAGGGCGAGGGCGCTCTCGGGGGTCGGGACGCCGAGGAAGTGCGACAGGTGATGGGCGCGGGCGGTGAAGTAGACGAGCCGCGCGATCGCCGCGGCGCCGTAGGCGATCGCGAGGGCGGTCGCGAGCGGAACGTAGGGCCGCCATACCGCGACGTTCGAAGTGTGGATCGCGATCAGGAACGCCGGGGCGACGCCGAACGTCGTCGCGTCGGCGAGCGAGTCGGCGATCCGCCCGAACCGCCCGCTCGGCAGCGGGCTCTTCCGCGACAGGAGCCCGTCCAGGCCGTCGAACCCGATCGCGGCGACGATCAGGAACATCGCCCACAGCTTGTTGCCCGCGAGCACGTAGAGGATCGCCCCGACGCCGAGTAGCGCGTTCGCGAGCGTCGCGAGGTTCGCCCCGAGCCTCCAGCGGTCGGTCACGGCGCGCGCTCCGCGACCGTCGTCGCGCCGGCCCGGACCCGATCACCGACCGCCACGACGGGGCGAACGCGGTCCGAGGGCAGCAGCAGATCGACGCGAGAGCCGAGCACGATCATGCCGAACCGGTCGCCCTTCCGGAGCGCCGCCCCCTTCGAGACGTACGGCACGATGCGGCGGGCCACGAGCCCGGTGATCTGGACGATCTCGACCGGGCCGAGGTCGGTCGAGAGCCGGTAGTGGCGGCGGACGTTCCGGTCGGCGTCCGGCCGAAAGGCGGCCCGGAACCCCTCCCCCGCCGCCTCGATCCCGTCGACCCGGCCGTCAAGGGGGGCGCGGTTCACGTGGACGTCCGTCACGTTCATGAACACCGAGATCCGCAGCCGATCCCCGTCCCGTTCCACCGCCCGAACGTGGCCGTCGGCCGGCGAGACGATCCCCGCGCCCGGGGCCCGCTCGGGGTCCCGGAAGAACACCGCGAAGAACGCGGCGATCGCGGCGAGCGTCGCGAGGGCGGCGAGCTCGGGGATCGCCGCGGGAAGGAGTCGCAGGGCGAGAACGAGCGCCACGGCGGCCGCGGCCAGGGCCGGCGGTCCGATCCACCGGTCGGCCCCGGGGGCGAACACGCGCCTACCCGGTCAGCACGATCTCGATGTTGACGCCGTCGGGGACCTGGATGCGCATCACCTGGCGGAGCGCCCGCTCGTCGGCGTCGATGTCGATCAGGCGCTTGTGGATCCGCATCTCCCAGTGGTCGATCGTGCTCGTGCCGCCGCCGTCGGGGCCCTTGCGGACCGGCACGCGGAGCTTCTTCGTCGGCAGCGGGATGGGCCCCGCGATCGCGACCCCGGTCTTCGCCGAGATATCGCGGATCTGCCGGCAGATCGAGTCGACCTTGCCGGAGTCGGTTCCGCTCAGGGAGATCCGGGCTTTCTGCGGCATCGATAGCCCCTCCCCTCGGTCGACCTTCCGCGCGGCCGCGCGCCTACTCGCGCTTCTTGACGTCGACGACGACGCCGGCGGCGACGGTCTGGCCCATGTCCCGGATGGCGAACCGACCGAGCTGGGGGAACTCCTTGTACTTCTCGATCACCAGCGGCCGCTTCGGCGTGATCTTGACGACCGCGGCGTCGCCCGTCTTGAGCGTCTGGGGGTTCTCCTCGGCGACCTGGCCCGTCTTCGGGTCGAGGCGCTTCTGCAGCTCGGTGAACTCGCAGGCGACCTGCGCCGTGTGACAGTGGAACACCGGCGTGTAGCCGACCGTCAGGACGCTCGGGTGGTTGAGCACCTGGATGTTCGCGATGAAGCTCTCGACGACCGTCGGCGGCGCCGACGCCGGTCCGGCGACGTCCCCGCGGCGGATGTCGTTCTTGTCGATGCCGCGGACGTTGAACCCGACGTTGTCGCCCGGGATCGCCTCCGTGACCTGCTCGTGGTGCATCTCGACCGACTTCACTTCGCCGGTCTTCCCGCTCGGCATGAAGGTGATCTTGTCGCCGATCTTGAGGGTCCCCGTCTCCACGCGCCCGACCGGCACGGTGCCGATCCCGGTGATCGTGTAGACGTCCTGCACGGGCAGGCGGAGCGCCTTGCCCGTCGGCTTCTCGGGGACCTTCAGGTTGTCGAGCGCCTGGAGCAGGGTCGGGCCCTTGAACCAGCCCATGCTCGGGCTCGCCTTGTTGATGTTGTCGTCCTTGAACGCCGAGATCGGGACGAAGACGACCTGCTCGGCGACCTTGAAGCCGACGTTCTTGAGGAGCTTCGTCAGCTCCTCCTTGATCTCCTCGAACTTCTTCTCGGAGTACGCGACCTCCTGCCGGTCCATCTTGTTGATGGCGCAGATCAGCTGCGTGACCCCGAGCGTCCGCGAGAGGAAGATGTGCTCCCGGGTCTGCTCCTGGATCCCTTCGGCGGCCGAACAGACGAGCACGGCCGCGTCGGCCTGGCTCGTCCCCGTGATCATGTTCTTGACGAAGTCGCGGTGGCCGGGGGCGTCGATGATGGTGAAGTAGTACTTCTGGGTGTCAAAGCGGCGGTGCGCGATATCGATCGTGACCCCGCGCTCGCGCTCCTCCTTGAGCTCGTCCATCACCCAGGCGAACTCGAACGTCGCCTTCCCCTTCGACTCCGCTTCCGCGCGGAACTTGTCGATCTCCTCCTGGCGGATGTAGCCCGTATCGAGCAGGAGGCGACCGACGGTGGTCGACTTCCCGTGATCGACGTGGCCGATGAAGACGATGTTGAGGTGGGGCTTCTGTGCCATGAGGGGCTCCGGGCGCGCCGAAAAGGTACCCCTATATAGGCATTGTCGAACGCGGAGCGCGGTCCGCGACCGTCGCGCGGCCGCCGGAGCTGGGACGCCGGCCGCGCGGGCCGGCCCGGGCGCGCGAGCGCCCTACGGAGCGAGCATCAGCTCGTTGCCGTCGGGGTCCCGCGCCACCGCCCACCAGCCCCACTCGGCCTTCTCCGGCTCCCGGGCGAACGCGACCCCGTTCGCCTTCAGCGACGCGCAGTTCGCTTCGAAATCCTTCCCGGGAAGGCGTAGGAGGATCCCGGAGTTACCGGGCTCGAGCGCGGCGTGGGTGTCATACTCCGACACCTGGCAGAGGTGCAGGACGCCGTCCTTCCCCTTCCGGCCGACCGCCACCCAGTGGTCGTCGCTGTCGATGAGCTCGAGCCCGAGGCTTTCGGTGTACCACGCCTGGGCCTTCCGTCGGTCGGAGACGACCACGGCGACGCTGGCCAAGTACGGGGCGGGCGGTCGGGCGGAGCGGCGCGCGGGCGCTTTCTTCGCGGGCATGGGACTCCTCCTTTCGCCGAGACCCCCGCCGGTTCTTGAGGGAGGGGCCGAGGGGGCGAAACACCCCGGCACGGCCCCGTTCCTCCTCGACCCGGCGGTCCCGCCCCCGACCGCGCGCCGCAATCGATTTACCCCGCACGGACCTCGGGGTCCGACGCGTTCTCAGGGCGACCCTGGTGTCCGAACTCTCAGCGTCGAGCGTGGAGCGCAGCCGAGCGTCGGTCGTCCGACTGATGGTGCCGACCGACGCGAACTTCTCGGGGAACGTCTTCGGCGGGTCGATCCTCGCGGAGATCGACCGGGTGGCGTACATCACCGCCACCCGGCACGCCCGCGCGACGACCGTCACGGCGTCGATCGACCGCGTCGATTTCATCGAACCGGTGCACGTCGGGGACGTCGTCGACTTCGATGCCCGCCTCGCGTGGGTCGGCACCACCTCGATAGAGGTCTGGGTGCGCGTCCGCGCCGAGGAGACCGCCGGTGGAACCCCCCAGCTCGTGGGGGAAGCGTTCGTGACGATGGTCGCGGTCGACGCCCAAGGAAAGCCCGTCGCCGTTCTGCCGCTCGTCCCCGCGACCGAGGAGGAGCGGCGCCGCTTCGAGGAGGGCCGAGAGCGAGCCGAGCAACGGCGCCGGTCGCGGCGCCGACCGGAGGTACCGAACGATGCTGTGTGAGATGTGCGGAAACGATGTGGAGTCGGTCAGCCGAGTGAAGATCGAGGGCACCGTCCTCAGGTTGTGCCCGGCGTGCGCGCGGTTCGGCGAACCGCTCGACCCGCCGCCGGCCCCTGCTGCGGCCGTCGTCCCAAGCCCCGTGCGGGCCCGGCCGATGACGCCCGCGTCGCGCCCGATCGGCGGAGCGCGCCGGATGGAGGAGCGGGACCTGTACGGGGAGATCGGCGAGCTCGAGCTCGCCAGCGACTGGTCGAAGCGGGTGCGCTCCGCGCGCGAGGCGCTCGCTTGGACCCCCGAGGACCTAGGGAAGAAGCTGAACGAGAAGAAGTCGGTCGTCCTGAAGATCGAATCCGGGCACATCCACCCGCCCGACGCCCTCGTGCGAAAGCTCGAGCACCTGCTCAAGGTCCGTCTGCGCGCCGACGCGGAGCCAGCGTCCCCGCGCTGACCCCGGACCGGTCGTGGCCCCACACCGTCAGCGACGGCGGGCGGGGCGCCGCTTCGGGGGGGCCCCGAGGAGCCGTTCGAGGATCGCCTTCTGGGCGTGGAGCCGGTTCTCCGCCTGGTCCCAGATCGCGGCGTGGGGACCGTCCATCACCTCGTCCGTGATCTCCTTGCCCCGGTGGGCGGGCAGGTCGTGCAGGACGATCGCGTCCTTCTTCGCGAGCTCGACGAGCGCCGCGTCGATCCGGTACGACGCGAACGCCGTCTCCCGCGCGGCCTCTTCGGCCTCGTCGCCCATCGACACCCACACGTCGGTGTAGAGCGCGTCGGCCCCCCGGGCGGCGTCGCGGGGGTCGGCGGTGAACGAGATCGCGGCCCCGGTGCCGCGGGCGAGCGCCCGGGCCGCCGCGACGATCTCCGCGTTCGGTCGGTACGCCTCGGGGGTCGCGGCGATCAGGTCGAGCCCGAGCGCGGCGGCCCCGAGGAGCAGGGAGTGGAGGACGTTGTTCCCATCCCCGATCCACGCGAGACGTCGGCCGCGGAAGCGACTCTTCCAGCGCTCGTGCATCGTGAGGAGGTCGGCGACGATCTGGCACGGATGCTCGAGGTCGTCAAGCGCGTTGATCACCGGGACGCTCGCCGTGCGCGCGAGCTCGAGCATGTCGCTGTGACGGAAGGCGCGGTAGACGATCGCGTCGACGTACCGGGAGAGGACGCGTGCCGTGTCGGCGATCGTCTCGCCCCGGCCCAACTGCAGGTCGCGGCTGGAGAGGTAGAGGGGGTGGCCGCCCAGGTCGTTCACCGCGACCTCGAACGAGGTCCGCGTCCGGGTCGACGGCTTCTCGAAGATCATGGCGACGTTGCGGCCCGTGAGCGTCTGTGTGCCGCTCCCGCGCCGGCGCTCCTGCTTGAGACGCTCGGCGTGGCGGAGGAGCTCGCCGAGCTCCGGGGCGATGTCCGTGATCGACAGGAGGTCGCGCTTCGGCGCGGTCGCCGGCATGGCCGGGGGGATTCGGCCCGAGACGAAAGACGTTGCGCCGCAGGCGGGGCGGGCGGACCGTGCGAAGGTTAAGAAGCGGACCCGGATGCGCCCGCCGGGGAACTCGATGCCGGCACGATCGAAGCCGTCCGCCCGGCGCCGCCCAAGCACGGCGGCCCGGACACCAAAGCCATCGACGAAGGGACGCAAGGTGTACATGGTCACGGGCGGACTCACGAAGTTCGCGAAGGCGCACCCGTCGATGGACTTCCGCCTGATGGTGAAGCGCGCGTACGACTACGCGCTGAAGGGGATCCCGAACCTGACGGCGGACCGGATCGACGGGACGCGGATCTCCTACTTCTCCGACCACTTCTCGCGCCAGCTGAAGGCGGCGAGCATGGTGCAGGACTACCTCGGGATGAACCCGAAGGGCTCGGTCCGCATCGAGTGGGGCGGGGCGACCGGCGGCGAGTGCTTCCAGGCCGCCTACGAGGCGGTCGCCAGCGGGCGGATGGACGTCTGCCTCGCGGCGGGGTACGAGACGATGAGCCGTGTCGCCACATGGAAGGGGAACGAGTTCATCGCGCTCGCCTCCGACACGAACTTCGACTTCCCGCTCGGGGGATTCTACACCGGGTACTACGCGCTCATGGTCGTCCGGCACATCTACGAGTACCTGCGCCTGCGCCGGTTCGCGCACATCAAGGACGAACGGGAGGCGCAGCGGCTCGCGATCGCGGAGGGGAGCCGGATCATGAGCATGGTGTCGGTGAAGAACCACCGCAACGCCCTGCACAACCCGTACGCCCAGTACCCGAAGCGCCTCACCGTCGACGACGTCCTCCGCTCGGAGATGATCAGCTACCCGCTCACGCGCGAGCAGATCTGCACGATGTCCGACGGCGCCGCGGTCACCGTCCTGTGCGACGAGGCTCGGGCCCGGGAGTTCACCGACAAGCCGATCCGTGTCACCGGCGTCGGGTGCGGCACCGACACGATGCGGCTCGCCGACCGCCCGTTCGGGAAGGTCCCGCTCCTCCCCCACGAGAAGGCGTCCGATTATGCCGACCTTCCGTACCCGGGCGTCCACTCCTTCCGGGCGGGCCGCGCCGCGGGCCGGGAGGCGTACCGGATGGCTGGGATCACGGACCCGAACCGCGAGCTCGACTTCATCGAGCTGCACGACGCCTACGCGTCGAGCGAGATCCAGACGTACGAGGACCTCGGGCTGTGCCGGTACGGGGAGGGGTACTCGTTCGTCGAGCGGGGCGACCCGTTCCTGAAGGGGATCGACTACGGCTTCCCGACCCCGCGCGCCGGGGCGATCCCCGTGAACCCGTCGGGCGGCCTGATCGCCTGCGGCCACCCGGTCGGAGCGACCGGCCTCATGCAGGCCGTCTTCGCGTTCTGGCAGCTCCAGGGGACGGTCGGCAAGCACTTCGGCGACGCGAAGCTCCAGCTGCCGAAGGCGAAGCGCGGCGCGATCCACAGCCACGCGGGCACCGGTTCCTCGGTCACCGTCTCGATCCTCGAACGGGGGTTCCCGTGAAGGCGCGCCCCCCGACGTTCACGAAGTTCCGGGACGTCCAGGCGGAGCTCGACGCGTCCGGGGCCGCGATCTTCCGGTCGGGCGACGGCGAGGAGAGCCTCGTCATCCGCTATCCGTACTCGATCAACTACATCCACAGCTACGCCGAGGACTCGCCGTTCTTCCTCGCGCTCGCGGACGGGAAGCTCAAGGGCTCGCGCTGCACCAAGAAGGGCTGCGGGTTCGTCTTCGGCACGCCGCGCGGCCACTGCATGGTCTGCGGCGCCGCGACGGAGTGGATCGACCTGCCGAACCGAGGGCGTCTGCACTCGTGGACGACCTGCCACTTCGGCAGCGAGGCGTTCCTGAAGGAGACCCCCTACAACCTCGCGCTCGTGGAGTTCGAGGGCGTCGGGAGCCTCCTGCTGGTGCGGCTCAAGGACGCGGTCGAGTCGGACCTGTTCGTCGGGATGCCGGTCGAGGCGCGGTTCGACCCTAACCCGAAGTACTCGATCACCGACGTCTGGTTCGTCCCGGCCCGCTGAGCGGCTCGGAGCCCCCGGGGCCGCTACGGGGCGGTCGCGAGCCCGACCAGCGCGAGGATGTCCGCCTGCGAGCGCGCGATCTCGGCCCGGGGGGTCCGCGCCGCCTCGACGAACGCGAGCTCCGAGAACGGGCGGGACGCCGGGAACCGCGCGGTCGGCCACCGCGCCTCGTAGATGAAGTGGAGGTCCCAGTGGGGGTCGCCGGCCGACCCCGGCCGGCGGTACGCCTCCGAGAACGTCGCGGGCCCCGTGAGCCCCGGCAGGGGCACGCCGAGCTGCTCGCGGGCGATCCGCTCGGCCGCTTCGGTCGGCGATTCGAAGAACAGGAGCTGCGACGACGGGAGCATCCAGCGCGTCGCGATCTGGGCGACCCGCCCGGGGTCGAGCCCGCCGATCGTCGCCCAGTCGGCGCTCGGGTCGATGCGGCCGAGGAGGACCTCGCCCGACCGGCCCTCGGGCCGGACGATGAGGAACACGGAGAGGCACATCCCGTCGTACGGCACCTCCGCCGCCCCCGGATGCCCGGCGAGCCCTCCGGCGCGCAGTCGGGCGAAGCGGCGTTCCGCCATCGCGACCCTACCGGGTGCGAGCGGTTAATCTTGGCCCCGGGGCGGGCCGTGGGGTCGCATCAGAACAGGGATGCCGCGGGCCGGGCTTGAACCGGCGGCTTCAAGATCTTCAGTCTTGCACTCTCCCAAACTGAGTTACCGCGGCGTCGGGGCCCCCGACCGTTCGGGGCCTATAAAGTGTGGTCGGAGCCGCGGCGGACCGGGACCGCGCCGGTCGAACGCGCGCGCCCACGTTCTCGGAGGATTTTCGGCGGTCGCCGGCCCGTCCCTTTATCTACGCTGCCCGGCCTTTCACCGACTCCGTGACCCGGACCCTGGTCGTCGCTGAGAAGTTCAACACCGCGCTGCGCATCGCCGTCGTCCTCTCCGACGGCCGGATGAAGCGCTCCCGCATCGAAGGGACGAACGTCTTCGAGTTCGACCGACCGGACGGGCACTACGCGATCGCGGGGCTCCGCGGCCACATCGTCGAGCTCGACTACCCCGCGGAGCTCCGGGAGTGGACCCTCGAAGGACTTCCGAAGCTGCTCGAGACCGTGCCGGACAAGCGGGTCACCGCCACCGGGATCGTCGCGGCGCTCCAGTCGATCGTCAAGCAGTACGACCGCGTCATCATCGCGACCGACTTCGACCGCGAAGGGGAGCTGATCGGGCTCGAGTGCCTCGACCTCCTCCTGAAGGTCCACCCGAAGATCGAGGTGCGACGCGCCCGCTACAGCGCGCTCACCCGCGAGGTGATCGAGCAGAGCTTCGAGCACCTCTCCGAGCTCGACCACGCCCTCGCCGAGGCGGCGGAGGCGCGGCAGGAGATCGACCTCGTCTGGGGAGCTCTCCTGACCCGGTTCATGTCGATCACCTCCGGGCAGCGGGGTCGGCAGTTCCTCTCCGTCGGCCGGGTCCAGACGCCGACCCTCGCGCTGCTGGTCGAGCGCGACCAGGAGATCAAGGAGTTCAAGCCGACGCCGTTCTGGGAGCTCGTCGCCCACGCCGAGAAGGGCGGCGAGGGGTTCCTCCTCCGGCACGCCCACGGGACGTGGGACGTCAAGGAGGACGCCGACCGGGTCCATGCGACCGTGAAAGGGGCGGAGTCGGGGACGGTCCGGGAGTTCGTCGAGGAGGAGACGCGGCGCCGTCCCCCCGTGCCGTTCTCCACGACCCTCTTCGTCTACGAGGCGACGCGCCTCGGCCTCAGCGCCTCCCTGGTGATGCGGATCGCCGAGGACCTCTACACCCAGGGACTGATCAGCTACCCGCGGACGGACAACACGGTCTACCCCCGGGGCCTCGGCCTTAGGAACCTCGTGGAGAAGTTCAAGGACGGTCCGTTCGGCGAGGCGGCCGCCTTCGTGCTCGCGCAGCCGTCGTTCCGGGCCACGCGCGGCCGGACCGAGACGACCGACCACCCGCCGATCTATCCGACGAGCGCCGTCGACCCGAAGAAGCTGAAGCCGGACCACGCGAAGGTCTACGAGCTCGTCGTGCGTCGGTTCCTCGCGACGGTCGCCCCGGACGCGGTCGGGCAGAGCCGGACGACGACCGTCGACATCCGGGGCGAGACGTTCCAGGGAAAGGGGCAGCGGATCCTCGACCCCGGCTGGTACCGGGTCTACCCGTACAGCCAGCCCGAGGAGTCCCCGATGCCGGTCCTCGCCGTCGGCGAGCCGGTCCGCATCACGGCGATCGACCTCACGGAAGAGCAGACGAAGCCGCCCCGCCGGTTCACGCAAGGCTCGCTCATCCAGGAGATGGAGCGCCTCGGCCTCGGCACGAAGAGCACCCGCCACGACGTCCTGCAGAAGCTGTTCGACCGGCACTACGTCAACCAGCGACAGCTCGAGCCGACCTCGACCGGGATCGCGGTGACCGAAGCGTTGCGGGCGCACGCCCCCGTGATCACGCGCCCCGAGATGACCCACCGGCTCGAGGAGGACATGGAGCTCGTCGCGGAGTCGAAGAAACCGAAGTCGGAGGTTCTCGAGGAGTCGCGCACGATGCTCCGGGAGGCGTTCGCGCTCCTCGCCGCGAACGCGAGCGGCGTCCAGGAGACGCTCTCGACCGCGCTCGACCGGCAGCATTTCGTCGGACCGTGCGCGAAGTGCGGCGGCGCGCTCCGCCTCTGCCGCAGCCCCCGCGGCTCGCGCTGGGTGCAGTGCGTCAACAACCCCGCGTCGTGCACCGCGACGTACGCGCTCCCGTCGGCCGGGTTCATCGAGCCGGCGCCGGAGTTCCTCTGCGGGACGTGCAAGGTGCCGCGCGTGAAGATCGTCTTCCGCGGACAGCGCCCCGACCTGTACTGCATCAACCCGGAGTGCGCCGAGCACCACCGGGCGTTCCGGATCGGCGTCTGCCCGTCGTGCGGAAGCCCGCTCAACATCCGCTACTCGTTCGCGGGCAACCGCTTCGTCGGCTGCTCCGGTTACCCCAACTGCCGGGTCTCCTACCCGCTCCCGCAGCGGGGCAAGCTCGAGAAGGACCATCCGCCGTGCCCGGTCTGCCGCTCCCCCGTCGTGACCGCCATCGAGGCCGGCCGGCCCCCGTGGACCCAGTGCATCAACCCGGCGTGCCCCACGCGGCAGAAGGCGGCGCCGCCCGAGGGGAAGAAGGCGCCCGCGACCCGGCCGTCCCGCGCGAAAGCAACCGGAGCCAAGCGGTCGACGGCGAGGGCGAAGAGCGCGGCCCCGGCCGAACCCGGTGCGGCGCGCCCGAAGCGCGCGGTCCGCGCGCGGAAATCCCCCGCTCCCTCGGAGAGCCCCGCGCCCGACGGAACGGCTCCGACCCCGCCGTAGCCGGTCGAACCCCGAGCGAAGCGCCGGGGCGCTAAGACGCTGCGGGCTCGCGTCGGCCGCGCGACCGTTTCTGCACCTCCCGGCCCGCGTTAAATACGGTCCGCCGGTCGATACGGGTGTGTCCACCAGTCGACGCCTCATCGACCTCGACTCGCGGTCGTTCGAGCGGCGACTGCGCTCGAACCCTCTCGTGATCCTTCCGGTCGGAGCGCTCGAAGCGCACGGACCGCACCTCCCGCTCGGCGCCGATCAGCTGCAGGCCGAGGCGACGGCGTTCGAGCTCGCGGAGCGCACGGACGGCCTGGTCGCGCCGACGGTCCCGTACGGCTCGGCGCCCGGCGCCCGGAAGTTCCCCGGGACCGTTTCGCTCTCGATCGCCGAGCTCGAGACCCATGTGGAGGGGATCCTCGCCGAGCTCGGCCGGACGGGGGTTCGCCGGGTCCTCGTCCTCTCGGGGCACGCGGAGCGCGGGCACATGGCGGCGCTGCGCGAGGCGGCCGACCGAGCCGTCCAGCGACGGCCCGAGATGCGCGCGGTCGTCCTCTCCGACTACGACTTCGTCTACGAGCTCCGGGGCAAGGAGGCGCCCGCGAGCGACGGGCACGCGGGTCTCCTCGAGACGTCGCGGGTGCTCGCGGTCGCCCCCGCGAGCGTCGGATCCGAGCGTCCCGTCGTCGTCTACCGCCACAGCCCGTTCGTTCCGGGCAGCCCGACTGACGCCGACTGGCCGGAGAGCGTCATCGGCGACACGCGGGGTGCTTCCGCCGAGATCGGGGCCCGCGTCCAGGCCCACGTCCTCGACCGGCTCGTCGAAACGGTGCGCGCGCTCCTGCCGGCCTGAACGGAGGATCGATGCCCGAGCCGTCCGACCTCATCCGCGTCCGCGGCGCGCGCCAGCACAACTTGAAGAACATCTCGGTCGACCTCCCGCGCGGAAAGTTCGTCGTCCTCACGGGCGTGAGCGGTTCGGGGAAGTCGTCGCTCGCCTTCGACACCCTCTACGCGGAAGGCCAGCGGCGGTACATCGAGAGCCTCTCCTCCTACGCGCGCCAGTTCCTCGGCCAGATGGACAAGCCCGATGTCGATTCGATCGAAGGGCTCTCGCCGGCGATCGCCATCGAGCAGCGCGCCGGCAGCCGCAATCCCCGTTCGACCGTCGGGACGGTGACGGAGCTCTACGACTACCTCCGGCTCTTGTTCGCCCGCATCGGCGTTCCGCACTGCCCGAACGACGGGGAGACGATCGCCCCGCAGTCGGTCGACCGGATCGTCGAGGCGGTCCGGCGGGACGCCGCCGGCGAGAAGGTCGACCTGATCGCCCCGGTGGTGCGGGCGATGAAGGGCGAGCACCGCGACGTGCTGGAGCGCCTGCGCAAGGCCGGCTACCGGCGGTTCGTCGTCGACGGCGTCGAGGTCCGCTTGCCGGGCCGCGAGATCCGTCTCGGCAAGAACCAGAAGCACACGATCGAGGTGATCGTCGATACGTTCGAGGTCGTCCCCGAAGAGGAGAGCCGGCTGGCCGAGGCGGTCGCGCTCGCCCGCCAGATGGCGGACGGGCTCGTGATCGTGCGGCGTCCCGGGGGCGCCCGCTCGACGTTCTCCTCGAGCCGGGCGTGCCCGAAGTGCGGGTTCTCGATGGTGGAGCTGACGCCCCGGATGTTCTCGTTCAACAATCCCGCGGGGGCGTGTCCCGAGTGCTCGGGGATCGGCGCCACCCTGCACGCCGACCCGGAGCGGATCGTCCCGGACAAGGACAAGACGCTCGGTCGGGCGATCGCCGTCTGGGGGCTCACCCCCGATGCGACCGCGATCCAGCGGTTCGGCGCCGCGTTCGGCTACGACCCCCGTCGGCCCGTGCGCACGCTCTCCGAGAAGGGGTGGAAAGCGCTGATGTACGGCTCGGACAGGTCGATCGGCCCCGGCGTGCGGGGGCCGGCCCACTGGTGGGGCACCGGCTGGTTGCGGGAAGGGCTCGTCGCCGCCGTCGAACGCCGCTGGAAGTCGACGAAGAGCGAAGGGGCGAAGGAGTACTACCTCGGTTTCATGTCGTTCGTCCCCTGCCGCAGCTGCGCCGGGCGGCGCCTGAAGCCGGAGAGCCTCGCCGTCCGGGTCGAGGGCCGTTCGATCGCGGAGGTCGCGGCGATGACGGTCGACGCGTCCGTCGCGATGTTCCGGGACCTTGCGCTCCCCGAGCGGGATCAGCAGATCGTCGGCCAGGTCGTCAAGGAGATCCGGGCGCGGCTCGGCTTCCTCGAGAACGTCGGCCTCTCCTACCTGACGCTCGACCGAGCGTCGGGCTCGCTCTCGGGGGGCGAGGCGCAGCGGATCGCGCTCGCCACCCAGATCGGTTCGGGACTCGTCGGCGTCCTGTACATCCTGGACGAGCCGTCGATCGGCCTCCACCCCCGGGACCACAGCCGCCTGCTCGCGACCCTCAAGACGCTGCGCGACCTCGGCAACACCCTCCTGGTCGTCGAGCACGACGAGATGACGATGCGCGAGTCCGACTGGCTCGTCGACATCGGGCCGGGCGCCGGCCTGCACGGCGGGGAGGTCCTCTTCAACGGCCCGCCGGGCCGGATCGGCGGGACGCCCCGGTCGCTGACGGCCCAGTTCCTCGCGGGCGAGCGGTCGATCGCCCTCCCGACCCGGCGCGCGGCGCCGACCGGACGCTGGCTCACCATCCACGGTCCGCGCGAGCACAACCTGAAGGGCGAGTCGATCCGGATCCCGCTCGGCCTCTTCGTCGTCCTGTCGGGGGTCTCGGGGAGCGGGAAGTCGACGATCCTCGAGGAGATCCTCTACAAGGCGGTGCGCCGACACCTCGGCCTCGGGCGCGAGACCCCGGGGCGCCACGAGTTCATCGAGGGGATCGACGCGATCGACCGGGTCCTCTTGATCGATCAGTCGCCGATCGGGCGGACCCCGCGCTCCAACCCGGCGACGTACACGGGTCTCATGACCCCCATCCGCGAGCTGTTCGCCGGTCTCCCCGAGGCGAAGGCGCGCGGGTTCGCGCCGGGCCGCTTCAGCTTCAACGTCGCGGGCGGCCGGTGCGAAGCGTGCGAGGGGGACGGGGTGATCCGCTACGAGATGCACTTCCTGCCCGACGTCTACGTCGCCTGCGAGGAGTGCGGGGGGCGTCGGTTCAACACCGAGACGCTCGAGGTGAAGTTCAAGGGGAAGACGATCGCCGACGTCCTCGACCTCACCGTCGAGGAGGCGTTCGACTTCTTCGCGAACCACCGACGGATCGCGAGCCGCCTCGCGCTCCTGCGCGACGTCGGACTCGGCTACGTTCGCCTCGGCCAGAGCGCGACGACCCTCTCGGGCGGGGAGGCGCAGCGGATCAAGATCGCCTTCGAGCTCGCGAAACCCCCCACGGGGAAGACGCTCTACCTCCTGGACGAGCCGACGACGGGCCTCCACTTCGCGGACGTGGAGAAGCTGCTCGAGGTGCTGCTGCGGCTGCGCGCCGGGGGAAACACCGTCGTCGCGATCGAGCACCACCTGGACGTCCTCAAGTCGGCCGACTGGCTGATCGACCTCGGGCCGGAAGGCGGCGACGCCGGCGGGCGGGTCGTCGCCGCCGGGACCCCCGAGGAGGTCGCCCGCGCCGCGGGCTCGCACACCGCCCGATTCCTCGCCCCGCTCGTGCGCCTGCACGCGCCGGTGCCGCTGGCCCGCCGATGAGCGGCGAGCGGGCCCCGGAGTTCCTGTCGTTCGTGCCGGCGAGCCGGCTGGCGGCCGCCGCGCAGGACGGCTTTAGAAAGGGTCCCGATTCCCCCGGCGTCTACCTGTTCCGGGGCGCCGGGGCGGAGGTCGTCTACGTCGGCAAGGCCCGCAGCCTGCGACGGCGGGTCCTCGACCACCTGCGCGCGAAGATCGAGAAGGACGGGTCGATCGTCGCGCAGAGCGCGAGCGTCGAGTTCGTGCCGACGACGACCGAGCGCGAGGCGCTGCTCCTCGAGGCGAACCTCGTCAAGCAGTACCAGCCGCCGCTCAACGTCCTCCTGAAGGACGACCGCAGCTACCCGTACCTCGCCATCGACACGACCCAGGAGTTCCCGCGCCTTCTGTTCGTCCGTCGTCCGCGCCGCCGGGCGGGGCTCCTCCTCTTCGGCCCGTACACGAGCGCTCGCGAGGCGCGGGGCGTCGAGCGGCTGCTCGGAGACCTGTTCCGGCTCCGCCGGTGCGTGACGCTCCCGAAGGCCGCGTGCCTGTACTACCATCTCGGCGTCTGCAGCGCCCCGTGCATCGGGGCGATCGACCGCGACGGCTACCACCGCGACCTCGACCGCGCCGCGGACGTCCTGCGCGGCAAGGTCACCTCGGTGCGGCCGTCCGTCGAAGAGGAGATGCGCCGCGCCTCCGACCGGCAGGAGTACGAGAGGGCCGGCCTGCTGCGCGACGCCCTCGCCGGGCTGGACGCGCTCGGCGAGCGCCAGTCGGTGATCGGCCGCGGCAGCGGCCGGGCCGACGTGATCGCGGTCGCGTACCCGAGCGACCCGTCGACGCTGCGGATCGCCGTCGGGGTCGTCGGCGTCGACGACGGCGAGGTCCGCCACACGGAACCGCATCTCGTCACGTTTCCGGCCGACGACCTCCCCGAGCCGTCCGAGCTCCTGCGCCAGTTCCTGGTCCAGTACTACGGGGGCCGGATCGATCTGCCGGCCCGCCTCTACATCGCCGGCGCCCGGCCGGAGGGGATCGACGCGACGCTCGACGAGCTGTTCGGCGAACGGGGGATCGACGTCCAGTTCCGCCCGACCGGCCGGTACGCCGCGCTCGCCCGCCTCGCCGAGCGCCTCGCGCGGGCGACGGTCGACCAGGTCGTCCCCCGGACCGCACCGCGGGAGGTCCTCCTCGCGGTGCAGTCGCTCCTCGAGCTCCCGACGATCCCGAACCGGATCGAAGGGACCGACATCTCGCTGTTCCAGGGGTACGAAGCGGTCGGCTCGCTCGTCGTCTTCGAGCGCGGCGCGCCGAAGCGCGCGGAGTACCGCCGCTTCCGGATCCGCTCGGTCCCCGGCACGAACGACTTCGCGATGATCGCCGAGGTCGTCCGGCGCGCCTACCTGCGCCAGCAGCGGGAGGAGGAGCCGCTCCCCGACCTGCTCGTGGTCGACGGCGGGGCGGGGCAGCTCTCCTCGGCCGTCTCGTCGCTCGCGGCGCTCGGGCTCGCCGACCGGATCCCGGCGATCGGGCTCGCGAAGCGGGAGGAGGAGGTCTACCGCGCCGACCGCTCCGAGCCGATGCGGCCGAACCCGAACACTCCGGCGATGCTCCTCTTGCGGGCCGTGCGCGACGAGGCGCACCGGTTCGCGGTCACCTACCACCGCACCCGGCGGCGGATCCGCCTGCGCGAGGAGTTCGAGACCGCGGACGGGGCCGGGCCCGAGTAGCGCCTAGCGCGACGACGGCTTCTTCTCGGGGGAGCCGACGAACGGCATCCCCTGGACGCGCTTCGCGACCTCGCCGGGCGTCAGGCGCCGCAGCTCGGTCTCGGGCTCGAGGATCGCGACGTCCAGCGCCTCGGGGAGGAACGGCGTCGGCGAGCCCTCCGCGACCGCCTGGACGGCGAGCTTGAACGCGCTCTCCTCCGTCAGCTTGTCGGTGATCTTCTCTTCGAGGAAGTCCGCGACCGCCCGGCGGTTGCGGCCGATGGCGTACGCCTTCCAGCCGATCGTGGCGCCGCTCGGGTCGAGCTCGATGAGGCCCGGAGCACGGCCCTGGAAGCCGCCGAGGAGCAGAGAGACGGCGAACGGCCGGGTCCCGCCGAACTGGGTGTACTGCTGCAGCAGCGTGCCGAGCGCGTGCCCGAGCACGGAGTAGGGGATCGCCTCCCCGTAGGAGAGCTTGTGCCGCTGCGCTTCGACGCGCAGGAACTCGACGAGGACGCGGGAGTCCGCGATCAGGCCGGCGGTGACGCAGCCCAGCCCGGCGTCGATCGCGAAGCTCTTCTCGATCGACCCCGCCTCGGCGAGCGAGCTCACGGGCAGGTTGCGGAACGCGACGAAGACGATCCCCGCATCGTAGGCGACCGCGACCGCGGTGCCGCCCATCTGGATCGCCTGGAGCGCGTACTCGACCTGGAAGAGGCGTCCGTCCGGCGAAAAGACGGTGCTCGCGCGGTCGTATGCCATCTGGCCCGGCTGCATCTCCATCCGCTGAACCCCTCCGGAACTGGGCGCGGCCAGCCGGGCGGGGGATTTGAGCCTGCGCCCCGACCCCTCCTCGACCCCACTTGGTGGCGCGGCTCCACCAGTGAACCTTCCCGTCGCCGGCGTCGCCCCGTCGCGAGGAAACCCTTTTGGCCCCCGCTCGCGCCTCGGGGGTCGGACGATGGAGCCCGGGTCCCTGCACCAGTTGCCGATGGCGTCGTCGTACCGGGGGGCGCTTTCCCCCGCCTGCGAGCAGTGCCAGGAGGGGCGCAAGATGGTCCTGTTCGTCACCGGCGTCTGCCGGTTCCGCTGCTTCTACTGCCCGGTCTCTCCGACCCGGAACCAGATCGACGTCGTCTACGCCAACGAGCGCAAGGTCGTCCGCGACGAGGAGATCCTCGAGGAGGCGCGCGCGATCGGCGCCGCGGGCACCGGGATCACCGGCGGCGACCCGCTCGGCGTCGTCGACCGGGTCGAGCACTACGTCCGCCTCCTCAAGGGAGCGTTCGGCCCCGAGCACAACATCCATCTGTACACTCACGAACCGAACCCGGAGAAGCTGCGCCGGCTGGCGGACGCGGGCCTCGACGAGTTCCGCCTGCACATCCCGCACTACCTCTGGGGGCCCCTGACGGGAGCGGGCTCTGCCTACCGGGCGGTCCTCGAAGAGGCCCCGGCCTGGGGGATCCGCCGCGGCGTCGAGATCCCGGTCCTTCCCGAGAAGGAGGCGGAGCTGCGGCGGCTGCTGCTCGCGCTCGACGGGATCGGCGTCGACTTCGTGAACCTGAACGAGCTCGAGTTCTCCGAGACGAACGAGGAGAACCTCCTCGGCCGGGGGTACCGGACCGACGCCCGGAACGGATGGGGCGTGCGGGGGAGCCGCGCGGCGGCGGAGCGGCTCGTCCGCGAGATGCGCCTGTCGATCCCCGTCCACTACTGCTCGTCGCGCTTCAAGGACGGCGTCCAGCTCCGCCAGCGACTGCGCCGCCGGGCGGAACGGACGGCCCCCCCGTTCGCCGGCCGGACCCCCGACGGCACGATCGTCCTCGGGGTCGTCGAGCCGAGGTCGGCCGTCGACCTCTCCCGCTGGGCGGAGCGGGTCGCGCGGCGCGTCGGGGCGACGCCGGGGCGCTACCGCTTCGATCCCGGCCGTCGGCGCGTGGAGCTGTCGGCGGACGCCCTGCGCCGGGTCGCCGGTCGGCTTCCCTGGCCCGCCTTCGAGGTCGAGGAGTACCCCACGTCCGATGCGCTCGAGGTCGAGCGGGAGCCGCTCAACGACGCGGCGCGCGCCCGGCTCGGCGTGGTCGGCACGTAGCCTTCGTCGCACGCGTGCCCCCCCCACGTAAGGTACCGATCGTCGCCCCGCCGGTTCTTGATCGAGCACGGCCCCCAGCCGTCGTCCTCGGCGCCGTACCACATCGGGCAGTCCTTGCAGTGCAGGTCGATCGGGGAGGGGACGTTCGGGCGGGCCGTCGTTCGGCGGGCGCTCACGGCCCTCCCCCTCCTCCGGTCAGCCGCTCCCAGGCGCGGACCGTGCTCCCCATCAGCTCGGCGACGGTCACCGGACCGACGCCTCCCGGGACCGGGGTGAGCGACCCGGCCCAGCCGTCGAGGGAGGCCGCGTCGGCGTCGCCGACCGCCCGCACGCCGCCCGGCCGCGACGGGTCCGGTACGCTCGAGAGACCGACGTCGACGACGTGCGCCCCCTGGGGGACGACCGACCGGTCGAGGAGACCCGGCCGCCCCACGCACGAGAAGATCGTCGCGGCCCCGGAGAGGCACGAGGGCAGGTCGGGGCTCTGGGAGTGGACCAGCGTGACGGTGGCGTTCCCTCCCGGGGGACGGCCCGAGAGCAGCAGCGCGAGCGGCCGGCCGACCGTCTCCGACCGTCCGATCACCGCGACCCGGGCCCCGGCCACCGGGAGGGCGTAGTGGCGGGCGATGTCGAGCGCCGCCGAGGCCACGGCGGGCACGTGCAGGGGGCGCTGCGCGACCAGGAGCCCCAGGTTCCGTTCGCCGACCCCGTCGACGTCCTTCTCGGGCCGGAGCTCGTCGATCGCGCGGTGAAAGTCGAACGGAGGGGGGAGGGGGTGCTCTAGGAGCACCCCGTGGACCGACGGGTCCCGGTCGAGCGCCCGGAGCGCGGCGGCCAGCTCCTCCGGACCGCCGCCGGGAGCGAGCGGGGCGTCCCGGAAATCGATGCCGAGCTCGGCGGCGGCCTTCGCCTGCCGCCGCAGGTAGAACCGGAACGGGCTGTCGACCCCGCGATGGACGCTCACCAGCGACGGGCGGGGCCGCGACCCCCGACCGTCGATCGCCGTCCGGACGGAGCGGTGCAGCGCCTCCGCGACCGGTGCTCCGTCGAGCCGAACGGTCACCGAGCTCCCTCGGGCCGAACGAAGTCGGGCACGATAGATAACGACCGGCCCCGTGACGCCCCGGGAGTCGTCGGCCCCCGGGGTCGGCCCGGGGAGGTCGAGAACGGGCGCCGCCCTCGCGTCCGTCTCCTAGACCATTTATACGGCGCGCCCCTTAGATTGTCGGCGTGGCGGTCCCCGTGCGTCGGGGACCCAGACGCCGCCATGGTAGAGGGAGCGGAAACACCGTCCGGGTCCACTGGTGACTCCCCGCCGGCGAGCGAGCTCGATAGCTGGGCAGAGACGCTGCCGTACCAATCGACCGCCCAGGTCGAGGTCCCGGCCCGGCTGCTCGACCAGGTGATCGGTCAGGACGAGGCGGTCGAGGTCGCACGAAAGGCGGCGACCCAGAAGCGCCACATGATCCTGATCGGGGAGCCCGGGACGGGCAAGAGCATGCTCGCCCGCGCGATGGTCGACTTCCTGCCGAAGGAGCAGCTGCAGGACATCCTCGCCTACCCCAACGCCGACGACTCGAACGAGCCGAAGATCCGGGTCGTCCCCGCGGGGAAGGGCAAGGAGATCGTCACCGCCCAGAAGCTCGAAGCGGCCCAGAAGAAGGAGCAGCGGACAATCCTGTTCGTGCTCCTCGCGCTCCTCGTCCTCGGCCTCTCGGTCTACATCACGGTCGTCTGGAAGGACCTGACGGCGCTGCTGCTCGGGATCCTGATCGTCGTGGTGCTCTACGTCCTCGTGCGCCTCTCGGGCGGACGGAGCGAATCCGGCCCCGGCGTCGCGAAGCTGTTGGTCTCCCACACGCCGGACGACAAGCCGCCGTTCGTCGACGCGACGGGCGCCCACGCCGGGGCGCTCCTCGGGGACGTGAAGCACGACCCGTTCCAGTCGGGCGGGCTCGAGACGCCGCCGCACGAGCGCGTCGAGGTCGGCGCGATCCACAAGGCGAACGGCGGCGTGCTGTTCGTCGACGAGATCAACCTCCTCAAGATCGAGAGCCAGCATTCCCTCCTCACCGCGCTCCAGGAGCGCAAGTTCCCGATCGTCGGGCAGTCGGAGCGCTCCGCCGGGGCGATGGTGAAGACGGAGCCGGTCCCCGCCGACTTCGTCCTCGTCGCCGCGGGGAACGTCGACAGCGTGCAGACGATGCACCCCGCGCTCCGCTCGCGGATCCGCGGCTACGGCTACGAGCTGTACGTCAAGACGACGATGGCCGACACCCCCGAGAACCGGATGAAGATCGTCCGGTTCGTCGCCCAGGAGGTCGTCAAGGACAAGAAGATCCCGCACTTCGACCGCGGCGCGATCCTCGAGGTGATCCGCGAGGCCCAGCGGCGCTCCGGGCGCTCGGGCCAGCTGACGCTCCGCCTCCGCGAGCTGGGCGGTCTCGTGCGCGTCGCCGGCGACATCGCCCTCTCGGAGGGGGTACCGATGGTCCACGCCGAGCAGGTCGTCCGCGCGAAGCGGGCGAGCCGCTCCCTCGAGCAGCAGATCGCGGACCGGTACATCGAGCGGCGCAAGGAGTACCACATGTTCTCGACCGAGGGCTCCGCCGTCGGGGTCGTCAACGGCCTCGCCGCGATCAACGCCCAGACCGGGATGTCGGAGTTCTCCGGCATCGTTCTCCCGATCGTCGCGGAGGTGACCCCGGCCCAGACGCGGGACGGCGGGGTGGTCGTCGCGACGGGCAAGCTCGGCGACATCGCGAAGGAGGCGGTCCAGAACGTCAGCGCCCTGATCAAGAAGTACACGGGGGAGGACATCTCCCGCTACGACATCCACATCCAGTTCGTCGGGACCTCCGACGGCGTCGAGGGCGACAGCGCCTCCGTCTCGATCGCCACGGCGGTGATCAGCGCCCTCGAAGGGGTGCCCGTCGACCAGGGCCTCGCGATGACCGGCTCGCTCTCCGTGCGCGGTCAGGTGCTCCCCGTCGGCGGCGTGACCGCGAAGGTCGAGGCGGCGGCCGACTCGGGGATCCGGCGGGTGCTGATCCCCGCGGACAACATCGACGACCTCGTCCTTGAGACGCGGTACCGCGGCGCCGTCGAGGTGATCCCCGTCGGGACCCTCCGGGACGTGCTCAAGTACGCCCTCGTCGGCCAGGGAACGAAGAAGGAGTCGCTGCTCGAGCGTCTGGCCGCGATGGTCTACGCGACGAGCCGAACGGGCGAGGAGATCCGGGCGCCGGGCGCGCCGCCCCCGGTCCCGGCACGTCCGGCGGGATCGTGAAGGGCGCGCCCCGTCCGTCGTTCCATCCGCCCGACCTGCTCCGACCGGCGGTGACGCCGCCGGCGGACGAGGAGACGAAGTTCTTCGACCGCCCGTGCTACGAGTTCAACCGCCAGCTCGCGGTCGCGTGGAACGACAAGTACTGCGAGCACTGCCGGCACTATCTCACGGCGCGCTGTCCGCACATCGACGAGTTCCTGGACGACGTGGAGGATTTGAGCCCGGAGTGATTCCGCCGACCGTGCGGGGGTTGCTCGTCGGACGCTTCCAGCCGTTCCACGCGGGCCACCTCGGCCTCGTGCGGAAGATCCGCTCGGACGCCCCGTCGGAGGAGCTCCTCCTCGCCATCGGCAGCGCCGAGCAGTCGTTCACGGCCGAGAACCCGTTCACCGCCTCCGAGCGCTACGAGATGATCTCGCTCGCCCTCGCGGAGGCCGGGATCGGACGGGTCGTCGCCGTCCCGGTCCCCGACATTCACCGCCACTCGCTCTGGGTCGGCTACCTCGAGGGGCTCCTGCCGTCGTTCGAGCGGGTCTACACGAACAACCCGCTGACGCGGCTCCTGTTCGAGAAGGCGGGGTACTCGGTCGAGAGCCCGGCGTGGATCGACCGCGCCGAGTTCGAGGGCCGGAGAATCCGCGCGCGCCTCGCCGAGGGAGCGCCGCTCGGCCGGTCCGTCCCGCCGTCGGTCGCCGCGTATCTCGAGTCGATCGGCGCCGCGGCCCGTCTGAAGCTGCTGATGGCCCGCACCGGGCCGGCCGGGAGCCTCCCGACGTGAGCGCGGAGCCGGGGCCGCCGGCGGAGGCGTCCGCGCCCCGCGACCGGGCCTACCGGCCCCTCCCCCCGTGGTCGGGCCCGACGACCCGCCTGCTGCACGGAGGCTGGCGGCCGGACTACAACGCGGGGTCGGTCGTCTATCCGATCTATCAGACGTCCACGTTCCACTATCCGGCCGACCGCACGGAGTCGGTCGGCGGGACGTACCTGTACTCGCGGAACGCGAACCCTACCGTCGAGGGACCCGAGGAGCTCCTCCGCCAGATGGAGGGGGGCGAAGCGGCGCGGCTGTTCGCCTCCGGCATGGGGGCGATCAGCGCGACCGTGCTGTCGCTCGTGCGCCCGGGCGACGAGGTCGTCGCGCTGTGCGACCTGTACGGGGGCACCACCGATCTGCTGCACGACCTCCGGGACCGGTTCGGGGTTCGCCTCCGGGAGGTCGCGGACGCGGAGTGCCGTGCCCCCGAGTCCGTGCTCTCTCCGTCGACCCGCCTCGTCCTCCTCGAGACCCCTACCAACCCCCTCTTGCGCGTCCACGACATCGCCCGGTGGTCGGCCGCCGCCGACCGCGTGGGGGCGGTGCTCGCCGTCGACGGGACGTTCGCTCCTCCCACTAACCAGCAGGCCTTGGTGCTGGGCGCCGACCTGGTGATGCACAGCGCGACCAAATATCTCGGAGGGCACTCCGACCTTCTCGGCGGGGTGGTCGTCGGTCCGAAGCGGCTCCTCGACCGGATCGATCCGCGGCGGGCCCTCGGCGCGACCCTGGACCCGTTCGCCGCCTTCCTCCTGCACCGCAGCCTGAAGACGCTCGGCGTGCGCGTCGACCGGCAGAACGAGAGCGGCCGGCGGATCGCGGCGGCGCTCGCCGACCATCCGGCCGTCGCCGCGGTCCACTATCCCGGGCGGGCGAGCGCCGAGCAGGAGGCGATCGCCGCGCGCCAGATGCGGGGGCGGGGCGGGGTGCTGTCGCTAGGCCTGCGGGGCGGCGCGGCCGCCGTGGACCGGTTCCTCGGACGCCTCGAGCTCGTCCACGTCGCGTCGAGCTTCGGGGGCGTCGAGAGCCTCGCGAGCGTGCCCGTGCAGACGTCGCACCGCCACCTCTCCCCCGAGGAGCTCGCCCGTCGCGGGATCGACGCCGGGCTCGTTCGCCTGTCGCTCGGCATCGAGGAGACCGCCGACCTCCTGCGCGACCTGACGCAGGCGCTGGACGCCGCCCGCGCGGTCTCCCCGCCACCATTATAGGTCGAATCCGGTGGTCGGACTCTCCGTGCCACTGTAGCTCAGCGGCAGAGCGGCTGATTCGTAATCAGCAGGTCGGGGGTTCAAATCCCTCCAGTGGCTTGGGCCGCCGCCCCCGCTCTGCGAGCCGATGCGCGGGGGACGTACCCGTACCGCTCTCAGGTCCCTCGGTCCGCGTCCGTCGCACGGCGGCCGTCTAGAGAGCCCACGCGGCGTGCGGTGTACATCGGAGTGAGGACGGGGAGCCGGACGGTCTTCCCGAACTGTTGGTGCACCGTTCGTTCGAGCGTGTCGAGGAACCAACCTCGCTTCGCCAAGGGCAACGTGACGACGTCGGAGAACGTTCCCCAGAGAGCCACGACCTCCGCCACCGTCAGGGTGGCGGTCCAGTGGATCTCCTCCCCGGAGATCGATTCGAACCCCGCGACGGAGCGGAGGGCGAGCAGCCGCTTCGAACGAAGCCGCCGCGCGGCCGCCTTGGTGTAGGGGCGCCCCTTGCGCCCGCCGGCGAGTTCCTGGTAGATCGGTTGGAGGGCCCGGTGAAACTCCGCGTCGCGGCTGGGGTCCCCGTGCTGGTTCTCCCAGGTCGCCCACCATCCTCCGGGTCGGAGCGCCCGGGCGATCCGTCGCAGGGATCGTCGCTCGGGAAGCCAGTGGAAGCTGGTCGCGGCGACCCCGAGGTCGAAGCTCCCCGGGGGCAGCGCGGTCCGCTCGAACGGTCGGACGGAGTATTCGACGTGCGCCGAGCGCGGGCGAAGCGTTCCGCGAAGGTAGGCGGCGAGCCGCCGGTCGGCTTCGATCAAGAGCAACGGATCGGCCCCGCGACGAAGGAGCTCCCGCGAGGCGATCCCGGTCCCCGGCCCGATCTCGAAGACGGAGGCGCCCGGGCGGAGCCCGCAGGTCTCCGTCAGGATCCGATAGACCCGAGCCGGGTAGCGGAGGCGGGCGCGGTCGTAGGCGCGCGGGTCCCGCCCGAACACGCGACGGCGCACGCGAGCGGGGGCGACTCTCGGCACGGCGCCGGGGAGCCGACCGAAGATATGGCGGTGCTTCCTCCGGCGGCCCGGATCCGCCCGAGCGGGGGTGCGGGCGCGCTCGCCGTCGCCCTCCCGCGGAACGAGGTCCCCAAGAGCCCGGGTCGACGCTCGAGAAAAGACGCTTGAAGGCGGACGACCATGGTCGGCGCATGCCCGTCCGCGATCTCGCGTGGACCGACTACCCGGGATGGATGGACCTGTACTACTCCCGGTTCGACGAGATCCACCACAACCCGGACCTCGGGGTGTTCCTGCGCGCGACAAAGCCGACCCCCGCCGAGGAGGCGGCGCTCTTCGGGCAGGTGATGAAGTCGGTCCTGGAGCGCGACATGGTCGCCGCCGTCTCCGAGTCCGACGGCCGGATCGTCGGGGTCTGCACCATCGCCCGCAACGGCCACCACTTCGAGGACCGGCACGTCGGGACCCTCGGGATCGCGCTGCTCCCGGAGCACCGGGGACGTGGTGTGGGCACCGCGCTCCTCGGCTATGCGCTCGAGCGATGCCGGGGCGTCTTCGAGATCGTCGAGCTCAAGGTGCTCGCCATCAACGACGTCGCCCGGAAGCTCTACCGACGGCACGGCTTCGTCGAGTTCGGTCTGCAACCCCGCTCGTTCAAGCGGGGCGACCGGTATCTCGACGAGGTGCTGATGCAGCGGACGATCGACCTTCCTCCGTAAGCGCGAGGGGAGTGGCTCGCACCGCCGCCCGGCTCAGGCCGAGCGGGAGGCGTCGGCGGACGAGGTCCCGGGGTCGCCCCCGAGGTGCCGGCCGCAGTACAGGTAGTACGCCGCCACGAACAGCATCCAGCCGAGCGCGAGTCCCAGGAAGAGCCGCTCCAGGAGACCGCCGATGCGGGAAGGCCCCAGGAAGAATCCCACCGCAAACAGGAGCGCCAGCACCGAGAGGGCGATCGCCGGGGTCCGGATCGGGGCGACGTGCGGGTCCGCGTCGAACTGACGGGAGAGGAGGATCTCCCCGATCGCGACGCACGCGAACACGATCAGCGCCGTGACGATGTGCACCCACTCGTGTCCGGAGATGGGGGTCGGCGGTACGTCGGTGGGAAAGGCGGCGAGGACGAACGCCCCGACCGCCCACACTCCGAGGAGCGCCACCCCGGTCCGCGACCGCTCCCCGAGGCGCGTCCCCTTCGCGAGTCCCACGAGGAAGAACAGCGAGAGGACCCCCCGAACAACGAAGTTCGCCGTCATCACGTAGCCGTACGGTCCGACCGCAAGATCGCTCTCGGGCTGCCGGATCGGACTGTAGTGAGGCGGCAGCAGCTGGGCGATCACGTCGAGGACGACGTACAGCGCGATCAGGGCGATCGTCGCGGTGAACGCGGCGCGGACCGACCTGGCGGCCTCGCCGGGAGCCGCACGGGGCGCGGCGGGCGAGCCCCCGGTGGACGCCATCGGCCCGCGGGCGGCCTACGCGCCGACGACCGTCAGCTCGACCATCCGGATCGGGGTGCGGGGGCGGTCGTTGCCGTCCCGGGGGACGGCGGCGATCTTCTCCACGACGTCCTGGCCGCCGCGTACCCGGCCGAAGACGGCGTGCTTGCCGTCGAGCCACGACGTGGCCGCGAGCGTGATGAAGAACTGGCTGCCGCCGGTGTTCGGCCCCGCGTTCGCCATCGAGAGGACTCCCGGCCCGTCGTGGCGCAGCGTCGGCGAGAACTCGTCGGGGATGGTATACCCCGGGCCGCCGGTCCCGTCGCCCTTCGGGCACCCTCCCTGGATCATGAACCCCGGGATCACGCGGTGGAACGCCAGGCCCGTGTAGAACCCCTTCTTCGTGAGCGTGAGAAAGTTCTCGACGGTCTTCGGTGCCTTGTCCCGGAACAGCTCGATCCGCACGTCGCCGAGCGTCGTCCGGATCGTCACGGTGGGATTCGCCATGCCGGCCGGACCCGGGCCGCGGCTAAAAGCCCGACGGACCACGGCCGAACGGCCGGACGTCTTATCATGGGGAAGCGCGGTTCCACGGTCCTCGGGCGACGGCGTCGTCCCCTCCCCGCATGAACCGTTCCATCGTGTACATCGGGGTCGGCGTCATCCTGTTCGGGATCTCGCTGGTCTCGTCCCCCATCGCCCTCACCGGCCGCGAGGAGTTCGACCTCGCCCAGGAGGCGGGATTCCTCGTGGCGCCGGTCGGGCTGGTCGTCGTGATGCTCGGCGCGAGCTTCTACGACCCGACCCGCACGACGGTCGGCGGGGCCTTCGGGAATCCCGAGGCCGTCCGACCGTCGGGCGTCGTGGACCGCTCGCCGGTCCGTCCCGCGTCGACCCTCTACCATCCGCACGGGTTCGCGATCTGCCGGCACTGCCGCACCCCGATCGGCTACGAGCAGGCGAACTGCCCGCGGTGCGCCCGGGCCCGCGACTGCCGCAGCTGCGGCCGCCCCCTCGGTCTCGTGCTCGAGCGCGCGACGTGCCCGATGTGCGCGCGCCCCGAGGCGCTCTGCAGCTGCCCGCCGTTCGCCCGGGGCGGAGCCTCGCCCTCCGGTCCGCGCGCGAGCCGAGGCCGATGACGCCGCCCCCCGACGACCCGGAGATCCCGCGGGGGATCGCGGTCCCCGATGCGTCCCCCGTCACGGTACATTTCGACGGTGCCTGCCAGACGGTCGGGCGACGCCGGGTCGCGGCTTACGGCTGCACGGTCGAAGGGGCCGGGCTCGCGCACGAGGAGTGCGGGCTGGCGGTTCCCCCCGGGCATCCCCGCTCGACGAACAACGTCGCGGAGTACATCGGGGCGATCCGGGCGCTCGAGTGGCTCGCGGCGGTCCCGTACGCGGCGGACGTCCTCGTCCAGGGTGACAGCGAGCTCGTGATCCGCCAGATGAACGGAGAGTACGCCGTCCACGCGGACCACCTGAAGCCGTACCACGAGCGTCTCGGCCAGCTGGCCCGAAGGTTCCACCACGTCGAGTTCCGCTGGGTCCCCCGGGAACAGAACCGTCGGGCGGACGAGCTCTCGAAGGAAGGGATCGACTCGGTCGGGATCCCGCCGCCCCGCGCCGCGAAGTCCTCGGACGGCGAGGACGTCGGGGACGACGCGGACGAGCCCTCCGACTAGTTCCAGCGGACCGTGTAGACGAGCGTACGCCCCTCGATCGCCGCACGCGCCCGGGCCGGGTCGACGTACGTCGCGAAGGCGGCGGCCGCTTCGGGGGAGAGCCGGGGTCGTGCGCCGTATCCGCGCGGGTGGGCCACGCCGAGTACGGTCGGCACGCCCCGGAGTTCATCGACCAGGGGTCCGCGGCGGACCGGAGGGGACGGTTTCATTCCAACCCCAGCACGGCGCGACGGACAGGGAACGACGGGAGCATGCAAGGGATCGCGGCGAGGGAGGCGGGGGGATTCTCGGGCAGACCGACCCACACCGGGGCGGCGGCGAGCAACGACCTCCCGTCCGGTATGTCCGACATGTGCCCTTGTATCTGTCAGACGGCCGTCGTACATAAACCCGAAGTTCCAGTGGAAATGGGGGGGTCCGGGTCCCGGCTCACGGGGTAAGACGGCGGCGGACAACGGGCAGACCCCCCGAGCGGCGCGGTCCGAGCCGGCCTCATATGCGGACGACGCTGCTCTGCCGACCGATGGACCGCGCCGGCGAGCCGCGAGGAGGAGCCACGGAGTTCCTCGCTCGCGCGGAGGCCGAATTGCTCGACCTCTCGATCGAAACCCAGCGGACCGACTGGGTCTACGCGACGTACATCACCCCGGACTCGGAAGCGCTCGCGTCGAAGGCGTACTCGCGGCTGATCGACCGGACCGTCCGCCTCGTGAAGGAGTCCGCGACGTACCCCACGACGGGCGTCTCCCCCGCCGACGTCCGCAAGCTGAAGCTCCTCCGGCTCAGCCTCCCGCTCCTCGCCCCGGCCGACCCGAAGGAGTCAGAGGAGCTGACCCGTCTCGTCGCGTCGATGTCGGGGACGTACGCGAAGGGCCGGCACACGATGGCCGGAACCTCGGAGCCGGTCGACCTTCAGGCGTTGTCCCGGATCCTCGCGGAGAGCCGCGAGCCGGCGGTCCTCCGGGACGCCTGGACCGGCTGGCACCACGTCGGGCGGGCGATCCGACCCGAGTTCGAACGGTACGTCCCGCTCGCCAACCGCGGGTGTCGCGACCTGGGGTTCGACGACCTCGGGGCGCTCTGGCGCTCGAAGTACGACATGGACCCGGGGGCGTTCGCGAAGGAGGTCGACCGCCTCTGGACGGAGGTGCGGCCGTTCTACCTCTCGCTGCACGCGTACGCCCGGCGACGTCTCCGCGAGCGGTACGGGGCCGACCAAGTCCCCGAGCGCGGCCCGATCCCCGCCCACCTGCTCGGCAACATGTGGGCGCAGTCGTGGGAAGGGGTGTATCCGCTGCTCGCCCCCGAGACGAGCGGACCCGGCTACGACCTCACCCGACTGCTCGTCGGCAAGGGGACCTCGCCGACCGACATGGTCCGGTACGCCGAGGAGTTCTTCGTCTCGCTCGGTCTCGCGCCCCTCCCGGCGACGTTCTGGGAACGGTCGATGCTCGTCCGGCCCAAGGACCGGGAGGTCGTCTGCCACGCGAGCGCCTGGGACATCGACTTCGTGGACGACCTGCGGATCAAGATGTGCATCGAGATCACCGGGGAGGATTTCGGCACGATCCACCACGAACTCGGCCACAACTACTACCAGCGGGCGTACGGCCACCTTCCGTTCCTCTTCCGCGACAGCGCGCACGACGGGTTCCACGAGGCGATCGGCGACACGGTCGGCCTCTCGGTCACGCCCGAGTACCTCGTGCGGATCGGGCTCCTCGCGGCCGCGCCGCCCGAGAGCGGCGACCTCGGCCTCCTGCTCGAGCGCGCGCTCGAGAAGGTCGCGTTCCTCCCGTTCGGCCTCGCCGTCGACCGCTGGCGCTGGGACGTCTTCTCCGGGGCGATCGCCCCGAAGGAGTACAACCGGACGTGGTGGGAGATCCGCGAACGCTACCAGGGGGTCGCGCCGCCGGGGGCTCGGGGGGAGGAGGAGTTCGACCCCGGCGCGAAGTTCCACGTTCCGGCGAACGTGCCGTACATGCGCTACTTCCTCGCGCACATCCTTCAGTTCCAGTTCCATCGCGCGCTCGTCCGCACGAGCGGGGCGCGCGAACCGCTGCACCGCGCCTCGATCTACGGGTCGAAGGCCGCCGGGGATCGGCTGCGCGCCGCCCTCGAGATGGGCCAGAGCCGCGAGTGGCCGGACGCCCTCGAGGCGCTGACCGGCGAGCGCCGGATGGACGCCTCCGCCCTGCTGGAGTACTTCGCTCCGCTGCGACGCTGGCTCGACGAGCAGAACCGGGGCGCGCCGGTCGGCTGGTAGCGGGCGCCCGCCCCGGGGCCCGGCCCGACACTCTTACACGGCGAACGTCCTCCGGCGGCCGATGCTCCTGCACGCCGGGGAGAGCACGCTGCGGAGCGCCTACGCGGTCCTCGAGTCCGCCCACGGGAACCCGCCGCACCGGGGGCCCGGGGTGCTGTATCTCACCAACCGCCGGATCGTCTTCGAGTCGCCGGTCTCGCGCGGCGTGGTCCGCGACCTGATCGGCGGGCGCGACAGCCGGCTCGTCCTCGACGTCCCCCTGACGGAGGTGCGGAACGTGAGCGTCCGCCGAGGGCGGATCCGGGGTACCCGTCTGGTCGTGGAGCTCCTGCACGACCGCCCCGCGTTCGACGTCCTCGACCCCGAGGCGTGGGTCGCCGCCGTCGCCCAAGCTCGCCGAGACCTTCCTCCTCCGGCGGCTCCCGGGGCCCCGTCGGTCCACCTGATCGAGCGGCAGGTAGTGAAGATCCGATGCCGCTACTGCGGCACCCTGGGCAACGAGGGCGAGCCGCGGTGCCCGTTCTGCGGCGCGTCGCTCTGAACGCCGCGCTTAGTTGTCGCGCGCCGGGCCCGGGGACCGGCCCTCGGGTCCGAGCACCAGGTACGACACGCCGGCACTTCCCCGACCGTTGCCGGCGCCGTTCGGACGGATCGACTGCACCGCGTGGTAGAGCAGCTCGTACGCCGCCTCCTCCGCCTCGGCCGGGTCGCCGCCGGCTTCCCCTTCGCGCACGTAGACCCGAAGCGCGGTCGGCTCCACCCCGAGGTACACGGTCCCCGCTCCGTCGCGTCGGGCCCAGAGCAGGAGGCGCTCGCGCCCCCGATCAAAGGCGCCGACCCACCGGAGGGTGCCGAACCATCGGCCCGTGAGACGGGCGGCGACGGCGGCCGGGGTCGTTCCGGGCGGGAGCTCCACCCGCGCGATCGCCCGGCAGTGGGCGGCGGCGTCGACCTCCGCTACGGGGCCCGCGACGAGGGACCGGTATCCCCCGTCGCCCCGTTCGACCAGGCCTTCGCGCTCGAGCCGGTGGAGCGCACGCGACAGGGACTCGGGGTGGACGCGCAGCATCCGCCGAAGGCCGCTGAACGCGACCCGGCCGTGCGACCCCTCGAGCGTCTCGAGGACCCGGTCGTCCAACCGCGGCAGCGTGCCGCTCTCCTCGATCTCCCGGGTCCCGGCCACGGCCGTTCTAGGCTCGGGACCCCATTTAGCCCCGGCGTTACACCGCCGTTACCCGGGCGTGCCTCCGCTTCGGCAGGCCGTGTGACCGGCCCGGCCGCCACCCGGTCAATATCCTCCGCCGACCGGTACCGACCCCGGGACCCGACCGGTCCCGAGTGAACCACCATGAACGATTCGAAGGACGACGAGCCGGGACGTCGATCGCACTACGGTCCGTGGGTCTGGACCGCCTACCGCGCCTACAACGAGCTCCTGCGGGAGAAGGTCAAGAAGCGGTTCGAGGAGCAGGAGGGGCCCTGGATGGAGAAGGTCGCGGACCTCCTGGTCGAGATCGTGAACGCACGCTGGGAGGGCGGCAAGAAGCGCGCGAAGGACCTGGACCCGTTGTTCGCGAAGCTCGACCGGCTGCTCTCGGAGTGAGGCGGATGCCGATCCAACCTCCGCCGTTCCCGATCGTTCCGCACCGCCCCGAGCCGGTGACGCCGGGGCTCGGGCCGGGGCCGTCACCGTGGGGCTGACCGAGATCGAGGGCCGGATCACCGGCGCGGTCGACGCCATCGCGCCGAGCGTGGCGGTCGTCGAGAGCACGCGCGTCGGACGGCACCGGGCCCGGTCGCCGTTTCTCCACCCGGCCGAGGCGAGCGCCGTCGTCGTCGATCCGGCCGGATTCCTCGTCACGAACCAGCACGTCGTGGAGGGGGCGACGCAGCTCAAGGTGCGGCTCGCCGACGGCCGGGAGTTCCCGGGCGACGTCGTGGGCGGCGACGAGGTCACGGACGTGGCGCTCGTCTCCGTCGAGGCGAACGACCTTCCCGCCGCCCGTCTCGGCGCCTCGGAGGCGCTGCGGGTCGGTCAGATCGTCCTCGCGGTCGGCAACGCCCTGGGGCTGCCGGGCGGCCCGACCGTTTCGATGGGTCTCGTGAGCGCGCTTGGCCGACCGCTGCCCGGCTCGGACTTCATCTTCGAGGGGCTGATCCAGACCGACGCCGCGATCAACCCCGGGAACAGCGGTGGGCCGCTGGTCGACCTCTCGGGGTCGGTCGTCGGGATCAACGCCGCGATGGTGCCGTTCGCCCAGGGGGTCGGCTTCGCCATCCCGATCCACGCGGTGAGTCGGATCGTGGACGAGCTCCGCCATCGCGGGCGGATCGTCCGGCCCTGGATCGGCGTCACCGTCGCCGAGCTCCGTCCCGAGCTCGCCCGGGCCCACGGCCTGGAGGCGCACTCGGGGCTGCTCGTCGCCGAGGTCGTCCCCCGCTCGCCGGCGCACCGCGCCGGCCTCAAGGCCGGCGACGTGATCGCGCGCGTCGGCCCGTTCCCGACGCGCTCGGTGCGGGACCTCCTGGAGTCGCTCTCGGGATTCCCCGTCGGCTCGGACGTCGAGCTCGCCTTCCAGCGTCGGGGCCAGGCGATGGCCGCGAGCGTTCCCCTGCAGGAGCGCCCCGAGGCCGAGGCCCCCCGGCCGTAGCCGAACCCCCGGGGGGCGGGGCGGGAGCCGGCCCCCCTATAAGCCGCCGACCGCTGTCCGGAGCGGGATGCTCGCCGACGCCTACGGGCGCGCCGTCACCGACCTGCGCATCAGCGTGACGAAGCGGTGCAACTTCGGCTGCATCTACTGCCACGACGAGGGGCTCGGGCCGGTCGCCCGACCCCGCGCGCCCCACGGCGAGGAGCTCACGCCGGCGGAGGTCGAACGCCTCGTGAGCATCGGCCGGGAGTTTGGTATCCGGTCCGTGAAGTTCACGGGCGGGGAGCCGCTCGTCCGCGACGACCTGGAGGAGATCGTCTCGCGGACGGTGCGGCACGTCGCGGACGTCTCGCTCACCACGAACGGCTCGCTCCTCGAAGGACGGGCCGAGTCGCTGCGCGACGCGGGACTCAAGCGCGTCAACGTCTCTGTCGACTCGCTCGACCCGGAGCAGTTCCGCTCGATCCGCCACGGCGCCCTCGCCCCCGTGCTCCGGGGGATCCGGGCGGCGCTGGCCGTCGGACTCACGCCGGTGAAGCTGAACCTCGTCGTCTTCCGGGACACGGTGAAGAACATCCCCGGGATGATCGCGTACGTCGGCGCGACCGAGGGGCTCAAGCTCCAGCTGATCCAGTTCATGCCCGAGCTCGTCCCCGAGCAGGCATGGGCGGTCGACATCGCCGAGGTCCGCTCCTGGCTCGAGTCGCACGCGAGCGAGGTCCTCGTCCGGGAGATGCACCACCGGCGGATCTACCTGTTCGACCGCGCGGAGGTCGAGCTCGTCGATCCCGTGCAGAACGCCGAGTTCTGCTCGAACTGCCACCGGGTCCGCGTGACGCACCGCGGGGAGCTGAAAGGCTGCCTCAACCGCAACGACGACCTGATCGCGACCCGGGGTCTCGGCGACTCCGCCCTGCGCGCGGCGTTCCGCCGGGTGATCACCACGCGGGTGCCGTTCTACGGGGTCTACGTCCCGGCCGACGGTGTCCCGCGGACCGGCCCGCCCCTCCTCCGGATCGAGATGGCCCCGCCGGCCGGCCGGTAAGCGAATAACCCCGCCCGGCCTCCCGAGGCATGGCGCCCCCCCTCGTCGATTTTGAGTACGCCCGCTTTCCCGCGGTCCGCATCGCGTCGATCAGCTGGTCCGGTCCGTGGAACGAGAAGAAGATTCGCTCCCAGTTCGAGAAGGTCGCCGCCTGGGCGAAGCGGACCGGCACCAAGACCGGCCGCTGGATCTTCCGCGAGCCGGGCGAGCGCCGGTGGGAGGCCGGCCTCGAGCTCAAGGGGAAGGCCCGCGCCTCCGGGGGGATCCGCCTCAAGACCCTGCGGGCCGCCCCGATCGCCCGCGTGACGTTCGACCCCGAGGCGGTGTCGCCGCGGGTCGTCTACCACGGCCTGAACGACTGGCTCAAGTGGCAGAAGAAGGAGAAGAAGATCCGGGGAGTCGTCTCCTCCCGCGAGGTCTACTCGGGGAACCCCTGGCGCGATCCGAAGGTCTGGGCCCGCATCGAGGTCCAGTTCGTCGTCCGCAAGTAGCGGGCGGTGGCCCGGGCGTACGCGCGCGCTCAAAAGGCCGCGCGGCGTGAGTCGGCACGATGTCGGCCGCGTCGCCCTCCTCGGAGACGATCGTCCTCGGCGGTGGCTGCTTCTGGTGCACGGAGGCGGTCTTCTCGGACGTCAAGGGGGTGACCCGCGTTCTCCCGGGGTACTCCGGAGGGAAGGTCCCCGAACCGACCTACGAGGCCGTCTGCACGGGGACGACCGGCCACGCGGAGGTCGTCGAGGTCGTCTTCGACCCCACGGTCGTCTCGCTCCACGACCTCCTCGTGATCTTCTTCACGACCCACGACCCCACGACCCCGGACCGCCAGGGGAACGACGTCGGCACCCAGTACCGATCGGTCGTCTTCTACCGCACTCCGGCGCAGAAGGCGGCGGCGGAGGCGGTCGTGCGGGAGCTCGAGGCCGAAGGGGTCTGGAAGCGGAAGGTCGTCACCCAGGTCGTGCCGTTCGCCGCGTTCTACCCGGCGGAGGAGTACCACCGGAACTACTTCCGGCGCAACCCCGAGCGGTCGTACTGCCAGATCATCATCGCCCCGAAGGTCGCGAAGTTCCGCAAGGAGCACGCCGCGCAGCTGCGCACGGCCTGATCCGGCGCCGTCACGCCGCGAGCAGCGCGAAGTACGCGGCGAAGACGAGCAGGATCGCCCCCGACGCGAGGACGATCGCCCGCTCCAGGCCGGGGTAGCGGCGGACCCCGGCGTGGATGGCGAGCGGGAAGACGACGACCCACGTCGCGACCGCGCCGAACAGACCGACCAGCAGGACGGCGCCGCCCAGCCGCGCGAACGCCAGGCCGGCGGTGAACCACCAGATGATCTGGAACGGGTTCGTCAGTCCGAGGGCGAGCGCCTGCGAGAACGACCGGGTGTCCCCGGGGGGAACGGCGTCGTTCGAACCTCTCCGGGCGAGGAGCCGCACGCCGAAGTAGGCGAGGGCGACCGCGCCCAGGGCATCGACGGGCCGGACGAGCGAGCGCAGGTCGAACGTCGCGCTCAACGAGAAGACGACGGCCGCGAGGATCAGGTCCGCGCTCATCGCCCCAAGCCCCATCACCGTCCCCGCGCGGGACGAGCGGGCGGCGGCCGACGCGATCACGGCGTTCATCGGCCCCGGCGGGACGGTCAGGGAGAAGCCGAGCGCGAGACCGAAGCCGAGGTTCTCGAGGAGGTCCATCGAACGGAGGGGAGGTCCGTCGCGGGACTACGGGCTCGACGGGCGCGGGGTAGTTTCGACCGGACCGCCCGGCGGCACCCAGACGTAGGTGAGCATCCCGCCGAGCAGGACCAGGAAGATCCCGAGGACGAAACCGGCGAGGGCGAACGGGATGGTGAGCACCGCCAGGACCATCGCGGCGAAGGCGAGCGCCGTCTTGTGGGCCAGGACGAACGGTACGAGCGCCCCGACGACCACGATCGCGACCCCGACGCCGATTCCCGCATCGCCCGCCCCCGGCCCGGTCCCCAGAAGGACGAGGCCGGCGAGGATCGAGAGGATCCCGCCCCCGACGATGAGGAGCCCCGGAAGGACCGGACGTGCCATGCGGTCGACCCGGTCGCGCCGAACCGGGGGATGTCTATTAGACTACCCGCCGGCCGTTCTCTCTCCCGTTCATTCGAAGCGAACCTATTTGGAGCCTCACGTTCCTACAACCGCCCGATGGCGCCCCCTCCCCCGCTCGATACCGTCGGCCCTCGGCCCAACGAACTGGTCCTCTACCGGTGCCTCGTCTGCGGCTTCCAGTCGCTCAAGGGCGACGAGATCGGGGAGCACCTGATGCAGCACACCGAGGCCGCGAAGTACACGTTCGCGACCGTGGTGAAGTAGCGGGCGCCGCGGCCCCCCCGGGGCGCTACTGCGACGGGGTCGGCGCCGTCTCCTGGAGGCGTCGGGCCATCTCCTGCAGGATCGTGCGCAGCACCGTCGGGTGGTCCTGGGCGAATCCCCAGAACTCCCATCGGGAGAGGACGACGACCCGCGTCGGCACCGCGGTGACGACGTCGGCCGAGCGGGTCCGGTCGTCGAAGAGGGCGAGCTCTCCGAAGAAGTCGCCGGCGCCGAGCCGGGCGATCGTGCGACCGCCGCGCCGCACGTGTACCTGGCCCTCGAGAATCAGGTAGAATCCAATCCCCTTCTCGCCCTGCTTGACCACGGGCGTCTCGGCCGGGATGTCGCGCACCTTCGCGAACTTCGCGATCCGCTTGAGGTAGCGCTCCGGCATCTCCGCGAAGAGCGGGGCGGCGGCGAACCCGGCGACGATCCCCTTCAATTCCTCCTTCGCGGACGGCGTCACGGCCCGCGGAATCGGGCCCGGGGATAAAGAGTTGCGCACGCGGCCTCCCCGTCCGCGGCCCGCGCGCGATGGGCCGCCCGCGCCCCGGTTGCGTGCGAAGGGTTCGCACGAACGTCCGACGGCCCGGCCGGCTTAAGAAGTCAAGGAATACTCTAGAGGAGCGGAGCCGCCTCCGGGGTGTCCCATGACCTCTGCCACTTCGCGCTACAGCCGGATCGACGTGCCGGAGGAGCGCCCCGAGGCCCGGACGAACGACTTCCGAGAGGTGCTGCACTCCTACTCGCGGGAGGAGGCGGTCCTCGAGGCGCAGCGGTGCCTGCAGTGCGATCTCCCGTTCTGCGTCGAGGCGTGCCCGATCACGCAGGACTGCCGCGGCTACATCGGCCTGATCGCCGACGGGCAGTTCGACGAGGCGGCCCGGCTGACGCTCGTCGCGAACCCGCTCGCCACGACGCTCTGCAAGGTCTGCTACCACTACTGCGAGGACGCCTGCGTCATGAAAGGGCGGGGCACGCCGATCGCGATCCGGCACCTGAAGCGCGCGGCCCTCGAGTTCGGGGAGTCGCATCAGATGTACGTCCCGAGCGCACCGAAGCACCAGCGGATCGCCGTCATCGGTGCCGGCCCGGCCGGCCTCATGGCCGCGTGGGAGCTCGGTATCCGGGGCTACGGGGTCACGGTCTTCGAGAAGCAGGCCGCCGTCGGCGGCCAGGCCGGCGCGATCCCCCGGTACCGGATGCCCCACCACGAGCTCCTGGTCGACCTGCAACGGTTCCGCGCGTTCGACATCACGTTCGTCGAAGGGAAGGCCGGCGGGGTCGACTACACGCCCGAGAGCCTCCTGAAGGAAGGGTACCGCGCGGTCTTCATCGCCATCGGCGCCTCCGCGGCGAAGAACCCCGGGATCCCGGGCGAGACGCTCCCCGGCGTGATCCCGGCGCTCGATTACCTGTACGACGTCAACCAGGGCCGGCCCGTGGTGCTCGGCGAGAAGATCGTCGTCATCGGCGGGGGGGACGTGGCCGTCGACGCCGTGCGCACCTCCCGCCGGCTCTCGCCGCACGCGCAGGTGACGATGGCCTACCGACGCACCCGCGCGGAGTCGCCCGCGGGCGAGGAGGAGATCCGGGAGACCGAGCCCGAAGGGGTCGACTTCCGCTGGCTGCTCTCGCCGCTCCGGATCCTCGGGACGGATCACGTGTCGGGGATCGTCTTCGGCAAGATGGAGCTCGGGCCACCGGACGACTCCGGACGCCGGGCCATCCGGCCGGTCGAGGGCGCCACCGAGACGATCGAGTGCGACACGGTGATCGTCGCGATCGGCGAACAGGCCGATCTCTCCGGCTTTCCCTCGGAGCTCAAGCTCGCGATCGGGCCGAAGGGGTGGCCCGAAGGGACCCGCGCCGACACGATGACCGCGGTCGAGGGGGTCTTCGCCGCGGGGGGTCGGTCGGTCGTCCACGCGATGGCCGCCGGGACCCGGGCCGCCGAGGGGATCGATGCCTACCTCGCCCGGAAGGACGGCCGCCCGGTGTCGCCGCGCCCCGACCCGTTCGGCGGGGGCAGTCCCCCGCCGTGGATCCCGAAAGGGTACTCCGGACCGGTCTGGCGTCCGTAGCGGCTTCTCCGACGGGCCGAGCCCGGGCACGCGGCGGCGGTCGAGCGACCGGAGCGTCGCGATCAGCTTCGGTCGGTGACTCGCCGGGGTCGACGTCGCCGGGCCGAGCGGAGCGCGCGACGTCGCAACGCCATCCCAACCACGCACCGGCCGGCCCGAGAGCCGTCTCAGGATTGGGCGCGCGGGGTGGGACGGGGGGACGGAATCAACGCCTTCTCCCCCTCGGAGGGCGTTCGAGGTCCGAAGGGGGGAGCGCGTCCCCTTCCGTACGGGGGGTCACGGCGGGGGACCGACCTCGAGGTTCTCCCGAGGTGAACCGCCCGGGTGAGTCACGCTTATCGGGAAACATCCCCCTTCACGGCTCCGTCGCGGACGGACCCGGCCGGTCATCCCGACGCGCGCCGTCGCGTCCGCGCGGACGACCGAGGCGCGGGAGAGGGAGGATGGCGGAGCGGGGACCGGACGGCCCCGGGTTGGACGACGCCTTCACCGGCCAGGGGCCCGTCGGAGGTCGGGCCCGCCTCTCGGAGGAGGCGCGGGTCGACCTGAGCTCGCACCGTTCGACCCCGGTCGACGCGACCGTGATCGTCGGGGACCTGCGGCTCTCCACCTACCTCCTCAAGGAGTCGGTCCGCCCGAACCTGTTCGCCCGATTCATCGTCGGGTTCACGGAGGCGACGCGCAGTCTCGTCCAGGCGCGCGACGGATGGTTCGACAAGTTCACGGGCGACGGCTTCATCGTGTTCTGGATCGGGGATCCCGAGCCGACGTTCCTTCTCGGGACCGTGCCCGGATTTTGCCAGGAGGTCCGGGGGGCGGCGGGGAAGCTGATCGACGGGCTGCGCCGCAACTCGCGCAACTTCCCCGCCGGGGTCGGCCTCTCCCTCGGGATCGACGCCGGCCCGTGCGAGCTCGTCTACGTCGGAGGGAGCCTCACGCTGGTCGGGAGCCCGATCGTGGGCGCCACGCGGATGGCGAGCTCGGCGTCGGCGGGGGAGACCCTCGCGAACGTCCACATCGGCGGCGTCCTGGAGCGGGCGGGCGAGTCGCTCGGCGAGGCCCGCGTCGGGCTCGAGCGCGTCACCGCGCGGACGAAGGAGTACCCGGAGGGGCAGGAGGCGTACCGCCTCGTGTTCAATCCGGCCCTCCCGGCGGACCGCGCGTAGCGGGCCGGCCGGCTACGGGCCGGCGGACGCGGCGTCGGGCTGCGTGATCCCGCCGAGCGCGCGGGCGAGGATCGCCGCGGTAACGAAGGAGAGGACGAAGACGATCACGAGGACGACCGCGATCCCGAACTCCTCGAGGCCGAGCTGGTGGACCGCGCTCATCCCACCGCCGAAGAGAAGCCCGTTCGGGAGCGACGCGGGAGCCCCGGCGGGTAGGGCGAACGCCGTCTGCGTGAAGAACGCGATCATCGAGACGCCGAAGACCCCCCCCAGAAGATGCCCCGGCAGGAGGCCGACCGGGTCGGTGAACCAACGGAACCGCGCGAACAGAAGCTCCCCGAGGTAGAAGACCGGTCCGCACATCGCCCCGAGGACGATGGCGCTCCCGGGGCTGACGAACCCGGCGAGCGGCGTGATCACGATCAGGCCCATCAGGATCCCGTTGACGGCTGCGAGCAGGTCGGGCGCCTTTCGCTGGGCGACGTAGGTGGTCGCGCTGAAGGAGAGCAGCCCCACCGCCGCCGCCACGAACGTCGTCAGCACGACCACGATCGCCTCGTTGTTGAAGGCGAGCACCGACCCCGGGTTGAAGCCGAACCAGCCGAGCCACAGCAGCAGGATTCCGAGCGTGAGCCACCCCGGGCTGATGCGGATCGGAACGGCCGGGCTCGCGGTGGCGCCGCGGGCGCGCTCCTCCCGCCAGATCTGGTACATGACGCCCAGTCCCGCGGCCCCGGCGGCGCCGTGGACCACGAGCCCCCCCGCGAAATCGACCATCCCGAGTTTCGCAAGCCAGCCGCTCGGATTCCAGATCCAGGCGGCCGGGAGGTTCCAGATCAGAACGAAGTAGACGACCGAGTAGGCGACGATCGCGGCGAGCTTCACCTTGCGGAAGAAGACGACGCCGACGAGCGCGAGCGTGACGGCCGCGAACGCCGTCTCGAACAGGAAGTAGACCCCGGGGGTGAGCCCTGGCGAGGCGACCGACCACCAGACCCCCTGCGTCGGGTTGACCGAGGAGGAGGAGAACGCCCCCAGGAAGAATCCGGGCTGGTAGAACGGGTTCCCGAGGATTCCGTGCCACGTCGGCGCGAAGGCGGTGTTGAACCCGACGATCGCCATCACCGTGAGGGCGATCCCTGTGAAGTAGGTGGTCTTCAGGAGGCTGAACCAGTGGTCTTCGCCGAGCTCGCCGACCTCCAGGAAGCCGACGGCGATCGTCATCAGGAAGACGAGGAGGCCCGCGAACAGGACCCAGAGGTTGTTCGCCTCGACGGTGAAGCTCGTGAACACGCCGGTTCGGTCCCCCCGGCCCTGCGGCCGTACGACCGCGCGTGGCGGTTCGCCCTATAAGGAAACTCGCTTCGAAACGAGGTCGCACCGGACTCGCCCGGTACGCGCGTCCGTCAGCGGGGCGGGAAGCCGGCCCAACCGTTCATCCGGTCGCGGCGGCGGCGTGCGACGTGACGAACGCGAGGTTCTGCTCGAAGAACGACCGGAACTTCCACGCATCGAACGGAGGGGGCGGGGCGGAGGAAGGGGCGGGATCGGTCGACCGGCGTTCCTCGCGGCCCTCCCTCCCGAGGCGACGGAGGGTCGCCACGTACTCCTCCATGAGGAGGAGCTCGGGGAGGCCGCCGATCGGACCGTGGCCCGGCAGCGCCCGGTCGGGACGGAGCGCCCGGATCTCCCCGAGGATGCGCACCAGCCCGTCCGGGTCCCCGTCCCAGAGGCACGGATGAAAACCGATCGACAGGAGATCTCCGAGGAAGACGATCCCGTCGTCCGGCAGGTGGACCAGCACGTCGCTGGGGGAGTGTCCGCCCCCGAAGGAGACGATGCGCGCCCGGCGCCGGCTTCCCAGGAGCACCACCTCGTCCGCGATCGTCACATCCGGCGGGGTCACGCTCCAGTCGGGCGGCGTGGCGAGGACCCCCTCGAACCATCCTTCGAACACCGCGCGCTCCGCCGGGGTCGCCGGGGTCTCGCCCGAGCGCAACTTCTTCAGCTCGACGGCCGCCTCCGCCCGGTCGCTCGCGATCGCGGCGGACGAGCGTTCCACGATCAGGTCCCGGACCCGATGGGTCGACAGGATGTGGCGCGCCGCGACGGCGCCGTTTCCCCGGACGTGGTCTCCGTGGTAGTGGCTGTTGACCAGGAAGTCGATCGGCCCACCGGTCAGCCGACGGGCGGCGATCCCGAGGGCCTCTCCGGCCTGCGGCGTGAGCATCCCGTCGAAGACGATGCGGGTCCCTCCGAGGTCGACGATCCCGGAGTTGCAGAGGCCGTACCCTTCCGCTGTCGCGATCGCCGCATGCACTCCCGGCGCCATCTCCTCGATCCGGAAGTGCTCCCGCTCCGCGCTCATCGCCGGTCCCGGAACTCGTCGGAGCTTATTCGTTGCGAGGGGCCTCGCGTGGGTACCTACCCGAGTACCGGCCTGCCCGAAGTAACAAGAGCCGAGCCAACGGTGTCAACGCGAGAGTGAGGTCCGGATCTTGACCCCAGCCGCAGCACTCACGACGGCCGCGGGGCCGGCCGTGCCGATCCCGGTCTCCGACAATGCCGGGGCTCGGCTGGTCCGGTGGCTCCACCAACGACCGATTCTCTGCCTCGCCATCCTCACCCCCGGGATCTCCGAATACCTCTCCACCTCGAGCCCGGTGCTGAACCTGGTCGCGAACCCGGTCTGGTTCTTCCTCGGCCTCGCGATCAACGTCGGACAGTACACCGCCGGCGCGCTGCTCGTCCGCGAGGCCGTGATCCGATGGAAGAAGGGCTGGGGCACGGTCTTCCTGCTCGGCCTCGCCTACGGCATCACCGAGGAAGGTCTCGGCGACAACACGCTCTTCAACAACACCCACCACACCGACGCGATCCTCGGACAGTACGGTCACTTTCTCGGCGTCAACTGGGTCTGGTCGACCGGGGTCCTTCTCTTCCACATCCTCTATTCGATCGGTCTTCCGATCCTCCTCCTCGGCCTGGCGCTGCCCGAAACGCGCGGGCGGAGCCTGATTGCGGGGCGCCAGGTCCCGCTGGTCTTCGCGTCGCTCGCCGCCTCCACCGCGCTCGAGACCGTGCTCGTCTGGGGCGAGTTCCGCTTCTGGATGGGGATCCCCTTGTTCGTGGGCTCGCTGCTGGCGATCGGCGCCCTCACCGTCGCCGGGCGCCGGGCTCCTGCCGACCTGTGGGCCCCCGCGCACGAGCGGCCGACCCTACCCTCCTGGGTGCCGTTCGTCCTAGGGTTCCTCTTCTTTCCAATCGCGTTCGTCTTCGAGTACGGGATCGGCCCCTCGCACGTCCCCCCGTCGCTCCTGATCGTCGCCGAGCTCGCGGTCCTCGTCGGGCTGGGAGAGGTCGTTCGCCGGGGGATCGGCCGGGCGGAGAACGGACGGCTCCTGGTCAACCTCGCGTTCGGATTCCTCGCCTGGCAGGCGGTCTTCGGGGTCCTGCTCACGCTCGGCCTGCCGTACACGCTGCCCCTCGTGGGGGTGATGCTCTGGTTCTTCGTGCGCCTGCGTCGAGCCTACCCCTTGCCGGCGCCCCGCCCTCCGCCAGGAGCGGTCGGCGTCCCTCCTGCCCAGCCGGCGGCAAATCAGTGACCTTGGTCACCATCCCGGTCGTCCGCCCTGTTCCATCGGCGGATCGCGGCCCGCCCCGGTCGTCGGTCGGACCCCGGCGTGCCGCCCCGACGTCGGGCGTTCGAGAACGAAACGATTAATGCCCCGGGCCCCCCCCTTTTCTCCTGACGGCCGCGGGCCCGTCCAGTCATGGCCAGCGATTCGGACGCGGACGAGATCCAGCGAGAGCGCGAGCAGCGCCAGGCTGCCGAGCGCCGTCGGATCGACAGCGAGCGCGTCCGTCGCAAGGCCGAGCTCGACCGGCTCCGGGCGTTCGACGGGGGCCGAGTGTCCCCGCGGGGCCCGAATGCGGCTCGGGCACGCGATTCACCCGGCGCGGCTCGGGGAGAGCGAGCCGCTTCGGGACCGCCGGCGCCGACCGCTTCCGGAGTGTCGCCTCCGCCCGCCGCGGAGCCGACCCCGCCGAAGGTGATCGGGGGACCGATCCGGTCCGGGTCGCTCCGGGAGTTTCTCGCGGTCGACCCGTCCGAGCGGTTCGACCTCCAAGCGCTGAACGTCATCCCCCTCACCGGGCTCGTCGCCTCGGTCGCCGACGACCCTCGACTTCTCGCGACGCTCTCCGGCCGGCTGCGCGAACTGATGTCCCGGGTGAAGCAGGAGGTCGACGATCCGCTCGGTGCCGGCGCTTTCTTGCGCGAGCGGGTCCTCGAGTGGTACCGACTGAGCGCGAGCGACCCCGCCTGGCTGGGCCGGACGGCGCCCCGATGGGCCGGCCTGTTCGCCGACTCTCGGGTCAGTGGCGGGAGGCTCCATCCGTGGCTCAACCTCCGCCTTTGGGCGGTCCGAGAGGAGGCGAACGACGCCGGCCGATTCCCCGGGAAGCTGCGCCGGGGCATCCTGCGCGACCGGCGCAGTGAGCAGACGATCTCGCGCACCCCGTCCCAGCTGATCCAGGCGGAGGTCGCGCAGGCGCTCCTGGACGACCTCGTGAGCCGGCCGAGGGACGCGGAGGCGCCCCTTCCTCTCGTCCGCCTGAGCGAGCTCGCGGTGCGCCGCCAGGTGACGACCGTCAACGACGCGCTCGCGCTCCTCTTCAGTTCCCCCGAGAACGGGCCGTTCGTCATCCTCCATCCGAACCGCTACCCCGACTGCGACGAGCTCGTCATCCGACCCCCGGCGCCTGGGTCGGCCGGTGCGGCGCTCGCGTACAGCCTCGCCTCGGGCCGGCCGAACCGGCGCTCGTCGGTCCGGCTGAGCCTTTCTTCGGACGGGGTGCTCGTCTCCGGCTCGCCGACCGACGGGCCGGGCGGGACCCCCGACCCGGAGGGGGAGGTCGAGGCGTCCACGATCTGGGAGGCGGAGGCCGCCGGCACCGCGACCTGGATCCGGGTCGTGGAGGAGCGCCGCCGCGAACGACGCCGCCTCGATGCCCCGCCGAAGGATTTCCGCAGCCGCCCCGCCTACCCCGCCCTCAAGGAGCTGATCCTCGGCCACGCGGAGTTCCGCAAGGCCCTGCTCGCCGCGAAGTGGCGGGGCCGCCCGACCGGCCTCCCGCTGCTCGTCGCCCTGCTGCAGAAGGGGAAGTTCACGCCCGAGGTGGCGACCGATTACGAGTACCTCGAGGCGGAGCTCGACGAGTGGGCGGACGATGGACCCGAGCCGCGGTCGACCGAGGGGGTCTGGGCGTTCGGGGAGTGGACCGTCCGTCGCGAGGGGAGCCCGGGCGCCGCATCGACCTACCGGGCGGAACGGTCGTCGGCCCGGCCGGCGGCCCGAAGCTAGGCTTCGATCTCGTCGGAGTCCGGGAGCCGGTAGGCGATATCGCCCAGGCGGTCGAGGAGCGCGTGGTACTCCTCGAACGGATACTCGGGCTCCCAACCGCCCACGGGGGTCTTCCACCGGCGACGGATGCGCGTGCCGCTGCGCTCCTCGGTGACGACCTCGCTGTAGAACCAGGTCGGCGCGGCGACCTCGACCCGCCGGCCCCGGGCCGCCGCGAGGACGCGGTCGGTCTCGGGGAGGAGCTCCTTGAGGACGCGCGAACCGAACGCCGCACGGGCTTCGGACGACCACGACGGCGGCGGACCTCGCGGCGCGCCGAGGCGGTGCGCCGCGGCGTCGCTGAGGAGATCCGACTTCGTGAGCACGAAGAGCGGGTACAGTCGCCGCGCGCGACGGTCCCGCTCGGCGGAGACGAACTTGAGGACGAGGTCGAGCGTCCGCGCGAGATGCTGGTCCTCGAGGGTGATGCGCCGATCGGAGACCCCCTCCTCGTCCGGGATCGTCGTGGCGTCGACGATCGGCATCAGGATGTGGCTCGCGAGGAGCCGGCGGGTCGCGCCGTCGAGCACGGCGTCCCGACCCGAGAGCTCGGCGACGTCTTCTGTCGCGAGCCCCCCGATCTCGACGCGGAACGGCCGGAACTCGAGGTCGGCGGTGGCGCCGCGCGGGAGGACCCGGCGCAGCCCGCTGCGCTTGAAGCCGAAGAGGAACGTGAGCGGGGTGCGCCCCCAGTCGACCTCGCTCTCGGGGAATCGGCCGTCGCCGAGCTCGCCGTAGATCCCCTCGAGGCGGCGGATCGACTCCCGGTCGACGTGGAATCGGAACTCGTCGGCCCGTTCGCTGCCCAGGCGGACCTCGGCGGTGTAGAGCAGGCCGAGGAACGTCGACAGCCCGGTCCCCCGGGCGGCGACCACCAGCGCGGAGCTCACGGAGGCCCCCGTTCGCCGCGCGTCCCGGGAACGGGGCCCCGGAGGGCCCCGCCGGGACGGCGGCGGCCTAGACGAACGCCTCCGCGATCCGCGTGTAGACGGGGGTCCGCCCCCGGACGGGGGGCAGCGCGACCCGGTCGATGCTCGCGTCCAGGAGCGTCCAGGTGCCGTCGGCGCGGACGCCCCGCGAGGAGATCGCGAGCCGGAAATGGTTCATGGCGCTCAGGGTCGGCGCGTCGCTGATCGCGGCGAACAGGGGGATCTCCCCGCCCGCGTGGAACAGCTCGACGAGCTTGTAGAGCAGGTCGTTGCGGTACTGGTGCGTGCTGCCGCGGCAGAGGATCAGGGTCCGCGCCTGGCCGTCCGCGAGGAGCCGGCTCGCGAGCGTGTCGACCGCCGGCTTCGTGATCAGCCGTCGCAGGCCGACCCCGAGCGGCTCCTCGACCTCGCCGGGGCGGCGGAGCGGCACCGAGATCGGGTCGATCTTGCCGGCCGCCTTCGGGAAGTGCCGGTCGAACTCGATCACCGCCGCTTCCGCGTCGGCGAACGTGATCCGGCCGGCGCGGAGCGCGGCGCCCGGCAGCACGATCGTGTGGTTCGCGATCGTCGGCCGGTTGTACTCGTCGGCGACCCCGCGTCCGAGGATCGAGAGCAGCACCTCGTCGTTCGCCGGGGCCGGATGGATCATCCGCGCGTCGATGACCGTCGAGCCGCTCGCCGTCTTCTCGACCCGCACCGGGGTGAAGTGGTTCTCGAGGTAGCGCATGTAGAGCGGGCCGTTCAGTCCGGACGACTCCGCCTTCGTGCCGTACCCGCGCTCGGGGCTGGCGCCGTAGATCCAGTGCTCGAGCGCGACCGCGCGGTCGTCCTCCATCATCGTGGGCATCCTCCCTCCGTTCTGTTGGGATCCGGGCCGTCCCTCACGCCGTCGCGACGGCCGGAGGGGTCTGGAGGGTCGCCTGCTCGACGATCTCGTCGGGGACCTTGTTCGCGACGTCACGGAAGTGCTCGATGAACGCGACGTAGTCCTCGTAGGAGAAGTCCGGGTCCGCGCCGCCGTCGGCCGAGAACCCCTTGCGGACGATCCGCGGGGCGCCGACCGGCTGCATGCCGGCCTCGGCGGTCTCGGTCCGCACCCAGCTGAAGAAGTACGCGGCCTGGTCGAAGTTGACGCCCGCGACCTTCCCACCGCGGATCTGGCTCAGCGTCTGGGGCATGAAGACCCGCAGGAGCGCCTCGGCGTACTCCTTGCGCTTGCGCTTCTCGTTGCCGGGCGGCACGCCGCGGTGCAGGCCGAGCTTCACGAGCACCTCGTCGCGGACGGAGTCGAACTTCGAGAGGACGAGCGCCGGATAGATCACCGGGTTGCCGACGCTCAGCCCCTGGGTCTTCATGCGGCTGAACTCCTGCTTCTTGTACGTCTGCAGGGAGACGAGGAGCGAGGCGACCTCGCTGTCGTACTTCAGCATCTGGCGGAACACGGGGGAGTCGATCTCCGTGGTCATCTTGCTGCAGTCGACGAGGATGACGACGACGTGGCTCTTCAGGAGCTGCTGGATGATCGGGCTCGCCGCAACCCCCGTCTCGATGAACTCCTGGACGTCCTCGCCCGAGACGTCGTACGCCGCGAACTGGAGCTTCGCGAACGGGTTGACCCAGTTCTTCTCCTTGATCGCGGTCGGCAGGCGCCCGGAGAGCGGCTTTCTGTAGCCGAAGACGAAGCCGATCTCCGTCATCTCGTCCTTGAGCGTCGCGCCCGGGAACCGGGCGTCCTTCATCCCCTCGTAGACCTGGCTCATCAGGCGCAACGACTGAAGCGGGGCGTGGAAACGGAACGAATCCACCACCCGGGTACCGTACTTCACCTGAGCTGCGTAGAGCAGTCCCAAGAACGTCGTCTTTCCGCAGGCTCGATCCCCCAATATGGCCGCCGGACACATCTTTCCCCACCTCGTGCTTTCTTCACCCGATAGACTCCGAGTTCGCCTCCGCGTCCGGGGAGGCCCTGAGCGAGGGCCGCACCGGTGCGGGCGTTCGCCCGTCGGCTATCGAATCGTGAACGGGAGGCGGGGACGGCCCGGGCGACGGCAAGTCGAGCCAGCGGCCTTCCTCGACAGGGCGGCCCGGTTCGTCCCGGAGGAGCCGGGCGAGGTCGGCCGCGATCGCCCGCAGGCCGCGCTCGACGCGACCGAGCCGGAGGTCGGCGTCGTCCCGCGCCGGGGCGGTGTCGGTCGAAGGCGTCGGCCAGCCCGCCCGCCGGCGCGCCTCGGCCGGGCGCTCGGGTCGTCCCGTCGGGGCGATGCGCCGAAGCTCGGTGACGGCGATCGAACGGACGATGAGGCCGGCCGGCACGAGCTCGGGGGCGACCGCCGCCTGGATGTCGGTCCCGAGACGCTCCCAGTCGGGTTCGCCGTCCGCGCGCCGGATCCGGGCGAGGACCGTGGGAACGGTCCCTTCGACCGTGCGGCGAACGTAGCCGCGCACCTCCTCATCGCCCAGCCCCAACAGGTTCTCGGCGGCGGCGCGGAGCGCCTTCGGCTCGGCCGGGATCTTGACCTGGATCTGGAGCGCGACCTCCCATCCCTCGGCCGAACCGCCCTCGAGCACGTGGAGCGCCCGGACGGTCGTCTCGACCTCGATGGGGGCGAGGGAGAGGTACGCCGTCGCCTTGTTCCAGGGGGGGAGGTAGGTGCCGCCCCCTATCAGGATCCGCGGCTCGCGCGCGACGGCGTTCGCGTCCCGGCCCTCGCCGACCGCCGGGCGGGCGCGTCGGCCGAAGAGGACGAGCGCCTTGTTCGGGGGGATCGGGACGTACAGCCGCTCCAACAGCGCCCAGGCGGCGAGCGCGCCCGCGGCGGCGCCGGCGATCGGGACCGCTACGGTGAGAACGTCGACCATCCGCCCCGCCCGCGCTGGAATACGGCGGCACGACCGTTGGTCGTGCGCGCTCGTGGCTGCCAGCCGGCGACCCGGGCGGGGCTAGCGATCGTCTCGGCGGAACGAGGACCCGGCACGGGGGGTCCCGGAACCGAGCGCCGCGGCCGCGCGAACTGCCGGCCGTGCATCTCGGTGTCCCCCCGCGGTCCGCCCTCGCCGAAGCGAGAGTTCCGCAGCGGTCAATACGCATCCATGGGGATAAATACCTACTCCCCCGGGGAGGGGTAAGTCGGCCGGGGTCGCGGGCCGTTACGCTTCGCCGAGGGTGGCGCCGATCGCCCCGGTAACGTCGTGGTGCTCCTCGACCCACGCGATGACGATGAAGTACCAGCCGAGGATCAGGAGGAGGAGGAGCGCGGGGTCGGAGCCTGCGTCGCGCGACGCGACCACGACGCACCCCTCGAGGTGCTTTCCGCGGCGCCGGGGCTCGAAGGAGAGCATCTCCTTTCCCTCGACGTCCGTCACCTTCCAGACCGGGTCCTTGAACCCCTCGCGCGCCCAGCGGAAGACCCGCCCGTCGGCCGTCTGGATCGTGCTCTCCCGCCACTGCGCCCGGAGCACCGCGAGGTCGCGACGTGTCGCGATGCTGCGCACCGTGATGCCCGGCCAGAGGAATCCCCGGCGCTTCAGGGTCCAGCGACCCTCCGACGATTCGGCCGCGGCGATCGAGCCGCTCCCCTTCTGCCAGGTCAGGGTCCCGAAATGCTGGTTGCCGACGAGCAGCTGGTAGGCGTGGGTCGACGGGATGTGGACCCACTCGAGCTGGCTCGCCACGACCTCCGGCGCGGCCTGCATCAGCCCTCCATTCGGGACCTAAGGAAAAAGGATTGGGAGCAACGAGAAGGGAGCGGAGTTCGTCCGGTCGCTCCGGGCGGCGGAGGCCCGGGCGGTGTGAGGGCCGCCGTCGACCTCACCGGGCGGCGGAGCTCGCCGCCACCGAGGAGGGGGCGCCGGCCGCCGCGTCGGGGGGAGGTGCTCCGGCTGCGGGGAACGTCGGGGCCGGGGGCATCGCCGAGTAGCCGACCCCCTCCACCTGCAGCGATTTCGGCTTCACGCGGACCTGGATCGTCTCGGACTTCGGGGTGATGAGGTTCCAACCCGCCTTCAGGATCGAGCCGCCGACGAGCCACATCACGGTGAGCAGGATGAACGTCTCCGCGGTCGAGGCGATCCCATCGAGCGAGCCGCCGAGCGTGTTGCCCAGGATCGAGCCGATGCTCCCGCCGGGCGAGACGCTCGGCGAGCCCTGGCCGGTGCTTGAGGCGCCCGTTCCGACGTGGAGGTTGGCGAACGACTCCGCCGCGACGCCGTTCTTGTCCTCGACGATCAGCGTGACGTTGTAGTTGCCGGCCCTCGTGTACGTGTGGCTCGTGTTCGTCGCGCCGCTCGAGTTCCCGTCGGAGAACTGCCAGTACGTCGAGGAGATCGGCGCGCTCCCCCGGTGGGCCTGGTCGGTGAGCGTGACGGTGAATCCGGTCACGGAGTAGGCGAAGCCGGCCTCGGGGCCGGTCGAGGATTGGCTCGAGGGCAGATGACCGAGGAGCCCGTACGCGTGGTAGAACGCGAACAGAAGAATGGCGACGCCGACAACGACCAGAACCGTACCCAGGATGCGCTCGTGCGGTCGATCCACGACTGCGTATGCGTGCGCACGCCTTATCAAACTTCACTTCGGGAGCGGCCGCCTCGGGGAGGCCCCCGGAGCCCGAGGGCAGTGGCGAGGCGGTCGTGCGACCCGGAGGCGGGGCACCCGGCCGGGCCCGAGACGCTAGCCCTCGAGGTCGAAGTAGATCTTGACGGTCGCGTGGTACTCGGTGATGCGTTGATCGGTGATCCGACCCTCGAGCTCGCTCACCCGGAACCATCGGAGGTTCCGCACCGTCTTTGCCGCCGTCGCAACGGCGTTCTCGGCCGCCTTCGCGAACCCATCCTTCGACACCCCGACGACCTCGGTCACTTTCTGCGCCATGCGAGACCCTCGCGGTCGTCAGAGGGGCCCTCCCCATAGGATTTCGGGTCGCGCGCCGACGCGGTCGCGCGGGAGTCTTATGGACCCGCGCTCCTCCCCGCCGCATGGCCCCTCCATCCCTCCGTCCCCTCGGGAGTACCTCCCTGAAGGTCGCCCCGTTCGCGTTCGGGGGAAACGTCCTGGGGTGGACCGCCGACGAACGCCGGTCGTTCGAGCTCCTCGACGCGTTCGTCTCGGCCGGCTTCAACCTGATCGACACCGCCGATGTCTACTCCCGCTGGGTCGCCGGGCACGAGGGAGGGGAGTCCGAGACGATCCTCGGCCGCTGGCTGAAGGAGAGCGGACGACGCAAGGAGGTGGTCATCGCCACGAAGGTCGGGATGGAGATGGCGCCCGACCGCAAGGGCCTCTCCCGGAAGCATATCCTCGCCTCGGCGCAAGCCTCGCTTCGGCGCCTGGGAGTCGACTCGATTGACCTGTACCAGGCCCACGTCGACGACCCCGAGACCCCGTTGGCCGAGACGCTGGGCGCCTTCCAGGAGCTGCTCGACGCGGGAACGGTGCACGCGATCGGAGCCTCGAACTACTCGGCCGCCCGTCTCGCCGAGGCCCTCGACGTGAGCCGGACCCAGGGGCTGGCCGCGTTCCAGACGTTCCAACCGCGGTACAACCTGATGGACCGAACCGAGTTCGAGGGAGCGGTCGAGACGGTCTGCCGGACCCACGGCCTCGGGGTGATCACGTACAGCTCGCTGGCGAGCGGCTTCCTTACGGGGAAGTACCGATCCAAGAACGACCTTGGGAAGAGTCCTCGGGGCGTCCGAGCGGAGACCCGGCTCACCGAGCGAGGAACTCGGATCCTGGGAGCGCTCGACGCGGTGGCCGCAGAGCACGGCGCGACCCCCGCGGCCGTGGCGCTGGCGTGGCTGATGGGCCGCCCGTCGGTCACCGCCCCCATCGCCAGCGCGACGTCGCTCGGCCAGCTGGCGGAGCTCACCTCCGCCGTGCGGCTCTCGCTCGGCCCTGCGGCGCTCGAGCGTCTCGAGCGGGCGAGCGAGTGACCCCACGCGGGACTCGGAGAGGCGGACCGTGGGGGAGACGCCCAACGCGGGATTCCTGACTATCGACGAGCTCGAAGAGCGTGCGTCGACGAAGCTCCCGCCGGATCTGTGGGCGTACGTGGAGGGGGGAGCCGCCGAGGAGCGGACCGTCCGCTCGAACCGGGAGGCGTTCGCCCGCGTGACGTTGCGCCCGCGGGTCCTTGCGGGGGTCGCGGAGATCGACCTGCGGACCCCGTTGCTCGGCCGGACGTTCTCGGCTCCGGTGTTCGTCTGCCCGACCGCCTACCAGGCGAAGGTGCATCCCGACGGGGAAGCGGGGGCCGCTCGCGCCGCGGGCGCGGAAGGGCTCCTTTCGGTGTTCAGCACGCTCTCCTCCCACTCGATCGAGGAGATCGCCCGCGCCTCCGGCGATGGTGGACGGTGGTTCCAACTGTACCATCAGCCCGACGAAACCGTGGAGTCGCGCCTGATCGAACGGGCGGAGAACGGCGGATACGACGCGATCGTGGTGACCGTGGACACCCCGGTGCTTGGCACCCGGGACCGGCAGGCCCGCGGGGGGTTCGCTATCGACACCTCCGTGCCGATCGGCAACGGCCCGGGCGTCGTTCCCCCGCCCCGGAATCCGACCGCCGACGGCGGGGTCTACCGTCTTCGGCCGGCCGCTGGGGCTACCTGGGCCTGGTTCGACCGGCTCCGGGCGAGCACTCGCCTTCCGGTCGTCGTCAAAGGGATCCTCACGGCGGACGACGCCCGGTTGTGCGTCGACCACGGAGCCCGGGGGGTGATTGTCTCGAACCACGGGGGCCGTCAGCTGGACGGGGCACCCGCCACCCTCGCCGCGCTCCCGGAGGTGGCGACGGCCGTCGGGTCGAAGATCGAGGTCTACCTGGACGGAGGGGTGCGCCGCGGGGCCGATGTCCTGGCTGCCGTCTCCCGGGGGGCTCGCGCGGTCGGGATCGGCCGCCCGGTCCTCTGGGCGCTCGCGGTGGGAGGGGAGCAAGCGGTGCAGCGGTATCTCTCCCTCCTGAAGCTCGAGATCGCGGTCGCGATGGCGCTCTCGGGCCGCCGATCGATCGCCGAGATCGACGCATCCCTGACGGAACCGTACCGCTCGTAGCGTCCGCCGAGCCTTGCGGGAGCGCGGCTTGCTCTGTCCCGACCCGGAGGCCGCCGCTGGAACAGTAGGTTGATAGCACTCCTCCCGGCCAAGCAGCGTCCGAACTCCTTGCTCGACCCCTCCACCCCGCTCGCGACGGACGGCACCCTGGGCGCCGCGCCCTCGCCCCCCCTTCTCCTCGACCGGTACCTCGTTCCGATCGGCATCGTCACCCTCGTCTTCCTAGGATTCAGCCTGATGCTCGCGATCGGCGGATGGCTCCGGGGTCTTCCGCTCGGTATGGTGCTCGCCTCGGGAGGATCGATCTTCGCCGTGACGATCGCCGTGGCGTACCCCCGCCGAGCCGAGAGGGGGGCCGTCGCACCGACTCCGCCCGCTCCGATCGCGCACGTCGAGAGCGCCTTCGTCTGCTCCGCCTGTTCCGAGTACACCGCTCCGCCCGACTGGGAGGCGCTCCTGCGAGAGACCGGCCCCTCGGACGACGTCCCGGCGAATCGCCCGGCGAGCCTCGGTTTCTCCCCGTTCGTCCCGCCGACGAACGCGTGGGCGAGCGCGCTCCCTACCGTCGGATTCGGGCGAACGCCCGCCGGCGAACTCATCGCCGGGCCGGAGACCGTCTACATCCCCCCTCCGGCGAGCTACGCGCTCTCCGAACTGTTCGAAGACGGCCCGGTCGAGCTTCACCAGGGCCGCCTCGTACCCCTCCCTGCTCCGAACCTGTCCCGGTCCGGAGGGTGGCGGTCCGCCGCCCCGATCGGGCCCGGCCGGACCGGCCGGGCGCCCGCCACGCCTGCCACGGACGCGATCGTCGCTCCGAGCGTCCCCGGTCTCCCGGTCCGCACGGACCCCCCGACCCTCGACCTGTGGATCCTGTCCGAGGTGGACGGCATCGTCGCCCGCTCGACCTCCGTCGGCGATCCGCTCGACGCGCTCCTGAACGTAGCGCGAGAGATCGAGACCGAGCACGGGGGAGTCCGAGGAGCGTCCACGTGCGCGGCCTGCCGCGAGGACGTCGCGCAGACCGGGATCGCTCACCAGTGCACGGACTGCCTGCGACCGATCTGCACGCCGTGCCGCGGCCGCGTCGTGCGACACGACGGCGCGGCGTGGTGCGGACCGTGCGCGGTCAACCGATTGAGCGCGCAGTTCATCGCGTCGGTTGCGCCGAGTACCGAACCCGCTCCAGAAGCCTCCGGAGCCGTCGCGGCGGTGGGCCCGATGCCGAGCGACCTCGAAGCGTAGAAGCTGTGGGCCTAGACCGGACCCGCCCTCAGGGGAACGGCAGGCCCGAACCGGTGTTGTAGAGCAGGACTCGCTCGCCCGCGCGCACCGCCCCCGAGCGAAGCAGCGCGGGAACGGCGGCGTACGGAGCGGCGCCCTCCGGCGAGACCGAGATCCCGTGCCTCCGAGCGACCGTCCCGACCGCTGCGCGGATCGCCGCGTCCGTGACCGTCTCGCCCCGCCCTCCGCTCCCCCGGACCGCCTCGAGGATCCGTTCCGAGGAGAACGGGGCCGGGACGAGGAGCCCGGGAGCGATGGTGCTCGGATTCTCCCAGGGGGATACCGTGGCGGCGTCGGACCGGAGCGCCCGCACGACGGGGGCGCACCCCTCGGGCTGCACCGCGATCAGGCGCGGCATCCGCGGGAGGAGGCCGAGGGTCCCGAGCTCCTGGAACGCCTTGTACATCCCTACCAGCCCCGTCCCCCCTCCGGTCGGATAGACGATCGCGTCGGGCAACCTCGCCCCGGCGAGCTGTTCGACGATCTCGAGCCCCATCGTTTTCTTGCCCTCGACCCGGTACGGCTCGCGCAGGGTCGACATGTCGAACGCACCGCGACCGGCTTCGGTGGTTCGGGCGGTCTGGCCGGCCTCCCGGATCGTCCCCTCGACCTCCACGACCTCCGCACCGTACCGGCGGCACGCGCTCTTCATCGGCTCCGGGGTCCGGACGGGCAGGTAGACCCGGACGGTGAGGCCGGCCCGCGCCCCGTAGGCCGCGAGCGCGACGCCCGCGTTCCCGGCGCTGGGGACGAACGCCTCCCGGATCCCGAGCTCCCGGGCCCGGGCCACGGCGACCGCCATCCCGCGCGCCTTGAACGAGCCGGTGGGGAGCCCTCCGTCGTCCTTCACGAGCAGCTCGACGCCGGGCGCCTCGGGGATCTCTCCGAGCGTGAGGATCGGCGAGAAACCCTCTCCCAGCGTGACCACCGCCACGTCGCTCTGTACGGGGAGCAGCTCGCGGTACCTCCACAGGGAGGCGGGCCGGTCTCGCAGGGACCGAAACCACGCGACG
>DATJYS010000004.1:0-132997 GCA_035499455.1 Thermoplasmata archaeon | reverse complement strand
CCGACCGTCGAGGAGAGCGCGCAGTCGAATGCTGCCTGAAACGAAAAGGGGCTTACTACTGCGACCTGGCCGGCCCGTCGGGGAACCGACGGGCCGCCGGCCCGAGGACTTCGGTCTTCGGGCCGGGAACCCGCGGTGCGTCGGGATCCCCGTCGCCGAGCGATCTCGGGACGTAGGGGCGCCCCCCCCGACCGGGTAACGTTCGGCTCGCCTCCGTTCGCGAGGGGCGAGACGTCGCTGAACACGGCGGAGTCGCCGGCTGCCGCTGAGCCAGGCAAAGCCGTTATCGACCGGTGGCATACCCCGAGCATGGCCGCCGAGTCGTCCGTCGGTTCGACACCTCCAACCTCGCCCAAGGGAACCTCCCCCGTCCCGGACCCGCAACGGGCGATGACGGTCGCTCGAGTCACGCTGATCGTCGCGGTCGTCGCGCTCGTCCTCGCCGCGGCGGCTCTCGGGGTCTCGTGGGCGAACTCCGGCTCGAGCCCCTCCGGTCCCGGAATCGTCATCGCGCACGCGTCGCTCGACTCCGGGGGCGGACGTGTCCCCCACGTCGGGCACTGCGAGAACGTGACGGGCCTCGTCCTGCACCTCGGGGTGAGCGGCCCGGGGACCGTCCTCGTTGAGGCGAACGTGCAGGCGACGTTGTACCACTCCAGCGACGAGTACGCGGCCGCCGCCTTCTTTGTCTCGAACGCTAGCGCCACCTGCCCCGGCTCGCCCGTACTGACGTACATCGACGACGGGATCGCGACGGGGACCTACATCCAGGATGTCTCGGTCGTGGGCAGCTTCTCCGTGACCGCCGCCGCCACCGACTCGTTCTACCTGACCGGGTACGACTACAGTACGGGTACCGACTACACGTTGTGCGGCTTCGTCAACATGGTCGCGGTGTTCATCCCGTCCTAGGGTTCGACGCAAGCCGACCCGAGGCGGACTGCCGCCCGTCGAACGCCCCACCTAAGGAGCGCGCAGGGAACCCCGACGGCGAGCGGCCAGGGGGCCGTCGCGAGCCGCCGGTCCCCTGCGGATCGACGTCAGTATCCGCCGTGACCGGAGGCCCGCCCGTGGCGGCAGAGCCCCCTCACGGTATCGAACTCCCGACGGCAGCTCTTCACCATGCACCGCCAACGGCTCGGCGGCTCGCTGCGTTGCACGTCGCTCGCGAGGGCGAGCGTCCCGCTCCACTCCACTCCGTGGGACACCAAGTGGAGGCGAAGCCCCCGGCGCGTGGCGAGCCCCGCCCCACACTGGGGGCAGGGGAGGATCATGGACATCCGACCTAACGACGAGAGGCTCCCCTACTTGAACTCGCGCCCGACAGGACGCCGATTCCGGTGCTAGGGTATCTCCGTCCACGAGGTCCGCCCTCCCGGGCCCGGAGCCCGCGGCGGAGGAGCCCTGGGGGTCGGCCGTGGGCGCGCCCGGGCGTTTAGGCAAGCACGGCGACCCAGCGCACGCTCGACACCCACGTGAGCGTCGCCGCGTGGTGAGGGTCGTCGTTCCACGCCACTAACCAGTACGTCCCGGGGGGATGGACCTCCCAGGAGAGCAGACCGTAGTAGACCCCGTCGGTCGCGTACAGCGATTGCGGCTCCGTGGTGTTGTTGCGAAACAGGTAGTACTGGGTACCGGTCATGAGCAGCACGTTCACGGGCGCATCGAGGGAGGTGAAGTTCCCGTGGAGCGTGCCGTTCTCCCCGGTCGAGAACCGGACCGCGTGGTACTGGGCGGGGCTCAACGTCCAGACCGCCCCGTCGCCCACGATCGTCGAGGACGGAGCGTGAGAGCCCGACGAGAGGGAGAACGTCCCGCGCACCGCGATCACCGTGAGGATGACGATCACGAGGACCCCGACGACCACGAAGATCCCCCACGGCTGGTGCACCGGTACGGGTCGATGGTACCCGTGGTGGCGACCGTGCTCGGCCGGGTCGATCTCCGAGATCGGCCGGGGGTGGGTCCGACGCACCGGCGCGGTCCGCGCCTCCATCCCGAGCGGGATGGGCCGCGGCGTCTTGATGGTTCCGTCCGGCGGGGGCGGCGCGGCTACCGTGGTCCCGGCCGAGGCTCGGAGCCGGCGGAGGCGGACGGTTCGTCGGGGCCGCGCGACGGCCGGGTCGGGACCCCCGGGACTCCGCGAATCTTCGCCCTAGAGATACCGTAGATGCTGCCCAGGATGAGCACGAACCCAACTCCCTGCGCCGGGTCCAGTCGCTCCCCCAGGAACACCGCCGACACCGAAAGGGCCACGAGCGGCACGAAGAACGAGTAGCCGCTCAGGGTCGCCGCTGGAATCCGACCCAGGAGGTCGAACCACACCGCGTAGGCGAATGCCGTGCCGAAGACCCCCAGCCACGCGACGGAGACCCAGAGCGAGGGGGAGGGGACCGGGAGATGCTTCGGGTCGACCGCGACGGCGAGCGCGAGCAGAACGAGCGCGCCGCCCAGCAGCTGGTAGCCGTTCACCGAAGCCATCGCCTCGGGACGGTACCTCCGCTGCACCACGACGGTGGCGAACGCCCAGCAGATCGCCGCGCCCAGCAGTTCGACCAGGGCGAGCAGGGGTGGCCGCGCCGCCCCGCCCACCCACGGCTGGGAGACGAGCAGCACCCCGGCGAATCCGATCGCCATCGAGATCCAGTGCCCTGCCCCGAGGCGCTGGCGGAGGATCGGGACCGAGAGAAGGGCGACCCAGAGCGGGAACGTGTAGATGATCACGGCCGACTGCCCGGGAGAAACGCTCGCAGCGGCCAGGAACCAGAGGCCGAGGAATGCCGCCGTGTTCGGGACTCCGAGAAGAAGGGCGAACCGACGATCCGCCCCGGTCAACCGCACCCGCGGGGGCACGAAAAGCAGGATCAGACCCAGCGCCAGGACTCCGACCCCGGCGCGGAGCGCGGCGAGCCATATCGGCGACGCCGACACGAGGCCCACCCGCACGAACAGGTAGTTGTTCCCCCAGGCGACGAACGTCAGGCCCAACAGGAGCGCGCTTCGGGCGTCTGGGTGGCGGGGCTCCATGTCCGGTCCGCGCGTTCCGCCCGATATCCGTTACGGTCGCCCGCCCCGCGGAGCGGGGGAGTCCGCGCCCCGCCCGGCGGTCCCGGCCAGCCTCTTATGCTGGACCCTGCTTGCACGGGAGCGATGCCCCTGAACGGCCGAGACCTCGTCTCCATTCGCGACCTCTCGCGCGAGGAGATCGAGCATCTCCTGGCGATCGCCCGAAAGATGATCCCCTACGCCGAGGGCTCCAAGGTCGTGAGCCCGCTCGCCGACAAGATCGTGGCGATGGCGTTCTTCGAGCCGTCGACCCGGACCCGCCTGTCGTTCGAGGCCGCCGTGCAGCGGCTCGGGGGACGTTGCCTCACGATCGCCGACGCCGGTGCGACCTCGATGCGCAAGGGCGAGAGCCTGTACGACACGATCCGGATGCTCAGCTCGTACGCCGACGCGATCGTCATCCGCCACCCGAACGAGGGGGCGGCGCGCCTCGCCGCCCGGGCGTCGGAGCGGCCGGTGATCAACGCGGGCGACGGGGCCGGCCAGCACCCGACGCAGACGCTGCTCGACCTCGCGACGATGCACGAGGCGTTCGGAACGCTCACCGGGCTCAAGGTCGTCCTCCTCGGGGACCTCAAGTACGGGCGGACGGTCCATTCGCTCGCCTACGCGCTCGGCCAGTTCGGCTCCGAGATCATCCTCTGCTCCCCGCCGTCCCTGCGCCTCCCCGACGAGCACCGCGAGGAGCTCCGACGGCTCGGCGCGCGCGTGACGGTGGAAGGAGACCTTCGGAAGGCGGTCGCCGAGGCGGACGTCCTCTACGTCACGCGGATCCAGAAGGAGCGGTTCACGGACGAGGACGAGTACCGCCAGGTCGCGGGAACCTACCGCGTGGACGCGGCGCTGCTCGCCTCCGCGAAGTCCCGACTGATCGTGATGCACCCGCTCCCGCGCGCGGGCGAGATCGCCCCGGAGGTCGACGACACCCCGCACGCCGTCTACTTCCGGCAGGCGTTCCTCGCGGTGCCCGTTCGGATGGCGCTCCTCGCCGAGACGATCGGCGCCCCGCGCCGGGGAGGCTAGATGCCGGTCCGGGAGCTCAAGATCACCCCGATCAAGAACGGCACCGTCATCGACCACATCGGCAACGGCCTCGCGCTCGAGGTCCTCCGGATCATCGGCGTGCAGTCGCTCGACAAGGACTCGACCGTGAGCGTCGCGCTGCACGTCCGCTCCGGCAAGCTCGGCTGGAAGGACATCGTGAAGGTCGAGAACATGGAACTCTCGTCCCGGAACGTGAACGCGATCGCGCTGATCGCCCCGACCGCGACGATCTCGATCATCCGCGACTACAAGGTGCGCGAGAAGCGGACGGTCGACCTTCCGCCGCGGATCGTCGGCGTGCTCCGCTGCCCGAACCCGAACTGCGTGTCGAACCTCCCCGAGCCGTTCGAGAGCGAGTTCGAGGTGACCGAGCGGCGCCCGGTCGTCCTCCGCTGTGCCTTCTGCGAGCGACGCGTCGAGGACTTCCTGCGGCATCTGGCGTAGTCCGGGGGACGCGCCGTGCTGTCGAACGCCCTCTACGGGTTCCTCGTCGTCTTCGCGGTGATCGGGGGCCTCGAGTTCGTCGATCGGACGAGCTTCGCGCTCATCGCGATCGCCGCGCGCAGCCGGGCCGGCCCCGCGTGGGCCGGGGGAGCGAGCGCCTTCGCGCTCACGACAGGGATCGCCGTGCTCGCCGGGACGGCGCTCGCGACGGTCCTCGGACCGCACCACATCGTCTGGCTGCGCGTGGGGGGAGGGAGCTTCCTGATCGGCTACGCGGTGTGGTCGTACCTGGGGAAGACCGAGAAGACGATCGAGGCGAAGGAGGAGGGGCGCAGCTCCGCCTTCCTGGCGGCGTTCCTCACCATCTTCCTGCTGGAGCTCGGGGACACGACGCAGATCTTCGAGATCGTCTTCGTGACCGACTACGGCTGGCTGGTCGTGTTGCTCGGCGGAGCGCTCGGCCTGGCCACGGTCGCCGCGTGGGACGTGGGGATCGGCCGGTACCTCGGCGCCCGGGTCGCTCCCGAACGGCTTCGGGCGGTCGTCACGGTCGTGATGATCGTCGTCGGAGCGCTGACGATCGTCTACGGGCTCGCCCCGACCTTCTTCGCCTTCTCCTGAACGGGAGCGGTCTCCGGGGTCGGGGGGAACGGTCCTCCGCCCTTGCCGCTCGCCGGGGCGATCGACTCGAGGTTCCCGATCCAGTCGGTCCAACCTGGAGGGAGCGCGGAGGAGGCGTCGGGAGCGCACAGCCGCTCCTCGAGCGCCTTTCCCTCGGCGACCCCTCCGGTGGAGAACTCCAGGAGCGCGAGGCGCACCATCGCTTCCGCCCGGACCCGGGGGATCGCCAGGGCGGCCGGCAGGTCCACGAGGGCGGACCATCGGTCGCGGGCGCCCTCGGTCTCCCCGGCCAGCGCCATCCGCCGGCCGTCCAGCAACCACAGCCGGAGCAGCCCGGGCGACGGCGGAAGGAGGTGGATCGTCTCCACGATCGTGCCGCCGCGGGCGAGCCGGTCGTCGAGCCCCTTCTTGAGGCGCTGATCGAGCAGCGTCTCGGCGATCCCGAGCACGTGGTACAGTTCGACCGAGAGCAACTTCTCCCGCTGGAGGGAGAGCAGGCTGCGCTCGCGCATCGCCCGGGCCCGTCCGAGGGCCCCCTGGCGCTCGAGGAGGCGCGCCTCGAAGTCCCCCGCGAGATGGTCGAGGTCCCACCGCCGCGACTGCACGAGGAGCACCCGGGCGGCGCGCAGGAACCGGTCGGCGAGGTCCTGGTCGGTCGCGTCGCCGTCGATCCGCGAGAATCCCATCGTCAGGAGCCCGAGCGCCTGCAGGTACCGCTCCGGCAGCTTCCGGGCGAGGACCGCGGCCCGGTGCGCTTCGGCGCGGGAGCGCTCGAGCTGGTTCCGCTCGCGATGGAACTCCGCGAGGAGGACCTCGAGGAGCACCTCGATCTCGGTGAGACGCGCCTCGTGGCATCGCTCGGCGAGCTCGACCAGGGTGGTCATGAGCGAGTGGCGAGGGCCGACGACCCGCATCGCGAGCAGCAGCGGTTCGACCAGCTCCCCGAGCTCGGGGGCGGGGAGCTCGGCGGCGATCGCCCCGTCGATCGCCTCCCGGACCTGGGCCTCGGCCTCGAGCGGGCGTCCGACGTAGAAAAGGGCCCGCGCGTAGAGGAGCCGGATCTCCGGCTCGACCGGGCGCCGGTCGTTCGGGGACATCGACGGGAGGCAGCCCACGGCGTCCGTCAGAAGGTCGGCGGCGGTGTCGAACGAGAGCAGCTGGATGGAGATCTCGGCCGCCTCCAGGAGCGAGGCCATAGCCATCGGGCCCGGGCCGGCGGCGAGATAGTGACGGGCGACCTCGATCCGACGCGAGAGGTTCGGCTCCGGCGAGAGCGCGCCCAGCGCTTCGGCGATCTCGTGGTGCATCTGACGACGGTTCGCCTCCGGCAACAGTTCGATGGTGAGCGAGATCCACGGGACGTGGGGGATCGTCAGCCGGCCTTCCTGCGCGCGCAGCAGGCCGACCCCGGTCGCGGGCAGTATCGCTTCGGCGAGCTGGGGGAAGTTCAGGCGCGAGACCCGCGCTAGCACGACCTCGCCCACATTGCCGCCGAGCAGGGCGATGTACCCCGCGACCTTCTGGGTGGCCGGAGGAAGGTTCTCGAACACCTCCTTCAGGCGGCGGACCTCGCGCGGGTCCGCGGCGACGTTCTTGGTCCGTATCCAGTCGACATCGCCCCGCCCGAACAGCCGCTCTTCCCAGAGCGTCGCACCGGCGACCGACGTATCGAGCGTCAGCGCGATCACGAACGGCCGAAGCCGGGCCCGCTGCGTGAGCGACACGATGAACTCCCGGCTCTCGGAGTCGAACAGCGCCGCATCCTCGATCAGCAAGGCGACGGGGTGCGGGTGATCCGACCGGAACTCGGGCAGGATCTCCCTCCAGTACCCCTCGGGGTCCCCCTCGTTCGCCGATCGACCGCGGATCGGCTGTCCGAGGAACGTCGTCCGCTGGCTCGCCCCACGACTCCGACGGCGGCGCGGAAGGCGATCCGGGTTGAACGCGATCGGGGCGAGCGGTCCCTCGATCGGCGCCGGGAGGTCCCCTTCCGCTTCCAGCGCCGCGCCGGGCAGCGACTCCATGGCGGCGCCCGTCGCCTGTCGCAGGCCGTCGAGGGCGCCGTACGGCACGGAACGGCTGTGGTAGCTTCCGCGCAGGTCGATCACGCGCGCGGCGTGCGCGGCGAGGGACTGGCGGAGCTCCCCGAGGATCCGCGACTTCCCGCTCAGCGGTGGCCCCGCGATGACGAGCGTCCGCCCGGTGAACTCCGTGACCCCCTCCAGGGCCCGCAGGAGCGGCGTGGGAAGTGAAGGCACCCGGATTCCCCATGGTCCATCCTCGCCGGGTGGATTTAAGGGTCGTGACTCGCCTCCGGTGAGCGTTTAAGAACGGGTCGGCGTTGGCCGCGCCGTGCCGCGCAACCTCTCCGCCCGTCGGAAGTCCTATCTCTCGAAGGCCGTCGCGGCGGTGGACGTCACCCGGCCCGGCGGGATCGGCGGGCTGTTGCGTCAGTTCCAGACGACCTCCATCCAGGCGCGGAATCTCGGCCGATGTCTCGAGGTGTGGGAGAACGCTCTCACCGACCGCAAGCGCCCGACGATCTTCCTGGGTCTCTCAGGGCCCCTGATCGCGGCGGGCCTTCGCAAGGTGCTGCGGGACCTGATCGACTGGGGGCTCGTGGACGTCGTCGTCTCCACGGGCGCGGTCCTCTACCAGGATATCTACCAGACGATCGGCGGCCGCCACTGGATGGGCACGCCCGCGGCCAACGACGTCGAGCTGCGCGACCTGTACCTCGACCGGATCTACGACACGTACGTCGACGAGCTCAAGTTCGAGGAGACCGACCGGGCGATAGGCAAGATCACCGAGGAGTTTCCCGCCCGTCCCGCCTCCTCGCGGGAGTATCTCGCCTTCCTCGGGGAACGGTTCCGCGATCCGAACTCGATCCTCGGGACGGCCGCCCGTCGCGGCGTACCTGTGTTTTCACCGGCGCTCATCGACAGCTCGATCGGCATCGGGCTCACCCTTCACTACCAGGCGAACCGTCGGCGCAAGCAGCGGTTCATTCTGGACGCCGTGCGCGACAACTACGAGCTAGTGCAGATACTGGCGTCATCGCCGCGGACCGCGGTGATCTACATCGGGGGAGGCACCCCGAAGAACTGGATCAACGACGGGATCGTGATGGCGAACTACGCCTTCGGCCGGGAGGGGGAGGGCCACTTCTACGCGTTGCAGATCACCACCGACGTGCCCCACTGGGGCGGCCTCTCCGGCAGCACGCTCGACGAAGCCCAGTCGTGGGGCAAGATCTCCCGCACCGCCACCCGTTCGATGGCGCATCTGGACGCATCGATCGGGCTACCGCTGCTGGCGGGCGCGCTGTGGGACCGGAGCAAGGTGTGGAAAGGCCGTTCTCGCCTCAAGTTCGACTGGTCCGGAGACGAGGTCAAGATTCGGGGTCGCAAGGGGTAGTCCCTCGCGGAGGCTTCCGAAGGCGCGCGAGGGGTCGAAACGGGCGGTTTGATTTGGACCGAAATCCGGAGTCGCGCCGGCCGGAAAAGTCATCGTTTTCACGTCAATAGAAAGCTGGTCTAAATGCGCATTGGCCCGCATCCATACGGGCGGTATATCCACCCCTTCTGACCCCCCCCAAATCATGCCGTTTAAATAGCCCAAATCCGGGGAGCCCCTCGGAGGTGGCACGCCCGTGTATCTACCTGTCAGTCCCCCGTTGCCCCGCGACCAGCTGTAAACCATTCTTAGCGGAACCGGGAGGGCGTTTAGCCCTCCCCTCGCCCGTGATGGCCGCCTAGCCTAGGTGGCACGAGGCGAGTCCGCGGGAACAACGACGCCTTTCGAGCCGGCGATCCTGGTCCCGAGTTCGGCAGTGAGCCGATCACGAAGCCAGCCAAGGCGGAGCTTGCCGGCAAGCTCGATTGCCCGGTTATAGTGCTCAACTGCATCGTCTTTCATTTTCTTGTAGAGATAGACCTCAGAGAGGTAGCCGTGGGCGAGAACAAGGGAGTCGGACGGCGGCAATCTGCCCAGCACCTCGACACTCCGGACTCCATGCGCCACCGCCTCGTCTAGGAGCCGCTGGTCGCCGCCCTGGTCCACCTGTCGGAACTCCGAGGTGCACAGCAAGGCAAGAGTGTATCCGAGTACCATGTCGTTTCCGAGTCTCTCGGCTAGGGCCATCGTCTGCTTCGCGTACGCACCGCCCTCCGCCCACCGACTGTGCTCGACTGCCACCGCGGCCAACCCGCTGAGGGTGTACGTCAGCTGCGTGAGGTAACCCATCGATTCGGCTTCTGATTTGATAGCGTTCATCTCCAGCTCGGCGAGATCGCTCCGACCCGTGTCGAGATACGCGCGAGCTCGAATGAGAAGTAGATTGAACACTATGTCCATTCGTCCAGCCTGACGCGCCTCGGGAACGGCCGTGTTGATGACTCGAAGAGCGATGTCTGGGCCGCCGGTCAGATATGCCAGCCTCGACCAGGCCGCGATGCTCTCCAGAGCCAAGTCTGAAGCGTGAGCTCGGCGAGCGAGGTCGAACGCTTCCTGATACTGGTTGGAGGCCTCCTCAGTCTCGCCTCGTCCCTCATCGATGCGTCCCCGAGTCAGGATGAAGTATGCCTGGTGCCGGCGGGAGGTCGAACCCGTCTGCCGCGCGGCATCAAAGTTCTGCTTCGCCTGATCATACTCTCCCAGGCGGAGGTGGAGGTCGACAATCGAAAGCAGGGCCTCGCACTTGGTCCGCGAGTCTCCCTCGGACTCCGATATGGCTCTCCGGAGCACCTGGATGGCCTCGGCGTAGTCGGAGTGATGGCGAAGAAGCGCGGCCTCGGCCATCATGACTCGCACCTTCGCCGACCCCCCGGGAAGGGCAGTGGCGAGGTGCCGGAGCGCATTCCGTAGGGTCTCCGAGTAACCAAGCCGGAGTACAACCCACTGCTGTTCGTCGAGGAGTCTGGAAGCCGCCTTCCAGTCCTCGCCTCCCACCAAGTGCAGAAGTCGTTCCCTCAGCGTCTCAGGGCGGTGGCTCCGGGCATAAAATCGTGCCAGGGCAAGGTGGGCTTCCCGCTCGTCGCCGGATCCAGCCCGAGAGAGGAGTGCAGCTCTAACGACCTGCAAGACTTCGACGCGATCGTGAAGCGCCTTGTGTATGATCCCCATGCGGAGAAGCTCCTGCAGCCTTCCCGCGCTCAGTCCGAAGTCCTCGGTAAGCAACGTCGTCGGAAGCGGTTCGTTGGCGAGAGCCACAGGCAGGACTGCGCGAACCTCTTCGGGGAGCAAGCGCTTCACTACGCCCTCTGGAAGTGTCGAGGCGTCGGCGTGAACTTCCGGGTTTGAAACCGCGAGCTGGAGCAAGAGGGGCGACCCGAGGGTCGACTGGTAAACTGACTCAAAGCGATCGGCGAGTCCCCCTCTGCGGTCAGTGAGCTCGTGGGCCGCGGCCCGATCGAGTCCACCGATGGTCAGGTGACGCGTGGAAGCGTCCCCTGGATCGAAGAGGGTGGCGTCCTGACCAACGATGAAGAACTCGTGTCCGCCGCGGGAGTTCAGCGAGAGGACGAAGTTGGTAAGGAACGACCGTAGGTCCGAACCCGCGGTGTGGAAGTCATCGAAGACCGCGACCAGATTCTGAGATTCGAGTGCCCGGGCGGCCAGGTCCGCAGTTTCCCGGGCTACCGGGCTGCGTGGTAGCTGGGCGTAGTAGGCGAGCTGCGGGCTCCCTAGGAACGTTAGAGCGTGAGATAGCGCGGAAACAAACTGGCGTGGGGAGCTTGAGGAGCGCACGGTAAACCAGAACGGAACTCTGCCCCGCTTCGCCCTCCGCAGGTGACGGCTTACCAGGGCGGTCTTGCCCATCCCCGGGGGCCCGTCGACAAGTGTTATTCGGGGGGCTCCCGGTTCCGAACCCGAGATTTGCTCCAACTCATCCTTCCGTCCAAGGAACGGATGCGGCGGGGGCGGGAGTTCGCCGGATAGAATCGGGACTTCCCGGGTCTCCCTCTTGAGGCGAGCCCGGCCATCCGGAGTGATTCTGTAGACAAGTTGCTTTCTCCTTCCTCCTCGGACGAGCCCCCTGCGACTCGAGAGGAGACCTTCCGTCACCAGCTGCTCAAGGGGTCTCGACATCGAGCAGGGGTGATACCCGAGGGCCTTTGCGAGTTCGCGTTGACTGATGCCGTACGGGGTGTCCTCCGCCGGTTCGTGGGTCTGAACGTAGTCGAGAATCTCGATAGGGAGGTAGGTCTGGAGGCCCATCGAAAAGTACCATGGAGCCACCGGTACTTGAAACTATTTTGTACAAAATATCAGCCGAGGTTTATGTAGGGAGTCGGACAAACAATGAGTCACCATGCGAGCGACCCTGGAAAGCGGAACGCGCCTCGGAGGCATCGCTTCGATGCTCCAGGTCGCGGGCGTCTGCCACCGCTGCGGTCAGGGCCACCCCGAGCCGCGCGCCTCCCTGAATGGGCACGGCCCGATCGACTGCCCGTCGGTCGTTCACGGCAGCTTCCCGGTGCTCCCCTCCTTTGACCCCGAGCTCGAGGAGCTCCCTCCCAGTCCTGCATCCCGGCGGATCCGGGAGTTCGAACAGCCGGTGCCCGCCACCTCCATGGCCACACCGGTCTCGATCTCGTGGAGCCGCCGGGGGGACGAATCCCGCGCCCGCCCGCTCGCCATCCCGTGGCTGCCCCTGCCCGACCTCGGGGAGGTGCTCTGATGCTGCGGACGGTGCGCTCGGACATCCCGAACGAAGGGATCGACCACCCGCACGGTCGCTCCGCCTCGCGCCAGCTGCTGCTGGCGGTGGCCCCCCCTCCCCGACCCCACAACGCCTACGCGCTCTCGGGCTGGCCCACCTGGCTGATCCCGGCATACCGCGCAGGGGGCCACCGCCCTTCTGTCCGCCTGCTTGAGGAGGACCGGTGAGCGCACCGATCCTCGGTTCCTGAACTCACGATGACAAGACCTCCGGGGGGTACCCGGCCCCCCGGGGGTCGACTTTGACCCGATTTTTCTGAGACTCTCTCCCGGAGGCCCCCGGCCCGGGGTCGAGCGCAAACCAAAGATACCCCATCCCCGTCCGCGCCCCGACGGCACATGGCAGAGACGAACTGCTCGGTCTGCGGCGGGCCCCTCGACGCCGGCTTCGTGACGACGACGAACGGTTCGGGCCTCTTCTGGTCCCACGAGGCGACCGACTCGCGCCTTCGACCGAAGGGGCTCGAGGTGATCGTCGGGACCCGCTTTAGCGGGACGTACTCCGCGAACGTCCCCGGCGCGCGGTGCCCGAAGTGCCGGACGATCCTCGTCCGGCTCCCTTCGGCTTCGAAGTAGGCGCGGAGGCCCCCGCTGCCCCCGCCACCACCAGCGGGCGCACCAGCAGGGTCGGCGAGGCGACCGACTCCGCAAGGGTGACGGTCGACCCGATCTCCGCGACGTTCTGTAGCAGCGACGGTCGCCCGGGGGGCGCTAGGACGACTCCTCCGACCGTGCCGCCCCGGACGGGCTCCGCGAGCTTCCCGTTCCGGACGCGGTAGCCGATGCGGATCTCTCCCCCAAAGGCGCCCGAGATCGCGTCCGGGACGGCCCAGCCGAGCTGCTGCACCCACACTCCGTCCCCGGCCGCCTCGATCAGTTCGGCATCGGATCCGCCGTCCCCGGCCGCGATCGCGATCGTCGAGCTGGTGACGCGGGGGGAGTGGAGGAATCGGCGCCAGTCGAAGAATCCGTTCGGGTCGCTCCCGCGCGTCGCGCTCGCGGTCGATGCGACGTCGAACGCCGCGGCGTGCGAGGCGTCGTAGAGAAGCCCCGAGACCTTCCCGGCCGCGATGAGCGGCCGTCCGCCCCTAACGGCTCCCTCGGCGTCGACCGGCGAGGAGCTGGGGGCCCACGCCCGAAGCCCGTCGTCCTGGAGCGTGACCGACTCGGCGGCCGCCGCGTCGCCGACGTTCGGAGCGATCTTGCGGAGCCGAGCAGCTCCCGTGAACCGGTAGCCGACGACCGCTGGAAGGATGCCCGCGAGCACGCCGGCGGGGAGGAGGACCGGGAGATCGCCGCTGGGCGGCGGCACCGCCCGGCGCACGTCCTTCGCGTAGGTGCACCACGCTTCGACCTCCGTGGGAAGGCGCTCGGTGTCGAAGCGCCGGGAGCTCGAGTTCACCCAGTACTCCCCCGGAGGGGCCCCCTCCGGTCCTCCGAACGCCTTCACGGCGACCTCGAGGTCGACCAGCGTGTGGGCGTACGAGGTCCGGAGCCCCGACGAGTTCGCGATCGTCGTTTCGGAGAGCGTCGCCCGCACGGACCCAAAGCTGGGGACGATCTCCTTTCGACCCTCGAAGCCGCTGAGCAGCGCCGCGATGTGGGCCTCCACCGCCTTGAGCGGGTCGTCCCAGAGGCGCCGGTCGAGGATCTCCGCCCGGTCCCCTGGGCTCGGCGCCCGGCCGGGCAGCTCGACCTTCTTCGCCGGGAACTCCGAGAAGCGGGCGACCGTCTCCGCATCCTCGAGCGCGGCGCGGATCCCCGCGTCGGTGAGATCGGTGGACGCCTGGAACCCGGAACCGGTGGAGCCGTTGTGGGGTCGGAGCACGCGGATCCCGTACCCTTCGAGCGCGATCGGGCCGCGGATCATCTCGACCGATCGGCCGCCCAGGTGGATCTCGAAGCGGCGGCTGCTCTCGGCGTACACCTCCCACGGCTCGGGCGACTTGATGCGGTCGGCGACGCGGAACGCGGTGTCCGCGGTCCGGGACGAGGGGCTCATGCCGGCCCCACGACGGCGGTGGAGAGCAGCGGGACCCCGCCGGTCCCGACCGGAAGCAGGTCGGTCGAACCCTTCCCGCAGTAGCCCGGCTCGATCGTCAGCCCGTGGCTCTTGCCGACGCCCCGGGTCGCCCGCATGAAGTCAAGGACCTTCCCCGAGAGGGCCATCGAGGAGACCAGGCCGGTCACCTCGCCGTTCTCGATCCGGTGGCCCCGCTTGACCTTGAGCTGCATCTGGCCGCCGAGCGGGTCCTCGATGCCGCTCGTGCCTCGCTCGAGCAGGACGCCGTTCTTCGCCTCCTTCACGAGCTCCTCCAGCGACCAGTCTCCGGGCTCTACGTAGGTGTTGGTCATCCGGACGAACGCCCGGCTCAGGAAATCCGCCCGTCGGGTGTTGCCGGTCGCCGTCGTGTGGAACGCCGCGGCCGTCTCGCGGTCGTGCAGCGCCGCGACGAACTTCCCGTGGTCGACCAGGACCGTCTTGCGCCCCGGATGGCCCTCGTCGTCGAAGTAGATCGTTCCCCACCCGCCGGGGAACGAGCCGTCGTCGGCGATCGTGAGGAACTCCGGTGCGACCTTCTCTCCGAGGATCGGCTTGAGATAGGAGCGGTCCCGAACGAACTGGTCCGCCTCGGTGCCGTGGCCGAACGACTCGTGGGCGAACAGCCCCGTGACGCTCCCATCGAGCACGACGGCCATCTCGCCGACGGGTGCCTCGGCGGCGGCGAGCATCTCCTTCGCCCCGCGGGCGACCGTCGTCGCACACTCCTCGGTCACGAACCCGAGGATCTCGCGGCCTCCTACCCCGCCACGGCTGTCGAAGTCGAACTCCGCCCGACCGTTCTCGACGGCCAGCGCCGAAACGCCCGCCCGAACCCGGCTAAGGCGCTGGAAGCAGCGCGCCCCGGCCGTGTTGAGGTAGAGGCGCTCGTTGTCCTCCCATCCGATCCCGACCTGGGCGTCGGCGACCCCGGGGACGGAGGTAGCCCACCCTCGGGCGGCCTTGGCGAGCGAGAGGATCTCCTCGAACGGAACGTCGCGCATCGGGTGGTTCGTCTTCGTCACCGACTCCTTCTGGGTCGTGGAGGAGACGCCCGGAGCCGGGGCGTGCCCCGTGCTCTTCGCGGCCGCCTTCTCGAGCGCGGCGACCGCGCTCGAGAGCCCCGGCTCGTCCAACGAGGAGGTCGCGGCTTCGACCCACCGAACGCCGTCCCAGAGGCGGAAGATGGCACCGCCCAAGCGCGCCTCGACCGACGGGGTCGTCGACTTGGTGTCCAGCCGGAGCCCCGCACCGACCGCCCGCTCCGCGAGCACGTCGGCGAACGCGGCGTGCTTTCCAAGTCGTCCGAGGGCGGTCGCGATCGCTCCTTCGTGGTCGCGAAGGTCAGGCATCGCCCGCGGGCATCGGCCCTCCTCTTATACGGATACCGGGCCGCCCCGGGGCCCACCGCGGCCGGTGCATCGCCCACCCGCCTCTCGCGGTGCGAGCCGTTATGGCGAACGGGGGGTCTCGGGCGGCGTGCCGGCGAAGGCGGCGACCCGGGATTTCGGACTCATCGGTTTCGATCACGTCGACCTGCGGCTGAAGGACCGGGCGAAGGCCAAGCGGTTCTTTGTGGAGCAGCTCGGCATGGACGTGATCGGCGAGGGGGACGACCACACCTTCCTCCTGTTCGGGGACCAGGTGCTCGGCCTGAAGGACGCGAAGGACGGGCAGACCCTCTCCGGGATCGACCGTCTCGCGATCCGGGTCGAGGAGTGGACCGGCCTGCGCAGTCGCGTTAGCCGCGCCCGCGTCACGATCCTCGGGGAGAAGGAGCGGGAGGACTCCCGCTCGCTGTTCCTGCGCGGCCCCGAGGGGCTCCGGATCGAGCTGATCTGGCGGCCCGACCCTCACACCCATCTCTGCCACCACCCGCCGGTGGCGGCGCCGCCGGCTCCCGAAGAGGAGTGAACGGTCCCCCGCGCTCAGCGACGCCGCGAACGCGCGGTCGTCGTCGCCGCCGGCGCGAGTTCGCGCACGGGGGTGAGCCAGCTCTCGTACTGCGGATCCTCGCCGCGGACCGCCTTCGAGAACACGCCCATGATCTCGCGGGTCACCGGACCCGGCACGGCGGGGCCGAACGAATAGACCCCGATCTGCTTGATCGGCGCCAGCTCGGCGTACGTCCCCGAGAAGAACGCTTCGTCGGCCGTCAGGAGCTCGTTGACCGAGAGGAGCTTCTCCTCGACCTCGTACCCGAGGTCGGTGGCGATCTTGAGGACGGAGTTCCGGGTCACGCCGAGGAGGATGTCCGACTCGAGCCCCGGGGTGAACAGCTTCTCTCCGCGGACCACGAAGATGTTCTCGCCGGTCCCCTCGGCGACGTAGCCGTTGACGTCGAGGAGGATCGCCTCGTCGTAGCCGTCCTGCATCGCGTCGAGGCCCGCGAGGTAGCTGTTCACGTAGTTGCCGGACGCCTTCGCGAACGACGGGTTGGCGTCCGAGTGCGGCTTGCGGATGTGGGAGATCTTCGCCCGGACCCCCGCCTCGGAGCCGTCCCCGAGGTACTTCTTCGCCGGAATGGCGGCGATGGCGAGGGAGACCTTCCCCTTGCGGTTCTTGACGCCGAGCGCCGGCTCGCCCCGGTAGACGAGCGGCCGGATGTACGACGGCACGATGTCGTTCGCCGCCTGGGTGTCGACGATCGCCCGCGCGATCTCGTCGGCGGAGTACGGGATCGGCATGAGGTAGAGGCGAGCGGAGGCGACTAGGCGGTCCACGTGCTCCCGGAGACGGAAGATCGCCGCCCCCCGCGGAGTCGGATAGGCGCGGATCCCCTCGAACACCCCGACCCCGTAGTGGAGCGTGTGGTTCAGGACGTGGACCTTCGCGTCCGCGAAGTCGACGAGGCGTCCGTCCATCCAGACTTTCTTCCCCTCAGCCGCCATCATCGTCTCGGTACCCCGACGGAGGTCGTGGACCCCCTACGCTTCCCAAGGGGGAGCTTCGTAAAAGACCTATCCCGCTCAAAACTCGACATATGACACGCTGAACAGTCGTTCCAATGGTAACTCACCCAGTCCATAGGGGCTCAGAACCGTTGGTTGACCACTCCATCGGGGAAACCGTGGAGAAAGAGCGAGGAAGGGGTTGGACCTGGCGCGGGAGCCCCGACGGTGGCTCCTCTTAGACCGCCCCGGGGGGCGGCGTCGGAGGCGCCCCGCCGGTGGGCGGAGGCGGGGGGGTCCCTCCGCTCGGCGGGGTCCCCGGGCCGGACGCCGATCCCTGGTTCCAGGCGGCGGGCGGCGCGGCGCTCGCCGGCTTGCGCCGGCGGCGCATCATCATCAGCGCCGCGATCAGCGCCACGACGACGACGAGCGCGATCACGCCGAGGAGCGCGTACCCTTCGGTCGGCGGGAGGCCCAGCACGGTCGGTGCCTTGCTGACGGTCTCGGTGAGGGACTTCGTGACGTGGGCGCCCACCGAGTCCGTGATGACGACCGTGACGGTGTACGTCCCGGCGCTGCCGTAGGAGTGGGACGCCGTGGCGCCCGTCCCCGACCCACCGTCGCCGAACGTCCAGGCGTAGGTGTACCCGGGCGTGCCGGCGCTCGGAGTGGCGGTGAACGAGACTGACGCTCCCGTGACCGGGGTGAGAGAGCTCGCCGAGACGGTGCCGCCCAGGACCGCGTTGATGGTGACCGAAGTGCTCGCCACGACGCTGAACCCGAGCGAATCGGTCACCGTCACGTCCACGGTGAACGTTCCCGCGGAGGCGTAGGTGTGGGCCGCGCTCGCCCCGGTGCCGGTATCGGTGTCGCCGAACGTCCAGGCGTACGACGCGTACGACCCGGATCCACCCGCGGGAGTGGCGGTGAACGTCACCGAGTTCCCAAGGTCCGTCGCGAGTACGCTCGGGGCGGCCGTCGCGGTCAGGGCCGGATCCACCGTCACCGGCACCGTGTTGTTCGCCCAGCCGACCCCATCGGTCACGTTCACCCAGGCGGTGTACGTTCCCGCCGAGGCGTAAACGTGGCTCGGGGCCGCGGTGCTCGAAAGCGCGGAGTGGTCCCCGAACCCCCACGTGTACGCGAAGGTCCCAGAACCCCCGGACGCTCCCGATAGGAAGGAGACCGTGCTACCCGCTTCCGTGGGATTGTCGGTCGCGGACGGTACCAACGTTATCGCCGGGTTCACCGTCAGCAACGAGTCCGCTACGCCTTCGACGTCGAAGAAGTCGAGTTCTTCGAGGTAGACGTCGGCGGTGGTCGACCCGGCGTAGGTGAAGTTCGCGAACACGTCGATCGGCGTGGTGAAGTTTCTCTCGCTGACGATCCCGTTCTTGTAGTTGGATCCGAGGTCGAAGAGGTACCAGCGGTACTCCGGGCCGGACCCCGTTCCGAGAGAGTTCACTCCGGAGACGTTCACGACGACCCCAGCGTCGGAGGGGCTGGGGGTCAGGATCGGAGCCTCGGGTGTCGGAGGGATCTCGAACACCCACGTGTTGTTGAAACACCAGGCCGTACAGAACCCCCCGATCAGCATGGGGGCGATGTCGGTGCTGTTGGAGGGCATGGCCGCTCCGAGCTCCGGGAGCGGACCGGCAACGGAGCTGAAGAAGGCGGAGTCATACCACGTTCCGTAGGAGAAGTACCAGGTATCGTTCAGGTACCCCGAGGTGTTGGAGTAGCCCCCGAAGAGAACGATCTCGTCGAGCTGGCCGTCCCAGGTCATGCTGGCATAGCCCCGGTCGCCGGGGTAGTAGCAGCCGAGGAGGAAGTAGCAGCTCGCCGACGTCGACGTGATGTTCCACCAGCCGGTAGCGTTGAGGATCGCCGTGACGTTGATCGACGAGAAGTCCGGGTAGAAGCTGTAGCCGCCGAAGTAGACCATCTCTTGGCTCGCCGGGTCGTACGCCATTGAGCCTCCCCAGTCGAATGCCCAGCCCGTACCGGACGTCGGACCGGAGCCCGCGTCATACCAGCCGTAGTCGTTGAGCGCCCACTCCACGTTCCATACGCTGTCGCACTCGGAGGCGGCGCAACCGTCGACCAGGATCATCTCATGCAACGCGCCGTCCCAGGCCATCGGGGCATAGGCAGTGCCGTACGGGTACCCGAGGAGCGTCCCGGCAGGTCCGGTGAAGTATGTGATGTTGTCCCAGACGTCTCCGTAGAAAGCCCAGGTCGAGTTCACGACCTGGCCGTAGGAGTTGATGCCGCCGACCATCAGCACCGCGTCGTACGCCGGGTCCCACGCCATGCTGATGCCCATCGCCGCCGGCACGGACCCGTAGAGCGAATCGGTCGCGTTGTACCAACCTCCGAGGGTGTAGATCCAGGTCGCGTTGCTCGGACAGATAACCGAGCACCCCCCGTAGAACACCACCTCTTGGAAGTCCGGGTCGTACGCAGCGGCTCCGAAGTAGGCGGTGGGGCCGGTCCCGCCAATGTACTGCTCGTCGGTGTAGTACGTCCGGTTGAGCCAAGACGGCGATCCGGAGACCGCGGGATGAGCTACCATCGCGGCGTGGTGCGCCGGGGGGACCATCGCCGGTGCGACGGGCCGAGGAACCGACGGGTTGGAGCACGTGAACCCGCCTGCGCTCGCAGCAGAGCAGTTCAGCGACTGGCCACCGGCGGGCCCCGCACCGCGCGCGAGCGAGTCTTCGGCGTGGGACACGAGTGCCGCTTCCGACGACGAGGCCACCGGGGTGGCGGCCATCGGCGTGGACGTCGCGGGCACGGAAGCGGGCGCGGACCCCAGAGATCCCGTGGCCAGCCACCCGGTCGAGGGACCGAGGACCACGATCAGGATGGCGAGTACGACAACGGCTGCGCTAGCGAACTCTCGGGCGGGACGCATGACTCCGCGACTTGAGACCTAGTAGTTGAAGGTATGGGCACGTTCCGTGACGAAACTTGCGCGCCGGGGGCGGGGTCGTTCCCGGGAAGACCAAAACCGCGCCGGCCCCGAGGACTCGGCAGGATGACGTGCACTCAGTCGTACGTCGCGTCGTCGGTCATTCGAAGAACCATCTCGTGGCAGCTCGGGCACTGGACCATTCGCCACTCGGGATCGACCGCGATCTCCGTACTGCACACCGGACACGTGGTGCGATCCATCAGGATCCTCCTCGCGACTTCCGGTCGCGCTCCAGAATAGGAACGTAGGTGTTCGAAGTACGCTCGAACCCCTATCTCACCACTTTCGAAGGGCTTGGGCCACCTGCTTACGCGCAGCCCGAGTCTGGTGGGGAGGGGCGTTCCGGTCGTACGCGGTGCACCCGCAGGCTCGGCAGTGCCCATCCGGTCCGTGGAGCCGCTTCTGGTGTAGGCAGCCGGGGGTCTCGCACTCCGTCGTCAACGGTCGCCTCCGCCCGCACGGACTCTTCGAACACTCTCCGGCCTACTCCGGAACGGGTGAGTGAGCCGATGGACAAAGGTTGGGCGCCTGCTCCGGCCCGGATGGAGGACGCGGGTCACCTGTTCTGGCCGATGCTCACCTTCGGTCCTCCTTCGCTTCGTGGCTCCCCTGTCGTCTCGAATCTCAGCGCCGTGTCCCGGAATCTCTGTCCGAATGCCCATTTCCACTCTCTGGTAACTGCACAAGGCAGACCGGACCTGATAAGGTCGGCTCAACGATGGAATGCTGGGGGTCCCCCACGAAAGAGTCTGCCCGCGGCCGGAATGGAACCCTCGCCGAGTCGACCATGCGGGGGTTCTTGGTTCGGCTGCCACGGTGTTCTCCTGCTGCAGGACGCATTCGTCGGCGGTTGGAGCAGGGATCCCGCAATGCACGCGTCAGTCGCGCGCTCGAGCCGCCCAACGCGGTACCGTCTCGGACTTTCACGCATTTCCACTGGCGTGCCCGACCCTGTCGAGTGCTCGGCCCTGAAGCCGAAGATTCGGGCGGCGCTGGCCGGTGCGCCCCATCGCCCCTGGTGGGTTCATCGTCCCCACGAGGAAGTGGTCTCGCACGACAGGGTCGGGAGCCGGGAAGCGCTGCGGGAGACTCCTCAACGGGCCGCTGACTCCTTGATGGTCGAAGAGGAGGCGCGACGGGAGTACGTCTCGGCGATCGAACGCCACTGTGAGGATTCGATCCACTGGTCGGGACAGTCCGGGAAGAAGAGACTCGCGGGATTCGAGCGGATTACGAGTCTCCGCCCTGCGTCGCCGACTCGCCTCCCACTTTCAATGCCACGGCCTCTAACATCCTCCTGTCTCCCAGCAAGTGCAACAGCGATCGAGCGGGGGGTATCCCACGGTTCACCGAGGGGACGCCGAACCGGGCCTCTCCACCGCGATCTCGGTATCCTCCGTCCCCCACACTCACGGGTCGCCGTGGCTCTCCGCCGCCCCTCCGACCCGCACCAACACTGCTTCACGTCTCCGGTCCCCGGAGGTAGCCCTGTCGGGAGGCGAGGCTGCTCAGGGGCGTGACTCCATAGTCCGGGCTCTGGAGCGTTGGGCCGGGCGGTCTTGGTGTGAACTCGGTATACACATATACATATGTATATGCATCCTGCTCCGGGAGCGCCGTGGTGTTCCGTCTCGCTCAGGGGCCGCGGCCCTGCCGAGGAGTGGCGGAGGCCGTACGGGAGAGCCGAGCCTTCGACCGGCCGCCCAACTCCGAACATGACCGATATGAGTCTGTGGAATTCTAGTAACGCTTTCTATGTATCCCATTGCACATTAACCGATATCGCGAGGGATTCTAGCGTCGAACCTGGGTCTAGTCGCTGCGGAGGGCCCCCCGGGTGGGTCCGGGGAGGGGCAGACTCGGGCCGATCTGCCCGATTTCAGGGGCTGTATAACTCGTGTTATACGCCTTTACCGTCAGAGACTGAGGTGAACGGTGGCTGGATCGGGCCGTTCGCAGGACGGCCATACTGGCTAACTGAGTAGCGATAGTAACGGTTGTGTAGTTACTGTGGCAGGTTCTGCTAGCATCCAAGGGGTCCCGGGCGATGTTTCGCCCGATCGAGGCCCCGGAGGGGTGGGGTTTTCGTGCATCTTCGTCGTTTTCTCGTGTTTCAACGTAGGTGTGGTGCTACGGCGCGCATGTAATGATAATGACGTTACACAGAGTCGTATCACGTGAATTTCGTGGTCCGGAACCGCCATTTCCCCGGGATCTGACGCGGATCGTCCGTCAGAAGCTCCTCGCACCCGTTCGTCTCCAGGGTCGCGAGCATGGCGAGCACGGTGGGCGGTGGAATCGGCCCTGCCCTCTCGAGACGACGCAGCACCTCGTCGCCGGCCCGTGAGTCGACCGGAAGTACGGTGATCCTCCTCCGAAGCCGCCCGAGAGCGGCGATACGGTGGGACCGTGCCCGCGAGCTCCCGCGGGACGCCACGAACGCGAGCTCGAGCAGATTCACCTCGGTGGTGGCGACCTCCTCTCCTCTCCATCGCTTGAGCAATTGGCGCACCCGGGGGTTCCCCTCGAGGAGGGCCAGGAGCGCCGGCGTGTCGAGCGCCTTCACTTCCGGCGCCCTCCCGAGCGGATCTCTCGAAGGACCGCGCGGTCCCCCCGTCCGGCTCGGCCCCAGCTACCGACGATCTCGTCGATCCCTCCCCTCTGGTCGAGGAGGCGCCGGAAGAGGGCCGTGAAGCTCTCTCCCGCCCTTTTCTCTCGGGAAAGCAGGTCGTACACGGCCGTTTGGACCGCGATATTCCGGGAAGGCATGTATATGCATATGGGTATGTGGTTAATGAAGATGCAGTTTGACCGGCTTCCACTCAAACCTGAAACGGAGACCGTTCCGGGTGGGTCCTGATCGTGGGCGGCGGGGGCGGAGGCGACCGGCGGGGTCCCCCGGTGACGCCTGCCGACGGGGCCCCCTTGAAAACAGGGAGGCAGGGAGTCCGACTAGACGTTGGCGATCGGCCGACCCTGGAGCTCGGGGGGAATCGGGACGCCAAGGAGAGCCAGCACGGTCGGAGCGATGTCGATGAGGCGCTCCTCAGGACCCCGGGTGCCGCGGCCCGAGGGAGGATCGGAGATGGCGTACACTCCCTCGAAGGAGTGCACGGAATCGTCCGGGCCGGTGTCGTTCTCCGCAAGGTAGAGGCTGTCGTAGCCGATCGTCCCGGCGGATCTCCACGCGGCGTTGTCGAAGTAGACCATCAGGTCGGGGGCGTCCCCGCGAACCTCCTTGTAGATGGTCTTCGGAACTCTCACGTCCACCGCCAACGGCTGGCCGTCCGGCTTCTTCAGGAGCTTCAGGTCGGCAGTGAGCTTCGCCTCGAAGGCGGGGAGGTCCGCGGGAGCGATGGTGCCGTTCGGTTCGCGCCCCTTGACGTTGTAGAAAATGCGGGCGTAGTAGCCTCCGGCCCCCCAGGCGGACGTCTTCGACCAGTCGATCGGCGCCTGCTCGATCGGCGTCCCCGCCTTCGGGCGGGGCCCCTTCAGCGTGAGGTACCCCTTCTGGATCAGCCATTCGTTGATGCAGAAACACCCCTGCATCGCCTGGCTTCCGTGGTCGGAGACCACCAGGATCCGGACGTCGTCGTCCACCATGTCGAGCAGCTGCCCGATCTCCGCATCCAGCATCGCATAGTATTCGTCGACGAGGGAGAGGAACTTCGGATTCGCCTCGAACCGGGGGTGCGCCTGGTCGAAGAACTTCCAGAAGGTGTGGTGGAGGCGGTCGGGCCCGATCTCATGGATCGCGAACAGATCCCACTTCTCCTTGGCCCAAAGGTGCCGCGCGACCGCGAAATGCTTCTGGGTCATCTCGAACAGCTCCCGGCCGATCCGGTCGCGGTCGTCGGCCCGGAAGGTCACGTCAAAGGTGTAGCCCCCGGCGACCCGCTCGATCTCGGGCCGAAGGAACGCGGGGGAGACGTAGTCCTGGGCGTTGTCGGGCGTTAGGAAATCGGAGATGTAGACGCCGTTGACCGAGGGAGGAGGATACCCGGGCGGCATGCCCATGATGCATACCCGTTTGCCGATCCGCGAGAGGCGGTCCCAGACCATCGGCTTGAGGATCGTGCGGGAGGTCGGAATGTACTGGTCCCAGTACGTCCCCGGGCGGCGGTGTCGGAATCCGTACACCCCGAGCGTCCCTGGGTCGACCCCCGAGAACATCACGGCCCACGCGGGGACGGTGATCGGGGGGTCGATGCTGCGAAGAGTTCCGTAGCGCGACCGCGCGAGGAGCTCTCGCATGCGGGGCATCTTCGGGAGGAAACGTTCGTACAGGAGCCACGGGGAGACCGAATCGAGCCCGAGAACCAGGACGCGAGGATGGGTTCCGGCCATCGGGTCGCCGAAGGTCGGATTCTAATAACCTTGCCCCGGCCACGCGCACCGTGGCATCGGCCGTCTACAAGCCGGGGTCCACCGGTCGCGACGGGCGATCGGGGAGCAGTCGGCCCGGACGGCAGGCCCGACGGGTTGGTCCAGAGGCTCAAAGGGTCGGCTCCTGGCGCGCGAATCGGACCGGAGCGCCACCCGAGAAGCCTGCGATCGGGGGCACTCGGTGCGGGATCGATCCGACGTATCGACGCTGGGACACCTGACCGAACGAGCAGAACCGGTCGGAACGGTTCGCGGCTCCGGCCACGTTCTCGAGGTTGTCCTTACGTTCCGGACCACGACGGCCGCACCGGCTCGGGTGGCCCATTCCCAGCAGGCTCATCGTCAGAGCAAAATAGAAGGGCCGACGTCCAGAGACCCGGCGCAGAACCCGCGCAGGACCGGTACGGATGGAGGCAACGCCCGCCCGCTCGCGGGCAAAGGGGCCGTTCTTTCCCGCCGATGTAGTCCGAGTCTCCCGCCCTCGCACCCGAGGAATCACGGAGGTGCTGGACCGCCTGTCGGGGTTCCACCCCGAGGAGCTCGGCAATCTCGCCCCGTACATCGATGTCGCGCGTATCGGCTGGGGGCTCCCGCTGCTCGTCGCCCGCGACCGATTGAAGGATCGGATCCGCCGGTACCACGACGTCGGGATCGACGTCTCCACGAGCAGCGAGCTGGTGGAGCTCGCGGTCACCCAGGACCGAGTTCCTCAGTTCCTGGACGAGGGCCGGGCCCTGGGGTTCGACATCATCGAAGTCTCGGCCGGGCCAGCGGGCGCGGGGGACGCGCCGCTGGAGCGCCTCTCCAAGGCGGTCAACTCTCGGAGCCTGGGGCTCGTGATCGAAGTGGGGGGTCGCGCCCCGTCCCAGCAGCTCTCGCTCCAGGAACTGATCTCGCAGATCGGCCGGGCTCGGGCATACAACCCCCGCCGGGTCTCCCTGCCCGCCCCGGAGGGCGGCCGGGCGGGTGGGATCTACGACGCCGATACCGGGATCAAGTACGACTGGCTCCGGGCGATCGTCAACGATCGACCACACGAGGACCTCCTGTTCGAGGCGCCGCTCGAAGCCCAGCAGACGTACCTGCTCCGGGAGCTCGGGCAGGAGGTGAACCTCGGCGGGGTCGCGATCTCCTCGGTCGCGCAGCTCGCGACCGAGCGCCTCGGCATCGCGGCCGCCCCAACCCTCGCCGGGGGTCGGAGCCGGGAGATCGGAGGGCCACCGGCGGCGAAGTTCCTGTTCTTCCTCCTCGAGCGGCACCGGGGCCTTGACCAGGGGCAGCTCGTGAAGCTCTCCCGGCTCCCCCGCCGAACGGTGCAGAGTGCGCTCGAGTCGCTGCGCAAGCAGGGACTCGTGAGAGAGTCGATCGTGCTGCACGACTCCCGACGCCGAGAGTATCGGATCGTCTAGACGCGGGGCAGATCCGTCGCATGAACGGCGTTCCGGACGAGCTGGTCGGCCGAGTGGCCGTCGTCACGGGCGCGACCTCGGGCATAGGGTACGAGATCGCCACCGGCCTGGCCCGGCTGGGAGGGACCGTGGTCGTGGCCGGCCGAGGGGCCGAGCGGGCCGCGGCAGCGGCGGAGTCGATCGGACGGACGGCGCTCTCCCGCCACGTGGAGTCGCTCGAATCGGGTGACCTGTCCGTCCGGGGCGAACAGCACGCTCTCGCGGACGAACTGCTCCGCCGGTATCCGAAGATCCACGTGCTCGTCAACAACGCCGGGGCGATCTTTGCCCGGCGCGAGCGCACGCAGGACGGCCTCGAACGCACGTTCGCCCTGAACGTCCTCGCCCCGTTCGTACTGACCGACCGATTGGCCGGACGCCTTCGGGAGAGCGGCGCCGGTCGGGTCGTGAACATCGCCTCGGCCGCCCACCGTCGGCAGCACGTCGAGCTCTCCGACCTGCAGACCGAGCGGTCGTACTCGGCCTGGCGCGCGTACGGTCGGTCGAAGCTCGAGCTGATCCTGCTCACTCGCGAGTTCGCCCGACGGTTCGGCGCCGACGGTCCGACCGTGAACTCCGTCCACCCCGGGTTCGTGCGCTCCGGATTCGCGCAGAACAACTCGGGAGCCTTCGCGGCGCTCGTGAAAGTCGCCGGCTGGATCGGGGGGCGCAGCCTGGTCCGGGGCGCCGATACGGCGGTCTTCGTGGCGTCGGACCCCTCGTTGGCGGGGGTCTCCGGCGGGTACTTCTCCGGCCGAAGGCTTCGGCCCGGATCGGGGGCATCGAGGGACCCCACCGTGGCGAAGGAGCTGTTCGAGCGATGCGCCTCTCTGGCCTCCGTCCGGACGCCGCCTACGGCGCCGTAGTCCCCACCCTCCGTTCCCGGCATCGCGGGACGGGGGCCCCGACGGTCCGGCTACCGCTTCCGGGCCCGGGCCTTCGGCTTCGCGTCGGACCGCTTCGGTGACGCCGCACGGGAGCGCAGCGTCGCCCGCACCATCGCGGCGGGGGCCTCCAACAGCCAGAAGACGTTCCCGTCGGGGTCGGCGAACTTCGCCATCGAGCCCCACGTCTCCTTATTCGGTGGGACGGGGAACTTCACCCCTCCCTTCTTCATTCGACCGACCAGGGCGTCCATCTCGTCGGTCAGGAACGCGATCCCGGTGTCCCCGGGCTCGAGCGGCGCGAACCCCTCGCACAGGTGAAGAACGAACCGATCGCCGGGAGGAGCGACCATGGTGGCGTGGCCGGACTTTCCGATCGTGTACGTGGCGAAGCCGAGATTCTTGGCCCACCAGCGAGCGGACGCCTGGGTGTTCGAGACGACGACGGCGACGTCGGCGAGAGCGATCATCGGGCGACCGACGGAGCCGGACGCTATGAGCTCCCCGAGGGGCGCTCGCGGGACGGTCTCCTCGACGGGGCGTTCCAGCCGTCGAACGCCGTCAGGGCGGCCCCGACCAGGGGCGCGTCCTCGCCGAACCGGGCAGCCACGACCTCGGCGCCCGCGGCCGGGGGCTGGCAACGGGATTCGATCGCCTCCCGGGTGACGCGAAGGAGTTCAGGGCGACCGCGCAAGAGGCCTCCGGTCAGAACGAGACGGGCCGGATTGAACGCGTTCGTGACGCTCACGGCTCCATCCGCGAGGTACGCTTCCGTCTCCGCCACTAGCCGAACCGCGAGCGGCTCGCCCGTACGGGCCGCGTCGAACACCGAACGAGCGCTCAGCCGATCCCTGGCGGCGGCCCACCCGATCGGAGGCGCCCCCTCCGCTTCCGCGCGCTCGACCGCTTCCACCGCCCGTTGGGCGATCGCCCATCCTCCGACGTACGCTTCGAAGCAACCACGGTTCGGGCAGCTGCACCGCCGGCCCCCGGCGACGATCGTCAAGTGGCCTACCTCTCCGGCCGCGTTGCGGGTCCCCCGCGCGGGTCGGCCGTCGATCACCGCGCCACCGCCGACCCCGGTGCCGAGGCTCAGGCAGAACACGTCCTCGACCCCCCGCCCGGCCCCGAGGCGCCACTCTGCCAGGACCGCGGCGCGGGCGTCGTTCGCGACCCAGACCGGCGCTCCGAGCTCCGAACCCACGCGGGAGGCGAGGGGCACGTCCCTCCATCCGAGATTGGGGGCGTACACGATGCTTCCGGACGATGGGTCGACCTGCGCTGCGATGCATACTCCGACCCCGACCGGAGGCCGGGCCCGACCCTGGAGGGCGGAGCGGGCCGACTCGAGGAGGCGGGCGAGCACGACGTCGACCCCCTCGTTCGCGTGCTCGATCCGATCCCCCCGACGCTCGACGCGCCCGTCGGCGCGGACGAGGGCGCTCGCTACCTTGGTCGCGCCCAGGTCGATCGCCAGCACCGTCCCGTCGCCGGCGGAGGGGACGGCCCCGTCACTCCTCGGTGACCTCCCCGCGGCTCTCCGACTCGGCATACTTGTGCACGACGTCGACGAACGTCGAGTGCGACCAGGTCAGCGGGGTCGCGCTCTTGGGTTCGCCGCTCGTGCGGTCGACCTGCTCGGGCAGGAGCCCGGTCGGCGTCGCGCGGTCGGCGGCCCACTCGATCAGCTGACGGCATCGCTCCCGGTCGCCGAGGCGGAGGCGGGCCTCGGCCAGCCACAGCGTGCAGACGATCCACGGATTCTCGGGGCCGTAGTAGGCGTCCCCCTCGTAGCGGGCCACTCCGCCGATCCCCGGAACCCAGAGGCGCTTCTCCACGCCGTCCACGACGGCCCGCGCCTTGGGGTCGTCCCACCGAAGGAGCCCGAGCTTGAGACCGAGGAGCACGGAGGCGTCCTGCTTGGCATCCCGCGGGGAGATCGACCGGACGAACCGCCCCAGCTCCGCGTCCCACAGATGCGTCCGCGCCGCGGCGAGCACTTCGTCCGCGGCGCGCTTCCAGCCGGACGGGTCCTTCCCGATCTCGGAGGCGATCCGGGACGCCCGCTCGAGGCCGTGCGCCACCGCCGCGGCCGAGTAGGTGTGGATGCCGAGGCGTTCCTCCCAGAGGTCGAAGCTCGGCGACGGGAGGCCGGTCGCCGGGTCCCGGAAGCTCGCGAGGAAGATCGCCGCCCCCTTGACGAGGGGCCAGTGGCGGAGCAGCACGTCGGGGTCCCCGCCGCGCTTGAAGTGGTGCCACGCCGCCGCGATGACGGTCGCGGTCTGGTCGATCTGCAGGAACGGCGGCGGGTGCCACGTGCTCCCGATCGCGCCGTCGGGGAAGTGGCGGTGGAAGAACGACCCGTCGGGGTTCTGGCACTGCTGGGCGAACGCCAGGAACTGGGCCGAGTTCTCGTAGAGGCCGGCCTCGTCCATCGCCTTCGCGATGTACCCGCCGTCGCGCCACCAGCAGTAGTTGTACGTGTCTCCCGCCATCGCGAGCGAGCGGGTGTCGGGCGACGCGATGATCGCCCCCGACGTCCCGGCGCAGTGGCGCATGACGAGGACGCTGGCACGGTACAGCTCGCGGGCCTTCGGGGTGAGATCGGCCGGCGCGTGCGGGAGCCGCCGGCCCACCCACGTCTCCCAGAACCGCTCCGACTCGCGGACGAACCGGGTCGGCCCCCCGTGCCGGACGTAGTCCCGCACCTCGTGGACCGCCGGCAGGCTGCGCCCCGTGGCCATGAACAGTTGGATCTCCACTTCGCCCCCCTCGGGGGGCGCGACGTCCCACTGCATCACGCTGTCCGCGGCGCCGTGGGCAACGGGGCGGCCCTCCAGGTGGCCGTCCTCGGCGTCGACGTACGTCCCCTGGAGCCCCTTCAGCGTGTGCTCCCCGCAGACGGCGTGGGTGAACGATGGGTTCGAGAAGAATTCGAAGAAGAACCCCCGCTTGTAGTGGACGAGCGACGGGATCGACGGGTCGACGTACGCCGTGTCCTGGTACATCGACTCGGCGATCTGGAACGCGTGGTAGGCGAACAGCCGGACCGGGCGCGGGGGGTCGGTGCGGATCCGGAAGACCCGGGCGACCAGGTCGTGGTTCGGGTGCACGTGGTCCCGGACCGAGATCGTCACCCCGTGGGCGTTCCATCGCGACTCAGGGAGATGGCCGGGCCCATGCGGGACCTGGGCGACCTGGAAGCCGTTCCCCGCCCGGAGCCAGGCGAACTTGGCGGAGGCGACGTCGTACAGGCCGAGCCGCGCCTCGCGCAGCTGCTGGAACTGCCCCGGGAACGGGTAGAACAGCTCGTTCCAGTCGCCGTTCTCGTTGACGGTGAGAAGCAGGCGGCCGTTCCCCGCGAGCTGCGTGATCATGAAGGCAGTGGTCCGCGGTCTCCCGGGCGGCCGACGCCACCCCAGCGACCGGGACGGCTCGGGGCGTCCCGACCCTTAACGGTTCGGTTCGAACGGTGCGAACCGGTGGGTCCGAGGGACGGCACCGGCCGCCGCGGGTCTTCGAAGGCGCGGCCGTTCGGTACGGCTCACCGACGGATCAAGCGTTGGTACAATCGGGACGGGGCGTCGCGGAGCGCCCGGCGCGCCTGCGCGGGGGTCAACCCGGCCCCCCGCGCGATCATCTCGGCCGTCGGGTAGTCCAGGAGCTGGTTCGGGTCGTGGGCGTCCGAATCGACGACCAGGTCGGCGCCGACAGAAAGCGCCGTGCGCGCGACGTGACCGTTCGTTCGGCCATGGAGCGAGCGGCCCGAGAGCTCGATGGCGGTGCCGTTCGCCCGGGCCGTTTCGGCCTCCCTCTCGGTCAGGAACCCGGGGTGCGCGAGCACGTCGACCTCCCCGGACTCGACCGCGGCCCGGTTCGTTCCGGGAGGGACCGATTCGGCGGTCGTTTCGCCGTGGACGATCACGATCTGCGCGCCCGCGCTCCGCGCGTTCCGGGCCGTCTCAGAGATCCGCCGGGGTGGGAGCAACGTGAGCTCGACGCCCACGAGCGGCGCGACAGGCCCGTCCTCGAACGCCGCCGCCTCGGCGAAGAGGATGTCGAGGATCCGGCGGGGGTCCTCGAGCGCGACGTGGTCCGTGATCGCGAGCATCCGATGCCCGCGCCGCGCGGCGGCCCACCACATCGAGGTCGCCGATTCGTTCCCGTCGGTGAGGTAGGTGTGGGAGTGGAAGTCGAAGCGCCGCGCCGTGCCTGTCCGAGGTGCCATCGACGCAGGAACAGGGAACGGTGAGATTAGCCCGCCGGCTCACTTCAGCACGGGGACCCCGAGCCGCTCAAGGGCGCGCCGGCGCAGGTCGGTGAGCGCGTTCATGTAGTTCGCATAGGCGTCGTACGGGCTCTCGTAGCTCGAGAAGTACTGGTGGACGCCCTGGTCGGCGCCGTGGCCGGCCACGTACATGTAGTAAAAGTGGTCGGAGGTGAGGAGGCGGCGCCAGTCGGTCAGGATCTCGCGGTCCCCGGTCTGGCGAGCGATCGATCCGACCTTCTTCGCCGCCTCGAACGCCGAGCGCTGCAGGTCGTTCCCGAGCCAGGCCCCGAGGTCCCGGTGCTGGTCGGCCCAGCTCATCGTGTACGGTACGCTAAGCGGGGCGCGGGGCGGGCCGTCGGCCGCCTCGTCGACCGTCGCCCAGGAGAGCTCGGGGTGACGGGCGACCTCGCGGGGGAGGGCGCTCAAGAAATCGAGGATCCCGGTGGACGCCGCGTGGTGCTCGCCGAACGTCTCGAAATCCATGAACAGGCCGACCACCTCCCCGGGGGTCGACGCGATCCACCCTGCGTACTTTTCGGCCGTCAGCGGGTACTCGCTCCACCCCTGGGCGGAGAACCGAAAGCCGACGTCGTCGCTCAAGGGGTAGTGCCGGAGGAGGAGCCGTACCGTCGGCGCCGGCGCAGCGCAGTACCGGAACGTCGGCGCTTCGCCGTGGAGCGCCCCGTCCCATCCCTCCGCGAGCATCCCGTGGAACCGTTCCGACTCGGCGAATCGAGCGAGGTCGTCCGAGTAGGCGAGTTCGGTCATCCGCAGCACCTTCGGCGCGACGCCGAACTCGCTCGCGAGGAGGGCCCGGTGCATCGCCACCTCCTCCGCGAGCTCGGGCGGCGGCAGGAGGAAGGCGAGCGAGTGGTAGTATGTCTCGGAAAGGAGTGCGACCCGCTGCGTCCGGACCAGCGCGCGCAGCCGGTCGAGAACGTCCGGTGCGGCGAGCCGAGCCTGTTCGATGAACGTCCCGGTCACCGAGAGGCTGAGCCGGAACTCGGGGTGCTCCTCGAGGGCGCGAAGGAGCCGGTCCAGGGCGGGCCGATAGCACCGCTCGGCGATCCCACGGAAGATGGAGAGGTTGCGCTCGAGGTCGAAGTACGCGCGTCCGGAGCCGAGGTCGAGGTAGCGGAAGCGGGCGAGGCGCCAGGGCTGGTGGAGATGGAGGTAGAGAACGATTCGCATCAGTCTACCCTTGGTCCGGCTCGGGCTGACCCGAGCCGGCGTGCCCCAATCTCCCTCTCCCCTTGAGGCTTCGCGCCATCGCGACCACGCCGGTCCCACGCCCGCCCGAGAAGCGAGTGCGCGCACCTTCCTCGACGTCCGGGGTCCGCCGTCCCGCTCCGGGGGGAGGAGTCCACCGACGTTAGCCGATCGGAAGCGGAGCCGCGACGCGGACGGTCCTCGTCCGGGCGCTGGCCTGAGTGAGAGCCGCGCGAGGCCGGCGCCGCTCGGATCGGCCGAACCCTCGACGCGCGATTGATAAAGCGATTACTTTATTAAGTAACTGCTTTAATGCCATTGCATGGACGCCTTCTCAGTCCTGGCAGAGCCGCGCCGACGGAAGGTAGTCGAGATACTGGCCCACCGGGGCCAGCTCAGCGCGTCCGAGATCTGCGACGAGTTCGACGTGACTCCCCAGGCGATCTCGCAGCACCTCCGCGTGCTCCGGGAAGCGAACGTGATCCGGATGGAGAAGCGTTCCCAGCGGAGGCTCTACGCGTTCAATCCACAGTCCATGAACCAGATCCAGACGTGGGTGGGCGAGATGGGGAAGCTGTGGAACCGCAGGCTGGACCGGCTGGACAAAGCGTTGAAGGAGGAACCTGTATGAAACAAGCGTGGAGGAACGAATCGACCGACGGGGCGCGGAGTGCTGTGAAGATAGCGAGGGACTTCGACTTCCCACGGGAGTCGGTCTTCCGGATGTTCACCGACGCGAAGAAGGCCGTGAAGTTCTGGGGACCCGAGGGGTCGGTCAAGCTCGTCTTCGAGCTGGACCCCCGGCCCGGCGGGGCGCTACGGATTCACGACCGGCACAGCGACGGGGTCACCTCGAAGACGACGGGGAACGTTCTGGAGATCGTCGTTCCGGAGCGCCTCGTGTTCCGGAGCGCGACCGCGATCGGCGACAGTTCGCCCCCCTTTGAGGCGTTGCAGACGCTGACCTTCGAGGCGCTCGGCCCCTCGAAGACGCGCGTGACGGCCCTGGTGAAGGTTCTCGCCCTCGGCTCCTTCCCCGCGGAGGTCGAAGCCCTCGAAGGGGGATTCGAGGGAGGGTGGGGACAGACCTTCGACATGCTTCAGCGGGAGCTGGTCTAGGTCAGTTCGCCCCTTCGTACGGCGACGGGTGGCGCCCGATGAGAAATCCTCCGAAATCGGTCGAACGGCCTTCAGCGGGGTTCGGGGCGCTGCGGGGGGCCCGGGGACCACGGCCGGGGGCCCCGAGCGGGCACGCCGGGGATCTCGGCACACCTCGGGAACGTCCCCCGAGGTGCCATCGGACGGGCCCCGCGCTCGCCGCCCCAAGGAGTCGCTGCTCCCAGGAACGTACCTCGGAGCAGGCTAGGACCGTTACGGAGGGCGGGGCCCCGCCCGGAGGGCGTCGCGGTAGGTCTCCACGGTCTCGAGCGCGCGCTCCGGCCACCCCGCGCGCAGCGCCTCCCACTGGCCCTGATCCCCCATCGCCCGCCGGAGCGTCGGGTACTCCAGCAGCTCCGCGATCCGGCTCGCGAACTCGTCGACGTCCCAGAAGTCGACGCGGAACGTCCCGCTGGAGATCTCCGCGACCCCGCTCGTCTTCGACACGATCGTAGGCACTCCCGCGGCCATCGCCTCGAGCGCCGCGATCCCGAACGGCTCGACCACGGACGGGAGGACGAACACCGAGCTCCCGGCGAGCAACAGCTCCCGCTCCTCGTCGGAGACCTTGCCGAGGAACATCACGCGTTCGCCGATCCCGAGCCGCGCGGCGAGCTCCACGAGCCGGCCGTACTCGGGACCTTCCCCGGCGATGACGAACAGCACGTCCGAGAACGCGGCCGCGACGACCGCCGCCGCGCGGAGGAACGTGTCGACCCCCTTCATCACCGCGAGGCGACCGACGTAGAGCACGACGCGTCGCTTCGGGTCGATCTCGGCGAGTCGTTCGCTCGGCCGCACGGCGTTGTAGATCACGACGACCCGGCTCGGATCCGCGCGGTAGCGCTGGACGAGCTGGAGCTTCAGGTGCTGGCTGACCGCGATCACCCGAGTTGCCGCGTCGATCCCTACCTGTTCTCGTTCCAGGATGTGCGCCCAGGGATGGCCGAGGGACCGGTCGTATTCGGTGGAGTGCACGGTCATCACGAGCGGCACCCCGAGACGCTGCGCCAGCGCGGCCCCTCCCCGGGTCCCGAACCAGTCGTGGACGTGGATGACGTCGGGCCGTCGCGCGAGCCGGAGCGACGCCACCCACGCGTTGTACCCATCGATGCTGTCGCCGAACGGCGAGCCCGGCAGTTCGCCGGACCAGTACGCGGGAGGGAACTCGGGGGGTTGGCCGCCGACCGGCTCGCCCGGGTGACGGAACGTCACGCCCGCGACCGGCGTGAACGGGCCGGAGAACGGAGAGAGAAACGTGATGCGATGGCCGAGCTGGGTGATCTCCCGGCTGATCTCGTAGCAGTGGACCCCGAGTCCCCCGGAGTGGCTCGGCGGGAACTCCCAGCCGACCATCAGGATGTCGAGCGGGCGGCCGGGCCGGCTCTCGCCGCGTCCCCCGGCCCCGCGGCCCCGGTCGATTGTCGACGCGCCCGAGGTCCCTCGGTCCAGAGCGTCGGTCGACACGGCCGTGGCGCGTCGTTCGCGACGGACCGACGGGCGGCCCCGTCCCCGGCCCGTGGATCGACCTCGCTTCGGCCGGCGAGCCGTTCGCCGGGAGGTCGCCGGCGCAGGGCTCTCGCGCGTCATCGAAGCACCTCCTGCCCGAACGGCGCGCGGCCACGGGAAGCGCGCAGATGAAGCCGACGCCGTGCCGTTTCGGCCGCTGCCGGCGCTCGGGCGCCGACGTGGGCGGTTTCGTCAAATACCGCGGAGCCGTTCCGGGCGTGGGCTGTGGGGTCAGCCTCCGTCGACGTTCCGGTCGGCGGGAACCGCAGCACGCTGCCGATGACCCCTACGAGGCAGTGCGATGTCCGGAGTCCCGAACCCGACCGCCGCCCGAGGAGCCGCCGTCGCGCGCGCTGTCGGGATGCCGTCGGCGCTGTGGCGGAGACTTGGGGAGTGGGTCGATATCGATCAGGTGGGGGTGGGAGGGCTCTGGACCTGGCTGGAGACCGTGCTCCCGCTCCTGCCGGCGGCCGGCCGCACCGGTCGCCCGCCGACCTCCGCCGATGCCGCCGAGCGGGTGAAAGAGCTCGCGCGGGACCTGGTCGACTGTGCGCGGGAGCGTTCCCGGCTGACGACGATCTCGGCCGAGTACTACCACGATAACGTCGCGTTGGCCCGGCGCGTGAAGTCCCTCGAGGCGACCCTGGCGACGATCGGACGAGCGGGTTGGAAGGTCGCCTCCACCAGCCCGTCGGAGCCTGACGCGCCGATCGAGCGGTATCTGCCGAGGAAGTGACCGAAGATGCCCGAACGGTCCGAGGCGCGCGGTGAGGTCGGCGCACCCCGCCGCATCCTGGTCGGGTACGACGGCTCGCGCGCGGCGGCCCGCGCCACGGAATGGGCCGTCGCCCTCGCCCGCACCACGGGGGCCGCGCTCTGGCTCGTGCACGGCAGCGCCGCCCCGACGGCCGTCGCCGAACCCCAGACGGACGAGGAGCAGGGGAAGGAGGTCCACGCGCTGGACGACGCGCTCGAGGGCGTACGTCGGCGGGCCGCTGGGCTGGGGCTCGCCGTCACGGTACTGAATCGCGAAGGACCGGCGGCGCGGGTGCTGATCGACGCTGCGAACGAGGTCTCGGCCGACCTGATCGTGGTCGGGACCCGGGGACTCCGCTCGGCCGCACGCGTCTTCCTAGGGTCGGTCTCCACCGCCGTCGTCGCCGAATCCGGCCGTCCGGTGCTCGTCGTCCCGTAGGCGGGGGGCAGGTCAGGCGACGACGGCCGCGAAGATGACAGCCGCGAGCGTGACGATCAGGACGTACGCGAGGTACCGGCCGAGGTCGCCCGGCATCACCGAGCGCTTCAAGAGGTCGGAGACGTCGACCCCGAACCGCACGAGCCCATCGTAGAACCCCTTGAACCGGTCGAGCACTTCGAGCTCCACGTTGTACGATTCGGGCGTGGCGAGCCCGACCTCCGCGGACAGGCCCGCGTCCGAGCGGACCTCGCGCGTGTCGAGCATCGACCCGAGCATGATCCGCAGGCCCGTGCTGTAGCCGAACGAGGTGTACGTCTCGCCGGCGACCCCCGGGGCGCTGCCGGCCATCCACGGGTCGACGTGGCGCACGGACCGCATCCGTCGCAGGGCGAAGTACCCCACGCCGACGGCCGCTCCCGCCGCGAGCCCGAACGGGATCATCGGAGGGGAGAGGATGCCAAACGGGGCTCCGGAGAGGATCGACCAACCGGGGGGTACGGCGAGCAGGCTTCCCACGGGCGGCGGGACCCCCGTGCCGGCGAACGCTATCGCCGCCGGAGCGACGGCGCGGAGCACCCACGGGGCGAGGACGCCGAGACCAACGACCACGACGCCGACCGCCCCGACGACCGTGCCGAGACCGTCCGCGCGCGCGCCGTCCGCGGTGGGACGGGGGCGCCAAAGGAACGTGAATCCCAGGAACTTCACCATCGCGGCGACGATCAGGCCCGCGGCCAGCGCGACCGCCGCCCCGGCGAGGAGGCCGACGAACTCGAGGCCGAACGGGGAGAACCGGTACGACTGCAGCAGCGCCTCGAGGATCATCCACTCGCTCACGAACCCGGCGAGCGGCGGCGCGGCGGCGAGGCTGAGCGCCGCGACGAGGGTCCCGAAGAACGCCGCGCGACCGCTCCGCTTCGCCCGCCCTTCGACGGTCGTGAGGTCGAACGTCCCGGTCGACCGCTCGACGTAGCCCGCGGAGAGGAACAGCGCCGTCTTCGCGAGCGCGTGGGCGATCGCCTGGAAGAACGCGGCGTACAGCGCGAACGCGTAGAGCGTCGACAGCCCCTCCGAGCGGGCCACGAGGGCGATCCCGAGGGCGACCAGGATCAGCCCGTTGTTCTCGATCGTCGAGTAGGCGGGGAGCCCCTTCGAGTGCTCGCTGACCGCCGCGAAGAGCGCTCCGAGCAGGGCGGAGATCGCCCCGATCGAGAGCATCACGGCGCCCCACCAGGCGGGCGGCGACGGCAGGAGGCTCAGCACCCGGAACAGCCCGTAGACGCCGGCCAGCGTCAGGGTCGAACTGAGGACCGCGGAGGCGTTCGAGGGGGCGGAGGAGTGGGCGATCGGGAGCCACTCGCTCATGTGGAACGGGGCGACGCCCATCTTGAGCCCGAAGCCGAGGAGCGCCGAGACGAAGACGACGTTCGCGAGGAGCGCCCCCGCGACGGTCGGGCTCTCCAGGAACGAGCCGGAGGCGACGCGGAGCCCGGCGACCGCGACCAGCACGAGGAGGGTGCTCGCCTCCCCGAACGCGAGGAAGACGAACGACGCCGAGACGACGCGCCCCGCGCGACCGGTCGCCTGCAGGATCATCGCGTACGCGGCGATCGTCATCCCCTCCCATCCGATCAGGAACAGGACGAAGTCCCCGGACGAGAGCAGCACCGCGATCGAGCCCAGCGTCGCGCCGTAGGCGGCCGCGAGCACCGGGGACGGTCGGCGGTCGTAGGAGAGCGAGTAGGCGGAGGTCGCGACCCAGACGATCCCGGCGGTCACGGCGAAGAATCCGGAGAGGGCGTCGAGGCCGAGGGACTCGGGATTCCCGATCGGGCCGGTCCACTGGGGCCCCGCCACGTGACCGGAGAACATCGCGGCCGCCCCGACGCCGCCGAAGAGGATCGAGGCGACGAGCGCGATGGCGTACCCGGCCCGGCGGCCGAAGAACGAGACCCCCGCACCCACGAAGAACCCGGCCACGGCCACGGTAAGGAGGTCGCCGAGCGGCCCGGTCATCGGCCACCTCCGTCGACCCGGGATCGGTCCCCGAGCCGGAGGAGCGCGTCCAGCACCTGGACCGGGGCCGGGGGGCATCCGGGAACGAAGACGTCGACCGGAGCGACCGCATCCACCGACGGCTGGAGCCCCGCGTGGCCCCGGAACACACCGCCCGAGATCGGGCAGGCGCCCACCGCCACGACCGCCTTCGGCGACGGCAGCGCCGCGTACGTGCGTTCGAGCGCGGGGCGCATCTCGTCCGTCAGGACCCCGACCACAAGGAGGACGTCGGCGTGCCGTGGGGAGTTCGTGAAGAAGATCCCGAGCCGCTGCAGGTCGTAGAACGGGTTCGCGATCGCCAGCACCTCCTGGTTGCAGGCGCCGCAGCTACCGACGTCGATCAGGAAGACGTGCAACGAGCGGCCGAGGCGGGCGAGCGGCGCCTCGGGGTTCGGGGTCGATCCCGATTCCGCCGGACCCCCGGTCAGGTCGGCCCGACGGAGGGTCGCCGCTTCCGCGCGCCCGTCCGGGGCGACTCCGTGGGCAAAGCACCGGGCGCATCGGATGCACCGGCCCTGATCGATCCCGTCCGGGTCGATCGCCTCGACGGGGCAGACCGCGACCGCATCGGCGGGAGGGCGGCCGCCGCCGGGGACGGCCGGCCCGTGACCGGTCCGGGGGAGCTCCTCCTCGGCCACCGGAACGTCTGGGTAGCGGGTCGTCAGGATCCCGCGCGCCGCGGCCAGACCGAGCCAGCTCACGGGCCCCCCGTCATGCGTCGCTCTCCGCGAACAGGAAGCCGAAACTCTCGCAGGCGAAGTGGAAGTCCGTGAAGACCCCCTCCCGAAGACCGAGGGCGAACACCGGCCAGTTCGCATCGCTCGGGGAGCGCATCCCCACGCCAGCGATGCGGTCGCCGTCGAGCCGGACGTCGTAGACGACGTCGCCGCTCGGGCCCTCGGCCCGTCCGAGGCCGCGGCCCGGGGCGATCGGGGGCAACGCCGGCTCCCCGGCGCCGGACGCAGCGGGCCAGCGGCCGAGGAGCTGCTCGAGGAGGAGGAAGCTGGCGCGGATCTCCTCGGCGCGCACGACGACCCGGGCGAGCGCGTCCCCCTCGGTCTCTTTCGGGAGCGCGAGGAACATGTCGTGGTACGGCGCGACGGGGATCCGGAGCCGGTCGTCCCAGGGCACCCCGGTCGCTCGGAGCGCGGGCCCGACCGCCCCCCATCGAACGGCCAGCTCGCGGGAGACGGGGCACGTGGTCTGGATCCGGTCGACGAACGTCCGGGACTCCAGGAACAGCTCCCAGATCCCCTCGAACTCCCGCGAGCGACGGTCGAGCTCCTCCGCGATCGCGCGACGATCGGCCGACTCGAGGCGGCGGGGCGGGCCGCCGGGGAGGAGCGCCCCGAACAACCACCGATGGCCGAAGACCCGCCCTTCGAGCTGGAGGATCTCCTCGGCGAGCGCCTGGGTCTGGGCGACGCCGACGTTCTGCGCGGCCGCCTCGGCGACCCGCGCGATCACGCGAAGGTGGTTGTAGAGGCGTTGAAGCTCCTGGGCGACGGCGCGGACCCACAGCTCCGGGGCCGGCACGGTCGCACCGGCAGCGCTCTCGGCGGCCAGGAGGAACGCCGACACGTGCGATGCCGAGACCGGACCGGCGAGCCGCTCGATACGCAACCCCGCGTCGGCGATCGTGAGGCCGGGGAGGGACGCGAGGATCCTACGCGACTTGAACCCGCCGACCGGCACGATGTCGAGGAGACGTTCGCCGTACGTTCTCAGGTCGAACCGGCCGGCTTCCGGCACCCCCATCGACACGGGGCCGTACGGGAAAGTGAAGACCCCATACCCGTCGATCGCCTGGGCGGGCGCGAGCGCTCGCGGCCCGTCGGCCCGCCGGCGGTCCCACACCTCGAACGCCGTGCCGGGCTCCGGGGCCGGAGGGGCTGCCACGACCATGGCCCGTCCCGCCCCGTAATCGTTGAAGAGCGCGAACGACCCGTCGGGGGCCCGATAGACCGGACCGCGTTCCGACGAAGGGGCGGGGGCGCTCACGGCGAACTCCCCCCGAGCACGGCCGCCGCGCCCCGGATCGCGATCGTGAGATACGGCAGGCTCGCGACCCCGAGGGCGAGCGAGACGCCGAGATTCAGGTAGGCGTACTCCACGCCCGCCTCCGCGCCCGCCCGCACCGGCGCGGCCGGAGCAGAGGACGGGCCGAGCACCATCTGTCCGATCTGGGAGTTCACTCCGAGGAACGAGACGAGGATCGCGATCACCAGGATCGCCGCGACCGTCACGTCGCCGGTCGCGAGCGCTCCCACGACGATCAGCACCTCGCCGAGGAACATGCCGAACGGGGGCGCGCCCGTCACCCCGAACCCGGCGAGAAGCCACGCCGTCCCCGTGAACGGCAGCCGGTAGCGCAGGTCCCGGACCTCGTCGATGCGCCGGAGGCCCGTCTCCTGAAGGACGTTCCCCGAGCAGTAGAACGCCGCCGACTTCGCGAACGCGTGCGCGACGAGGAGGAGAAGCGCCCCGTAGATCGCGATCCCGCCGAGGGCGATGCCGGCGAGGGCGAGGCCCATCGCCTCCATGCTCGAGTAGGCGAGCAGACGCTTGAACGAGCGCTGCCGCTGGAGGAGGAACGCCGCCACGAGGGCCGTGACGAGGCCGAACGTGAGGACGAGGTCGGAGAGGCTCACGGGCACGGGCGTGGGCAGCACCCGGTAGATCCGAAGGAACGCGTACAGCGCCGAAGGGAGGAGGACTCCAGAGAACATCGCCGAGACGGGCGACGGCGCTTCCGAGTGCGCGTCGGGGAGCCACGTGTGCAGCGGGAACAGCCCGATCTTCGTCCCGTACCCGACGAGCCCGAGCACGACCGCCATCTCCATCGGCAGGGAGAGCGCCGGCGGATGGGCCGCGAGGGCGAACGCGTCGAGCGTCCCGGTCGCCCCGTAGAGCAGCAGGAGCGCGAACAGCGCGATCGTGAGTCCGGCGGACGCGATGATCGTGTAGCGCCAGGCCGCCTCGACGCTGGCGGGCCGCCGCTCGAGCACGATCAGGAGGGCGCTCGCGACCGTCGTCCCCTCGATGCCGATCCACATCAGGCCAAGGTCGGTCACGAGGAGGGTCGCGATCATCGCGAAGGAGAACGCTCCGAGGAGGGCGTAGTACGTCTGCGGGGTGAGGAACGGCCGCGCGACCGCCCGCAGGTAGCGGCGCGAGTACCACGTCGACGTCGCGTAGATCGCGGCGACGGTCGTAAGGAACACGTCGCTCAGGTCGTCGAGGCCGAGGTACGCGCCCCAGCGGCCGGTCGCCCCGGTCACCAGGAGCGCGAGGGCGCCCGCGACCGCGAGCGTGGACGCGACCCGCGCCGCCGCCTCGCTCGCCCGGGCGTTCGGGAGGAGCGCGAGGATCGCTCCCCCGGCTGGGGCGAGCAGCAGCAGAAGGACCCACTCACGGGGGTCGAGGGCGATCATCCGGTCAGCTCCTCGGGGTGCGCGGACTCGGGCGTTCCCGTGACGTCCCGCTGGATGGAGAGGATGATCCCGACGAGGGTGACGCCGAGGACGTCGAGGAACACGACCACCTCTACGAACAAGGGGAATCCGCGCGCGAACAACGCCGCCGCGTACACGATCGCATTCTCCTCCTCGAGGTAGCCGATCACCTGGACGAGCGTGTTCTGCCGGGTCGCTAGCATGAGGAGCCCCTGGACGAGCAGCACGAACGGCAGGGCGCCCGCCGCGGACGGGAACAGCGGGGCGAGCGTCTCCTCAAAGACGATCCAGGCGATCACGGTCACCGCCACCGCCCCGAGCGCGTGGCCGGTGACCCGATGGGCCGCGTGCAGCTCGCGCACCTTCCAGCGGAACGCGCGGATCTGGCGGGTGAGTACGTACGGGATGATCGCCGCCCGGATCACGACGACGAGGCCCGCCACGACCGCGAGGTCGACGCTCCGGTCGGTCCAGGCGAGCCAGCCGAGCAGCACGCCGAGGAGCAGCGACTGGAACGCCACCCCCCGGATCAACGGAGCGACGAACGACTCCGACTGGAGGTACAGCGCCGTGAGGAGGATGCCGACCCCGACGAGGGCGATCACCTCGCCCGAGTCGATCGTCACGGCACCCCCAGGACGGCGAAGACGAACACCGACAGGACGGCGAGCGAGAACGACAGGGCGAGGAAGTCCCGGATCTTGAACAAGCGGACCTTCGCGACGGTCGCCTCGAGGCCGGCGAGCACCCCGACCATCAGGAGCAGCTTTCCGAACAGGAGGGCGATGTTGAGCCCGGCGCCCGCGAGCGTCGGGGCGGCGTCAAGCCCCCACGGCAACAGGAAGACGTTGACGAAGACGGAGTAGAGCAGGAACTGCTTCATCCAGCCGTTCCAGCGGAAGACGCCGAGGAGCGGTCCGGAGTGCTCGAACGTCCGGGCGTCCTCGAGCATCCCGAGCTCCATCAGCCCCGCGCTCTCGACGGGGAGCTTGCCGGTCTCGGCGAGGATCAACAGGAAGAACGCGGCCGTGACGAGGAGATGGGTCGCGGAAAGGTAGGCGTTCGACGAGGCGGCGAGCAGGTTGTTCGTGACGTACGGGTTGTTCGTCCCGGTGATCACGGCCACGGCGAAGAAGACCATGATGAGCGTCGGCTCGGCGAGCGCGGCGAACGAGACGCTCCGGCTCGCGCCGAGCGCGGTGTAGTCGCTGCCGGCGTCCAGGGCGGCGACCAGCGTGACGATCCCGGCGAGTCCGAACAGCAGGCCCCCCCCGAGGAAGTCGACGGTCGGCGCCACCGGGATCGGATACGGTGTGATGATCGGAACGACGACGGAGATCAGCAGGTACGCCCCGAACGCGACGAACGGCGCGGCGAGGAACAGACGGGAAGCGCCGCGCGGGACGAGCGTCTCCTTCCGGAGGTACTTCGCGAGGTCCCGATACGGCTGGACGATCGAGGGCCCCCGACGGGACTCCGTCCACGCCTTCGCCCGACCGGCGATCCCCGCCAGGAGCGGCGACAGGAGAAGGACGGTCGCCGCCTGCAGTACGACTATCGCGTCCGCGGTCCACGTCACTGGTGCCTACCCTCCGGGGGTAGGCGTCATCGGCCCGCAGGCGGTTCGCCGGTGCCCCGGCTGGCGGACGCCACCGCCGACCGAAGATGACACGCCCTCCTATTTGAGGAATCTCCCGAGCGAGGGCGCCTCGACCCGGGCTCGCCGGCGCGCGTCGTCGCGCCCGTCATCCGCGGCGCGCGAGGGGGGCCCGGCGGAAACAGTCCTTCGCGTGATCGTTGACGAGCCCGCACGCCTGCATCCACGCATAGACGATCACGGGGCCCACGAACCGAAACCCCCGCGCCTTGAGGGCTTTCGAGATCGCTTCCGACTCCGCGGTCCTCGAGGGCACCGGACCCGTGGACTGGAGCGGGGCGTCCCCCACGAACTCCCAGACGAACCGAGAGAAATCGACCCCCTCCTCCCGCATCGCCAAGAACGCGCGCGCGCCGCGGATCGTCGCCTCGATCTTTCGCCGGGAGCGGATGATGGCCGGATCCGCAAGGAGCCGCTGGACGTCCCGCTCCTGGAACCGCGCCACTTTCACCGGATCGAACCCCCGGAAGGCGGCCTGCAGGGCCTCGCGCTTTCGAAGGACGATCAGCCAGGAGAGCCCGGCCTGGAATCCATCGAGCATGAGCTTCTCCCAGAGCGTCCGGCTGTCGCGCTGAGGCACTCCCCACTCCCGGTCGTGGTAGGTTCGCAGCAGCGGGTCCCCCTCGGCCCACGCGCACCGGCGGCGCCCAGGGGTCGTTCGCGGCGCCATACGATCCGCCACCCCCGTCCCTAGAATCCCGCGAGGAGCTCCACGATCGCCGCCCTCGGATCGGCGGCGCGAGCGACGGCGCTTGCGACGAGCACCCCGGAGCTGCCGAGCTCGATCGCCCGCCGGACATCGTTCCGATCGTGCACGCCGGCGCCGCACAGCACGCGGCAGGCGGGCGCCACCTGCCGAACGGCCCTCACCGTGTCCGACACGACCTCGGGACGGACGGTAGAGACCGCGCGGTCCCCTCCGATGAGCTCCGGGGGCTCCACCGCCAGATAGGCCGGCGCGACCCCGGCGAGGGCCCGCGCGCGTTCGACGGTGCCCGCGCAGACCACCGCCACGAGGCCGAGGGTCTCGAGCCGTTGGGCGGCGTTCTCCACCTCCGGCCCGGCCAGGGGATGCTCCGAATGGTTCAGCAGGCTCCCCCGCCCACCGGCCGCCCGAACGGACTCGGGCGGCACCGACCCCGTGCGCGCCCCCGCGTCCACCGGATCCACATGCTGCGCGAGAACGGGGCACCGCACGGCGGCGACGACCCGGGCGAGGTCGGGAGTCGCGGGAGCGATCGCGGTCGCCACCCCGGCCGCCCGCCCGAGCTCGTCGAGGAGGCTCGCCATCGCGACGGCCCCGGGACCGAGGCAGTTCGGGTACGTCTTCAGGTTCAGCAGGAGCAGCGGGGCCCCGAGCGGGGCGCGCTCAGTGGGTCGCGGCGGCCTTGGCCCGCTTCGGTCGGGAGCAGATGGCGTACTCGTCCCCGTCGAAGAAGACCTCCCGGTCGGGGTGCTTGCGCTGGAGTTCGGAGATCCGCGAGAGGACGTCCTCGAGCGTGGTCGATTCGTCATTCGGATCGATCCTCAGGTGCACCGTCTTCTCGGGCCGGTCCGCCGTGTGAACCGTTCCGGGCATGAGGCTCCGGGGAGCGGTCTAGCCCCACGGGGCCATTAAGCATGCGAGAACCTCCGCGGGCCTCTCGGACGGTCGGCCGGCCGAGTTATCCATCCCGGGAGCGCCCGGCTCCGCCCGGGGGCAGTAGGGGTGGCCACCCGAGAGGATTTCGGCAATTCGTAAATAGCGTGCCACGCTGGCACATGGGGAGGGGAACGATGGCGGCACGTGCAACCAAGGAGTCGGAAGCGCCCGGAAATCTCACCGAGGCCGAGATCGCGGTCCACTGGAAGGAGGAGGAGTACTTCCTGCCCTCCCCGAAGTTCATCGGCCAGGCGAACCTCACCGACCCGTCCGTCATGGAGCGGTTCGGCCTCGACCGCTTCCCCGAGTGCTTCCGGGAGTACGCCGACCTGCTCACCTGGGACCAGTACTGGCATACGACCCTCGACACCAGTAAGGCGCCGTTCTACAAGTGGTTCGTCGGCGGGAAGCTGAACGTCTCCGTCAACTGCGTCGACCGCCACCTGCCGCTGCACCGGAACAAGGCGGCGATCATCTTCCAGGGCGAGCCGGAGGAGGAGCCCCCGATCTCGATCACCTACCAGGAGCTGTGGGTCCGGGTCAACGAGTTCGCCGCCGTCCTGCGCGACTTCTGCCATCTGAAGGCCGGCGACCGGGTCACGATCCACATGCCGATGGTCCCCGAGCTCCCGATCACGATGCTGGCGTGCGCCCGGCTCGGCGTCGTCCACTCGGTCGTCTTCGGAGGGTTCAGCGGGGAGGCGGCCGGGCGGCGGGCGGCCGACTCCGGCAGCAAGGTGATGATCACGATGGACGGCTACTGGCGGAACGGCAAGGCGACCGACCACAAGGCGGTCCTCCAGTCGGCCATCGACGCCGCGAAGGCGGACGGCCACACCGTCGAGAAGGTGCTGATCTGGCAGCGGTACCGCGACCGGCTGCTCACGACGGTCCCGATGACCCCCGGCCGGGACTTCCTCGTCCAGGAGCTCCTCAAGGAGACGGTGGGGAAGCGGGTCGACCCGGTGTCGATGCCGGCGGAGGCGCCGTTCTTCCTGATGTACACGAGCGGGACGACGGGCAAGCCGAAGGGTTGCCAGCACTCGACGGGAGGCTACCTCGCCTACGTCGCGGGGACGTCGAAGTTCATCGAGGACATCCACCCGACCGACGTCTACTGGTGCATGGCCGACATCGGCTGGATCACGGGCCACTCCTACATCGTCTACGGACCGCTCGCGCTCGCCGCGACGACCGTGATGTACGAGGGGGTGCCGACGTTCCCGGACCCCGGCCGCCCGTGGCGGATCGCCGAGCGGCTCGGCGTCAACATCTTCCACACGTCGCCGACGGCGATCCGGCAGCTCCGTAAGCTCGGCCCGGACGAGCCGAAGAAGTACCACTACCACTTCAAGCACATGACGACGGTCGGCGAGCCGATCGAGCCGGAGGCCTGGCGGTGGTACTACCACTCGGTCGGGAAGGACGAGGCGGTGATCGTCGACACCTGGTGGCAGACGGAGACCGGCGGGTTCCTCTGCTCCACCAAGCCGGGGATCGACCGGATGAAGCCGGGGAGCGCGGGTCCGGGCATGCCCGGGATCCACCCCGTGATCTTCGACGAGAACGGCCACGAGATCCCCGCCGGCTCGAACAAGGCCGGGAACATCTGCATCCAGAACCCGTGGCCCGGCCTGATGCAGACGATCTGGGGCGATCCGGACCGGATGGTCCGCCAGTACTTCCAGAAGTACAACAAGAACCCGAAGAGCACGAACTGGAGGGACTGGCCGTACTTCGCGGGCGACGGGGCGCTGATCAGCCAGGACGGCTACTACCGCATCCTCGGTCGGATCGACGACGTGATCAACGTCGCCGGGCACCGCCTGGGGACGAAGGAGATCGAGTCGGCCTGCCTCACCGTCCCCGAGGTGGCGGAGGCGGCGGTCGTGCCGGTCGCCGACGAGCTCAAAGGACGGGTCGTCGAGGTGTACGTGGCGCTGAAACCCGGGACGAAGGCGAGCGCCGCCGAGGTCTCGCAGCGCGTCACGCACGCGATCGAGACCTCGATCGGGAAGATCGCCCGGCCGAAGACGGTACACATCGTCCCCGACATGCCGAAGACCCGCTCGGGGAAGATCATGCGCCGGGTGCTCGCCGGGATCTCGAACCGGATGGACACGGGCGACATCACGACCCTCGCGAACCCGGATGTCGTCGAGCAGATCCGGAAGCAGGTGCAGGGCGACGCCCCGGTCGTCCAGAAAAAGGGGCCCGAGGACATCGCGGCGTTCGGCAAGGTCGACTAGATGGCCCGGGGCGGGGCCGACCCCCGCCCCGCCGCGGCGGCGCCGCCCCGCTGCCCGATCTGCGCCGGGACGCTCGGCCCCCCGGTGAGCCGGGACGTCCACTGCTTCGTGACGTGCCTCGGCTGCGGGGAGGAGTTCGAGCTCGACGACCCGCGGCTCGCCGCCCGGGGCGGTTGACCCGCGTCCGGACCGATCAGAGGCTCGCTGACTTCGGGATGATCCGCGGAGCGTAGGCGGCGACGCGGAGCAGATGGACCGAGACGACGACCATCCAGAGGAGCAACGGCGCGACGATCAGCCGCTCCATGCCGCCCATCCCGAGGCCGGCGTAGACCTTCGTGACGAACAGGATCAGGGCGACCGCCCCGATGAGGCCCGAGAAGAGCGTGTACGAGCGGTAGCCGTCCCATCGGGTGTCGCGGAACATCGCGAACCCGAGGACGATGAGGGCGACGTTCCCCCCGGCGAACGCGAGCAACGCCGCGATCGAGTGGACGTGCAGGTTCACGTTCTCGGGGGACACCCCGACGCCGATCGCGCCCGCGCCCGCGAGCACGAGGAGGCCGAGCCCGACCGAGCGGCTCGACCGGTCGGGGAAGGCGCTCCGGATGAGGAGCACCCCGAGGATCACGAGGAGGCCCAGGACGACGATGGAGACGTTGAAGACGACGTGCCACGGGGAGCAGACGTACGGGGAGGTGGCGTTCGGCCACGCCCCGCACCCGGTGTTCCCGAGGTCGCTGATGACGTTCTTGGAGAGACTGTACGGGGTCGTCCACTTCAGCTCGACGACCGCCATCGCGACGACGAACTGGACCGCCGCGACCAGCCAGACGACGGCGGCGTGGTGCACCGATCGGTGGACGAGCGGCCCCAGCCGCGGTTCGGCCGACTCCATCGCCGGGACGTCCCTAGTCCTCGCGCGCGTTGCGCTCGTACGAGGCGTCGCTCGTCTTCTTGAGACGGGCGCCGTCGCGGTCGCAGGTCGGTCGCGCGCTGGGAGGCACGTCGATCACGTAGCCGCCCCCGCACTTCGGGCACTCGTAGTACGGCATCGGGTCCCTCGGGCGGAGCAAGAAGGGCCGCATATAAATGGGTCTGCCACTACTCGCAGTCCGCTCTCGGCGAGCAGGGGCTCCCCACGGTGATGAAACGAGCGGGGCCCGACCGGCGGATGGGGAATCCTCCCGCGCGCCCGGCGAAGGACCCGCCGTCGACGTCCCCGACCGCGCGGACCCGGTTCCTCGCGAACGACGCCTACCGGGCCGGTCGCGAGTGGCTGCGGTACGAGGGCACCCCCCAGCGCGAACTGTTCCGAGAGCTCCGCCGCCGCTTCCTGTCCCGACACACCGCGGTCACCGGCTGGTCGGTCGATCTCGGGGCGGGACCGGGGCGCTTCACGTCCGCCCTGGGCGCCCCGGAGAGCCGACGCGTGGCGCTCGACCTCTCCCGTGAGATGCTGACCTTCCGTCCATCGCCCCGCCCCGGAACGCCGACGGGGCCGTCGGCTCGGGTCGACCGCGTCGTCGGGGACGCGCTCGCCCCGCCGTTCGCCGACGGGTCGTTCCAGGCCGCCGCCCTCTTGGGGAATTCGCTCGGCTTTGCGGCCGAGGCGTCGGAGCCGATGCTCGCTGCGGCCGAGCGTCTCGTGACCCCCGGCGGGACCCTGGTCGTGGAGATCGCCCCGGGACCCGGAGAGCGCTCCCGCTACCTGGCGCGGCTCCCCGAGGGGGCGGTGGGGCGGCTCTTTTCCGCCCCGGTCGCCGCGGTCGTCCCACGGATCCACCGTGAGGGGTTTGCGGTGGAGCCACGACGGCACCGGTCCGACTCGTTCCGACGGTGGGACGCGGAGGCGCTCCACGGTCGATGGAAGGGTAGCGGATGGACGGTGCTGGAGACCCTCGCGGTCGCCCCGTGCCTTGGTCCGGACCCGGCGAGCATCGCCCGAATCCACGCCGACCCAAAGGCGTGGGGCCACCTCTTCGAGGTCGAGGAACGGGTCGGCCGGGAGCCAGCGCGGTGGGGAGAGGCGGCTGCGGTCCTGATCGCGGCCCGTCGCACCCTCCGGGAACAGAATTAAGACCCGTGGGAACCCATCGTTCGTCCCGGGACTCGATGCCGAAAGCATCTACGGCCGCCCGTCCCGCCAAAACCACGGCGGGCGCCACGGTCGCCGGTAAGGAAGACCTCGCGATGGCGAAGGAGGACGCCCTCCTCCAGCTCAAGATCGGCCGGTCGGCCCACCTCTACGCCGTCGGCATCTCCGCCGCCTTGGCGCTGGACGGCATCCTCGTCCTGTTCCTCTTCGCCCACCTCCCGGCCCTCCCGTTCGCCGCGACCCGGCTCGCGGCGCTCGGGCCGACGTTCTACCTTCTGATCCCGGCGCTCGCCGGCCTCTCGATCGCCGCGGTCGGTCTCGTCACGAAGTGGGAGGCGTTCCAGCTGTGGCCGTGGGAGCCCCACTTCTCCACCACGGTCGCCGCGGTCGGGGTGAACGTCGTCGTCGCGGTCGTCTACTTCGGGCGCGTCGCGGGCGCAGCCCCGTTCGCCCACACCGCCCTCTTCCCGTGGTTCCTGCCGCTCGAGCTCGCCGGCATCTCGCTCGCGTTCCTCGGTCTCGTCATGACCTGGAACGCGTGGTCGCCGCAGCAGTGGGCCGCCGCGACCGCGGCGGTCCTCCCTCTCTTCACCCCGCTCCTCGTCTACGACCGGCCGACCGGCACCACCACCGAGGCGGACGCCGTCGCGGTCGCCCTCTTCCTCTCGGCGATCTTCTACCAGACCGCCGGTTCGTTCCTCCACCTGCTCTCCTCGGGCACCGGCCCGCACGAGAGCGCCCTCATCGCCTCCGGCCAGAACCGGATCGTCCGCCTCGCGGACGAGACCCGCCAGAAGGAGGAGGCGCTCCGCTTCCGCGAGGCCGCGATCGTCCGTCGCGAGGCGGACGCGGAGACCACCGAGGCCGGCCTGCGGCGCCAGGAGCTCCAGTTCGCGGAGGCGCGCAAGGAGCTCGACGGACGCACCGCCCGGGACCGGGCTCGGAGCGAGGAGCTCGACCGACGCGACCGGGAGCTAGCGGGAAAGCTCGCCGAGGCCGAGAGCTCGATCCAGGCGCTCACGAACCGCACCAAGGCGGTCGAGCTCCGCGAGCAGGAGATCGCGCGGCAGCTGCCGCAGGTCACCGCCCGGGAGCAGCGCGTCGCCCAGAAGGAGGGCGAGCAGGCCCGGCGCGATACCGAGTTCGCCCAGCACCAGCAGGAGGTCCAGCGGCGCGTCGACGCCGCCGCCGAGACGGAGGCGCGGCTCGAGGCACGTCGCAAGCAGCTCGACGAGAAGACCGCCGAACTCCTGCGTCGGGAAGGAGAGCTGACCGCCCGCGGCGCCGGTCCGCCGGCCGGCGGGAAGACGACCGCGGCCGGGTCTGACGCCTCCGCCCGCGAAATGAAGCTCCAGCAGCTCAAGGCCGCGCTCGACGAGCAGAACCTCATCCTCGGTCGCCGCGCCCGGGAGGTCGCCCAGCGGGAGAAGGCCGCCACGGAGGCCCTGAAGCAGGCGACGGAGAAGCTCGGGGTCCTCGCCGCGCGGGAGAGCGGCGTCGCGCAGCGGGAGGCGAGCCTCGCCGACCGGCTGAAGGCTGCGGACGAACGGCGGGCGCAGTACGAGGCCGCCGCCCAGGACTACCAGAACCGCCTCTCCGACTTCGGCCGCAAGCAGGTCGACGTCGCGCAGCGGGGAGCCGACCTCGACCGGACCCTGCAGACCGTCACCGACCGCGAGTCGACGATCTCCGAGCGGGAACGCCGGCTGCGCGGGAACCTGATGGAGATCGACCAGCGCGAGCGGGACCTGATCGCGCGCGAGCGGACCCTCGAGGCGCGCGAGGCGGAGATCAGCCTCCGCCGCCAGGAGGCCGAGCGGGAGGGCGGGCTCACGCTCGCCGGCCTCGCCGCGGTCGCGGCGGCCGATCAGCTCGACCAGCCCGGGCCGCGCCCGGGTCCGCGCTCCGCGGGGGGCCGCACGGCGCGCCGCGACGCCTCGCTGTCGGACGACCAGATCGCGACCTCCACGGACCTGCTCGCTCCGACCTCGAGCCGACGGTACGCCGACCGGCTCCCGACGGGGACCCCGCGCCTCGACGATCTCCTGCTCGGGGGCCTGCCGTCCCGCAACCACGTCGTCCTGCTCGGCGACGCGTTCGTCGGAAAGGAGGTCGTCCTGTACGCGTTCATCGCGGAAGGGCTGAAGCGCGGGGAACCGGTCGTCCTCGTCACCGCCTCCCGCTCGCCGACCGAGATCGCCCAGTCGATCGGGGTCGTCCTGCCGCAGTTCCTCGAGTACGACCAGCTCGGCATGGTCACCTGGATCGACGCCTCCACGACCGGCGGCACCTCCGGGCCCCGCCGGTTCGTCGCCAAGGGGTCGGACGACCGCGCCGGCATCCTCTCCGCCCTCGTGCAGGCGGCCCGCCCGATCGAGGAGGAGAAGAAAGGGCCGTTCCGCGTCGGCTTCCTCGGCCTCTCGGCGGTGTTCGCCCACGCGGACGAGCGGGCGAGCTTCTCGTTCCTACAGAACGTCGTCGGGATCCTGAAGCCGCGGGAGGCGCTCGCGATGTACTCGCTCGAGGGCGGGGCGCTCACCGAGGCGCAGGTCGAGTCGCTGCTCGGGCGGATGGACGGAGCGATCGTCTTCCGCCAGGACCGCGACCGGACGTTCCTTTCCGTCCGCGGGTTCGGGGACGTCCAGACGCGCGACTGGGTCGAGTGCCGGGCGACGAACCGGGCGCTGATCGTCGGGTCGTTCGCCCTCGAGCGGATCCGGTAGGCCGACCGACGCTTCCGCCGCTCCCTTCGGGACGGTGGCGCTACCGTCCGGGGGAGTACTCGGTTCGATCGACGAGGTGACGCGGGGTCTGTCCCGAGAAGAATCGACGGAGATTGTCGAGCGCCGTCGAGAGCGCGTACGCTTCGACCGGCGGCGCGTACCCGGCGCTGTGCGGGGTCCCGAGGACGTTCGGGAGGGTCAGGAAGGGGAACCGGAACCGCACGGAGCCGTCGGCGAACCCCTCCTCCCACCAGACGTCCATCGCGGCGCGGAACTCCGGGTGCTGGACCAGGTGCTGGTAGAGCGCGCTCTCGTCCACGGTCCCGGCCCGGCCCACGTTGACGTAGACCGCCTTCGGTGGCATCGCCGCGAGTTCGGCGGCGCCGAGAGACCCCCGGGTCGCCCGGGTCAGCGGCCGGGCGTCGAACACGAAGTCTCCCACGGCGACCGCTTCACGGAGCCGGTCCGCCGGGAACATCGTGTCGCACCCGGGGGCCGAGGCACCGGTGCGGTTCACCCCGACGATCCGCATCTCGAAGCCGCGGAGCCGGGCGGCGATCGCCCCGCCGATCGCCCCGTAGCCTAGGATCACCGCGGTCTGGCGCCACAGGACCCGGTTCTGGGGGGCAGGGCGCAGTCGCCCGGCGGCGGTCTGGGCGTGGGCGGGGAGGAGGGAGCGCGCGGCGCCGAGCGCGAGGGCGATGGCATGCTCGGCGACGAACGGCGCATAGCCCCCGACGTTCCCGGCGATGGCGACGTCCGGGGGGAACCGGTCGAACGGCAGGTCGTCCACGCCCGTGAAGATCCGCTGGACGAACCGAAGCTTCGGCGACGCCGCCGGGTCCCAGCTCTTCGCGTCCCGCGCGACCGACCCCAGCAGCACGGCCTCCACCCCGTCGAGATCCTCGGGGGTCGCCTCTCCCAGAGGGACGGCGCCAATGTCCGGAAGGGCTCGGGATACCTCGTCGGCGAGCGTCGCCCGCGGGCGGACGGCCAGCAGGAGACGGGGAGGCCGGGACGTCATCGGAGGCGGAAGGCCCCCCCGTTCTTCCGCTTCACCCCTCGGAGGGGTCACGTCGAGGGCGACGTCTTTAGGGGGCGTCGTGGCTCGAAGAGGGTGTGACGGCCCGCTACGCCCGCCTCCAGCACGTCCAGATCGCGGCTCCGCCCGGCTCGGAGCTCGCGGCCCGGGCGTTCTTCGTCGATCTGCTCGGCATGACGGAGGTCCCGAAGCCCCCGAACCTGGCGAAGCGCGGGGGGATCTGGCTCGACCTGGACGGCTCGCAGCTGCACGTCGGGATCGACCCCGCGTTCCGCCCGGCAGAGAAGGCCCACCCCGCCTTCGAGGTGGACGACCTGGACGCGCTCCGTCGCCGGCTCACCGACCGCGGAGTTGCGACCTGGGAGGACGAGGTCTACCCCGGGCGCCGGCGCTTCTACGCCCGCGACCCGTGGGGGAACCGCCTCGAGTTCCTCAGCCGACCGGGGGAGTGACCCGCTGGCGCGGCCGAACGGAGCGGTCACCCTCGACCTCTGGCACACGCTCGTCTATCTGACGCCGGCCGCGGAGGAGGCGTACATGAACGCCCAGATGGACCTCGCCGCGGAGGTGCTCGACAGCGCCGCCGCTCGACCTGGCGCGCCCTCCCGTTCCCGGGCCGACCTTCGCGTGATCTTCCAGAAGGTCTACGCCGACGCCGTCGCCGCTTCCCAGCGAGGTGTGAGCGTCTCCCCCGCCGCCCAGCTCGGGCAAGCCGCCGACGTGGCGGGACGGACCGCCGCCCCCGACCGATACTTCGACGGCCTCGGTCGGCTGGTCGCCCGAACCCCGTTCCAGATAGGACCCGGAGCGCTCGCGACCGTGCGGGCCCTGCGAGCCCGGGGATGGCGCACGGCCGTCATTTCGAACACCATCGGAGAGCCGGGGGCGACGCTGCGCCCGATCCTCACCGCCATGGGGTTCGACTCCCTGGTGGAGGAGTTCGTCTTCAGCGACGAACTTCCCTGGACGAAACCCGATCCGGCAATCTTCCTCGAGGCGCTCCGACGGCTCGGGTCGGACCCCGCTCACGCCGTTCACGTCGGGGACGGGTGGCCCGACATCGAAGGGCCAAAACGCGCGGGGATGAAGGCCGGCATCCTATTCACGGGGCTGCAGACGTACGGCGCCCAGTACCAGACCCTCTTCCTTCCCCCCGGCTGGGCCAACCCCTCCGCGGAGTACCGGATCCAGACGCTCGCGGCGCTCCCCGAGCTGGTCGAACGGATCCTGGGCCCCGAGGGGTGGGCGTAGCGGGCCGGCTACTCTTCGCCCATGTGGCGGGGCTTCGGGATCACCTTCGGCTGGTCCGCCTCGGTCGGCATTCCGGTCTTGCCGACGACGATGTCGCAATCCTTCCAGTTGACGCCGACCGTCACCCGGGGGAACGCCACTTTGAGCGTGTAGTTCGCGAGCTTGCCGATCACCAACCCGACCGACCCCGGGGCGAGGTTCGGGTTCATCGTCGTCAGGTCGCGGGTCAGGATGACGCGGGTCTCGCCAAAGACGACCCGCTCGAGCTCCTTCCGGTCTTCCATGCGCGTCGGAGGCGCAGCACTCGCGCCGAGGCATAATGGTGCCGGGGGGCCCGGGACGGGCCCCCGGGCCGCCCGATCCCCGCCGGAGCGGCCTGTAACACAGAAGAGCCCTCGAAAACAGGGATTATCTACTAGGAGCGCGTGCTTCGACCTAGCATGCCAGCCTCGGATGCGACCATGGAGACGGCTAGAGGAATGCAGGACGCTCCTCCAAGAATGGAGGAGAAACCCGAGTGGTGGGCCAGCCCCGCGGTCATCGGACTGATGGGGTTCGGCCTGACGACGATCATCGCGGGACTCAGTGACCTTCCGCACCCATACGGGGCGGGGTTCGGCATCGGCGGCCCGTACGGCTCCAGCTCCAACTGGGTCGTCTTCGGCATGGCGATCGCATTCGGCGGGATCGTCCAGCTGATCGCGGGCGTCATCGGCCTGCGCAAGGGCAATCTCTTTGCCGGCTCGGCGTTCGTCGGCTACGGGGCGTTTTGGATCGCGTTTACGCTGATGCTCACCCAGTACATCAACGGAAATCCCGGGCTTCCGGTCGCCTTCTACGGGGTCGCGGGATTCGCGTTCGTGTGGACGTTGTTCACGCTCACCTTCTTGATCAACTCGATGAAGCACGGATGGGGGATTTTCTTCGTATTCCTCTTCCTGTTCGTCTCGTTCGCTCTGCTGGTCGCGCAGTTCTGGCAGATGGGCGGCGGGCACACCCCCTCGAACGGTGAGTTCTGGGCCACGGGCGGCATGATCATCCTCACGGGCCTCACGGCGTGGTTCGTGGCGACGGCCGACCTGACCAACTGGAACTACGGCCGCCGGATGATCCCGGTCTAAGTCGGGACGGCGCTGCCGGGACGAACCCTTTCTCCCTCCGTCCGGGACACCGGACGGAGGTGGCTCTGTTTTGGTTCGATGGGACGCTGCGTTTCGGGGTCTCCGAGTCCCCGGTCGGTAAGGGGCGGGGCTCGGGGGAAGGTTACGCCGCCCGGGGGCGTCGTCGCAGCAGGAGCTCCAGCACTCCGCGGACGATCCCGAGGGAGAGGAGGAAGAGTGGGATCAGGAAGAGGTCGTTGCCCGGCCAGGAGATTCCGCGGGCCTCGCCCGTCCAGAACGCCGCGAATGCGAACAGCATGGAGGTTCCCCCCAGCTTGAGCCACGGGACCTTGATGCGACGGACCCGCTCCCCGACCGCGAGCGCCACGACCACGAGCATCCCGCCCCCCGCGAGCGCCCCCACGATCGCGGAGGCTCCGTAGCCGGCCGCGGTCAGCGCGAGCAGGACGACCACGACCTCCGTCGCTTCCACCGCCCCGACCGTGAATCCCCCGACGAACTGCGCGACCCGATGGGGGGCGCTCGGGGGGGTCGACGCCGCCGCCCGGACCCGACGGTACGTCCTCAGGGTGCTCCGGAACAGGAACAGCCCGAACGCCGCGAGCACGACCGCCGCCGCCCAGAGCAGGTAGGTGCGCGGGGCCAGCAGGAGCGCCCGGCCCGAGACCAGCGCGACGACGGCGATCGCGAAGCAGCCGGCGACCGCCCCAGCCGCCCCGTGGCGGAGGCTCGCCTCGTCGGCGCCGAGCGCCAGGACGAGCGCTACGACCTCGGTCATCTCGAGGACCGTGATCAGGAACGCCGCGAGCAGCACGGGGACGTAGACGCTGTACATCGGCCGAACGGCCGGGTAGCGCGCCGGCGCTTATCGGCTGCGGGTCAGACGGCGGTCGTCTCGGTGACCTGGGCGCGGAGGACCGTGAGCTGCTCGCGCAGCGAGTTGACGACCCGGTGGACGTCGTACGTCTGCATCGGGCCCCACAGCTCGAGGGTCAGGGAGTGTTCGCGCTCCCGATGGAGCCGTCGGAGGACCGCGTCGGCGCGGCGGTCGCCGTCCGCGGAGAGCCGAACGAGGAAGGCGCGGGCGGTCGCGAGGTCCTGCCACCGATCGCTCTCGAGCGCCTTCAGGAGGTGGCCGACGGGCTCGACGAGCCCGGGGTGGATCGCCTCGGGGAGCGGCAGCCAGCCGCCCGGGTCGACCTCCCAGTGGTCGACGCGGGTGTAGCCGCACCCCTGCAGCGAATGGAGCAGCGCGGCCGAGAGGTCGAGGAGGCTCGCTTCCTCCTCGAACCGGCGGTCCCGCAACAGCGAGCGGATCTCGGTGACGAACGGGAACCGGTGCGGGGCGATCACCTCGTGTCCGAGGTCGATCTCGACCCGGACATGGCTGTAGGTCTGCTCGCGCTGGTGCCGCGTGCGGGGCGGGGCGTGGCGGCCGGACGGTCGGTGGCCCGTGGAGCGCCGCGAGGCGGTCTTGGGAGACTCCGCGTAGCGTCGTCGCCGCTCCATCGCCCCCGACTGGGTCGAACCCCCCCTTACTCCTTCGCTTCGAGGCGCTCCGCCGCTCCCGCGGTCCGTCAGCGGCTGACCGAGGGGGCGTGCGGCTTCCGTTCGGGGGTGTCGTCCAGCGCCGCCGCGCAGATCAGCTGCGCCGCCACCCGGACGACGCCGATCGACTCCGTCGCCCCGGCCCGTCGGAGCTTGGCGAGGCTGCTCTCCGCGGTCGCCACCGCGACGATCCGCAGATCCGGCTGGAGGGCCCGTGCGGTGATCACCGTCAGGAGGTTCGCGGCGTCCGACTCCTGGGCGACGATGAGCGAGCGGGCGCGGGCGACCCCGACGAGGGAGAGCTCCTCCTCCACCGACGGGTCGCCGTGGTGGACCCGGAACCCCTCCTCCTTCAGGCGCTCGACGGCGGCGGGGTCGTGGGTCAGGATCACGAACCGTACCCCGGCTTCCCGCAGCGCGATCGCCGTGGCGTGCGCCTCGGGGGTCGCGCCGCACACGATCACATGCCGCTCGAGCTCCTGCATCTGCGCCCGTTCGAGGCGCTCCCCGATCCGGGAGAGACGACGCTCGAGGAACGGGACAAAAAGCACCACGATGGCGGATAAGAACGTTCCCACGCCGATGAGGATCAGCGTGACCTCGAACCAGCGGGCGGTGTCGGTCGTCGGCTGATAGGTGGCTCCGATCGTCGAGATCGTGGCGACCGTGAAGTAGACCGCCTCTCCCCAGGAGGTGATGTGCGGCTCGAAGCGGCCGCCGAGCCACTCGGCTCCGACGGTGCCGAAGAGGAGCGACACGAGGCTCGCGACGACGAGGAGGAGCTGCGTCCCCTCCGGTCCGGTCGCCGACCCGATGTAGAAGCTCGCCCGGTACGGATAGATCGCGGCGAGGAGCGCGGCGGAGGCGACGGTCGACGCGATCGAGAGGACGTTCGGGCTCAGGACGGCGATCGCTCCCGCGAGGATCGGCACCGGGATCGAGAAGAGCCAGGCGACCGGGCTTCGCTTCCGGATCCGGAACGACAGGACGAACAGCAGGAGCCCCGCGACGACATCGAACGGCGGATCGTACCCTGCGAGCGGGGTGTGGTAGAACTCGTTCGGCGGCCGCGCCGCGGAGAGGAGCCCGAACAGGACCATGAGGAGGCCGACGAGGGCGGCGGCAAGGCCTACGTACGGGGCTCGGGCCGAGAAGGAGGGGAATTTCATCTCCGCCGCGGGGCTCGGCGCCGGTGCCATCGCGTCTCCGTACGCCCGCCGGTAGTAAAGTGCGACGGCAGGGGCCGACTGCGGCCCGAGGCGCGAGGGGGACGATCGACTAGCGCGGGGGCGTCGCCCCGGGGAACTCCGACCGGTCGTCGGGATCTTCCTGCCACGGTGGCCGGGCGGCTGCCGCGGCGGGGGCGGCGACCGCCGAGGGGGCGGTGGCCGAGTAGGGCGTCACGGGGGTCGGCGGGGGTCCCCGCCGCCGGGCGGTCGCGGCGAGGGCGAACCCGAGGATCGCCAGCGCACCGAGCGCCCCGATCAGCGCCCAGCCGAGGTCGGGGATCCCGAGCGGGCCCGCGGACGCGCCGCTCGTCGGCACGGGGACCAGGGTGATGCTCACCTCGGAGGTGGCGTCGCTCTGCACGCTCACGTTGGTGGAGTACGTCTCGTACCCCGCCGCCTCCACGACCAGCGCGTGCACCCCGGGCGCGAGGTATGCCTGCAACGAGACGTCCGCGAGGTGGGAGACGGTCCCGTCGATGTAGACGTACGCGCCCGGCACGTTCACCGTTACCATCAGGATCCCCTCAAGGACGCTGAACGTCAGGGAGACCCGCTGGTAGACGCTGCTGTCGCCGGACCCGGAAGCCGGCGTGACGAGATAGTCGGGCGCGGAGACCGTCCACGCATACTCCCCCGCGGGGAGCTCGAACACCGAGAGGTTGAGGAAACCGCCGATCGACGTGTAGTTCTCCGAGAAGCCGGTCCCCATGATATCGACCGTCCACGGGACGGCGAGCGGCGGGAACCGCTGCTCGGCGAAGACGAGCTCGGAGCCGAGGACGAAGACGATCGTCGTGGGGGTCGCGGAGCCGCCGCCGACGATGACGGTCCCGTTCGGGGTCGAGGTGTTGTAGCCCCGCGCGCTCGCGTTCCACGAGTACGTGCCGGGGTTCACCTCAAAGACGATCGTGTCGTTCGTCGCGTTGAGCGTCGCGTTCACGGTCGAGCCGACCAGGAGGATCGACACGTTCCAGCTCCATCCCGGGACGACGCCGCTCTCCACGAACGTGAGGGCGACGAGCGGCGTGAACAGGATCGTCACCTCGGTGCCGGTGCCGTTGACCGTGAAGTTCCCGCCCGCCGGCGCCGTGTAGTTGCCCGGCGCGAGGACCGTGTAGTTGTACGTGCCGTTGGGGGAGTACAGCGCGAGGCTCGACTGGTTCGTCCGGTACTCCACGCCGGCCACCTCGACCCCCCAGGCGGTCCCCGCGGCGAGCCCCAGCTCGTTGACGTCGACCGCGAACGCCATCGACCGGACGAGCGGCACGTAGTCTCCCCCGAACGTGATCCGGCCCCCGTCGTTGTACGGAAGGTCGCCGAGCGGGTTCGCCGGCGTGCCGTAGTTCGACCAGTAGTTGCCGCCCTGGTACGTCGTGCCGATGATGCTCCCCGAGAGGTTCGCCCCGAGGAAGGTGTGAATCGTGGCGGCGGGGGCGTAGGAGACGTTCCAGCGGTCCGCGTAGACGACCGAGGCACAGACGATCTCGCAGGAGACCGGGTCGATCGTCGGGGTGAAGGCGGGGGCCGGGAGGGCGAAGTAGTTGTTGTAGATCAGGTCCCCGGACTCCGACTCCCAGATCCCGGTGGTGTTCGCACCGGAGTTCTCGACCGCGCTCTGGTTGGTCGCGGGCGCGGTCGCGTTCAGGAAGCTGTTGCCCCAGACCGTGTTGTTCGTGCCGCCGTAGAGCGCTAGCGAGATCCCCTGATCGTAGAAAGTGTTCCCCGAGATCAGGTCGCCGGTCCCGGCCCAGAGGACGACCGCTCCGATCGGGCTGAAGCCGACGTCGGAGGAGAGCCAGCCGCTGATCTCGGGGGAGTCGGCGAGCGTGAGGTTGGTGACGTTCCAGAACTCGATCTGGAGGTGGTTCGTTCCCGGGAGCCCCGCGTTGGAGAGGTTCGCCGCCACGTCCGCCGAGTAGACGATGGCGAGGCTCGGAGGGGTCACGTGAACGTAGGCATGGGTGTCGACGAGGAGGACGCCCGGGAACACCGGGAAGAGGTAGTCGTTCATCGCCCCGAACACGGCGTCGATCGGGTGCGGCTGGTTCGACTCCAGCACGTACGGACTGGCCGAGGTCCCGGCCCCGGAGGAGGTGAGCACCAGGAGCTCGGCGTCGCCCCACGCCATGAGCGGCGTGTAGATGCCGAGGGCGTTCGACCGGATCATGGTCGCCGTGACGGAAGCGGAAGCATTCCCGGCCGGGTTCAGGGAACGGTGGATCGGCCGGTAATCGCTCAGCAACCACTCGAAGTAGTAGTTCCCGCCGTTCGGGAACGCGATCTGCTCGGGCCCGCTGGTGAACCCGAGGGTGGGGACCCACTGCGCCGTGGTAGTGTTGAAGCCGGTGCCGCGCGTCACGAAGAGGAAGGCGTTCGCCGGAGCGACCGACGCCGACAGGGTGCGGTAGCCCGGGTGCCCGGAGAGGTTCCAGAGCCCTCCCAGGAACGACGGACCGATCACGAGGTCGGCGGTCGGGATCGTCGTGCCCCCGCCGGTCGTGTTGTAGTAGACCCCCACGCCGTCGCTCGTCTCCCCCGTGTCCGAACCCGCGTCGTAGGCGGAAGGCACCCCCGCGTACGCCCGCGAGGTGGTGTTCCAGGTGTCGAGCGTGAACTGCGCGTTCAGCCGCACAAACGTCGTCGTGTCCCCGTCGCCGTCCCCGACGAGGACGAGCTCGAGGTCGTTCGGCAGGCCGAACGGATCGTTGCCCGTGCCGTTCGCCTGGAACTCCGGCACCGGCGCCGGGAGCACCGGCACCAGCTTCACCGAGTTGAAGACGACGTGGTCGAACGATCCGGAGGCGTGCACCGTCGGCGCGCTCAGCGAGTAGTTGAAGTAGATCGCGGGGCGGTCGCCGACGTCCGTCGCGTTGAGGTAGAACGTGACGGTGAAGGGGTAGTGGACCGTGAACGTCGGACCGGTCGCGTAGTAGTAGATCGGCGCGACGAGGGTCCCGTTCGCGCCGTGCGAGCGGAAGACGTTCGAGGAGATCAGTCCGGACGGGTTCGACAGGTTCCAGACGTTATCGCCGAACGTGAGCGTGCCGTTGCCCGACGTGTAGCTCACGAAGTTCTGGGCCCAGAACTCGTAGCCCGTCTGCCCGAACAGCTCGACGTTCGTGGCGACCGCGTTCATCTGGACGCCGAACATGTCCGGTCCGTCGCCGTCGAGATAGACCGACTGGGCGTTCGTGAGGCCGGCGGTCCCCCGCACGCTCGTCGTGTTGAGCACGGTGGGGACGATCGTTCCCGAAGCGTTCGAGAGCCCCATGTCGGAGATCCCCATCGGCGCCGGGGCGACGTCGTAGGTCGGGGCGACGAGGCCGCTGCGCCCCGGACGGGCCCCCACGAAGTTCGGAAGATGGATGTCCTGGAACGGCACTCCTCGCTCGCGCAACGTCGCTTCGATCGCCGCGATGTGCGCATAGACCGAGCCCGCCGGCCCGGTCACGGGAGGAACGGGAACCGACGCCGACGGCACGTTCGCAGCGGAGGCGTGGACCGACCCGGCCCCGGCGGGTCCCGGAAGCATCAGCAGGACCACGACGGCGGCTATCGAGGCGATCCCGATCGGACGAGTGCGACCCACGGGTTCTCGAAGACTGCGACGCGGGCCCCCCTTCATAGATATTTGCCCCGGAGAGGCGCTTCGGGGCCTAGGGAGGGTTGCGACGCGCGAGCGGGCGCCCGCGCAGGGAGCGAGGCCCCAGCGCGTGTCGTCGCGATCTACGAGGAGATCCAGCGGAGGGTGGAGTCCGTCGGGTCCGTCCGTGACTCCCGGACCCCCCGGTGGAACTCCGGCAGCCACGGGACGCTCGAGAGCGCCTCTTCGACCGCGGGGAGGCGGGCGGCGTTGCGGCGCCACCGGTGGGCGGCCAGGTGGTCGAAGCCGTCCACGGGGTTCGAGTACCCGACGGTGAGCACGAGCGCAGCCCCACCGATGAGCAGCAAGGTGAATCCGAAGAACTCCACGACGAGCGCGATGCCGAGGACGTTCGCCGTCGTCGTGAGCGTGCCGAGACCCGTCAGCAGGCCGGCCGCGAGGGAGAGCACCGTCCCCCACAGGAATGGGCCGAACGCATAGGCGTGCACCCGAGCGACCCGTCGCGATTCGTCCGCGACGGTGACGTACGCCCGCCAGACCCCTGCGAGCGCGGCGTCCGGCTCGGGGGACTTGTTCTCGGAGAGGTGCGCGATCACCGTGCGCGCGAGGTCAAGGTCCAGGCGCTGGTACGTCGCGATGTCCCCGCCCAGCATCGTGGCGAGGGCGAAGGTGCCGACGGCGCCGACGATCAAGGCGATCGAAACGAGCCACCACGCCAGGGAGAGCATCGCGCTGTAGTCGGCTACGAACAGGACCCCGTAGACCACCGCGAACAGCGAAGCGACGGCGATCGCGAGCCCTCCGGGGGAGTCCGGAGGGGGGAGGCGGAACGACATCAGGGATCGAGATCGGGACGGCCGCGCCAGCGCGGGGGTGGGGGGCGTTTCGGTCCAAGGCTGACCGGACACGGGGAGTTCGACCTTCGCCGAGGTTCTTAAACGCTCCGGCGAACGGGAACCGGCGGTCGGGGGCCGCCGAGGCTACGCCACGGCCCGGATCGGATCGCCCACCCGGATCTCTCCCGGAACGACGACGCGGGCGTACCATCCGCGTCGCCCGAGCATCGTCCGGAGGAACTCCCGGCCGCGTTCGGCTCCGACGTACGGGAGTCCCAGCAGATTGTCGCACGGGTCGCAGGCCTTCGAGATCTCGACGGTAGCGGCCCCGATCGTGAACCGCCGGGAGGGGGCGAAGTCGGCATACGGGATCCCCCGCGTCGTCACGTTCTCTCCGAGGTCGCCCTCCTGCACGGGCCACCCTTCGCGGCCGAGCTCGGCGAGCGTCTCCGCCGGAAGGAGAAGGAGCGCCATCCCCGGGTCGCCGTCCCGTTCCTCCTGCCGCCACCGATTGAAGTCCCCCTCCGCCCCGGTCACCCCCACCCGCAACGTCGGCACCGACGGCTTCGGCAGCCCCCGCTCTCCGGCGACCTCGGGTTTGCGGTGCAGGCTCGCCACAACCCCTGCGAGCGAAGGCGCCACGGGAACGTTCTCCCCCCTCGTTACGCCCGAGTCGGCGGGGTCGCCCCGGGGGCCGCGGCCGGAACGAAGAGGAGCGAGATCGAGTTGACACAGTGCCGCACGTTCCGCTCGGTGAGCCGCTCGCCGCGGAAGACGTGACCGAGGTGGGCGCCGCACCGTCGGCACTGGATCTCCGTTCGCTCCCCGTCGGGATCGGGGAGGTGGGCGACCGCGCCCTCGACCTCGCGGTCGAACGCGGGCCAGCCGCAGCCGGAGTCGAACTTGGCGTCCGACTCGTACAGGGGGGCGCCGCAGCGCTTGCAGACGTAGGTTCCCCGGGCGAACAGGCGGTCGTATTCGCCCGTGAACGGGGCCTCGGTCCCCTTCTGGACGATCACGCGCTCTTCCGCTCGGGTCAGCTTTCGGAACGAACCTTCGGCCGGAGCGCTCATCCCCGCCACTAGGGAGCCGGTCTATTTGGGGGCACCCCCGCCGGCCCTCGGCAGCCTCCGCCGGTGGGCGCGGGACCCGGCGGCCCGAGCAGCGGACCGCGGCCTCAGCGGACCCGCGCGAGCAGCCGGGTGAACACCTCGAGGAGGTCGAGCCCCTTCGTGACCGCCCGTGCCGACTCCGGGAACGTCTCCTGGGCCGCCCAGGCCCGCATCTCCGCGGGGCGGTCGAGGCCGAGGAGGGGCACGGCGCGCTGCAGGAACAGCCCCTGGACGCCGAGGCCGGCGGTGAACGAGAGGAAGGCGCCGAGCCGTTCGGTGAGGAACGACCAGACGGCGCCGGAGCGCTCGGGATTCAGGACGAGGGAGGAGCCGAACAGCTCGAGCCACGGACCGAGCATGATCGTGCGCGCGAGCCCCGCCTCGAGCCCCTCCCGAACCCACTCCGCCCGTCCGACGGCGCCCAGCGCGGAGGCGACCTGCCGCTGCGCGTCCGGAGTGGCCGCTCGGGCGTACCGCTCCCGCAGCGCCGCGTACTCGCTCGGACCGGCTCCGAGACCGTAGGCGAGCAGCGCCGCCCGGACGAGATCCGGCGAGAGCGCGTCGACCCGGGGGAACTCCGCCGCGAGACGCCGCGAGAACGGAGGGTCGAGCAGGACGCGGTCGACGGTGATCGACCCGCGCAGCGAGCGGACCCGGTCCGGCTCTCCGGGGGCGGGGGCCGGCTCGAGCCGCTCACTTTGGGCGACGACGAACGCGCGGTACGCCTCCTCCCACCGGGGGATCCGGTGGACGAGCGGATAGAGGGCCCGGAACGAGTCCGAGACGGTCGACACGACGAACAGGTCGGTCTCGCCCTCCAGCCGACGGAAGACGTCGAGGTAGGTGGGAAGATCGTAGTCCCCCGAGAAGAGGAGCGCGCGCGCGTCGTCCTGGATCGCCCAGCGGTCGACCGGGGAGAGCTCGGCGAACCGCTCGAGGATCCGCTCCCGGAGGACGCCGTCGTACCGGACCCGGTAGAACCCTGGGCGGCCGGGGTTCACGAGGGGCGCCGGTCCGGCGTCCGGAACGTCGGTGGATCGACCCTCGAACAGCGAACGGTGCATCCGGTCTTTCGTCCGGACGTGGAGGGGAATCGGCCACGGATCCGCCGGGATCTGCTCGAGGGAGGAGAAGCGCCGTTGCTCGAGCCGGAGGGTCGTCCCGTCGAGCCGGGCCGTGACGAGGGGATGGCCCGGACGGTCGATCCAGGCCGCGAAGACCCGCTCGACCGGCTCCCGCGAAGCCGCGCCGACCGCCCGCCACAGGTCCTGCGCTTCGGCGTTCCCACGGGCGTGCTCCGCCAGATACCGGGAGACCCCGCGACGGAACGCCTCCTCGCCGACGTACCCCTCGGCCATTCGCAGCACGCTCGCGCCCTTGCCGTAGCTGATCTCGTCGAAGATCTGGCGGATCTCCTGCGGGTCGCGGACCTCGACGCGGATCGGGTGCGTGTGCGGCAGGCCGTCCCAGACGAGGGCGTTGGCGAACCCGCCCCCAAGGAAGTCGTCCCACGGGCTCCACTCCGGGAACATCGCCTCCGTCGCCTTCACCGCCACGAACGACGCGAAGCTCTCGTTCAGCCAGAGGTCGTTCCACCAGCGCATCGTGACGAGGTTCCCGAACCACTGGTGCGCGACCTCGTGGGCGATCACCTCCACCGCGCGCATCCGCGCCCCGGCGGCCGTCCGTTCGTCGTGGATCAGCAGGTACTCCTGGAAGGCGATCGCCCCCCAGTTCTCCATCGCCCCGGTGCCGAACTGCGGGACGGCGATCAGGTGGAGCTTCGCGAGCGGGTACGGGAGGGCATAGTACTGCGCGAAGTACGCCACCGACCGTTCCGCCTGCTCGAGCGAGAACCGGGTCCCGGCGGACCGCCCCGGGGCGGTGGCGACGATCACCCGGGGGTCCCTTCGCTCGCCCGAGAGCTCTTCGAACGGGCCGATCCCGAGATAGAGAAGGTACGTCGACATCGGGGGGGTCGGGTGGAACCGGATCCGTCGCCGGCCGTCGGGAAGCGATTCGGTCCGCTCGACCTCGGTGTTCGAGATGACGGTGCCGCTCGCCGGTCCGGTCACCTCGACGACGAAGACCGCCTTCGCGTCCGGCCGGTCGAGGCACGGGAGGAACCGGCGCGCGCCGGCCGGCTCGAAGTAGGTCGTGTACGCCCGCCCGGATCCGAGCGGCGTGACGTAGAACCCGCGCAGGCCGGGGTCGTCGATCGTGCCGGCGTAGTCGATCGAAACTTCGCGAGTTCCCCCCGGGATCTCGGGAATCGTCAGTCGATTCTGCGCCGGTTCGTGGACGTACCGCAGCGCCTTCCCGCCGGAGGTGACCGCCCGGATGGCGTGCCCGACGCTATCGAGCACGAGGCTCGAGGGGAGCTCCCGGGCCGAGATCTCGAGCCGGGCCGTGAACTCGAGCGAGTCGGCGCGGACCTCGATCGCGAGTCCGTACCGGAGGTCCTCCATCGGCCGGCCCGAGACGTCGGGAGAGAAAAACGCACCGGGGACCTCTCGGTCCCCGGCGCCCCGAGGTCACTCCCGTCTATTCGACGCGCGATCCGAACTCCGTCGGCAGCCAGCCGCCCCCGCCCCCGCAGTGGTGGCCGGATCCCTGGGTCGAGAACCGGATGTCGACCGTCCGGTCGCGGTCGGTGATCGTCACCGTCCCGGAGGACGGCGACGCCGAGTACCCCGACACCGGGGAGACGGTGAACGAGTAGGTCCCGCTCGACAGGCCCGAGAGGACAATCTCCCCGCGGCTCGAGCAGTAGCTTGCCGCGCCGACGTTCACGCACCAGGTGGTCCCCCACCGTAGGCCGCTCTCGCTGAACGTGAGGCGGTAGGTCGTCGGGCCGCTCGACCCCTTGCCGAACGTGAGGCTGACGGTCACCGGGGCGCCCGCGATCGTCACGGGCGAGGCCGGGGACGCCGACGTCACGGTGTAGCCGGTCGGCCCCGCCGCGCTGTAGGCGTACGTGCCGTTCGGTTCCACGAACTGGATCGAGTCGGTGGTCGTGCTGCGGGTCTCGTTGCCGACGGTGACGCTCCACTCGGTCGACCGCCCGCACATCCCGCTGAGGCCGCTCTCCACGAAGGTGAGGTCGTAGGTGGCGTTCGACACCGGGCCGAACGCGACGCCGACCACGACCGGGGCGTCCACGACCGTCACCGGGGAGGCGGGGACCGAGGCGACAACGCGGTAGCCCGCGGGACCGCTCGGGGTGTACGGATACGCGCCGGGGAGCTTCCCGAAGACGAGGGACGCGGTCGTGGTGGTCCGGGTCTGGGGGCCGAGGGCAACCGACCAGGCGCTCCCGCCCGGAAGGCCTGTCTCGTTGAAGACGACGGCGTAAGCGGTCGCCACGATGCTCACGTTGTGCGAGTCGGAGTTCGTCACGTAGACGTTGCCGGTCGCGCTGTCGTAGACGTCGGACGACGGGGAGGTCCCGACCGAGACGTTGCCGAGGTCGGACGTCCCGTCGATGACCGTCACTTCCGAGGCGCCGAGGTCCGCCACGTAGACGAGGTCGGTCGAGGCGTCGAACGTGGAGCCGCCCGGCCCGGCGCCGGTGGCGACGTCCGCCACGAGCGTCGTCCCGTTGATCACGCTGACGCCGCTCGCGTTGGCGTTGCTCACGTACACGTCGCCGTTGGAGGGGGCGTACAGCACGAACGAAGGGTTCGCCCCGGTGGGGACGTTGCCGATCGTGAAGAGGCCGTCGACGACCGTCACGTTCCCCGTCTCGTTGTTGGCGACGTACACCGCACCGGTGCTCGCGTCGACCGCGAGGGCGTCGGGTTGACCGCCGACCGCCACCGTGGCGACGAGGACGGCCCCGTTGAAGACGGAGAGGCTCGCGGCGCCGTGGTCGGCCACGTAGACGTAGCCGTTCGACGCGTCGAAGGCGACCGCGCCGGGCGCCGTCCCCGTCACGAGGTTCGAGACGAAGGTCGTGCCGCTCAGCACCGCGACCTTGTTGGCCCCGGACTCGGTGACGTAGACGTCCCCGGTCGCGCTGTCGTACGCCGCGGCGCTGGGCAGCCGGCCGACGGCGAGCGTCGTCACGAGCGAGGTGCCGTCCAGGATGCTCACGCCCCCACCCGGCGTCTCGAAGAGGTAGCGGTCGACGACGTACACGTAGCCGTTCCCGGGGTCGTAGACCTCGTAGGTCGGGTCCCCGACGGTGACGTTCCCGGAGCTCAGGGCGATGTTCGCCACGACGGTCGATCCGCTCAGAACGCTCACGTTGTTCGAGACCTCGTTCGCGACGTAGACGTAGCCGTTCGCGGCGTCGAACACGGACGTGACCGGCCCGGAGCCGACCGACAGCGAGGTCAGGACCTGCGGAGGGACCTGTTCGAACGTCGGGAGAAGCAGGGGGACGAACGCCGGGGCGTCGGACAGGAACGGGGCAGGCGCGGCCAACTCCGAGTCCGGCCCAACCTGGGCTCCGAACCCTCCGGACGACCCGGCCGCACCGGCCGGGGTCGCTCCTGCCGTCGGCAGAAGGGCGGTCAGAGAGAGGGCCAGGACCAGCGTGGAGACCCCCAGGATCCCCCTCGATGCGGCGTTCCGTTCTACCCGGGAACCGAACATAGCGGCGCTGGATATACGTCGCCCAGATGAACCTGACGGCCGGCCGCGATTCGGCGTGGAATCGAAACCTGTCGGCGCCGGCTCCCTGGTGAGATCGGCGGGTGACGCGAGGTGCGGGACGGCGCCCGGTCGGCCGTCGCGCCTCACCCTGAGCGCCGACCGTTTGGGGCCGGCCGCGCGGTAGGGTCAGGGGATACCGGCCTCGGGGCGACGCTCGGAACGCCGACGGGATCCGCCGCACGGCCCGGATCCCCCACGGGGCGCAGCGCGATCTCGAAGAACAAGGTCGAGATCGCCGCCGGGTCCGTCGGCGGTGACGCGCGGGGAGGCAGGAAGGCGCGGAGCCGCTGTAGGATCGCCGCCTCGGCGAGCGCCGCCACGGACTCAGAGCGGTCCGCCTCGAAGTCGGTCATCCCGTCCACGACGACGCGCACTCCCGTGCGCGCCGGATACACCCGGACGATGAACTGGGCCATGGGCGCGAACCTTCGGGATGCGCCATACCGCCGTCCGCCAGGGGCTGAAACGCCCCGGGCGCGGTCGACCGGCTCTCTCAGGGCGGAGCGGGCCGGCGCTCCAGCTTCCCCGTGCGCCCGAGCGTGATCTGCGGCCGGCCGTGGTACTCCGAGACCCACCCTTCCACGATCGCCACCCGATCCCCTTCGGAGACCAGGTCGACCTCCGACCCCCACAGGACCAGGGCGATCTCCCCGGTGGCGTCCTTCAGCTTGCCGTTCCGCACCTTCTTCGTCCCCCCGTCGCGGGTGGCGACCTCGCGGACCGTTTCCAGGGCGACGACCGTCGCCTCGATCGTCGCGACCCGGGACGGCCGAAGGTCGGTGATGAACGTCGACGGAGGCTTGCTGTCGGGCATCGCCCGCCCACCCCCCGGCGCGAGATAGGGGTTGCCCTTCGGGAACGCCGCGCTCGGCCAACCGGCGGTCGAAACCGCGTTCACGGGAAGAAAAACAGGAAGGGGGGCCACCGCGCGGCGGCCCCCCGACGGGAACGGATCGCTCGTCGTTACGCCGTCGGTCCCCGCAGCCCGGTCGGCCGGAGCGAAGCGGTCGCGAACGCCGCTCCGCCGAGGTTGACCGGCTGGTGGGACGGTGGTGTGTAGACGCAGACGAGTCCGACCGACGCGCCGCTCCCGGCGATCGCCTGGGAGCCCGACGAGGGCGTGCACACGGTGTGGGCGGGTGTCAGCACGGTGTAGCTGTACGTCCCGTTCGGGACGGTGAAGCTCAGGCTCGTGCCGCGGGTGTAGACCGTCCTCGAGTGGATTCCGCTGCCCGTGACGGGTCCCGTGATCCGGACGCCCCACTGCTTGCCCGCCGGGACCCCCGACTCGGTGAACGAGAGCGCGTAGGTCACCAGGTGGAAGCGAACGTGCAGCGTCGCCGACCCCGCGATCGTCAACGAACCGGCGGACGGACTCGGCCCGAAGCCGGGCACGCCGGGCACGGTGAAGGTGTACGTCCCGTCGAGGACGACGACCTGCGCCGAGGTGCCGTTGACGTCGATCGTCTGGCCGAACGGATCGGTCGAGGGAGAGGTACCCGCGATGACCACGCTCCACGCGGAGCTCGGGGGGAGTCCGGATTCGCGCACCGTGAGGAACGCGTAGCCTGCCGCCAGACGGTACGTCACTCCGACCGTGATCGGATGGTCGGTGAGGCGGAAGGTCCCGCCGTGGGACGCGTATCCGACCGGAACGATCGGGGTCCAGGTGTACCGACCGGGCGCCGGGAAGGCGGTCACCGTGATGAAGTTCGAGGTCGTGTTGAAGTCCACGACGTTCGAACCGACGGTGACCTCCACACCCCACGCAGTCCCGGGGACCAGCCCGTGCTCCACGAACGTGACGGTCGGGGAAAGGAGCGGGGCGAAGTCTCCACCCGCATAGATGTAGGTCTGGTAGTAGTAGGACGGCCCGTAGATCTCGACGATCAAGGTAGTGGCGTTCTCATCGTAGGGGAGCACGCCATACGGATTGTCGGCCCCATTGTACGGATTGAAGGTGAGGCCGTAGTCCCACCAGTAGTTCCCCCCTTGGGTCGTTCCTCCGACGATGCTCCCGCTGAGAGGCACGTTCGGGAAACCCGCGGCGTAGTGGACGATGGACGCCGACTGCGGCGTGATGTTCCAGCTGTTCGTGACGTAGTAGAACGGATAGCCGGAGTACATGTTCAGCGGCAGCAGCCACGCCGTGGTCGGCGTGTTGAAGCTGTTGTCGTAGACTAGGTCGCCGTCCTCTGCCAGCTGCAGTCCGAGGCCGAAGGCCTGGTATAGCAGCCCGGAGCAATGCGCGGAGTCAGGGCAGCCGCTCGGTTCCGGGGTCTCGACGAACGTGTTGCCCCAGATCGTATTGTTCCCGCCGGCCGTGTTCACCGGACCGAACAGCGTTCCGCCGTCGAACAGGAGGAGCGCCTGACTCTGCGTATCGAAGTGGTTCCCGGCGATCAGATTGTCGCTCGACGCGTAGAAGATGACGTTGAACGAGTCGAAGCTGATCGGGTACCACGCATCCTGGGTGAACCAGCCCGAGATGTTCGCGGCATCGACGAGGGAGACTCCCGTGACGTTCCAGAACCAGAGCTGCAGGTCGTTCGTCTGGGGCAGCTCGTCGCCGGGGAACTGGAAGTCGTTGGTCGCCGTCAGGAAGCTCGCCGGCTGGTACAGCTCCGTGGAGACCGTCGTTCCCATCAGGAAGACGCCGGGGAAGACCGGGAATCCATAGTCGTTGTACAGTCCGAAATCCGACGGGAGCGCCGCTCCTTGGTGATTCGGCAGCATGTACGGGCTCGCGGCGGTCCCCGAGCCGCTCGTCGCGATCGCGGCGACCTCGGCGTTAGAGAACGCCCAGAGCGGCGTATAGACGCCCGCCCCGTGGTGCGGGGTCAACGCGAGCGTGACGGTCTGGGGACCGGCGACGGTCAGCGTCTGGAACGTCGGGGCGAAGTCGGAAAGTTCCGTCCGCAGGCTGTACGAGCCCGGCATCAGATAGAGGGTGTTCCCGGTGATCGTCGGTGCGAACTCGGATTCAGCAACGATCGGGGTGATGAAGCCGGCCGAGCCCATGTACTCGAGGAAGTTGAACGCGTTGGCCGGGGAGACGTTCAGCGTGACCGCGTCCGACCCTTCCGGCGCGCCCGTACCCCAGAGCCCAGAGAGGATCGACGGGCCGGTGGTCATCGTCCCGTATTCGGGGAGGTTGCCGGGGCCGCCGGGGGCATTGCTCCACGCGACGTTCGCCCCGGTCGCCGTCTCGCCGGTCTCGCCGCCGTAGTTGTACGCCGCCGGGACCGAGACGAACGTCCCGCCCGAGAGGTAGGAGAGGCCGAGGGTCGCGTCCGCCGCCCCGAGATCGACCTGGCTGCCGCCCCCCGGGCCGCAGATGTCGAGCTCAAAGTCGTTGGTCAGACCGAGCGGGTCGTAGCTCTCCCCGTTCGCGGTGTAGTTCGACGGGTTGGTCAGCGGTCCGGGGAACGCCACGGTGGTCGAGTTGAAGATCGCGTAGTCCCAGTTGGAGACGCTGAAGTCCTCCCCCGGAAGGGTGGGACTGACGAGCGAGTCGCTGAAGCTCATGTTGTCGCGACCGTCGTTGATCCCTGAGTTCATCGTCAGGGTCAGGTTGAAGGGGTAGTAGACGGGGAACGGAACGACCAGTTCCGCGTAGTAGTATCCGAGCTCCCCGTAGTAGTTCGTCCCGAACGAGCCGTGCTGGTAGAACTCGTTGCCGTTGTACGAACCGCCCGAAAAGTTCCAGATGTTGGTGATGAGCACCATGAACCCGGACGAGGGGTAGTACTCGACGACGTTCTGGGTCCAGAAGGAGAACCCGGACTGGCCGAAGAGCGTCACGTTCGTCAGGACCGAGTTGAGCTGGATGCCGTAACTGTCGGGAGAGCTCTGGTAGAGGTCGAGGCCTTGGATGCCGGTCGCATTGGCGTCGACCGTTCCCTGGACCGCCGTGGTGTTCAGGATCGTCGCGACCGCGGGACCCGTTCCCGTGCCGCTCAGCCCGTAGTAGGCGAGGCCGATCGGCGCCGGGTCACCGGTGTAGAGCGGAGAGACGACCCCGCTCTCCTGCGCCCGCGCCACCTGGGCGGGAGACGCCGATGGGCGAGGGACAAAGACGATGTTCGACTTGAGGCCCGCTGCCCGCGTCGTGGCGAGAGCGTGCGCGGCCATCTCCGACGCCCGGTCGGAGCCTCCGACGCTCACGTCCGCGCGCGAATTCACCAGGGACGGCGGGGCGGCCGCCTTCCCGACGGGAACGACGGCCGGCGCCGCGGCTCCGGCGTGATTCGACGCCACCGCGGGGGCTCCCGCGAGGCTCGATACCCCCAGTCCCATCCATCCGACCACGGCAAAAGCGACGATCGCCAAAACTAGCGCTTTCGACTCCAAACTCCTCATCCCCCTGAGGTGGGTTTCGAGAAGCGAATCCTCGTATAACCTTTCAGGGGTGTTGCTCCAAGAATCACGGACGTTCGCGGCGGTCGCCGCTCGGTCGGCACGACCGGCCGGTGGTGGGAGCGGCCCGGGGCGTCGGCGTCGATCTGCGGAAGAACGTTCATCCGCCACCGGGAGCTCCCATTCCGCGATGCCGGCCGAGCCCGTCCGCGAGTGGCTCCTCGACGACGCCCAGCCGTCCATCCGATACCGAACGCTCGTGGAGCTCGACGGCCGGCCCGAGAGCGATCCGGAGGTCCGAGACGCCCAACGACTCATCCCGAAGCGGGGGTGGGCGGCCGACCTGCTGGCCGAGAGGAGCCCGGAAGGGTGGTGGGTCTCGGGGGAGAGCTTCTACCGGCCCAAATATACGGCCACGGACTGGAAGCTTCTCGCGCTCTCGGAGCTCGGGCTGAGCCGCCGGGTGCCCGCGATCCGAGAGTCGTGCGAGTACTGGATGACCGCCACCGCGGCGAAGAACGGCGGGGTCGGCGCCAGCTCGAGCGGGAACCCGCATCACTGCGTCGCCGGGAACATGGCCCGCGCGCTGATCCGATTCGGGTACGGCGAGGATCCTCGCGTCCATCGGACCCTCGAGTGGATCGCCGAGAGCGCGGACCCGAAGGGGGGCTGGTCGTGTTTCGGCAGCGGACGGACCCTGGACTCCTGGGAGGGGCTGAGCGCGTTGGCCGCCTGCCCGCCGAGCCAACGGTCGGCCTCCATGCAGCGGGCCGTCGAGCTTGGAGCCGAGTTCTTCCTCGATCGGGAGCTCGATCGGCAGGGCGCCCGCTATGCTCCGTGGTACCGGTTCCATTTCCCGGTCCACTACTACTACGACGTGCTCGTCGGGCTCGAGATCCTCCTCGCGCTCGGCTACGCGGACGATCCCCGTCTGAAGGGCGCCATCGCCCTGGTTCGGAGCAAGCGCCGTTCCGACGGGCGCTGGAACCTGGACGCGGTGCATCCGGACGTCGAGGGCGCGATCGCCCGGTGGTTTGCCGGCCATCCCTCGCAACGGCCAACGCCGTTCGCTCTGGAGAACGTCGGCGCGCCGAGCCGGATGATCACCTTCCGGGCTCTGAAGGTGCTGGCGCAGGTGGACGGGGTGTCGTGATCCAGCGCGGCGGGTCCGCCCTGTGCCTGGCTTCGGCCACCGAGAGGGGCGGTACCATTCGCCTCAAAGATTCCTAAGCGGTAAGTAACCCGATCCCGCTCCCTCGCCTGTCCCCCGGCGAGAGGGGGGCCTTTGGATACCGGATATGGGAGCTGGTTGGCGGACCGTCGGAGCGTTGGCCCTGCTGATCGTGATGACGGTGGGCTTCGGTGCCGGTGCTTCCATCGGCGCACCCCTTGCCCCGTCGATCGCGGGTCACGTCCCGGGGATCTCTGTGAGCGAGGTATCGCTGCCGACCAGCGGCTGGAGCGTCTCCGAGCTCCGCGCATCGGCCCCGGCGTCCGCGCCCTACGACGAGCCCGGCCTCGGCCTCCCCGGCGCGGTCTACCTGGGCGCTCCCAACCTGAAGGATCCGGCCAACCCCTCCGGAACGATCGATATTCTTCTGACCTTGGCGTTCTCGAACGAATCCCGACTGAACGCTCTGCTCTCCGCCCTATCGAACCCCTCCTCGCCGCAGTATCATCACTATCTCACGGCGAGCCAGTTCGACGCCCAGTTCGGGGCTTCCCCCCCCGTCTACCGTTCGCTCGTCTCCTTCCTCGGCTCGTTCGGCGTGAGCGGGATCACCACGCACCCGGACCGACTCGCGGTGTCGTTCGAAGCGACCCTCGCTCAGGCGACGGCGATCTTCCACACCCCGATCGGCGCCTACCTATCGGGCGCCGGTCAGCCGTTCTACGCTCCGCGGACCGCGCCGCAGCTCCCCTCCCTACTGACCCCCTACCTGGTCGACGTGGAAGGGCTCAGCAACTTCTCGGAGTACCAGAACCACCTCGCCCCGATCGCAGCGCTGGAGGCGTCCGCTGCGGCGCTGGCCGGGGACGCGGCGACCGGGGGCCGGATCCCCGCGGTGATTCCGATCAGCCCCCACGAGACCCCGCTCTCCCCCGGCGGCGCGAGCAACCCGTTCGCCAGCACGACCGTGACCTCGAACGGGCTCACGAACACCTACGACCAGCCGGCGATCCTTACCCTGCAGGGCAAGAGCGGCACGTGCGACACGAACGACTGTGGCAGCTTCGTCCAGGCCCCCGACCTCCAGGTGACCTACAACGAGACCGGGTTGTTCCAGACGTACGGATATCCGGTGAACGCGACGGTCGCGGCGGTCCTCTGGTCCGACCCGATCTGCCACGCCAACACGGGCACGTGCAGTTCCGAGGGGCTCTACAACTACTACTGTTCGACCCTGACGAGCGGCTCGGCGGCGTGGGACTTCTTCATGCCGGACGTGACCTCGTTCTGGAAGTACTCGCTCCCGGCCGGGGAGCCGTCGCCGCGCGCGATCTCGATGCCGATCGCCGGCTACACCTACGCCTACCCCGCGGGCTCGCAGGGATACTCCGCCTCGTGCGATGACGGCGAGGCGGAAGGCGAGAACACGCTGGACGTCGACATGCTCGGGGCGATGGCGCCGGGGGCGAACGTCTTCCAGGCGTTCGGAGGTTCGGCCTCCAGCACGTCCATCGACACGGTGGTCGCGGACATTCTCAGCCCGACGACCGCCGAGTTCTCGACGGCCGGGGGGTTCGACACCGCGGCGAACGTGAGGGACCTCACGAACGTCAGCGTGATCAGCAACTCCTGGACGACGAACGGGATCCTCCCGGCGGCGTTCACCACCGACCTGAAGACGGCGCAGGCCCGCGGGATCACGGTTCTCGGCGCGACGGGGGATTCGGGGACGACCCTCGCTCCTCCGGCCGAGATCGGAGCGAACACGTACGGGACGGTCGCGGTCGGCGGCACCACCGCCGCGATCAACGCGACGACCCTCCAGCGCGGTGCGCCGCACGTCGCGTCGGCCGCGGCCCCGTACTACGGCGTCGGGCGCGGGGAGATCGGCTGGTACGAGCCGGCGGGCACGGTCGATGGATTCTCGAGCACGTACGGGGGCACCGGCGGGGTCGCGACCTCCGCGACGTACTACCGCGCCTCCTGGTTCAACGCGTCCAGCGACGCGCAGTCGGTCGCGAACGCCGTGCGGAGCGGGAACTACCGGGTCGAGCCGGACGTCTCCGGGATCGCCAACGATACGATCGTCGACCTGGAGGTCGGCCCGTACTCGCTCAACTTCACCTGCTGGGTCTCCACCGGCTGCACCGCGGTCTCGTCGATGGCCGTCGGGACGATCTCCGGATCGTCGCCGACCGTGGGAGGAACGTACTTCATCGGAACGAGCATCGCCACCCAGGTCGTCGCCGGGCAGATCGCGACGATCGACCACTCCCTCTACGTCGAGCACGAGGGATGGCTTGGCTACCTCAACCCCGGGGCCTATCCGATGGGCCAGAAGCAGTACGGCAGCGACCTCACACTGCGATCGTTCTACGACGTGACGACGTTCACCGACGCGGGTGGTCTCACCGCCGCCTACGAGGCGAAGAGCGGCTACGACCTCGCCACCGGCTGGGGCGTCATCGACACCGGCAACTACACCCGCAACGCTCTGACCTACCCCATCACGTTCACCGAGTCGGGGCTTCCCGCGGGCTCGCTCTGGTCGGTGACGCTGACGCCCGAGGTCGGTGACGCAAGCTGCATGGTGAGCGGCTCCGTCTGCTCCAACCCCTCCACGACCTCCTCGACCGGAACCACGATCACCTTCAACGAGGCGTACGGAACGTTCGCGTACAAGGTCAACCTGATCGCCGGGTACTCGCCCGCCCCAGGGGCGGGATCCGTCGCCGTCCGCGGGGCGGCGGTCGGAGTGGGCGTCGTGTTCACGCAGGTCTCGTACTCGGTCTCGTTCACGGAGTCAGGCCTCCCTTCGGGCACGTCGTGGTCCGTCACGCTGAACGGCCACCCCCAAAGCTCGACCGCGTCGACGATCACGTTCTCGGAGCCGAACGGCAGCTTCGGCTACTCGATCGGGGGCGTCGCGGGGTACGCCGCCAGCCCCTCCTCGGGCTCGGTGACCGTGAACGGGGCGCCCGTCTCGACGGGGATCGTCTTCACCCAGACCACGTACACCGTGGCGTTCAGCGAGAGCGGGCTCCCTTCCGGGCAGATGTTCCGGGTAACGTTCGGCGGAGTCCCCGAGACGACGACGACGGACGGAGGGACGGACGCGCTCACGTTCACGGTGCCGAACGGCACCTATCCGTACGCGATCTCCGACATCGCCGGCTACCACCAATCGACGCTCCCTGCGAGCGGCACGGTCGTCGTCAGCGGAGCCGGGGTCAGCGAGCCCACGCTCGTCTACGCGCCGGTGACCTACGCGGTGACGTTCACCGAGAGCGGCCTGCCGGGAGGGACCTCCTGGACGGTCACGCTGAACGGTCTCCCCGAGAGCGCTACGGGCGGGTCGATCGGATTCTCGGAGGCGAACGGGACGTTCGGCTTCACCGTCTCCGGCGAGGCCGGGTACACCGCGACCCCGAACTCGGGCACCGTTGCGGTGAACGGCGCGGCTACCGGAGTGGCGATCGTCTTCACGCCGGTGACGTACTCGGTGACGTTCTCCGAGAGCGGTCTTCCCGCCGGGGTCACGTTCCAGGTCACCCTGAACGGCGCGCCGGAGTCGCTCCTCACGGACGGCAGCACCGACTCGCTCACGTTCTCGGTCGCGAACGGGACGTTCGGCTACACGATCGCCGGGATCTCGGGATACCGCCAGTCGACGCTCCCGTCGTCGGGCAGCGTGGTGGTGAGCGGCGCTTCCGTCGTCGAGCCGACGCTCCTCTACGGAGCGGTGACCTACGCGGTCGGGTTCACCGAGACCGGACTCCCCGCCGGGACCCTCTGGTCCGTCACCCTGAACGGCGACACCGAAAGCACCACGGGGAGCTCCCTCTCGTTCTCGGAACCGAACGGAACGTACGGATACACCGTCGGCGCGGTCGCGGGCTATCGGGCGTCCCCGAACGCGGGAACCGTGGGGATCTCCGGCGCCGGGGGGTCGACGTCAATCTCCTTCACCGCCGTGAACTACACGCTCACGTTCAGCGAGAGCGGCCTACCGGGCGGCTCCCTCTGGACCGTGACCCTTGGCGGGGGCCCGCCGGAGAGCGCGACGGGGCCGTCGATCGCCTTCACCGAGCCGAACGGGACGTACGGATACACCGTCAGCGGCCCCGCGGGGTACACCGCGGCGCCCCATTCGGGCTCCGTGCGGGTCGACGGCGTCGACGCCTCCGTCGCGATCGTCTTCACTCCGGTCACGTACGCCGTGACGTTCACCGAGTCGGGCTTGCCGTCGGGGACGCTCTGGTCGGTGACCCTGAACGGGGACACCGAGAGCGCCACAGGCTCCGCGATATTCTTCGGGGAGCCCAACGGTTCATACGGATTCACCGTCGGAGGGATCGCGGGGTATCGGGCGTCGCCGAACGCGGGCTCCGTGAGCGTGAACGGCGGCGCGGTCTCGGTCGGGATCGGCTGGACGCCGGTCGTCTACACCGTGACGGTCGGCGAGTCGGGCCTGCCGGCCGGGACCCTCTGGTCGGTGACCCTCGACGGTTCGACCGAGAGCGCCACCAGCACGGCGATCGCGTTCCTGGAGCCGAACGGGACCTACGGGTTTTCGATCGGGGGGATCGCGGGGTACCGCGCGTCGCCGAACGATGGGACGGTCACCGTGAGCGGCGCCGACGCCTCCGTACCCATCGACTGGACGCAGGTCACCTACGCCGTGACGTTCACCGAAACGGGCCTACCGTCGGGGACCCTGTGGTCGGTCACGCTGGACGGGCATGCGGTGAGCAGCGGGGGGGTGTCGATCCAGTTCTCGGAGCCGAACGGCACGTACGACTTCTCGGTCGGTGGGGTGCCGGGGTACCACGCCGCGCCGCGCACCGGCTCGGTGAGCGTCACCGGCACCGCCGTTTCCCTCGGGATCGCCTTCACCCCGGTGTCGTACTCCGTTGCGTTCTCGGAGAGCGGACTTCCGGCCGGAGAGACGTTCCGGGTGACGCTCGGCGGGACACCCGAATCGCTCACGACCGACGGTCTCACGGATACGCTCGGGTTCACGGTGCCGAACGGAACGTACGCGTACACCCTGACGGCGGTCGCGGGCTGGGAGCAGACGACGCTTCCGTTCTCCGGGAGCGTGGCCGTGAGCGGCGCCGACGTGGCCGAGCCGACGCTCGCCTACACCGCCGTGACGTACTCGGTCACCTTCACGGAGAGCGGACTCCCCGGCGGAACCTTCTGGTCGGCGACCCTGAACGGGAACACCGAGAGCTCGACCGGGCCGTCGATCGTCTTCCGCGTGACCAACGGAACGTACGGTTTCTCGGTGAGCGCCGTCGCGGGCTACACCGCGACCCCCGCGAGCGGGACGGTCGGCGTCGCCGGTGGTCCGCGCTCGGTGGGGATCGTGTACGCTCCCCCGAGCCTCTACGCCGTGACGTTCTCCGAGGGCGGGCTCCCGGGAGGGACCTCCTGGGCGGTAACGGTCGGCGCGACCACGGAGTCTTCGACCGGCTCGTCGATCGCTTTCTCGCTGCCGAACGGGACGTACGCCTGGACGATCGGCGCGATCCCCGGCTATACGCCGAACCTCGCCTCCGGTTCGCTGACCGTGGACGGGTCGGCCGTGTCGGTCGCAATCGAGTTCTCGCACCACCTCTACCGGGTCGAGTTCTCCGAGCTCGGACTCCCGTCGGGCCACGAGTGGGCCGTCGTGCTGAACGGGTCGGTAGCGACCGGGACGGGCGCGACGATCACGTTCCTGGAGCCGAACGGCAGCTTCGTCTACCTCGTGCACAGCTTCGGCGCCTTCCGCGTGACGAACATCCCGCCTGAAGGGACGTTGGCCGTGCACGGCGCCGACGTGACGCAGGGAGTGATGTTCGCCCGGGGCACGACCTACGGGATCCACTTCGACGAGAAGGGGCTGGCGAGCGGAACCCCCTGGTGCGTCACGCTCGGGGGAACGACCTGCTCCACCACCGCCACGATCGTCTTCGCCCATCTCACCCCCGGAACGTACTCGTATGCGGTCGCTTCGGTCGGGACGCTCCGGACGATCGTCCGGCTCGGCGGGGTGGTCGTGCCGGCGAGCGGACCCACGACGATCGCCCACGGCGAGACGTTCCAGGTCCGGTTCGGCTTCCCCGTGTCGTTCACGGAGAGCGGTCTGGCGAACGGAACCGACTGGAAGGTCTCCGCGGGCGGCACGAGCGCCACGTCCGCGACCCCGACGATCGTCCTCTACCTGGTCAACGGGACGTACACCTACACGGTGGCCCACGTGAACGGCTACGTCGTCACCCACGCCACCGGCCATCTCGTCATCGCGGGCAGCCCTGTGGCGGTCGCGGTCACGTTCACCGCCGTCTCGGGGCCCCTCCCTCCCGGCGGCTCGACCGAGTCGGTCGCGCTGCGCGCGCTGCTGCGGGCGATCGAGTTGGTCCGCGGCCTCTGAACCCCCACGAGCTCTCGCGCCCACCGGCCGGGTCGCCGGGCGCCTTCGGGCGTTCGGCGGCCGGTATCTTTCTCCGGCCCCGGCGCCGAACGAGCTAAAGACGCGGGGGACCGTGCGCGTCGGGCGTCCCGCCCCTCCCGGGGGGCGGCGCGGCGGAACTACCATGGCGCATCGTTCCCGAGGGATCCCACCGAGCGAGGCCGAGTCGTGGGGGCGAACGTACGAGAAGACCCCGTACCGAGAGCTGCCGTGGTTCTCGGCGCGGCCGTATCCCTGGGTGAAGGAGAACGTCGTCGCGGGTGCCTTTCGCCGTGGGAGCCGCGTGCTCGACCTCGGCTGCGGAGCGGGGACGAACAGTCTGTTCCTCGCGCGCTCCGGCTTGCGCGTGACCGGGATCGACCTCGCTCCCGGCGCCGTCGACGCCGCTCGGGCTCGCGCCGGGAAGGGGAAGGTGCGTGCGGAGTTCCGGGTCGGGGACGTTCTGCGGCTTCCGTTCACCGACCGTGCGTTCGGCGGCGCGATCGACGTCGGCTGCTTCCATACTTTGCCCGTCCGTCTCCGCCAGGAGTACGCTCGAGAGGTCGCACGGGTCCTCCGGCCGGAGGCGAAGCTGCTCCTCTCCTGGGTGGCCCGGGAGCACCAGTCCCCGATGGGACCCCCCCATCGGCCGTCGCTCGAGGAGGTGACGGCGGCCCTCGAGCGGGAGTTCCTCTTCCTGCGGACCGAGTTCCGGATCGGGTGGCGGGACCACCTCCCGGCGTACCACTCCGTCCTCGAGCGCCGCTCCGCGCCGCAACCTCCGCCACGGTGACCCCCGCCGGCTTCGGCCCGTTCCGGCGCGTCGCCATTATGCGGACCGGGTCCCGTACGGGACCGTGAGCGCCGAGCTCCGGGTCGGCTGTTCGTCGTGGACCTCCGACGCGTGGTGGGGGAAGGTCTACCCCGAGGGGATCCCCGATGGCGAACGCCTGCGCCACTACGCGCGCAAGTTCGACGCGGTGGAGGTCGACTCGACCTACTACCGGCCGCCCGCCCCGTTCGTGGTCCGCGCCTGGAAGGCGAAGACGCCCGACGACTTCCGGTTCACCCTCAAGCTGACCCGCGACTACCTGGACCCGAAGAAGCCGGTCGACCCGCCGAAGCTGCGGGCTTTCACCGAGACGGCGACGCTCCTCGGCGAGAAGCTCGGACCGATCCTCCTGCAGTTCTCGCCGTGGGTGAAGCCGGGGCGGGCGTCGGCGTTCGTCACGGAGCTGTTGGACGCGCTCGACCCGTCCCTGCGCTACGCCGTCGAGCTGCGGGACGCGGGATGGTTTGCGCCCGATCGCCTGGAACCGCTGTGCGCGGAGCTCTCCCGCCGCCACGTCGCGCTCGCCTGGTCGTACCTCACGTACGTCGACGTGCCGCCCGCGCTCACGACCGACTTCGTCTACCTGCGGTTCATCGGCGACCACACGACGGTGCCGGCGGAGACCCACGGGGAGATCCGGATCGACCGGTCCGCCGAGCTTCGGCTGTGGGCGGACCGCCTGAAGGCCCGGACGTCCGAGATCCGCTCCGCGTTCGTCTTCTTCAACAACCACTTCGCGGGGTTCGCCCCGGCGTCGGTGAGCCGCTTCCGGGAGGAGATGGGGCTGCCGCCGGTCGACTGGTCGCTCGGACCGGCGCACGAGCGGCAGGCGCGGCTGCCGTAGACGCGCGCCGGGACGCCGGCGCCCGCAGCTAACCCGGAGGACCCGGCGCCCCGAACGCCTATATGGGAGAGCCCCAGCCCGGCGCGGTGACGTCCGACCCCGCCCCGTCCACCGCGCCCGCCGGCCCCGCGCCGGGCCCGACGCCGACGGTCGAGTTCGAGGTCCTGATCGTCGTGGGGATCCTGCTCGCCCTCCTGATGGGCGCCCTCGACAGCTTCGTCGTCCTGACCGCGCTGCACACGATCCTGGACCAGTTCCACCAGCCGAACAGCGGGACGTTCGTCATCAGCGCCTACGTGATCGCGTCGACGACCGGGATCCCGATCTTCGCGAAGCTCTCCGACCTCTGGAGCCGACGCAACGTCTTCCTCGCGGGACTCGCGATCTTCATCGCGGGGTCGGTCCTCGCCGGGATCAGCCAGAACCTGAGCGAGCTGATCGCCTTCCGCGCCGTCCAGGGGTTCGGCAGCGGAGACTTCTTCCCCGTCGGCATCGCGATCGTCGCGGTCACCTTTCCCCCCGAGACCCGGGCGCGGGTGATCGGGGCGCTCTCGGGGGTGTTCGGCATCGCGGTCGTCGCCGGGCCGCTGATCGGCAGCGCGATCGTCGGCTTCACGACCTGGCGATGGGTCTTCTACGTCAACATCCCGATCGGTCTCGTCGGCTTCGCGATCGTGGCGTCGGTTCTGGGACCGCTCCGCCCGCCGGTCGTCCGTCAGTTCGACTCGGTCGGCGCGGCGTTGCTGACGGGGTGGGTCGCGGCCCTCATGTTCCCGCTCTACCAAATCGCCGACAACGGCTGGGCGTGGACCGACCTTCGGGTCGTCGGCCTTCTCGCGACCGCCGCCGTCCTGGTGGTGCTGTTCCTCGTCTGGGAGTACCGCGCCGCGAATCCGCTCGTGCCGATCCGGCTGTTCGGCCAACGGATCATCGCCGCCGGCGGGGGCGCGACCTACTTCATCGGCATGGTCTTCTTCCCGGTCGCGACGTTCCTCTCGCTCGTCGTCAGCTTCGCGCTCGCTCCGCCCGGAGCGCAGACCGCGAACCTCGTCCGGGACATCCTCTACTTCCTCGTCGTCCCGCTCGTCGTCGGGGCGGCGCTCGGGGGCCAGCTGCTGACCCGGCTCTCCTACCGGGGGGTGGCGCTCGTCGGCATCGTGATCGCGATCGCCGGAATGGCCGACCTGTCGCTCCTGTCGGTCTCGACGCCTCTCTGGCGCTTCGCCTTCGGGTTCTTTCCGATCGGGGGCGTGGTCGTCGCGCTGATCCCGCTCGGGTTCGGCATCGGCCTCACCTTCCCGGTCTTCCTGCTCTCCGCGCAGAACCAGGTCGCCACCATGGACGTGGGGGAGGCGGGCGGTCTGATCCAGTTCCTGCAGTCGCTCGGGGGAGCGGTGGGTCTGTCGGTGCTCGCCTCGGTCCAGGAGACCCGGTTCCAGGCGCTCGACCCGTCGCCGAGCCCCGCCTGCGCGTCGGCGACCCCTCCGTTCCCGCTCTGCACCACGTACCTCGACCTCTACCGTGGCTCGCTCATCAGCTCCTACGACCTCACCTTCGGCGTCATGCTGGCGCTCCTGGTCGTGGCGCTCGCCCTCGGTCTGTTCCTGCGCGGCCGCCTTCCCCGCGCCGCCTCCCCGATCCCTCCGCCCTGAGCCCGGAGCCGTTCCATGGACCTGTTCACGCACGTCGTCTTCGCCTACCTCCTCTCCTTCGTCGTCTGGGGGCCCGGGGCCCCCCAGTTCATCGCGGCGGGCGCGCTCGCCGGCGGGCTCCCCGACGGGGACGCCCTGCTCTTTCCCCTGACCCGCCGCTTCCCGATCCTGCGGCACCACGGCATCACGCACTCGATCCTCGGCGTGACGATCGTGGCGGCGGTCGGGTGCGTCCTCGTTCCGTACCTTCCGTTCTTCACGCACGCCTCCCCGCTCGGCTACTTCGTGGCGATGGAGATCGGGGGTCTCTCGCACGTCTTCCTCGACGGGTTCACGCACTTCGCCGTCCTCCCCCTCCTCCCATTCTCGCTGCGCCGCCTGCGCCTCGACGCGGACGTCGCGATCAACGTCGCCATGCTCTCGCTCACGGCCGTGACGCTCGGGACCCTGATCGCCGAGCGGGGCCACGTCCCGTTATCGGTCTGGGTCGAGACGACGTGGATCCTGGCGGCGATCTACGGGGGGTACCTCCTGCTGCGGGGGGTCGCCCGCTGGCGGGCCGGGGTCGTGCGACGGCGCGAGCGGTTCTCCGCCGTCGCCCCCACCTCGAATCCGCGGGTCTGGACGCTCCTCGACCAGGAGGACACCCCGGCCCGCTACCGCCTTCGGTTCCGCCGCTACCGATTCGGGGAGAAGGCTCCCGAGCCCGAGACCTCGTTCGAGGTCGCGAAGGTCCCCCCCTCGCCCGGGCCGGTCGGCTCCGAGCGGGAGGCGCTCGAGCGTACGTACCTCGCGGCGATGGAGCACAACCCGTGGATGGCGATGCGCGCCCACGTGGGGGTCGCTTTCGTCCGGGGCGACTGCTACGAGGTGCTCTGGTACATCGTGGAGGTCGCGGGCCTCGGCCGAACGTTCGGCGTCCGAGGACGCATCGACCGCTCGACCGGCGCGATGGAACTCCACTCCGGCGTCATCCGCCGCCCTCCCGGCGCGACGACGTAGCGCCACGGCCGCATCGCAGCGGCGGGCGCCGAGGAGCGTGCCGACGGGAGGCGGGGCGCTACGTCGAGCTCGTCCGGAAGGCGATGGCGAGGCGGTTCCACGCGTTCATCGCCACGATCGCCCAGCTGAGGTCGACGACCTCCTGCTCGCTGAACTGGGAACGAACCCGGTCGTACATCGCCTCCCCCACCGGGGCCCGGGGGAGTTGGGTGAGCGCATCCGTCCAGGCGAGCGCGCACCGCTCGCGGTCGGTGAAGACGGTCGCGCCTTCCCATGCCCGAAGTTGCAGGAGCCGCTCCGGACGCTCGCCCCGGGCGAGCGCCTCGGTGAACTGCTGCTGGATCCGACGCGGATCGCCGTTCAGGATCGAGGTCCGGAGCGCGACCAGATCCAGGAGGGTCGCGCCCAGCCCGCACCGTTCGAGGTAGGACTGGATCGCGTCGAGCTCGCGGCTCGGCCCGGTGCCGGTCCCCGGCTCGGCCCCGGGGCGTACGGGGTCGTGCGAGGGGGGGCGGGGAGCCTCCCGCGCCGCGAGCGGGACGATCGGGGAGGCCGTTCGGGGCGGTTCGGCCCGCGTCGGGCGCCACTCGAGCGGGGCACCGCCGGACGGATGCGCCGCCGCACGACGGCCCTCGGGCCGCAGCCCGAATCGGCGACCGCGCCGGGTGACGAGGTCGATCGATCGAGGACAGTTGGGTCGCGTCACCGCCGGCTCCTCCCCGCGGGGCCGCCCGCCGTCGGTCGAGCGATGGAGGGGGTTCGGACGAGGACGGGCGCGCGCCGGGCTCTCGGGGTCTGCATGTGCGGTTCTCCACGGGACCGGTCCCGGTGTGGGGGATCCAGTTCCGAGCCGAAGTAGAGTGAGCTTGCCCGGACCGGGAGATAAACCCTTGGACGGCGACCGAGCGCCCCGCCACACCTTCGCACGGCGCTCGGCGGGGTTCCGAGCGGTGCCTCTCGGCGCCTCGGGCCGAACGGTTCGAGGTTATGCGGGGCGGGAGCGTGGGCCGGACGATGAGCGCAGCGGCGCGGCGGGCCGAGGCGTTCCGGGCCCTGCACCACGGTCGGCGGCCGCTCCTCCTGCCGAACGCGTGGGACGTCGCGAGCGCCCGGCTCTTCGAGGAGGCGGGATTCCCCGCGGTCGCCACCTCGAGCGCCGGCGTGATGGTCTCGCACGGCTATCCCGACGGCGAGACGATGCCCCGGCGCGACCTGGTCGCGGCGGTGGCCCGCATCGCGCGGCTGATCTCGGTTCCCCTCTCGGCCGACATCGTCTCGGGGTACGGGCGGAGCGTCGCGGCCGTCGTCGCGACCGTGCGCTCGATGCTCCGGGCGGGGGCGGTGGGGGTCAATCTCGAGGACCTGCTCCCCTCAGGACGCGGTCTCTATCCGCTCTCGGCCCAGGTCCAGAAGCTGCGCGCGATTCGACGCCTCGGTACGTCGATGGGAATCCCGCTCGTGATCAATGCCCGCACGGACGCCTTCCGCCACGCCGCGGGCTCCGAGCGCGAACGGTTCCGGGAAGCGGTGCGCCGTTCGGTCGCGTTCCGGGAGGCGGGGGCGGACTGCGTCTATCCGATGGGCTTGACCGATGCGGCGAGGATCGGAGCGTTCGTGGAGGAGGTCGGGGGTCCGGTGAACGTGATGGTCCGACCGGGTCTCCCGCCGGTCAAGGCGCTGGCGCGCCTCGGGGTAAAACGGATCAGCTTCGGTCCCGCGGCCTCGTACGCCACGCTCGGGTTCCTGAAGCGCGCGAGCCGGGAGATACGGGAGCGCGGCACGTTCCGGCTTCTCGTGGAGGGGGCCCTGACGTACGACGAGCTCAACGCGCTCGCCCGACCCGGGGGTTCGCGACCCGGGTAACCTCTGGAAGCGCCCCCGGACTCAGGGAAACTCCTGAGAGAGGACCGCGGCGATCGGTTCGAATTCGGCGAGAGGGTAGCGCGCCCCAGAAGGAAGGGGACCGTCCGTCGGGCCCCGCTCCACCCAGAGCGCGGCGTCCTTCCAGCGGCGGGGAGTCTCGCCCTCCACCTGGAGGACCGTCTCGAAGGCGAACCGACCCTCGGGAGGCGCGTCCGCGAACGTGACGAACAGGATCGCCCCCGACTCCACGATGGTCCGAACGATCGGCGCGACCGTCTCCGTGGGGTACGGGCCGACCATCCGATGCGCGTTCGAGAGCGCCAGCACGATCGGATGGCCGCCCTTCGGGGCCCCCGCCAGGAGGCGCTGGGTGTGCAACGGGAGCCGGAGGAAGTCCTCGAGACGGCGGACCGTCGCGGGAGGCGCGGGCCGATCCACCCCGGCCGGCGGGACGGCCGACGGGTCGCCCGGGACCAGCTCCTGCGGGTAGACGATGTTCAGGCGGTCCGGGTCGACGAGCCCGCGGGCCAGCGGGTCGGTCCCCGCGAGGACCTCCCCCGGGAGCCGCACGTCGGTCCAAATGAATCCGGGATCCGTTCGGGACGCCAGCGCGTAGACGACCCAGTTGAGAAGCGACCGACTCGGCCCGCCGACGAACACGGAGGTCGGTTGGCCGAAGATCGCCGTAGGAGGCATTCCGGTAACCGCCAGGAGCACAGTATTGCGCTTCGCCATACATGTCCTTTGAGGTGGTACACCGGTCGAAGGGGCGCAGCCGGGATGCCGGCGCGCCGATGTGTCTAGGGCGCACATCGGATTCCAGCGGCCGGCTCCCTTCCGGGGGGTGTGGACCGACGGAGGGTCGGACGGAGGCTCGGGCGGGTCCCGCGGGGGTCGGTACCGGAGTCCGGCTCGCTCCTCGGGCGCTACGCGGATGGGCCAGCGAGGAGGCCGTCCTCGAGCAGTTCCTCGAGACGATCGACGCACAGCACCCCGCTGCGCGCGACCAGCCCCGGGTCGGTCTCCGGGTACATCCCGGGAGGGTAGGACCCCCACAGCCCTCGATAGAGAGCCGCGCCGAACCCGGCGTTCTGCGCGCCGACGACATCGAGCTCCCAGCGATCCCCGACGTGGAGGATCTCTGCGGCCGGAAGACCCAGGAGGCGGCTCGCGCGTTCGAAGATCGCTCGGTCGGGTTTCGCCTTCCCGACCTCGCACGAGGCGATCACGTGGTCGAACACGAGCCCCCAGCGATCGTGAAGCATCGACTTCCACGTCGCCGCCCGACGCGCCGTGTTCGTGATCATGATCACGGGGACCCCCCGGTCGCGCAGCGCGGGGAGGACGCTTCGTAGCTCGGGATTCACGGTCGGCGGGTGCTCGGCGAGCCCGGCCGCCGAGTACTCCCGCATAGACTCCTCGAGTCCCCGGGGCGCCGTGGCTCCCAGTCGATCCGCGCACTGGCGAAGCACCTCCCCGGGGTCGATCTTTCCCCAATTGAGATCGCGCCCCGCCAGCTCGGCTCCGACCTGATCCAGCGCGGCCCGTAGAGCTTCCCGCCCCGGCGGGCGGCCCGATCGGTCGCGGAGAGCGCTCTCGAGGTAGTCGAGCCGCGCTTCGGTCCAGTTCGCCTCAAAGCCCGGGGGGTGCGACACCGCGGTGAACCACAGATCGAGGGAGAGAGCCTGGTATCGAGCAACCACGTTCGGTAAACGGTCGCCAGGATTTGAAGTCGAGGCCGGGAGAGAATAGGGAGGAAAGGGTTGTCGACTCGAAACAGTGCAATCGCCCTAGCAGTAGACTTCCAGATGGAACGACTCGTTCGAGAGGGTTCCATTCGAGAGGAACGTGTCGATCCAAACCCCGTTGCTGTTTCCTGCCCGATCGGCGACCGTGAACATCCCCGAGGAACTCGGTCCGCTGCCGCTCTCACCTAGACCGCCGCTGAAGGCGCACCCGGCGACGTCCTGGTTGAACAACACCGTGTAGGCGCCGAGCCCCTGACTGAAGGACGCTGAGACTCCGGCGCCGCTCACGAACGTTCCAGTGGCAGAGACCGCGGCGTAGAGTCCGCCGGGGCACGACGCCACGATGTGGAAAGAGTAGCTCGTCAGGGCGTGGGTCGATTGGTTGTAGGTCGATACATCCAGGTCGGAGGAGTTCGCGGCGTCCTTGGCCACCGTCGCATAGCCGGCGGGCTGCACGCCGGTGCCGGTCGTGCCGAGGATGGCGGAGTACGTGCACTGGTAGAGAATCTGCGTGAAGTTCACCTGGTAGGTGCCGGTGCCAGTCTCGATACTTCCGTTCACGCCGGAAGCCCGGACGAGGGCCCCGTTGCTGGCGACCACGGCGTACAGCGACTCGGGTGCGACGCCCGGCGCGCTCGACGTGGAGGTCGACTTCATGTTGGCGAAACTGATCCCCACGGCGACGAGCGAGAGGACGATCGCTACGACGGCGAGGATCGTCGCAAGGCTCGAGCCACCCCCCTTGGGGGCGGACGAAGCGGCCGGGGCGGTCGATGTCGGCGGAGTCCATGCGGCGGGAGGGGGGGCCTGTGCCATGGTCCCTCCCAGCCGATTCCCCTCCTCAAAAACGTTTGGTCTCGCGCGAAGGCCCCTTCCGTGCGCCTGTCGGCGAGAAACTGCGGGGATCGACTCCCCGATCGTGGGCCGTCGGGAGCCGGGGGCGTGCGAGCCCTCCGGGGCGACCCGATCCTGCCGGAGTCGAGAGCCCCGGCCAAGGGGGTCCCGAAGGACCCCCCCGACCGGAGGGAAGGGGTTCGGCCTGGAACGCGGTGCGTCTCTCGCGGCTCACGCCCCGGGAACGCCCGAGAAGACCCCCTCAGGGGTTCCGGTCGGGACACCGGGCGTCGCCGTGTACAGCACGGTGAACGTCGCGCTCGCCGGAGAGGCGTCCGTCGATCCCGGGGGAAGGTCGACGCCGATGTAGTCGATGTACGTCCCGCCCGGGCTCAGGGTGACGAAGTTCGCGTTCGAGTAGGTCGGGGTCCCGTAGTTCGGGGCGCCGACCCAATAGATGGTCCCGTCGGATCCGATCCCCGAGTAGGTGAAGACGCCGTAGCAGCTGACCTCGTCCGCCACGCACATCCCGCCCGCTCCCGCGGTCTCCAGGGCCACGCTGACGTTCACGGCGACCGACCCGGTGTTCTCGAGAGCGATCCCGATGTAGCAGTAGGTGCTCGGGGTCATGTTCGACGCGACGACCGTGAGCGCCGTCAGTTCGGCGTTCTCCCCGGTCACCGCGATGCTGCCCGGAGCCCCCGGCACATTGTAGAAGTAGAAGCACCCAAAGGTTGCCGAGTCCGTGATCTGCAAGTCCATCGTCGCCGAATTCGCCGTCCCGTAGACCGCCGCCTGAGCGGTGAACGCCGAGAACCCGGCGCCCGCCATGCACACGACCGCGATCGCCGCCACCAGCCCCACCAGCCAACGCTTTCCCATGGAACCACTCTCGAGGCTCTCGCCTCGCCCCGCTCAACGGGGTTCCAGTACTACGGTTTTAGGTAGCAATGGGAGGAATCCTCCGTACCACCTTGACCGCGGTCCCATCACGTCCGGTCGGTCCTGTCCGCACCCCCGTCGCCTGAGTCCGGCGGACGACGAGACCGGGGAGCCGGGAGAACTCCTTAGGGGGGCAGCCCTCGGGACGCGGCACGCGGCACGGCCATCGCTGCGGAGAGGAAGGCCGGGGGCCCCGTCGCGAGGTCCGGGATGGGGGGGTGGGGTCTCGCGATGGGGTCGAATCGGATCGTCTTCTCCTTCGCGGCTCGGCCGAGGGTCAGCGTGCCGTGCGCCGGATGGGCCCGGTACGAGGGCGGGACAACGGACACGACGAACCTCCAGGATCCTTTGACGACGGAGAAGTTCACGGCCGCACGATCGGAGGTCTCGCTCAGGGTCCCGGCCGGGCCCCCGTGGGCGTACCCCGAGGAGAGAGTGACTCCCCAGAGGGTGCTCGTGGGGAGGCCGGTCTCCGCGAAGGTGAGGTTCTCGATCGGCCCGAAGGCGATCGCCACCGTGGTGCGGCCCGATACCGTGGTCTGGTTCTGGCTCACGGAACCGTGTCCGGTGACGTGGGAGACCCCGTACCCAACGGGGTATGCGAGGGAGAAGGAGAGCGTCCCGTTCGGTTCGTGCAGGACGAGCGTCCCCCGACCGTGCGCCGAAGCGTTCTCCGACGCGATCGAGCCGTTGGCACTGACGGACCACGGTGCGCCGGCCGGTAGGCCGGACGCCTGGAACGTCACGGTGTTCAGGTACGGTTGATACCGGATCTCCGACCAGACCTCGTCGCCGCCGCCCCCGATCATCGGATTGCGGTCGATCGACGCGGCCGAGATCCAGGGGGCCGCCGTGGTGACCTCGTTCGTCTGCCCGTCCCAGACGTACATGGAGAGGCCGTTGGTGATCTGCTCGATCAGGTCGTAGTCGAGCACGCGCGCCGGTCCGTCGCTCTCGTTCGCCGCCACGCCGATCCAGTAGGTCGCGGCCGAGTACGCGACCCCCTGGCAGGTCTCGTTGAGCTGTCCGCCCGCGGGGTCGGAGGCCGCGTGCGCCCAGTAGACCAGGTCGGAGAAGCTCGAGCCGTAGTGGCCGCAGGCGGAGATGTTCGCCGCGCTCTGGGCGTGGTAACCTACCTGTTCGGAGAAGGAGTCCGCCACGGTGAACGTCTGGTTGGGCGAGATCTCCGGTGTCACGTAGTCGGTCGGATCCGGGAAATCGGGGGCCCACCCCAAGCCGTCGAACGACGGGATCGGACTATGATAGGGCTCGGCCGGTGTCGTGAGGAAGTCGAGATACTGAAGGTAGGTCAGGTTGAAGGTGAACGGCCGGAGCGCGTTCCCCGAGAGCGAGTCGATCTCGGCGACCCAGTCGGCGATCGCCCCGGCGCCCGCCGGGTCGCCCACGAGACCGAGGATCGGGAACGTGCACGGCGTCGACGGGCTGCAGGTCGAGAGCTGGGGGTCGTAGTACGAAGAGCTCGGGTCCGTGATCTGCGACCACCACCACGCGGCTCCCCCGACGTCCGCGGGGTCGGTGTCGGGCGATCCTCCCGGGAACGAGACGTTCGCGGGATAGTAGTCTCCCATCCCGAGGGGGATGGGGCCGCCGGCATCGACGGAGAACGGTACGCCGTCGACCGTGTGGATCGTCCGCTCGACGGTCTGGTAGGGGTAGGAGTGGGTGTAGAACGCCCGCAGACCGGGGCTGGTGAAGAACGTGGAGGGGACGGTGGGGGTCGGCTCCGACGGGAACTCCGATGCGTACGCCGACGCGCTCCAATCGAGGTCGATCGTCGTGAAGGCTTGGACGAGGGTCGGGAACACGTACGTGTTCCAGTACCCGTCGCCGTACCCCTCGGTGTGGATCCCCCCATACTGCATGCTCGCAAAGTCGGCTTGGTGCGCCAGATACGCGCCGATGCCCGGGTCAACGGTCGACTCCCACACCACGTGGACGGTCGGCAGGAACGAGCTGGGAGCAGGATCGCAACCGCCGGAGTACGTCGCGAGGACGCCCGCTCCCGAGCAGCCGCCGGGCTGCTCGTACGCGGGGTTCAGCGACAGATTGTACCCGACCCCCTCGCGGACCTGCGCGAAGTACGGGCCGCTGCCCACCATGCTCCACTGGACCCCCGGATCCGCGGAGGGGGCCCCGTCGGCGGCCTCCTCGAAGGAGTCCCACGACTCCGGGTTCAGGCCCGAGAGGTAGGTCGCCCACGCGGGGCTGTCGGTCGTGGTGATCGGGTGGCCGGGCGTCCCGCCGGGCAGCCCGCAGCTCCCGTCGCCCCTCCCCGCGTTCGTGCCCCACCCCGGCATCCCGGCCGATTCGTAGGAGAACCAGCCGCACGGGACGATGCTCGCACCGAGGTTGTTCGAGATCAGGTCGAGGAAGAACGGCCAGGCGGCCCCACCGCCGTCAGCGACGAACGAGATGCAGCCGTGTTCGTCGGCGACCGCGACCGCCGGGCAGAACGCCGATGCGTTGACGAGCATCGAGCCGAGGATCGCCGTTGAGGACGTGTTGAACGGGTAGTGAAGTCCGGCATCCCAGCCCGCCCGACCTGTCGGGAGCAGCGCTTGGCCGAGCATCCATCCCGGGGTCTTTCCTTCGTACGGCAGGTCGGAGAACGACAATGCGCGGGCGATGGAGAACATGACGTCCGACGGGTACACCCCCCACGAAACGTGGGTCGTCGGGTCGTAGAAGTTCGCTTGATCGTCCAGGACGAACGTCCAGTCGATCGGTCGACTCCCGGCATAGCCCGTGAGGTTCGTCCCGTAGTCGGAGACGCACTGCACGGTGCTCGGGACGCACGTCGCCAGCGTGGGGACGAAGCTGGTGGTGGAGCTCCCGTTGTAGTTGACGAGCGTCTCGTAGACGTTGAGGATCGGCTCGTAGCTGATGGTGTCGTAGGCGATCGCGGGATCCACCGTGGCCGCGCCCGAGGCAGCCAACTCGAACGCGTCGATCGTCCCGGGGTGGGGGGATTGGAGCTGCGAACTGTCGGGAGAGCGGGGCAGGGCCCCCGATACGTCGGACCCGCCACCCATCGGCGTTAACGGCCGCAGCGAGTTCGAGGCGGAAGCCAGGCTCGAAGGCGACCCTCCTGCGCCCGCTAGGGCGACGAGGACGCCGCTGGCGGTCAACAGGAGAACGACGCAGACTGCGGCGCCGGGCCCCACCGGGCCGCCGACGACTCCGGGGAGACTCGCCCCCAGCATACCGCGCCGAAACGGGCATGGAATCGACGTATTTACGAGATGCCTCATCGTGGAGGGAAGGACGGGGCCCTTCGACTTCTCGCGGAGGGGGCTCGTCGGTGCGGCGCCCGGCCCAGACTTCGTTCCCCCGAAATGCCGGACCAGCGTCCAAGGTGGCGCGGCGACGGGTGACCCCGCCCGGTCGGGTCCGCCTTAAGCGTCCCGATGCTACCGCCTCCCGGTGGCCAGCATTCCTGCCCAGCACGGCGTCCCGTTCCGTGATACGCTCGGATCCCCCGAGATCGGCTCTGCGCCCCGACTCCTGTTGCTCGGGAGCGGAGAGCTGGGACGGGAGATCGCCATCGAAGCGATGCGCCTCGGGGCGGAGGTCGTCGCCGCGGATCGCTACGCGCACGCCCCGGCGATGCAGGTGGCCCACCGCTCCCGTGTCCTGGCCATGACCGATCCCGCGGCTCTGCGGGCGCTGGTCGAGGAGGTCCGTCCTTCCGTCATCGTGCCCGAGATCGAGCAGATCGCGACGTCGGAACTGGTCCGGCTCGAGGCGGACGGGTGGACGGTGATCCCGAACGCGGCGGCAGCCCGAACGACGATGGACCGGGAGCGGATCCGCGTCCTGGCGGCCGAGACCGCCCGTGTGCCGACGAGCCGCTTCGCCTTCGCCGACAATCTGGGAGACGCCCGCACGGCGGCCACCCAGATCGGCTTCCCCTGCATCTTCAAGGCGATCATGTCGAGCTCGGGTCACGGGATGTCGGTCGTCCGGTCGTCCGGCGAGCTCGACCGCGCCTACGCCGAAGCCTCCGAGCACGGAAGGGTCGCGAACCCTCGGATCATGATCGAGGAGTTCGTCCGATTCGATCTCGAGGTGACGATGCTCGCCGTTCGGCATTTCGATCCCGGGGGGAGACCCCGAACCACGGTGATGGCCCCGATCGGGCACGCACGACCCGGGACCCTCTATCACGAGAGCTGGCAGCCGGCCGATCTGCCGACCGGGGTCGTGCGTCGACTCGAGGAGGTCGCCGTCGCGGTGACCGACGTTCTCGGGGGATTCGGAGTCTTCGGAGTCGAGTGTTTCGTGGCCGGGGAGTCCGTTTACTTCAGCGAGGTTTCGCCACGCCCCCACGACACGGGCCTCGTGACCCTGGGAAGCCAGTGGAACAGCGAGTTCGCGTTGCACGCGCGCGCCATCCTCGGGCTTCCGTACGAAGGACCGGAGCCCACGGTACCGGCCGCCGGCCATGTGATCCTCTCCGCCGCGACGGGGACGGCGCCGGTGTACTCGAATCTCTCCAAGGCGCTGGCCCCCCCGGGGGTGCGGCTGTTCCTCTTCGGGAAGCCCGACGCCCACCCGGATCGACGTCTCGGCGTCGCGGTGGCGCGGGGAACGACCGTCACCGACGCTCGCAAGAAGGCAGAGACTGCAGCCCACTGGGTAGAGCAAGGAATCACTTTCGAATCGGGGCGGGCGAACCCGCACTGAACCGCAGGGTCCTATAGGCCGGCTCGGGCGGGCTCGACGGACTCTCGCAGGGTCAACTCAGGTCGCGCCGCCGTACGCCCGAAACGATCTCGGCCGGACGGGCCGGCGCGCTCTCGCGTGGATATCGTTGTAACATCTCCGTCCTTTCGGCGAGATCGACCATGGTTCGCCCGTCTCCCAGCGTTGGCGCGCTGGCCCACAGCGACGCTCCCACCGTGGAGGTTCCGGACGCGAGGGACCCAGCGGAGTTCACGGATCCTGAGGACATCGAACTTCGATGGGTGGGAGTCGCCCTCTACGGCCTGCTGTTGCTGGCCACCGCCGGCCTCCTCCTGGAAAGCACGCGCGAACTGCGCCCTCTTGAGTTTGGATTTGTCCTAATGGTCGTGGGGGTTCTGGTCGCCTTCCTCGTTTCGATCCTCTTTGCGATATCTCTCGGAGGGGAGACGGCCGAAGGAGTGGCGGCGGCGGGGATCACCATCCTCGGAGTAGGGATCTGGTTCTACACGCACCACAGCGCGGGGTGGATGCTGATCCTGCGCGGTATGGCAGTTGCGGGGGCGGTCCTGCTGGCCATCGGGGGGTTCGTGGCCGGGATGCATCACCGGCGGAACCGCCCACGATGAAACCCGGCGAATCCGCGCGGGACGGATTCGGCCTCCCTGCCGTGGGGCATTCGCCGGGTTTCGCCCAATGGTGCAGTCGCGGCGATTGGAAGTCCTGCAGAACCGGGTCAAAGGAAGAAGGGGTTGGAGGGGCCCGCGGAGCGATCCGCGGGCCAAACACGAGCCGATCGGACTACTGACCGGGGCCCGGTCCTCCGGGGTTCATCCCGGTCGGGGGAGGCGGGGGCGACGGCGGGCGGTTGCGACCGGCCGAGCGGCGCCAGACAAAGACACCGCCGATCGCCACTACGACGACGACCGCCGCGACGAGCACGAGGAGCAGCGGGAACCCGTTGCCGCTCGACCCGGGCGAGACGATCGAGTTGTACTGGTCCTGCGCGACGCTGACGGGTTCGGGTCCGGCCTGGACCTTGATCGTGGGAGTCTCCGCGCCCGGCTCCCCGACCGGGAGGGTCGAGTTGCCGGTGGCTCCGACCCCGATGATCCCGGGCCCGTCACGGTAGTAGGCGGACTCGGACGAACCGTTCAGGTCCGTTGCGGCGGTGTGCGCCCCGACGGCGGGAGAGGGGCCGGTCTGCTGGACGGCCGTCTGGGAGAGCAGCCCACCGACCCCACCAAAGAGATTGAGGGGCACGACGAGCCACCCATCCTCGGCCGAGTAGTTGCCGCTCGAGAACGTGAGGTCGATCACTTGGGCGGTGACCATCGTCGGGGGTGCCGTGTAGTTGTCGTACAGCGTTACCGGGCCGACGTCCGTTCCGTTCAGCGCGAGCGTGCCCGACGGGGTAACCGAGCCGTGGTACCAGTGGGAGACGGTCATCGGCGCGCTGTCCGGTTCGTTGAGCGTGAGGGTCGAACCGTTCGAGTACGACCCGCTCGCGGTGTACGGCGCGCTCGACTGCCACATGTCGCCCGCCACCGGGTCCACCGGCACGACGGCGAGCGGGCTCGGGAAGTTGATCGAGGAGGTCGACGAGCCGCCGACATCGAACGAGGCGCTCACCGACTCCGACCTGACGTCCGAGAGGGGGATCGTCGCCGAGAACGAGCCGCTGAAGTTGAGCGACGCCTTCGACCACGAGTTCATGATCGCCCAGGCGGCGGTGCTGCCGAGCGGGCCGGCGGAGGCGTTCGTCTGGTTGACCGAACCCGACGTGAGGTTCGTGTAGCCGTTGAACACCTCGGATCCCTTCAGGGAGACCGCGAACGAGGTCGTCTGGCACGGGATTGTCCCCGTGCCGTTGGTGCACGTCGAGATCGCGATGGACGCGGAGGCGCCGAGGGCGGCCTGGATCTGGACCTCCGTCTGGCTCCCCGAGACGTTGGTCACAGTGTAGATGACGGCCCAGGTGACGGAGTACTGCAGGCTCAGGGTGAGGTTGCCGACGTTCGTGTCGTTGGCAAAGCATCCGCCGTACATGCAGCTCCACGTGGCGGAGACGGAACCTCCGAACGCGCGCTGCACCGACGGGGTCACGCTCGGGGCGGCGTGGGCCGCCGCGTGGGCGGGAGCAGCCGCACCGACCCCCACGGGGGCGAAGCCCAGCGCGAGGGTTCCTACGATCAGCAGGCTCACGGCGATGGTCCTAACCAGTCCTTTTGACGATGTCACAGGGGCACGTCCCGCCAGATGATGCTGGCATGGGGGTAAAAAAGGTATTGAGAGTCCCCGGCGGCGCCCGGGACGCTCCGGGCTTTGGTCGCAAGCCATCGCTAACGCCGCCGCAGGAGACGGGAACCCACCCCCGGTCCTGAGCGCTCGGGCGGTCAGAGTCGGCAGTGTCTCGCTCTCTCTCAGACCCGACGGACCGTGCCCCCGGCGGCGTCGAGGCCGCCCGGCGACCGGTCGGCTCCGACCGCGCGGTCGCGGGTTCGAGGCGCGGACCGTTCCGAGGCGGGCAAGCCATTAATTCGAGGGGACCGGTCCCTTCGGCATGGCCACCGGCCGGCGCCGCCTCGCCGCCATCATGTTCACGGACATCGTCGGCTACTCCGCACGCGTCCAGGCGGACGAGAAGGGGGCGCTTGCGGACCTCGCCCGTCACAACGATCTGCTGCGTCCGATCTTTGAGCGGTTCGGGGGACGAGAGATCAAGACCGTCGGGGACGCCTTCCTGGTGGAATTCCCGAGCGCGCTGGACGCGGTGCACGGCGCGCAGCAGATCCAGATCGCGCTCGGGGACTACAACCGGTCCGTCGAGTCGCCGCGCAGGATCCAGATCCGGATCGGCATCCACGTCGGCGACGTCGTCGAGTCGAACGACGACGTGCTCGGCGACGCGGTGAACATCGCATCCCGCATCCAATCGCTTGCGGAGCCGGGGGGGATCTGCCTCACCCAGCAGGTGGTCGATCAGGTCCAGAACAAGATCGAAGCGCCGCTGGTGTCCCTCGGCCCGACCGCGCTCAAGAACATCCGACTTCCCGTTGCCGTCTACCGTCTCGTCCCGCCGCGGGTCGGCGCGGGCGAGCCGACCCTCGACGGACGGTCGGGGGGTCACCATCTAGCGGTGCTGCCGCTCGCGAACATCAGCCCTGATCCGAGCGATGGATACTTCGCCGACGGCCTCACCGAAGAGCTGATCGCCGTCCTATCGCACGTCCGCGGGCTGAACGTCATCGCGCGGACGTCGGTCGCTCCGTACAAGACGGCCCCGAAATCGATCGCTCAGGTCGGGTCCGAGCTGGGGGTCGACACGGTGCTCGAGGGCAGCGTCCGCAAGGCCGGCAACCGGATCCGCATCACGCTCCAGTTGATCGACGTAGCCACGCAGGGGCACGTCTGGGCGAACAGCTACAACCGCGAGGTGGACGACGTCTTTGCGGTCCAGACCGACATCGCCGAACGCACGGCCGAGGTCCTGCGCCTTCAGCTCGCTCCGTCGGAGCTCTCCGAGGCGCGTCGGCGACCCACAGCGAACCCGGCGGCCTACGACCTGTATCTCCGGGGGCTCGTCGCGGCCCGGCTGTCCCACGGCAAGGGGATCGACGAGGCGCTCGCTGCGTTCGAGAAGGCGACCCAGCTGGACCCGACGTTCGCCGAGGCGTACGCGGCGTGGGCCAACCTCTACGTCGGGGCGGCCGGCGATTTCTTTCCGTTCCGCTCGATCATGCCCCGCGCGCGCGACCTCGCGGGGAAGGCGCTCGCACTGGATGCCGACTCCTCCGACGCGCACTCGGCGCTCGCGAACATCGCCCTCCAGTTCGACCACGACTGGAACGCCGCCGAAGCCGAGTTCCGCCGGGCCCTCGAGATCAACCCGAGCAATGTCCCCGCCCTCCGGTTCTACGGCCTCTTGCTGGAGTGCCTGGGGCGGTTCGACGAGGCGATGGAACTGTACCGCCGCGCGCTTCGGTTGGATCCGGGCGGGGAGTCGGAGGGGGCGCTCTCCTGGATCGAACTCGAGGCGGGGCGGGTGGACGAGGCGATCGCTCGGGCCGAACACATCCACCAGGACCACCCGGACGCGCTTCGCCAGCACCTCCATCTGGGGATGTTCTACGTCCAGGCCGGAAGGCGGGCGGAGGCCGCCCGTGAGGCGGCCACCCCCCTCGGAAACGCCGACGACGACGAGCGGTTCGACCATGCGCTTCTGAACGCTCTCGTCGGCCGACCGGAGGCCGCTCGACAGGTTGCGTCCGCGGTGGAGCGAGGAGAGGCGGGGTCGTACACGTCCGCCGCTCATCTCGCGATGCTCTACGCGAGCCTCGGCGAACGGGAGAAGGCGCTCGACCTGCTCGAGAAGGACGACCGGGAGGGGGACCAGGTGCTGTGGCTGTTCTTCCGCGGGCCGTTCTTCGACTCCATCCGCGACGATCCGAGGTTCGTGGCCCTCTTGCGCAAGTACCGTCTTCCGACCGAGTTGCCGCGGCGGCTCCGTCCCCCGAACTCCTGAGTCGAGCCGAAGGCCGCTCGGCGCGAGAGCTGACGCGCGTCCGTGGGAGAGGGACCTTAATCCCTCGACGCAAATCGGGGGGCGTGGCCTCGGTCCGGCGTCTCTCGGCGATCATGTTCACCGACATGGTCGGATACACCCGGGCGAGCCAGGCCGACGAGGCACGAGCGCTCCGCCTGAGAGAGGAGCAGGAGGCGCTCCTGCGTCCCCTCCTCGCCGCCCACCGCGGGCGCGAGGTGAAGTCGATTGGGGACGGCTCGCTCGTCGAGTTCTCGAGCGCGCTCGACGCCGTCCGGTGCGCGATCGAGATCCAACGGCGCCTCCAGGAGAGGAACGCGACCCCGGGCACGGAGCCGATCGACCTGCGGATCGGGATCCATCTGGGGGACGTCGAGCCGCGCGGTGACGACATCTTCGGCGACTCGGTGAACATCGCGGCGCGGATCGAGCCCCTCGCGGAGCCGGGAGGGATCTGCATCTCCGAACCCGTCTTTGGACAGGTGCACAACAAGATCTCGGATCCGATCGAGCCGCTCGGTCCCCGGGTCCTGAAGAACGTCCAGTCCCCCATGGAACTGTATCGCGTCGTCGTCGCCGCGAACTCCCCCGGGGAGTCTCCCCGGACGGAAGGCCGCCCCGCGGGCCTCGCGGTCCTCCCGTTCGCTAACATCTCTCCGGACCCGAACGATGCGTACTTCGCAGACGGGCTCACGGAGGAGCTGATCTCCGTCCTCTCTCAGTTGAACGGGCTGCGCGTGATCGCGCGGACGTCCGTGCTTCCCTACCGTTCGACGACGAAGGGGGCCGCCGAGATAGGTCGGGACCTGGGCGTCGCGTCGCTCCTACAGGGGAGCGTTCGGAAGGCAGGTCAGCAGCTGCGCATCACGGTCCAGTTGATCGACGTCGCGTCGCAGGGCCACCTGTGGTCGACGAAGTACGACCGGGAGCTCGTGGACGTCTTCGCCATCCAGTCCGAGATCGCCCGGGAGGTCGCGGAGGCGCTTCGGGTGACGCTCCGGGCGACCGAGTCCGCGCGGCTCGCGACCCTACCGACCGTCCGTCCCGACTCCTATCTCGCCTATCTCAAGGGGCGGGTGCTGCTCCGCGACCGCACCGCGAGCGCGCTGGCGGCGGCGAGGGAGCAGTTCGAGCTTTCGGTGCGCCTCGATCCTCGCAACGCCTCCGCGTACTCGGGTCTCGCGGACGTCGCGATGCTCCTCGGGATCTACGTCGGCTCGCGCAGCGCGGGGGACATCGAAGCCAGCCGCACCTACGCGAAGCGCGCGCTCGAGCTCGACCCCGACCTCGCCGAGGCGCACGCGTCGTTGGGCCACGCCCTCACCGAAGAGCTCGATTTCGCGGCCGCGGAACAGGAGTTCCAGCGGGCCGTCGCCCTGAACCCGAGCTACGCGACCGCGCACCACTGGTACTCCCTCCTGCTCCAGTGCCAGGATCGGCGAGAGGACGCCCTGCGGGAGATGGCCCGGGCCGAGGAGGGAGACCCGTTGTCGGTCGCGACGTTGGCCGCGTCCGCGCACCTGCTCATCCGCCTCCGCCGCATGGAGGAAGCGTCCGCCAAGATCGAGAAGCTCGGGGCGGTCGAGAACTTCGGGGACCGATACCACCTCGCGCTCCACGAGTATCGCATGGCCGAGCGGGATTGGCCCCGGGCGCTCGAGGAGCTCGAACGGTTGGCCCGCCTCTCCCCGCACGATCCGGCGCTCGCTCCCGGATACGCGTTCTACTTTGCGAGCACGGGTCAGCGGGACCGAGCGCTCGAGCGGGTGGGTCAGATCGAAGCGACCGCGGAGGGCATCCCGTTCAAGAAGGATATCCTCGCGGGCGTCTTCGCCTTGCTCGGAGAACTCGACGAGTCGTTCCGCCTGTTGGCGGAGGCTGTACGGGATCGTTCGATCGTGATCCGCACGTGGAGACTCGACCCCCGCTACGAACCGCTGCGAGCCGACCCCCGGTTTACCGAGATCCTCCGTCAGTTGAAGCTCGCCTGACCCCCGGCGTCCGAGCCGCACGACCGAGCGCGGTACGTCCCGGGGCGACGAATCTCTCGGAAGGAATGCGTCCCGGGCGTTTCGAACCCGCCTCCGAGGCCGACCGTTCGCGGTCGGGTCGGTCCTACCGTTCGACGTCTCGAACCGCTACTCCGGCTCCAGGACCGCTTCACGGCGGAGCATCAAGAACACTTCTTGCTGCGTGGACTGGGCAATGTCAAACTCCGCCCCCAACATCTTGCGATCGATCTTCTGGACAAGTCGGAACAGCCACTCGAACTCGTGCATGATCAGCGGGTCCTTGGAGAGCTCCCGGGCCCTCCCGATGACGTCGACCGGCGTCCGGAGCGCGGTGTAGTATCCGCTCACCCACGTCCCGAACGCCTCCCAGACCAGCTTTCGGTTGAGCACGCCCGAATGGGTCAAGGAGCCCACGAGCTCGAAGAACGCCGCCACCTCCAGGTTCGTGATGTCCTCGTGCCGACCCAGGAGGAGCCCTTCGGCCAGCCGCTTGCGGCGCCGGCGGTACGCCGGCGAGTCGAACCGTTCTCGGAGGGACATCACCGCGTTGGCGCTGTTCAGGTGCTGGGAGACGCGGACCTGCCACCACAGCAGCGCGACGGTCCCGATGGCCACGGCCCATGCCGCGGCCGCCGTCAGGACGGTCGTGTCGATCGCCATCTCCCCGAAGCGGGGGGAGTTTTGCCGGGCTATAACGCACGAGCCCACCCGCGACCTCGGAAACGGGGTTCTCCCCGCGACGTTCGAACCGTCGATCATGAACGCTTACCTGAACTGGGGCGGGACCTCGTCGCGGGCGCGACCAGCCCTCCTCTGGCAGTTTGCCTTCGATTTCGTCGTCGGGGGTCTCGCGTTCGGGTTCGAGCTGTCGCACACCGTAGTCCGGCCACTGGTGGAGTCCGCGAACGAGGGAAGCGGGGTCTTCGTCGCGGTCTCGCCGGCGTTCGAGAGCTGGAGCGAACATACGGCCCCCGGCATGTCGTCGCACAGATTCCACGCGGGGGGGGACCGATGGCTTCGGCCGATCGAGCTCCGTCGCGGTGATCCGGCCACGGGTTCGGGGCCACCGGGCGATCACGAGGTCTCCGTGTGTCCGGGATAAGCGACCGCCGGCCTCGGCGGGCGCCCCAACGTCGGGGAGCGCTCTGCCCCGGACCCTCGAAGCTCAGAGCGTCGGCCGACCCGTTCTTACATCCCCGACGCCGATTGCCAGAGCATCCAGAGGTTCCCCTCGGTGTCCTTGAAGAAGGCGGCGGCGCCGAACGACTCGAAGGCGATCGGCCCCTCGACCCGAGTCTCCGGGCCCATCCGCTCGGGTCGGGTGAACTTTACCCGCGCGCGGGCGAGCCGCTTCACCGCCGATCGTATGTTCTTCACCACGAGCGTCGTGTACGCGAGGGTGCGCTTCTCCCGCTTCGACGGCGCGACCAACCAGAACTCCGTGCCGCCGAGCTGCAGCGACGCCCAGAAGTTCTTCATCGGGCCCGTGCCCCGGGAGTTCACCTTCGCTCCGAGGACCTTGGTGTAGAAGCGGATCCCCCGGCTCATGTTTCGGATCGGCACGAGCGTGACCATCTGCGCCCTCATCGCCATCGTGGTTCCCTCGGTCGCCCGGTGGGGCGCTGGCTCAGTCCCCCGGTCGATTTGAGTTCGCCCGTGCGTTCGATCTTCCTCTCGGGGCGTGCGGCAGATAGATATTTGTACTATCAGCACGGCTGAATCTGTTCGGGACCGACCGCCGCCGCTCGGGCCCTGCGCGCCCGGGCGCGGAAGAGGACGGACCCCCTGCATGATGCGTTCCACCCGGCGACGGAGACGGCCCTCCCGCGCGCAGCGGGCGGTTTCTCCGATCATCGCCACCATCCTGCTCGTCGCCATCGCGGTCGTCCTCGCGGCGGTGCTCTACGCGCTCGTGGCGGGGTTCGCCCACCCGGTCGAGAAGGTCCCCCTCGGGAGCGCCTTCTACGCCGGTCCGGCGAACGCGGTCGCAGGGTCGACGCAGACCAGCGGGTACTGCCAGGCGAGCCACTACTGCTACGCGATCCCCGTCGACCTCGCCCAGCAGGGGATCGCCTTTGGCGACCTCAACTTCCTGGTCCTGACGGTATCGGGAACGGTCCACATCGTGACCCAGAATTCGGCGCAGCTGTCGATCGTGACGGACACCAACACCGTCGCCGCCGACTCGAAGATCTCGAAGAACGGGGCGTTCGAGGTGACGAGCTGGCAGAAGTTCGCGCACGGGCTCTCGGGCAGTACCCCCTTGGCTCCGACCTACACGCTGTGGGTCCAGTTCGGCAACACGAAGACGTCGCCGTACGGCCAGGGAATGACGCTCGAGGTCGTGGGCGCCGGGGGCTTCTCGGGCTCCCTCGGGATCATGCTCCCGTGAGGACGGCGGATTCTCGTTGGGATCTGTCATCGTCTCACCCCGTCCACCGGAGGGGACCTCCGCCCGCGCTGTCGGGCGGTGCGAACGGGTCGCTCGGCCCGACCCCGTGCTTCGGAAGGGAGATCGTCCATGCCTTCTTCGGCAGCTAGCTGTCTCCAAGACTATCCGATCCCGTAGCGATCGATCTGGGCACGAACCCGCCGAACGACGTCCGCGGGGTCGAACTCGGCCCCATACCGTCGGAAGAACCGCCGCAGCGCCTCCATCCCGCGGGTCAGCGAGACGGTCGCCTCTTCGAGCCGCTGCCAGGGCGGGGTCCCCAGCCGATCGACGCGGACGCCCGCGGCGAGGTCGATGATCCACGGGGTCTCCTCGTAGACGAGGATGTTGAACGGGCTCAGGTCCGAGTGGACGATGCCGGCCTCGGCGAGACGCTCCACGGCGGCGACGGTGAGGCGCATGAACCCCTCGGGATCGACGAGCTCCGCGTGCTGGAGCATCGGGGCGGCCGCCTCGGCGCTCCCGAGGTACTGCATGGAGAACATGTTCTCGATCCGCCGCCCCGGCTTCGGCACCGGCGCCCCGTCCTGCCACGCGTAGCCGAGCAGCTCGAACTCGCGCGACGCCCGTTGGCCCATAGACTCGAGCTTGATCGATCCGCCGCCCCGGTGGGCGGTCCGGTACTGCCGGTAGACCTTCACGGCGACCAGCCGAGGGCCGTCGCGGGCGAGGTACACGTCCGCCTCCTTCCCCGACCCGAGCCGTTGGCCGACCTCGGTCGCGAGTCCGGTCTCGCGGATCGCGTCGGCGATCTCCCGGTGCGTCGGTTCGGCGAAGCCTATCTGCCCGGTTCGCACCTTCCAGTGCACGCTCTCGTCGAGGTATCCATCGTTGGGCATTGCTGGTTCCGGCCCACGGGCCTTCCGGCTGCGAAGAAAGAATGCAGAATGCCGGGCTGGCGCGTCGGGGCGAGTCTAAGCAGGGCGCGCGGCTCCGGATCCTGCGAGTCCTGCCATTTCCGCGCAACCCTCCTGGCCCGAGGCCGAGGGGCCATGGGGTCTCCGATATCTAAACGTGATGCGGGGCGAGATCACCCCCGGCCGGAACGGCCGCGCGAACGAGGCGAGGAGGCCCCCCAACTCCGCCGCGGCCGGGGAAGGGTTCGCGTTCGAGTCGGCCGGAGGGGATCGTCTTAGACGATACGAAGCAGGTCGTACGGGCCGGAGTTGCCGGACTCCGCGAGCACGAACCCCGTCGTCCAGGGCTTGAGGCCGTACAAAAGGACACGGCCCTGGCGGTTGATGACGCGGAGGTGGATGCTCGCGAGAGAACGGATCGGTCGGAAGAGCGCCGAATCGGCCCGCCCCACGGCGATCAGATGCATGCTGCTTCCCCCGAGCATGTTCTGGATCGACGCCGGAAGGTTCGCGGCCACCTCGGAGGAGATCGGGATCTTCATCGTGGCCGCCAGGGACTCCAGTCCCGTGCCGTACATGCTGACCAGGCCCGGGTGACCGCCGACGACCCCTCCCTTGAGCCAGCGGCTGATCTCGTTGTCGTCCGGGTCCCGCGCGGGGTCGGGCGGCGGCAACGCTTTGAGCGAGATCAACCCCGCGAGCCGGTCCTTGCTGCCGCCCCGCAGCGATCGCTCGAGCTGGCCGCTGACGTCCAGCACTCGGAACACCTCGGCCAGGTGACCGGCGGGCCGCGATCCTTCGATCGGACCCCAGATCTCGTCGGCCGACAGCGACGGGGATGGGATCACCAGGACGCGTCCGCCGTTCCGCACGGCCTGCGCTTTCGGGGGCGTGAGCAGATGCTGCACGGCATAATCCGGGACCTCCTCCTCGACCTCGATCAGGGTCACCCGACCGATCCCGAGACGACCGAACGCCTCGGCGAAGCTCTTCGATCCGGGCCACAGGAACCCGGGCATCGCGTCCGGCTCGGGATCGATGGTGCCGTGGTGCAGCTCGGTGTACGGGCGCAACGGCTCGATGCACTGGAACTTCGCGCCTTCCACGGTGTACGGGTACGTCGCGTTCGCGATCCGGATGCCTCGCAGCTTCGGGAGGTGGAGCCAGCGCTCCAAACGGTCGTTGACCAGCTCCCGGCGGGTGACCACCACCCCGTTGACCAGGTAGTCGAGCTGCGACTGAGCCTCCGTCTCCAGGATGAGGATCAGATGGCTCGGGGTACGGCCCATCACGCGCAGGAGGATCCGCTCCATCTCTCCGCGGTCGAGGCGTGGGTCGGGAGCGTGCAGGCGCCGTCCGAGGTAGTGCTCGACCAGCGCATCCCACGAATCGATCACGACCGTCGACGGGGCGTCGGGCTTCAGGAGGCTCCAGGCCTGCTGGATCGGCGAGGGGAGATCGAGGAACTCGGAGAGGAGCTCCTTCTCCTTGCCTGTCGCGGAGACGACGCTGGCGGCCGCGATCGCCTGGGACATGCCGTGCAGCGAAAGCTCGAGGTCGCTCGCGTCCACGAGCTGGATCGACGAGGAGCCGTTCTGACCCAGCCAGGGGAACTCCCGGTTGAGCTCGGAGACGGAGACCCGGTTAGAGACGTGAACGCGCTCGCCGGCCGCGGCCTCGAGCAGGGCGAGGCCGAGCGTCGTCTTCCCAGACCCCGGGGGTCCTCGGATGAGAAGGGACTGGGGTCCGGGGAGCTGGAGGAACTGTCGGAGTTCAACGGGCAGCCGGACTGCTACGCTCATCGTTCCGTTTCGGACCACTCGGCGAGACGGTAGTGTACAGAATCCGGGCTACTAATGTAATAACGTTTCGAAGCGGGCGGCGCAACGAAACCGGTCCGGGCGTCGCGACGAGAGTCGGATCGACGTCCAATCCCCGCCGGTGGACAGACGGAAGATACTGCGCAAGAGGCTTTCCGAGACCCCCGCGAGCCGGGTCGAGGCTGGCTTGGACTCGCACCCCTTGCGGGCTCAGCGGTCCGAACCCCGGGCCGCCTTCACGACCCCAACAAGCGCGCAGACCACGCCGGCCCCGACGAACGCCGCACCGAGAAAGAACAACGACTCCATCCGCAGGGCTCCCGCGACAACGTTGATCACGAACCCTACGGCCAGAAGCGAGATCGCGATCGCCAGAAGCGTCCACACTCCTGGTGGGAATCTCCACGCCCCTAGAAGTCTGAGCATCGCTGCGTGCGCGACCGGCCCAGGAAATCGCTCTATTTTGGGATACTGTGGGAGTTGCCCCCTCTGCGGAAGACCGGGTCCTCGAGAAGGTTCAGGGTGCATTGATTGTCTAGAGCCGCGGGACTACCGTCGGTAAACTCCCCCCTACCGGATCCTCCGACGCGGGTACTCACGTCAGAGAAGCACGGTGGGGAGCGGAAGGGGGCCGGTCGGATTCACGGAACAGTTCGCCGCGGCCTCCCCGCCACCAATGAGCGCTGGACGTCCGCTGGGGGTGAGTCGAATCCGCTGACGCACCGAGGCCCGGCCGCACTCGCGCCCCGGACGAGACCGATGCGCGTCGAAGACGGGGCGGGTCACGAACCGGTCCCGTTTGGCGGCCGGGGGTGCCCGAACTTCCTACGCATTCACTGTGCGCCGCCCGTCGGGCTACACGCCGAGTCCTAGCAACGGGACGGTTCGGGTCGAAGGGCGAGCCTGGAACGAGGTCATCAGCTTCGCCCCGTCCCCCCGCAGCGTCGCCCCCGGCCTCGACTCTCTGCAAGAAGCGATCCTCGTCGGAAGCTTGGCTTCGGCGGGAGCCACCGGTCTGACGCTAGCGATCCTCTTCCAGCGCCGCCGGCTCGCTCCGTAGGTCGGAGCAGCGACCGGGGGACCCGATCGTTCTCCCCGCCGGACACGGTCATGGCGGAGGCGCCCCGGAACTCGAGAACTCCTGCGCGTCCTTCGGCGGCGCCGCCGCCGGCCGATCCAGCGTCGGGGGGCGCCGTTGCCGTGCCCGTAGCCCGACGATCACCGCCGCCAAGGCTCCGGCGGTCGCGAAGCCGACCGCGGCGTAGTACCAGTCACTCCATCCCCCGGAAGGCGCGGGAGTGCGGTACAGGGTCACCCGAAAGTCGACCTCGTGGCCGGCGACCGAGAACGAGCCGCTCGAGGGAGCCGCCGCGTACCCGGGGGGCGGCACGACCAGGAACTGGAAGCTGAGATTCGGCTCCCGGAAGAGGATCGACGGCCCGTTCCCTTCGACCCCCTGCTCGTCTCGACCGAGGTGACTGAGGAGACTGACCGTCCAGACATCGCCGGCCGGCAAGCCGGTCTCGTTGAACGCGACGACCGCAGTGAAGTTGTACGTCACCGAAATCGGGGCCGGCGCGCCGCGGATGTCCAACGCCCCGCTGCCGTTCACGAGCGCGAGGTACGGGAGCGCCGGGTCCGCTTCGTACCGATACGATCCGTTCGGCTCCGGGAAGGTGAGCGAGTCGCTGGGCGTTCCCACGGTGACCCCGTCGACGCTCACCGACCACGGAGTCCCGTGGGGGAGTCCCTTCTCCGAGAACACGACCGGGAACAGCGTCGAGCGGGGTAGGCCGTAGGCGGTGAGGTGCCCGGAGGATCCGTAATCGCCGCTCGCGACGAGCAACAGGCCGTCGGCGATCACGGGCTCCGTCACGCCGCTTTCGCCGTCGGGGAACGTGGCGTTCCACAGGACGGCGCCGTCCGTCGCATCGATCGCTTCGACGTCCGAACCTCCCGCCGCAAAGACCAGCCCGTTCGCCCAGCTCAGCGATCCGAGCACCGGACCGCCGCCCGCCATGCCGGCCGTCCAGAGGACGCTGCCGTTCGTGGGGTTCACCCCGTAGACGCTCCCACCCCCGGCGAGGTAGAGCTCGTGCCCGTCGAACGCGCCTCCGGAGAACCCTCCCCCGGTCGTGAGATTCCACGTCGGTCCCCACGTGCCGTTGACGCTCACGTTCGCACGGTCGAGGGCGTAGGCGACGCCGTTCTTGTCCGACGCAACGAGCATCGGGGTGCCGGACGCGGTGAAGAAGAGCGTCGGGGTCGACCCGAAGTCGGCGTCCTGCCCGGCGACGTTCGGCACTTGCCAGGAACCCGTGACGTTCAGGGTGCTGACGTTGAGCCCCACGACCGCGTTCGCATACCGGGGGTAGCCGGGAGGGTTCTCGTTCCCCGTGGAGACCCAGACGGTGTTGTTCTTGGGGTCGACCGCCGGCGTGGTCCAGATCGACTCTCCCGTCAACCCCTGGGGCGACGCGTGGAACACGTGGCTCGGCGTGTGCGGCCCGGTCAGGTTCAGCTCGATCAGGCCCGCCGGGATCAGCGGGTTATCGAAGCAGCTCGAGATCCCGATGTACAGCGACTGTCGGTAGACGAGAGCGCTCGCCCAGTTGTACGAACCGTTCGCCCCGGTGCCGACCAGATAGCGCCACTCGGTCGCGCCGGTCGACGCGTTGAGGGCGTACCAGTAGCCGTCCCCGCCGCCGAGGTAGATCGTCCCGTTCGAGTACGCGGGCGTGGAAGAGATCCCCATCGGATCGTACCCGCCACAGGCCGGGTCCGTTCCGAGGTACCTCGACCATTCGACCGTCCCCGTGGTCGCGTTGACCGCGGTCTCGTTGCCGCCCCAGGAACCGTAGAATACGGTGCCGTTGACCACGATCGGGGCGCTGAAGTCCGAGCCGTTGTTCGCCAGCGACCAGATCGGCCGGAGCTCCGAGACGTTCGCGAGACCGATGGCCTGTTCGAGGTGATTGGCCCCGTCGCGTTCCCCGTTGAACATGTAGGTGGGCCACGGGGCAGGGGCGGGAGGGGGAACAGACTCCGGGCGAACCTGGGACGCCGGACCGCTCGGGAACGATGAGTGGGGCGGGGACGCTATCCCGATCGAGGAGACAACGACCGCGAGGACGACGACGAGAAACGCGCTGCGGCAGATCTCGGCCCGACTCCGCACGGACCCTTGATCGAGCCTCCCACCTTGAATCTATGCGCCTCTCGACCGGAACTGCCGGATGCGACGCCGACCCGCCGCCGTAGCGCCGTGGTTCCCGAACTTCGTAGTCCCGATGGACTGTCGGTGGGAGGCAGCGTTGGCGGTACGTCTCGAGGGCCGTCGGTGGGGAACGGTCCGAGAGATCGGACGGTCGACCCTCCGAGGACGATTGTCATTAATCCTCCCTACGAATCCGGCCAACCGTTCCTAATCCGGTTCTACTCCGCCCGCCTTGCTCCCCCCGGGCCCTCGGGCCCACGAGGAGTACCATGGCGAAGAAGTGGATGGTGGGACTGGTGGCCGCGCTCGCGGTCGTGTGCATGGCGGGGGTCGGATTCTCGGCGTTTACCGCCCAAGCGACCGTGAACGGAAGCGCGACCGCGGCCACGATGGGCCTGATCATCGCCGACTACACGACGAGCGGCTGCTACTACAACCTCAACACCCCCGGCGCCCCGGGCAACATCACGCTCGAGAACGAGAACGCCGCCCAGACGACGATCTCGCTCGTCGTCTCGAACCTGACTCCCGGCATCAACTGTCGGGCGTACGTCTATCTGGAGAACACCGGGTCCGTCCCGGTCAATCTCTCCGTCCAGCTCAACACTCCCGGCACGGACGGTATCTGCACGGCGTTCACCATCGACTGCTTCGACGTCGACACGCTCTCGGGCATCCAGGCGGCCGGTTGGCAGTGGTGGAACGGATCCCCCACCGCGGGTACCTCGAGCTATGCTTACTCGAACTTCGCCACCCTGGCCCCTGGCCACGGCGTCTGGGACTACATCGGAGTCGACATTCCGACCACCTCGACCGAGACCCCGGCCAGTGCCGCGTTCTCTCTCGTCTACACCGCCGCCCAAGAGTACAGCTAGGCGGCCAAGGTCGGTAGCCGATCTCTCGAACGAGGACGGGACCACCCTTTCTTCCCTGCCGGACGAGCCGGGGTGGCTGGTCCGGCGGGTCACTCGATTGCTCGCCCGACGTTTATACCAGGGTTCGGCGGATCCAGAGAGGGTCGCTTGGCTGCCTGCTCGGCGGGATCGAGGTACACCCCTTCCAACGGCGATAGGCGCTGGCGGGCCACCGCGAGGCCGAAACCGAAGGGGGCCTTTGGGCCGGTCCTCTCGTGGTGCGACCCGATCGACGGCGTGACTCTAGCCAGAATCTCGTAACCTCAGGGGGAGCCCCCAGGCGACCGACCTCCGAGGCCCTCCGCCACGGCGAGTCGCGTCCGGGTCAATCCGGGGGGGCGCCGGACGGTGGGCTCCTTGCCATGTCCGCGTGATAATCGATCAGACGGCCGTCCACGTTGCGGAAGCCGTACTGCCGAGCCAGCTTGCCGATCTCGAGGACCTTCCCCGACAAACGGTGGCGATACCGATCCATCGCAAGGTAGGTCACGGCCCTCCCCGCGTACTCGGGACTCGCCAGCGCCTGCTTCTTCTCCTCGGAGTAATGCGCCATCGCCTCGGTGTTCGTCCAGCCGGGACTCAGGCCGACGGCGGTGATGCGATACTTCCTCAGTTCGAGATCGAGACCGTAGACCATCCGCCCCACGCCGTTCGAGGAGAGATCGAAGAACATTTCCCAGAGATACTTTCCGCGATTCCACCAGAGCGTGTTGACGATCAGCCCATCGCGCCGCTGGAGCATGAGCGGAAGCGCGTAGAGCGTGGTGGCGACGGTCGAACGCAGGTAGGCCGTGAAGAAGCGGTACCACCACTCGCTGAAGTCGTGCTTCCAAAATGGGAACGCGTCGTAGGAGATTATGTCGTGGCGACCGTCGGCACCACCAAAGGCGTTGTTCACCAGGATGTCGATGCGGCCGCTCTCTCGGCGAATGCGGGCGACGAGCCTCCGAATGTCCGCTTCGTTGGCGTGATCGCAGCGGACCGGGATCCCCAGGCGCCCCCGGGCGCTCACCTCCTCCGCGGTGTCGTGAATCGTTCCGGGGACTCCCTGTCGACTCTTCTGTCCCCGGATCGTTCGACCCGTAACGTAGACCGTGGCCCCGGCCTCACCCAGGACCCGAGCGATCCCTCGGCCCACTCCCCGGCTCGACCCGGTGACGAGGGCAACCTTGCCCTGGAGCTTTCCCTTCCAAGGTACCGGCTTTGAGGTAGCGGATTTTCGAGCCACGATTGCGCTAGTGACCCCATCGAGATAAGCGGCAGGATACGGTCCCTCCGACGGCTCCCTCGGAAGCGACCGGTGTTCGCGCGGGGATTCGTGTACGCCCCCTGTTTGAGTCGGAACCTGTGGTTCCGAGCTGTTCGGTACGTGGCCCCTGCGTAGAGCGGATAGCCCGGAAAGGTCGCCTGTCTGCAGCGGTCCTTGGGACCGGGGTTCGGGTGCCGCTCACGGAGTGCGGGGGATGGTTCGATGAGCAGGCCGTCTCCCATCGATTTGACCTGTCGGCCGTGATGCGCTTCCACGGTCGGGCGAATCAGCGCTTCCTGCTCCTCGATCAGTCGGAGCGCGAGCGGCTCGTCGGCCTGCGTGAGCCGAGTGAACCCCGAAAGGTCCGTGTACATGATGGCGGCGAGATGGCGGGTGGATGCCACGTTTGGCCATCGGGGCACAGTAGATTCGGGGTACGAGGGGACGGGGCGTCCCAGAGCGGCGTTCTCGATCGATGTTGCCGGCCGGACGGACACCGATTCCGACCGGTCATCGATGTCGGCGCTTCGTAGTTCCTGGAACGTGTGAAGCAGGACGCGCGCGAGTAGGCGGCTCGGAGGTTCCGGAACTGGGCTCGGAAACTCGCCTGTCGTGTGGGAACACCAGCCCGCAGACCTGGCAGCGAGTCGATCCCGGGCGGGAGGCGAATCCGCACCGGCTGCAGATGAGGACTGGGAACGCCGCGACCTCTCGCCGGACGTACTCGCTCACGGGATCATCATCCCGACGATCCTCAGGGTAGATCGCTTGGCGGGCGCCTCCGGGAACCCCCCCATCGCGCCCATCGTCGCCCTGGACCCGCTGGGAACACTTCGATTACGGTGGAAGGGGCTGATAGGGAGGTTCCCACCACCCGACCCGCCGAACGATGGCGACCAGCAGCATGGCGAGAAGGACGACTCCGTAGATCACCGGACCGCCCGTGCTGAGACTCGGATCCAGCAGCTGCGCAAGAAGCCCTCCGGCGGCGAAGACCGTTCCGAGGACATGCAGCGCTATCCCGAAGGTCCGTCTCGAGGACCGACCGTCCGAATACGCCGCACGGTAGTAGTCAGCGTCCACGACGACCACGTACCCCACCCAAGCGCACCACGCCCCAAACGCGAACAGGGCGAACTCCGGTCCCGGAGTAAGCGGGATCGGTCCGAGAGCCGGGGGCCCCGGTGGAACCGGCTCGAACTGGATCGAGCGGGTCACATTCTCGGAGCCGATCGCCAGGGTGATCCGATCGGGAGCCGCGGTGTATCCGGGAACGGGCCGGATTGTAACGGAGTACTTCCCGGGCGCCAAGCCGGTGAACTGGATCGCGGAGCGGTTCGTTGCCAGCGTAGTGCTTGCAAGCACGACGGACCAGTTCGCACCGGTCGGGAGACCGAACTCGTCGAAGGTCGCGCTGTAGGGTCCGGCCCACTCGATCGTGAAGGCGACCGACTCGTTGAGCTCGCCCTTTCCCGATACGGAGATCGAGCCGGAGGCTGGAACCGCCCGGTACCCGGGCGAAGTCGTGCGGAACGTGTACGTTCCCTTAGGCTCAAAGAACACGATCTCCGTTCCCGCACCCGTGACGTTGTTTCCTTCGAGGGCGACCGACCAGTTCGTCCCGGGACGAAGCCCCGACTCCGTGAAGAAGATGGCCGTGAGATTAGCGTCCGGCGAAAAGCCCGGCGCGGCCCCGATGACCGAGCCATCAGAGCCCGCATCCGAGGGGCGGTCTGCAACCGCGCCCGGGATTCCTAGTAGTCCGGCGGGAGCGGTGAACAGGCAGGCGGAGCCAAGAACCAGCGCGGTCACGGCGGCCGCACCCCCCAGCCACGACCGGCCCGACATCGCGACGCTCCGCTAGCGCTCGTGCGAGTTAAGAACCGCCGGGGCCGATGCTCGGAACGGACCCGCGCAGAATCGAGGTTCGTCGACGGTCAACGGCCCTCGCTCGGCCGAACGCCGAGGGAGGACGGAGCCCGCGAACGCGGCGCTCGGTCAAGGCCGAACTCAGCGGAATCGGACCTCGGAACGAACCAAGGGGTCACGGCCGGGCAACCCTCGCCAGCCTTCGGCGAGCCCTCGTTGTTAGGTTGGCACGAGTCGCGACCCTTCGCGTAGCCCCAGGCTCGCGGAGAAGAGGGTCCAGTCGCCCTCGAGGCCGGCGAGCGGCCGCGGTGCGCTCTCGTCGAATTGAACGTCGGATCCGACCGAGAGATCCCTCACGGTGCGAGAGGTCAACACTTCCCCGCCGCGTGCCTGAGCGCAGATGCGAGAAGCGATGTGCACCGCGATCCCGGTCACGTCGTCGGACGCGCTGAGGCACTCTCCGGTGTGAAGCCCGGCCCGGAGCTCGAGTCCCAGCTCTCGGGCCTTGTCCTGAACCGCGAGCGCGCACCGGACCGCGCGGGTGGGGCCATCGAACGCCGCGAGAAGCCCGTCCCCGGTGGACTTGATGGCCCGCCCCCGAAAGCGACTGACCTCGGCTCGCGCGGCCGTTAGCCACCTACCCAGAAGGTCGCTCCAGGCCCGATCTCCGATCGCGGCAGCACGCTGGGTAGAGCCCTTCACGTCGAAGAAGAGAACGGTCAGCAGGACCCGATCCTCATCGACGGTCCCGGTCGGCAACCCCTGGACGAACTCTCGCTGGGCGCGGATGGCCACGTCAAAGGCGGCGGGGTTCGCCCACGAGAAGTGGTCGATTCCGGGGAGCTCCACCATGCGCGCCCCCGCCACGTGAGACGCGACGTACGCCGAGTTCTCGGGTCGGACGAACCGGTCCTCGGGACATTGCAGGATCAACGTCGGGACGTGCACCGTCGGCAGCGCGTCCCGCACGTCGATCTTCATGTTCATCCGCGCGAGCGAGATGTCGGCGGAAGGCGATGAGCCGTATCGGATCACCCGCCCCAGCCACCGCTTGAACGGTCGGTCCTGCAGCCGGCTCGGTGCCAGCCTCGCGGTCAGCCGATCGATGTGCGCGGGCGTCCCCCAATCCTCCTCGGACTGACGGAACGACCGCTCGTACTCCTCCCGCGTCCAGACCCACGGATAGTCCGGAGCCCACAGCCCGCGCGCCAGGGGGGAGATGAGGATCAGGCCCAGGGTGCGGCCCGGATAGGTGGCGGCGAAGAGGAGGGCCATCGCCGCGGTATCCGAGGCTCCGAAGATCACGGCCCGCGGAGAGTTCGCGGCGTCCATGACCGCGCGGACGTCGTCCATCCGGTCCTCGAGGGTGGGAGTCCCCACCACCCGGTCCGAAAGCCCGACCCCCCGCTTGTCCCACATGATCACGCGACAGAAGGTACCGAGCTCGGAGAAGAACCGAGCCACCTCGGGTTCCTCCCAGACAAGCTCGAGGTGAGAGATCGCGGTCCGGCCGTAGACCAGATCCAGCGGACCCTTTCCAAAGACCTGGTAGGCGATGCGGAGCTCCCCGCTTCGTGCGTATCGCGTCTCGGGAAGCTCCGTTCGACGTCCCCTCCTGGCAAACGAACTCGGGGTATATGGGCCGGCGCTCCGGTCCGACGCTCAAACCCCGGTCACCCCGTGCACCGCATCCCGTGCGGACCCGATAGGGGGGGTCCGAGCGCGATGATAGGAGCCGAACGGGAGCATTGCGCGCGCGACCGTCGCGCCGCTCGCCCCCTCCGAACGATGGCCTCGCAGCTTCTGCGGTCACCGAGAGGGCAACGTCCGCCGGGAGGGTCTACCGCCCGGGAGCCACTGGGCTCGATCTTGTCACCGTTCGGGCGAGAAACTCGGCGGCGCCCTCCGGGGGAAGCGCGGAGGCAGGAGGATGAGCCTCTCGGAACGGTCCCACGGGCCGGGCCGGATCACGGAGGAAGGTGAGGTTCACGGTGGGCCCCGCGCTCGCCACCGTTAGAGAACCGGTCCAGCCGACCACTCCGTCCACCTTCAGTTCGTACCCGCGGATGGGCGTCACCTTCCACCCGTAGCTTCCGTTCCGAAGCATCAGGGAAAGGGTGGTGCCGCGCGCCTTCTCGTGGGCGTCCATCCCGTAGCAGCCGACTTTCGACCGTTCTCGCTCGTCGCAGATCGCCTTCACGTGCCAGACGGCCGTCGTCGGCAGCCCGCTTTGCACAAACTCTACCGAGTACAACCGCGGTGTGAACACCACGTGAAGGGTCTGATTGCGGGAGGTCAGGTTGGCGGACCCGGTCGAGCCGACGATCCCTCCCCTGAGCGAGACCGACTCGTTGTAGCCAGAGACCGACCATACGACGTACGGGTACGTCCAGGGTGTGAGTTGTTTGAACGCCATCGTCGGGTTCGTGGTGCAGTCGGAGCTGAGATACCCGTAGGAGACACACCACCGGGTACCGGGAATCAGGCCGGACTCATGAAAGCTCAACGTTCGAGTGAGCCCTTTCACAAACTCGAAGCCGACCGTGACGTTCGCGTCGTGGACGGTGACATTGCCGATCGGGGCGAGGGGGGTGCCGAGCGGACCCTCGAGAGGATAGTCCCGGGGTCCGACGATCATGTAGGGGTAGGTGCCGTTCGGTAACGTAAACACCATGGCCGAGGACGTCGAGTTCTGTAGAGCACCGCCGAGGGCAACCGACCACGCCCTTCCGCCGGTCAGGCCGCTCTCCCGGAATGTGACGGCAAAGTCCGGGAAGGGAGCGAGGCTCTTCACGGCGAGGCGATACGGGCCAGCGTTCACCCCGATTCCATCCGAAGGGAACCCCGAGGAGTTGAGAGACCCGGACGCGTTGAGCTGGGTGAACCACGCGAGATCCATGTCGAACACCACGGTCACGCTCGCGTTTCCCGTCCAGTGAGTGGCCGGGGTCGTAAGGAAGTAGGTGACGGGAGCCGGGGTCGCGCCGACAACGTACAAAGTAAACGCGTAGAGCGTCCCCGGCGCCGCGGACGCATTGAAGTTCACGGTCAGATAGAAGACCACATCGTTCACGTGGATGCCGGTCTCGGAGGGTTCCCAGATCGTGCTCGTGTTTGCCGGTGCTCCGCCCTCCCAGTCCGAAACGTAATCGGTGTAGCGGTTCGAGGCGAAAAAGGGGCACCCGCCGCTGTGCGGGGTGGGGGCACAGCCGACGATGCTGGAGCTTCCGTTCTGGTAGGTGGTGAAGTTCGTCATGTTGGACTGCCAGGCGGAGGTGACGATCCCGTCGTCCACACCGTTCAGACAGTCCAGCTGTATCCGCCCCGGGACCAGCGTCGTGGGATGGTCCGAACCGTTCGACTCGGACGGTGCCGCGCAGGGAGTGTGGTCCGGTCCGAAATTGATCCCAGGAACGAACGCAGCGTACGTCGCCCCCGCGGTGAGCATGTTCACTCCGAACGGCAGCTGCCATACCGGGGGCTGGTGGCGGCCCCCGAGGCCGCTGGAGGGAAGTTCCGTGAGCCGAGCCTGCTCGAAGCCGGCCTGCGGACCGGAGTAGCCTGGGGTGGACCCGACCCCGATCAGGGCGACCAGCCCTACGACTCCGACGAGGACCGCGTGCCGGAGAATCCGAGATCGGCGGAGAAACGACCGGTGGGCCCGGCCAAGATCGAGAACCCGTCCCGAATCGTTCGGCCGGGATTCGGCGCGGCTCTGCCCGTCCGGAGCCATGGCGTCCTCGGCACGGGGGATGCTTCGCGGCTATTCAACCATAGCGCGATGACGTCCTCTCCCAGAGGCTGAGTTCAGAGAAGATCGAAACCGCGTGCTGAAGCCATGGGGAGTCACCCGCTGGTCGATCTCGCGCCGCGCGGACCTATGTCAGCGTTCGAATCCGATCCGCCTCGGTGAATCCGGTGACGACTCCCTTGCCCCTCCGATCAGTCGACGCAGCGCCCGAGACCGCCGTTCCGGGTCAGGACGCGGATGGTCTCGTCCGCCGTTCGTACGTGGAGGATCTCGCGCAGCCGGGCCAAGTCCCGGAGGACATCCCGGAACCCCCGGACCGAAGTCTCTGCCCCGCTCATCGCCACCGGCATGCGCGCGATCGCCTTACGCTCTAGACCGTCCCCGGAAGCCGAACGGAGCTCGATCGAACTTGATCCTTCCGAATCACCGGAGGAGCCCCGCCTCGACGAACGGCATCGGGGCCCGAGTCCCCCAAGGCTGGGGAGCTGCAGTGCCCAAGGGATGTTGTGCTTACTCAGCTGGACTGGTCGCCCTAACCGTAGACCGCGGTGACCAGATCGGCGGAGTTTCCGGCGCCGACGTACACCTCGCCGTTCCACGGATCGAAGGCCGCAGCAAGGAAGATCACACCCGCCTCGAGGGAGACTGTGGCCGCCGCAACTCCCGAAGGGGATGTGAACACCATGTTTCCGTATCCGACGGACACCACATCCCCGGTCGACGGGTCGAACGTCAGCCCTTCCGGGAAGTGCGCGCCCGGGACTGCGCCTAGCACGGAGTGCGAGACGCTACTGATCACTTCGACGTCATTTTGGGTCGCGACGTACATGTCACGCGTCGCCGGGCTGTACACTAGGGACAGCGGGGAGCTGGTGAGCGTGAGATTCGCGAGGAACGCCCCGTTCGACGGGCTCACGACCGCGACCGCGTTGTCGTACGGCTCCAGGACGTAGAGGTAGCCGTCCGTGGGGTCGAAGGCGATCGCACCCGTATACTTTCCGAAGGATAGATTCGCCGTGATACCTAGCGTGACCGGATTGAACCCCGTGACGTTCTGAGAAATCTCGTTCGAGACGTAGATCCAACCGTTGGCGGTATCGAGGGTCAGCGATGTCGAGCCCGCGCCGACCGGAACCGTTGCCAGCTGAGCGCCTCCGGTCCCTCCCACGACCGACACGTAGTCGAACCCATGGTTGGCCACATAGAGCTGACGCGTGGCGGGATCGTAGAGAACATCGAGGGGGTTCGCCCCGACCCCCGTATCCGTGACGTGACCGGTAGTGGAGTTGATCGCTTCGAGCGTGAAGTCGTTAGCGAGGTAGACCTGGTGGTCGAGCGGATCGTACGCCATTCCGTACGGCTGTCCGCCCGGAACGATGGTCGCGCCCACGGTGAACGCCACTCCGCCAAAGTACGATAGGGTCGAGGAATACTCGTTCGCGACGTAGAAGCGGTAGTTCGCCGGGTCGAACGCCATTCCCATCGGCAACTCGCCGACTCCGATCGACGCCACGACGGAGTTTGTCGTTCCGCTGATTGCAAGGACGTCCGGCGCGGCCTCCTCGCCCACGATCAAATCGCCGCTGGCCGGATTGAACGCTATCTGAGTCCCGCCCACTCCGAGCGGGATGCTCGCAACAGGGCGGCCCGTGGCGCTGTCGAGGACCGAGACGTTGCCCAATTCGGCGTTGAGTACGTACATCAGTCGGTTGTCAGGGTCGTAGGCGATGGATTCCGGGTGGACTCCGACCGGGACGGTCCCGACGACGACGTTCAGTGTGCCGTCAATGATCTGGACCTGATCGAGCGCGTACTCCGCAACGAAGAGGTCCCCGGTGGCCGAGTCGTACGCGATCGAGGAGGGTAATGCTCCGATGGGCAGATTGATGGACTCGGTCGGCGACGTGGCGGCCTGAGCAATGACTGAAACATTGCTCCCGTCCGCGTTCGCCAAGTAAATGGAGGCCGTCGCGGAATCGTAGGCGATTCCGGTCGGACCGCCTCCTTCGTAGATCGTCGAGGTCACCACGTTCGTCGAGCTGTTGATGACGGAGACATAGCTCGTAGCGTAGCTGGCAACCCAGACGCTCTGGTCGGAGGGGTCGTACGTCATCGCGTCGGGATCGAGTCCCACCGGAATGGTAGCCACCACGGTGTTTTGTGAATTCAGGGCCTCCACCGTGCCACCGCCGTCCCCGACGTAGAGCTCCTGGTTGGACGGAGCGTACGCCACTGCCTCGGGGTATGCCCCTACGCCGACCGTTCCCTGGCGGGGGAGGCTGTGAACAGCTTCTAGGGTGCCCAGGCTGACGAGACCCGCGAGGACGAGGAGCGAAGTGATGGTGATGGCCGATACCCTCCCACCGAAGGTGGACGTCCTCCGAAATCGCCTTGCCCGCTTCCCCTCGATCGACATCGCGGCCCGGCCTCGCTGCCCTTTCTGCCGACCGCGTTCTGGCTCATAAAAGGTGTAGGTGGGCTGCGCTCGTCGTCCCACTGCCGAGCCCGAGAGACTGAGCCGAAGGGCGTGTTCAATAGGCGCCGCACATATCTTGCAGTTTCAGCCCAGCCCGCCCCACGTCGGCAGCGTGGCGAACGGCACGGAACCTTCGGGGTGCGGCTCGAGCAGCGGGGGTCTGACCGACCCCGCTCGGGCAACGGGCGTTTCCTAAGGGGAAGAACGCGATTCGAGGGAGGATCCCCGATACCTCGACTTGGTGGAGAAGGTGAGAAGGGGGATCGGGCTCGCGAACTGAAGCGCACTCTAGGGAGAGCCGGGGCTGGAGTTTCGGCGATCCCCACGGGAATTGCGGTCGATCCGGCCGGCCACGAACCGATTTCGGAGCCATTGTGCGAACGACCCCCGGGCCGGAACGGGGGTCAGGGCTTCTAGGGCTCCATATCCCGGGTCGCGCTGCCTTCCCGAGGACGGGTAGACAGTGACGAATCCCGACGTCGTCTTCGTGCTCCTTGCCGGGATCGCCTTTCTAGGGTTCGTTCTGGATGCCTTCTTCGATCGACTTCGCATCACGAGCATGCTTCCGCTCATGCTCATCGGAATCGCCCTGGTCCGATTCCGGGCGGTCTCGCCGCACGAGCTCGGCGTGCTGAACGAGTTCATTCCGTACGTCTCCGCCCTGACGATCGCGTTCATCCTGTTCTCGGTCGGCCTCGAGATACGATTCGGAGAGCTGGCCCGAGTCTTCGGCCGGGCGACCGCCTACACGCTTTCGCTCCAGACGGCCACCGGGATCGTTCTTTCGCTGGTGGCGTTCGAACTGTTCCACTGGAACATCCTCCTCGCGTTCGTCTTCGGGTTCGGTCTCTCCGGCCCGAGCAGCGTGTCGGTCCCGGCCCTCCTCCGAGTGGTCCGGGTCGGCAAGTCGCTCCGCACGACGCTCCTCTTCGAGTCGGTCGCCTCCGACATCCTCCAGCTCCTCGTGCCGCTGACGCTGATCGGTCTGTACCAGTCCGGCTCGCTCTCGATTCCCACGGTCGCGGAGTCCCTCGCGTGGAACGTGCTCGGATCGGCCGCCGCCGGTGTCGGGGCGGGAATCCTATGGCTCTGGATCCTCTCCGAGCTGCGCGTGGCCACCGCCGGATACACCTGGACGTTGACGATCACGATCGTCCTGGCGACCTACGGACTGGCGGACCTGATCGGGTTCAGCCCGGCGATCGTCATCTTCGTCTTCGGGCTCGTGCTCGGCAACGCTCTCCTGTTGGACGCCGGGCAGTCCGAGAGGATCTCCTGGCGCACTTCGGGGCTGCGGCGTCTTTTGTCCGAGCTCCGCCGGTGGTTCCGTCTCTCGACGGGGGCGCTGGACATCGACCACATCCAGCAGGTCCATCGGGAGGTAGCGTTCTTCGCCTCCTCGTTCTTCTTCGTCTATCTGGGGCTGCTCTTCCAAACCTCGGAGCTGACCCCGTTCCTGCTTCTCGTTCCCCTGCTGCTCGCGCTGTTGATGCTCGTCATCCGGGTAGCCTTTCTACCGCTCCTCGGTGCCTACCTCCCCTCGGACCCGGCCGTGCGCCGATCCGAACGAGGGATCGTGGCGTTCAACCTGAGCCGGGGCCTGGCCGCCGCGGTCATCGCGACCGTTCCGATCGGGCTGGGGATCGAGATCCCCAACTTTCTGGATGCGATGTTCCTCGCGATCCTGTTCTCGGCGGTCGTCTCGACGATCGGAGTCTTCGCCCTGTACGACCCGGCCGCGCGGTATCGAATCCAGCCTCCGAGTCCCGAATCCCCGGACGCGGCCCCGGCCGAACCTCTCCAAGATTCGCCGCCGATCAAGCCAGAAGGCGAACCGTCTCGACCCGCCCTTCCACGACCTCAGGGGGCCAAGTTGGGACCCCGAGATTTCGAACGTGAGAACCGCTCTACCCCCGACGAGCGGATACCGTAGAGGTCCGGCGGCCGGGGCCCCGTGGGGGCGTCGACCGCTCCAGGTTGGGGATCGGGTCCACTCCCCTGCAAGTCCAAGAGTCAGATCGCTGGGATTCACCCCTCATCTAATCCCCACCACCGAGGGTTCAGTCTACGTTGCACACTGGACGCGGCATCAGGGTGTCTCCCTCCACTTCCACGACGTGACTAGGCGCACCGAAACTTTGGCTTCCGCCTAGATCAGAGGGTTTACAATAGCCCCGTGCAAAGGATCGATCCTTCCTGCGAGGCGATCGCAAGTTCCGGAGCCTGCGCAGTTCCGGAAGTAGGGCCGCCGGCGCCCGCTGCAGACCGATTCCCCGACGGTCTCGGGTGGATTGACTCGCGCAGTAAGTCGTTAGGTGCCAGCAGGCAGTAGTCACTTTTCGCCGCACCGAATGAGGAGTTCCTCATACGTTCCAGGACCTCTCGTTGCCTGAACCACCTTGCGGGAGAGTCTCAGGCCGTGCTCGTTTGCTTGGACGAGTATCGCGTTGAAGGCTTCGGCCGAAATCGGTATCCACGGAGATCGACCGACCTGGAGCGCGAATGGGTTTCGGGGCGTGCCATCTGGGCGGGCGGGAGGGAGGCCCCGTCGATCGATGAGGCCAAGTTTCATCCTGGGATCTTGCCAGTGAAGCTCGCGGAGCGGGTGGGCTGGACCCATAATCAGAACAAGACCGATCTGAGAGACGCGAATGGCGGTGGGGTACTTTCCAGCCTCAGTCACCATGGGCCACGAGACGGCCACTACGAGCAGTCCCGTCGCAAGGTACGCTGCGACAGATCCATCGTACGGAACGCTTGAAGTCTGGAGCCTAGTGACGAGGAGGTAAGCTGCAAAGAGAGACATCCCGGTGCCGAAGAAGACCCAAAATGCCCCAAATGCGCGCCAGCCTCTCCGGGCCCGCTTAGCATTCGATGCCAGAGCTGACACATCGAATGTATGCGAATGCGAGGTTGAGGGTTGGGCCGCCATTGGCTTTGGTCTGCAACTGCAGCAAGGGCCCACCCTTTACTCAAGACACCCGTTCCGGACGGAGCGGACGAGACCGAGTAGGCTCTTAGCCCACGAGCAGTTCGCCCTTCTTGATGGCGCTCGCTTCCCCGCCAACGTGCTTCCGCTGCGGGGAGGCGATGGAACTTGGGATCGTGGGTACGAACGGGAAACTGGCGTGGGGGCATGGGGCGGGCCGAATCATGCTCGACGGTGAAACCCTCGGCAAGAGGGTCGTAATGACCATTCAGAATCACCCTGGCTGGCGATGCTCGAGCTGCCGGTTGCTCGTTGTCGACTACAGCCACCTAGTGTAGCACGACGGGATGAAGCCGACGACATTCTTCGCGTGCGCCAGAATCGCGGAACGATGCCCACCCGAAAGGAACTGGTATCGAAGAGCGAGCCGTTAGCGCGCCCGAGCTCCACTCTGTTCGATAAAGCGCCCCGGCTCCATCGCTGCCGGCTACTACGTCTGGTGCGTGGCGCCACGGATCAGTTGGTCTCGGAATCCGGTTCGTTGGGCCGTCCACGATTCCCTTCGGAAGTGGAACCGGGTGGTCTCATCGGGCACGCTAAGCAATACACCCCTCGTCTAACCGCCGGACCCTGGTTTCGACCACCCTGGACACCGGTCGAGTTGTTGGTGCAATTCTTCCAGCGTCGACGGCGTTCCGAATGGTACTGAGCCCTCATCGGTGACTCAAGCATGGCCCTACGCAAGTCCCCGCGTACTCAACAGTCGCTTCCCGAGGTGCGAGGGTGGGTTCCAAATCCTTCCCGTTAAGGACACGGTCCGAGGTAGTCGAACGCCCACCCCCCGCCCGGGCCACCGGGCTGGGAAAGATTGTCGACGCCCCAGCTTCCGTAGCTCGCTGGGAAGACGTAGTGGAAGTGTTGTGTAAGAGGCAGGGTCATAAGGACCGTGGAGGACTTTCCACCGGTGGAAATCGGAATCCGAACGTTTAGGAAAGTCGATGTGGTTTCTATCGAAAGGGCAGAGCCCCCGCAGGTATCGATTCCTGCGTTAGGGGGGCCCGAGTACCCGTTCGAAAACAGAGCGGACGAGTCACCGGGAGACGCGCTGAAGTTCAATTGAGCAGGCTCTCCGCGGTCTGAGGTTTCATTGGGACCGAACTGGGGCGCTCCGGGCCAGAGGAAGATTCCCCCGATATAGCCTTGGGCTGGACTCACTGACACGATCAGCAACTCGAAAGGTCGGTTGCACCGAGCGTCAGGCCCAGGTCCCCAGACGGTCTGGTTCGAAGTTGGGAAGACGCTCACACTCACCTTCCAGAAGGCTCCCCATACGGTGCCGTTGGTCTCGCCTCCACCGAACGTATAGAAACCTTGTATCGACGAAGGGCTGAACAGGTCGGCAGGGCTGGACGAGTTTACGTACCCCGCGCCGCCGCTCGGAGTGTTGAGAAGGGAAAGGGGCATCCACATCGTGCTATTGGTGAGGAGCTCCCCTTTCTTACACTCAGAATGAACCGTCGGATTCCAAGTTCCTGCGAGTCCCGCAAGTACCACTACAATCCCGAGCACGACTCCCGTCAGGATCGAAGGCGGAGCGAGCCGTCGGTGATGGTCCATCGGGGGTGCCCATCGGGCGAGGGCGTCCCGGCAGTTCACTTTCGCGGTTCGACCCCAATGCCCAGTTCGGCGGCCGGATGCGTTGACAACCCACCCGATTCGTAGCATCGGGTCACTCCGACGAACCGAGATTGACCAATTCGTAGAATCGGGGCTTGCCCAGGGCCGTCAAGACCCGCCTTCTGCAGCCGTCCGTCCCTTTGGAGGTCGTCCGACGCTGAGAAGGCGCTGAACTCGAGCGGCGCCCCGACCCCAGGCATGGAAGTCGTACTCGTGTATCGAGCCGCTCGGCGAGAACCGGATGAGCCGTCGTTCGTCGTCTAGCGTGGATGCCATCAGGACCATCGTGCCGAGAGGGCGGAGTTCGTTCGAAGTCGAGTGCTTCCAAAGGAGTTCTCCGAGACCATCTATTGCCGATTGAGTTTGCTTCCAACCGGTCTACCGCATGAATCGCGAAACCGCAGCGAAATCGCCTTGGAGTCCCACGCCCGCAATGGCTAGCTCCGGCCCGAGCTGTGTGATCTTCCCGCCTCGGAGCAGGGAGCAATCGGATCGGACCGGCGAGGAGATGGGGTCCCCTCCAATCGGGAGATACTGGGCGGCGAGAATGGCTCCCTGAGGGTAGGTAAATCCAGCAATCGGAGCGCCCCGGGCCGTAGCCTTCTCGGCGGCTTCAATCTGGGAGATCCAGCCATCAGGAGTGTACCAAGTTGCGCGGAAACTCCGGTTCCCCGCTGCGCCTGGATTCCGGAGTCTGGTTGACCTTTCGCGCCCTGGAGTTTTTGGCAGAGGCATGAGCCTTGTCAGACCGCGGCCCCACGTCAGCATGGTTTCCGGGCCTAAAGAACCGACCCGTTCAGACATGGAACCTTCCCGAAAGCCCTGACAGCGTGGGTTCAATCACCGTTGAACTTAGGTTGCAGTGACAGCGCAACCCCTTCCCCGTGGTCCCTAGCCGGCGAACCTCGCGTTGGGATTCCAGTCTTCGCTGCCGCCTTTGGGATCCTGTTTGCCACCTCCCCTCTCACGTCCATCGAGGCGGTTCGTCATAGGGCCTGCGAGAGATTCCTCCGGTTCATTTGTCGTCGAGGCGTTTGTGGCCCGAGAGGGAGCCGATTTCAGTCTCAATGGGACACCCCTCCACGAGCTAACGATGCCACTTGCCCCCGCGGGGGCTCCCAACGACTCGGCTGAGAGGCTGTCCTTCTCCCTCCTCGGGTGCTCCTCGGTGATTTTCGGCACGAACTCGACCTGGCTGGCGGCCTCTTGGTCGCCCTGCGTCTGAGCACTCGAGATACGGCCTACGTCGGTAATCCGTTGGGAACAGCCTCCGCGCTCGCCTCGAACGGGCCTCTCAAGGAGTGGGGAAGGGTCCTGCCCTGGTGATCCGAAGGTTCCGGGCCCGCGATGCACGGGGGACCTCGGGGGAGGGCTCGAACTCGGAACCGGGGTTTTCGCGCGGTGCCCGGTCCCTCGGCCGTAGGCGGCTCGTCTAGCTCGACTCAGCCCCTGGCCGGAGATCGGAAGCTTACGGAGACTGAAATCGGCACTCCCGACACCACGACACGACCGGAAGAGGGGTGACCCCCATACCCCTGCTCCGAGGGGATTCGGAACCCGAACGAGCCGTTCGGGAGGTACGCCACTATCTCCGACGAGTTCCCCTGCCAGACCTCGCCTCCCACCTTCACCCTCCACGAGCCACCGCCGGGAAGACCCGACTCCACGAAGGTCACCGAAACCGCGTATCGAATCTGGACGGTCTGGGCGTGGCTCAGCTGGATCGTCACCGCCGATGCGAGCACCCAGGCGCTCCCCGCTCGATACTCGGTGACGAACCCCGGGAGGGCCTGGAAACCAACAATGTACTGCCCAGGGGTGAGATGCAGAGCGGCGACCTTCGGAACGGTGGAACAGAACTCGATCGCGAGCACAATGCAGCGGTGCGTCGATATCCCGACCCCCGTCACCTTGATGGTAAGGACGGGAGACGCGCCTCGCTCGAAGGAGAGCCCGGTCATCACCCCGGAGCCGGCGACGGTCAGAGTGCCCGTCGCCAGCTGGTCGGCGAGGCGGAAATCACCGGTGACGGTGACCAGGTACGGCCAGGTGCCGTTGGCGAGCTGGACCGTCATGGAATCGGACTCCGTCGGGTGGGAAACTCCGTCAATGGCGACGCTCCAGCCGTGGCCGAAGGAGAGACCCGATTCCACGAAGGTAACGGGGTACGTGTTCGGGACGAAGGATACGGACTCCGTGATCGGGAGGCCTTCGACCCGGAGCATCCCGCTCGAGGGATCGGACCGGAATCCCGGCACAGGGAGGACAGTAAATGATACCGTCCCGTTCGGCTCGAAGAACTCCATCCAGTCCTGGGTCGTCGTCCGCTGCGACCCGTTGAGTTCTACCGACCAAGGAGTTCCCGGGGAGAGCCCGGTCTCTACGAAGGAGACCGCGTGGGGCGCCGGCTGGAACACCAACGACACCACGACCGGGCCGCCGTCGACCCGAACGTCCCCGGACGGCTCCGATACATTGCGTCCGGGTTCCGGAGCCACCTGGAACGGGAACGTTCCGTTCCGTTCCGAGAATCCAATCTGGCTGGTGGTCGAATTGTCGGTGTGGCTTCCCAGCGTGATCGACCAGAGCGTGCCCGCCGTAAGTCCGGTCTCCTCGAAGGTGACCGAGTAGAAGACCGTCGTGAAGATGATCCCGACGGACACTAGGACCCCATTGACTGTCACCGTTCCCGAGGAGGGAGACGCACGGAACCCCGGTAGAATCGGTAGGGAGAAGGGATAGGTACCGTTCTCCGACGCAAACTCGATCGATCCGCCGGTCGAGGAATGGGTGATCCCGTCGAAGGTCACGGACCAGGCCTGCCCCTGCGGCAGGGAGAGTTCGTAGAACTGGACGGGGATTCCGCGCTCGAACGATATCGAGGGGTCGATCCCAGTGCCATCGACGGTGACGGTGCCTGACACCGGGTCGGCAACGTACCCCGTGGAGGCGGCCTGGATGAAGGTGTAGGTGCCGTTCGGAACGGAGGGGAAGGAGATGCTTGACGAAAGGGAAGAGGACGTTATCCCGTAGTACGAAGGGAAGAAGGTGAGACTCCAGCGGGTCCCGGAAGGCAATCCGCTCTCGGAGAAGGCGACCGGATACGTGATCGGGGTGAACGCGATCGGGACGGTCATGTTCGCCCCGGCAAGCGTCTCGGCACCGGTCTTGGGCGACACGGAGTAGCCGCTCACTCGGCCCACCGTGTAAGTGTACGTCCCGTTCGGCTCAAGGAATGTCATCGATCCGCCGCTCCCCCCGATCGATTCGATCTCGTGGGAGCTGGTGTTCGTCAGAGTTACCGACCAGGGGGTCGACCCCGGCAACCCCGTCTGACGGAACGTGAGCTGGTCTTCGTACTGGGCGTAGAAGAATATCGCCGCCGAGCGCGGAGGACCGGCCACCGAGAATGATCCGATCCGGTGCGTCCCCAGGAGCTGCCAGCCATGAATCCCGGCCACCGAGTACGGATTCGAGCCGTTGAGGACGGTGAACGTGAGAGTCCCGTTGCCCCACGTTGTGGTCAGGCTCTGGGTGGTTCCGTCGACCGTGACCGACCACACCCTTCCCGCCGGGAGGCCCAGCTCGGTCACTGCGAGAGAGTAGGCGACCCGACCGTACTGGAGCGTTGGCTCCGTGATCTCGGCTCCCTGCATCGTCACCGACCCGTGGTACGGTAACGTGGACTGATGCCAGCCCGATACATCCGAGATCGCGTAGGGGATCGTCCCGTTGGGGGATGCGAAAGTGACTGTCTGGCTCGCGGCTTGGATCACGACACTGCGAGTCTGGTTCCCGAAATGGATCGCCCAGTCAATGCCGGTCGGGAGCCCCGATTCGGAGAACGTCGCGTCGAAGAGCTCGTCGTACTGGGCCAGCGGCTCGTGAACGATCGCCCCCGAGACACGGAAGGTTCCGTTCGGGGGAGGGTGCCACTCCTCCCAGCCGGCGACGTGACCGATCGAGTAAGAATGCGTCCCGTTCGCCTCGACGAAGACAAGGGTCGTAGGAGACGGGCCCGTGACGACTTCCCTCGCGACCGAATCGACCGAGATCTGCCAGTTCGATCCGGCAGGAAGCCCGCCCTCGGTGAACTGTACGGCGAACATCTCAAAGTACCAGAGCGTGTGGAAGTACACCGCCCATCCTCCCACGAAGAGACTCCCGTTGCTCGATCGATTCGACTCCGCCCAGCCGGGCACGAACCCGATGGAGTAGGCGTACGTTCCGTTCGTCACGTTGAAGTGAATGGTGGTTCGATGCGGTTTGGTGATTACGGAACTCTCCGACCCGTTCAGCGTCACGACCCAAGGAATTCCCGCGGGCAGGCCTCGCTCGGTGAAGACGACGGGTATGAGCTCGATCACGAACTCTATCGTCGGGAATGCGACGGAGGAGCCGGCGACGGTGAAGTTTCCGTGGTAGGGGACCGTACTCTGGTTGTATCCGGGCACGCCGCCCAAGACGTACGAGTAGGTGCCGTTGGGGAGGAACAACCGAACGGTCCCGGTCGTCGACGTGTTGACCGTGTCGATCGACGCGACCGACCAAGGCGTGTCCTCCGGGAGTCCGCTTTCGGTAAACTCCACGGGGAACGTCGGGCCGATCTCGACGGTCAGGGCGAGCCGTGTCCCGTTCTTCGGTCCCGTCAAGTTTGTCGCGTTCAGTTCGATGACGTAGACCCCGCCCCCCGACCCGGCAGGGATGGTCAGAGAGACTGTGGCTGCGAACGGTGCCGAGCCACTCCCGGGGGAGACTCCTCCGGACCACTCGGCCGGTAAAGAAGTGACGGAGAGACTCACTGCGGACGTGGAAGCGAGCTTGCCCACCGAGACGTTCCACTCGAACGTTCGAGGAGAGCCCGAAGGGCGGACGATTTGAAGGTGCTCCCCACCGACCGTAGCCAGCGTGTAAGGTTCGTTGAGGATGGTGACGTTCGTGGCTTCAATTCGTACCGGCGCACGACCTGCCGCGACCTCGTACCACGCTGAGGCCGGCCCCCCCATGATCGAGTTGTTGTCGAACGTAAGGTCGTACGGGACTCGTGGGCCGGGAGTTTCGTAAACCTCCTCGTAATCGGTGTAGTCGTAGTACGCGACCCCGCCGCAAGAGTACGTCGTGGCCAAGAGGAACTCCGAGCCGCCCGTGTCCGCGGTGAGGGACCAGATCGGGACGGCGCCGCCCGCCGGCACGGCGGTCATATGAACGTGGCCCGCAGCGATGGTCATCTCGAACGTGTACGCGGCCCCTCGCTGGAGCTCAATGGCGGCGGGGCTGTAGTAGTAGGTCCCCCCGCAGGCCGAGGTGGTAGAGTAGGCGAGGCCCCAGGTCCCGTAGGCGTCGGCGAATCCGAGCTGATCGTAGGACCCCGCGTTGTCCCACACGGAGAGCATCACGTAGTAGAAGTTCCCTCCGTGAGTCGCGGAGAAATCGTCCGGGATCCTCTCCGTTACGCGCAATTCGGTCGAGTTTCTGTTCGAGCCGGCGTAGACCGCCCCCGAGTAGTAGTGACCGTCATACGGCGGCGAAGAAGCAGACGGGATGGACGTGGGGTGGGGCGGGACGCCAACGTCGGAGGCGGCGGCGGTGAAGACGCGGCCTACCATTGAACCGCTCACATCTGCAATCGAGGAACCCGACGGGCGTCCGGAGACTGACGGAAGAGAGCCGGCCCTTTCAGATGGGACGCTGACCGGGGACGTGCCGGTCTCGTCGGAGAGATGGGTCGCTCCGTTCGATGAATCTGCCAAAGAGTAGAGCGGCAGCGAAGACCCGACGGTCAGAAGGACGACGAGGGCGACGAGAACTGAGTCATTGAATCTGACCGCGCCCGAGCCACGCATGGTCCGGTTCGGGGATCGGCTTTGAGTATACTGTCCTTTCGGGCCGCCGGGCCACTCTCGATCGGACCATCCTGATCGAAAGTGGGGGGGGGGTGCAATACAAGTCGTACCCACTGGCCTGAGCTTCCGCAGGCCGCTCGATGGAGTGTAAATACCCCCGCTGCCTCTCGGATTCGGGGGAAGTCGCATGGCGGGGGCCGCCTCGGCCCACCGGGGTCGTGGCGTGTTGGCGGTCTGGGGTGCAGCCGTCGTAACGTTACTCTTTCTGACGAGCGGCGTAGCGAGCGCTGTACTTTCACCCCCGGCTAGCTTCCGTCCCGCTTCGGATCGATCCATTTCGGACCAGCCGTCTGCTGAAGCGTCGATCAGTTCCGCGATTCGATCCCTTGCTACCAACGCGGCACCAGCCTCTCCCCATCCAGGTACCCTCGATGTCTACGAAGTGGCACCGGCGGGCTCCAATTCGGAGGACCCGTCCGTCGCGTACGACACGGTGAGCTACGAGCCGATTCTGAACGTCTACCAGACGTTGGTCAACTTCGATGGGAATTCGACCCTAACCTACGTTCCGACGGTCGCGACGTGCGTTCCGGACACTCCCCAGTGCACCGCGGACTACGGCTCTAACCTGGTCGTGAACGGCACCGGCCCTTACGCGGGCAAGCCAATCTACTGGACGTTCGTCATCGACAAGCAGGCGCAGTTCTACGACTCGGACACCCACGCGTCCTGGGGCGTCTACCCCTCGGATGTTATGTTCAGCCTGGCGCGGACGATGGCGTTCTCGGAGATTCCCTACGTCGGGAAGAACCCGGGCTCGAAGCAAGCGCAGTCCCTGCTCCCCAATGGCACCTCATCTTGGGACGGCGGGCTGCACTTTCCCCTTAACACGACATCGACCAGCATCCTGAGCTCGATGCTGATCAACGCGTCGGCCTACTGTCCGGCGTCGGCGATCACGAACGAGCACGGCTGCATCACCTTCGTCGCGAACGGTGGCGGAACCGACTGGCCGTTCTTTCTTGATCTTCTCGCCGACAACCTAGGCTCCAGTATCGTCCCGTGCGGTTGGTTCTCCTACGAAGAGGCGGGGATGCCCGGCTTCTCAAACTCGGGAGCGAGCCACGGGGACGGCCCGTGCGCTCTTCCCGGTAGCACCCCCGGCCACCCCACCACTTCGACCGACAGCGCCGCGTGGACCTCGTACCTCTCCGGCCTGAACCCCAAGTCTTGGGACTCGTTTGAGGAGGCGGCGCAGGACTCCCCCAATATCGAGGGACAAGAGGGAGTTCAGTGGACGATGGTCGGATCCGGTCCGTACTACGCGGGCGTCATCCCCGGGACGGGCTACACGCTCGCCCTGAACCCGGCGTACCAGCAGCCCGGCGGCTGCTCGGGCGTAGGTGTCGCAGCGACGTACTCGGGCTACTGTGACCCGGCGGTCGGCGCCTTCATCCACAACGTCCAGGTCTACTGGGAGCCCGATGACTCCTCCGGTATCAGCCAGTATCGGGCGCACCAGGCCGACTTCGCCGGCATCGAGGCGGCGCACACGACGACGCTCAAACTGCTCGCGTCCGAAGGCGATCTAGATTACTATCTCGATCCGAGCCTAGTGGAGTTCTTCACGAACATCAATCTCTGGTGGAATCAAACGGTCTATTCGCAGGAATACCCGTCCGAACCGGTGCCGACGATACCGGCAGATTTCTTCACCAGCTCGGCTCTCCGTGATTTCTACGTTGAAGCGTTCCCATACACCACGGTTGAGAATTCCATTCGCACGATAGATGCCATCCCGTTCACCTTCAATGCAGGTGGTCCCATCCCCTTCGGTATCGGGAACTACTACCCCACGAACGTCTCGTTCCCCAACACAGATCCAGACCTGAATCCGGCGGACGTCGGTGGGGCCGCATGGTGGTGGACCCAGGCCAACTCATCGAGTTCCCCCTACTACGACCCCGAATTGGCTTCATGCTCGCATTCGACGCCGTGCACATTCCCTATCCTGGGGCTCGACGGCGACCCCTCTGATGACGCGGCGATTGCAGATTGGATTTCGGAGGTGCGCGCGATTACACGAGGGGCCCTAGCTCCGTTCACCTTCAATCTGACCTTCGAGCAGCAACTGGAACAGTACTCCTCCACACCCTACCAGAACCCGCTGGTCTCGTCGACAGGGTTCGGCTGGGCACCGATTTTCCCCGATCCGTCCAATTACGTCGATGCGATCGTAGCGCCAAACACAACGTTCACAGCTCCGGATGCATTTTCAGAGCAGGTCGGCTTTGACTCCCAGTCGCCGGCGAACGTGAGTGCCTGTGGCCACTACGGGACTTCCTTTGGGGACCTTTCCTACTGGGCCAAGGCGGCTGATGACCCAGCGGGCGGTCTCCTGAACTCGACCTGCCAGGGCATCGCATATTCTGACGCAGTACATTGGATGCACGTGGCCGCGGGTGAGGTGAACGGGCCCAATCGAGTGCTAGACTACAACCTAATCGAGCACATCACCAACGCTCTGGGGATGTACGTGTGGAACGGCCAGGCGAACTTCATCACCTCAACCGCGCCCTGGATCAATGGCTCCTCGATCAACACGAACTCCATGATAGGGGCTGGGGGCGACCAAGTCTGGTTCCAGGTCCGCTACGTCCCGTACGAGCAGCCGGTGACGTTCAAGGAGGCGGGCATCACCGCGGGACCCAACACCCAGTTCACCGTCAGCGCGGGCTCGCCCGCGACGACGAAGGACTCGGCGAACGTGACGGGCCCGGCGACCTCGGTCGTGTTCAACGCGCCGAACGGAACGATCCACTTCACGGTGACCGCTCCGGCC
>DATJYS010000003.1:0-82181 GCA_035499455.1 Thermoplasmata archaeon | reverse complement strand
AGCAGCACGACGGCCACGATCAAGTTCGAACTGCCCAACGGGACCTACACGTACAGCATCCCGGTGGTCGGCGGCGACACGGGCACGGGATCTCCCGCGTCCCCGATCGTGGTGGCGCCAGTGGGTTCGTCGCATGTGCCGCACGCGCAGACGATCCACGTGACCTTCGCCCCCGAACACCAGTCGTTCGGGCCGGCGGTCACGCGGCTCTCTACCGCGCTGACGGGCCACGCGAGTCTCGTCGCGACCGTCACGGGTCGCGAGGCTGCCTAAGCCGGGGGCGCAGCTCCGGAACGCCCGCCCCCCGAAGGGGGCGGGCAACCCTTTCCTTTCCTTTTCCTCGAGCGAACTCGATCCAGGGTTCTGCCTCCTGAACTTTTAGCCTAGCGAGCGGTGGGGAGTCGTCATGCCCTCGAGCGTGCGCGCGGGAGGTCGAATCCTGGTCGTCGACGTGGGCGGCACCCACGTCAAGGCGTCGTTCTCCCACCGACCGAACCGGCGGTTGCGGTTCCCCTCGGGACCGACGATGACGCCGGTCGAGATGGTGCGCCAGATCCGCCAAGCGCTCGGAGGAGAGCGGTTCGACCGGGTCAGCATCGGCTACCCTGGGTTGGTCCGGCGGGGGACGATCGTCCGGGAGCCGTTCCACCTCGGGAAAGGGTGGGTCGGGTTCGATTTCACGCGGGCGTTCCGCCGACCGACCCGGGTCCTGAACGACGCCGCCATGCAGGCCCTCGGCAGCTACCGGGGAGGGAGCATGCTGTTCCTCGGGCTGGGCTCGGGCCTCGGCTCAGCGATGATCGTCGACGGGGTGCTGCTCCCGATGGAACTCGCCCATCTTCCGTATCGCAAGGGGCGGACGTTCGAGGAGTACGTCGGGGAGGACGCCCGGCGTCACGAGGGACGACGCCGGTGGCAGAAGGAGGTGTTCGCGGTGATCGACACACTCGAGGCGGCCCTCGAGCCGGACTACGTGGTCGTCGGCGGAGGGAACGTCCGCAAGCTGCGGAGACTTCCTCCCGGGGCCCACCGCGGGGACAACCGCAACGCGTTCCTCGGAGGGATCCGCGCCTGGCAAACCCCCGCCGGTCGTTCCCGTGGGTCCGGGATAGACCTCGGGAAGCCGCCCGCGCGTAGTAGCCCGGGGCGAAAGGCGCGCGGGTCCTAGGGGCCGACCGTCGGCCGATCCTGGAGCCCTGCGGCGGCCGAACCGTCGAGGAACCACCGGACCGGACCCCGGGATCGGACCCGGGCGGCGGGCAGGGTGGGTCGACTCCGCGCGAGAGGGGCGAGGATCCGGGCGATCGCGGCCGCCTTGTCGGCCCCCGCCACCAGGAAGCAGACCTCTGCGGAGGAGGCGAGCGTCGGCAGGGTCAGCGTCACCCGGGGGACGAACGGCGCCGCTCCGGCCCGTGGAACTCCCACGGCCCGTCGATCCCGGGCAGAGAGAGCGGGATCGCCCGGGAAGAGGGACGCCGTGTGACCGTCGGGCCCGATGCCGAGGAGCACCAGGTCGAATCGAGGCGCGCCGCGCCCCCGGGGGGGTGGGCCGAGGTCGCGGTCGTACGCGTCAGCGGCTCGGGAGGGTGGCCGAAGCTCCCCGCGGATCCGCAGGACGCGCTTCCGAGCGACCGGAACGTGGTCCAGGAGCGCCCTCCGAAGCGCCCCGTAGTTGCTGTCGGGCGAACGGGGGGAGACGCACCGCTCGTCCGCGAAGTACACGAACGTCTGAGCCCAGGGGAACGAGGCACCGTGACGTCTCGCGAGGATCCGATAGAGGCCGAGAGGGGTCCGACCGCCCGAGAGGACGATGCGGAACGACCCGCGGGCCGCCACCGCCTCCCGGGCTCTCGCGGAGACGTGGCGCGCCAGCGCGCGGCTGGCTGCCTCCAGGCTCCCGAACCGGCGGATGTCGGGGGTCAGGCGGAGTCGTCCCACCACCGGTGCCCCCACTGCTCCGCCAGCCGCTGCGCGGATTCGGGTCCCCAGGACCCGGCGGCGTACGGCGTCACGGCCGGGGGGTTCGCGAGGACGGCATCGTAGACCCGCCAGGACTCCTCCACCTCATCGGCGCGGACGAAGAGGGTCGGGTCGCCGAGCATCGCATCGAGAAGGAGCGTCTCGTAGCCGTCGGGGAGCGGGCCGAAGACGTCGGCGTAGTGGAACTTCATCCGGTGCGTCTGGACCCGGAGCTCCCGGCCCGGCACCTTGATCTCGAAGGCGATCTCGAACCCTTCGGCCGGCTGGATCAGGATCGAGATCCGGTCCGGGTTCATCTCGTACTCCTGCTCGGTCGGGAAGAACGACACGGGCGGCGCCTTGAGCGTCAGCACGACGCGGCTCGACTTCGCCGGGAGCCGCTTTCCCGAGCGCAGGAAGAACGGGACCCCCTGCCAGCGCCAGTTCGTCACGCGGAGGCGGAGCGCCGCGTACGTCTCGGTCGTCGACCCGGGGGCGACCCCCGGCTCCGCGAGATAGCCGGGGACGGCCGTGCCTCCGACCGAGCCCGCGGTGTACTGGCCCCGCACGACGTCGGAGGGGGTGATCGGGGCGATGCTGCGGAGCACCTTCACCTTCTCGTTGCGGATCGCCTCCTCCGTGCGGGTGGCCGGCGGCTCCATCGCGACCAGCGTGAGGATCTGGGTCACGTGGTTCTGGATCATGTCGCGCAGCGCGCCGCTGGTCTCGTAGTAGGCGGCGCGGCCCTCGATGCCGAGGCTCTCGGCCACGGTGATCTCGACCCGCTCCACGCGCTCGCGGTTCCAGAGCGACTCGACGAACATATTGGCGAACCGGAAGACGAGGAGGTTCTGGACCGTCTCCTTGCCGAGGTAGTGGTCGATGCGGTAGACCTGGCTCTCGGCAAAATGGGCGTGCAGCGCGGCGTTCAGCGCCTGCGCGGAGGCGAGGTCCCGACCGAACGGCTTCTCGACGACGACCCGGGTCCATCCGGGCCCGGTCGCGAGCCCCGCGCCGCCGAGCCCGTCCAGGGTCGGCCGAAGCGCCTCGGGAGGAAGGGCGAGGTAGAAGATCCGGTCCCCCGTGAGCCCTCGGGCCTTCTCGAGCGCGGCCACCGCATCGCCTAAACGCCCGAAGCTCTCGGGAGAGTCGTCCTCGAGCCGATGGTAGGCGAGGCTCGTCCGGGCGAACGCCTTCAACGCTTCGGCGGTCCCGACCTTCTCGGCGGCCAGCCACCCGACCGCGGCCGACCCGAACGACGCGTCGTCCATCGGCCGGCGGGCGACCCCCAGGACCACGCTCCCGGCCGGGAACTCCCGCCGTTCCCGGAGGCGGTAGAGGGCGGGGAGCAGCTTTCGCTGCATCAGGTCGCCCGTGGCACCGAGGACGACGAACAGGTGGGGCCCGACGGCGGGGCGTTCCATGACTACGGCGCCTCTTTGACGGCGTGGCCCCCGAACTTGTTGCGCATCATCGCGAGGAGGCGCTCGGTGAACGGGTTCGCCTCCCGGGAGCGCAGGCGTTGCTGGAGCGCGAGCGTGATCACGGGGGCGGGGATGTTGAGGTCGAGCGCTTCGGTGACCGTCCAGCGCCCCTCGCCCGAGTCCTCGACCCACGGCTCGATGCCGGCGAGCGTCGGGTTCTCCGCGAGCGCCGACTCCGTGAGCTCGAGCAGCCACGAGCGCACGACGCTCCCGTACCTCCAGATCTCCGTCACCTGGTGGAGGTCGAGCGCGAACTCGCCCTTCGCGCCGATCACGGAGAGGCCCTCGGCATACGACTGCATGAGGCCGTACTCGATGCCGTTGTGGACCATCTTGACGAAGTGGCCCGAGCCGACCGGTCCGACGCGGCCCCACCCCCGGTCCGGGCCCGGGGCGAGGGTGACGAGGATCGGCCGGATCCGCTCGACGTCGGCCGGCGAGCCGCCGACCATCATCGAGTACCCCTCGGTCAGCCCCCAGATGCCGCCGCTGGTCCCGACGTCCACGTAGGAGAACCCCCAGCCGGCCACCTGGGCGGCGCGCCGCAGGGTGTCCTTGTAGTAGGAGTTCCCGCCGTCCACGATCAGGTCCCCCGGCGCGAGGAGGGGACGGAGCGCCTCGAGCGTCTGGTCGACCGTCGGTCCGGACGGGATCATCAGCCAGACGACGCGGGGCTTCGCGAGCTGGCTCACGAGATTCGCGAGCGAATCGGCTCCGACGGCACCCTGCCGTACGACCGCGTCGACGACCGGTTTCGCTCGGGCGAACCCGACGACTCGGTGGCCCCCCTTGACGAGGCGCACCGTCATGTTCCCGCCCATCTTCCCGAGGCCGACCATTCCGACTTCCATCATCGACACCTTCAGCCCGGAGACACGCCGGCGACCAAGAGGTCTTCCCGTATCTGTTCCGGGGACCGGACGAGCAGGGTGCGCAGGCCCGCCGCGGCGCCGGCCGCGATGTTCTCGGGCCGGTCGTCGAGGAACAGGCACTCCTCGGGGGACCGCTGCAGTACGTCGAGGGCGTTCCGGAACGCCTCCGGCTCGGGCTTCCAGCGTCCCGTGTAGCAGGAGCTCAGGAACGCGTGGAACAGCTCGTTGAGGCGGTACCGGGCGATGCGGTACTCGTTCAGTTCGCGGGACTCGTTGTTCAGAGCGACCTGGACGTACCGGCCGGACCGTCGCAGCGAGCGAGCGCACTCGAGCGCGGCCGGGAAGGGCGTCGATCGCTCCCAGACAAACCGTCGGAACTCCTCCGCGGAGAACGGGCGCGGCGCGTAGAAGACGGTGGATGCTAGGTACTCCGCCCAGTCCATCCCGCCGGTCTCGAGGCGGCGCGCGAGCGAGGTGTGCCGGCGTTCGAGGTCGGCCGCATCCAGTCCAAAGTGGGCGGCCGCGGCGCGGCGCCCTTCGTGGTCCCAGCCATTGGAGAGGACCACGCCCCCGACGTCCCAGAGGAGCGCGGCGATCTCAGGCACGACACGCCTCGGTGAGCCGCTCGAGGCCCCCCGCCACGTCGGTCCCGAGCTGGACACGGAGCACCCGTCGCCCCTTCTGCTGCAGCGCCTGAAGGTCCCCGAGGGACTGGGCCCGGATCAGCTGGCCGAACGTGTACCCCGCGCCCGGCACCTCGAGGTCCGGCGCGGGCGTGTCGACGATCTGCAGGAACAGTCCGGTGTTCGGACCCCCCTTGTGCAGCTGGCCCGTGGAGTGCAGGAAACGCGGCCCGAACCCTACGGTCGTCGCGAGGCGTGTCCGATGGAGAAGGACCCGGCGGAGGGCGTCGAGCGCGGCGCTCACCGGATCGGTCGGTGCCAGGTACGCCTGCACGGCGACGTAGTCCCGGGGTCGGGCGGATCCCAGCCACCGCGCGACCCCGGCGGCGAGGGCGGCCGGGTCGTCGGCGCCCACCTCCCGGCCCCCGGGCGACGTGCCCGGGGCGGCGGGCCGCGCCATCGCTTCGCGCGCGAGCTCCTTCGCGAGCTCCACGTCGGGCTGGTCGAACGGATTGATCCCGAGGATCGCGCCGGCGCTCGCGACCCCGACCTCCCAGCGGAAGAACTCCTGTCCGACCGCGGCCGTCTCGGTGAAGGTGAGCCGGAGGACCGGATGACCGACCGCCTCCAGGCGGGCGGTGTGCTCGGCGAGCTTCGCGTCGGGGCTGCCGGCCGGCTGGAGCTCCACGAACAGGCGGTCGCTGCCGTAGGTCGTGGCATCGGCGAACGGCTCGTCGACGATCGGCACGATCCCCCGGCCCTGCTTTCCCGTGCTCTCGGCGACGAGCTGCTCGGCCCAGATCGGGAACGGGGCGGCGGAGCCCGCTGCGTACACCGTCAGCTTGTCGCGTCCCCGGACGGCGATCTCACCGAGCGTGGCTCCCAGGAGGAGGCCCGGGTTCGCGCTCGGCGCGATCGATGGTCCGGAGGCGCTCGCCATTCGACCCGCCTGATCGAGCAGCGCACCGAGGTCGACCCCGAGCAGCGCGGCGGGCACGAGACCGAACATCGTGAGGGCGGAGTATCGGCCGCCCACGGTGGGCACGGCGCGGAAGACTCCCCGGAACCGATCCTTCGTGGCCAGCGCGTCGAGGGGAGAGCCCGGGTCGGTGACGGCCGCGAACCGGGGGCCGGGATCGACCCGGGCGCCCTCCACCGCCTTGCGGAAGAACCGGTAGAGGTCGAGCGGCTCGGTGGTCGTTCCGGACTTGCTGGAGACGAGGAAGAGCGTCCGGGCCGGGTCGATCCGGTCGAGAACGGCACGCACCGCGGCGGGATGCGTGCTGTCGAGGACGATCATCTCGGGAGAGCCGTTCCGGCCCCCGTACATTCGTCGAAGGACGTCGGGGGCGAGGCTGGAGCCGCCCATTCCGAGCACGACGGCATGCCCGAACCCCTGCGCCCGGACCGCTTCGGCGAACGTCCGCAGACCCGGTAGCTCGGAACGCATGCCTTCGGGGAGCGTCAGCCAGCCGGTACGGCTCGCCACATCCGTGGCCGGAGCGTTCGGCCAGAACGTCGGGTCCGCCGCCCAGAGCCGCTGCGACGCCCGATCGCGCTCCCACTGGCTCAGCCGCTCGGCCACGGCCGGCGCCTCCGCGCCCAGGGCGGACGTGGCGGGATCGAGGGCGATCATGAGCGGGCGGTCCGTGCGGAGAGGCGGAGCGCGGCCGCCACCACGTGCTCGGCGGTGATTCCCCGCTCCCGCATCACGACGGGGCCGGGAGCGGAGGCGCCGAACCCGTGGAGGCCGATCGCCTCTCCGCCGGGCCCGACGTACCGGTCCCAACCGAAGGTGGAGGCGGCCTCGATCGAGATCCTGGGCACCCCGGAGGGGAGGACCGTTTCTCGGTACGCGGGCTCCTGCTCCTCGAACAGCTCCCAGGAAGGGAGCGAGACGACGCGGGCGCCGACCCCTTTGCCGGCGAGCTGTTGCTGGGCGTCGAGCGCGATCGACACCTCGGAGCCGGTCGCGAGCAGCACGACCGCGAGGGCGCCCGACGCGGGCTCCGAGAGGACGTACCCCCCGCGCGGAACGCCGGCGGCGATCGGGAACCGCGTGGCGTCGAGCACGGGGATCTTCTGGCGGGTCAGGACGAGGGCGGTCGGTCCGCGCCGCTCCACCGCGACGCGCCACGCCGCGCTCGTCTCGTTCGCGTCCGCGGGGCGGATCACCGTCAGCCCGGGGACCGCCCGCAGGCTCGCGAGGTGCTCGACCGGCTGGTGGGTCGGTCCGTCCTCGCCCATCGCGATGCTGTCGTGCGTGAAGACGAGCACGAGGTGGGTCTGCTGCAGCGCGGCGAGCCGGATCGACCCGCGCGCGTAGTCCGAGAACGTCAGGAACGTGCCGCCGTACGGAAGCAGCCCTCCGTGCAGCGCCATCCCGTTCAGGACGGCGACCATCGCGTGCTCGCGCACGCCGAAGTGGAAGTTGCGCCCGCCGGCGTCCTGGGCAGAGAAGTCGGGCGAGCCGGCGATGACCGTCTTCGTGGACGGCGACAGGTCGGCCGCGCCGCCTGCGAGGGCGGGGAGCGTCGCGGAGAGGCCGTTGATCGCCTTCTGGGAGGCGTCCCGCGTCGCCACGGGGCCGTCCTTGGGCAGGAAGGAGGGAAGTCCGTTCTCCCAGCCCTTGGGGAGGACCCCCGCGGTCCGTCGGTCGAACTCGGCCGCCCGATCCGGGAACGTCGCGGCGAACCGTGCGCGCCGCTGGGACCACTCGGCCTCCCAGCTCCGGCCCCGGTCGAGGGCCTTGCGGAGATGCGCCTTCGCGTCCTCCGGGAACCGGAACGTCGGCTCGAGCGGCCAGCCGAGGGTCTCCTTGGTCGCCTTCAGGTTCGCCGGCCCGAGCGGCTCCCCATGCGCTTCCCGGGTGTCGGCGACCGGGCTCCCGTAGCCGATGTGGGTCCGGATCGCGACGAGGCTCGGCCGGGCGGTCTCGGCGCGGGCGGTGGTGATCGCCCGCTCGATCGCCCCGAGATCGTTGCCGTCGGGGACGGAGAGGACCTGCCAGCCGTACGATTCGAACCGATGCGGGACGCTCTCGGTGAACGCCCACTCGGTCGGCCCCTCGAGCGAGATGTGGTTGTCGTCGTAGAGGTAGACGAGCTTGCCGAGACCGAGGGTCCCGGCGAGCGACGCCGCCTCGGAGGCGATCCCTTCCATCAGGTCCCCGTCCGAGACGATGGCGTAGGTGTGGTGGTCCACGATCGGTGCCTCGGGGCGGTTGAACTCGGCGGCGAGCCGCCGCTCGGCGATCGCCATCCCCACCCCCGTCGCGAACCCCTGCCCGAGGGGTCCGGTGGTCGCCTCCACCCCCGCCGTCAGGCCGTGCTCCGGATGTCCCGGCGTGCGGCTGCCCCACTGACGGAACTGGCGCAGCTGCTCGACCGGGAGATCGTAGCCGGTGGCATGGAGCAGGGCGTAGAGGAGGGCCGAGCCGTGGCCCGCGGAGAGGACGAATCGGTCGCGGTCGGGCCAGCCCGGATTCGCCGGGTTATGCCGCAGGAACCGGTCCCAGAGGATGTACGCCATCGGGGCGGCGCCGAGCGGCAGCCCCGGGTGACCGGACTTCGCGGCCTCGACCGCGTCGACGGCGAGAAAGCGCAGTGTGTTGACGCAGGTGGAATCGAGATCGCTCATCCGTGTCCTGTCGAGGCGCGCCGGATCGTCGTCCGCGCCGGTCGGAGCCGTGCGCGCGTCGGCCGGGGTCCTCGCCCGGCTCCAGAACGCCTCGGGGTAAAAAGGGAGAGCCGCCCGGTCGGGGGGTGAGGGGCTCCCCGGGGAGGGGACGTCGGCTACGCCGTCGCGGGGCGTCCCGTCACGGTCGGGGGCGGGGCCGGCTCCGGGGTCGCGGGGGCCGCCGGCGGCGCCGTGTACAGGTGGCACGCCACCATGTGGTCCTCTCCCTCCAGCTGCGGCTCGGGGCGGACCTCCTTGCAGACGGGCATGGCGTACGGGCACCGGGGATGGAACCGGCAGCCGGGAGGCGGCCGGATAAGGTTCGGCACGGAGCCGGGGATCGACGCGAGCTCCTTGTCGGGCTGGTCGAACCGGGGGATCGACGCGAGCAGCCCCTGGGTGTACGGGTGCAACGGCCGGCGGAACAGCTCGTGAACGGGGCCGCTCTCGATGATGAGGCCCGCGTACATCACGTTCACCCGGTCGCACACCTCGGCGACGACCCCGAGATCGTGCGTGATCAGCACGATCGCCGTCCCGACCCGCTCGCGCAGCTTGTTCATCAGGTCGAGGATCTGCGCCTGGATCGTCACGTCGAGGGCGGTCGTCGGCTCGTCGGCGATGAGCAGCGCCGGTTCGGAGGAGAGCGCCATGGCGATCATCGCCCGCTGCAGCATGCCGCCGGAGAGCTCGTGCGGGTAGCCTCGGGCGACCTGGACGGGGTTCGCGATCCGAACACCCTCGAGCAGTTCGACGACCCGCCAGAACAGCTCGTTCTTGAGGGGGCGGTTGACCGATCGCTTGACCCCCCACAGTCCGAAGTAGAAGTTGCGAAGCTTCTCGAAGCGGATGCGCAGCGCGATCCGGCTCCGGGCCCCGAGCTGGGACTTGCCGAGCTTCATCTCCTTGAGGTAGAGGTCCTGGATCGCCCGCTGCATCAGCATCACCCGCCGCTGGTGCTTCAGGAAGTTCCGCTGCAGCCGGCTCAGATGGACGCGGTGGATCGCCCGCATCACCCGCGCCCGACGCGCGGGCGCCTGCGCCCGGGAGTCGCGGAGCAGGTAGAACAGCTCGGGGGCGAGCGACGGGAGCCCGGCGGACGCAGCCACCTCGGTGGCCGCCGCCCGGAGCGCGTCCCGGTCGCCGCTGGTGGAGGCGGCGATCATCCGCTCCACGTTCCCTCCGGTGCCGGGGACGACCTCGACCGGACCGCCGTCGGGGACCTCCGGGACGAACTCCTCGCTGGCCACGCCGCCCGCTCCGCGCGCGGCGGCGTCCGCGCGGAGCATCCCTTCGACGACCTCGATCCCGCGATGGAGCAGGACGGACTCGCCCAGCTGGTCGGCGATCGAGAAGACCGGGTTCATCGCCTGCCCCGGTTCCTGGAAGATCATGGAGATGCCGCGGCCGCGGACCGAGGCAAGGCGATCGTTCGCCGCCTTGATCCGGCGGAACGAGCGGATCACCTTGACCCGGCCGGTGCCGGGGATCTTCTTGTAGCGGGCCTCCTTGTCGAGGCCCCAGAGCAGGTCCGCCCCGTTCAGGAAGATCTTTCCGGACATGACGCGTCCGGGGTCACCGATCAGGCGGGCGATCGAGAACGCCGTGACGCTCTTTCCGCACCCGGTCTCGCCGACGATCCCCGTGGTCTCCCCGGCGCGCGCCTGGAGATTGATCCCCTCCAGCGCCCGCAGCACGCCGTCGTAGGTGAAGAAGTAGGTCTTGAGATTCTGGACGTCGAGCACGACGTTCCGGTCGTACTCCCGCGACGGGGCCGTACGGACAGGGGGCGCGGCCGCGGAGGGGGACGTCGAGGTCGAGGGAGCGGCCGGCGCCGCCGACGGGCGGCTCCGCGAGAAGAGATGCGGCCGATGGCCCCCCGCGGGGCGGACCCGACGGGGCCCGGAGGAGGGGTACCCGCCGGACCCGGAGGACGACGACGCCATCGGCCGCTCCTACCGCCGCAGCCGGGGGTCCAGAGAGTCCCGGATCCCGTCCGACAGCAGGTTGACGCTGATGGCGAAGAAGAAGAGCGCGAGCCCGGGGAACAGGAGCTGCCACCAGGCGATGATGCACGGGCCGTTCGGCACCAGGCAGGAGCCGAGCATGTCGATCGGAAGGTCCGCGACGGAGATCGCCGAGATCGACCCCCACTCCGGGAACGGGACCGCGGGGAACATCTCGGGCCCGAAACCGAGGAACACGAGCGCACCGATCAGGAGAGGGATCGTCCCGACGTCGAGGGAGAACTGAATGAAGATCGGATACATGCTGTTGGGGATGATGTGACGGAGGAGGGTCCGTCCCTTCGACGCTCCGGATGCCCGCGCCGCCTCGACGTACTTCTGTTCGCGGACGACCAGAACCTGCCCGCGGACGATGCGGGCGTAGATCGGCCACCACACCAGGACAAATCCGATGATCAGCAGGAGGAGCTTGACGTCCGCCCCGAGCGCCCCGTGGATCGGGATGATCGACCCTAAAGCCGTCACCATGACGATGACGAACAGGATCGTCGGGATCGAAAGGAAGACGTCCGTGAACCGCATTAAGAAGTCGTCGACCACCCCTCCGTAAAAACCGGCGATCGCTCCCGCGAAGAGGCCCACGACCGCCCCGAGTCCCACGATCGAGACCGAGAGCATGAGGGTCCAGTCCGATCCCCGGGCGAGCGCGCCCGCGACGTCGTAGATCGGGGTCTCCTCCCCGATCGAGGTCGTGAGCCCCCCCAGCGGCATCGGTCCGGTCGAGAACGACGGGAAGAACCGAAGGGTAGGGGCGATCGCCCCCGCGTACGATACGTAGACCTTGGGAGTGCCGTTGGCGTATAGGGGAGTTTTGTACCACTGATTATTGCATCCGGGGACCTGCGCCGCGTTGGGCGGGGGGTTCACCTCGTACGTGCAGATCGAGTGGCAGATGTTGTGCGTCGTGTAGTTGCCGGGGTAGCCCGAGCCCGGGTTCCCGGGTCCGTAGTCGGTGGCGCAGTACGACGGGATCGTCGACCACGGGAGGGAGAGGGTCGCCGCATAGATCGCGATCAGCGCGATCGCGACGATGATGCCCAGCCCGACGAGGGCCAGCGTGTTCCGACGGAAGAAGTACCAGGTGCGCTTCGCCTGGTCCAGGCGGGGATGGGGGCGTCGGCGAGAGGTCGTGGGGAGGGGTGCGGTCGGAGTCGCCATTTCCTCACCCCAGCCGGACCCGCGGGTCGAGGTAGGCGTAGAGGACGTCGACGATGATGTTGGCGCCGACGACCAGGAACGTGAACAGGATCGTCGAGCCGAAGATCATCGCATAGTCGAGCTGCTGCTGGATCGACAACGCGATCATCTCGCCGACGCCGTTGATCCGGAACACCTCCTCGATGACGGGGAATCCGCCGATGAATCCGGCGAACGTGAGCCCCAGGACCGTGATGGTCACGTTGAGGGAGTTCCGCCCGGCGTGCTTCGAGGTCACGATCTTCTCGGGGACTCCCTTCGCGCGGGCGGTTCGAACGTAGTCGAGATTCATCACTTCGAGCATGCTGTTCCGGACGAACCGCAGCAACCCCGCGATCGTGCCGTAGGCGATGACCAGGGCCGGGAGGAGCATCCGGAGGACCGAATCGAGCGCGAGCCAGTAGCTCCCGTGCAGGAGCGCATCGACCGTCGGGAACCCGGTCGGGGAGGTCGTGGTTCCGTACGGCATCCACGGGGGGAAACGATACGGGAAGGTCGGAGTGTTGGATCCGATGTAGCATTCGGGGCTCTGGGGCCACGAGTACGTGAACTCGTGGTCGATTGCCTCCCCCGCGTGGCACCACGGGCTCACGACCGTGGCACCGGTATGGGGAAGGAACAAGAGGGTCACGCCGGCGACGAGCAGCGACCCTAAGAGGAACCCCGGGATGGCAAATCCCGAGAACGACATCACCCGCGCGGACTGGTCCAGGGGACGGTTGCGGTTGACGGCGGCCGCGTTACCGAGAGGGATCGCGATGACCAGGATCATCGCGAGCGAGAGCATCGCGAGCTCGATCGTGTACGGGAGGAACCCGGACAGGACGCTCGCGACGCTGTGCCCTTTGATCCCTTGAATGTTCGTCCCGATGTAGCTGTTGTTGGAAACGTACCCCCATCGGAAGGTGAAACTATGCACGACATAGTTCGCCCACTGCTCGGGGAGGGGCTTGTTCAAGCCTAACGCTTTGACGTCCTGATAGTAAATCGGATTTTCGCAATAAGTTCCTGGGGTAACGTTCTGGGGGCTAGGATAGCTACAGACGCAGACGGGCCCCCGTTGGGTGGGGTTCAGTTGGGAGCACGGGCAGGACGGTTGGTAGCCGCAGTGGGCGTGGAGCCCCGGGGCTCCGTAGTGCGACAGGATCTGGTCGGTGAGCGGGAGCGCGGTGAAAAGGAGGAACGTTACCGTGACGACCCCGATCAGCACCGGGATGATCTGAAGCACTCTACGAACGACATACGTTACCATCCGCATGGCTCGCTTTCCCCCGGTAGATGCCGCACCCCCCGGTGCGTCCTCTATACTCGGGATGGGTCGGAGGCTATATAGTGATTAAATCGCCTTTTTCTGCCCGCTGGCGTCGGGAGGGGCGAAACTGTCCCCCGTCCGTCGACCCCCGGAGCGAGCGCCGGCCGTGCGGCTCACGCTCATCCGACGGGCTTTCGAGGCAGTCGGCGGTGCTCCGACCGCCGCTGCGTCCCCGCGGGGACGGGTTCGGGGGTCCTCGCGCTCCCGCATAGGGGCGCTCCCGGAGCAAAGGTGGATGAACCTGCGCGTCCTCCCGACCGGTGGACAGGGGGGTCGATAGTCCGTGATGGTCACCACCTCGGCCCCGGGCCGCGCCACGCACGTCCTCCTGCACTACCTTCCGATGATCGTGCTCGGGATCATCTTCCTCGTGGTCGGCTTCTCTCCCTCGGCCCCCCACATCGGCATCGTTCCGCTGAGCAATCTCTTCCTCCTCCTCGGCGTCGTGATGCTGGTCGGCGCGATCCTGGGGATGCTCTTCACGCGCTGCGAGAAGGACTACATCACGTGGAGGATCCTCTGCTACCGCGAACCCGACGTCTTCCCCGACCCGGAGGGCGGCTACTACCGGGAGCTCGTTCCCGACGACCCGGCGCTGAACTGAAGGGCGGGGCCCGGCGGCGCCGGCTCGGGGTTATTCGACCCGAGAGGATTATAACAGGCACGGTCATGGACGGTCGTGACGCCGGCCGGACCGCAGGGGGACCGCCACCTCCACGTCCATCTCACCGACCAGCACACCACGTACTACGATCTCGTCACCGAGTTTCTCCAGGCCGCGGGGAAGGCCCCGGATTGGTACTGGCGGCTCGTCGGGTCGTTCGGCACCCTCGAGGCGGAGAAGATGGAGGAGATCATCTCCACGGCGTTCGAGGCGGGGGCGTTCATTTCGCACGACCACGCCGAGGACCTCGAATTCGACTGGGTGACGGAAGAGGAGTGCGCCCAGGAACGCCACGAGACCGAGGAAGCCGAGGGCGGTGAGCCGGTCGACGAGCACCGCAGCTCGAGCCCGGCCAGCCGCGCTCCCGTCTACAGCGCCCCCTCGCCCCGCGCGTGATCATCGGTTGAACGCCGCGGACCTACCCCTCGATGGGGGTCAGGCCCTTGCGTCGCTAGGAGCACTTTCTACTTCGCGCAGGGGTTCATCCCTGTCAGTGGGCAACGCCGCACGCCCACGGTAGACCAAGACGGCCCCTCGCTCAGGCGCGGCCCGAGCGCCGTTGCTACCTTGTTGAAAAAGAAGAGAGGGGAAAGGGTTGGACGGGGAGGTCTCCCTCCCCGTTCACGGTCCGCCTGCTTACGGTCCGATTACGGCCATCCCGTGCCGCCGAGAGTGTCGGGGCACGCTACGAGCGCGCTCGCGTCGATGTAACACTGGGAGACCGTGATCGAGAACGTGTTGATCGAGGCGAACACGTTCGACAGGAATCCACCCGAGTTGTTCGTCGCGTTCGTGTCGTTGGTCCCAAAGGCGGTGCCGGGCAGGGCCGAGAACCACGCGACGGTCGTGTCGAAGACGAAGGTGACCGTCTCGTTGTTGTTCCCCGTTCCGGTGTTCAGGAAGAACACCTGGGGGATCGGCGTAGCGCCCGCGAAGTCGACCACGGTCTCATACGTCACGTTCGGGATCGTGTGAACGAACTCGATCGTCGCGTAGAAGACGGAGTCGCTAGGCAGGTACCCGGTCTGGTTGGGATGCCAGTAGGATGTGTTTTCCGGGACCCACGATCCGTTGGACGCGTAGAACCCGTTGTGCGGCACGTAGGTCGTCTTGTTATTGCCCGCGAAGAACGGACAGTTCGACAGCTCCGCCGCCGCGCTCGTGTTGTTCATCGCCACCACGGGGTTGCAGCCCGTGATGTTGATCGAGGCGGTCGAGTTCTCGCCCGTCGCATTCAGGCTGAGGTTGAACATCGGAGCGCCCTGAGAGCCGTTCGCGGCGCTCGAGATGTTATCCCAGCTCGTCTGGTTCAGCGGGTCGACCCCCGAGTAGTTCTGCCAGGCGTACGAGATGTTCCCGTTGTCCACCGCGTTCAGACAGATGAACGTCAGCGTGGAGTTGCTGCTCGTCGTCTGGTTGGACGCAGACAGGTTGTACGCCAGGGCTGGACCCGACTGGTTCAGTTCGTTCGTCCCATTGGCCGGCAAAGCATCACACGGGCCGGTCGTTGAATTCCACGAGACGTTTGTGTAATTGAAACCCACAAACGCCGCGTAGGTCGCGCCCGCGCTAAGGAAGACAACGCCATACGGCGCGCTCTCGAACCCCGTGGCGGTGATCTGGCTGTACGTGTGCGAAAACGTACCGAACCAGTACCCCGCGAGGCCGAACCCGGCAACCAGCGACGCTGCGGCAATAGCCGAAGCGACGTAGACAGCCCGGTGTCCCCACCCTGCTCCGCGACCCGATCTCCTTACTCCCCGATAGCGGTGACTCTCTCGACGCATGAGCCCACCTAGCGCGGACCAATACGCGTCGCTATTAAAGGATTTTAGAGGCGTTTTTTCACGAGATGGATTTAACGTTGACTCTCTTTCTCCGCCGAGAGCCCGATTGGGGCGCCGCGCCCCCATCGGGCGCGGCGAAACGGCTCGAAGAGCGGGCCGTTGTTGTGTTATCCGTCACCCCTCAAACGGCTCCTGTCAGGTCGGCTCCGGAGTGTCCGATCGGGTCTTGCAATCCTCCTTCGCCCCGCAGGGGTTAGATAGAACCTGGGGGGCTCTGCCAGCACAGTGACCCGGCTCCGCGCGCGCTCGGAAGATGCGAGTTATCCGTCACCGCGCCCGTCCGGGGCGGTCGAGCCAGCGCGAAATCCGAGCCCCGTTGAGAGGGTAGTCAACCCGGGAACACCCCTCAGAAGCCGATGGACTTCAAGGGTGGCGGCCCTCTGCCTCCTAGCGATCCTGCTCCTCTCCCCCGTCGTGGCGGGCGACCACCCTACGGGCCAGGCCCTCCATTCCCTTCCCCCGGGCGAGGGGCTGCGGACAGACCCCCCTATACACAGTCACTACCTAGGGTCCCCCGACCTGCTCGCCGCCCGGCCCGAACCGGCGCCGGGTGCCACCCCCGCGCTCCGCCGCCCCGATCCGGCGTACTCTGGCGCGGAGCCCGCTCCGATGGGGATCGGGGACCTGGGGGGGCCTTCCGGAGGACAACCGGGCGACTACAGTACGGAAATGTTCCGTGGGACCGTCGACATCGGTGCGATCGCGGCCTACAATCACTCCTTCTCGGACGCCTACTCGGTCAGCTTCCAACTGAATGCCTTTCTCGTCTTCGAGTACGGCTCGAACCGATATGCCTACTGGGCGCAGGACGTGGCGCTCCTGAATTCGAGCTCCCGGGCGATCTCTTTCGAGGACAACGTATGGAACGCTTCGTCCGACGATCTGGAGCCCACCGCGATCAGCGGGAACGGGACCGTGGCGGGAATGGGCTCCTCCTCCTACTACGGCTACGGAGCGCCGTGCCTGATGGCGGGAGCCTGCATCGACATCGCCGATCCCCAAACGGTCGTGCTCGAACTTACCGCGACCCTGGGAACCGGTGGGACCCCCACGATTCGCTTCCTCTTCGCCGACGGAGGCGCCCTGCGGCCGTACGACACGGTAACGTTCCCCTACGCGACCTCGGTCGGCGACTTCCCGGGGTTCTCCGTGGACCCCGGCCTCGGGTTCTCTGCTCCCTGCCCGCGGTGCTTCGGCGACGTCGAGCTGGTGCTCGGTGGCCCCGGGAACGGGTACCAGACCGCCCTCAGCGGCCCGACGTACCTGAACCTCTCGCTCGAGTGGTGGAACGGCTACAACTTCGAAGCGGTCCCGAACGCGGTCGACCACGGGGAGGCGACGGCGGAGATGATCTCCCACGCGATCGTCCAGCGGTCGTCGACCGTGGGGGCGGAGCCGACCGCGGCGCTCACCTACGGCACCGGGGGGGGGTTACACACCCTGTGGACGCAGTCGCAGCTGGCGACGATCGAGGTCAGCGTTGTCACCGGAACCGCCGGAGGGACGCTCTCGGTCAACGCATCGTCGCTCACGTTCAGCGGCGCCTTTGTCGAGACGACGCTGATCCCGGGGACGTTCTCCCTGGCGGTAAAGCAGGGGGCCTCCACGTACGCGCTGGGCACCCCGACGCTGACCGCCGGAGAGGTGCTCAGCCTCGAGGTCGGGGCCGACGCGGTCGTCTTCGTTCCGGTCGGATTGCCCCCGACGACGGTCTGGTCGGTGACGCTCAACGGACAGGATCTGTACGGGACCGGGAACATCACCTTCGGTGAGGCTTCGGGATCGTACAACTACAGCGTCGCGAACCCGTCCGGGTTCCGAGGTAGCCCGGCCTCCGGCAACGTCTCCGTCGGCAGCGGCGGCGCGATGGTGACCGTGACGTTCAGCGCCACGCACTCCTCTCTCTGGTCCGATCTACTCGGCGTTTTCGGACCCTACGGCTCCCTCTTCTTCGTCCTGATCGCGCTCGCCGTCATTCTCGTCGTCGTCGCCGTGGTTCTCTCCCGCCGTCCGAGCTCGCGCCCCTGATAGGTATCGACGATACCGGAGCCGTCGAGGGGGGAGTCGGTCCCCAAGGCCCATCGCCCCCCCGGGCGGCCGCGATAGCTCTTGAGGGCGGGCCTTCTCGCGGGAGGCGTGCCTCCCCTCCTGATCGTCGTTTCGGACGAGGACCCGGTCGCGGTCCGGGTGCGGGAGCACTGGGGGACGCCCGCGAGCACGGGGGAGGGGGTGGACGGGGCGCCGCTACGGGAGCTCCGGCCGAACGTCCTGCTGCTGCGTCGCCCGGGGTTCCACATCCACGACGAACGGCTCGACCGTCGGCTGCCCCGCGCCCTTCAGGAGGCTGGGACCACCCTCCTGTTCCCCTCCATCCACCGGGGCGAACAGAACGTCCGTTGCCTGACGGTGCATCCCCTGGGGAACCCGGGCCTCTCGGCGGACGTGGGCGGGCGGGCCCGGACGGTCGCGCCGACCGATCCGCGCCGGATGGCCTCCGCGCTTCGATCGCTCTCCGAAGGAGGGAACGCAATCGGGTTCGGGGCGACGTTCGAGGCGACCCACCACGGACCGGAGCTCGGGCTGCCGTCGTTCTTCGTCGAGATCGGGTACGGCGAGGACGCGGAGCCTCCGGAGGCGGCCGTCCGACTGCTCGCGGCGGTGATCCCCACAATCGAGCCGGACCCGAGGGATCGCGTCGCTCTTGCCGTCGGAGGAGGCCACTACGCCCCCCACTTCACCGACCTGGTGATGAAGCGACGGTGGGCGTTCGGCCACATCGTCTCGCGCCACGCCCTGACGGAGCTCGACCGCGCCACCGCGGCGTCGATCTACGGGGCGACCCCGGGAGCGGAGGGGATCGTCTACGCCCGGGCGGCGGACGCCGACCATCCCGCGCTGCGGGAGCTGGCGCCCCGGATACGGGAATCGACCGCCCCGGTCCGGGGGCCGAGCGACGGCGCGGTTACTCCCGCCGACCGTTCGTCTTCTGGAACATGATGGCGCCGGAGCGGTAGACCGCCTTCCCGAGCCGGACGGGCTGGGTCGAGGCGACGCCCGGACTGCGCTCGGCGAGCATCAGGCTCTCCACGATCTGCCGGAACAGGGCGCTCTGGTTGATCTCGGGGTGACGCTCGAGGAACTCGGCCTCCTCGGGAGTGATGGTGATGTTCTTCCGCAGCATCCCCTGGGGAGCGAGATCCGGACGAAGGCGGTTCGGCATGAGTTCCGGAATCGCCGCGGCGTATATGTACGTATGGGTGCGCAGCGCCCGAACCGGGATCAACGGTGGCGCCCGACCGGCCCGACGACCACCGTGACCGATCGGGACCGATCGAGCCCCTGCTCGGCCGCGGAGCGGACCTCCTCGGGCCGGAGCGCGCGCAGGGTCGTCGGCCAGCGGACCCAGTAGTCCGGCGGCAGCGCGTGGTAGGCGAGGTCGACGGCGAGCTCGTGCGCTTCGGCGGTCGACTCGACCGCGAGGGGGATCTCGCCGATCGCGCTCTCCCGGATGACCGCGAGCTCCTGGGGCCGCACGCCCTCTCGCCCGAGCCGGGCGACCTCCGCTGCCAGCATCGGGACGACCTTTCGCCAGCGGTCCGCCCCGGTCCCGGCGTGGGCGACCCAGTACCCGCCCGAACCCATCGCCTCGAGCGAGCTCGACGCGTGGTAGGCGAGCCCGCTGCGCTCCCGCACTCGCTGGAACAGCCGGCTCAGGAGCGGCCGTCCTCCGAGGACCTCGTTGGCGAGGAAGGTCGCCGGGAACATCGGGTCCGTCCGCGCGACCGACGCACCCCCGACCCGCACCTCGACCTGGGATCGCCCGGGGAGATCGACGGTCACCTCGCGCTTCCGGGGCGGCGGGACCGACGGGGACGACAGGCGAGCCGCGGTCGAGGAGGCGAACCGTCGGAACTTCTCCCGCGCGAGTCGTTCCACGGCCCCGAGACTCGCCGGGGTCGTGACCACGAGCACGGCGTCCGCGCTCGTATAGTGGGTCTGATGGAATCGGACGAGATCGCCTCGGGAGATCCTCGCCAGCGACCGTCGATCGCCGACCCCGGTGTCGCGAAACGGATGCCCTTCCGGAAAGATCGCCCGCAACAGCTCCCGGTCGGCCCGGGGGGACGGCTGGGCGAGCTCGCGGAGCTGGCGCTCCAGCATCTGCCGGCGGACCCGGGCCAGGTCCGCCGGGTCGAACCGGGGGCGCAGGACGACCTCTGCGAGGAGGCCTACCAGGCGCTTCCACTCCGTCGCCGGTCCCCAGACCGTCATCTCGGACGACTCCGGGCTCGACTGATGGGCGATCGTCGCCCCCGCCCGGTCGAGCGCGCGGGCGAGCCCCACTCGGTCGTAGGGACCCGCGGCGGCGACGACCAGCTGGTTCACGATGCGGGAGACGCCGGCGCGCCCTGGGGGGTCGAACGCCCACCCGGCCGGCCCGACGTACGTCGCCGAGAAGCTGGCAGCGCCGGGCGGCGGAGCGTGGCGAACGACCCGGAGCCCGTCCAGCTCCGCCCCATACTCGACCCGGAGCGGGTCGCCCGCCTCACGCATCGGGGACCTCGGCGGTCGGTTCGTACCGCACGACCACCCGCGCCTCGTCCCGGAACATCGCGCGGGCTCGCTCCTGGAGGTCGCCCGCCCGAACGTTCAGGAGGCGGCGGTAGAGCTCCTCTTCGAGCCGGTCCGGTCCATGCATCGCGAAGTAGCCGAGGCGGAACCCGGTCCTCGACGCCCCTTCGTACGCCAAGGCGACGCCGCGTCGGACCCGGGTCCTCAGGTCGTCCATCTCCGAGACGGTCGGCCCGGTTCGGCAGAGGCGTTCGACGACCGACTCGATCGCCTCCTCGAGCCGGTCGAGGGAGGTCCCGCGCGCCGCCTGGGCCTGGACCGTGAAGAGACCCTCGTAGGCCCGGGGCCGCCAGTCGCTCGTCGCGCGCACCGCGAGGCCCGTGTCGACCAGCGCCCGGTACAGGCGCGCGCTCGGGTGCTCCGAGCCTCGGCCCCAGATCGAGCCGGCGGCGAACAGGCGGGTCTCCCCGCCGAGCAGCGAATCGACGAGCATCGTGGCGGGGGTGTCGTCGTCGGAGAACGCGGGGGCCCGCCAACCGATCTGCAGGTACGGCGTCGTGCCCGGGCCGGAGAGCTCGGCCCGTCGCTCGCCCCGGGGCGTCGGTTCGGACGCCGCGACGTCGACCGGGGCGCCGGAGACCGGGAGTCGGGAGAATCGACGCCGGACCTCCGCGGCCGTCGCGGCCGGGTCGAACCGCCCCGCCACGACGAGCGTGGCGTTCCGGGTGCCGTAGAACTTCCGATAGTAGTCCCGGAGCTCGTCGGGGCGCATCCGCTCGATATCCTCCCGCCGACCGAGCGCGTCCCAGCGATACGGATGGATCCGGAACGCGAGCTGGTAGAGCTCCTCCTCGACCCGGAACTCCGGCCAGTTCTCGTTCCCCTCCCGCTCGGAGAAGATCACCGTGCGCTCGCGCTCCACCTCCGCGTCGGTGATCAGCGCCCGCGTCATCCGGTCCGACTCGATGTCGAGGGGGACGGCGAGGTGCTCGTGCGGCACGGTCGTGAAGTAGGCCGTGAAGTCCGTGTCCGTGAAGGCGTTCAGCTCGCCGCCGACGCTCACGACCGCCCGGTCGATCGCGCCCTTGCCGTACCGGGGAGAGCCTTGGAACAGCATGTGCTCGACCCAGTGCGACGCGCCCGTGATCCCCGGGTGCTCGTTCTTCGAGCCGACCCGATACCAGACCCAGACGCTCGCGACCGGGCTCGTCGGGGACGGGGCGAGCACGACCCGCAGCCCGTTCGCGAGCCGGAAGGAGCGATGCGGGGGTCGGCGCACTCCCGACGTCCGCATCGGGGGTCGCCGAGCGTCCTTCGGATATAACGCGCCGCGGACCCCGCGGTAACCTCGAGGAACCGTGGGGGCTCCACGGTCCGATCCCGCGCCGGCGGAGGGCGGCGTCGCCCGGGCGACGCCCCCGTCCCGAGCCGTCCGGCGTTCAAATCTAATAGAGGCCGCCGTTCATGCGGAGCCGTCCGCCGAGCCGACGTCGGACGACCCCGGATAGAACGTGAGGGACGACGAGGACGACGAGCGGCCGAAGGCGCCCCGGCGCCCGCGCCAGCCGGTGGCGGCGGTCGCGTCCACACTGGTCGCCGCGGCGGCGATCATCGGCTACTCCGGGTACTGGTTCTCGGACGCGCTCGGGGTCTACCTGCACTGCAATCCTCCACCGAAGAACACGATCTGCAACGACTTCTCCTTCTGGCATTTCGATCCGAAGTTCTTCCTGATCGCCGCCATCGTCGGATTCGTCTCCGGCGGCCTGCTGACGCTGCTCGCGTTCGTCCTGCTGTTCCGGCCCCGCGAGCACACGATGGTCGGAGCGCTCATCCTGGCCTGCTCGGCGACGAGCGTGCTGGCGTACGGGGGCTACTACATCGGAATCGCCGCGGGCGTGGCGGGGGGGATCCTCGCGATCGTCTATCGTCCACCGCGGTTCCGGGAGCTCGCCCAGTGGAGTCCCCGAACGCCGCCTCGCGGCTCGCCGACGCCCGCTCCGCCGGCACGAGCGCCGGCGAACCCGACCGACCCGGGGAGCTGGCGGGTCCCCGACACCGACGTAGGTCCCCTATCGGCAGAGGCGTACGCTCCTCTCCCTCCCACGCGCCGGGCGTACTCACCCGCCCCGACCGCGCCGGCCGCGGCCGGACCGATCCGCGCGCCTCCGAGAGCCCCCCCGGTCTCCCCGGCGACTCCCCGATACGGGAACCTCTCCGAAGCGCTCTCGGGACGGGCGGGCGCTCCGGGATCGGCCTCCCCGCCTCGTTCGGCTCCGCCCCGGCCGCAGCCCCCGCTTCCGGCGCCCCCCGCGGCCGCTCCGAAGTCGTCCGCGCGACCGCTGACACCGTACGCGGTGCCGACGCCCCGCCCAACGTCGCCCCCCCCGGCCTCGCGCACCACGGCCACGCCGCCGCCCCCCCCGGCCCCGGTGGTCCTCCCCCGAGCGATGAAGGAAGGGGACGTGCCAGCCCCCGCCGCGGGACCCCGGGCCCGCTCGTGGAAATGCCCCCAGTGCGGGCTCACGAACGCGCCGTGGTCGACCAGCTGCACGCGCTGCCACACCGCCGCGCCCCAGGTCTAGACCGACGGACCTCCCGGTCGAACGAACATCCGACCCAGCGAGCGCAGGTCGCGACGGCCGAGCGAAACCTAGAACGACCGACCGGCCGGGCCGGCCTCGGGCTCCTTCCTAGGCCTGTGCTGCGGGGGGCCGGGGAGCCTCCTGGTCTCCGAGATACGTTGCGACACAACCGTTATGGAGAGCGTTCGGCCATCGCCGCGCGTGCTCGCGGCGCTCCGACTGGTGCGCGGGGGCAACGTCGGGGTCTCCTTCGTCGGGACGATCGTGGGGGCGCTCGTCGCCCGGGCCTCGGGGGTCAGCGCTCCGCTCGCCTTCTGGGAGTTCGCGCTCCTCGCGGGGCTCTCCACCGCCTTCGTCACCGGCGGCGGAAATGTCCTGAACGACCTGCTGGATATCGAGGGGGATCGCACGAACCACCCGGACCGGCCGCTCGTGACGGGCGAAGTGACAGCGCGAGGCGGACGGTGGCTCGCGACCGGGCTGTTCGTCCTGGGAGCGGTCGTCGCGCTCCCGGTCGTTTGGGCGGAGCCGTGGGTCGGGGTGATCCTCGCGGTCGCGGTCGCTTCGCTGCTCGGCTACGAGTTCCGCCTCAAGTCGAGGGGGCTGGCCGGCAACGGGATCGTCGCCCTCCTCACGGCCCTCGTCTTCCTCTACGGGGGGGCGGCGGCGGGCGACGCGATCCTCCTGCTGCCGTTCGCGGCGATGGCGTTCTTCGCGACGCTGAGCCGCGAGCTGATCAAGGACATGGAGGACGTGGAGGGGGACGTCGGTCGAACGACCCTGCCGAAGAGCCACGGGCCCGTCGCGGCGACGCGGGCCGCCCGGGCCTCGGTCGGTGTCGCCGTGGCGCTCAGCGTCGTTCCCTTCCTCTGGTTCGTCGCCCCCGGCTCCGTCGCGGGGATTATCTACCTCCTCCTGGTCGCTGCGGCGGACGCGACGTCCGTGCTCTCCATCTTCCATCTGCCGGAGCGGTTGCATTTCGAGCAGACGACCAGCAAGGCGGCGATGACGGTCGCCCTGTTCGCCTTCCTGGCGGTGGCGTTCCGATGACGGGGACGGCGGGCCGGGTCGAGCAGTACCTGACCGAGCAGCTCCGGGGCGGCCCGATCCACTTCACGCTCATCGACCCGGAGAAATCCCCCGGCGAGACCGCGGCGGCGACCGCGACGGCCGCGGTGGCGCTCGGCACCCACGCGATCCTGCTCGGCGGTTCGACCGGGATCTCGCCCGACCGGATGGGGCGGGCGGCGTCCGCCGTCAAGGCGGCGGTCTCGGTGCCCGTGGTGATCTTCCCGGAGGGTCCGGGGTCGCTCGCCCCCGAGGCGGACGCCGTGCTGTTCATGAGCCTGCTCAACTCGCGCAACCTGGAGCTCGTCATCCGGGCCCACTCGCGCTCCGCGCTCGCGATCCGGAAGATGGGGCTCGAGCCGATCCCGATGGCCTACCTGATCGTCGCGCCGGGGATGCGCGTCGGCGAGGTCGGCCAGGCGGACGTCGTCCCCCGCGACGAGCCCCTGACCGCCGCCGGCTACGCCCTCGCCGCCGAGTTCCTGGGGATGCGGTTCGTCTACCTCGAGGCCGGGTCCGGCGCTCCGACCCCCGTGCCCCCGGCCATGGTTCGCGCCGTCCGCGACACGGTGGGGATCCCGGTGATCGTCGGCGGGGGGATCCGCTCCGGGCGCGATGCCGCTCCTTTGCTGTCGGCCGGCGCGAACGTGCTCGTCACCGGCAGCGTCACCGAGGAGGAAGGGATCGCGGACGGGTACCGCTCGGTGCTCGAGGAGGTGCTCCGTGCCCGAAAGTAGCGGCCCGCCGGGAGCGGGCACGGCGCCCCGCGAGGTGTCGCGAGGGCACGTCCTGTTCCGCGCTCCCCCGCCGCTGGTCGCGGTCGGCCTCATCGTCCTCGGCGGGCTCGCCGCGGCCGCGCTGTTCGCCCCTCCGCCCTCGTACCGGTTCGCGGAGGAGTTCCTGTTCGTGTTCGCCGGCCCCGCGCTGATCGCGGGCTTCGCCACGACTCCCCTGGCCGCCGCGTTCGGCGGCCGGCTCGAGTTCTACCGCGCGGTCCTGCTGGCGGCGCTCGTCCTCCTGATCGAGCTGCCGCTGGCGGCCGCGTGGCGCGGCGGCGAGAGGCTCTGGCCCGCCTCCGTCCCCCCGGTCGTCTTCCTCGTGCCGTTCCTCGCCGCCCCCGCGTTCTGGTTCCGCCACCTGAGCCTGTTCGGCGTCTCCCGCTCGAGCCATGCGCGGATGCTCCCCGCCTCGCTCCTCCAGCCGGTCCTCTTCCTGGCCGGCGACTTCGCGCTCACGCCCCCGACCGTCCGGGTGCTCGCCGCGACGGCGGCGTTCTTCGTCATCGCGTTCGTCTGCGCCCTGGCGGTCTTGAGCGCCTCCGACCGCCCGATCCGCCGGGAGTTCCACAGCTCGGGGGTCTCGCTCATCCGCCCGCTGCTCGACCACGTCGGGCTCCGCGACCCGGAGGCGACCCGGACCCTGGAGGCGTTCTTCCTGCGGACGACCGTCGCCGCGGACGTGCGCGTCGACCTCCTCGCCTTCGACCGCGGCGGCCGCACCCACGCGACGTTCGCGATGCCGACCGTGCACCCCGGGCCGTTCGGCGCGCTCGGCGCGAGCGACCTCCCGCGGAAGCTCGGCGGGATTCTCGGGCCGGAGGCGGGCACCGTCTTCGTGCCGCACACGCCCTCCGACCACGACCTCGACCTCCCGTCGGAGGCCGAGGTGGAGCGGATCGGCGCCGCCTGCCGAGAGCTGCTCCGCGGTGGCGCGGTCCCCGTCCCGCCCCGCGCGAGCCCGCTCGTGAGCCCGTATCCCGGCAGCTTCGCCCGTGCGCAGATCCTCGGCGGGGTCGCTCTCGTGGTCGTGAGCCAGGCGCCGGCGCCGAGCGACGACATCGCGTTCTCGGTCGCCGACCGCATCGTGCGGGAGATCGCCCGCGACGGGGGGCCGCGCGTCGTCCTGGTCGACGGGCACAACTCCTACGTCGAGGGCGAGGGGGACATCCCCTACGGCGGCCCGGCGGCCGAGAAGCTGCTCGCGGACACGAAGGCCGCGGTCGCGGCGGCGCTCGCCGCCGCGCGCGAGGGACCGTTCGACGTCGGCGTCGCGGTGCGGGACGGCTACTCGATCGGCCGCGACGGGATCGGACCCCACGGCATGCGCGCGTTCGCGGTGCGAGCGGCCGGGGCGACCGCCGGCTACGTCCTGATCGACGGCAACAACCTGGTGCTCGGGGAGCGGGCGCCGATCGTGGAGGAGCTCGGGCGCGCGGTCGACGCGGCCGAGGTGCTGACGACCGACAACCACGTCGTGCACGAGGCCGACGGGGGCATCAACCCCGTCGGGGAGCGGTACCCGCGGGCCGCGCTCGTGCGCGACGCCCGCGCGGTGCTGGACGCAGCGGTCGCCGACCTCGCGCCGACGACGGTGCGGTTCGGGTCGACGGAACTCCCCAACATGAAGGTCCTCGGGCCCGGCTACACCGCACGGCTTTTGACCTCCCTCGGGGACACCCTCGGGATGTTCACCCACATGTTCGTCGCGACGTTCCTGCTGCTCCTCACGAGCTCGCTGCTCGTCGCGCTGGTGCTCCGCTAGGTCGCGCGATGTCGGGGCCGGACCGTTCGGGCGGGGGAGCGTCGGCCGCCCTCGGGGACCCCCGCGCCCTGCCGCTGCTCCAGGAGCTCGTCGCGATCGCCCCCACGAACCTCGAGGACCTTCCGGGCGAGCGGTTCGAGAAGCCGAACTACGCCCGCGCCGCCGACGCGATCGTGCGCGCGGCGCGGTCGTTCGGCCTCGCGACCCGCGTCTACGACCCGCTCATCTCGGGAGCGCACCCGGAGGAGTTCCGGGGGATCCCCCGCCCGAACGTCGTCGTCGACCTCGACGTCGGCGCGCGGTCGACCGTGCTGATCCTCGCCCACTACGATGTCGTGCCGGTGCCGGCGGAGCAGCGGGCGCGCTGGAAGAGCCCGCCGCACACCCTGACGCTCCGCGCCGACGGCCGGCTCTACGGCCGCGGCGCGAACGACGACCTGGGGAGCGGTGTCGTCGCCTCGCTGATCGCGCTCGCGCACCTCGCCGACGCGAAGGAGCTCCCCACGAACGTCCGCCTGCTCGCCTGCTGCGACGAGGAGACCGGCGGGGAGGGGGGGATCGAGTCGCTGCGCGCGCACGACGCGACGCTGGCGGCCGGCGACCCCGGGCGCTTCCTCACGGCGGACGTCGCGCTCATCCCGGACGGGAGCCCCGAGACGACCGCGGGCTCGAGCGGCGTCGCCTTCCTGGAGGCGTCGTTCGGCGGGCGAGTGCCGCTTTCCGAGGCCGTCGCGTACGGCGAGGCCCTCGTCGGGCTCCACGAGCTGGCCCGCTCCTGGCGGTCGGCGTTCGCCTCGCCCGACTGGCCCGACCGCGGCGCGCCGGATCCGGTGATCACGGGCCGGGCCTCCGTGACGAAGTTCGACGTCGGCGGGGTCGCGCCGGGCGAGAAGATGCGCCTGGTCGCCGCCCACGCCGAGACCGACGCGGCCAACCAGATCGCGCGCGCGGTGACCCTCGCCTTTGACGGGCCGCCGGCCGCCCTCTCGGATCTCGCGGGCCGGCTGGCGCCGCTCGTTCCGGCGCCGTTCCGGCTGGAGCCGGCCGGGGCGACCTCGCTCGCCGTGCCGAAGGGCTCGGTCGCCCTGCAGCTGATCGGGGAGGCGGCGCACGGGGGCTATCCGCACCGGGGGCACAATCCGGTGCCCGCCGCGCTGGATCTGCTCCGCGGGGCGGCCGAGCGCGGGATCGTCGACCCTCGCTCCACCGGCTCCGCGATGTTCACGGTCGACCTGCGGCTCCCGCCCGAGATGGAGCTCGCGGACGGGCTCCGCGCGGCGCTCGACCGGGTCGGCCAGTGGACCTCCGCACACTCGCTCTCCGCCCGGATCGAGGCCCCGCCGGCGCGGTGCCGCCCGGGGTACGCGCTCCCCGTCGACCACCCGGCGGTGACGAAGCTCGACCGGATCCTCCGCGCGACGCTCGGCGCGCACGGGGTCCGCGGCGAGTACGGCGGAACGGACGCGAGCGCCCTGCGCGGGCTCTCCACGCCGTCCGGCGCCCCGCTGCCGGCGGTCGTCTTCGGCAGCATGGACGACGCCGCGCACATCCACGACGCCGAGGAGAGCGTCGACCCGCGCAAGCTCGCCGGGGTCATCGCGGCGCTCGAGCGGTTCGTCCGGGAGCCGTAGCGGAGCTGCGGCGCGTGCTCGCCCCGTTCCTCGCGTCGGGCCTCGCGGTGCTCTGGGTGCTCCTTCCCACGTACGTCGCGAACGCGCTCGCGACCTTGCCGCGAGGCTGGGGTCCCGCGCTCGATCTCGGCCGGATATGGAAGAAGGACGGCCGACGGCTCCTCGGCCCGTCGAAGAGCTGGTCCGGCTTCCTCGTCGGTTCGCTTCTCGCGATGCCGGTCGGCCTGCTCGAGGCGTGGCTGATCTTGCACGCCCCGCCGAACCTCGCCCTCGTGCCCCGCATCGCCGCTTCGGTCACCGCCGCGGTCCCGGTCGTGGCCCTGCTCACCTTCGGCGCGATGACCGGCGACGCGCTCGGCTCGTTCGTCAAGCGGCGCCTCGGCCGGGAGAGCGGCAGCCGCACGTTCCTGCTCGACCAGCTGCCGTTCGTCCTCGTGCCGGTGGCCGTCGGCCTCGTCGTATACCCCGGGCTGTTCGCCGGCGTGTTCCTCCGCTGGGAAGCGGTCATATGGCTACTCGTCTACACGCTCGGGCTGCACGCGGCGTTCAACTGGGTCGGCTACTGGGCCGGCCTGAAGAAGGTGCCCTGGTGACCAACGCGCATCCGACCGCTCCCCCGACGACCGACGAGCTGGTGCGCTTGCTGCTCGACTCGGGCGCGGTCCGCTTCGGCGACTTCACGCTCACCTCCGGCGAGAAGAGCGACGTCTACGTCGACGTGAAGCGGGCGTGGACCGAGCCCGGACGGCTCGACCGCCTCGCCGCGGCGCTCGCGGCGAGGGCCGGGACGGAGGAGCGCCTCGCCGGCATGGAGCTCGGCGCGGTCCCCCTCGTCGTCGCCGTGGCGCTGCGCACGGGCCGACCGTACGTCGTGCTGCGGAAGGCCGCGAAGGAGCACGGCACCCGACAACCGTTCGAGGGAGAGGTCCCCCCGGGGTCTCGGGTGCTGCTGATCGAGGACGTCACGACGACCGGGGGCTCCACGGTCCGGTCGGTCGAGATCGTCCGGGCGGCCGGCGCGCGCGTCGACCGGGCGCTCGTCGTCGTGGACCGGGAAGCCGGGGCGGCCGAGACGCTCGCGGGGATCGGGGTCCGGCTCGAGCCGCTCGTCCGGTTCTCCGAGCTTCGGGGCCGTCGCTCGTGACGGGCGAGATCGGGCCGGACGCCACGGTCCGGATCGCGGACCCGGCGGAAGCGAACGCGGTCTACGCGAAGGGGTTCTTCGGCACCGTCGGCTCCGACGGGGGACTCCGGCTCGACCGGTTCGAGTCGGTGTACCTCGCGGAGATGGGGCGGATCGACCTGCCCGCGCCCCGGGGTGGCGGGCTCGTCTGGCCCGGGCTGTTCCGCCGCGCCGTGAGGACCGACCCCGGGTTCGCCGTTCGGTACCTCGTGTATCGCGACCTGCGCCAGCGCGGCTACGTCGTTCGGGCGAGCCCTCCGCCGGTGGCGTTCACCGTGCTCCCGCGGGGCGGGATCCCGAACAAGACCCCGTCGCGGTACTGGGTCGAGGCGCTCAGCGAGCGCGAGCCGTTCGACCTCGCCCGGGTCTTCGCGCTCGCGGAGCGCGCCCAGGGCGCCCGTCGGCTCCTGTGGCTCGCGGTCGTCGACGAGGAGTCCGACCTCACCTACTACCGCGTCCGACGCCCCGCGCCGAACGGCGCCCTCCCGCCGCGGTCGCTCTCGGCTCCGACGGACGCGTGGCTCTCGGAGGATCGGGTGACGGTCCACGACCCCGAGGCCGTGGAGAAGCTCGGCAAGGAGCTCGCCTACGGGAGCCGGATCGGCGGCCGCCTGGAGCTCAGCCTGATCGAGGCGGCGTATCTCGCCGGCGACGGCCAGCTCCTCGTGAAGGACGCTACGTCCGGGCGGCCCGTGCCGCTCGACCGCCTCGAACGGAGGGCGCGGCGTCTCGATCCCCGGTTCGTCGAGCGCCTGGCGGCGTACCGCGACCTCCGGGCGCGACGGCTCGTCGTCAAGACGGGGTTCAAGTACGGGGCGCATTTCCGCGCCTACCCGCGCAACCCCGAGCACTCCCACGCGCGCTACCTCGTCCAGGCCGTCCCGACCGACCACATCGCGACCTGGCCGGGCGTCGCGGGGGGCGTCCGGGTCGCCCAGGGGGTCCGCAAGGAGTTCCTGATCGCCGGGGTCGCGCCGGGAGCCGCCGTGCGGTTCCTGTCGCTCGAACGGATCCGCCCGTAGCGGAGCGGCGTACCGGCGCCGTTCGCTCTCTCAGGCCGGGCAGTCCGTGTGCGAGCTGAACGCCGCTTCGAACGTTCCCCCGGCGGTGAAGCCGGCGAGATAGTTCGATTCGCTGACGGTGCTGTTGGCCAGGAACAGATCGCACGGGGCGTACTCGAACCCCCACCCCGAGAACGTGATGCCGTCGACCGTCAACGAGCCCGTCGCGAGCATGACGAGGGCGTCGATCGCGGGGTCGCCGGCGACGAACCCGCTGGCGTCCGCGCTCCCCGTCCACGAGGCGGAGGCGACCCCCGGGCTGTCGACGATCGGGGTCGGCATCGGAGAGACCTTCTCGAGGTCCGTCGTGCAGGTCGTGCCGGTCAGATAGGCGACCGGGGTCGCCGACCCGTCCGAGTCGATCGCGATCAGGAACGGTCCCGTCGACGACTGGCGGAGCAGGAAGAGCCAGAACGGCGCCCGCCCGGAGCCGAAGCTGCCGGAGTAGGCGCTCACGTTGAGCGACGTCGGAAGCGGGTAGCCCGTGATCTTCCCGGGAGCGCACGTTGCCGACGACCCCGTCGCGATCGTCGAGACGAGGATGGTCGACCCGACCCGCTCGTCGAGGCCGAACGCGCTCAGGAGGGTCCAATTCCCTCCGGCAACCGACGCGAGAGTGGAGTTGACAGCCCCGCGCGCCTCGGCGAACGTCGGGGGAAGTGCTGCGGCGCCGGTCCCGAACACGACGAGCGCCCCGAGCAGGGCGAGTAGGATCAGGCCCCCCGCGATGGCGAGGGCCACGATCCTTCGCCGGGCACGACCCCGCGAAGATCGTGCAGGATCACGAGGGGGCGCCTGCGCCGACGGGGGCAGAGGTGCGGCCACGGGATGAGTACTCGGGCGGGGCTACATTTCCTTTCGGTCGAGGCGAGCGCCGTGCCTCCATCGCCTCTGCTCGACGCGCGCCCCCCGACGGTCGCACGGGACCCAGTCGCGGGGGCTCGCGGACCCCCAGATATACGAGCGTCCCAGTTGGGGAGCGACGCACCTTGCTCGAAGTGATGCGGCTCTCGAAACGGTACGGCCGCCACGACCGCGCCGCGGTGGACGACGTGTCGTTCTCAGTCGCCCCGGGCGAGATCGTCGGCCTCGTCGGCCTCAACGGCGCGGGGAAAAGTTCGACCATCCGGGTCGCGGTCGGGGTCAGTCGGGCGACGTCCGGAGATGTCCAGGTAAACGGGAGGAGCGTTACGGCCGAGAAGGCGGCGGCTTCACGCGACCTCGGCTGGGTACCCGAAAATCCCATTCACGACCCCAATCGGCGCCTCGAGGCGCTGCTCGACTACTACGCCGAGATGTCGGGCGCACCGCGCGGCGTCGACCGGCAGCCTTCGCTCGAGGAGTGGGGGATCCTGCGGCTCGCTCAACGCCCGTTTCGTACACTCTCGATGGGCGAACGGAAGCGGTTCGCCCTCGCGGTCGCGGCCTGTCGAGACCCGGAGTACTACCTGTTGGACGAGGTGTTCAACGGTCTCGACCCCGCGGGCATCGCCCGGGTCCGCGAGTGGATGTTGCGCGAGCGCAAGGGGGGCCGCGGCCTGCTGGTCTCCTCCCACCAGCTCCGCGAACTCCAGGCGATGGCGGACCGGTTCGTCTTCATCCACGAGGGCCGGAGGATCGGTGAAGTGGCCGCGGACCACTTGCCGGTCTCCGTTCAGGAACGTCTGCAGATCGTCTTCCGACCGATCGACGAGGCCGGGCTCGAGATCCTGCGGAAGTTCGGCGCGATCGAGCGGAGCGCGAACGGCGTGGTCCTGAGCGGGAGGGGGTTCACCGCGGCGGCGATCAATCGCACCCTCGTGAACGCTGGCTACGAGGTCGAGCGCCTGGAACCGACCAATCCGGACTTGGAGACGTACTTCCTTGAGCTCCTCAGGCAGTGTGAATGAACCCGTTCTTCCGCGACCTTGAACGTCAGCTCTCGACGCCATCGACCCTCATCGTCGTTGGCCTGCTCATTCTGTCGGCGGTAGGAATCGTGGCGACCTCGGCGACCCGGCCCTCCGTCGTGGAGCGAAACGTCGCGATTACGATGATGTACTCGGGTGAGTTCGAGTTCTCGGTATTCGCCTCCGATGCTTCGGGACGGCCCCTCGCGGGGGACCGGATAACGATCCTTCTGAGCGACAACAATTCCTCCACGCCGGTCGGAAGTGCGATCGGGATCACGCCGGCTTCGGGCCTCCTTACCCTCGACATCCGAGCGCCGCTTCGCGGCTACCAGTTCTCCGAACGCAGTTCCCTCGGCGGGGGGCTCAGCACAAATCTGAAGGCTCCGCCGCCGAATCGGGTAATCCCCATCGTGGGGATATTTTCCGTCGCCGAGCGAGGGCAGCTCGGACTGACGAACTGGATCCTCGTCTCCTTTCCCGCGCCCGAGGGTGCGTTCGTTTCCGGCCTCACGATCGGGTACTTCTCGAATGACACTGCCCTCGGCGGAACGGGCGAGAACTACACGGTGGACTTGGGAGCATACCGGTCGATCGACTCGCTCGTACGCTTCACGCTGCCGGCGGGGGTCGTAGCGGGATACTCGCTCGTGCTGTACCTCGAGAACGCCTCGGGAGGGATCCAGGCGAAGGGGTACTTCGGCCTCGGGGTCCTCAACGCCCCCGTCGACCAGGAAGGTCCGGCCGCCAACCCCTTCTTGTTGTGGGTCGAAGAGATGGCGGTCCTGATTCTGATGGCCGCGACCGTGCTCGGCTACGTCGCCTACGGGCGAGACCGGATCTCCGGAGCTCTCGACCCCGTGGTCGCGCTACCCCTAGGCCGTCTGCAGGTACCGGCACTTCGGTTCGCGAGCGCCGCACTCAGTCTCGCCATCGGAATCACCGTCGCCGAGACGGCGCTTGTCGTGGGGTTGGACAGGTACCTCGGCGTCACGTTGCCGGCGTTTCTGTACGGGGCCCTGTGGATCGGTGCGTTCGGTGAAGGGCTCGGGATGCTCGCCCTCGTGTTCCTCCTCTCCCACGTCATCCGGTCCCACGCGGCGGTCCTGGCCGGGGGTCTAAGCCTGGCGGTCGTGTTCACCCTCCTGTGGGGTACGGTCACCTTCCAGGTCGCACGCCTCCTCGGCCTCTCCGCCACTGTCTGGGGGACCGCGTCGTGGCAGGGATCGGTCGGCCTCCTGTCGCCTGCCGCGGCGGCGCTCAACCCGGTAGCATGGGGGATGGAAGCTGAGGCGCCCAACGGCAGCCGGCTCCTCGCACAGGCGCCGAATCCGACGCTCGCTGCGGTGGCGCTGATCCTTTGGGTCGTCCTGCCGCTGGTGGCGACCTCGCTGCTCGTGCGGTACCGAGACTGACCTGGAAGTAGCCCCGGGAACACTACTCCGCCGGCCGGGCTCCGGAAGCGATCCGGGCGAGCCAGCGTTCGATGGACCGGGGAGTAGCTCCTGCCACGATCTGCTCCTCGAGCGCCGACCCGACAATGACCCCGTCCGCCTCGCTCGTGATCGCCTCCCGCGCCGAGGCAGCGTCCCGGACGCCGAATCCAATCAGGACGGGAAGCTTCGGTGCGGCCCGGTGGGCTGCCCGAACGAGGCCGGGGAGCGCCTCCCCGCCGGGGGCCCCTTGGCGGCCGGTGGTCCCGTAGCGGGAGACGAGGTACAGGAAGCCGCGCGACCGCCGGGCGATCTCGGCGGTTCGGGACGCCGAGGCGGCCGGCGCCGAGAGGAGCACGAGGGAGAGCCGAGCCGAGCGCGCGGCCCGGACCCACTCCGCCGACTCCTCGAACGACAGGTCGGGAACGATCAGGCCGGACGCGCCGGCCCCCGCCAGGGACTTCATGCCGTCCTCGAGCCCGTGCTGGAGCACGGGATTTGCGTACGTCATCACCGCCACCGGAACGATCGCGCTCGCGGTCGCGATCGCCGAGAGGAGGTCGGACCACCGCGTTCCGTGGCGGAGCGCCCGGTTCGCCGAGGCTTCCAGGACGGGCCCATCGGCGATCGGGTCGGAGAACGGAAACCCGAGCTCGAGCGCGGTCGCGCCGCCGGCGGCGAGCGCCCGCACCGTCCCGGCGAACCGGGAGCGCCGTCCCCGGTCGACCATGAGGTACGGCACGACGATCGGGAGACCGGTCGCGCGGGCCCGTCTAAGCGCCGCGTCGATCCGCACGGTTCACCACCTCGAGGTCCTTGTCCCCGCGCCCGGAGAGCGTGACGACGATCCGCTCCCGCGCGGGCCGTCGCTTCGCCTCCTCGACCGCCGCGTAGACGGCGTGGGCCGACTCGAGGGCCGGCAGGATCCCCTCGTCCTGGGCGAGCCAGTGGAAGGCGGCGAGCGCTCCCGCGTCGCGGACGGCGCGGTACGTCACCCGGCCGGAGTCGCGCAGGAACGCGTGCTCCGGGCCGACCCCCGCGTAGTCGAGTCCCGCGGAGAGGCTCTCGGTGTCGGCGACCTGGCCGTCGGCATTCTGGAGCACGTAGGTGAACGCGCCGTGGAGGATCCCTGGCCGTCCCGCGGCGAGCGACGCCGCGCCGCGGCCGGTCCTCCCGCCCGCCTCGATCCCGAGGAGCTCGACCGAGGTTCGGCGCAGTGGGTGGAACGTCCCGATCGCGTTCGAGCCGCCGCCCACGCACGCCACGGCGAGATCCGGGAGGCGTCCGAAGGCGGCGCGGGACTGCCAGCGGATCTCCCGTCCGATGACGCTCTGCAGCTCGGCGACGATCGTCGGGAACGGGTGCGGGCCGACCGCCGAGCCGAGCAGGTAGTGGGTCGTGCGCACGTTCGCGATCCAGTCGCGCAGCGCCGCGTTGATCGCGTCCTTGAGCGTGCGCGAGCCGCTCGTCACCGGGATGACCTTCGTGCCGAGCAGGCGCATCCGCTCGACGTTCGGGCGCTGACGGGCCATGTCGACCTCGCCCATGTACACCTCGGTCGAGAGGCCGAGCAGCGCGCCGACCATCGCGGTCGCCACGCCGTGCTGCCCCGCGCCGGTCTCGGCGATCAGCCGGGGCTTGCCCATCGCGACGGCGAGAAGGCCCTGGCCGAGGGCGTTGTTGATCTTGTGCGCTCCGCCGTGGAGCAGGTCCTCGCGCTTCAGCCAGATCTGCGCTCCGCGGCCGCGCTTCGAAAGCCGACGCGCGTGGTACAACGGGGTCGGCCGGCCGGCGAGCGTCCGGGAGAGCCGGTCGTGCTCCACGCGGAACGCCGGGTCGCGACGGGCGACTTTCCACGCCCGCTCCAGCTGATCGAGGGCCGGGACGAGCGTCTCGGGGACGTAGGCGCCGCCGTAGGCGCCGAAGCGCCTAGGCATCGCCCCTCTCGAACTTCTCGACCGCCGCGACGAAGGCGCGCATCTTCGCGACGTCCTTCGTCCCGGGCGCGCTCTCGATCCCCGACGAGACGTCGACCCCCCACGGCTTCACGCTCGCGAGCGCCTCGCCGACGTTCTCGGGCGTGAGGCCGCCGGCAAGGACGAACTTGCGCCCGGGGAGCCGGTCCACGATCTCCGCGCACTTCGCCCAGTCGGGCCGGACGCCGCTGCCCCCGGGGAGCGGCTGCCCCGCGGCGTCCAGGTGAACCCGCGGATACGACTCGGCCGGCGGGATCTCGGGGAGCTCGCCGGGCTCTCCGGTCGCCGGGATCGGGATCGACGGCACCAGATGGTGGATCTCCAGGAACTCGAGGCCGTCGGGGACCGGCCCGTACAGCTGCACGCGGTCGACGCCGACCTCGTCGAACAGCCGATGGATCAGCTCGGCGGTCGGCGACACGACGACCGCCCACGCTTCCGCCTCGGACGGCACCGCCTCGAGCAGCCGGGCGGCCTCCTCGATCGAGATCGAGCGGGGCGACCCCGCCACGTCGATGACGAACCCGGCGGCGCCCCCCGCCGGGACCTCGGCCAAGGTCGTCGCGTCGCGCAGCCCGCAGAACTTGACGAACGTCCTCATCGTTTCCCTACCGCCCCCGTCTCCGTGAGCGAGCGTAAGAACGCCGCGGGGTCCGCGGCGCGCGCGACGGCGCTGCCGACGAGGATCCCGTCGGCCCCGGCGTCCAGGAACCGCCGGGCATCGGCCGGACGCTCGATGCCGCTGAGTCCCAGGATCGGCTTCAACCCGTGCGTCCACGCCTCCTCGAGCGTCCGCTCGGCGACCGGTCGGTCGATCGCGAGGGTGTCGAGGTTGCGCGCGTTCACGCCGAAAACGTCCGCGCCGACGCGGTCGACCCGCGCGAGATCGGCCGGGTCGTGCAGCTCGAGCAGCACTTCGAGCCCGCGCTCATGGGCTTCTCGGCTCAGTTCGACGAGCGGCTGCGGACTCAGTCCGTCGGTCTCCAGGCGGGCGATGAGGAGGACGGCGCTCGCCCCGGCCCACACCGCCGCGTCGAGCTGGCGGACGTCGACCACGAAGTCCTTGAAGAGGATCGGGAGCGGCGTCTCGCGGGCGAGCTGGGCGACATCGTTCGGCGAGCCATCGAAGCGCGGCCGCGTGGCGAGGCAGGAGTATCCGGCGAGCCCGGGAACGCCCGTGGCGGCGACGAACTCCTTCGGGGTGCGGACCGGCAACGCCGGGTCGGGCCGCCCGGGCGACCTCCGCTTGAACTCGACGAGCAGCGCGCCCGTCGCGCGCTCCCGGTCGATCGCCGATCGGAGGCTGGGCCGCGCCTCCATCGAGGGAGGCGGCAGGTCGGCGGCGTACTCGGGACGCTGCACGTCCTCGAGCACCTCGCGCACGATCTCGGCGAGGAATCCGCTCATCGATTCGCCTCGGGCGGGAACTCTCGCCCCAGGGTCCGCAGGGAGAGCAACAGCCGCGCGGCCCGGCCGTCGTCGAGCGCCTCCGCGGCGAGAGAGAGCCCGCGGGAGAAGGAGGGTACGGCGCCGGCCGTCCAGAGGGCGATCCCGCTCGTGAGGAGCACCGCGCCCCGGCGCGCGCCTCCCCCTCCGGCAAGGATCCGCTCCGTCTCCTCGGCCGCCGCGGCCGGCGGGAGCGGCCCCCATGCCCCGCGCCGGTCGTCCGCCTCGAGCCACGCCGTCGGAACGAAGGTACGACGCCGCCGAGTCCGCCCGCTCCAGACGTAGGCGGTCGTGGAGGCCCGGGGGGAGAACTCGTCGCATCCGTCGGTCGACGTCATCGCTACCCCTCGGCGGACCCCGAGTCGCACGAGTACCTTTGAGAATATTGCGGCGGTCGGCAGATCCGGCGCCCCGACGACCTGGAGCGGTACCTGCGCCGGGTTGGAGAGCGGGCCGAGGAGATTGAAGATCGTGCGCAGCGCCAGAAGGCGACGAACGGGCGCGACGACGGCGGTCTCGGGATGGTAGAGCGGGGCGTGGAGGAAGGCGATTCGGTAGCGACGGTAGCTGCGCCGGGAGAACTCGCGCGAGCGGACGACCGGGAGCCCGAGCGCCTCGAGGAGGTCGCTCGAACCGCAGATGCCGAGGGCGCTCCGGTTCCCGTGCTTGACGACGGGTGCGCCGGCGGCCGCGACCACGAGCGCGCTCACGGTGGAGACGTTGAACGACGGGACCCGCGCACCGCCCGAACCGCACAGGTCGATCGGTTGGTCGGAGCGGGGGATCGGGAACGAGCGCGCCCTCCGCCGCATCTCGCTGGCGAACAGCGCGAGCTCCCGGTCGTCGAGCGGCCGGGACGCGAGCGCCACCAGGATCGCGGCCCGCTCGACGTCGGTCGCTCCCGGCTCGAGGAGCCGGGCGAACGTCGCCCGGGCGTCGACGGCGCTGAGGGGCGGCGAAGCGAGGAGCCGGGGGAGGACCGCGTGCGTCACCGACGGGCCTCCCGCAGGAAGTTCGCCAGCATCGCCGGGCCGGACGGCGTCAGGTACGACTCCGGGTGGAACTGAACGCTCTCCACGGGGAACGACCGGTGGCGGAGCCCCATCACCACGCCGGCGTCCCCCCAGGCGGTGACCTCCAGCTCGTTCGGGACCGACCGGGGATCGACGACCAGCGAATGGTAGCGGGCGCCGAGCGTCGGGGAGGGGACCGACCGGAAGACCCCGCGCCCATCGTGGCGGATCCGCGTGCGTTCCCCGTGCACCGGCGCCGCGGCGTGGATGACCGTCGCCCCGTAGTGCTCCGCGGCGAGCTGGTGGCCAAGGCAGACCCCGAGGAACGGGCGCTCCTCCTCCCACCGATCCAGGAGGAAACGCGAGAGGCCGGTCATGCGGCGGTCCGAGGGATGGCCGGGACCGGGCGACAGCACCACGGCGTCCGGATCGAACCCGGTGGCTTGCACGCGGGAGGCGTCGGGCCGCAGGCAGAGCACCTCGGCCCCCCGCGCGGCGAGCGCCTGCTCGATGTTGTGGACGAACGAGTCCTCGTGGTCGATGAGAAGCACCTTCACGTCGGCCCTCCGAGCAGCGTCGCTTCGAGGTGGTCGAGCTTCGCCAGCGTCTCCTCGAACTCCTGGGCCGGACGCGAGCGGTGCACGATCCCCGCGCCGGCGGCCGTGTAGAGGGTCGAGCCCGACGCGAACGCAGTACGGATCGACAGCGCCCAGTCGGCCCGCCCGCCGGGGCGCAGGCATCCGACCGCCCCCCCGTACGGACCGCGCCACGTCCCCTCCTCCCGCCTCAGGAGCTCGGTCGCGCGGATCTTCGGAGCTCCGCAGACCGTTCCCGCCGGGAACGCCGCGGCCAGGAGCTCCCACGGACCCACGCCCGGCCGAAGCCGGCCGCCGACTTCGCTCACGAGGTGCTCCAGCCGCGCGTACCGTTCTCGGTGTTCGGCGCGCAGGACGCGGACCGTCCCCGGTCGGCAGACCCGGCCCAGGTCGTTCCGGGCGAGGTCCACGAGCATCCGATGTTCCGAGAGCTCCTTCGGGTCTTGGGAGAGCGGAAGGCGTCCCACCCGGGCGAACGACGGGATCGTCCCGGCGATCGGGTTCACGAATCCGCGGCCGCCTCGCTGTTCGGCGACCGACTCGGGGCTCGCGCCGACGATCTCCCGGTCGTCGAACTTGAGGTAGTAGAAGAACGAGAATCGCTCGGTCGCGCGGAGCGCCCCGGCCCGCGCCAGGAGATCGGGTGGCCGCTTCCAGCTGCGCCGATGACCGAGCACCACTTGGAACGCTTCCCCGTCCCGGATGTCCCGGATCAAGCGACGTACGCCGGCCTCGAACGGTCGCTTCGGCAGGGAGTCTCCCAGGGGGCGACGGGGTCGGTGCGCGCGGCGGCCCCGGCGCGCACGACGGTGGGTCGCGCGCGTCGCGAGCCGGGGGACGAACGCGAGTTCGCCGAGGGGAAACGGGCTCCCGGCGGGGAATCTGGCCAGCGCCGGCTCGAACAGTCCCACCGCATCGAACCCGACGTACACGAGGATCCCGCCGGCAGGATGGCGGGCAAGGAACTGGGCGGAACGGCGTGACACCTCCTGTGGGTCGCTCCCGCGCACGAGCGTCAGGCGTTCCGACGGTCCGACCGACCAGGACGCCGTGCCCGAGCGGCCGGTGGGAGCCGACCGCTCAAAGTAGACGGCCGTCTCCGCCGCGGGTGCCCGGTCGGCGAAGTCGGTCCACGGGTCGGTCAACGGCCGGGCTCCTCGACGAGCGCCCGGTGGAGCGCGCGGAGCACGATCGTCCCGCGTCCTTCCGGAACGGCCAGGGAGAGCGCCCGCGGAGTCGCGCTGAATCCCTCGGCCCGGGCGACCGCGGCGGCCGGGAGCCGGTCCAGGTCGTCGAGCACCCCGTCCCCGATGACCGTCACGAGGGCGACCCGGAACGGACCCTCGACGTCCGCCTCGTCGTCGTGGGTGACCGGGGCGAGCGCGCGCAACGCCGCGACGACCCGGCTCGGGTCCAGGACGAGGGAGAGCAGCGCGGAGGAGGTGAACAGCTGCACGACGTTCACGCGCGCGGCGCTCAGCCGCTGCGCGACCTCGGCGACGATCCCCGGGCGCTGTCGCCCTCCGGGGACGCGCAGCCGGAGGAGCCGGAGCGGCCGAAGCACGGTCATCGCCCGATTACGGCGGGCGGCCCGCGCCGGCCCGATGGTGGTCACGACCGACGGGTCCTCGAACGAGCGCACCGTCAGGGTGAGCCCCGCGGTCCGGGCCGGCTCGATCGTCAGGGGGTGGAGCACCCGGGCCCCGAACTGCGCGAGCTCCTCCGCCTCCTCGTACGACAGCTCGGGGACCGGCCGGGCCCGCGGCACCTCCTTCGGATCGGCCGAGAAGACGGCGACGTGGCGCTTCACCAGTTCGACCCGCGACGCGCCGAGGAGGGCGCCGATCCCGGCGGCCGCGTAGTCGGAGCCGCCCCGTCCGAGGGTGGCGACGCGGCCTTCCAGGCTCCGTCCGAAGTACCCCGTAACGACCGGCACGGTGCCGCGCGCGAGCAGGCGACCGAGCCCCCGGCGCACCGCGACCCGCGAGCGGTCCAGCAGGAGGCAGGAGGCGCCGTACGCGTTGTCGGTGATCAGCCCCAGGTGATCGGCCTCGACGGGCGCGGCGGGGATCCCCTCCTCGCCGAGGCGGGCCGCGAGCCAGTGCACCGCGAGCCGTTCCCCTTGGCTGCGGATCCGGTCCGCGAGAGGCGCGTCTCCGGCCTCCCCGTTCTCGAGCGCCCCGAACAGTCGGCCGAGCCGTTCGAGGGGGATCCGTCCGGTCGGAGGAAGATCGGGGTGGCGTCGGCGGATCTCCTCCAGGATCGCGGTGTGCTGGGGGCCGGAGCGGGGATGCGCGAGGGCCTTCTCGAGAAGGTCGGTGACCCCTTCCCGGGCCGAGGCGACGACGACGAGGCGGGCCGACGGGGCACCGAGCCCCCGTAGGTCGGTGGCGACGCGGGAGGCGTCGGCGAGCGAGGCGCCGCCGAACTTGACGACGACCGCGCGCCGCCGGCCGGCCGGCGGTGTCATGCGCCTCTCCCGTCGAGGAACCCCTGTGCCAGCGCGAGCTCCGCGTTGAGCACCGAGCCGCCCGCCCCGCCGCGAACGGCGTTGTGGGAGAGCACGAAGAAACGCAGGTACGGCGGGGTCCAACGGAGACGACCGACCACCACCGCCATCCCCCTCGCCCGCTCCGGGGCTCCGGCCCAGCGGTCCCGGACCGGCTGGGGCCGGTCCGCCTCCCGTCGCAGTTCGATGGGCGGGTGCGGCGCGGTCGGTAGCCGAAGGGGACGCAGGGGGTCGAACGAGGTCCATGCGGCCCGAAGGTCGTCGAGCGTCGGCCGTCGCGTCGCTTCGACCGTCACAGCCTCGAGGTGCCCTTCGCGCGTTGCGACGCGAGCGCAGTGGGCGACCAGGGGGAAGCCCGCGGAGCGGACCTCTCGGCCCCGTAGCGTCCCCAGGATGCGGGTCGACTCGAGCTCCATCTTCTCCTCCTCCTCGCGGATGAACGGTACGACGTTGTCGGTGACCGCGAGGGAGGGGACGCCGGGGTAGCCGGCCCCCGAGATCGACTGGTACGTGGCCACGTGCACGGCCCGGGGCCCGAGCGGACGGAGGACGGGGGCGAGAGCGACGACCAGTCCCGTCGCCGAGCAGTTCGGGTTCGTCACGAGCAGTCCCCGGCCGCGGGGGCGCCGGGCGACGAGGCGGAGGTGCCGAGCGTTCACTTCGGGAACCAGGAGCGGGACCGAGGGGTCCATGCGGTGGTCGGAGGCGTTCGAGAACACCGAAACGCCGCGTCGGACGAGCTCCGATTCGATCCCTCCGGCGGTCCCCGACGGCAGCGCGGAGAACACGACCCGGACGCCCGCCCGCTGGAGGGCCGCCGGCGTGAGTCGGGTGAGGCGGCTATCGTGGAGGTGAGGCGGGGTCGGCTCCGAAAGCATCCAGACGTCCGAGAGCCGGCGGCCCCCGGACCGCTCCCCGGCGCCGAGGACCGGCACGTCGAAGTCGGGATGGTCGTTGAGGAGCCGGGCGAAGTGTTGGCCGATGTAACCGCTCGCGCCGAGGATCGCGGTGGGGATCTTTCGGTCGGTCACGGTAGGAACCCCCCCGCGAGAGCGAGGTCGGCGAGCGCCATCGCGGTGACGCACTCGAGGACGACCACGGCGCGTGGCACGATGCACGGGTCGTGACGGCCGTGCACGACGAGCTCCGCCGGGGCCAGGGTCGTCAGGTTCACGGTCGTCTGAGGGCGGGCGATCGACGACGCGGGTTTGACGGCGACCCGGAACACGATCGGCATTCCCGTCGCGAGCCCCCCCAGCACCCCTCCGGCGTTGTTGGTCGTCGTTCGCACGCTTCCGTCCATGACGACGAACGGGTCGTTGTGCTCGCTCCCCCGCATGCGCGTCCCGCGGAATCCGGCGCCGAACTCGATCGCCTTCACCGCGGGAACCGAGAAGGCGGCGTGGGCGAGAACGCTCTCGATCGAGTCGAAGAACGGCTCCCCAAGGCCGACCGGCACCCCCGTGACCCGGACCTCGATGACGCCCCCCAGGCTGTCGCCGTCCCGCCGGGCCGCTGCGATCGCCTCCTCCATGCGGGTCGCGGCGGCGGCGTCGGGGGTCCCGACCTCGTTGGCTGCGCTGGCCCGCGCCAGCTCCTCGAGCGAAAGGTCGTCCCCCACCTCGGCCTCGATCGACCCGATCGACCGGGTGAACGCGGCGATCGCGATCCCTCGCTTCGAGAGCATCGACCGGGCGATCGCCCCGGCGATCACGAGGCCGACCGTCATCCGGCCGGAGAAGATCCCCCCTCCCGACAGATCGGCACTCGGCCCGTACCGCACGCGCGCCGGGTAGTCGGCGTGGCCGGGGCGCGGGGTATCCTTCATCCGGTCGTACGCGCCCCGCTGCACGTCTTCGTTCGCCACGTGAGCTCGGAACGTGGTCCCGTCCGAGCGGCCGTCCTTGGCCCCGGCGTCGATGATCAGGCGGTCCTCCTCCTGGCGTTTCGTGGCCAGGCGGCGGCCAACGGGCCGGCGTCGGTCGAGGTCCGCCTGGATCGCCTCGGCCTCGATCGGAGTACCCATCGGTATCCCGTCGACCGTGACGCCGACCTCGGGGCCGTGGCTGGTCCCAAAGATCCCGACCCGGAACCGGCGTCCGAACTCCATCATGCGATCCGCCCCCGACCCGAGATCTGGGACAGCACGGCCCAGAACCCGGGGAACGACTTGTTGACGGCGTCGGCGCGGCCGACCCACGAGGGCCCGGACGCCGCGAGAGCCCCGATCGCGGCGCTCATGACGATGCGGTGGTCGGTAGCGTCGCGCACCGCGAGCGGCCGAGGATCGTCGCGCCCCTCGATGCGGAGCGCATCAGCCGTCGCCCGTACGGTCGCCCCCATCCCGGTCGCGAGACGGATCGTCTCGACCCGCCGGTCCGACTCCTTGGCGGCGACGTGGGCAGCCCCCGCGAGCGTGCTGACTCCGCGGGCGGTCGCGGCCAGGACCCCGGCGAGCGGGTACAGGTCCGGAGAATCCGTGAGCTCCACGCGGAACGGACGGCGCTCCCGGAAGGCGACCGTGGTCCCCCGCGGTCGAGACACCACGCGGGCGCCAAAGCGACGCAAGAGCTGGAGGACCGCGAGGTCGGCCTGCGGCCACGGGTCCGGCAATCCGAGAACGGTGACCGCACCGCCGGCGACCGCAGCCGCAGCCCACAGGTACGCCGCGGACGATGCATCCCCGGGCACTCGGAACGAGGTTCCTCGGTACGACTGTCGTCCGGGGATCCGGAATCGTTGTCGTCCCTTCGTGACCCGGATTCGGCTGGAACGAAGCACCGCGACGGTGGCTTCGATGTACGGTTCGGAGACCGGGGGTCCCGAGAGGCGCAGCACCGAGGCTTCCGAGACCGTGGGAAGCGCCAGGAGGAGCGCCGAGACGAACTGCGAGCTCTCGGAAGCGTCGACCACGACCGACCCTCCCCGGATCGGGCCGCGCACCACCATCGGCAGGCTGCGCGGTGGCGCTGGTTCCTCGACGGACGCCCCCAGCGTTCGCAGCGCGGTCGTCAGCGCGCCCATCGGTCGCAGGGGCAGCCGACCGCGACCGACGAGCTCCACGGGTCGGTAATGAAGAGCGGCGAGCGCGCTCGCGAACCGGAGCGTCGTGCCGGATTCGCCGCAGTCGATCCGAGAACGCCCACGCTGGGAGCCGCGTCGACTCGGCGTGACGATCCATCGGTCGCGTCCGAGGGTCACCTGCGACCCGAGCGCCCGGATGGCTCCGACGGTCCGGAGAGTGTCGTTCGACCAAAGCGGCCGAACGACCGCGAACCGGCGCCCTGCAAGATGGGCGGTCACCAGCGCGCGATGGGTGTAGCTCTTGGAGGGTGGGGCTCGGACGACCCCGCGGACCGGGCCCGGACGAATTCGGACCTGCGTCACCGGAACAACTCCTGGGAGTAGGACGGCACGAAGTCGACCGAGCGGACCGTACCGGGACGCCGGCCGAGCAGGTCAAGGAGCGACGGGATCCGTCCCCGCGGCGCGACCGCGGCGAACGACGGGCCGAGGCCGCTCACGCCGCTCGCGACTGCCCCGGCCTCGCGCATCGCCCGGCGGAGGTCGCGGTACGGATAGTCCATCGCCTCTTCGACCAGCCCCGAGTTCAGCTCCATGGCGTCCCACAGGCGGCCCGCGCGGGCCGCCGCCACGGGAGCGTGGGACTCCGCCGGGCTCGACCGGAAGCGAAGGCGAGAGCCGGGGGCCGCCGGATGCGTTCCGGGAGGGATCCACAGCGCCACCGAAAGCCCCCGGTCGATCGGGAACCGGGCGAGGAGGGCATCCTCGGAGTTGTCGGTGAGGATGAGATCGCCGCTCAGCCCGGCGAGCGCGTCGTCGAACGCTCCGGTCGCGCTGACGCCGGTCTCCCGCCCGAGTTCGGCAGTGATGCGGGCGATCTCCTCCGCCGTCGGCCGACGGGAGACGGCGTTCGCGACGGCCAGAAGGACCGCCGAAGTGACCGCGCTCGAACTCTTGAGTCCCGTCGCCGGAGGGATCTCCGAGGAGACCTCCACCCGGACGGGCGTGAGGTCCTCGGGCAGGAATCGGCGCACCCCCTCCGCGACCGCAGCGCGAACGAGGGGGGTCCCGGAACTCTCGGGGGTGACGCGCAACGGAGTCGAGCGCTGCCCGCCGGCTTCGAGTTCTACCTCAACCCGCGTCCGGAGGGCGATGCCGGCGGCGGCCCCGATCCCGGTCGGGAGCGCGTTGACGACAGAGATCGCGGCGGTCGCTTCGCCTACCCCACGCATGCTCCCTCCGTGATGGCGCGACCGACGAGCTCGGAGCGCGGCTCCTCGCCCCACCAGAGGGCGTAGCTCGCCGCGGCCTGATAGACGAACAGCCTCCAGCCGTCCTCGTACGACGCTCCGGCGGTCGTGGCGGCCGCGCGCACGCTCGACTCGGCCGGTCGGTAGACCCAGTCGAGGACGAGCGAGCTGCCACGCATCGCGGCCGCGAGGCTCGGGTCCAGCGTTCCGCTCGTCTCCCGCCCCGCCGACGAAGCGTGGACCACCAGAGCGCCGGGGTCCGAGACGGTCGAGGGTCCCGAGGCCGCGCCGAACGCTTGAGCAAGCTCCGCCGCCGCGGCGGGTCTTCGGGCGACTACGGTCACTGGGACGGAGAGCGCCCGCGCGGCGGCGAGGGTCGCCCGGGCGGCCCCGCCCGCCCCGAGGACGGTGATCGACCGGCCGTTCCACGCCCCCGCGGCTCGAAGCTCCTCGAGCCGTCGGAGTACGGCGATAAGGTCGGTGTTCTCAGCGAGAACCTCCCCGTCGCGGAACGTCAGGCAGTTCGCCGTCCCGCAGGCGGTTGCGCCGGCTCCCGAGTCGGTCGCCGACTCGAACGCCGCCCCCTTGAGCGGGTGGGTGACGTTGAGACCCCGGAATCCGTTCGCGGCGAGCAGCGGGATCGACTCGAGGAACTCGTCGTCCGACGCGAACTCGAGCGGGACGTACAGGCCAGCCCGCCCCTCCGCCTCCATCCACGTCGAGTGGATCGCCGGGCTCTGGGAGTGCGCGACCGGCCGCCCCGCGACCGCGAAGAGGGGTGCCTCCCCGGAGGCTTCGAGGTAGCGCCGGAGCCGATCGACCGGGATCTGGCTCGGCTCCACCGGCGCTCGGCCGCCCCCTTCGGGAAGAGCGGCGAAGACGAGCGGTGAGCCGAGGCGCCGGGCGAACGCGCGAAGGAGCGGCCCGGACGGGCCGGTGGTGTGGACGACGACCGGCTCGTCGCGGGGATCGAGCAGACGTGGGAGGATCTCCCCGAGCGCCACGGGAACCGAGGCCGGAACGATCAGCTTGCCGACCCCGCGAACGTTCGAGAGCTCGAGCCAGCGAAGCGGCCACTCGCTCGCTTCGTCCGCGCGCAGGTGGCGCGAGACGACACGGCCGAGCGTCTCCGTCGGAGGGAGCCGATCGACCAGCGCGTCGTCGCGCCCGAGCTCCAAGTCGATCCAGCGGAACGGCAGCCCGGCGAATCCGAGCAGCAGAGGTGCCCGTTCCGGGCCCGAGTTCGGCCCTCCCCCGCCCTCCTGGGCGGAACGGAGGGTCGCGATCAGCGGGAGAGCGGCCGGGAACAGCTCCCCGAGGCGCCGCCGCTCTTCGGTGGTCCATCGGTCGAGCCGTACCTCGGCCGCGTCGGCGCCGGCCGCGCGTGCCTCCGCGATCTGCGGGACCGCCTCGGCGACCGAGCGCGCGGGCAACGACACGACGATCGCGGGCCGCGCTCCGGTCATCGCTCCTCGATCGTCTCCTCGACCGCGGTGCCGAGATGGCGCGCGGTCGGCAGTCGGACGGCGTCGAGCAGGCGCCCCGGGCGCAGCGCGGTGACGGCGATCCGCCCGGCGTCCGTCGACACCCGGACCGTCTCCGCCTCCTGGAGGAAGATCGTCCGGGCCCGGTGGTCGTCGTCGGCGGTAAGGACGACCATCGGTCGCCGTTCGATCTTGATCCGGCCGACGCGCACGGCCCGCGCCGCGCCGTGCGGCACGGCCACGAGGACAGAATCCCCGCCCTCGAGCTCGGAGAGGTAGCGGGTCGTGCCGTCCGCCATGAGCACGTAGGAGTGGGCCGCGCCCGCGTTGACCCGAAACGGCCGCGGCCGGCTGAACTCCGAGCCGACCGCTTCGCTCGCGACGTGGAACAGGAGCGCGGCCGCGCTTCCTACCAGCAGCCCCTCGTCCGGACGCAAGATCGACGTCGTATCGACCAACACGCGATCCCCCAGTCCCGCGGGTCGGATGGCGGTGAGCGTCACTTTCCGCCACGCGAGGTCCCCCGCGGTCACTCGTTCGAGCAGGGACTCGAGGCGGTCGACCTCGTCGGGGGAGCGGACCGGGACGACCACCCGGTCGGCCCCGTGCTCGAGGGCGCCGAGCGAGGCCGGTACCTGGTCGGGAGAGCCAGCGATCGTCCACAGGCGGAAACGACCCCCGCGCCGCGCCACCGCGTTCTCGAGGGGGATGACGCGATCCCCGGTCCACTCGACGATCAGCGTGGCGCCGTCCGCGGTCCCCTCAACCCGGGCCTCCAGCGTGGCCGGGTCTGAGATGGAGACGATCGGGGTCACCGGTTCGGAGGCGGTCCCGACCCGGATCCCGGACGACGTCCGGACGGCGATCTCTTCGCCCGGGAGGGAGGGGACGGAGGCGGACTCGGGAAGCAGGAACCGCCGGAACCCTCGCTGGCGCGCGCGGTCGACGATCGCTCGGAGCGACGCCCCGTCGGGCGCCTCCGGCGCGATCACGACCCGGTCCGACATCCCGCGGCTCCTACGTCGGGGTTCCGTGCAGGATCGTGGCGATCTTCTGGGCTAGCGGCTCGACCGGGCGTCGTTGGAACAGGTTGCGCCCGATGCAGATGCCGGCTCCTCCGGCGAGCATGCTCTCGCGCACGATCGTGAGGAACGCCTCCTCGTCGTCCAGGCGCACGCCGCCTCCGATCAGCACCGGCACGGGCGTCGTGTGGCAGAGCCGAAGGAACTCGTCGCGCGACCCCGGATAGCTCGTCTTGACGATGTCGGCGCCGGTATCCGCGGCGGCCCGGGCGGCGTGGCGGAGCTCGGTCGGCGTCCCTCCGCTCGCCTTCTTGACGTAGGCCATGCAGAGGAGCGGGAGGCCGAGCTGCCGGCACTGGTCGGAGGCGACGCCGAGGTCGCGCAGCATGTCGGGCTCCTCCGGGACCCCGAAGTTCACCTGCACCGACAGGAGGTCCGCCCCGAGGGCGACCGCCTCCTCGGCGGTCCCGACCAGCACCTTGCGGTCCGACGTGGTCCCGAGGCCGGTCGACGCCGAGACGTGGACGCCGAGGAAGACGTTCGGGCGGAGGACCGGGGCGATCTCGCGGACCGCTCCCTTGGTCACGATCAAGAGGTCGACCCCACCGGCCTGGAGGCCCTCCGCCACGGGGGCGAGCCGCTCCAGGCCGTCGATCGGGCCCATCGACACGGGGTGGTCGAGGGGGACCGAGAACAGTCGCCGGGCCGGGTGCGGGAACAGGCGCTTCAGCCGGATCTGCTTTCCGTACATCGTTCCTTCCTTCGGTGGTTGATTGCTTACTCCGAGGGAGGCGGCCGAAGAGGGCCGACCCGAGGTCAGCGAGGGACGATCGGGGCGGCGCCCTCCCGGCGCCTCCCGTTCACCAGAGCCAGGCCCCGGCAGCCCGACCCGTCCCGCCGGGAACGCTCCGGTCTGCCATCGTCTACCCGAACGAGTTGGACGTATTTAGGCGTACGCGCAGGGCTGCGAACCCCTGGGAACCCAACGCCGGTGGGGAGGAGTCGGTCGGAGCGGCTCCGTAGCTCCTGCGGAACGATGTCGGGAGCCTGCACCGGCCCGTCCGGCACCGCGGGTCGCGTCCTACCGATGATCCCAGTCAGTGAGCGGAAGAGGCTCCGCCGGCCGCGACGACCCCGTCCACGAGGAGCCGATGCAGCGCGAAGCCGCGCAGCATCTGGTCCCACATCTTCTGCCGTACCTCCGGTGAGTTCGCGAAGTCGGCGACGATCTCGCCGACCCAGGCGCTGTGCTCGACGTCCGCCGTCACGTGCAGTCGATAGTACTCGAGGTGGTCCTCGGGGACCTTGTAGTGCTGGCGGAACGCGGGGAGCAATCGAGCGCACAGCTCGACGTTCGGCGGCTCCGAAGAGCCAGCAGCCGAGATGTAGAACGGATGAAGCCGGTTGGTGTAGAGGAAGTCGTCGATCGCCACCATCGTGCTCGGAAGGATCGGACCTGCGTGGACCTCGGACCGCGGAACGCCGATCCCCTCGCAGAAGCGCAGCCACAGCTCCGGGTGGCCCGGCTCCTTCCCCTTCGGATCGCCCGCCTCCTCGACCAGCTGGTCGAGGATCATGCGCCGGTAGCGGTCGTTCCCGATGTCCGCCGGGCAGTTGGAGAACCGCTCCGCCATCGCGATCGGGACGGCGGCGAGCCACGGGTAGAACTGCTTCACCCACGAGCGCACCAGCGCGACCGGGGCCTTCCCGCGCTCGACGTCCGCGAAGAACGGATGCGTCTTGAACGGGTGGTTCGCCATCTTGAAGTTCGTGAGCTCGTCGCGGAAGCGGGCGCCCTCGAACCGGACCCAGGGGGGTTCGCTCATGGGCCGCCGAGCGGAGCCGTCTATATCTCGCGCGAGGTTCCGTACTGAACCTCGGCGTTTAATGCGTTCGGCGTCGCTCGCACGCCGTGGAATCCCCCGTTTCGCCGTCGGCCGCCCCGCCGGCCTACGGGCCTCTCGCCGGCCTGCGCGTGCTCGACTCGGCCCGATTCGTGGCCGGGCCGTGGGCGTCGACGTACCTCGGCGAGTTCGGCGCCCGCGTGATCCACGTGGAAGGCCCCCCGTTCGCGCCGCCCTACGCCGACCCGACGCGAACGCTCCGCCCCCTCCTGCCGGGGAGCTCGCCCGCGGACACCGTGTCGGAGTCGTGGGTCCAGTACGGCCGGAACAAGCTCTCGGTCGGGCTCGACACGCGACACCCCGAGGGCCGGCGGGCGTTCCTCGATCTGCTGCGGGCCTCCGACCTCTGGATCGAGTCGTCGCGGCCGGGAACGTACGACCGCCTCGGTCTCTCGGACGCGACCGTCTGGGAGGCGAACCCCCGGGTGACGATCGTCCACGTGTCGGGAAACGGACAGACCGGGGTACCGGCCCGCGTCGCCGCCCCGTCGTACGACCTGACCGGGCAGGCGTTCAGCGGCTTCCTCTCCCTGCAGGGGGACCCGGACCCCGCGCCGCCGACCCGCGCCGGGACCGCGCTCAACGACACGGTGACGGGTCTCGCGGCCGCCACGGCGGGGCTCATGGGGTACATCCACGCGACCCGGACCGGCCGCGGCCAGGCGGTCGACGTCGCGCAGTACGAGGTGTTCTTCATGCTCCTCGAGAACCTCGCGCTCGACTACTTCATGCGCGGCGTGGTCCGGGGGCGGTACGGGTCGGGGCACGCCCGTCTCCACCCGTACGACGTGCACCGGGCCGCGGACGGGTGGGTCGTGATCGCGGCGCCCACCGCGGACGCGTGGGCGCGCCTCAAGCCGTTGATCGGCATCGACGACCCCGCGCTCGACGACCCGGCGTACCGCCTCGCGCATCGCGCCCCCGTCGATCAGGCCGTGGCCGCGTTCTGCGCGGCGCGGAGCCGGGACGAGCTCGAGCGGATCGGACGGGAGCACGATCTCGCGATCTCGCGGGTCTTCGACATCGCCGACATCGCGCGCGACCCGCACTACCAGGCGCGGGAGATGTTCGTCGAGTGGGACGATCCGATCGCCGGCCGGGTGAAGGGCCCCGGGATCGCACCGAAGTTCTCGGAGACGCCGGGACGCGTGTGGCGCGGGGCGCCGTGGCTCGGTCAGGACAACGATCGCGTGTTCGTCGACCTCCTCGGCTACCCGCGCGAACGGGTCGATCGGCTTCGGGGCGAGGGCGTGATCGGGGAGGACCCGCCGCACGGACCGCCGGCCCCCGGTCCGGCGCGGTTCCGATCCTCGGGAGGATAGCGTGGCGGAGCTGTGGCCCCTGCCCGACGACCCGATCGTCGCCGAGATCCGGGAGTTCGACCGACGCTACCGCCTCGCCGCGCACAGCCGGGAGCTCGACCAGGCTCCCGCCTTCCCCCGCCGGGAGTTCCGAGCGATGGGGGAGGCCCGGCTTCTCGGGCTGACCGCACCCCCGCAACGGGGAGGTCGGGGGCTATCGCTGCCGCGCGCGGCGACCGCGCTCTTCCACCTCGGCTACCTCGGAGGGACCGTCTTCGCCAAGCTCTCCCTGCAGCCGGAGTTCTGCTCGGTCCTCTCCGAGCACGGAAGTTCGGAGCTGGTCGAGCGGTGGCTGCGTCCGCTCCTGCGCGGGGAGCGACTCGTCGGCAACCAGATCACCGAGCCCGCGGCCGGTTCGGACGTCGGCGCGATCGACCTCGTCGCCGAACGGCGAGGGGAGGAGTACCTCCTCTCCGGAACGAAGTCGGAGGCGGCGTTCGCCGAGGACGCCGAGGCGGCGATCGTCTACGCCCGGGCGCCCGGCAGCTCCGGCCCCCGGGGGATCAGCGCGTTCCTGGTCCCCCAGGACCTACCGGGAGTTCGCCGCACCGTGGCACCGAGCGATCTCGGCGAGCACTGGCAGCGACGGGGATCGATCGAGTACACCGCGGTCCGCGTGCCCGCGAACCATCGGTTGGGGGCGGAGGGAGAGGGCCTTTCGTACGTCCGGCCGGAGCTCGCCCGCGAGCGCGGGCTCCTCGCGGCGATCTATCTCGGGATCGCTCGCGCGTCGTGGGACGAGACCGTTCGGTACGTCTCGGAGCGAGAGGCGTTCGGCCGGCCCCTCTCCGACCAGCAGGCCGTCGCGTTCCCCTTGTTGGACGACGGAGTCCACCTGGAGGCCGCCTGGCAGTACACCGTCCGCTCGCTCGAACGGCTCGGGACCTCTCCCGAATCGGAGGCGCGGACCGCCCTGGCGAAGGTGCTCGCGGCGGACGTCGCCCTCACGACGATCGATCACGCGATCCAGTTCCACGGGGGTCGGGGGTACTCGGGGGCGCTCCCGCACGAGCAACGATGGAGAGATGTCCGGAGCGGGCCGATCGCCCACGGACCGTCCGACGTCCTTCGCCGCGGGGCCGCCCGCACGCTGTGGCCCCGCCGGCCCGCGGATAATCCTTAACCGAAGTCGCGGTTTCGACGCGGTAGGAAGTGCCGCGACCACCGTACATGACGTTCCGTACCCGCCCGTCGTTCCGGTCGTGGGTGTCGGTGGGGGTCCTCACCGCCGTGGCGCTCCTGATCGTACCGGCCCTTCCGCTCGGCGGAGCCGCCTCGGGGAGGGCCCCTGGGCCGGCACCGGTCGCTGCGTCGGTGACGGCAGACCTTCAGGCCGTCGCTGCGCTGGAACGGGCGCCGCGCGCCCCGGTACGCGACGCGGCTTCCGACGCCCCCCTTTCGGGCTCGGTCGTCGGGCCGGATCCCGCCCGCGCAAACCTCAGCGTGGTGATCACCCTCGGATACTCCAACGCGAGCCGGCTCGCGGCCCTCCTGCGGACCTTGGCCGACCCGTCCACCGCTCATGAGTATCTGACCGCCGCCGAATTCGACCGCGAGTTCGCCCCCTCCTCCCGCATCTACGCCGACGCTGTGGCGTACTTCGGATCGTTCGGTGTCTCCCATCTCGTCACCTACGCGGACCGCGCGACGATCACGTTCGAAGCACCGCCGTCCGTGGCGGGGCGGATCTTCGGAACGACCATCCGCACGTACTCGGCCGACGGCGAGCCGTACCTCGCGCCCGCGGGAGCGATCGATCTCCCGGCCCCGCTCGCCCGCGCGATCGTCCAGGTCGAAGGGCTCGGCACCGCGTCCGCGATCGAGACGACGGGGCTCCCGGGAGGAGTCCCCTCGATCGCGGCGCCCGCCGCGAGCGGGTCGGCGTTCTCCCCCGAGGTCGCCGGCTACCTCGCGCCCCCGACCCTCGGGTCGGCCCAGATCGAGTACGCCCCCGATCTCCAGGTGGCGTACGACGAGCGTTCGCTCTTCGCGACGTACGGAGAGCCCCGCACGGCGACCGTCGCGCTCCTCACGGCCGCGGGAACGTACACGGGTGGCACGAACACCACTCGCTGCGGCAATCTCACGGCCGGAACGGACGTGGGCCCGTGGGTCCCCGCGGACGTGAGCGCGTTCTTCGCCGCGACCCTCCCCGCCGGGGAGCATGCGGCGTCCGTCACCGGCGTGCCGCTAAACGGCGCGGCGGCGCCGACCTGCCTCGCCTCGTGGGACACGAGCCACGTGGTGGCCCCGAACACGGTGGCCCTCGAGATGATCGGATCGACGGCGCCGGGGGCGCGCATCTACGGGGTCTACGGTCCCTCTGTCTCCACCGCCGACCTGGACACCGACCTGGCGACCGTCCTGAACCCGGCCGCGCCCCTCGCGCCCGGCGTGATCTCGAACCTCGAGAACGTCTCGGTCGTCGTGACTCCGTGGGGGTTCGACGACGGGAACGATTCGGCGTGGTACGCCTCGCTCGAGCAGGCGCAGGCGCGGGGGATCACGGTCCTCGGCGCCGCGGGCGACTCGGCGGACGATCCCGCGAGCGCGGAGTGGGTTGGCTCCGCCGCCGAGTTCCCGGCCTCCCTGGCGTTCGACACGTTCGGCACGACGGCCGTCGGGGGTACGACCCTCACGCTCAATCCGGCGAGCCTGCAGATCGCCGACCAGGTCGTCTGGAACGTCTCGGCGAAGGACACCGCGCACGGGGGCCCGGAGGGGACGGCCGGCGGCGTCAGCAAGGTGATCGCGGAGCCGTCCTGGCAGAAGTCGAGCTCCGCGGCGTCCGTGGTGAACGGGAAGGGGCGGGGCGTACCCGATCTCTCGGCCCTCGCGAACGACACGGCCGCCACGGTGTCGATCAACGGCCGGCAGCTCAGGGCGACGAACGCGACGTCCGGGGGGGCGTTCTTCAACGCGTCGGGGACGGCGGTCGCCGTGGCGATCGTCGCCGGGTTGTTCGCGGAAGTCGACCACTCCCTGCTCGCGGCCGGCAACCCCCTGCTCGGCTTTCCCGATCCGACGGTCTACTCCCTCGCGACGTCCGAGTACGACCCGCTCCCGAACGGCGGGGTCCACGGGGCCGGCTACACGCCGAACTACACGTCGCCCCTCCCGACGCTGCCGTTCCGGGACGTGATCGACGGCCGCAACTTCGCCGTGCTCGCGGGCGCCGGGTACGACCTCGCCTCGGGCTGGGGGTCGCTGGACGCGTACAACTTCACGTCGTATCTGATCGTCCCTCCCGCGCCTCCCGCCTACGGCCCGCTGCGGGCGGTCCAGGACTGGGTGAACATCAGCGACCTCGGAGTGACGCCGGCCGGGGCCGGAGGAGCGCCCCTCCCCGGGGACGTCGCCTCGGTCCAGCAGAACCTGTTCCTCGCGAACGGCCTCGGCGCCCCGATCATCTGGGTCCAGAGCGTGATCTATCTCTCGTACACCGGCGGAGGGACGTGGGCGGTGAACTTCACCGCGTGGGTCGTCTTCCCGTTCTGGGCGATCTATCCGAACGAGTCGGTCTACGAGTTCTGGATTCCCAAGACGGGCGAGTCGCTGAAACTCCCGATCTCCTTCGACCTCACCACGTACATCACGCCGGAGCGGCCGACCTGGTACAGCGTCATCACGTTCACCTTCGGCAACGGCGCCCCGCCGATCTCGCTCCCCGTTCCCGGCGCCCAGTACCTGCTCGGCGGGTATGACCATCGCTACAACTGGCAGGGGTCGAACTACAGCAACGGACCGTCGCCCAACGGCACCGGCCCTCCGACGTCCGTCCGCGGCTTCCTCGGCCCGCAGGTCGCCCTGGTCGGCTCCCCGGGGGGCGGTCCCGCGAACATCACGGCGCCGACGGCCGGGACGATTGCGGCGTTCGTGGAGCCCCTCGGAGCGACGAGCTTCGAGCCGGCCGAGACCGCGGCGATCGGCGTGGTGGGTTCGCAGACGGCCGAGCGGGCGGAGAACCTCTCGTTCACCCCGACCTCCGCGAACGACTGGACCGTAGGGTACGCCGCCGGGTCGACGGAGCAGGGGATCTCCGTGACGGAGCCGTTCCGCTACGCGGTGACGTTCGGCCAGACGGGGGCCCCCGCCTCTCTTTCGTGGTCCGTCACGATCTCCCCGGGGCCGAAGCTCTCCGGCACGGGCGCGAACCCCTCGCTGGTGGGGAATCTCCAGAACGGCACCTACCACTGGACCGTCGCGACGCCCTCGCACAACTACACGATCACCCCGACGTCGGGGAACGTGACGGTCGCCGGGGGCCCGACCTCGGCGAGCGTGGTGTTCGTGGCGAAGACCGATTCGGTGACGTTCGTCGCGAACGGCGCGATGGCGTTCCCGTTCGCCTGGTCGGTCCTGATCGGCCCGTCGACGACGATCGCGGGGAGCGGCTCCGACCTCGCGACGACGCTCACCTACGCGAAGTACTCCTACCACGTGACGTGCGCGAACAACAGCTGGGCCCCCGCCCGCGCGAACGGAACGTTCACGATCGGGGCGTCCCCGGTGACCCTCGAGATCACGTTCGACCTGCAGACGTACAACGCGAAGGTCACCCCCGTCTACGGCGTGGGGGTGCTCCTCCACTGGACCGTGACGGTCAACGGCGTGGAGAAGCACGGGTACGCGACGAACCCGTTCACGTTCCCGCTCCCGAACGGCACCTACCACTTCCAGATCGGAGGACTCCCGGCGCACGCGCAGGCGATCCCGTCCAACGGTTCGTTCACCGTCCACGGCTACCCGCCCCCGAACGTCCTGATCCAGATCATCGGGCCACCGAAGGGACCCGGGGGGCTCGCCGATCTCGGCATCTGGGGGTACGTGCTGGTCGGCGTCGGCGCGGCGGTAGTGGTGCTGGTCGCCGTGTTCGTCGCCCGCCGACGCCATCCGCCGGACGATCCGTCGGAGGAGGCCGGGGGGGCTCGCGGCGCGGGCCGAACCGCCCCTGCGGCCCCGGCCCCGCGCCGCGGGCCGCCGCCTCCCCGAAAGGGGCGCCCTCCGAAGCGGCCGGAGTACGTCTCGCCCGACGAGATCTGACGAGGGCCGGCGGCGCCGTGCGGCCGCGGGTTCGGACGCACGAGGTATAAGCCGGCCCGCCACGGGAGCGACGTGGCGTACCGCGGGTCGGCGGACTCGTACCTGTCGCTCCTCACCCTGCGGGAGATCCGCCGCTACATCGTCCGGTCGCACGCCGTGATGATGTCCGTGTTCATCGGCATGGTCTACGGGCTGCTCGCGCTCACCCAGAGCGGGATGCTGGTGCTGGTCAATCTCCACGGCGGATACACCGTCCTCCCGGTCAGTTCGCCCGGGAGCGGGCCGGGGTACCTCGTTCTCGCGCCGTGGGGCGTTCTCTCCCTCCCGATCCTCGGCGTGATCGCGATGGTCCTCGTCGCCGGCGGTGTGGCGCTCGGCATGGCGGTCGCCGTGCTGCTCGCGGTCGCGCTCGTGCGTCGCCGCGGGGCCCCCTCGGGCGGGCCCGCGACGATCGGCTCGGTCGCGGGGCTGACGCCCGCCATGATCACGCTGCTGGCGTTCGGCGCCTGCTGCTCCACGACCGCCGCGGCTTCCGCGGGCGTCGGGGTGATCGCGCAGGTGAGCGGCTCGACCACCGCCGCGCTGCTCGTGAACAACTGGTTCCTCTCGATCTTCCAGGTCGGCATCATTGCGATCGCGCTGGTCGCGCAGGAAGCGCTGCTGCGCGTCTACGGGGGGCTGTTCGGGCTGCCCGGCGCCGCGCCGGGCGCCACGGCTACGGCGCCCCGTCTCTCCCGAAGAACGGCCGCCGGGACGGCACTGCGAGCGGCGCTGCTGGTCGCGGGAGTGACGTGGTCGCTCGCGATGTTCGCGGCCTGGACCACCGTCGCCCCCGGGGCCGCCTCGGCGGCGACGTGGGTCGACTGGATCGTCGTGCACCAGGGGCTCGCGGCCCTCGCGATCGGGACGGCCCTCTTCCCGTCGGCCGCGGCGGACCTGTTCACCGGGCGCCTGGGTGCCTCGGTCGCTCGCGGACTCCGGGGCATCGCGCTCGTCGGCGGCGGCCTCCTCGTCGTCGGGGCGCCGCCGCCGCTCGCGGGAGCGGGCCTCGAAGGACTGGGGAACGAGCTCCTTTCCTGGGCCGGGGCGCCCGCCGCGTGGGGCGCGGTGTCGCCCGCCTACGGTCCGGGGGCCGCCCTCGCGTTCCGCTGGGGAGCGCAGTACCTGTTGCTGGGGGGATTCGCGATCGTCCTCGCCCTCCGTCCCCGCCGGGCGCTCCGACCCGTGCTCTGGTCCGTCGGTCCGACCGACCCGACCGAGGAGCCGGTGCGCTCCGAGTCGGGCGCCCCGGCGATCGGCTGATCCGATCGGGTCGGTCCGGGATCCGTCGGCGCCCTCCGCCGGACTCCTCCCGAGAAACGAGATAGCCCCGCGCCGGTAGCGCGGTCGATGGACGCCGTCTGGGTGCTCGCACCGGTGGCGGTCCTGATGGCCGTCGTCATCGCCGCGCTCGTCCGGTGGTCGTCGGAGACCCGGACGATCGTCGCGGCGTCCGTCGTCGTCTTCCTGCTCGCCATGATGGTGGCGATGTTCGTCGCGACGCTGATCTACTTCTCCGACCCGGGAACGCGCTCGCTCGTCCTCGGCCTGTGGGTGGCGGCGGCGCTGATGGCGCTGAGCGTCTTTCCGGTGCTCTCCTTCGTGGTGGCCGAGGCGCGCGCGCACGAGAGGGAGGGCCCGGCCTATGCGCCCCGCCGCCTCGCGAGCACCACCGGTCTCGCGGTGACCGTCACGCTCCTGGTGCTCGCCGGGGAGCTCCTGATGGGACGCAGCTTCCTGCTGGCCGACGCGCCCGGCGCCCCCGGGCTCGGGGGCGGCCTCGGCTCGGTCGTCGTCGCCACGATCGCGTCGCCGTGGTTCCTCTTCCCCATGTCGCTCGAGATGACCTGCACGCTGCTCTGGCTCCGGCGCCGGCTCCCGACGCCTCTGGTGGCCACCCTGGCCACCCAATCGGCGATGATGTTCCTCGCGCCGCCGGCGCTCGCGGCGCCGGGATGGCTTCTGGGGAGCGGCGTCGCCACGGCGCTCGCGATGTCCCTCCTCCTCGGCTTCCTGCTCCTCGGCACGTACCGCGGGGATCGGCCGACCGGGCCCGTGCGCGGCTACCTCGTGCGGTTCCTGTTCGTCACGGCGCTCATGGGGTTCGGTCTCGCCTTCTGGCTTTCGACCGGGGATCTCGCGGTCTTCGCCGCCGCCTCGGTGCTCGAGATGGCGATCTTCTTTGCCGCGGTCGTCGCGCCCGAGCCGTTCGCGTCGACCGACCCCGCCCAGACGGCCGGTATCCCGACGTCCCGCCCGAGCGAGACGCCCTCGCCTCCCTGACCGAAGGGTCCCCGGGGATCCTACGGGGTGCGTAGTAGGAGCGGGAATCACATAAAGGACGATGCGGTCGACCGGCCCGTTCCCGGGGGCCGGGGAGGGATCGCAGCGCTCGCCACCAACGTCGTCCTCGGCACTGTCGCGCTCGCGATGGCGGTCGTCACCGCCTACCTGATCAAGTACGTGGGGGCCGCGCGGACCCGGCGGGACGCGGCGATCGCGCTGTTCCTTCTGGCGATGATGGCGGAGATGTTCTTCGCCTCGGTCTTCTATCTCCGCTCCCCGAGCCCGTCGACGCTCGTGGAGGCGCTCTCGGTGAGCGGAGGGTTGATGGCCGCGAGCGCGGCCGGGGTCTTCCTCGTTCTTCCGGACCCCGGGGCCGACGGCCCGGTCCCGGACCGGACGGAGGAACCGTTCCGGTTCCGGGGCCTCTACCTCGCGGCCGCCATCGGACTCGTCCTCGCGGGCGAGGCGCTCATGGCGTGGACCTTCGAGATCGTCTCGGGGGTGGGGGCCGGTTCGCCACTGGGAGACGCCGTCGGGGCCAGCAGTGCCGCCGGCGTGCTGCTCTCGCCGTGGTTCGTCCTTACGATGGCCGCGGAGATGGCCGTCGCGACCGTCCTCCTCTGGGACCGCCTCGTTCCGCCGCTCCGGGCGATCCTGCCGGCGCAGGTGGCGATCATGGCGCTCTCCCCTCCGACGCTTCCGACGGGTGAGTGGGTGACCGCCTCCGTGCTCGCGGGCAGCGGGGCGATGATCGCGCTCTACGTCTACGCGATGGAGTACCTCTACCGGCACCGAGCGCTCGCGGCGACGTTCTCCCGGTACCTCACGGCGCTCTTCGCCGCCTACGGCGCGATGATGGCCGGCCTGTTCGTCTGGCTGTACTTCGGCTCCCCGATCCTGCTCGCCGCCTCGGTCGTGGCGGAGATGGCGGTCTACTTCGCCGCGGCGCTCTCGGTCGAGCGGTTCGCCGCCGAGCCGACGGTCGACTGGCAGCGCCGGCCGCACTGGGCGTTCGGCGTGCTCTCCCTGGTCTTCGTGGCGGAGCTGTTCATGGGGGCCGTCATCGACCTCCGGATCGACCCGGCGGACTACGTGGGGGGCTTCCCGTTCCTGCCGCTCGCCGGACCGGTCGCTACGGTCCTTGCGAACGCGGTCTCGAACGGCTTCTGGTTCCTCGCCACCGCGACCGCGTCGACCGGCTTCCTTGCGATGATGGGGGTCGAGATGGGGGCGCTCGTCGTCTTCAAGATGCGCGAGACGCGGCACCTCGAGAACCGGATCCGGCTCGCGCTGATGATCGGCTGTTACGTCGCCTTCGCCGTCTTCTATCCGAGCCTCTACTTCGGCCTCTACTTCCCGAACGCCCCGCCGCCGCAGACCGTGCCCGTCCTGGGCTGGAGCATGGGGATCGGCTCGTATCCGCTCGCGGTCGGGGTCTTCGGGGTCCTGCTCGCGACGTACGCGATCACGGGGGCGCTGGTCGTGCTGTTCGGACGGCGGGTCGTCTGCTCCGTGTTCTGCACGGCGCCGCTGATGTACCAGGGCACGACGATCGACGCGATGAAGTCGTTCAACCACTCCTCCCCGCCGGCCCGAAAGTACCTCTCGAGCCGGTTCTCACGCCTCTACTCGGTGACGACGGGCGTGGTGATGGGCTCGCTCGTGCTCACGTCGGTCGTCTCCTACCTCGACACCACCGGGACGCTCGGCGTGTACGTGCAGGGCAACGACCCGACCGTCTTCCTGTTCACGCTCTACTTCGCCGTCCTCTGGTACCTGATGTTCGTGACCATCCCGTACTTCGGCAACTACAACTGCGTCACGATGGGCTGGTGCTACACGGGCACGGTCGCGCAGGCGTTCCAGAAGGTCGGGTTCTTCAAGCTGAAGGTCCGCAGCAAGGACGTCTGCAAGGCGTGCACGACGGTCGACTGCGCGAAGGGGTGCCCGATCGGGCTCGTCGACATGCCCGGTCACTTCCGACAGACCGGGGAGTTCCGAAGCACGAAGTGCTGCGGGGTCGGCGACTGTGTCGAGGCGTGCCCGTACGACAACCTCTACATCGCGGACGTGCGCCACTGGATCCGCCGACGCCTCGGCCGGCCCGAGACGTCGTACCCCCGCGGCGTCCGGCTGCCGATGGCCGGAGCGCCCCGGCCCGCGCCGGTCGCGGCCGCGCCCGCGGTCCGGTCCACGGTTGCGCCGGTTGATACGTAGGATTGGTTCGCATCGTCCCGGCGCGGCGATCCGGGCGCCCGCGCGCCTACTAACATATAGTCGAACCTCGGTGCGCCCGCTGCTGTCCGGGTCGCGTTCCGGCGGGGGCCTCCTCCGCCGGGCGTGGCGCAGCGCAAGGAGATGTGGACGGGATGAGCAGGCGGTCGGCGTCGAGCATACTGAGCGTGGCGGTTCTTCTCGCATCGACGATCGGAGCGGTCGTCGTACTCGCGGGGTCGGCGGGAGCCACCCCGGTCGGGTGCAACGTCTTCGTGGCGGGAGAGAACGTCGGCGACACGGCGCTCCAGGCGGCGATCAACGGGGCGCACGCCGGAGCGACGGTCTGCGTCGGCGCGGGTACGTACCCCGAACAGATCACGATCGCGACGGCCAACCTTCATCTCGTCGGCGCCCCGGGAGGCGCGACGATCATCGCGCCGACCAGCGGGGTCGCGAACGCGGTCGACTACGACTCCGGCTCGAACATGCCGCTCGTCGCGGTCGTCGTGGTCGCGAACGTCAGCGGCGTCGTTCTGAAGCACCTGACCGTCAACGCCGCCGGAGCGGCCTCCTCCATCGCCGGCTGCTCTCCCGGGCTCGTGGGGGTCGACTTCCAGAACGTCTCCTCGGGCAAGCTCACGGACTCCGTGGTCGAGAACGCCATGCTGAGCCCGAGCCTGCTCGGCTGCCAGTCGCAGACCGGCGTCTACGCCTACACCGGCTACTTCGAGACCGGCTACACGCCCGCGCACGCGACCGTGACGGTCACGGGAACGACGGTGAGCGCCTACGGCAAGGGAGGGATCGTCTGTGACGACCCCGGGCTCACGTGCGTGGTCAAGACGGACCACATCGTCGGGATCGGGGAGACGCCCGCGATCGCCGCGAACGGGATCCAGGTTGCCTACGGCGCGGTCGGAACGATCGCGGGCGACCACGTGTCGGGGAACGCCTTCGACGGCGCGACCGCGACGAACGACTTCTACGGGAGCGGCTGGTCGTCGGCCGGCATCCTGCTCTACGAGGCCGGGGCGGGCACGCGCGTGTCGAACTCCAAGGTCTCGAACAACCAGATGGGGATCGTCGGGTACGAGGACGTCTCCGACCTGATCAACGGCAACACCGTGACCAACAGCGTCGCCTACGGGATCGCGGAGTACGGGACGCCGAGCACGATCGTCCACATCCAGCACAACTCCGTCGGGAACCCGACGACCCAGTCGATCGGGATCTTCGTCGCGAACGGGACGTTCTACCTGACGTCCAACCACGTGACGTGGGCGCAGTCGACCGGCGACCAGGGCGCGAGCCAGGCCGTTACCGGCCCGGGCACCGTCTATCCGAGCGCCCCCGCGCAGAACATCTCGACCGCCGCGATCCAGGCCGTTTCGGACGGCGGCCCAACGCTCGTCTACTCCGCGGGGAACGTCTACCTTCACGACAGCGCCCGGACCGCGTCCCTCGCGGTCTTCGGCGGAACGGTGACGGTCCGCGTCTAAGGGTCCCGAGCGGCCGAGCGAGCTCCCGGGCCGCTGCCGGGGGGCCTCAACCCCTTCCTTCCCTCGCGCGCCGCCGGCCGGTCCCGCGCGACTCCGCAACTCCTATGGGTCCCCGCTCCGGTAGGCCCGCGTGCTCGGCTCCGACGCGTCCGCGCCGTACCTCGCGACGGCGCCGCTGCAGGGGGCGCGACGAGCCCGTCGCCGGTGGCGGGTGCCGGTCGTCGTGGCCGGCATCGCGCTGGGGGCCGCGGCACTGACGGTGCTGATCGCCGTACCCGTGGCCCAGAGCGCGCCCGAGAGCTTCACGATCGCGAACCCCCACGGCTCCGTCTTCGAGGTCACGCAGTCCGTGATGTTCCCCCACTCCGGGACGTTCGTCTTCACCTGGCAGAAGGTCTCCGGGTCGACCCCGACCTTCACGTTCACGGTGCTGGCCCCGGCCGGTGGGGTCGTCTACGAGAGCAACCTGACGGCCGGGGGGGCTGGCACCTTACGCGTGGGCGTCGACGGGCCGTACACTTTCGAGATCCTCGACTGGCTCTCGGGAACGGTGACGGTTTCCGGAGTGCTCCACTACTCCGCGCCGCTCCTGTAGGCGGAGCGCGCGGCCCCCGTCTGGGGCGGTGGCCGGGGGCTGCTAGCCGAGGACGTTGACCTCGGATTTGGCGGCTCGGAAGTTGTTCATGCGGTGCGAGCCGTCGCACATCGGTTTGTGGCTAGAGTGGCCGCAGCGACAGAGCGCGGCGGCGACCTTCCCGTCGACCATCACGAGGTTCGGTCCGTTCTCGGTCGCGACGATCTCCACCTTGGTCATAGCGAACCTCTGAAAGCCACGGGTCTATTCATGCTCGGCGGCTCCGGGCCCTCCTCGGACCCCGGCTGGGGAAGGTTCGCCGGGTCCGGTGGCGTGTTCGCCCGGGGGCTAAGGGCCGGGGCACCGGCGGAGGCCGAGGGCGCCGACGCTCCCCCCCAGAGGGCCCGGGACGCCTCCTGGACGGCGAGGCACCCGGGGTGCTCCTGGCAATGCGACCACCCCGGCTCGAGATAGGGAGAGAGCGCTTCGACGCACGTGAGGAGGGCCGAGCGGACCTCGAGGTCGGGCTCGGGGGCGCGCGGCCCCGGTCGCAGCCCGGGTTCGTCCCGCGTCGCGGCCATCAGAAACGCCCCCGAGCGGGTGGAGACCCCGGAGGGGATCGCCTGCGCTCCGGGGATGAGAGGGACCCAGCGTGACTCCACGAGGTGCGAAGCCGACGGCGCCTCGAGCGATCCTAACGTCGGCGGGGGAGCCGGGGGGACGGGGGCGATCGGCGGCGACAACGCGGTCTTCTCCGCGGACGGTCCGGCGTTGCGCGCATGAAGCTCCGCGCTCACAGTACGACTCCGGCGGGTGCGGAGACGGTTCCCTCGGGGAACCGCGCGCTCGACCCCCTCGGGAAGGCGCCGCCGCGGAGTCCGACGCCCGAGCCGACCGGCCGCTCGGTCGGCGTGCGGGGTGGGGGCGCCGTCCCGTTCACGGCCTCCGGGTGGTCGTCCCTCTCCCTAAAGCACCTTCGCTCGAACCGCGGCGGGTGTTCCGACGGAGGCCCGCCGCGGGCCGGCGGGCCGCGCCCCGACCCGTGAGGTCGCCCCTGCCCTCGGTATCGACCGTGTCCCGCAGCTCACCCGCCCCTCGCCCCCGAGGGCGGACGATTGCAGGAGAGGCATGATTAAGACGGAGAGTCCCCGTAGCGCACGGCGATGTCGGCGGGGGACGCAGGAGCCCCACCTCCGAGCCGGCCTGCGGCCGGCACCGTCGAACTGGCTTCGTTCTTGGCCGCCTACCTCCGCGGCTCGGGACCGAAGTTCGTCGTCGTCACCGGAGCGGTCGGCGCCGGGAAGAGCACGCTGCTCCGGACCCTCCTCCCCGCCCTGGCGGGCCCCAAGCTCTACCTCGCCTACCAGACGCCGACCCCCTCGGCCGCACCCCCTCCGGGTACCGGTGGGGAGGCTCCCATGGTCTCGATGCTCCTCGCCGACCCGCAGTTCTCCTCCGTGGGTCCCGACCCCTCCTCCCGCTCCGTCCCCGGCGCACCCCTCGCTTTCTCTCCCCAGGACGCCAAGGAGGCGGCACGGGTCTCCGCCCCGATCGAGGAGGCGGCGGGTCGACTCTCGGCTGCGGGGGCCGGCACGATCGTCGTCGACTCGTGGGACCGAGGCTCCGAGGCGTTCTTTCGAGCGCAGGCCCCCCTCCCGGGGGCGGTGCGCACCTTCTCCGCCCCGGCGTCGGACATCGCCGGCATGCAGGCGGGGATCGTGTCGAGCCAGGTCCACCTGATCCTCGCCGTCACTCCCGAGCTCGGAGCGCCGCTGCTCACGCTGGCCGACGCCGTCGTCGAGCTCCGGGCCGAGGAGCGCGCTCGCGGCCGCCTCCGGGTGCACGAAGTGACGAAGACGCGGGGGGCGTCGGCCCCGCCGGCGCGCTCGCTCTACACGCTCGAAGGGGAGAGGTTCCGCTCGTTGCCGCCGCTGCCGAGCGGTTTCCGACCGACGGTAAGCCTCCCGGATCCGGACCCGGCGGGCTCGGCGGAGTCGATCTGGCCCGGGCTCGCTTCGATCGAGTCGGTCCTCGGACGCCTTCGCTACGGGGCGATGACTGGGATCAGCGTCGGGGGCGACGCCTCGGACGCCATCCCGATCGCCCTCACCGCACCGGCCGCCGTCCACGTGCTCCGCATCGGGGGCCGGGTCGCGTGGATCCCGGCGCCGTCCGTTCGGCCGTCGAAGTTGATCGCCCAGATCGGAGGGGCGTTGCCCGTCGACTGGCTGCGGGAACGGCTGCGCATCCTCTCGGCGAGCGGGGACGATCCCGGACTCGGCGAGCTGCGGCGGATCGTGGTTCCCCTCTCGAGGGAGTCGGCCGACGCCCGAGAGGCCCGCCCGGCGACTCCGCCCGGGGTCACCTCGCTCTTCCCGGAGGTCTATCGCTTCCTCCGCGACCATCCCGCTCCAGGGCCGGCGCTGTACGTCGCCTCCCTCGAGGGGCTGCGGGCCGCAGCGCAGGCGGCGGGCGTTACGATCACCGACTCGACCCTGCCCGCGGTCGCGGGGTTCTACATGCGGCTCCCCCGTTTCCATCTGCTCGCCTACGGGAGCGCGGAGGATCCTGCCGCGCGCCTGTTGATGCCGGTTGCCGAGACGCTGGTGCACCTCGAGATGGCCTACGGTCGTCCGGTGATCTTCGGGGACCGGCCCAACCGACCGGCCTCCATCCTCGACTGGTCCGGGACCGACGGGCGTCTGAACGCCGTTCCGGTCGGCTGAGCCGACCGGCGTTCGACGTCGGCCGGCCTACTCCGTGTTGATCGCCCCGGTCAGGTCGTAGTCCCCGGGGGACGTCGGCACCTGGATCGTCACCGAGAACGTGGTGGTCGTCCCGGCCGCGAGCGAGGCGGGCAAGGAAGGCACGACGTCGAGGAGCGCGAACGGCGGATCGATGCTGATGCTGCTGATCGTGTGAGCGACGGTGTCGTTGTCGGTCACGTTCACGACGTACGTGTAGGTCGCCCCGGAGACGTTCGCAGGAAAGCAGTTGCAGTCGGTCTCGACGAGGTAGCTCGTGTCGGAGACGTTGCTCGTCCAGTATTGGGGGATCAGGTCGACGTCGTCAATGAAGACCGTGGTGCGATTGTTCGGATCCGGCGTGCTCGGCACCCGGAACGCCGAGTGCTCGGGCAGCCAGTACCAGGCGGCCGAGAGCGTGAGGAGGAACGCGGTGCATACCACCGACACGACGATCCAGCTCTTCGGCAGGTTCCGGAGCGCTCGGGGGAGCCGCATCGATCCGACCTAGGTGGACAGCCCGTACAGCGGCAGCGACATCGCGAGCGATGCCGGGTAGCCGGTGTAGACGACCTGGAGGGTGCAGGCACCGGGGATCCAGTAGCACCACTCGGGGGCGCCGTGGAAGTCGTCGTCCTTGAACGCGGTGAACGTGTGGGCGAACAGGTAGAGCGAGTCTCCGGGCCGGAGCGTCGTCGAGCCGGGGACGATCTGGTAGAAGAACGCGAGCCGGTTCCAGGCGGCCGCCGGAGGGGTGTACGAGCCGCAGTGCTGAAGCTGGGGGCCCATCCCTCCGACCGTCCCGGACGAGCCCGGGACCCACGCCATCTCCGCGAGGGTCGCCGCGAGGTAGATGGTGCCGTTGCAGTAGAAGAGGAACAGGAGCTGGTCGGTCTTCACCGGAGGCGGGTTGGTGAAGGTGATCTTGATGACGCCCAGGGTAAGGCAGGTCTGCACCCCATTGACGTTCTTGCAGTCGGAGCCGTCCCCCCATACGGGTTCGCTCCCGCCGCCGACGGCCTGGTAGCTCAGCCAGAGGGGCTGGGCCGGGAGCGGCGGGCGAAACGCGTAGAGGGTCGCGGCGAGGGTCATCGTGATCGCGACCAGGAAGATCGTCCCCACGATGGGGGCCACTCCGCGGCGCCGACCCCTCCGTCGCGCGGGTCTCATCAGTAGTTCTATGGGCGCGGATGGGCTAAAAAGGCGACGGACTCGCATCGTGAAATCGCCGACGGAGCACCCGTCCCCGCCCGCCGGGAGCGCCCCGGACCGCCGACGGAAGATCCGTGCGGCCGCCCCCGTCACGCGACTCGACCGCGAGGGCGGTGGTGCGTGGAGTCGCAGGGAGGAGCGCGTGGACCCACCCCCCCAGCTTCTCGGTTCGGCCGATCAGAGCGAACGCCGTCCTCTGTGCGGGCGCCGGCTTGGGGCGAGGAGAGGGGGTGGTCCGAGACCATCCGATGTCTCTCCCCCTGTCAAAGCCCTCTTCCCTCCGACGTGCTGACTCGCGAGGGGTCGCCGGTGAACGCATCTCCGCTCCTCGAAGGAGTTCTCATCTTCGCGGTGGTGGCGGCGCTCCAGCTCCCCGGCAAATCGAACTTCGGCGTCATCACGCTCGCGACCCGCCACCCTCCCCGGGACGTCTTCCTCGGGGCCTCGGCCGGACTCGGGGCGGCCACTCTCGTCTCGGTCTCGCTCGGGTACGCCGCCGAGACGGTCCTCAGCCCGTACCTTCTCTGGGTCAAGGTCGCTGGCGGCCTGGTCCTGATCGCGTTCGGCGTCCGCGAGATCTGGAGGGCTCCCGCCTCGGTGCACGAGCCGGGCGAAGGGACCCCGGCCGAGTCGCACACCCGCCGACAGGTTCGGATGGTCGCTCTCGGACTCGCCTTCCTGCTCGAGATGGGCGACAACACCCAGATCCTCGCGATCCTGTTCGTCGCCTCGACCGGCAACGTCGTGCTGGTCTACGTCGCGGCCACGGCGGCGCTCATCGCGGTGACGGCGCTCTCTTCCCGGGGGGCCCGCTATCTCCAGGAGCACGTTCCGGAGCGACGGCTTCGGGGGGTGCTCGGGGGACTGCTGATCGCCGTCGGGCTCCTCACGATCGTGATCGCGGCGGTGCCGGTGGCTCTTCCGTTCGGGGTCTGAGCCTCCGTTCGGCGAGACGCTAAGTACCATCGGCGTCGCCGGCGCCTCGACGGACCGCAAGCGGTTAGAACCGAACGCCCGTGAAACCGCCGTGAACGATCCCCTCCCTGCACCGGCCCCTCCCGGAGTCGGGGAGCGCGCGCGCGCGGCGTTCGTGCAGGGCTGGCACCGCCTGCACCGGAGCCGATCGAAGGGAGGGCAGCGCAGCTGGGTGTCGGTCTCCCAGACGCTCGTCCGGTCGGCGCTTCTCGCGATCCCGATCGGAGTGGTGGCCGGGGTCGGCTCGGCCGCGTTCTACTTCCTCTGGCTCGAGTCCACCCGATTCTTCCTGGAGGGGGTCGTCGGCATCGGCTACCCGTTCGCGGGCGCCCCGCCCGGGGGGTTGGTCGTCTGGTCGAGCTCGTTCCCGCGGATCCTGCTGCTTCCGGTCGTCATGGCCGCCGGTGGCCTGGCGACCGGCTGGATCGTCCAGCGCTGGTCCCCGGAGACCGCCGGCCACGGGACCGACGCGGCGATCAAGGCCTTTCACGAGGAGGGAGGCCGGGTCCGCCGGCGGGTTCCGTTCCTCAAGGTGATCGCGTCGTCGCTCACGCTCGGGACGGGCGGGGCCGGGGGCCGGGAGGGGCCGTCCGGGCAGATCGGAAGCGCCTTCGGGTCGTGGTGGGCCGACTCGCTCGGCCTGTCCGACCGCGAACGGCGGATCGCCCTCGCCACCGGACTCGGGGCGGGGGTCGGGGCGATCTTCCGGGCGCCGTTGGGCGGGGCGATCTACGCCGCGGAGATTCTCTACATCCAGGACTTCGAGCCCGACGTCTTCTTCCCCGCGATCGTCGCGTCGGTGATCAGCTACGCGATCTTCGGCGCAATGTTCGGGTTCTCCGCGCTGTTCGCGCTCCCCGCCGGGGGAGTGAGCTGGAACGTCGAGCAGCTTCCGCTCTACGCGCTGCTCGGACTCATCTGCGCGGCCGCGGGGGTCGGTTTCATCCGGCTCTTCCAGTCGACGGAGGATCGCTTCCGGGCCCTGCGCGGGGGGCCGCTCCTTCGGGTCCCGCTCGGCATGGCGATCGCGGGGGTCGCGGTCGCCGCGGTCTACCTGCTGCTGCCCTGGGGGAATCACTTCGCGGCCCTCGCCTCCATCGGTGTCGGCTACGGATTCGTGCAGGCCGTGATGCTCGGTCAGATCGGCGTGGGGACGCTCGTGCCGCTGGCGCTGGTCGCCCTGAGCGTGGCGATCGTCCTGCGCGCGACCACCACCTCCCTCACGGTCGGGAGCGGCGGCGCGGCGGGGTTGTTCGGGACGAGCGTCGTGATCGGGGCCCTCGTCGGGGTGGAGATCGGTGCGGCGTTCCACACTGTCCTCCCGTCGGTCGTCTCGGCCGGGGAGATCTCTGCCTTCGCGATCGTCGGGATGATGACGTTCTTCGGTGGAGTCTCGAAGGCGCCCCTCGCGGTGCTCGTGATGGTCGCCGAGATGACCGGCAGCTACGACCTCCTCGTGCCCGCCATGCTCGCGATCTTCATCGCTTACATCGGCACCGGTCCGTACCACCTGTACGAAGAGCAGCGGGCGACCCGGCTCGACAGCCCGGCGCACCGCGACGAGTACGTCGCCCTGCTCCGGGGCGAGCGGTCGGCGTAGCCTGGAACATACGGTCCGTGGGTCTATGCCGGCGTGACCATCCGAGGGTCCGTGACCGCTCCACGGGGGGCAGAATCGTACGTCCGTCCCCCCAAACCCCCCCGATGGTGTCTCCATAGGGAGCGGTGTGGTGGAAGGGGAAGAGGCTCAGGCGCGCGCGCCGACCCCACTCGCCGGGAGTCCTCCCCGCGACCGGTGCGAATCTCCCCCACGGGGTATGTGTTCCGTCTCCGTGGAAGGTTAGAGATTTGTCCGCGGTAGGAATGCGCGAGAATCGAGGGTAACGACTTCCCGGGGCCGTTCGGCCGCGCTACCCGCTGGTCCTGTGAGCGACTCTGGGGCCGCGAAGGCGTAGTCTCTCCCCGCATCGGTCGAGGGGTCGCTCGGACCGTGCCCCGTCACCTCGAACGGGGTCCGCATTCTCGAGGCCCCGAATCGGAACGGAATATCCTCCCGAAATCTCTAAAGGCCCACTCCTCTCGGACCGCCGGGGCCCATAGCTTAGTTTGGCTGGAGCACCCGGCTGATAACCGGGAGGTCGTCGGTTCAAATCCGACTGGGCCCACGGCGGGAAACTAGTCTTCGTACGGTCGCTTCTAGCGAAGGAGGAGACACGTCGAGAAGTTGAGTGACCTCGACGTCGTATCGGCCTTGCACTCCCGACGCTCGAACTCCGTGCCCCGGACTCAGTCTCCGCGGAGAGAGCGTATCCGAGCTAGCTTACGGTAAAACCCCGGTCTCGGTCCAAACGCCCCGAATCTCACGGTCTGCCCATCCACGACGAACCACGCTCGATAGCCCCCCACATGGACCGACCACACTTCCTGCTTCCAGCCCCCGGGGCGGCTTGAGTTGCTGGACAGAGAACCCGGGCCCCGAAGAGTATGGTTAGACCCGCATTCGGGAGAAAGCCTCCTCAAAGACTTCTCGAACCTCCGGCGGGAGCGAGAGAAACTCTGGCCTGGCGTCTTGGCGCATGGCGACGGAGTAGCTCACCCTAGCGCCCTCGCGCTCGTAGAGCTCTCGATTCGGCGATCACACGTTCGATCGGTATGTCCTCGCCACTTCGCAAACGACGCCCCAGCTCGGCCCACGTCAGTCGAGTCGGATGGGCAGCCAAGAGTACTTCAATCACTTCGTCGTAGGTCTGGTCACCTTCCTTCAGTGAAGCGAGTCTCTTGCGTGTCACTTGGCTAACGGTAATCGTAGTCGCCGCGGAGCCGCTCATCGCAATAGCAACCATGGGAATAGCCGCTGTTAAGCACTCGCGGCGTGACCAAGCCTGCGCCGCGGGGTCCCCCCCGCAGCACCAGCATCCGGATGCTGCCGATTACTTCGCTTGCGTCGTATCCACCGTAACCATCTCGAAGGCCTCGGGATAACCGAGGGCTTCGAGAGCGACATTCTGGGCGTAGCGCTGCGTTCCCGGACGATAGGTCTCGCTCAATCGCTTCTGCAGCGGCTTCGAATCCCGCCCTCGGGCCCAAGCGATGTACTCATGAATCGACCCACTCGGAGAGAACTGGAACAGGCGCGCGTCCCCATCGAGCGTGCTTCCCATGAGCACGAACGTCCCCAGTATCCGGGTGTCCTCGCGGACAGTCTGCCCCCAGAAGAGCGCGCCCAGGTGGTCGACCACCTCCTGGGTCGAACTAAAACGGCGACCCCGAATGTGCCGACACACGGCGGCAAAGTCGCCCAATAGCCCGGTCCCCGCGACGGCGAGGCGGGGACCCAACCGCAAGATCTTGCCGCCGCGAAGGTTTGAAGTGTTCTTACCGAGGAAGGAGGGAAGGGGCTCGCCGCCTATGGGGTCGTACCTCGCCGCAAGTATCACCCCCCGGTCGAACACCAGGCCAACGATCTGTGCTCCCCTTCCCGCAGCCGCCTCGGCTGCTTGGATACGGGGGACGTGCCCATTGGACGTGTAGTGGGGCTCCACCCGGTTTCCCCCGGTGGAAGACGGCTGACCGGATCGAGATCCTCGGTCCGAGTGTTGGCTCCGTTGACCCTCGCTCATCGCAGTTGGCTCCTCGACTGTGCATGTCTATCATGAAGCCTCCGCCGTCGTTACGACCCCGCTACAGGGGCTCGCGTTCTTCGTTCAGAACGGGTGCCGTAAGAAGGACTGACTCCGTCGTCGCGGGACCGACCCTTGCGGGAGGAGGCGGTTTGCTAACGACACCCACGATCAAATATTCCACCCTCGCCCGGAGGACGGACCAGAGTGCCCCGATTTGTCCGGCTCGAGCAAAAAGTCCACGGATTTGAACCCTTAAGGGTCTGAATCCGACTAGGCCCATGGGCGAGCCACGATTCCACCACCGCGGCCCACTGGGTGCCGTTCTAGAACGACTGCCGCTCTGATGACCAGGGCCGCGCAACGACCTAGAGGATTCTTCCTTCGCGAACGACGGGAGTGCCGTCGATCTCGATCTCGGGTCCCGCCAACGAGAACCACGTGAAGAAGCTTGAGCGATTGGCGCCCCCAAGCCCCCGGTTTCCCCCGATCTGAATCGATGCGCAACCCCCTTCGCCCTTCTCGAGATTGGGGACATCCCGGACCGCCGGGTTCAACCCGACGGTGAGCGCGCTGGCCTGCTCCTTCCCCGCGGTGCCCTTCTTGTACTGGCGGGCAAACTCCGGTGCCCCCTCCACGAGCGAGTACGAGACGAGCTTGCCCCCCTTGAACTCGAGGGCGCCGCCAGCGTGCCAGTTCCACCAGATGTTAGTTCGGCGGTTGGCATGGAACCGTCCTTCGGCCGTTCGGGAGTCGAGGACGAAGTCGACGAACCCGGCGGGGATCGACTCGATCATGCCGGAGAGCGAGTCTCCCTTACGATGCGGATGCGGCCTTCCGTCGTGCAGCCGTGGCGCAATCCCCGCGAGCCGGACCTCGAGGTCGGTTCCGTTCGGGTGGGTGATCCTCACCTTCGTCCCTCGGGAGAATGCTCGGACCAGGCGGGCCCCGTTTCGGGCGATCTCGGCCGGGTCCACGAGGGAGGCGCGGAGCACTTGCTCCTTCCACTTCGCGAGGTCGACCCGCCAGCGCCTGGCGCGCGCCTCCGTCACGAACCCCTCGGTCATCCGGATCCCCCGGAGGCCTGTCTTGCGCGCGACCGCGTACCAGGGCCAATTCCAGTCGAACGCGTCCTCCGAGCGCACCGGTAGCCGTTCCATGCGATCGCTGTCGCCCGGTCCCCAGAAGTTCACGTAGACGTCCGCCGCCTCCAGCGCGGCCCATTCCGGGGCGCTCGACTGGCCGAGGAGCCTGCTTTGCCTCCGATCGATCGCGCGCCACCACGCGTCCTCGCTTTCGTAAACGAACAGCACGTGGCCGCCGACGCGGCGGATCTCGTCGACCATCGCGGTGGCCATCGGCATCGTATGGTTCCACGATTCAACGATCGCGTTCTCGCCCGCGCGAACCTTCAGGAACTTCGTGACGAGGTGGCGGGCTACGTCTCGCTGGAGCTTGCTGGGAGTGTCCGACACGGCGGAGGGGAACTCGACTCGCTACTTGTAGGCGCGGGGGCGTGGCGACCTCTCGGGCGTACTTCGTCGGCCCCGCCGCTTCGGGCCGAGGGACTCGGGCCGCGTTCGAACGAGTTCGCCGGAGGGCCCTGGGCGAGTCTCGGCGGGTCGCGGGGGTTTCCCCTGCCGAGCCCTCGAAGACCGAGAGGAGTCCCGGGCCCCCCCTCGCTCGAGAGGCCGTCCGGGATGTGTCGAGCCGAAGCAACCCGTATATCGAGAGGGCCCCTTCGGTGGCCGGACCACATGGCACCGCGCCCGGAGCGCCGTGGGATCGTCGGTGCCGGGGCCGCGATCATCGTCCTGCTCCTGCTCGTCCCGTCTCTTCTCATCATTTCCGCACCGGCCGCTCCCGGGAACAGCGCTGAATCCCACCCCGTGACTCCGGGTTCGGATACGACGTCGCTGGAGGGGACTTCGGGAGAGTCGGGTCCCGGGCCCGCTGCCCTCGATACGTCGCCCGCCAACACTGAGGTCGGGACACCCGGGGCGTCGGGGTGGAGCGGGGCAAGGGACGCGTCACCTGCCGGCTCGATGGGGACGCCCCCCCATCCCGAAGCGATCTCGGCCGGCGGCCCTCCGGGGTTCAGTGGCCACTACTACGCGGGCGCAGTCTACTCGGGGGCCCCGCAGAACGCGGGTCAGGTCGGCGTGACCCTCCGGGTCCCAGACGACCGGCCGGAAGGCGGGAACGCGAGCTTCTACTACGTGATCCTCTCCGTCTGGGACAACGCTGGATCGTACGACCAGCTCGGGTTCGCGAACTCGTACGGAACGTGGGGGGTCGCCTACTCGTCGACGAACTACTGCGCGACGACGTACTACTACAGCCCGGATGCGTTCGCGCTGCAGAGCGGCCGGCTCTACGACTTCGAGATGTCCGTAGCCGCGGGCGCGGTCCAGTTCAGCATCTCCAACGCGACCTCGGGGGCGGTCGTCTGGTCCCAGGTCGCCGACACCGGAGGAACCGAGTTTCTCGTGCAGTCGACGTATGGGTGCGACTCGGGCGTCTACTACGACTACACGGACTACGAGGAGGTGTACGGCACGGCGGGACCCGATATCCCGTACGACCTGTTCTTCGTCAACAACACGGTCGGGCCTTCGCCGGAGGCGTCGTGGATCGACATGGGGCACCCGGCGCGTGCCGTCCTCCTTCAGGGAACGAACGTCACGCTCGAGAACGAGCCGTACTACCTCGCGTCCAGCGATGGTCGAGACTCCCTCGCGGCTCCTACTCGGGCGGCGGGCGGAACGGTCGACTGGAACGTCTCGGTGATCGCGCTGAACTCCGACGGCCCCGTCTCCTTGGGAACCTATCAGTTCCCGCACGGATGGGCGGTCGATATCCTTCCGGGTTCGGGGACCGCTCCGTTCCACGCGGAAGCGGCGATCACCTTCCCCGCCCTCAGCCCGGCGGGGTCGTACTGGATCGGGATCAACTCCACGGATCACCCCGGGGTCGGCGCGTACTCTCGCCTCGCGCTCCGGGTGAACATCGGCCCAGAGTACACCGTCACCTACGAGCAGCTGGGGCTGCCGGTCGGCCTCCCGTGGGCGATAGCGCTCGACGGAATCGTGCGGTCGTCCGAGACGTCGGCGCTCCAGATCCGGGTTCCGAACGGCACGTACAACCAGTCGGTGGCCCCTATCCCGGGGTACCGCTGGTCGCCGGTCGGACACGAGCCTAGGGTCACGGTCGGGGGGTCGAACGTCACCGAACCGCTCTACATATTCTCGGTTGTCCCGCAACTCGTCTTCTTCGAGGAGACGGGTCTGCCCACCGGATTCCGATGGTGGGTGAACGTCACGGGGGGGACCCCCCAGTCCTCCGTGAGGGGGTCTCTCGAGCTCTCGATCCCCAACGGGACGTACGCGTACACGGTGTCGGCCGCGTGCTTCCTCGCCACGCCCGCCCGGGGAACCCTGACGGTCACTGGACGAACGCACCCGGAGAACGTGAGCTTCACGAACGGAACCGCTCCGTGCGTCGCGGTCCTCGCGCGGACGGTCGATGGGGGGAACGGCTACTATGGGACCACTCTGAACTTCACCGTTCCGGGCCGGTGGCCGTCCTATGAGCTGATCGCATGGGGGTTCAGCGTCGACGGGCCCCCGCCGTCCTCGTACCCGACGCCCATTCTTCCGGCCGGAATGTACATCGGAACCTCCCTGGGGTTTGCCGGGGTCGCCGTCGGCGCCGCGGCCCCTGGAACCCACCGGGTCGTGCTGCCGTTCGACGGATTCCAGTCATTCTCCGATGTTGTGGTGTACGCCCTCTTCAACGACGCGGGGTTCACGTACCGGTTCGCCAACGTGAGCGACAGCGACACTCTGTCGCTCCCCGCCGGGGCCGACCTTTACCTTGGGGCGCAGGCGACCCCGAGCGACTCGACCGCGATCACGCACTCTAGCCTCACCACGGTGGACGCCCAATCTCCCACATACACGACCGGCGTGACGAACCTCGTCGGCCGGCAGTCCTCGCCCGAGTTCTCGATGTCGATCAACGCCTCCGTCTTCGGCACGGCAGCCGTGGGTCTCTATCCCGGCACGCGCCACCCGGTGACGTTCCAGGAGAGTGGGTTGCGCCCCGGGTCCCCGTGGGCGGTCACCGTGGACGGAGTGACCCGCAGCGCCACGGCGGACTCGTTGACCTTCTCGCTCTACAACGGGTCGCATGCCTATCTCCTCCTCGGACCGAAGGGTGCCCGGGTCGTGGGACGCGGGGGCGAGCTGCAGCCGACGGGCCGGATCACCGTCTCGGGGAGTGCGCTCCTCGAATCGGTGGAGTTCCGGTACGCCTCCACCCGGGTGCTGCGGTTTGTCGAGACGGGGTTGATCCGCGGCACGACCTGGTGCGTCAGCCTCGGCCCTTCCGCCTGCTCCTCGATTTCAGCGATCGCGTTCGGGAATCTCACGCCTTGGACGTACGCCTATTCGGTGCTCAACGTCCCCGGGTACACCGCGGTCGTGAAGGTGGGGCGGGCGACCGAGCCGACCACCGGTCAGTCCAACGTGACCCACGGGTCGACGACGGTCCGGGTCGTTTTCACTCCGATATCGTACGGAGTGTCCTTTACCGAGGTGTCTGCGCCGCCCGGTGGGTCGGCCTGGCGGGTCCGGGCGACGTGCCTCGACTCGGCATGGTCGGACCTGGGCTGTGCCGGCTGGTCGCGGTCGCATCGCGCAGCCGCCACCAACATCACCCTGATGCTCCGGAACGGAACGTACGCCTGGCAGATCTCGCCCCTTCCGGGGTACGAGCTGATCTTCAACGGAACGACCGTCTGGTCGGGCTACTTCACCGTCGACGGCGCCCCGATCGTCGAGGACATCGGATTCCTCCGCGCCGGCGCCCCGCCGGGGTCCCCGCCGTAGCGGGGTCGTACCTTACCGGGTCGAGCGTCACGATCGGGTTCGACGAACCGGTGGCCGATTCTCGATCCAGGTCATCGAGGGGGGCGGCCAGTCCGCCTGCCAGTACACGCCGATGATCTCTCCGAGGTCGTGCGCCTGCTCGAAGGAGATCTGGTAGAACGCGTCGGCGAGCGTGTACCCTCCCGGCATCCAGGGTGCCTTCACGCGGCGCCGGAGCTGAGCCTCCGTGAGGCGGGCGAGGAGTTCGTCCTGCCCCTTCCATACCCGGTCCCGATACCGTCGCAGGTCGCTCCACGAGCGCACGTCCTCGCCTCTCCGCCCCGGAGCGTCGAAGATCTCCCACCGGTGCTGCGCGACCGCCACCAGCCAGGCTTCGTGGACGTTCAGGATGTGGACGAGGGTGTTCTTGATCGAGAGATGCCCCGTCCCCCGATTCGCGGTCGCGGCCTTCCAGCCGCGCCGCTCGGCCGAACGCAGGAATCGCTCGAAGACGGCCCGGTCGTACGCGATCAATCGCTGGAGACTGGGGAGATCCGGCATGGCGACTCCGTCCCCTCCGACCGGGTCGTCCTTGATAACGCCCCTCCCTCTCCGGGGGCCCAAGAGCTGCGAGGGGACCGGCCTCCTACGGTCGGGCGCCCTAGAAATACCCCGGCCGGTCTCGCGCCCGCGTGGCCTCCGTCCGATCGTCCGTGTACGATGCGGCGTCGCCCCCCCCGCTCGAATCGAGCGGGGACTCGGCCCCTGACCCGCCGGCCGGCCTCCGTCCCCCACGGACCGCGCTGACTCCCGCGCCCCCCGCCCCGCGACGCCCCCCGCGCTCGCTGATCGTCGTGGGGGTCGTGGTGGCCGTTCTTCTCAGCGGGGTGCTCGCGTTCGTCTTCCTGGCCGCCCCGTCTCTTCCCGTCGAGATCCGGAGCATCGACTTCGACGCACCGGACAACGTCTGCGGCCTCAATGCGAACCCCGTCGGCACGACGGGCTACAACGAGACGACGTCCACGAACACCACCGTCGACTTTCTGATCCCGAACTTCAATTCGACCCCGTGCGAAATCCGAGAGATCGCGACGAGCACGAGTGGTTTCACTCTCTACGACGCCCAGGTCCCCCGAACCATTCCCGGGTCCGCGAGCGCGCAGCTGAACGTTACGATCAAGACCCCCCCGTCGAGGTTCTCGGGGAACCTGATCCTCGTTCTGCGCTGACCCGGCCTTCCCGCGGGGGAGGGCGGGGTGGGTCCTGGTCACCCCTTCCGCGCCGGGACGATGGGCGTCGCGATCCTCGATCCCATCCGGGGCGCTAATACCGCGCGGTCGTTGCCGGAGCCGTGGCGATCGCCGCGCCCGCGGATCTTCTCCTGTTCGTCTCCGGCGAGCCCGGGCCCGAAGAGAACCTCAGCCGCGACGTGATGTCGTCGATCGGAGCGAGGATCGCCGGCACGGTGATCTCTTCGGCGGCGCTCCGCCGGGGCGGTGGGGCGGCGCCCCCCACCCGGAGCCCGGCGGACTCCGCGGACGTGTGGCACGTCCCCCGAGCGGAGGTCTCCACCGTGAATCTCGTCATCGAACTGGCGCGGAAAGCGGGCCGAGAGGTCACGCTCGTCAACGTGAACGGCCGGGGAGACCAGTCGCTCTCTCAGCGGTGGGTCAGCGTCCAGGACGTACTGCCGGTGCTGGTTCGGCCCGACGGCGAACGTCTCGTCGGGCTCGAACAGTTCGGGCCGGGTTCGCTCCAGCGCTTCTTGCAGGCGGGGACCCTGCGGGGTCGGTACGACGTCCGGACCTAGATCTGCGGCGCCGCACTGCGGCACGAGGTGCAGGCCGCCGACCACGGGGCGTTGGTGAGTCGGCACTGCGGACAGATCCACGCACGGGACGACGTGGTCCGGGCTGCCGTGGAGCCGATCGTCGAGGAAGCTCGGGGGACCCCGGACCGAGGTGCGACCGCGAGCGGCGGTTCCCTCGAGCGCTTCCGCGACTCCTCCAGCAACGGAAGTTCGGGCAGCGGAGCCTCGCCCACCTCGTTCGCGGGCCGAGACGCGCCGATCGCTGTCCCGTGGGGGGCCGACCAGACTCGGCCGAGGAGAGAGTTCAGGTCGTAGAGATTCGCCGGTGGCGGGCGCGACGGTGCGGCGGTCGCGGTCTCTCCGGGGGCAGCGACGTCGGCGGGTTCCTCGACCTCTCGCCCCGGGACCGATGCGGTCGGAACCGCCGTAGGGGACGGCGCGTGCGCGAGGGAATACCCGCGCTCCTCGGCATTCGGACCGGGGTATCGGGCGGCGCTCCACGCCGAGACAACGTGAAATTTCGGAGGTTCTCTGACCGCTGCCATCGCCGAAGCCTGTCTTCTGAAACCGGGAATCCCCCTATAATACCGGGGTTCGACCGGGCCGCGATCCGCCTCGGCGGCCATTCCGGGGAGGGGCCCCGAACCCCCCGCGCACGCCTCCGGGGGCGTACCCACGACCGGAACGCTACCCTCCCGAGCGGGGTCCCGGCGGTCCGAAAACCGTCGGCGTGCCCCGGTCCGACACGGCTCCTCGGCGGCGTGGCTCCCGCTCTTAAGCGGCCGTTGGCTTCGCGAAGCTGACGACATGGCCGAAATCGAACACCCGACGCGCAAGGCCGCCGCTCCGGCGGCGAACGTGCGCTTCGAAGAGCTGCCGCTCCACCCGACCCTCCGCCAGGGGATCCGGGATATGGGCTACCACGACGCGACGCCGATCCAGAGCAAGGCGATCCCGGACGCCGTCGGGGGCCGCGACATCGTCGCGACCGCCCAGACCGGCACGGGAAAGACCGCCGCCTTCCTCCTTCCGATCCTCGAACGGACCCTCGACCTTCCCCCGGGACGCATCTACGCCCTCGTGCTGACCCCGACCCGCGAGCTCGCGCTGCAGGCGGAAGGGTTCGTCAAGAAGCTGGGACACTACACCAAGCGCCGCGGGGCCGCGGTCTACGGGGGCGTCGGCATGGAGCCCCAGACCCGAGCGCTGCGCGGCGGCGCCGAGATCATCATCGCCACGCCCGGCCGCCTGCTCGACCACATGAACCGCGGGTACGTGAACTTCGACTCCCTGCGGATCCTCGTCCTCGACGAGGCGGACCGGATGCTGGACATGGGGTTCCTCCCCGACGTCCGCCGCATCCTGACCGGCATCCCCCGGGTCCGTCAGACGATGCTGTTCTCCGCGACGATGCCGCCGGCGGTCGTGGAGCTCGCCCACGAGTTCCTGCGCGAGCCGCGGATGGTGCACGTCGACCCGACGACCGTCGCCGCGGTCGGCGTATCGCATCTCGGCCTGCCGGTCCCCGGCCACCTGAAGGCGGCCCTGTTGCGCGAGCTGCTCCGCGACGAGACGATGACGAGCGTCCTCGTCTTCGCCCGAACGAAGCACCGCGCGGACCGGCTCGCCCGCCAGCTGACCCAGTGGGGGATCTCCGCGTCCGTGATCCACGGGAACCGCAGCCAAAGCCAGCGGGTCCACGCCCTCGAGGGGTTCCGCGAGGGGGACCACCGGGTGCTCGTCGCGACGGACATCGCGGCCCGGGGGATCGACGTCGAGGGCGTGAGCCACGTCGTCAACTTTGACGTCCCGAACGAGGCGGAGGTGTACGTCCACCGCGTCGGAAGGACCGCGCGCGCCCAGCGGCAGGGAGATGCCTACTCCTTCATCAGCCCGGACGAACAACAGGATTTCGGGCGGATCGAGCGGTTGCTCGGCTTCGAGATCCCCCGGGCCCGCATCCCCGGCTTCGCCTACGATGCGCCGGCCCCGCCCCGTGCGACCGGCGACGGCGGCGGGATGCGCGAGCGCCGGGGACGTCGCCCCGAACGGGGGGGCGGCCGGCCGCGCTCCCGACGCGAGGGAGGTTCCTCCGCGCGCCCCCCCCGCCGCGACGAGGGCTCCGGCGGCCGGAATCGCCGAACCTATCGCCGCTGGTGAGCCACCGGCCCCGGGAGGTCGGGGCCCCGGACCCCCTTGCGTAGTCCGGACGGCGACAAGTTGCCGTACCGGCGTCTCGTTCCGCGGCGTTAAGGGGGACTGACGCCTTCGTGCGACAGAGCGAGGACACCTCCCCCCTTTCGAACTCGGCCGTTCGTTCGAGGACGAACCCCGGGGGGAACGGCACGCTCGCGACCGAACGTCCACAGGGGGTCACTTCCACGGGGCGGCGGACGTTGCACCGGGCGCTCTCGCGCCACCCGATCCTCTTCGAGCCGGTGCCGCCGTCCGCCCGGACGGCCCACGACAAGGTCGAGGGGTACGTCCATCGTGTCGCCGCGTTGCTCGAGGCGCATCCCCGGGTCGACGCGTTCGTCGTGCCCGAGCTCGTCAACGAGAACCATAACGGCGAGCCGATGTACCGCTCCGGGGACGTGCGCCAGTTCGCGAGCCTCGTCTCGAAGGAGTCGGGATGCGAGGCGATCCTGAACCGCGTGGTCGCCCACGCTCGATCGATCCCCGAGCTGCAGGAGTGGTGCGCGGGGGCGATCGCGGAGGGGATCCACAACGTGATGTTCATCGGCGGGACCAGCCGCTACATCCCGTACCCCGGCCCCTCGGTGGTCGAGGCGAACGCGGGCGCTCTCGCGTTGGTCCGCCAGCACGCGGGGCTCATCGGCAACGTCGTGATCCCGCACCGGAACGACGAGGGGTACCGGATGCTGACCAAGACGAAGAGCGGGGCGTCGTTCTTCACGACCCAGATCGTCTTCGACCCGGAGCCGGTCGCGAGCCTGATCGACGAGTACGGGCGGCTGTGCCGGGCGTACGGGGTCGCTCCGGCCTCCGTGCTCCTCTCGGTCGCCCCGGTCGCCGACGAGGACGACCTCGAGTTCGTCCGGTGGCTCGGCGCGGAGATCCCCGAGAAGGTGGAGCGCTCGCTCGTCTCGGGCGAGGGGAGCGGCTCGATCGCCGCGGCGGTCGGCACCTGGCGGGGCGTCGTCGAGGCCTCGGCGCGATGGGAGGTCCCCGTCCCCCTGGGCGTGAACGTCGAGGTCGTCTCGCCGCGGCATTTCGCCACCGCGGTCGAGCTCCTGAGCGCCTTCGAGAAGGAGATGGGCGCGGGAGGCGACGGAGGACGATGACGACGTATCGCACGGGCGTGACCGGCCCGTTCCCCCGGACGGAGGCGCTGGTCCAGGCGACCCGGGACCTCGACCGCGGGCGGATCTCGCCCGAGGCCGGCGAGGCCGCGTTCGTCCGCGCGGAAGCGGAGGTCGCGGCGGTCGAGGAGCGCCTCGCGCTCGATGCGCGCACGGGCGGCTACCTCCGGTGGCCCGACCTCCTTCGTCCGTTCACGGAGATCTGGCCGGAGGTCAGCGCGGGGCCGCTCACCCGGTTCTTCGAGACGAACTCCTTTTACCGGCAGCCGATCGTCCGGTCGCCCCCCCAGGGCGGCCGCGGCCGGCTCGGCCGGTGGCTCCCGAAGGGACCGAACGCCCGGGCGATCCTCCCCGGACCGTACACCTTCCGTCGACTCGCCGAGGTGTCGTACGCGCCGGACATGTCGAACGCCCCCGTCGCCGAGATCGCCGCCGCGATGGCCGCCGAGCTCCTCTCGCTGGGGCCGAACGTTCCTCCGCAGGTCCAGTTCCAGGAGCCGATGCTCGTCTACGACCCTCCGAGCGGGGAGTCGGCCGAGGTCGTCACCGCGTATCGGCTGCTGGCGGATGCGCTCCCGAACTCGGAGAAACTGGTCTGGACGTACTTCGGGGACGCGGGACCGGTGCTCCGCCTGCTCGGACGCCTCCCCGTGGAGGTCGTCGGGTTCGACCTCTTCGAGTCGACGCTCGACCACGCCGAGAAGCTCTCCGGGCACGGCATCGGCGCCGGAGTAATCGATTCCCGGAGCACGCTCGC
>DATJYS010000002.1:0-417922 GCA_035499455.1 Thermoplasmata archaeon | reverse complement strand
CGACTGCGCGCTCTCCTCGACGGTCGGGGAAACTCCTCATCCCGTCGCTTAGGGCTTGCTCCCGGGGAGTCGGCCGTTTCAACATGTCCCGGTGGAGCCTCCGGGGCGGCCCCTTCACCGTCCCACCGGGCTGTGTCGTTTCTGCTCCGGAGCTCGGACTCTCGCCCGTCGGGCTCCCACCCGACCCCGCGTTTCCCGGAGAGGGGACTTTCCTCAGCGGCCGGCCGTCGCCGGCTCGGTCCACCGTCAGCTGCCCTCTGCCTCCTGGCACGGTACGGACGCCCGGCGAGCCGAAATACTCTCCGGGGGGTGGCGCGGTCGTGAGCCGGCCGACCGCGCCTCCGTCGATCCGCGTCGCCCCGACCCCCGACGGTCCCGCCGGCGGGCTCGTACCGTGCATGCTGCTGCGTCGCGGGCAGGTCTGCCGGCCGGGGGAGAACGGCCCGACGCCCGCCCTCTCGGCGGCCGGCGGTCCGCTCGACCCGTTCGACGTCATCGACCGGATCGTGCGGGACTACTCCCTCCTTTACCTCGTGGACCTGGACGGCATCGAGCGCACCGAGCCGCAGCTCGACTACATCCAGGAGTTCTCGCGCGACATCGCGCTCTGGGTCGACGGAGGCGTTCGGGACGCCGACCAGTCGATCGACATCCTCGTCGCCGGCGCCCAGCGCGCGGTCGTCTCGAGCGCGCTGCTCGAGGGGCCGGAGGAACTCGAGCGAGCGTGGGGCCTCACGACCGAGCTCGCGTTCGAGATCGCGCTCGACGGAGGGTCGTTGCACGCCCGGCCCGAGTGGAAGCCGACCAGCCCGCTCGGCCTCGCGAAGACGGTCCGGGAGATCGGGCTCGGGCAGATCGTGCTATCGCCCCGGAACGCCCCGGTCGATTGGGCCGTCGTCCGGTCGATCGCGGGCGGGGGCCCGACCTGGGTCGACGGGAGCTTTGAGAGATCGGACGCCCCGCGGATCACCGAGGCCGGGGCCGCCGGTGGTATCTTCCACATTGACTCCATGTTAGACGAGGACCCGGCGTCTCCCGCCTTGGATAGCCCGTGACCGCCCCCGCACGACGCGCGATGATGAAGACTAGAACCAGCTGATCCGTGATGAATGATGGGCGAGCTGAGCGCACGTCGGGGACGGCCCTACGGACATGGGTTGACGGGCCGCCAACGATGGCCGGAACGAGCGTCGAACGCGGGCTGTCGAAGAGTCGTACGGCGGTCCGAATCGTGTCTGGAACGGCTCCGACATGGGGCGCCTGCTCCGCTCTGGGGTGCCCGTAGAGCGGGCGGAGAGACCGGTCGAGATCCTTCGGGTGTCGGGGGTCTGACCGCACGAGCCCCTGCCAACGATCCACGACCGAGCTCAGAATCCGGATCCCCTGAGAGACAAGAGCAGTTAGCGGGTCGCCGTGCATCACCCATCGGGTTCATCTGCCCATGGGGTTGCACCGACGAACCTCCCGACCTATCTGTGAAGGATTACGGAATGCACGAGACCGTTTGGGAGTGCCCGAAGTTTACCGAGAGATTCGTGATGGCGCTGGAAGGAATCGCCAATAGCCGCGGAAAGGATGCTCGGTAGACCCCCGCCTTACCGCGCGCTGTCGCCGACTTGCTAGCCGACCGCTCCGTGCGACACCCGCTTCGAATCACGACGTTCCCCCGCCGCGCACGGTCCTCTTCGAGAGACCGGGCGGGGGAGGGTACAACCCTCGGATTCTGACCGGCTCTCGTGCGCGGGTCTCCCCTGGAGTCACCGTTCGACCCGCGGGCCTCTTCGTTCCCCGTCCGTTCGGCGGCGCACAGCTCCCGAGTCTTCGCGACGATCTCCGGCGCCGCCCGGCGCGGTCGGCGGGCCGGCAAGCCGGACTGGGTCTTCCCGGGCGACGGCAGGGGCTTGCTCGCTGGTGTGCGCTGATCGGGACGACGTCGACTTTACTCCGGGAAGAACGTCACCACGAGACTGGCGTAGTCAAAGTCGATGGGATCCGTCCCGGTGTTCTGGTCGCCGATGATGCCAACACTGTATGTGCCGGCCGCCCCCACCTGAAGGGTCTGGGTCAGAGCGTAGCTCAGCACGTAGACGTCGGAGGACAGTCCCGCCGGAAAGAGGACCTGGTCGAAGTTGTTTCCCGTGGCCGTGGGATCGCAGGCGGCCGACGTGTTGACGAGGCTGATGTACCCAGCGTCCGTGACGCCGTTGGTGTGGTCGACAGCCATCTCGACGGAGGTGGTTACGACAAAACTTCCCGGACCGTCCACCGTGATACTGGTGTTGGATCCGTAGTAGTACGTGCAGACGTCACCGCGTAGCACCGTAGTGTCGGCGTCGAAATTCTCCACGACCACGGCTCCCGGCCCAGGAGACCCCGGAGTTCCCCGCTCTCCGGGGGATCCCGTGGCACCGGTTGGCCCGGCGTGCGTGAGCGCGATTGCGAGCCCTGAGCCGCCGAGCGCGAGCGCGACGACTCCCAAGATCAGAGCGACTTGCGCCAACCCCATCCGAGCCTGGTGCCCCGGGTCCGACCGAGGGGGTGGTGCATTGTTCGGGCTCGTCTCGCTCACCGGCGATACGGCGGACATGGGCCGGCCACGAGAGACGACTTATAGCCTCATCCCCCCGAAGAGCGAGCGGGACACCGAAGCTCGGCCGCCCTCTCGGTAACGAGACCCAATTCGCCCGGGGCCCGTATGGCGGTCTACCGTTCTCGCTCCGCGAAGCCGGACACGGCACGACTAGTCGGCCCGCCGGAAGGGATTTCGATGACGTCATCTCAACTGATGGGCGAGTGGGGCTCACCTCCGCTGTAGCCTGGAGAACATGTGTGCGGCGGGAGCGGCTCTACAGCTCGGCCACCCCTGACACCGAGGCCCCCCAGGTCGAGTAGGCTGCGATGCTCCACCCGATGCCCGCGAAGCTCGCCTTTGAGACTATGTAGATCTGGGCGGTCCCGCGCTCCAGCGGAGCAGTGGCAGACCAGTGTTCCGTGCTCCCGAGGGCTGATTGGATCGTCGTGTTCTCGAAGACCAGCACCGCGTACCAGTCGCTCACGGGGGCGCTGCAGTTTCCGGGCGTAAACGACGTTAGGGACCCGTCGGCCGGCGCTGCGCACTTGGAGGGAACGGAACCCGGACCGATGCGGTCGCCCGAGTCGTTGATGATGATCAGCCCAAAGAGCCCAGTGGTAAGTCCGCTCGTGGGGGCGATTACGAGGGCCTCGTAGAATAGCCCCGAGGCGGGGTTGGACGTCGCGCCCGCCTCCATGCCCAGGGTGTAGGGCACATCATAGCAGGGGCATATGAGCCGAGGGCCGACCCATAGATTGTACAGAATGATGGCACCCCCAACGGTCGTACTCAAGACGATCAGGGCCACGGCGAGTGTTAGAGCTCGTGCTGGACCGCGAGGGCGGCGCTGTCTGGGATCCGAGAGAGCCCGACGCGAAGCGGAAGACTCCGACGAATCTACGCTCATGCCGCGGTCAAGCTAACTCAGGGCCCCGGCAGATAGAACTTTCGCGGACGGAGACAAATCTCGCTGACCACCGGCTGCGGCGAACTACCCCCTTCGAGAGTCGACCGAAGCACCGTTAGACTTTTGGTCGCGGGGCCGTGGTCATCCGAGATTGGCTATGCCCGAGGAGGAGTCGCGCGACATCGTTCTCCCGGACGGGAGCCGGCGCTCGGTACCGGCGGGCACCTCGCTTGGGGCGATCCTGGCCTCGTGGGCTCCCGATCGGTCGAAGAGTTTCCTCGCGGCATCGGTCAACGCGCGCCCGGTCGACCTCTCCTCGCTGCTCGGGGAGAGCGGTCGAGTCGCCCCGCTGACGTTCGACGACCGCGGGGGGCGCGATATCCTGCAGCACTCGGCCGCCCACCTCGTGGCCAAAGCGCTGACGGAGACGATTCCGGAAGCGCGTCCCACCGTCGGCCCGCCGACCGACGAGGGGTTCTACTACGATTTCGACGTCCGACCGCTGACTCCGGCCGACCTGGATGCCGTCCGCAAGGCGATGAACCGGTCGATCGAAGCGCGCGAGCCGTTCGTCCGGCGTGAGGTCTCTCGCGAGGAGGCCGAGCGTCTGTTCGCCTCGAATCCGTACAAACTGCGGTACATCGCGGAGGTGCCGGCAGGGGAGTCCGTCTCCGTCTACGACACCGGCACCTTCAGCGACCTCTGCCGCGGGCCCCACGTCCCTGACACGTCGTGGCTTCGGGGGGTCCACCTGCTCGGCTTCTCGGCCATCACTCCCGAGCGCGAGGGGGCGTCTCCGCTGCAGCGGATCCGCGGCGTGGGATTCCCGACCGCAGAGGCGCTGAAGGAGTACCTCAAGCTGCGTGCCGAGGCGGCGACCCGGGACCACCGGACGATCGGACAGAAGCAGGAGCTGTTCTTCTTCGCGGAGCAGGCGCCCGGCTTTCCGTTCTGGCTCCCCCACGGCATGATCCTCGTCCGCGAGATGGAGAAGTTCGTCACCGAACACCTCCGCGCCGCCGGCTACTCGGAGATCCGGACCCCGCTCCTGTTCGCCCGCTCGGTCTTCGAGACGAGCGGCCACTGGGAGCATTACCGGGAGAACATGTTCGTCTCGGTGATCGACGACCAGGAGTTCGGCTGGAAGCCGATGAACTGTCCCGGGGCGATGCTCATCTTCGGCTCGCGGGCCCGCAGCTACCGCGAGCTCCCGATGCGGCTCGCCGAGTTCGCGCCGCTGCACCGGTACGAACCGAGCGGCACGCTCCACGGGCTCCTGCGGGTCCGGGAGCTAGTGCAGGACGACGCCCACGTCTTCGTCACGGAGGAGCAGATCGAGGAGGAGCTCAAAGTCCTCCTTGACTGGATCCGAGACGCCTTTACGACGTTCCGGCTGAAGTGGTCGTACGAGCTCTCGACCCGCCCGGCGTCGTTCCTCGGGGAGGCGGCCGACTGGGACAAGGCAGAGGCGACGCTCGAGAAGGTGCTGCAGAGCTCGGGCGTCGAGTATCGGGTCTCGCCCGGGGAGGGCGGCTTCTACGCCCCGAAGATCGACATCCATATCCGGGACAGCATGGGCCGACCGTGGCAAACCGGTACCATCCAGCTCGACTACCAGACCCCGCGCCGGTTCCACCTCGAGTACCAGGGCGCCGACGGCCAGCTCCACCAGCCCGTGGTGATCCACCGGACGATCCTCGGCACCTGGGAGCGGTTCCTCGGCGTCCTGATGGAGCACTGCGGGGGCCGATGGCCTCCCTGGCTCGCGCCGGTCCAGGTGCGCGTCCTCCCGGTCACCGACCGGAACACCGACGCCGCGCGGTCGCTGCTCGAGGAGCTGCGGTCTGTCGGCGTGCGGGCGGAGGTCGCCGGGAGCGAGGAGTCGCTTCCGAAGCGGGTCCGTACCGCCGAGGTCGACCGGATCCCGTACGTCGCGGTCGTCGGAGAGAAGGAAGCCGCGGACGGGTCGGTGGCGGTGCGCGTTCGAGGGGTCAAAGAGGGCCGGTCGCTCTCCCGTCCGGAGTTCCTCGCGTACGTCTCCGAGCGGATCCGAAAGCGCGAGTTCGACCCGTAGCGCGCGGCCCGCCCCGCGGCCTCTCCGGCTCAGGTCCGGGAGCGCTGGGACTTCCGGGCTTCTACGCGGGCGGTGAGGTAGAGGGCCTCCACCTTGGTCGAATCAGCCTGGTGCTCCCCGCGTAGATGCTCGCGCATTCGCGCGAGGTCGATCGGGCGGCCGCAGAACTTGCAGAGCGTGCGGGCGCGCCGGCTGGAGCTGTCGGGCGACGCCGCTCCCTGCATGCGCTTCCCGGCTTTCCCACCCGAGATAAAGACCTCTCGGCGGACACGCCGCGCGGGGTCCCCCGGCTGACCGCGCAAAGTTTATCTGCCGAGCCCGTCAGCCGGCGCCGAATTTCGAGGAAGACCGATGACTCTTGCGAACAACCAGTTGGAGATCCTCGTCCTGCTCGCCGCCCTTCTCGCGCTCGCCTACGCGGGGCTGCAGACCGTCTTCCTTCTCCGGGAGGACGAAGGCGACGAGAAGATGCGCTCCATTTCGGCCGCCATCCGGGAAGGCGCGGTCGCCTTCCTGCGCCGCGAGTACACTGCGGTGTTCGCGGTCGCTCTCGTGCTCACGGTCGTCATCCTCTTCGCGTTCGGAGTGACGGCGGCGGGGCCGCGCCTCGCCATCGGGTTCCTCCTCGGGGCCGCCGGGAGCGCGCTCGCGGGCGCGATCGGGATGTACGTCAGCGTCCGGGCGAACGTCCGGACCGCGGCCCACGCCCGCCGGGGGGACCTCGGCGCCACGATGCGCTACGCCTTCCGAGGAGGCAGCGTCACGGGGCTGTCGGTCGCGGGGCTCGCGCTCCTCGAACTGATCGGATTCTACGTCGCGTTCGGCGGCAACGTGCTCGACATGGTCGGGCTCCTGTTCGGCGCCTCCCTGATGAGCCTCTTCGCGCGGGTCGGGGGCGGAATCTTCACCAAAGGAGCCGACGTCGGCGCGGACCTCGTCGGCAAGCTCGAAGCGGGGATCCCGGAGGACGACCCCCGGAACCCCGCGGTCATCGCCGACAACGTCGGGGACAACGTCGGGGACTGCGCCGGCATGGCGGCGGACCTGTTCGAGACGTACGTCGTCACCGCCGTCGGGACGATGCTCCTCGCCTACCTGATCCTCAACAACGGGCTCGTCTCCAACTTCCGGTCGCTCTACCCCCACGCGATCCTATACCCGCTCATCATCAGCGGCTGGGCGATCGTCGCGACCCTCATCGGCGCGGCGTTCGTCCGGATGCGTCCCGGCGGCACGATCATGGGCGCGCTGTACCAGGGGCTCGCCGCGACCACGATCGTCGGCGTGGCGGGGCTGTACTTCCTCGACGTCGAGTTCATGAACTCGAGCCTCGGCGTCTTCGCGGCGACGGTCGCCGGGCTCCTCGTGATGGCGCTCATCGTGGTGCTAACCGATTACTACACGAGCGCCGAGTACTCCCCCGTTCACCGGATCGCCGAGGCGAGCCAGGCCGGCGCGGGCCCGACGGTGATCACGGGGCTCTCGGTCGGTCTTGAGTCCGTGTTCATCTCCGGGGTCGTGATCGTCGCCGCGACGCTCGCGAGCTACTTCGCCGTCGGCTGGAACGGCCACATCGTGGTCGAGGCCCGGGGACTCTACGGGGTCGGGCTCGCCGCCGCGAGCATGCTGGCGGTCACCGGGATGATCATCTCGATCGACGCCTTCGGCCCGATCACCGACAACGCGGGCGGGATCGCCGAGATGGCGAACTTGCCGGCCGAGGCGCGCGGCGTCACCGACCCGCTCGACGCTGTCGGGAACACGACCAAGGCCGTCACGAAGGGCTACGCCATCGGCTCGGCGGTCCTCGCGACGCTCGCCCTCTTCTCCGCCTACACGTTCGCCGCCGCGCAGCACGAGAACCAGGCGTGGACCGCGTTCACCGCCCACCTGACGATCGACAACCCGCTCGTCGTCGCGGGCCTGATCATCGGCGCGATCCTGCCGTTCTTCTTCACCTCGTTCCTGATGAACGCGGTCGGGGTCGCGGCGCAGGCGATCGTCTTCGAGGTGCGCCGGCAGTTCAAGGAGATCCCTGGCCTGCTCGAGGGGACCGGGAAGCCCGAGTACGGCACGTGCGTCGACCTCGTCACCGTCACGGCGATCCGGCAGCTCGCGGTGCCGGCGATCATCGGCATCGTGACCCCGCTCGCGGTCGGCTTCGTGCTCGGCCCGGTCGCCCTCGCGGGCCTCCTGCTCGGCGTCATCCTCTCCGGCTTCCCGCTCGCCATCCTGATGACGACCGGGGGCGGCGCCTGGGACAACGCGAAGAAGTACATCGAGAGCGGGAACTACGGCGGCAAGCACTCGGACGCCCACAAGGCGGCGGTCGTCGGCGACACGGTCGGCGACGCCACGAAGGACACGGCCGGCCCGGCGATCAACCCGCTGATCAAGGTCGTCAACACGATCTCGATCCTGTTCATCGCGCTGATCGTGGCGCACTCGGTGATCGGCCTCTGAGACGGAATCCCGTGGGCGGGGGCACGCCCCCCGTCCGCCCCGGGGGCGACCGCTCGCCTACGCGTAGTGGGAGAGGCTCGAGCGCTCTTTCTTGGCGGCTTCGCGCTGGTCGCCGCGCTCCTCGCGTCGGCGTTCCTTCTCGCAGTCCTCTTCGCTCACCCAGAGGAACTCGATGTCCTCGGGGTGGTCGTGGGCGATGAACGCCCCGGCCTCGAAGGCGCTCGAGAGGAGCTCCTCGAGATTGTCCGCCTCGTTCCCCTCGAGCCGCCCGGCGGTCCGCCAGTACCAGTCGGCGGTCTTCCCGGCCGCCTGCAGGTACTCCGTGATGAAGTCGAAGATCGAGCTCCGCTCGTCCGCGAGGCGCACGTGCAGATGGCGGTCGCTCGCCGTCTTGTCCTCCTCCGGGGCGGGGGTAGGGTCGGGCATCCACCTCGGGAAGACCGCCCCTTGCTATAACGGCTCGGCCGTCCGGAACCCCACCCCGGCCTCCCCTTCAAGAGCCGGCGAGGGGTGGGCTGGCCGGATCCCCGTGCAGAGCGAACGAACCCCCCCCGCCGGACGGACCGACGAGCAACGGCGGGCCCGCTACAACCACCTGATCGAGCGCCTGCGCAACCGTCAGATCACGATGGAGGAGGCGACCGAGCTGTTCGGCCTGATGCAAGGGTTCCTGCGGGCGAGCGAGGCGGCGCGGACGGCGGCCGTCGCCCCGCCGCCGCTCGAGGCGAAGCCGCCGAAGCGGCCGTCCGCCGCGCCGGGGACGGTGCCGGTCCCCGCCGCCGACGATCTCCTCACGGTCGGGATCCTCGCGATGGGCGCCGGGGCCGGACTGCTCGCGGCGATCACGAAGAAGATGGCCGAGCGCTCCTCGGGACCGTCCGCACCGCCCCCTCCCGCATCGCGCCCCCGGCCGCGGTAGGGAGAGGATGCCGGCGGGCCGCTTCGTCTTCGCCCATCTCGCCGACGCGCACGTCGGCGCCTGGCCGCGGGCGCCGGCGGTGCGCGCCGCCCTCCGCGAGAGCGTCCTCCGGGCGCTCGCCGTCGTCTCCGAGCGGGAGGCGGAGTTCCTCCTGATCTCGGGGGACCTGTTCCACACGCCGGTCCCCGACCCCGCGGAGGTGGCGCCGGTCGCCGCGGCGCTCAAGCGGCTCGTCGACGACGGCCGTCGGATCTACGTGATCTACGGCTCGCACGACTACGTGGCGCACCGGACCAGCTGGCTCGACGTGCTGGCCGCGGCCGGGGTGTTCGCCAAGGTCGCTCCCGAGGCGGTCCGCTCCGAGGGGACCCGATGGACCCTGCCGTTCCTGATCGACGCCCCGACCGGCGCCCGGATCGCCGGCATCTCGGGACGTTCGCACGGCCTCGACCGGGAGTACTTCCGGGAGGTCGACGCCGAGGCGTTCTGCGCCGAGCCGGGGTTCAAGATCTTCCAGTTCCACGCGGCGGTCGAGGAGTACCTTCCCGCCGCGCTCCGCGAGCACATCCGCGGCATCCGGCGGGACGACCTTCCGCCGGGGTGCGGCTACTACGCCGGGGGGCACATCCACTACACGTACGAGGGGGAGGGCCCGGGGGGCGGTCTCCTCGTGAACCCCGGGGCGGTGTTCGGCACGAGCCGAACCGACCTCGAGAACGCCGTCGCGGGCGCCACCCACCAGGGCGTCGTGATCGTCGAGGTCGAGAACGGCCGCGCGCGGGCCGAGTTCGTCGACACCGCCCCGAAGGGGGTCGTGCGCCTCGTCGACGTCGACGTGACGGGCCAGAACGCGGAAGGGGCGAAGGCCGAGCTGGAACGTCGGCTCGCCGCGGAGGGGGGGCCCGGAGCGCTCGTCTTCCCGAAGGTCCATGGCACGCTGGCGGACGGCTCCGTCGCCAGCCTCTCGCTCTCGTCGGTGGCCCGAGCGGTCTCCGCCGACGGCCGCGCCGTCACCTGGGATATCCGGGACCTCACCCCTGCGACCCCCGACGGGAATCCGCACGCCGACGAGGCCGACGTCGAGGGCCGCGAGATCGCGCTCCTGTTGGACGAGAGCCGCCCCGACCACCCCTGGCTCGCGGGGGCGGACGGGGAGCGGATCGTCCGCGAGCTGCTGCGCGAGCTGGGTATCCCGAAGGCAGAGGGGGAGGCGCGCCTCGACTACTCTGCCGCCCGGCTCGAGGCGGCGCGCAAGGTGCTGGGGCTCCGCGCCGAGCTCTCGGGCTGAACGAGGGCCGCATGCAGCTCCGACAGCTCGAGGTCCGCAACATCCGCAGCTACGAGTCGGGCCGCGTCGACTTCGCCCCCGGGACGACGTTGATCGTCGGGGACGTCGGCGCCGGCAAGACGAGCCTCCTCTACGCGATCGAGATGGCGCTGTTCGGCGTCGCCGAGGTCGACGCGGCGTACCTCGTCCGCCACGGCGCCCCGCACGCGGAGGTCGCGGTCCGATTCGAGGACGGCGAGCACCGCTACGACGTCCGCCGGCGGTTCCGACGCCTCCGCCGGAAGGGCCGGGAGTCGTTCGAGTCCGAGCGGATCGCCTTCCGCGAGGACGGGCGGGAGACCTCGTACTCGGCGACCGAGGTCCGCCAACGGGTGATCGAGCTGCTCGGCTTCCCGGACAATCCGAACCCCCAGGCGCACTCCGACCTGTGGCGGTGGGCGATCTACGTCCCGCAGGAGCGGATGCGGGAGATCCTCTCCGCCCGTCCGCAGGACCGCCTCGAGACGATCCGGCGCGCGCTCGGCGTGGAGCGCTACCGGACGGCGGCGGAGAACGCCCAGGAGCTCGGGGCGGACCTCCGGGCGAGCGCGCGGCACCGGCGGGAATCCGCCGACCGCCTCGCGCACTACGACCTCGAGTATGCCGAGGCGGTGGAGACGGCGGACCGGCTCCGCGTCGAGCGCACGGAGCTGGAGCGCGCCATCGCCTCTTCCGCCACCGAGCTCGAACAGGCTCGCGCCCGGCTCGAGACGGTGGAACGGGACGCGCATCAGCGGGAGGCCGACCTGCGGGAGGTCGAGAACCTGCAGCGGGACCAACGCTCCGACGCGGTCGCCACCGATCAGCACTATCGGCTGGCGGGCGAGCGGCGCGCCGAGGAGGGCCAGCGAACCGCGGAGAGGGAGGCGAACCGGGCCGAGGCGGCCGAAGCCGACCTGCGCCAGCGGGTCGTCCTCGCGGCCGAGGAGCGCGCGGCGGAGGCCCGGACGGAGTTCGCACGGCACGGCGACAGGATCCGGTTGCTCGCCACCGCGCGCTCGGACCTGGTCGCGGCCGAGCGTCGAAGGGAGGACGCCACGGTCCGGCTGAGCCGGGCCACAGCGGAGCGGGACGTCGCGCTCCAGGCGGTCGAACGAGCGACGGCGGAAGGTCCGAGCCGAGAGCCGCCGGCTCCGACGTCGGCCTCGCTCGGAGAGATCGACCGGCGGCTCGCCGACGCGCGGTCCCGGGAGCACCTCCTGGTCGAGCGGCTCGCGAAGGCGCGCACCGAGCTCGCCGAGATCGACGAACTGCTCCAGGGGGGGATCTGCCCGCGGTGCCGGCAACCGGTGAAGCCCGAGGAGTTCGCGGCCCACCGGATCGAGGCCGCGGCGGCCGCGCACCGGGTCGAGGCCGAGCAGACCACCGCCGCGGAAGCGGTGGCCTCGATCGACGCCGAGCGGAAATCGCGGGAGCGGTACGAGCGCGCGCACGAACGCTGGGCCGAGCTCGAGAAGCGGCGGGAGTCGCTGCGGGAGGCGCTGGGACGTCGGCAGGCGGAGGTCGACGACGCGAACCGCACCCGCGACGAAGCGGTCCAGGCGGCGGTCGCCGCCCAGACCCGGGTCGCGGAGCTCGCGAGGGTCGAACCCGAGACCGCGCGCCTTCGGGGGCGGCTGGACGACGCCGAGAACGCCCTTCGGGTCGCGCGCGAGGCGAGCGAGCGCTCGCAGCGCGCGGTCGAACGGGTCCGGGCGGCCGAGGGGGCGCTCCGGGCGCTCGCCGCCGAGAGCGAGCGAGCGGACCGGGAGCTCGCCGCGGCGAAACACCGCGTCCAGGAGCGAGGCGAGCGGATCTCCTCCCTGCTGGAACGGACCGTGGGCCACGCGGACGCCGCGCGGGAGGTCGCCGCGGCCCGCGACGAAGCGACCCGGGCCGAGCAACGCCTGACCGAGGCGCGCAGCGCGCTCGTGCGAGCCGACACCCGGCTCGATGGGGAGGTTCGTCGCGTGGCGTCCGCCGAAAAGGGGCGCGCGGAGCGGGCGGCCCTCGCGGCCGAGGCCGGGGAGCTCGACCGCAAGGCAGCGTGGGTGTCGGGGCCGTTCCGCCTGCACCTGCTCTCGATGGAGCAGGAGCTGCTCGCCCACGCCCAGGCGACGTTCGACCGCTCGTTCCAGCGGTACTTCGCCTCGCTCGTCGACGATCCCGCGCTCGTCGCGCAGACGGACGTCGGGTTCACCCCCGAGGTGATGATCGACGGGGAGCCGACGCCCGCGGAGGCGCTGAGCGGAGGCGAGCGGACCGCCCTCGCCCTCGCGTTCCGCCTCGCGCTCGCGACGGTCGTCCGCTCGCTCGGGGAGGTCCGGCTCGAGTGCCTCCTCCTGGACGAGCCGACGGACGGGTTCTCGGCCGAGCAGGTGATCCGGATGGGCGAGCTCCTCGGCGAGCTCTCGCTCCCCCAGGTCGTGATCGTCTCGCACGAGGGCCAGCTCGCGTCGATCGCGGATCGGACGATCCGGGTGCGCAAGGTCGACGGGCGCGCGGTGCTCGACACCGACCTCCCCGACGCCTCCGACCCGCTGATCGCGGAGAGCCCGCCGCGCCGCTCTCGGGCGACCCGGCTCGCCGAATCGGATGCGGCGCCTAGGTGAGCAGCGTCTCGAACGTCGCGCGGTCCCACGGCCGACGGACCGCGAGCTCGAGATTCTCGGAGAGATGGGCCGGGTCCTTCTGGCCGACGAGCGCGGCGAGCGACCCCGGTGCGGAGCGAGCGAACTGAAGCGCGGTCTGCGCGGAGGTGAGGCCGTTCCGCTTCGGGCCGGAACGGGAGAGCCGGCCCTGCATCAGCGGGATGCTGGTGAAGCAGGCGACCCCGAGCTTCGGGGCCGCCGAGAAGACGGGCTCGAACGACTTGCCGACCGGCTGGTTGGGAAGCGTCGCGGCCTCCGGCATCCCCAGGTTGAACGGGAACTGGACGAACCGGAACCCGTGTTCCTCCCCGCCGACCTTCCGCGCAAGCCGCACCGCGGACTCGAGAGAGAGGTAGGAAGGATCGGTCCGCGGCGCCCGAAGCGAGTCCCAGGTCGCGAGCCCGTAGCTCCCGAGCTGCCCCCTGCCGCGTAGGGTCTCGTAGAGGCGGAACGCCGCTTCCAGCCGCCCCAGGAAGGCGTCCCGCCCGATCGACGGGATCTGCGCGTCGGGAGCGTTGTGCAGATAGACGAGGTCGATCGCCTCGAGGCCGAGGTTGGCCCGGCTCCGCTCGAACTGGTCGAGGAGGTACGACGGGCTCATCGCATGGGAGTCGTCGACCACGTCGGCGGGGTCGAGGATCCCCGGACGGATCAGATGCTCCGCGATCCACCGTTCCGGCGGGGTCTTCGACTCGCCGTCGGGGGCGAAGTACCCGCTCTTCGTAGCGATGAAGACCGACGATCGGGCGACCTCCCCCTTCGCGACGAGCCGCGCGAGCGCCCGACCGATCGACCGCTCCGCGCGCTGGTACCGGTAGTTGATGGCCGTGTCGAGGACGTTGACCCGGGCGGAGGAGAGCGACACGGTGATCGCCTGCTCGACGGCGAAATCGGTCGACGCGTCGGGAGCGCCGATGTACGTGCCGAGGCCGAGCGAGGAGAGCGAGAGCCCGCCGGGGGCGGGGCGAAAGTGCTCGAAGGAAATCGCCCGCTCGCGCACCGCCCGATCACGGAACTGCTGGGTGCCTTCCGCGGTCGCGAGTCCGGCCAGCGGCATCGGCCGTTCACGGGCAGAAAGAAGAAAAGCTCCGCCCGGGAGCGCCGGTACCCACCGACGCGCGCCACCCTGAATACCCATCGAGGCGTGCTCGTTCGACCCCCCGATGCCCCGGAGAAAGTACGGTCGGCTGCGCAAGCCGATCCCTCCCCTCTCCCGCGAAAAGTGTCGGCTGTGCCGACTGAAGCGCCCGTGCCCGCTGCACCCCCGCGAGCCGTCGGGCTGAGCGCACCGCGGAGCGCCCCCTACGTGGGGGGCCGCCGGCGGCCCGGAACCGGCCGACCCCCGGAGATCGCCCCCACGGGGCAGTACGGGAGGCACCAACCGCACTCCGTGCAGTTCGAGTGGACGACGAGCTGGGTCGCGGTCAGCTCCATCGCGTTCGGGGGACAGACTCCGGTGCAGAGTCCGCACAGCACGCAGATGTCCGGGTCGACGTCGACCACACGGCTCCTACGGGTCGCTCCGGCCGTCGTTCCGGGGGCTCAGCCCTCGGTCTGAACCGGCGGGGTCGGGCGAGGGGAAGGGGTTCCGAACACCTCGGGATGGAGCGCGCGACCGAGCGCGACGTAGCCGGTCAGGGCACATTTGGTCCGCACCGGCGAGAGGGGGATCCCGAGACCCTTCAGGACGTCGTCCTGCGAGATCTTGCCGGCCCCTTCGAGCGATTGGCCCTCGATGCGCTGGGTCAGCATCGAGGCGCTCGCCATGCTGATCGCGCAGCCGTCCCCCTCGAATCGGATCTTCTCGATCTTCTGGGTCGTCGGGTCGACCTTCAGGCGCATCGTGATGTGATCCCCGCAGAGCGGATTCGACTCCTCGCCGCTGTGGTCCGCCTCCGGCAACGGCCCGAAGTTGCGGGGGGACCGGTAGTGATTGAGAATGATCTCCTGGTACATGTCGTAAGCCAAGGTCCTTTCCCCCGGCGTGTTGACAGCCCCATTGTATAAATCGCCCGCGCCGGGTCGCCCTGCGGCTCACCTCAGTGGCCGCCACTGCGTTCATCTTATAAACACGGTACTGTGTGTAAATTCGATGGCCGCATCGGTCGCCCGGCACGCCGAGTGGGTGAGTCCCCAGGCGGTCCGCCAGCTCTCGTCGACCTTAGGGGACCCCGCCGCGGTCGCGGCGAGCCGCATCGACGCGTACGACCGATTCCAGAACCTCCCCCTGGAGCCGAACCCTCTGTACCGAGGCTACGGCTACTTTTCGAACGTCGACCTCACGGGGATTCGTGGGGACTCCCAGGGCGAACCGGCAACCGTGCCACCCCCCCTTCCCGGAGCGATCCGGATCGTCCACGACGCCGCCGGAACCCGCGCCGAGCTCCCGACCTCGCTGACGTCGTCGGGCATCGGGATCCAGACGCTCACGGAACTCTGGAAGATCGGGGCGGACGGTGGAGCGGCCCTCTTGAAGGACGCCGAGGAACCGACCGATCGGCTCACGGCGCTCTCCACCGTGCTTCTGAACCGGGGATATCGGCTCGAGATCCCCGACGGGTTCACCGACCCGGTCCGGGTGCAGGAGCTGACGATCCTGACCCGACCCCAGGAGGCGCTCTCGGTCCGCCGCTCCGTTCGGGCGGGCCGCGGCTCTCAGCTCCTTCTCAGCGAGGAGACGTACAGTACCGCCCCGCCGGACGAGACCCAGCGGCTCGTTGCCTCGAGCACCCACGTGGAGGTTGGTTCGCACGCGAAGGTCGTCTTCCTCTCAGTCCACGCGCCCGACCTTCGGACGGTCTCCGTCTATCGGCGCAGCGCGAACGTCGGCGAGGCCGGGCGGCTCGCCTGGATGTGGAACGGCCTCGGGGGGTTCCGGACGAAGCTGCGGAACCGGACCGCGCTCACCGGCACCGGTTCGGACGTCGTCGACCTGCAGACGTTCTACGGGGCGCGGGACCAGTCCTACGACAGTTCGGTCGAGCTCACCCACGTGGCGACCGACACGCACGGACAGTCGATCACCCGCGGGGTGTTCACGGACGACGCCCGCGGGATGAGCCGGGGGCTCGTGCGCATCGAGCACGAGGCCCGGCGGACCCTGAGCTACATCTCCGAGCACGCGATGCTGCTCTCGCGCGGTTCGCGCTCCGACACGCTGCCGATCCTCGAGATCCTCTGCCGCGACGTGAAGGCGACGCACTCGACCTCGGTGCACCCGGTCGACCCGGAGCAGGTGTTCTACCTCGAGTCGCGCGGGATCGGCGAGCCCGAGGCGATCCGGATGATCGGCGAGGGGTTCCTCGCCTACGTCCACGAACGGGCCCCGATCGCCGACATGCGCGAGACGCTCTACCCGTCCCTCGAAGCCCGGTGGAACGGCGAGCCGCTCACCTGGAAGGGAGCCACAACGCCGATCCTGCCGGCGCTCTCCGTCGCCGGGACGGACTCGTCGCCCGAGTGGCGGTTCGACGCGAAGCTTCGCTGAACGCCGCGCGCCCGGCGACAAACGCTATCCGAATCCGCTCCTCGATCGAGCGTGCCATGCCGCTCGTCCTGGACCCGGGGTCCCTCCCGCCGACGACGCTCGCCGAACTCCACCGGTCGCTCCGGGAGGACCTTGCGGAGACCGCACCCATGGTCGACGCTCCCCGCGGTCGAGTGATCGACCCGGCGAGCCTCGACACCGCGCGCGACCTACTGAACAGCGCGCTCGCGCTCCTGGATGCGCCCGGGGCCAAGGACGCGCGACGCCTCGCGGACGAGGCGAACGTCGCCTACGCCGTGATGCTCGCGGTCACCGACCTCGTGAAGTCGCACACCGACGTGCCGCGCGTGCCCCGCGGGCGCGGGTCGACGCCCGCGCCGTGATCTATCCGACGGAGCCGGTCATCTCGAGCTGGATCAGCCGGTTCAGCTCGAGGGCGTAGTCGATCGGCAGCTCCTTCGCGAACTCGGCCAGGAACCCCATCAGGATCAGGTGGATCGCGTCCGACTCGTTGAGCCCGCGGCTCATCAGGTAGAAGATCTGCTCCTCGCCGATCTTCCCGACGACCGCCTCGTGCGTGATGGTCGCGTCCTCCTCGTGGATCTCGTTGTACGGGTAGGTGTCCGAGCGGCCGAGCTCGTCGGGAAGCAGCGCGTCACACCGGACCGCCGCCTTCACGCCTGTCGCGCCCGGGGCCACGTGCAGGAGACCGCGGTAGCTCGTCTGGCCGCCGCGGATGGCGATCGACTTCGAGATGATCTTGCTCGAGGTGTCGGGGGCGGAGTGGACCGCCTTGGCGCCCGAGTCGATGATCTGGCCCTCGCTCGCGAACGCCACGGAGAGGATGTCCGCGCGGGCCCCGCGGCCCTTCAGGAAGACCGACGGATACTTCATCGTCACCTTCGAGCCCATGTTGCCGTCGACCCACTCGACGAGCGCCTGCTCGTAGGCGACCGCGCGCTTCGTGACGAGGTTGTAGACGTTCTTCGACCAGTTCTGGACGGTCGTGTAGCGCACCTTGGCGTACGGCTCGCCGACGACCTCCACGACCGCGGCGTGCAGCGAGTCGGTCGAGTAGACGGGGGCGGTGCAGTTGTGCACCGAGAACCCCTTGACGAGGTAGGTGTTGTTGTCGCCCGCGACGTGGAAGTTGTAGACGTTGCCGTGGTACGGGCTCCGCGCGATCGCGCGGATCGGCACCAGGAACGCGTCCTCCGACCGGCGGACCGCCTCGGCGCGCTTGCCGTCCTGGTAGTACACTGTGTACATCCGCCGGTGGGAGATCCGCCGTCCGTCGGGCATCGTCTCCTCGAACGGCTCCCGGACGTTGATGGTCGCGAAAATCCCCTGGCGCGCCTGCAGCTCCTGGACCTGGAACGCGAGCTGGCGCGAGACGGTCATCACCCGGTGGACGGTGCCGTACCGCTCGTACGTGTTGCCGTCGCCGTTGTAGTACGTCCGGAGCAGGATCCGCTGCTTGGACGGGGGTAGCTCCATCACGGCCTTGCTGAGGTGCTTTCCCTCGGCGTACTTGCCGGCGTGGCGCAGGCAGAACGCATGGAGCTCCTTCGAGTACACTCCGACACTGATCGCATGCTTCGCCGGCTGCGGAGTCGTCCAGGGAGTCTTCCCGGTCAGCTCCAGGATCGCGCGGCTCAGCTCGGCGACGTACTCGGTCTCGTCGATATGGAAGGTGAAGGTGACCGCCTCGCAGCCGTTGATCAGCTGGACGCATCCTTCGGACGCGTAGTATCCCAGCAACGTGAGGGCGGCCTCACCGAGCGTCGGGTCGTCCCGCTCCGTCCGGTTGATCGGGTAGTGAATGTAGTCGCCCCGCTGGAGCTCACCGGCCGGCACGAACTCGGGGCGGGCGGCCACGAGCTTGCCGGCGTCGACGTCCGACAGCGCCGGTCCCTCGCGCCGGCTGAGGGAGACCTTGCTCCGCGGAACGCAGAGGACGGGGTGCTCGGGGGTCAGCTGGAAGGCGTTCCCGACCGAGACCGGAGTGATCTCGATCAGCTCCCCGTCGAACGGCCGGACCATCGTCTTCTCGACGGTCGTCTCCCGCCCGTCGCTGTTGAGCACGCTCTGACCTGTCTCGATCTGCTCGATGGGGGTCAGCTGGTCGCCGACCAGGACCTCCTCCCCGACGGGAAGGCAGCCCTCGATGTAGTGGACCTTCGCTCCCTTGTCGGCGATGATCAGCGTGCGCTCGAACTGCCCGACGTTCTTCGCGTTAATGCGGAAGTACGCCTGCAGCGGGATCCCGACGTCGACCCCGGGCGGCACGTAGACGAAGCTGCCGCCCGACCAGACGGCCGAGTTGAGCGCGGAGAACTTGTTGTCGTTGTACGGGATGATCTTCCCGAAGTACTTGCGGACGATCTCCGGGTGCTCCTTCACCGCGGTGTCGGTGTCGCAGAAGATGACCCCCTTCGCCGCGAGGTCCTCCCGGATCTTGTGGTAGACCGTTCCGCTGTCGTACTGGGCGCCGACGCCCCCGAAGAACTCCCGCTCCGCCTTCGGGATGCCGAGCTTGTCGAACGTGTTCTTGATGTCGGCGGGGAGGTCGTCCCAGCTGCGCTTCGGGCGGTCGTCCCCGAGCGGGTCGGCGTAGTACGTATAGGAGTCGAAGTCGATGTCCGCGAGGCTCGGGCCCCAGTCCGGCATCGGGCGCTGGACGAAGTGGTCGTACGCCCGGAGGCGGTACTCGAGCATCCAGTCCGGCTCGTGCTTGAGGGCGCTGATCTGCCGGACGACGTCCTTCGAAAGCCCCTTCGGGATCCGGACGCGGTACGTCTCGGGGTTCTTGAAATCGTACCGGGTGTAGTCCAGCGGTGTGATGTCGGACGACTGCGCCATAACGTCCTCATCGATTCCACCACATCAGTGTATTTAAATGAGAGGTCGTCCGCGAGGCGACAGCCGGCGCCCCCTCGAGAACCGACCGGGCCGCCCGAGGGTCTGTAGGGGAATGCGCTACACCCGAGTGCTGGCCGCCGGGGCGTCCTTCGATGCCGGAGCCGCGAACAGCCGGGAGACCTTCTCGAGGCCATCGAAGAGACGGTCAATCTCCGCCTCCGAGTTGTAGACGTACGGGCTCGCCCGCGTCAGCGCCGTGACGCCGAGGCGCTGCATGAGCGGCTGCGCGCAATGATGGCCGGCCCGAACGCAGATCCCCTCCGCGTCCAGGAGGCTCGCGATATCGTGGGGGTGGGCCCCCGACAGCGAGAACGAGAATACGGGCTCCCGGTCCGGGGCGTCGGGCGGACCGTAGATACGGATCCGCTCCCCGAGACGACTCTCCGCCTCGCGGAACAGCTTCTTCTGCAGGGCCCGGCCGTGGGCACGAACGTCCTCCCACCCCAGGGAGGAGAGATAGTCGATCGCCGCACCGAGGCCGATCGCTCCGGCGACGTTCGGCGTGCCGGCTTCGAACCGGGCCGGCGCCTCTCGGTACGTCACCCGATCGGTGTGGACCTCCCGGATCATCTCCCCCCCACCCATGCACGGAGGGAGCGCCTCGAGCCGGTCCGCGCGGCCCCACAGGACCCCGATCCCCATCGGGCCGAGCATCTTGTGACCGGAGAAGGCGACGAAATCGACCCCCAGCTCCGCGACGTCGACCGGCCGGTGCGGCACGGACTGCGCGGCGTCGAGGACGACGACAGCGCCTGCGTCGTGCGCGCGGTCCGCGATCTCTCGGATCGGGTTGACCGTACCGAGCACGTTCGATACGTGCGTCACCGTGACGACCTTGGTCTTCCGGCCCGATAGAAGGCGGTCGAGCTCCTCCATCCGGAGCCGGCCCGCGTCATCGACCCCGACGAACTGGAGATCGATGCCGGAGTACTCCCGGAGGAAGTGCCACGGGACGATGTTCGAGTGATGCTCCATCACCGTGCTCACGACCCGGGCCCCCTTGCCGAGGAGCGACCGACCGAAGCTGGTCGCCAGGAGATTGATCGCCTCGGTCGTCCCGCGGACGAAGACGATCTCCGAGGCGTTCGACGCGTGCAGGAATCGGGCGGTCTTCTCCCGGGCCGCCTCGAAGGCGTCGGTCGCCTCGACGCTCAGTTCGTAGACGCCCCGGTGCACGTTGGCGTTCGACCGCGCGTAGTACTCCTCCTCCGCGCGGAGGACGGCCGTGGGCTTCTGGGAGGTCGCGGCCGAGTCGAGGTAGACGAGCGGACGGTCGTGGAACGTCCGGGCGAGGATCGGAAAGTCCGCCCGAATCCGCGCGACGTCCATCGGCCGGGGTCCCCGGTGCGAGATCAGGACGACGCGCCCGGGATGCCGATCCGGACCCAGTCGTACCCCTTCGCTTCGAGCTGCTCGGCGAGGTCGCGTCCGCCCGAGAGGGCGATCGCCCCGTCGACCATGACGTGGACCTGGTCCGGCTTGAGGTACTTGAGGATCCGCTGGTAGTGCGTGATCACGAGGATCCCCGCGTCGGGCCGGTGCAGCTTGGCGACCGTCTCGCCAACGGCCCGGACCGCGTCGATGTCGAGCCCGGAGTCGGGCTCGTCCAGGATCGCGAACGTCGGCCGGATCGTCGCCATCTGGAGGACCTCGACCCGCTTCTTCTCGCCGCCGGAGAACCCCTCGTTGAGGGAGCGCTTCAGCAGCGCCTCGTCCATCTCGAGGTAGCCGAGATGCGTCTTGAGGTCGCGGTCGAAGCCGGCCGTGTCGGCGTCCTCGGCCGTGTGGCGCTGCATGTACGACGTCCAGAGGAACTTCGAGAGCGAGAGCCCGGAGACCTCCTGCGGGTACTGGAACCCGAGGAACAGGCCGGCCCGCGAGCGCAGGTCGACGTTCAGCTTCAGGAGATCCTTGCCGTCCAGCAACGCCCGCCCCTTGGTGACCTTGTACTTCGGATGGCCCATGAGGGCGTAGGCGAGGGTGCTCTTTCCGGAGCCGTTCGGGCCCATCAGCGCGGTGAGCTCGCCGCTTCGCAGGGTGAGGTTCACCCCCTTTAGGATCTCCTTCCCCGCGACCTCGGCGTGGAGATCCTCCACGACGAGCGTGTGGGCCTGGCCCAGGGTAGTCGGTGCCATCGGAGCGATATCAGCCGATACCGTTATTTAAGCATGGCGCGGTGAGTAAATCCCCGGAGCCGCCGGGGAACGAAGATCCATGTCCGCGGAGCCGAACGCGCTCGAAGGAACTCGCGGTCGCATCCTGGAGGAGCTCGCCACGGCGCCCCGCACCGCCGGCGATCTCGCGGAGACGATCGGGATCCAGGAGAGCGCCGCCCGTGGCCACCTCGAGCGCCTTGAGGAGCGCGGTCTCGTCGTCCCCGCGTTCCACCGCGAAGGGGTCGGCCGCCCTCGCAAGCGGTACGTTCTCACCCCCGCCGGTCAGGAGTTGTTCCCGAAGAAGTACGGAATGATCCTCGACACCGTCGTCGACGAGCTCCTCGCCCGCGAGGGAGAGGGGTACGTGAGCGCCCTGTTCGCCGAGGCGGGGGAGCGGATGGCCCGCGCGGTCGCGGACGAACTGCCGTCGACGTCGTCGAAGGACGAGCGAGCCCGCAACCTCGTGCTCGCGCTGAACCGGATCGGCTTCGGAGCGACCTCCGAGCGGCTGCCGGACGGACGGTACCGCATCGTGCGGACCAACTGCGTGTTCCGACAGAGCGCGCTCTCGCACCCGTTCCTCATGTGCGAGGTGTTCGACAAGCACCTTACCGAAGCGCTCCTGGGCGAGGCCGGCGTCGACCTCGAGGAGTCCATCGGCCGCGGGGGGATCCGATGTACGCATCTGATCCCGCTGCGCTGATCCCGTCGGTCCCCGCGACGTTCCCCGAGCGGCGCGGTCGTTCCTCCGACGACCCGTTCGTTCGCTCGATCGGCACCACTCCCCTTGTCCCGCTCCACCGGGTCGCGCCGCCGTCGACCGCCGGCTTCGAGCTGTGGGGCAAGGCGGAGTTCCGCAATCCGACCGGTTCGGTGAAGGACCGCGCGGCGCTCGGCATCGTCCGGGCCGCGCTGGCGGAAGGGCACCTCGGTCCGGGTCGGGTCCTGGTGGACGCCTCGAGCGGGAACACGGCGCTCGCCTACGCGATGCTCGGAGCCCGTCTCGGCTTTCCGGTCGAGGTCTTCCTTCCCCGCAACGTGGCCCCCGACCGGCTTCGGCGGCTCCGGGCGTACGGGACGCGCGTCGTCTTCACGGATCCCGCCGAGGGGACCGACGGGGCGCAGGTCGCCGCGCGGGAGAAGGCGGAGAGCGATCCGGACCGGTACTTCTACGCGGACCAGTACAACAACCCGGCGAACCCGGCCGCACATTACGCAAGCACCGGGCCCGAGCTGTGGCGGCAAACCCAGGGGCGGATCTCTCACCTCGTGGCCGGCGTGGGCACCGGTGGAACGATCTCCGGCACGGGTCGCTACCTAAAGGAACGGGAGCCGTCGATCCGGGTCGTGGGCGTCGAGCCGTCCGGCCCGATCCACGGGCTCGAGGGACTGAAGCACCTTCCCTCGGCGATCCGCCCCACGACGTACGACGCGGGAGTTCTCGACGAGAGCGTGCGGGTCGAGACGGAGGAGGCGGTCGCGATGGCCGAACGGCTGGGGAGCGAGGAGGGCCTGGTCGTCGGGCCGTCGTCCGGGGCGGCGGCCGTCGCCGCGCTCCGGGTAGGGGCCGATCGCCCGGGCTCGTTCGTCGTCGTCATTCTCCCCGACGCCGGCCGCGGCGGGGACTCGGAGGCGGCATGAAGGGGGTCGTCGTGAGCGCCTCGACGATCGCCGAGATGCGGCGGCTGGCCAACGCCGCGTATCCCGAGGAGTGCTGCGGGTTCCTGCTCTCCCCGTCCGACGCCGTCGGCGGAGCGGAGGAACGGCCGATCGTGGCCGTGGAGCCGGCTTCGAACCGATCGAGGGGCGAGCGGCGCCGCCGGTTCGTGATTCTCCCCGAGGAGTTGCAGGTCGCCGAGAGCCGGGCCGCGTCGAACGGGCAGGTGATCTCGGGGTTCTATCACTCCCACCCCGACCACCCAGCCCGCCCGTCCGTCTTCGACCAGGAGCACGCCTGGCCGTGGTACGCGTATCTCATTCTGGCAACCGACCACTCCGCGGAGGCCTCCGGCATCGGGGCGTTCGAGCTCGACGCAGACCGGCGCGAGTTCCGCCCGATCGCGCTGACGATCCCTACCCCCGAGCCCGCACCGGGAGGAGCGCCGGCGCGCTAGGGCCGGAGCCACGGACCATGTCGAACGTCACGGTTCGAATCCCCACGCCCCTTCGGGCGTTCGTCTCCGGGCAGAAGGACGTCCCGATCATCGCGCCGACGGCGGGGGAGGCGATCCGCGCCCTGTGCGAGCTCCATCCCACGCTGCGGCGTCACCTCTACGGACCCGACGACACGCTCCGCAACTTCGTCTCCGTGTTCGTGAACGAGGACGACATCCGCAACCGCGAACGGGAGGCGACGCCCCTGCGCGACGGGGACATCGTCTCCATCGTTCCCGCGATCGCGGGCGGATCCGGGGGAAGCGGGAGCCCGCCGCCACCGTCCCCTCCCTCCCCGCCGAAGGAGGAGTCCCTCCCCCCCGACGAGCTGCGTCGGTACAGCCGGCATCTTCTGCTGCCCGAGGTCGGGCTCTCGGGGCAACGGAAGCTGCGACGCGCGAAGGTTCTGATCGTCGGCACCGGGGGGCTCGGCGCCCCCGCGGCGCTCTATCTGGCGGCGGCCGGCGTCGGGACGATCGGGCTCGTCGATTTCGACACGGTCGACGCGTCCAACCTTCAGCGTCAGCTCCTCTACTCGACCGCGGACGTCGGACGCCCCAAGCTCGCGGCGGCCCGCGACCGCCTCACCGGCCTCAATCCCGGAGTGAAGCTGGTCCTGCACGAGCAGCGACTCGACTCGACGAACGCCCTCGGCATCGTCCGCCAGTACGACGTCGTCCTGGACGGGACCGACAACTTCCCGACCCGCTACCTCGTCAACGACGCCTGCGTGCTCACGGGGGTTCCGAACGTCTACGGGTCGATCTACCGGTTCGAGGGCCAGGCGAGCGTCTTCGACGCCCGGCGGGGGCCGTGCTATCGGTGCCTCTACTCCGAACCGCCGCCGCCGGATCTCGTCCCGTCGTGCGCCGAGGCCGGCGTGCTCGGCGTGCTGCCGGGGGTCGTCGGGGTCCTCCAGGCGACGGAGGCGATCAAGCTGATCCTCGGCATCGGCGAGCCGCTGATCGGCCGGCTGCTCCTCTACGACGCGCTCGCGCTCCGGTTCCGGGAGCTCAAGCTGCGCAAGAACCCGGAGTGCGTCCTCTGCTCTCCCCACGCGACGCAGAAGGAGCTCATCGACTATCCGGCGTTCTGCGGCGTCCCGGCCCCCGGGGCGGCGGTCGAGCCGGGGGTCCCGGAGATCCTTCCGGCCGAGCTGAAGGCGGCGCTCGCCACCGACGACCCGCCGCTCCTGGTCGACGTCCGCGAGCCCGAGGAGCTCGCGATCTCGCACATCGAGGGGGCGCTCCCGATCCCGGAAGGGGAGATCCCGGACCACGTCGACGAGCTCACCGGCGCGCGCGCGATCGTCCTCTTCTGTCGGTCGGGCTCCCGGTCGGCGGACGCGACGCGGATGCTGCTCGACCTCGGATTCTCCAACGTCCGGAGCTTGAAGGGCGGCATCAACGCCTGGGCGCACGACGTCGACCCGTCGATCGTCGTCTACTGAACGCTCATCCCGACAGGGGGTGACCGACGTCGACCTCGAGCGGGCCGGTGTACGAGCGGACGCGCCGGGACAGCTCGCGCGCGAACGCTTCGGGGTCCTTGGGCGAGAAGTAGAGCGGGAAGTCGGCGGCGGTCACGAGGATCCCGTTCGCCGGGTCGGTGAAGACGGAGTCGAACGCCCCGATCACCGGGCTCCACATCCGGCCCCGCCACCCCCACGGGCCGAAGGCGGCCATCACGCCCGTCGGAGCCAGGTCCCGGAGCGCGGAGTACTCGATGCGGCGTACCTCCTCGAGCGCGACCCGGCGCCCGCCGAGGAGCCGGGAGGCGCGCAGGAACGAGTCGTCGATCGTGTAGTGCGTCGAGAAGTACCGGACGAGGAACAGCAGGATCACCGCGGCCAGCGCGTACGGCACCCAGAGGTACGACGCCGACTCCCGCGGGATCAGGACGAAGACGATGAGCAGGAGCAGCACGACATACGTGCCGATGACGGCGACCGACATCCGTCCCCACGCCCGGAACGTTCCTTCCGGGTCCAGGATCGGGATCTCCGGGGACGGTCCGGCAGGGGGCGACGCAGGCGGAGTGCTCACGGCCCAGCTCGAGGACGCTTCAGGCGCGCGGGCACTTAGCGACACCGCCGCCCCACCGATGCGGGCGGGTGTGGGGACCGTGCGAGCGGTGACGCTAGCGCAACACGTCCGCCCGGGGCGCTTCCGCCCGGAGGGAAAACCAGCCCGTGGAACGAACTGCAGCCTGCACTATCCCGTGGTGGCAGGGGGACTACGGGGCCGGATCGGTGATCTCGCGAGCACGTGGTCGCTCAAAGAACGAGCAGCGGAGCGGTCAACGTCCCCGTGACGTTCGCCTCCACGCAAGCGCCCTCGGGGCACGACGCGCCGAACTGGTAGAACCCTCCCACCGACACGAAGCTCCCGGATCCGTTCGTCCCCTCCGCCGAGTAGACGACCTCGTTCAGCTTGCAACTGATCGTGAAGAACGTGATCTTCGAGGGGGCCGACCAATGGAAGTCTACCGTCGTGCCCTTGGTCGGGCCCACCCCCGGTGAGCAGGTGACGTTGGGGTCATAGATCGCAGCCTCCCGGAGGGTGAAGTGTTGCCGGACCGGAACGGTCCCCAAGAGAAGGAGGACGGCCACCGCTACCGCCACGGCGGCGATCGGCACGACCCACCATCGGCGCTCCCGAACGGGACGCGAGGAAGTCGGTTCGGGTCCCGCGGTTCCAGCTTCCATCCCTCGGCCCGGTCTCCGGTACGGCGGGGCGTCCGATAAGGCCATCAACCGGCGCGGGAGGAGTCGCCCCGGGGGAGTCTCCCCCGGAGTCACGCGCCGGCGTTCGAGGGACGCTCGGCCTTCGGTGGCTGGGGCACACGTCGACCCCCACCCGGCCGGCGACCTCGGCTAAAGAGTTCTCCCCCGGAACGAGATTTCATGAGCGGGCAGCGGTATCGACCCCGCATGCCCCTCTACATGGATACCCATCGAAAGGTCAAGGGCGTCACCGCCGCCGCGGTTGCCGAAGCGCACGCGAAGGACCTGAAGGTCCAGGGCAAGCACGGCGTCGACTACCGGAGCTATTGGGTCGACGAGAAATCGGAGACGATCTACTGCCTGGTCGAAGCGCCGAGCGCCGAGGCGGCGGCCCGCGTCCACAAGGAAGCCCACGGACTCGTCGCCGACGAGATTCACGAGGTCCACCAGGGATAGAACAACCTCGTCGACGGCCCCCGCGGGGATCGGAGGTACCGGATGGGCACGAAGGCCCCGGCCCGCTCGACGCCCACCGCGAAGCCGGCGTCGGTGCGAGCGGAGCTCGAGCGTCGCCTCGTGGGCCTGCCCGGGCTCGATCGCCGTCCGTCCCGTTGGGGGGAGCGACCGGCCTACTTCGTCGGCGAGCGGGAGATCGCGCACTTCCACGGTGACCTTCGCATGGACGTCCGCCTCACGAAGGAGCTTATCCGGGAACGAACCAAGGAGCACGCGTTCGACGAGCGGGTCCGCACGAGGGGACCGAGCGCGGAGTGGGCCTCGGTGACGGTCGCGTCGGTCCGAGACATCCCCCTGGCGCTGGCCCTCGTCGAGGACGCGATTCGAGCCAACGGGTAGCGTCCCGCAACGGCCGCCGGTCGCGAGCCTTCCGGCGAGGGACGAGGGCCGGGACCGGATACGACCCGACCCGCCCGATCCGGCGTCCGTGGGCCTCTCCTCGGCGAATGAATAAAAGTACGAGAACGTGCCTCGGGACTCCGGGAGAGGAAACGATGGTCACCCTCGCCGAGGGAGAGTCGGTGATCATGACGGGTGCGGCCACGAACTGGCACTCCAAACGTACCGGGCAGCTGACGCTGACGAGTCGTCGGATCACGTTCGAACCGAGCCAGTCGGTTCGGTTGGAGATCCGTCCGCACGCGGTGGGAGTGGACCTCGAGTCCCACCTTGAATTCCCGCTCTCCCAGCTCGTCTCGACCCGGCTGATCCCCCCGCTGTTCGGAAACGTGGTGACTCTCGAGATCGTCTCGCGTCGCCGCAAGGGGGTGTTCGAGGTCGACAACGTGCACGAGTGGCTCCGCGCCATTCGGAACGCGCAGGGGGAGCCACCGTCCGTCGTCGGAACCCCGACCCCGGCGAACATTCGGTTCGACACCGTGGACGCACCGGGGACTCCGTCGGTACCTCCGTGTCCACGGTGCGGCGGGACGCCGGTCCGCGAGGCCAATGGGATGCTCCGTTGCCCGAACTGCTCGCCCAGCAGCTGACGGCGCCGTCGCTCGTAGTTATCCCGCGAGGCACCTCGGACGCGGTCGCGGGCCGGACGGGCGGATCCGGAAGGGGAAGTCTCGGATCAGGCGGCGGCTTCGTAGTAATACTCGCCCTTCGCGCGCTGCTCCCGGTCGAGGACGGAGCCCTCGCGGTTGATCCGCGGGCGGAGCGTCTCGGCGTCGCGCCGGAAGGTGATGTCGACCGTCCGCAGCAGGCGGTTCATCCCGTCCCGCATCGGGAACGGGCCGTCGCCCCGCCCTCGCGTGCCGTCCGTGCCCTCGGGCTGGAAGACCATCAGCTCGTCGCAGGCGAGGTCGAGGAAGTAGACGTCGTGGTCGACGACCAGCGCGGTGACCGCCTGGCGCTCCACCTGCCGGCGGAGGAGGCGTGCCATCGCCATCCGCTCGTCCGAGTCGAGGTAGGCGGACGGCTCGTCGAGCAGGTAGAGCGAGGCCGGCCGGGCGAGGGCGAGCGCGACCGCGGCCCGCTGGAGCTCACCGCCCGAGAGGTCGGGAAGCGCGACGTCCAGCACCTCGTCCAGGTGGAGGCCGGGGACAAGCTCCCGTTCGAACAGCTTCGCGTCGAACGTCGGGTCACCGGCGAGCGCCTCGGAGCGGGCCCGGAGGCTCGCGGCCTGCGTCGCCTTCAGGTACTGGGGTTTGTAGCTGACGGTGACCCCGGCCGGGGCGGCGCCGCGCGTCGGGGTCTCGGCGCCCGCGAGCATCCGGACGAACGTCGTCTTGCCGGTCGCGTTCGGTCCGACGACCCCCACGGTCGTGCCGGTCGCCAGGGCCCCGGCGCCGACGGAGAGGGAGAACGACGGGAACTCCTTCTCGAGGGCGGGGAACTCGACCGCCACGTTGTGGCGTCCCGCCGGCTTGGGAGGGTGCGCGACGAACCGCACGGGTTCGGTCCGGAACCGGACGTTCTCGTCCTTCAGGTACCCGGTCAGGTAGGTGTTGATCGCCGAGCGCATCGGGATCGGGTGACTGATCACCCCGAACGCCGCCGGTTCGCCGTAGATCAGGTGGGCCTGGTCCGCCAGGTAGTCGAGGAGCGCGAGGTCGTGCTCGACGACCACGACGCTCTTCGACTCCCCGAGGCGGCGGAGCAGCCGGGCGATCCGCAGGCGGTGAACGATGTCGAGGTAGCTCGACGGTTCGTCGACCAGGTAGAGGTCGGCGTCGGTCGCCAGGGTCCGGGCGATCGCCGCCATCTGGAGCTCGCCGCCGGAGAGCTCGCCGAGCCGCCGTCCTCCCCGGTGGCCGAGCCCGACGTCCTCGAGTGCCCGGGCCGCGCGCGGGCCTTCCCCGACGAACTCGGAGGCCGTGGACGCCTCGTCCGCGAGCCGGTCCACGTACTGGGGCTTCACCGCCGTCACGAGCCCCCCGCGGGAGACCCGCTCGAAGTGGGCGCGCAGCGCGGTGCCGCGGTACCGGTCGAGGACCTTGGTCCACTCCGCGGGATGCTCGTAGTCGCCCAGGTTGGGGACGTCCCGTCCGGCGAGCAGGCGGAGCGCGGTCGATTTGCCCGTCCCGTTGGGGCCGAGCAGGCCGGTGATCCCCCGCTCCGGGGGCACGGGGAGCCGGTAGAGCCGGAACCCGTTGTAGCCGTACCGGTGGACGATCTCGGCTTCGTCCGCCTGCGGGGTGTTCAGGATCTTGATCGCATCGAACGGGCACTTGTGGACGCAGATCCCGCAGCCGATGCACAACGTCTCCGAGATGATGGGCCGGCCGGTCGGCCCCTCCACGATGCACTCCTGGCCCATCCGGACCGGAGGGCAGTACGCCTGACACTCCCACTGGCACTCTTTCGGGTGGCAGCGGTCCTCGAGGAGGATCGCGATCCGCGCCACGGATTCACTCGCCCCGGCGGTCGCCGACGACCCGGCCGTCCTCCATGACGACGTGGCGGGTCGCCCGGGCCGCGACGGTCGGATTGTGCGTCACGAGGACGAGGGTCGCTGCGCGGTCGGCCCGCACGCGGGTCAGGAGGTCGAGGATCGCGCGCGTGTTGCCCGAGTCGAGCTCACCCGTCGGCTCGTCGGCGAGCAGGAGCCCTGGGCGGTTCGCCAGCGCGCGGGCGATCGCGACCCGCTGCTCCTCCCCCCCCGAGAGCTGGTGCGGGAACGCCCGCTCGCGGCCGGAGAGGCCGACCTCGCCCAGCAGCTCGGACGCGCGCGCGAGCCGTTCGGCCCGGGGGGTCCCGAGCGCGCGCATCGGCAGCTCGACGTTCTCGCGGGCGGTCATCGTGGGAAGAAGGTAGAACCGCTGGAAGATGAACCCGACCCTCTCGAGACGCAGCCGCGCCCGCTCCCGGTCGCTCCGGGCGCCGACGGGCTGGCCGTCCCAGCGCATCGTCCCCGCGGTCGGGGCGTCGAGCAGCCCGAGCAGGTTCAGCAGCGTCGTCTTGCCGCAGCCGCTCGGGCCCTCGACGGAGAGGAACTCGCCCGGGTCGATGCGCATCGACACCCCGCGCAGGGCGCGCACTTCGTCGGCGGACCCGGCCGAGTAGACCCGCGCCACGTCGGTCAGCTCCACGGTGGAGACCGGGAGCCGGTTCATCGGAGCGCCTCCACGACGGGGATCCGGAGCGCGACGCGGGTGGCGACGGCGCTCGCGACCAGCGACAGGGCGACCAGGCCCACGACCAGCTCCCCGAGGAGGAGCCCCGGGAACACCGCGAGGCTCGCCGCCTCCCGTACGGTCGTCGTCCCCTTGGCTGCGAGGAGGAGGACGATCAGATAGCCCCCCACCACTCCCGCGACCGCCCCTCCCCCGGCGATCTCGGCGCCGTCCCGGACGATCCCCGCCGCGATGGCGCGGGACGGAAGCCCGAGGGCGCGTCGGATGCCGATGGACCGGCGCTCCCCTTCCACGCGCCGCAGGAGGACGAGCGCCAGGAAGATCACGCCGACGACGATCCCCACCGAGGAGAGCGCCAGGTAGAAGCCGGTGAGCACGGAGCTCGCCGACTCCAGCTGCTGCGCCTCCTGCGAGAGCGTGCTCACGCTGTACGCCGGTGCGAGGGCGTGGATCTCGGACGCGATCCGGGCGATCGCCGCCGGGTCCCCCGCGATCGACGCGTTGACCGCGACCTGGATCGAGTCGGCCGCGTCCGGCACGATCGTTCCACTGCCGCTCGCGTAGCCGGTGAGGGTCTGAAGATCGGACAGGGGCAGAACCACCGCATAGGCGGCGGTCGGCTCGAGGAGCGAGAACGGCGGACCGAACAGTCCCGTCACGTTGTACCGGGTTCCCGCGCTCAGATTGTCGGCGGTGGAGAGCACCACCGTCCCCCCGACCCCCACGTCGAAGTGCTCGGCGTACGGCGCGGAGAGGAGGACGTCGTACGTGGCCGCCCCCGAGTACGTGCCGTTCGCGAAGTGCACCGAGTCGTTCGGATCGCCGAGCGGCAACGGGTTCGGGAAGACCCCGTTCTCGCTCGGACCGACGGTCGGCGAGAACTGCGCCGGGATCACTCCTTCCGCGAGCACCGGCGTGACGTTGCCGCTCTCGTTGAACGCATCGACCGCGACGCTCAACGTCGGAGAGGCGTAGGCCACCCCCGCCAGTCCGAGGATACGGTCGCTGAGCGTGTGCGCCCCGGTGATCCCGTGCACTCCGGCGGCGCTGACCACGATCTGGTATCCCGCGGTCTCGAGCGCCCGGAGCTCGTGGTCCGCCACCCCGCCCCCGACGGAGATGAGCACGACCGGAAGGGCGACCGCGGCCGCGATCGCGGCGATCGCGAGGACCCGTTGGAAGCGCGCATGGCGCGGTCCGCGGCCCCACCCCGGCCCCCTCATGCGGCCCGGAGCTCCTCGGCGACCGGGAGGCTCATCGCCCGGAGCGCCGGAGCGACCGCCGTGGCGAGCCCCAGGGCAAGCACCGTGGCCACGCCGGTCAGGATAACGGAGGCGTCGAACGACACGAAGGAGAACGCCGACGGAAGGCCCGGAAGCAGCCCGAGGAGGAATCGGTTGAGGGCGAGGGCGCCCGCGTACGCGATCGGGAGCCCGATGGCGAGCCCGAGGCCGGAGAGGATCAACGACTCCTCCACCACCCGCAGGCCGACCGACCCGCGGCTCGATCCGAGGGCGCGCAGGACGGCCAGCTCCCGGCTCCGGTCGTCGACCGACATCTGCAGGACGGTCGTCGCGAACAGGGCGGCGACCACGATCCCGACCGCCCCGACGAGGAGGCCGAACGTGCGATAGAGGTTGACGATGTGCTGGATCTCACCGAGGATGTTCCCGAGGGTGTAGAGGCTGAGCCCGGGGACCGCGACCGCGATGCGGGCTTCGTCGGTCGTCGGGTGCGTCGGGTCCGAAAGGTGGATCAGGACGAGCGTCGCGTAGTCGGTCGACGCGCTCGCGCCTCCGTAGAGCTTCTGCAGCTCGGAGAGGTAGACGAACCCGAGGAGCGCGGACGGCACGAGCCAGAACGGGCCCGAGACCCCGACCACCCGGAACTCGGTCGCGTTCGCGTACCAGCTCTCGAGGACGGCGTTCGAGGGGGGCTCGGTCGCCCCGGCCCAGACCCGGTCCCCGATCCCTACGTGAAGCACGTCGGCGAGCCCCTGGTCGAGGACGATCTGGTGGGTCGGCGTGCCGTTGAAGCTGCCGTTCGCGTAGAACGGGTCGCCCGGCGCGGTGAACCCCGACCCCTGGTACACGGTGGGGGTCTCGATCCCGCCGTTGTCCGAAGGGATCCAGCCGACGGTCCCGGACTCGGTGTACGTCCAGCCCATCGGGAAGCTAGAATTGTTCGCCGCCTGCCAGAGGGAGGCGTTCCCGAACGCGAGATCCTCGATCAGCCACGGGCTCGCCGTTGCTACGTTCGGATCGGCGGCGGGGACCTGCGTGACCAGCGAGTGGGCGTGGGAGAGGGGCGGGAACTGCCCGGAGGTGATGTTCGAGCCGGGGCTGACGGCGAGGAGGTCCACACCGCTCTCGTACGCCAGGGTCACCGCGCTCGTCTGCACGCCGGCCGAGAGGGAGACGAGCAGGACCACGAGCCCGACCGACAAGCCGATCCCGAGCGCGGTAAGGGCCGACCGTCCGGGTCGCCTGCGGACCGCGTCGATCGCGTAGCGCACCGGTCCTCCCCGACGGGCGCGTCAGGCGGCGGTTTCCCGACGCAGCTCGCCGAGCGGAAGGCGATGCGCCGCCTCCACGTTGTACTTGTGGATCGACTCCTCGCTGACCGTCGTCGCCCGCACCACCACCGCGTCCGGGAGCGCAGGAAAGCGGGCCGGGACGCTGTGCAGCAGGTCGCGGATGACGTCCTCGACGAACTTCGGGCGACGATGGGCGTCCAGGACGACCTGCCCTTCGTCGCCGCGCTTGAGGATCGCGTACGTCGGGCTCGACTGCGCCGCCTCGATCGCGCCGATCATCTCGTCGACCTCGACGTCGGCCCCCGGGGTGAGCTCGAAGACGAGCGTCGTCCGGTTCCGTTGGTTGTGGGTGATCATCGGAAGGTCGCGGAGCGAGGGGTCGGCCAGCGCCGGATACTCCTGGAGGAGGCGTTCCCGGCACGTCTCCATGGCGCACGGGCAGGCGGTCATCCCGACCGCCTCGGCGCCGACGGCGCGCTCGACCGCGATCGTCCCGTCGGTGCCCCGCACCGCCCGCGCCTCGGCGAGGAGGGTGTAGTCTTCGAAGCTGCGACGCTCCGGCGAGATCCCCCGTCGAAGGAAGTACTCCGCCGAGGCTTCCACGGACGCCTCGGTGGCGTACGTGTGCCGGGCGAGGAGTTCGCACGCGATGGCGGAGCAGGCCGACTCGAGTCCGACCGCCGGGCGGGCGACCGTCGCATCAACGATCTCCGCGAGGATCTCCGCGTTCCGAGAGAGGTCCGAGCCCTTCCGATCGGCCGGGAGGTCCACGCCCACCCGGAACGCCACGGCCAACGAGTTGACCCGCCCCGGACGCTCGATCACGAGCGGCTTGCGGATCGACGACAGCCCGACGGACCGCAGCCGAAGTCGGCCGCGGGACGGCGGTAGCGCGTGGACGTCGGTGGACGGGGCCATCGACCGGTCCACGGTCGGCCACTTCAAATGAGTTCCCGCCCCCGGGAGGTCGGGGTAACCGCCCGGCCCGCGCACCCTTATACGCGCGAGGTCGATAGTTCCGGACGATGAGCGACGCCGCTCCCGCCCCACCGGCCCCCCCGCCGACGGTCGTTGCGGTCCCCCCGTTCGCGCCGACCCCCACGGGTCCGTACGCGGAACGCGAGAAGCTGATGACGGAGAAGCTCAAGCAGATCTACGACCCCGAGATCCCGATGAACATCGTCGATCTCGGACTGATCTACGGCTTCGAGTGGCAGGGGGACGACGTGAAGCTCAAGATGACGCTCACCGCGCCCGGCTGCCCGGTCGCCGGGATCCTCGCCGAGGAGATCAAGGCCGCGCTCGAGAAAGTGCCGGCCGTGCACAGCGCAACGATCGACATGGTCTGGGAGCCGCCGTGGACCCCCGACCGCATGAGCGATTTTGCGAAGCGCCAGTTTGGCTACGCCTGAACGAGCGGACCCGGATCGCCCGGGTCCCCGCTCCCCTTCCAATCGGAGTCAAGAAGCGAACTCATGACCAGGGTTCTGGTCCACCGATCGTAGGTCTCTTCGCGCCGAGTCTACCCCACACCCCGAAGGACCACGTGCGCGATCGCGAACCCTAGGGCGAACCCCGAGACCGGCCCGGCCGCCCACCCCATCAGGATGCTCCGCACCGGCTTCCAGAGGACCGTCGACTGGCCTCGGGCCACGCCGGTCCCGATCATCGCTCCGACCAACGCCTGGTTCAGCGAGGTGAAGAGCCCGAATCCGACCGAGACGAGAACGACGATCGACTGGGCCAGCTGAGCGCTGATCGCCATGCGGGGGTCGAGCCGGACGAGGTCGAAGGCGACGCGCTGGAGGAGCGGTCGTCCCCAGGTCAAGACCCCGACGGCGAGTCCGAGCCCTCCCACCGTGCCGGCCAGGAGCAGCGGAAATACACCGGTCATGACGAGCGCCCCCGACGCGTTCGCGACGTCGTTCGCCCCCATGGCGAAGGAGGCCGCCCCGCCTACTCCCACGAGGCCGAGGACGGCGCCTCGGCCGAGTTTCGCCGCGGCCGGCCCCGGGGGGCGGCTCCGGTCGGCGATCCAGACGATTCCGTACCCAAGGCCGAAGGCGGCGAACGGCGCGACGGCCCAGAGGAGCAGCAACGAGCCGATCGTCGTCCAGTCGACGGCGACCCCGGCCCCCACCCCCGCCCCGACGGTCGAGAACACCAGGATCTGGATGGTCGACGTCGGGATCGTCAGGAAGTTGTAGGCGCTGGTGAGCGTCAGCGCCGAGACGATGATGGCCAGCGCTAGGCCGAGCGCCACGGTCGGGGTCGTCAGGATGCCGTGCCCGACCGTCGTTTCGACCCGTTCGCTGGCCAAGGCCGCTCCGACGAACGCCAACGGGGCCATCAGCAGCAGGGCATGCGTCGGCCGGATAGCGCCCGCGGCGTACGGCATCCCCATGCACGCCCCGGTGTAGTGGGCTCCGATGCTCACGGCGAATCCGAACGCCGCTGCGATCAGCAGAAGGACGAGGAGAGAGATCACCGGAGCTCCCCGTACGGCGCCTCGCGCCCGGGCGCCGGCCCGTGCCGGAGCATTACGGCCGCAGCCTCCCCTTCGAGACGAGCTTTGCGCCGTCCACCGCGAGGTCCGCGCCGCGGAGGTAGAGCCACGCCCACCAGGAGGCCGCGTTCGACCCCCCGAGGTAGTCGTTCCGGCCGATGTGCAGGGTCACGGTCCCGAGGCCCTGGTCCTCGAGCAGCGGAGAGTCCGAGATCGCGTCGTTGAGCCCGATCGCGACCGAGCCCGGGCGCTCGCGGCCCGCCCCCGCGTTCGCGTAGCTCTCCGCGAACAGCTCTCCCCCCGTGTCGTAGGTGTAGCGGGCGAGTCGGCCGCGCGAGAACGTCCAGCGTCCGCCGGCGAACTCCCCTACCCCGCGCGAGAGCCCGACCGAACTGGTCACGTTGGACCGGAACGTCCCTTCGGCGAATCGTTCGTCGACCGCCACCGTCACGACCCCGGCCGGAAGCGTGACCAGGCTCCAGGTCCCTTTCGGACGAGCCGCGGTCGCCACCCCGTCGGCCAGGATCGGCCGCCGGTGTCGGAGCCTCAGCACCAGGTCGGTCCCGTTGGGGTGGGTGATGCGGAGCTCCCGGCCGGTGGCGAGCTTTCGGACGAGGGGTGCGCCGCGCCGTCGGAGCTCGTCGGGATCGACCCGGCACCCGTCGATCAACTCCTTCCTCCATCGGGCGAGGTTCACGCCATACATGCGGGCGGACGCCGCCGAGGCGCGCCCGAGGGCCATCTGGACCGCGCGGGCTCCTCCGCGGGCCACCGCGGTGTACAGCTCGTCGTCGAACGCCCCGAGGCGGTTCATGACCGCCGGGGGGAGCGCGTGGAAGCGCTCCCGGTCGCTCGGTCCGAAGAAGCTCACGAGCGCGTCCGACCGCTCGATCGCGGCCCGTTGGTGGGTGCCCAGATGTCCCAGGTGCTCGAGCGGGGTGGTCGCCGCGGCCGCCCAGTAGGTCGGTTCGTCCTGGTAGAGCAGGAACGGGCGCGCCCCCAAAGCCAGCGACTCCAGTACGAACGCGTTCGCCTCGGAGAGGCTCGAGGTCCAGCAGGCGATCGCGACCTGCTCTCCCCGCTTGACGCGGAGGGACCGACGCAGGACGGTTCGTGCCATTTCTCGGGCATCGGCGGTCGGAGCCCTTGCCGGGGCCATGCGTTCTCGAGCGGCGGACCGGCTCTTGAACCCCGGGTGTCCTGTAACGGAGAGGTCGTACCGTAACCGGTGCGCCGCCGTCCCCGCCTCGGGAGCGGAGCGAGGAGCGAGCCACACGTACGGCCCGCTCCGCTCGGGATAGTCGGCGAGAAAACGCACGAGCGAGCCCGCGGTCTCCCCGCGAGTTCGGAGGCGATTCGACCGGGTCGGGGGCCGGCCGACCGCCCGGATCTGCTCGATGGCCTCCCGTTTCCACGCCTCCCATCCCGGACGGACCCGGATCTCGGCGGTCGGGTGGCGAAGCTGCCACGTAGCGACGACGTCCCGCGGGGCGAAGGTCGGACCCGTGACTACCACGCGCAGCCGACCGTCCTTCCCGGCGGCTCGACTGGCCCCCATCAGGAATCGGAGTAGCTGCTCGCCACGGACCCTTCCTCCTCGCGGTATCGCGGTGCGCGGAAGATCGGACGGCGCCGTCGGCAACCCCGGCCATGCCGTGGGCCCCGCGTTCCCCTCGAGGCCGGGCGGCCGCGCCCAGGTGGGCGGCTGCCGGTTGTTGGCCGTGTGATCCGGCCCGAGCGTGAGCGCCAGCGCACCCTCGGGATAGTTCAGGAACAATCCGACCACGTCGTGAACCGTGAGCGGGGTCACGGGGTCCGCTCGGAGCGGCCGCGCGCCGAATCGCACCGGCCGGATGCGATGGGCCTGCCAGATCCGCTGGACCGTCATGTGGCTGACCGAAAACCGCCGGGCGAGAGCGCGGGTCGTCCATCCCCGCGGCCCGGGGGCGGGCAGGGCCTCGGTCGCGCGAACGATCGCTTGGATCGTGCTCGACGAGAGCCGTGCTGCCGGCGAGATCACTCGAATCTCATCGTTGAGTCCGGGAAGGCGCGAGCGCTGGAACCGATTCCGCCATCGGCCGACCGCCAAGCGACCGATCCCGAGCGTTCGTGCGATCTCCTCGTTCGTCGCGCCGCCGGCCGCCGCGAGGACGATCCGAGCGCGCACGACCGCCGGGGGCGAACCGGGGGTCTCCGATACTCGCTCGAGGTGAATCCTCTCCTCCGGGCTCAGCTCGATCGAAGGTGCCCTGCGCATGGACCCGGTCGCCCCGTGCGAGGCACGGTGCGCGACCGAGGGATCGGCTCGGATTAAGTCTATGCCAGGCTGTTACAGTTTGCGAGTAGTTCTTAACCCGCGAGCCGGTGAGAATCTCCGATGACGACCTCGCGCAAGTCCAACAGCGGACGGGCCAAGAAATCCAGTTCGAACCCCTCCGAGATCGCCGACGGAGTGTTCGTCGGCGGTTGGAAGGACGCCACCTCGTTCGCCGGCGCGCGCTTCTGCGTGTTGGACGAGCGGCCCGAGGAGCTGGACGAGATGCCCGGCACCGAGCATCTACCGATCTACGACGGGACGACCGACGCGCCGAAGGTGGAGAACCTCGACCGCATCACCGAGATGGCCCACCGGGCCCGGGAACAGGGGACCCCCGTCCTGCTGTTCTGCGGCCACGGGGTCCGGCGGGGTTCTCTCGCCGGGGCGTGGTACCTGCACCGCTACGGGAACCTAACGCTCGACCAGGCGTTCGAGCGCGTCGCGGCCGTCCGCCCCCAGATCGAGCGGCCCGAGGAGTGGATGAAAGGGTGGAAGGTGCTCCTCGAGGCGCCACCCCCGCGGCGCCGGTCCAATGGTCGGTAGATGCAGCCCGAGACCGATCCCGACGTCGCCTGGGTCGCGGCGCTCGCCGGGAGCAGCCGCTCCTCGGCCGAGAAGTACCTCGGAGAGGCGGGATCCGACGCCGCACTCTTCCGGCACCTGGCCCGAGAGCACCGGGAAGGCGGCCGGAGCGGATACGTGGAGATCGATGCACCGCAGGAGCTGTACGCCCTGACCCGACTGTTGCGGCCCCGGCACGTCGTGGAGGTCGGAGTTTCCTCGGGGGTCTCCTCCGCCTATCTGCTCCGCGCGCTCGAGAAGAACGGCCGAGGAACGCTGCACTCCGTCGACCTTCCGAAGATCGACCGACGGCCTCCGAACCGGTCGGCCTCTCAGACCGCCTCCTGGTCGCTCCCGTTCGGCCGGGGTCCCGGCTGGGCCGTACCGAACCGGCTGCGCAAGCGCTGGGACCTGCGCTGGGGCGACAAGGCCGAGGTGCTACCGCTCCTCACGGAGGAGCTGCCCGAGGTGGGGTTGTTCGTGTACGACGTACCGCATTGGGACCGCGACTCCCTCCGGGAGTTCCGCGGACTCGACCCGCGACTTCCCTCTGGTGCCGTCGCGATCGCCGATCACGGTCCGTCGGGCGACCTCTGCCGAGCCCTCCGTCAATGGGCCCGCCTACGTCACGCGGTCCCGGTTCGGCGGACCGGCCTGGGGCTCTACGGCTTCCGCTGCGGGTCTCGAGCGGCTCGTCCGAAGCGATGATCGCACGATCTCGAAGGGTATCGTCCGGACCCGTCACATCGCCGTAAGTCGCTGCCGCCTTCGTGCCTCGAGGGTGAAGTACAGACCGGCGCCCAGGGCGACCGCGGCGGCGGCGACGACCGGCCAGCCGACGAACGGAAGGACCGCGACCGAGACCCCGAGCGATACGAGCGCGAGCCACCGGGTCGTTCGACCGGACGCCCCCGCTCGGGTGTAGATCCGAACCCCGGCCGCCGAACCGATGATGTACACCGCGATCGCGGCGCCGCTGGCGATCAGGAGCGCCGTGGCGAGGGAGACGTTCGCGAAGTAGTAGCACGCGAAGACCACCGCCTCGGCGCCGAAGAGGGTCAGGAGGGCCCGCGCGGGCGCGCCCGACCGCGGATCGAGCCGAGCCATGACCCGCGGGAATCCCCCGTCCCGGGCCGTCACGTACGTGACGCGCGACATGCCGGTCGTGTACGCGTTCACGACGCCGAACACGATGAACACCGCGAGCAGCGCGGTCCCGGCCGCCGCATAGGGACCGAGGACATGTCCGAGGAGCGCCGCGAACGGGGCGACGCTGCCCCCGGAGAGATACGATGCGGTCCCGACGGTGACGAAGGCGACGGCGAAGTAGAGCACGCCGACGATCGCCACGCTGCGGTAGACGGCGCGCCGGAAGTCGCGGCGCGGGTCCTCGAACTCCTCGGCGACGTTCGAGACGTTCTCGTAGCCCAGGAACGACCAGAAGATCAGCGCGGCGGCCGTGCCGATGGGAACGATCCCGTGCGGGTCGAACGGCTGGAAGTTGGCCGCTCGAACGCGAGACCCCGCCACGGCGAGCGCGGTCACGAGCAGTCCGACGATCGAAACGATCACCGCCAGCTGGACCCGGCTGCTCAGGCGGATCCCTCCGTAGTTGACCCCGAACGCCGCGGAGATCACTGCGAAGGCGAGCACGAACGTCTCGGCCCGGTCGATCGGGAAGGCGTACCGGAGGTACGACGCCGCGATCAGGGCAACGGCCGGTGCCCCGGCGACCTGCCACAGGGCGAACAGCCAGCCGGTCGTCAGCGCGGCCGGCCGGCCGAACGCCTCGTTCGCGAACGCATACACCCCACCGGCCTCGGGTCGGCGCGCGGAGAGCGAGGCGAACGTCAGCGCGAAAGGAAGGCTCGCCACGGCCAGGAGCGCCCAGGCGATCAAGGAGGCCGGGCCCGCCAGGTTCGCCAATAACCCCGGGAGGACGAGGATTCCGGAGCCGAGCACCGAGCTCACGTAGAGCGCGACCGCGTGGCGCATCCGGATCGCCCTGCGGAACGCGGGCGGAGAACCCGCGGGAATCGCTTGGATCGCCGACGGAGCCGAACCTCCTCCCGTACTCGGGTCGCTCATCGTGCGATCTCCCGGATCCTCTACGCCCCGGTCCCGCCGGCCGTCGTCTCGACCTGGGGGAAGACCGGCCCGAGTTGCCGTGCCACGCTCACTTCGGGGCGACCCGCGCTCGGATCGCGGCGTGATCCTGGTCGAACTCGACCGCGAAGAACCGGAGCACTTCGGATTCCAGGCGGGCCTCCGGGATCGACGGCGAGACGAACTCCCCGACGACGGTCACCCCGGTCCGGGCTCCCATCGGAGTGTAGTAGAGGAAGAACCGCGATCCGGCGAACGGCCCTTCGATCACCTCGTATGCGACGCCAAGCGGGTGGTAGGAGACCCAGTGCATCGCGAACCGGGCCCGACCTCCGGAGAACTCCTGCTCCCACGAATAGGTCCCCGAGTTCCCCTCCCCTCGCTCGCGCCGCCACGCCTGGTGCCGATGCGCGTGCGAGTGCGCGTCCCCCGACCCGATGAACTCCCAGACCGCGTCCAGGGACGCGTCGATGACGCTCCCCTCGTCGCGAACGAAGACCATCGGGCGGACACGGAGCGGGGGCCATTTACGTCCTGCGCTCAGGACCGGTCGCTCGAGCGAACGGCGCGCGAAAGGAGATATCGGAACCCCGGTTGGATGCGACTGCATGCTGCGCCAGCTTCGGTGGGAGGACTTCGATGCGATCGTAGAATCGTACTGGGAACTGTACGACGAGCGCGACCGCGGGGAGCCGGTCGGGGTGGGGCTGTTCGCCGAACGGCCCTCGCGCGAGGACGAGGCGGCGTGGTTCACCGCGGTCTATCGGCGCGTGCTCGCCGGCGACGAGATCGCCGTCGTCGCGGAGGTCGAGGGGAAGGCGGTCGGGCTCTGCAACGTCCATCCGACGTTCCCCGGCGGGCGAGAGGGGGACGGAGGCCACGTCGGCGAGCTCGGGATCATGATCGACCATCGCCACCGGGGCCGCGGTCTCGGCCGCGCCATGATCGTGCGGGCGCTCGAGCTCTCTCGGTCCCGGTTCGAGATCGTCCGTCTGTGGGTCTTCGCCAACAACCACGGAGCGAAGCATCTGTACGCGGCCCTCGGATTCGAGACCGTCGGCCGGATGCCGTCGGCGGTGCGCCGTGGCTCGACGTACATCGACCTCGAACTGATGTACGTCGATCTGCGCCGGTGGAGGCCCCCGGCCGCCGCCGAGAAGGGTTAAGGGGGGCCCTCCTTCCCGCCGGCGATGACCGATGCCCGCGCCTGGGAGAAGGAGCTCGTCACGGAACGTGCGATGAAGGACGAGTTCATGGCCCGCCACCCCGAGTCGCCGTTCATTGGCGGCCGCGTCCCGTTCCACGCGCTCCGCTACTTCCCTCCGGACGCCGCGTATCGCGTGACGGCCACGCTCGCCCGGCGGCCGGCACCCGAGGAGGCGTACCTCCGGACGAACCGGGACAACCAGGCGGTGATGCGCTACCTCGGCGACCTGAAGTTCCGGCTCGGCGGCCGCGAGGTCCACTTGCGCGTCTTCCACGCGGGCGAAGGGGTCGGAACCTCGGCGTTCGTGCCGTTCCGCGACCGGACGAGCGGCAAGGAGAGCTACGGCCCGGGCCGCTACCTGACGCTCGAGCTCAACGAGGCGGACGAGTACGAGCTCGACTTCAACCGGTGCTTCAACCCGTACTGCGCGTACACCGACGACTTCGAGTGCGGATTCCCGCCGGCCGAGAACGACCTTCCCGTCGCGGTCCGCGCGGGGGAGATGGTCTGGGCCGCGGAACGGAACCCCCGGAGCCCGTCGGCCCACGCGCTGTCGCGACGCGGCGGGTCCCCCGCGGCCGCGGCGCGGTCCCGGGTTCGCACGGCCGCGAAGCCGCGCCCGCGCGTCACACGTGCGCCGCGACGCTCAGGACCCCGTCGATCACGAACTGCACCCCGACCGCGGCGAGGATCAGGCCGAGGACCCGGGTCATCGCCATCACGCCGACCCGCCCCATCGAGCGGAAGATCCCGTCGCCGAAGCGCAGGATCACGAACGTCAGCGCGCAGGTAACGAGGATCGCGACGAACGTCGCGAGGACGATCAGCGGGTCGCTTCCGGCGTTCCCCTCGTAGATCATTACCACGGAGATCGCCCCGGGCCCCGCGAGCAGCGGGATCCCCAGGGGGACGACCGACAGCTCGTCCCGGCGCGCGATCGCCTCGTCCCGGTCCTGGGGGGTGAGCCGCACCTGCGTGAGCTCACCGCGCAGCATGTCGAAGGCGACCAGGAAGAGGAGGGCGCCCCCCGCGATCTCGAAGGCGGCGAGCGAGAGCCCGAAGACGGCGAAGAGGAACCGTCCGAGGAGGGCGAAGAGGGCGAGGACGCCGCCGAGCACCAGGACCGCCCGCCGCACGATCACGCTCCGGTCGGCGGCGTCGAACCCCTCGGTCAGGGTGACGTAGAACGGGAGCGTGCCGAGCGGGTCGACGATCGCGAAGATGCTGAGCACGATCTCCGCGAACAGGGCGACGTTGAGGGACACGACGGTTCGCTCCGGACGGGGCGGGAGCGACCCGGCCCTTCAACTCTTCGACCGGGCCGGACCGCTACGGCCGACGTCCCGACACGCGCTCGGGAGGGGGTCGTCCGCCCCGAGGGCGTCCGCTGCGCGAGGCCGGACGCGTTCGGACCCCCCGACGTCGATGCCGGGCCGGCGGCGGTCGCGTCCGCTCCGTGGCGTCCTCGCCGAGACGCAGGGCGCTCTGCCGGCCCTTCAGCCGCAGGACCAGCGCCTCCTTGACGGGGTTCGCCAGGACCAGGACGTACTGCCCGGGACTCTTCGGTTCGAAGACGATCCGGGCGCGACCGGAGAGGCGCAGACGCTGCACGAACGGGCCGCCCCGATGGCCGATCATGACGACGAACGAGCGGCCGGGGCCTGGGTTCTGCAGCTCCACGTCGATCTCGCACGACGGCCGGTCGAGCTCCATCTCGAGGCGGACGGTCGACACCGGCTCGATGATGAGGAACCGCGGCAGGCTCCCGAGGCCGGCGCCCATGAGAAAGGGAGCGCGACCGGATGAGAAATAGGTGACCGTCGAGCCGCCGGCCGCCGTCGGGAACGTTAAATCGGGCGCCCGGCTCGTCCGACGGATGGCAGCGAAGCGAACCGCCCAGGCCGTGTGGGAAGGAACCTTGGCGCAGGGAAGCGGCCGGGTGAAGGGGACCAGCGGCGCGCTCCCCGAGACCTCCGTGACGTGGGCGTCCCGGACGGAAGCGCCCGCCGGGAAGACGAGTCCGGAGGAGCTGCTCGCGGCGGCGCACGCCGCCTGCTACTCGATGGCGCTCTCGGCGGGGCTCGGCCGGATGCAGAAGCCCCCGACGCGTCTCGCGGTCGAGGCGACCGCGACGTTCGACAAGGTCGGGGACGGTTGGAAAGTCACCACGATGGAACTGAGCGTCACCGGGAAGGTCGCCGGGATCACTCCGGCCGAGTTCGACGCCGCGGCGAAGGCCGCGGGCGAGGGCTGCCCCATCTCGGGCGCGTTGAAGGGGAACGTCGCGATCTCCGTTCACGCGAAGCTCGAGTGAACCGAAGCGACCCGCTAGCCGGGGCGAGTGGCCCCGGTCGGGAGGAGATCGGCGAAGACGAAGCCGTCCCGCTCGACCACCTCGCCGGTCCTCACCGGGAGCCGCCCCTCCCACATCGGACCCGCGGTGACGCACGTATGGAACTCGCCGTTCTCCCCGCACGGATCGACCCCGGCGGGAAGGTCTCGGAGCCACGCGGCGTCGAACTCCCGACCGCAGAACCCGGGCGGGAGCTTTCGCGGGTCGAGGGCGACGATCGTCGCGCGCAGCCCCCCCGCGATCATCTCGTCCGCCAGCGCCCGAGTGGGGCGACCCCACAGCGGGAAGATCGGCGCGACCCCCGTCCCGCGCAGGCGGTCCTCCCGGTAGCGGCGGATGTCCTCGAGGTAGAGGTCGCCGAAGGCGATCTGGTCGACTCCCTCCGACCGAAGGGTCGCGAGGGTTCGGGTCATCGCCCGCTCGAACTCCTCGTTCGGGCACGGGAACGGGATCTCGACCCGGTAGACGGGGAGCCCGAGAGCCTCGGACTGCAGCTCGAGGACGGAGCGGCGCACGCCGTGCATCGACACCCGGTCGAACGTCTCGGTCACCGTGGTGAGCAGCCCGACCACGTCGACCTCGCCCCGGCGCCGTAGCTCCACGAGCGACCATGCGGCGTCCTTCCCGGTGCTCCAGGAGACGACCGCACGGGGTCGAGCGCCGGACCCGGGCCGTGGATCGGCGCTCACGCGCCGAACTCCGAGAGGTTCCGTTGCACTTTCTTCCGCGGGGACGTCTCCGCCGGGGCCGCGCTCGGGCCGGGCTCTGGGGGTGCCTGGCCGCCCGCCGGAAGTTCGGGCGATGGAGGGAGATCATCGTCCGGCGCCCCGCCGACGCCGGCGACCTCCGGGTCGTCGACGGAGACGCCGTACAGGAACGCCGCCTCCTCCGGCGTGAGGCCGAGCTCCCGGCCGATCGCCAGGCGCAGCGCGGTCTCTCGCGCGGTGCTCTTCCTCCCGCGGGGCACGAAGGAGAGGCCCTCGATCTCCGAGAGCAACAGCGAGCGCACCTTCGCGCGCGAGAGGTGGAAGTGCTCCGCGACCTTGCTCGCGAGGGAGTCGCGCACCTCGCGGGCGCCCCGCGACTGGCCCATCTCTCCGAGGAAGCGCGGGAACGCCGCCTCGCCGCTCCCCGAGACGGGGCGTTCGCGCAGGGCGAGGCCGACACCGCCGGTCAACAGTTCGGACGCGTAGCTCCAGAGGACGTAGACCCGCGCCCGTCGGGCGCGCATCAGGAAAATCTCCGCGACGGCGAGCGTGCGGAAGGCGGCCGCACGGTGCGCGGGGTCGGGAGCGTAGTGGACGATGTTCTCCTCGATCCAGGGAAGGAGGTCGTCCGGCGTGGCGTCGAGCCGCTCGCGGACCTCCGCGCCGCGATACATCCGGGCGCTCGTGAGCGCTTCCGCGGTCAGCCCGGCGAAGTCCGCGGTCCGGTCGCGCGCTCCGAGCACCTCGAGCTGGGACGGCCCCGGGGGCAGCGGGGCGATCGCGTCCAGGTCGTTCAATGCGGCGCGCAGGTCGCCGCGAGCCCGGGCCACGATCGCCGGGAGGGCGCCCGGGGCAAGGTCGATCCGTTCCGATCGCGCGATCCGTCCGAGCCGGCCGAGCAGCTCCTCGGGCCCGATCGCCTGGAAGCGGATGCGGAGCACGGACGTACGGAAGACGGCCGAGTACCGGTTGAGGGTCCGATCGTCGTTGACCGTCAGGACGAGCGGCTGGTGCGTGCTGCGCACGAGCCGCGCGATCGCGCCGAGTCCCCCGCGATCGGACGTATCGACCGGCCGTCCGCTCGCGCGCCACTCGTCGAGGTCCTTTCGGGCGGACGGGAGCCGACCCCACGCGAAGTTCCCCGGAGATCGAGGCACGCTGTTCCAGTCCGCGAACGGCTTCGTCTTTCCGCCCGGAACGAGCCCCCAGGCGCCGTTCAGGGCCTCGATCGTTCCGTAGCGCCCGCGCAGGAACTCCCGGAGCGGGACCGGCTCGAGAGTCGTCCGGCCGGTGTCCGCGATGCGGCCCGTGAGACAGTCGGCTTCGTCGAGCAGGATGAGGGCCCGTCGCGGCTCGCCTCCCGGCGACGCCTCTCCGAGAGAATGCGAGACGGAGGCGCGTCCGGCGACCCGGTCGATCGCGCTCTGGTTGCGCGCGTCGGAGGCGTTCATCTCCACGAGGCTCCAGCCCATCTCGGACGCCAACGCAAGCGCCGCCGTCGTCTTCCCGACGCCCGGGGGACCGGACAGAACGACGGCCCGGCGGGCCGGCGGGGTCGGGGAGCGCCATCGCTCGGCCCACGCCCTTAGCTCGGCGAGCGCCCGAGGGTTCCCCACGACCTCCGCCAGCCGGCGCGGTCGCAGCCGCTCGGAGAGCGGGAGCGCCGGACCGGCCGCGGACGTCATCGCCCCCTCGAAGTCCTCGGGCGGATAAGACGGAGTGCGAAACGCTCAGGTGCCGACCCGGCTCTCCTCCTGCCGGTCCATGCCGGTGAGCGAGCTCCGGGTCGCCCAGCGCCCGTTCCCCGGGGCGGCCTACACGCTCTCGGAGATCGCCGTCGCGATCGACCCACCAGGCCCGACCTCCCCCGGGTGGGCGTCCATGGCCGTGCCCCTCCTGCGGAAGGCCCGGGCAGCGGGGGTCACCACGTTCGATCTTGCCGCGACCGTGTCCCCGCGCCTCGCAGAGGAGATCTTCGTCCGCGCGTTTCCCGAGCGGGACCCGGCCCTCGTGGCGATCGTCGGGGCCGAGGATCGCTCCGCCCATCGTCACCCCGCGCCAGCGCGCGGGGCGGGCTCGAGCGCCGTGTCGGCCGACCGGCCGGTCGAAGGGACCCTCGCCCGGCTCGGCGACCGGTGCCGGGCGATCGTGGAGTGGGACCCGGCCGACCGCGGCGGGACGGGAGGCTCCCGCCCGCCGGAGGCCCTCGAGATGCTCCGCCGCTCCGGTCGGGTCCTCGACATCGCGGTGCCGATCCGGACCGGGAAAACGCACGGCGACTCCGGGCCCGCGGCGCTCCGTTCGGGCGCGCTCTCCCTGCTCGAGCTCGATATCGTCAACGCCGCCCGACGGGCCGAGACCCCCGCCGGCTTCTCGCTCCTGGCACGGGACGTCTTCGCCTCGGGCAGCCTCGACGGGACCCTGCTGGCAGGGTCCCCGCTCTCGAGGAGCCCGGCCGAGCCGCCGACGAGCCTCGCGACCCTGCACGCGCGTCTCGATCCGGTCCTCGGGTTGTCGTTCCTCACCGAGCGGACCGGCCGGACCCTCGCGCAAGCGGCCCTCCAGTTCGCGCTCCACTGGCCATGGGTTCGGACCGCCGTCGTGCCGCTTCCAACGCCCGAACGGTTCTCGTCGATCGTCGGCGCGCCCCGGGGGCCCCCGTTGACGGAGGAGGACCTGCTCCGGATCGGGGTCGAGCCGTCCGCCGGGCCGCCTCCGTCCGCTCGAACGGATTGATATAGCGCGGGCCGGTCGTCGGGCGATGCTCGCGGTCGGCGACCTCGCCCCGGAGTTCGTCGGGACGACGCATCGGGGGGAGACCCTGAGCCTGACGACCCTGCGGGGGCGGCCGGCCGTCCTCTACTTCTATCCGAGGGCCGGCACGACGGGGTGCACGATGGAGGCGAACGAGTTCGCCCGCCACTACGCCGAGTTCGAGCGGGCTGGCGTTGCGCTCGTCGGCGTCAGCGTCGATTCGCTCGAGGCCCAGCAGCGATTCGCCGAGAAGTGCCAGCTGCCGTTCCCGCTCGTTGCCGATGCGGACCGAACCATCGCGCGAAAGTTCGGCGCGCTCGGGCTCCTCGGGTTGGCGAAGCGGGTGACGTTCTGGATCGGAGCGGACGGGCGGATCGAGGAAGTGATCTCGGGGATGATGCCCGCTCCGCATGTCCGGGGCGCCCTCGAACGCCTGGCGCGCTCGGGGCGCGGCGCGGCCCCGACGTGACCGGCCGCCCGACGCCCGGGCGGGCCGCCGGCCCGTTCCGAACTCTCTTGAACTCCCCGGTTCGTGGGCCGTGCGTCGCCGGGAGCTTCCCGGCGGCCCGGACGCCATGAAGCTCACCTTTCTCGGCACGGGGGCCGGAAACTACCGCGGCGGAGGACGGCACCCCTCGAGCGCGATCGTGGAAGGGCTCCTTCTCGACTGCGGAGCCGGCGCCACCGGTCGTCTGCACGACCTGCACCGATTCGACGAGGTCGAGGCGGTGCTCCTCTCCCACCTGCACACCGACCACGTCGCAGGACTGTTCGACCTTCTGCTGCACGCGTTCATCACGGGGCGCACGAGGCCGCTCACGATCGTCTCCCCCCCCGGGCTCTCCCCGATCCTCCGCGCGTTCGTCGCCGCCGACGCGATGGTGAAGGACCCGGCGACACTGTACGACCTCCGGGTCGTGGAGGAGCTCCAGCCCGCGGTCCACGTGGGGAAGTGGACGGTGCGGGGCGTGCCGCTCTCGCACACCGTTCCCGACCTCGGCTACCTCGCGGTCTCCGACGGGCTCTCGCTCTTCTATACGGGCGACACCCGAGAGCCGACCGCGACCCACGCCCTGCACGCCGATGTGCTGATCCACGAAGCGACGTTCGATGAGGAGCACCGGACGCTCGCGCACCAACTCGGGCACAGTACGGGCGCCGGCGCGGGAGACGCGGCGGCCGCGATGAAGGCCCGTCGGCTCTTCCTGACCCACCTCGGCGACGCGCCCGACCTCGCGACGCGGGTCGCCCACGAGGGGCGCGGGCGGTTCGGCGATACCGAGGTCGCCAGCGACGGCGCCACCTACGACCTGTAGGGGCCCCGGGCTCGACCCCGCGGCCTACGCCGACAGCGGCGGCTCGCTCTCGAGCAGCTCCGGGCGGGCCAGGAGAGCGGTCACGAGCAGGATGACCGCGACCAGGAGGCCGCCGACGACCCCGGTCGGGACGCGCGTGGGGGGGAGCAGGAACGCGCAGAACCACGTCACGCCGAAGATCAGGCCGACGATGCCGATCGCCAGGGCGGCACGACGCTCCCCACCCGCCACGCGACCGGGCTCGTCGGAGAGCCAGACGAGCAGAGCGAGGACGGCGACCCCGCCCGCCAGCGCCGCGCTCCACGAATCGGTCGCCGCGAGCGCGAGGACCCCGATCGTGAGCAGCGCGACGACGACCGCGGTATTGGTGCTTCGGCCGTGGGAGACGACGCGCAGCGCGATCGCGGCGGCCGCGCCGGCGCCTCCGATCAAGATCGCGATCTCCCATCGGAACTCGGTCGTGAGACCGAACAACACCAGCGCCCCCACGAGGAGCACCGACGAGACCCCCACGCGGGCTGACGCGATCGGCCGAGCGCTCGGGCTTGCCATCTAGGCCCTCCGCCGGTCGGGCCGCTGCAGGAGGAGCGCGAGGTCCCCGAGCGAGGTGAGATCCTCCCAGTCGACGACCGAGGCGTAGGCGCGGGTCGCCACGAGCCGCATCTGGCGCTCGAGGTGCGCGAGCCGCCCCGAGAGCGCATCCTCGCGCGGCGGGAGCGTCGTCTTCGGAGGCACCAGGGATCGCCACGATGGGTTCAGCACGACCACCGGGTAGCCGCGGTGGCGGAGGTGGACCACCAGGTCGCACGCGGCGTCCCCGCCGAGGCTGGAGAGCAGGATGGTCGTGACCCCCGCCGGGTAGAAGCGGCGCAGGGAGACCGCGCACCGCTCGGACGGCCCTTCGACGGCGCCCCGGCGCGTGGCGCGGATGGCGCGTCGGATCCGGACCCCCTGCGTGCGGCCGGTCGACAGCGGCACCGCGTCCAGGAACTCGCCGAACGACGCGTACCCGAGCCGGGTCTTCTGCCGAAGGAAGGCACCGGAGATCCCCGTGGCCGCTGCCCGCGCCACCCCGAGGAACCGCTCGTCGAGCACTTCGCCGAGGATCGTCGGGCGCGCATCGATCAGCACGATCAGGTCGCCGGTCCGCTCGACCTCGAACTCGTTGGCGAGCCACTTGCCGCTCCGCGCGCTCGCCCGCCAGTTGATCCGGCGGGGCGGCTCGTTCCGCGTGGCCTCCCGGATCCCGAAGAACTCCCCGGTGACCCCGATGTTCCTCGTCCGCGACTTCCCGGGGAGCTGCCGGGTGCGCTCGAGGCGGACCGCCCCGAGTCGGTGCAGGTCGAGGGGGTACCGCTCGACCACGAGCGCGGCCCGGGGACCGGTCGCGCCCCGCTCCACGAGGCCGATCGGGTCGTGCCAGACGATCGAAGGGGCGGGGACGACCTGGACCGTCGGCCGGGGCGAGCTCCATCGCAGCTCGAACCGCACCGCTCCGGGCCACCACTCGACGCGGGGCGGACGCTCCTCGCTGAGGTCGGCCGGGCGCTCGAACGCGAGCGAGAAGTCGTCGGTCGAGCGGGGGGGGTCCCCCTTCACCTCCCCGACGATCCGCACTTCGCCCGCGACCCCCACCGAGCGCCAGGCGAGGGCGGCGCGCGGCATCGGCCGAGGGCTCGCGAGCGCGGAGGCGACGGGCGCGACGAGGAGGGGGACGGCGAGAAGCACCAGCACCGCATCGCGGGCCGCGATCGCGAGAACGAGGAACACCGCCCCCGCCCCGGCGAAGAGGTATCCCCGGGTCCTCCAGTGGAACCCCGGGGCTTCCGCGGCCCCCGGGCTCACGAGACGGCCTCGAGCTCGGCCATCCGCGATTCAAGGTATCCGAGGAACTGATCGCGCGGGAGCGTGCGCAGCTGGGTGAGCTCCCCGGAGCTGCGGTTGGGGAGCGCCGGGTGCAGGAGCGCCCGGTCGATCCGGTCGAGGAGGAGAACGATCGCCTCCTGACCCATCTCCCCCCCCTCGAACCAGACCTCGTTGCCGACGGGCGCCGCCGCGAGGCTGCCCTCCAGCTCCGCTCCCGGCTGCGGGGCCGGAGGCCGGACGGAGTCCCAGAGGGTCATCGCCCCTGCGGCCACCGCTATGGTGGCGGCGGGGATCGCGACGATCGGCTCGTCGTTCAGGACGACCGCCGCGATCGTCGCGAGCAGCGCGATGATCGGGAACGTCCACCGGAACGGCGCGTTCATCCGATCGCGTGCGCGGCGCGAAGGTCGTACTCGGCGATCTGAATCGACTCACGGGCCACACGCACCTCGTCCGCCGAGAGGGCGTGGGACGAATAGCACGCCTCCTCGAACAGCCGGGTGAGATGGGTCGCGGCCTCGGTGCGGACGCCGAGCGGAAGGAGATGGGCGCTCCGGATCTCCTCCGGGGTCCGGCTCGACGGGATCTCGTTGCGCGGCTCGAGCCGCGCCAGGAGTTGGGAGTACAGCTCGACGATCACCCCGCGCGGGTCCGTCGAACCGGCGAGGCTCGACGCCGCCCGGGAGAACGCCTTCGCCGCGCGGCTGCGCGCCTGGCGGAGCGTGAGCGTGGCCGAGTTGCGCCGTCGAGCTCCCCGAGCGGCGAGCTGGGGAATGACGAGCGCCCCGATCAAGAGCGAGAGGCCCGCGACGGCCGCGAACAGCGGCCACGCGCTGGCGGGCGGAGGGGCGAGAGCGGTGACCGTCGGCGGCGTCAGGTTGGTACCTCCGTGCCCGTTGGTGCCGTTCCCCTTGCCCCCCGTGCCGCCCCCGCCGCCGCCACCGGAACCCCCCGTCCCGTTGTGGGTCCCGTTGTCGGTCCCGTTCGTGCCGTTAGAACCACCGCCCGAACTGTTGCTGGAGTTGCCCGACCCTCCGACGCCTCCGCCGGAGCCGCCGGAACCGCCCGACCCGCCGCCCGAGCCGTGCCCACCGGTCCCGTTGGAAGAGCCCGAACCGTTTCCGCCGCCCCCGTGCCCCCCCGACCCACCGGAGCCGCCCCCGTTGGGGAGGGTGCCGACCGCAGAGTCGGTCAGCGATGGGGATTGATGGAGGACCCAGACGAGGCCCACGAGGACGATGGCGACGACGACGATCGCCCCGATCGCCCCCTTCTTGCTGACCCCCGTCCCGCCCGTGGAAGTGATCGACCAGACGATGACCCCCACCAGGACGAGGACCGGTGAAATGAGGACCGCATCGATCACGATCCCCGACGAGATCGTGGCGCCGGCCGGGCTCGAAAGGAGGGAGGACGACGGCGACTCGACCCCCAACAGCGCCGCAGCCGATCCGGCCACGACCGCCAGGGTGCCCATGATGAGCAGCGTCGGCGAGAATCCGGTTCCCCGGGCCATGTGAGGCCCCCCTGATATGGATAGGACGCCGCCCGATATCTTCCTTCCGACCGCTCGATTAGAGTACTAAACAGCCCCCTCAGGGCCCTAGGTCCTGGCCCCCCTGTCGAAGGGCGAACGCTCGCCGGGAATGTTCACGGGGTGCCGGCAGGACCCGACGGGCCGAGCGCGACGCCGCAGCCAGGGCACGTTGCGCTGCGCACCGGCACGACGCGATGGCACGAGGGGCAGGTCCGGTGGGTCCTCCCCCAGTCTTCGGGAGACGGGATCGGAAGCGGGGCGGGTCCCCCCGTCGCCGGCGGTACGGGCTGGCCGCAGGTGTGACAGTAGACCGCCCCGAAGGCCAGCGGGGAGCCGCAGGCTGGGCACGACCGATCGCTCCACCCCCCCACCGGCGCGTACGAGCCTCCCAACTCGGTCGGCACTACGTGTAGGATCGCGAGGATGCCGCCGACCGAACCGAGGAGCGCCCCGACGAGGAACCCCCCTCCGCCGAAGAGGCTGAGCAGTGAAACCGAGAGGATCGCGATGCCGCACCCCGTATGGGCGTCCGGATTGCTGTAGGCCACGAGCGCAAGGACAAACACCAGCATCCCGGCGACGATCCCGACCGCGGCGAGCTCGGCGATCACTCCGCTCAGGGAGAGATATCCGAGCCGGCTCACCGCGTTCGAGACCATAGTGAGGTAGACTCCTTCGAGGAAGACCAGGACGGCGCCGACTGCCGACAGTGCGGACGCCGCCACCGGGCGATCCTCCTCCGACATGCGTCAGACCGTTGAGTGTCGCCCGCTCCGCGGGTGGGCGAGCGCGGCCAGGGAAAGCAGGGGAACCCACTACTTAGGCCCGAGGAGGGAGTCGACCACGGTGCCTCGTTCGTCGGGGTACGTCATCGCCCCCGGTCGAGGAGCCGCCAGAGAGAATTGAACTCCCGACCTGCTGATTACAAATCAGCCGCTCTACCGACTGAGCTATGGCGGCATCTCGGCCGGCGAACTCCCCCGGACGGTAAGTCTTTCTCTCTGCACTCCGGGCTCCGGTGTCGGCGAGAACCCCGGGCGGTCGTGTAGGATCGAGAGGCCGCTCAGGTCGTCAAGACTTCCGACCCAGCGGAGCGCACCGACTCCCTCCGCCTCGGAGGTCGTGAGCCCGCGGGACGCTCGCTCCCCGGCAGTGCGGTAGAGTGTTCTTCCGGAGCGAGTGACGAACCGGGCGCCTGAGCCGGCAAGATAGATACCCGTGGACCGATGGGACCCCGGAGATGGGGAGAACTCTCGAGTCGAGCCGCATCCTCCGTTCCCCGCGGGGCACCTCGCGTTCCTGTCTGGGGTGGGGGCAGGAGGCGGCACTCCGTCTTCTGATGAACAACCTGGACCCCGAGGTCGCGCGGGATCCTGCCCACCTGATCGTCTACGGCGGCCGGGGGAAGGCGGCGCGGGACTGGGAGTCGTTCGATCGGATCGTCGCCGCGCTCCAACGGTTACGGGACGACGAATCCCTGCTCGTCCAGTCCGGTAAGCCGGTCGGCGTCTTCCCGACGCATCCCGACGCCCCCCGCGTGCTGATCGTCAACGCGCTTCTCGTCCCGCGGTGGGCGACGGACGAGGTGTTCTGGGATCTCGAGAGCCGGGGCCTCACGATGTACGGGCAGATGACGGCCGGCAGTTGGGTCTACATCGGGACACAGGGGATTCTGCAGGGAACCTACGAGACCCTGGCTTCCCTGGCCCGGCTCGAGTTCGGTGCCTCGGATCTGAAGGGGCGCTGGATGCTCACGTCGGGCTTGGGCGAGATGGGCGGCGCGCAACCGCTCGCCGTCACCATGCTCGGGGGCGCGGCGCTGATCGTGGACGTCGATCCCCGCGCGCTGGACCGACGCCTCGCCCTACAGTACCTCGATGTTCGGGCGACGGACCTCGACGACGCGCTCGGGCGGATCCGAACGGCGGTCTCCCACCGGGATCCGATCTCCGTGGGCCTCTGCGCGAACGCCGCGGACGTCTACCCCGAGATCGTCCGACGAGGCGTCGTCCCAGACGTCGTCAGCGACCAGACAGCCGCCCACGACCTGCGGGTCGGCTACATCCCGCAAGGGATGACCGTCGCAGAGGCCGACGCGGCCCGCTCCGCCGATCTCCCGGCGTACCTCGCCCGAGTCCGCGAATCGATCGCGGTCGAAGCCCGGGCGATCCTGGAGCTCCAGGGTCGCGGGTCGAAGAGCTTCGACTACGGCAACAACTTCCGCACCCAGGCACGAGACGCGGGGGTTGCCGACGCGTTCGAGATCCCCGGCTACGTCCCGAGGTACATTCGACCCCTCTTCGCGGTCGGGAGCGGCCCGTTCCGGTGGCTCGCGTTGAGCGGCGACCCCGAGGATATCCGCCGCATCGATCGCGCGATACTGTCGGAGTTCGCCTCCAACGAGCACCTCTGCCGGTGGATCCGTCTCGCCGGTGAACGCGTGCGCTTTCAGGGGCTCCCGGCGCGGATCTGCTACATGGGGTACGGGGAGCGGGAGAAGTTCGGTCACATGGTCAACGCGATGGTGCGCGACCAGGCGCTTCAAGCTCCGATTGCGATCGGTCGGGACCACCACGACACGGGCAGCGTGGCGAGCCCGTACCGCGAGACGGAGGCGATGCGGGACGGCTCGGACGCGATCGCCGACTGGCCGATCCTCAACGCGCTCCTCAACGTCGCGAGCGGAGCGACCTGGGTCTCGGTGCATCACGGCGGCGGGGTGGGGATCGGGAACTCGATCCACGCCGGCCTCGTGATCGTCGCGGACGGGACCGATGCCGCCGATCGAAGGATCGGCCGCGCCCTCCACAACGACCCGGCCCTCGGGGTCGCCCGCCATGCCGACGCCGGCTATCCGGAGTCATTGCGGATCGCGACCGGCGCGCGGTTCCAGGTCCCGTAGGGTTCGCCAACGCCGGGCGAGCGAACCGCTTTGAGGCGCGCCGGCCTGCCGCCTCCATGACCGTCCCGACCGTCGATCAAGCCGACCAGCTGGCCCGCAGCGTGCTCACCCGCCGGCTGCAGCTCCGTCCCAAGGAGAACGTCACGATCGAAACGTACCCCTCGTCGCTGCCCTGGGCGGCCGGATTCGTCCGGGAGGCCCGTCGACTCGGGGCGAAGCCGTTGCTCCACTACGAGGACGAGGCGTCCTACTGGGCCGCGGTCGACGAAGGGCGGGGTGCGTTGATCGGCGCGCCGGGCGAGCACGAGTGGGCCGCGCTCGAGGGGACGGACGTCTACATCTACTTCTGGGGCCCGGAGGACCTCGCCCGCCGGTCCCGACTCCCCGAGGCCGAGCAGGAGAAGCTGACCGCGTTCAACCGCCAGTGGTACGACGTCGCTCGGAAGGCAAAGCTTCGAGGCGCGCGCATGATGATCGCCCGCGTCACCGAGGCGAACGCACGTCGGTGGGGGACGTCGGTGGCGGCCTGGAGGAAGGAGATGGTCGCGGCCTCGTTGCGCGATCCCGCGCTCCTGCGACGGGATGCCGAGCGCGTGCGGCGCGCCTTCGAGCGCGGCCGGGAGGTGCGGATCCGTCATCCGAACGGCACGGACCTCACGCTCGCCCTGGCGCACCGTCCGGTCCAGGTGGCCCTCGGGGTCGTCACGCCCGAGGGTCGGAAGTCCCCGTTCGGCTCGATGGTGAACGTCCCGGACGGAAGCGTCTACACCTCGGTGGACGAGGGCACGGCGGACGGAACGCTGGTCGCGAACCGCGCCACCACCCTCCCCGATGGCCAGCGGCTCGGAGGACGGTTCCGGTTCAAGGACGGTCGGCTCGTCGGGTTCCGCTACGCGAAGGGCGGGGCCGGTGTCGCGCGGGAGTTCCGGTCGGCGGGCGCTGGCCGGGATCGCCCGTCGTTCCTCGAGGTCGGCCTCGACCCGTCGATCGACCGGTCGCCGGGGCTGGAGGAGGCCGTGCGGGGAGCCGTGACCGTCGGAGTCGGGGGGAACGTCGGGTTCGGGGGAAAGACGAAGGTCGACTTCCTCTCCTACGTCACGGTCGCCGGCCCGGAGCTCCGCATCGACGGGCGGCCCCTCGTCCGCAACGGCCGGATCGTCGGCTGATGTAGCCGCGCGGCGTGCTACACCGTAGCAGACGGTCCAACGATTTCTCCCTCGAGTGGACCACCCCTTATGTCGGGGGTTCCGGCTCGTATCCGGCGGCGAGGCACGCCTCGCTGGCAGGAACGCATGGCAGAAAAGTCAAGAACGAACCGAGGCCTCGTGGCGATGGGCGCGACCGTCATGGTCGTCGTCGGGCTCCTCGCCGCCTTCGGGGCCACGGCGAGCGCCGCGCCGGTCCATCCGGACGGCGCGGCCACGGTGGCGTGGGCGTACGGCGGAACGGGCGGATCGAACGGCACGATCACGATCGGAGCGCTCACGGCGAGCTGGAGCGCCTCGGTCAGCGTGGTCGTCATCCTGACGGCCACCCCGACCGTCGCGAACACGACGGAACTCGAGGAGCAGCGGACCATCGGGGTCACGCTCTCCGTTTCGGTCAGCGGTCCGAACGGTTCGCTGGCGTTCAACTACAAGGCGATGGAAGCCGACACCGGCTACGCGAACATCACGAACGACTCCACGGTCTACGTCGCGGGGTCGCCGGTGCCCGCCCTCGGGCTCGACAACTCCTCGTTCCACGGCGTCGCGACGCTCGCGGAGTCGTTGGTGGCCAAGTCGCTCGGCCAGACGGCGAGCGCCTACCTCAACGTCTCGGCGGTGGCGAACGCCGCGGTCCAGTTCACGCCCGCCCTCGGCCTGATCCCGCTCAACCTGAGCGACGCCCCCACGTGGAACTCGAGCGCGAACGCCTCCCCGGCGGCGAACTGGAACATCAGCTACAACTACGCCCTCCACGGCTGGAACAACACCAACGCCTCCGGGGGGGCCGCGCGCAACGGCAGCTGGACCGCCTCGGGCCCGGTGTACCTGACCGGCCACGTGCTGGCGATCGGCCTGCTCCCGCACTTCCGGGACCACGTGGCCCGGCTCGGCATCGTGCTCGCCATCTCGGGTCCCGCGCACCTCTACGAGGGGTTCCTCGTCGTACCCCGCGGGTTCGACCTGTTCGGCGGCGCCCACCACGACTTCTCGGAGGAGTCGATGGCGAACGTCACGATCTCGGGCGACACGCTGTTCGTCAACTCCGGCCACGTGGCCGTCTCGTCGATGACCGCCTCGGAGACGACCGTCGGAGGCGCGCAGGGCGCGCAGCCGATGGTCGCCCCCTCGGGGAGCGCGACCTCCGTCCCGGACGCGAGCACGTACGGCGCCTCCGCCGTCGCCCAGCCCGAGAGCGTGGCGGCGGCCCAGAGCCAATCCCACTGCATCCAGTTCGGTTGCTCCGGCGCCGGACCGTGGTTCAGCGGGCTCGCCGCGGCGGCCGTCATCGGCGGCCTGATCGCGGCGGTCGCGGGAACGGTCGGCGTGGTCGAGTGGCGATCCTACGCCCGACGCAAGAATCAGGCGCGGCAGCTGGTCGGCGGCTACAGCGAGGGCCTGGCGAGCGGTTTCCCCCCCGCCGCCGCGCTCCCCCCCACCCCGCGTGCCCCGACCGGGCCCACGGGCCCCGCGAACAGCGAGGGTCCGGACCGCCAACCCTGAAGGGCCACCCCCGGCCCGGTGGGTCCTCCCCCGGGGACCCACCCAACCCTTTCCGTGGATTTTTTCAAGGATCGCTGCGCCTTCGGTGCCGGCGGTTCAGTCGCGCCGGCGGAGCTTCGCCTCCGCGGCGGCCAGCACGGCGCGGTCCGTCTCGAACGTAAGCCGCGCCCGGGCCCCGTCGAAGGACGCCCACTCGTGTTGGTCGAACAGGGGCTCGGACCGGACCTCGCCGCTCGAGGTCCGTCCCAGGAAGTAGACCGACACTTTCAGGACGTTCTCCGACCGCTTCGGGCGGTAGAACCGGTAGGCGACCTGGGCGATCTCGTCCCCGAGACGCACGTCCGAAAGTCCGGTCTCCTCGCGGACCTCGCGCAGCGCGGCGTCGACGAGCGACTCGCCCGCCTCCACATGCCCCTTCGGGAAGCACCAGCGGTCCTCGTCGGCGAGGTGGAGCAGCAGGATCTTCGGGGGCCCGTTCCCCGGCCCCACGACCACCGCTCCCGCCGCGAGCTCCACGACGATCGGCGCCGAGGGGCGGTACGGCTCGGAGGCGCGCGGCATCGGGCGGGGCGAGCGGGCCGGACCTACATGGCGTTGCCGAGCCCGGAACGTCCGGGGAGGGCGGCCGAACCGTTATCGGGTCCGGTTCGTCGGCCGGTAGGGATGCTCGAGCCGGCGGAAGAGTACCACGACCTCGCGACGCTGATCCGCCGCAAGGGCGTCAAGAACGGTTCGCGGGTCGCCCTTCGATTCGCCGAACGGGCGATCTCCTATGCTGACCTCGATGCCGAGTCGGAGCGGGTCGCGAACGGTCTGGACGCCGCCGGCATCCGCCGCGGCGATCGGGTAGCCTGCCTCCTGTTCAACACCCCCGAGTTCCCGCTCCTCTGGTTCGGGGCCGCGAAGCAGGGCGCCGCCCTCGTCCCGATCAATACCGCGCTCAAGGGCGAGATCCTTCGGTATGAGCTCGCCGACAGCGCGCCGAAGGGCCTCGTCGTCGACCGGCGCCTGTGGCCGGCGGTCGAGCCTCTTCGGGCCGCGCTTCGGATCCCGCGGGTCTGGATCGCGGACCCTCCGGGGACGGCCGAGGCGACCCCGACGGGCACCGAGCCGTTCTCCGCGCTCCCGGCCGACGCCGGCCCCGCCGATCGGCGGCCCCCCGCGCCCGGCGATCCGGTGTCGATCATGTACACGAGCGGCACGACGGGGCCGCCCAAGGGGGCGATCATCCCGCACCAGAAGCAGATCACGACCCCGGTGGAGATCGGCCAGCGCAGCCGACTCACCCCCGAGTCGGTGCTGTTCACCGCGTTGCCGCTGTTCCACTGCAACGCCCAGGAGATGACGACCCTGGTCGCGCTCCTCCACGACCTCACGGCGGTGTTCGACGAACGGTTCCACGCGACGACGTTCTGGGAGACGGCTGCCGAGTATCGGGCGACCCACGTCTCGCTGCTGATCTCGATGGTGAACGTCCTGTTCAAGCAGCCCGCCAAGGCGAGCGACCGGACCCACCCGGTCCGAACCGCCCTGACCGCCGGCGCGACGAAGGCGATCTGGCCCGAGTTCGAGCGCCGGTTCGGCCTGTCGATCATCGAGCTGTACGGCATGACCGAGTGCGGCTGCACGACCCTGATGAATCCCCCGGACGCGGTCCGTCTCGGGTCGGTCGGGCGGCCCCTCGGGTTCGTGGAGGCGAAGGTCGTCGACGAGGAGGACCGCCCCGTCCCGGCCGATACGCGCGGAGAGCTCGTCGTCCGGCCGAGGGCCGAGCACACGATGTTCCTCGGGTACCTGAACAAGCCGGAGAAGACCGCCGAAGCGTGGAGGAACGACTGGTTCCACACCGGCGACTACGTCACCCGGGACGCGGACGGCTACTACTACTTCGTCGACCGGAAGAAGGACATCATCCGCCGCCGCGGCGAGAACCTCGCCCCGTACGACGTCGAGTCGGTCCTGAACCGCCATCCGGCGGTCTTCGAGTCGGTCGTGGTCGGGGTCCCGTCGCCGCTCGGCGAGGAGGACGTGAAGGCGTTCGTGCAACTGCGCCCCGGGGCGAGCGCCGACGCGAAACAGCTGTTCGAGTTCTGCGCGGCCGAGCTACCGTTCTTCATGGTGCCGCAGTTCCTCGAGTTCGTCGCCGAGATCCCCAAGACGGCGAACCAGAAGTCGCAGCGCTACCTCCTGAAGGAGCGCAAGGGAGGCGAGGAGTACGACCGGGAGAAGCTCGGGGTCCGCATCCGACGCCCCTGACGGTTCCCGCCGGGACGGTCGCCCGCTGGTCCTCCTCGACACCAACGCCCTGTTGCTGCCGTTCCGGGGGCAGTTCGACCTTTCGGGCGAGGTCGAGCGGGTAGTCCCGGGCGCGGAGCTCGCGGTCCCCGGTTCGGTCCTCGGCGAGCTCGATCGGCTCATCGCCCGCGGGGTGCGGTCGGCCGGCGCCGCGCGCGACCACGCCCGACGGTACCGGGTGATCGCGACGCAGGAACGGGGCGATGCCGCCGTGCAGGCGGTCGCCGTGGCCGAGGGCGCGCTGGTCCTGACCGCCGATCGGGCGTTCGTCCTAAGGCTGCGCGCCGCCGGGGTCTCCGTGCTCGTTCCGCGCGACCGGAGCCGGCTCGAGCTCCTCCTCGGCCGTCCGTCGCCGATTCGCGCGGCAACCGTTAAGAAGCGCGCCCGGCTCGATAGCGACCGGACGTCCGATGCGCGACGACGACCGACTCCTCGACCATCCGGACCCGGAGTTCGGGACCGGCGTCGTCGGCGTCTGTGACATCTGCGGCACCCGCCAGGCCGTCATCGTCCTGAGCAAGGAACGCTACCAGCTGTGCGTCCTGGACTTCCTCAACAAGACGTGGATCAAGAGCGAGAAGAAGCCGGGGTCGCCCGCGCCGCTCTACCGGAGCGACCGCATCGCGTTCGAGACGTCCGCGGTCCCGTCCGGCCAGGCGCCCGCGATCGTGCTGAGCCCCACCAAGGTCGTCCGCCATCCGGCGGTGCTGATCGCGCCGGACATCTTCGGGATCACCAGGACGCTCCTCGACGCCGCGATCCGGTTCGCCCGCGAAGGATTCGAAGTCCTGATCCCGGACCTCGCGAAGACCGACGGCATCTCGGCCGGACCGCTGGTCGGATCTCGGACCGGCGCCCGGTTCCGGGGCGGCGTCGCGACCGATTCGAAGCCGGTCACGACCCTCGTACGGCTCTATCGGGACGGACTGGAGGCGCTGCTCCGCCGCGAGATGGTCGACCCGGCGAAGGCGTCCGTCTTCGGGACGGCCTACGGCGCAAGCGTGGCGCTCGCGCTCGCCGCCGAGAGCACTCGGCTGGGCGCGGTGGTCGTCGCGTACCCGATGCCGATCCGCCCGGCAGATCTGTCGAAGCTCGTCTCCGCTCCGATCCTGTGCGTCGTCGGCAGCGCCGACCGGACAGCGGCCCGGGCGGTCGCGCAGCTGCGCGCGACGGACCCGGCCTCGGGACTGACCGTGGCGGAGATCGCCGGGGCGCGCTCCCAGTTCCTTGCCCGCGACCTCGGGTCGTACGACGCGGGACCGGCGGAGGAGGCGTGGGCGCGGATCATCGAGTTCCTGCGGGCCCGGATGATGCCGCCACCGCCGCGCCCGCCTCCTCCGCCCGCGAAACCCGTGGACCCGCTCGCGGCGAAGCCTCCGGCCCCCGCGGCGTCCGCCCCGTAGGTCCTAGTCGGCCCACGCGGCCGGGATCGACGCCGCCGTCTCGACGAGCGCCTTCGCTGCCCGTATGAACCGGGACGCCTTCAGCAGGTTCCCGCGCATCCGGAACGTTCCATCGAGGATCGACTTCACGGGGTCGATCTCTCGGCGCAAGAGCCGCTGCCAGTTCTCTCGAGAACCTTCGTAGGCGAACTCGCTCGCGATCGACCTCGAGTCCGCATGGAACGTGGCGGCGCTGCACTCTCCGTGGGCCAGCGCGAGCAGGATCCCCGGAGCCGGTGCGTCGGCCGTCCCCGGGACGACCCGGAAGAGGATCTCGCCTTCCCAGGCGGCCGCCGCCTCGCGGTACTCCTCGTTGCGGCCGATGGCTCCGCGGAAGGCATCGGCCCACTCTTGCGAGGGAAACCGCACGGCCGACCCTCCTCCTCCTTCTACCCGATGTGGAGGGTCGTCAGGTCGGATAGTCGTAGAAGCCCTGGCCGGTCTTCCGCCCGAGCCGCCCCGCGTCGACCAGCCGACGGAGCGCGGGGGCCGGGCGGTACTTCGGGTCGCCAAAGTCGCGGAACAGGGTCTGGGCGACCTCGAGCGCCACGTCGAGCCCGATCATGTCGGCGAGCTCGAACGGCCCCATCGGCATCCCGGCGCCGCTCTTCATCGCGAGGTCGATGTCCCGGGGCGAGGCGAGCTGCTCGTCCAGCGCGAAGCACGCTTCGTTGAGCACCGGGATCAAGAGGCGGTTCACGACGAACGCGGGCGACTCCTTCACCCGGATCGGGACGAGCGGGTAGCGGTGGTTGCGCAGCCCCTGCAGGAAGTCGACGGTGTCGGAGAGGATGTCGTCCCGGGTCTCGACCCCCGCCGAGACCTCCACGAGCGGCAGCGTGTACGGCGGATTGAAGAAGTGGGTCACCAACGTCTCCCGCCGATGGGCGAGACCCCGCGCCAGACGGGTGATCGAGAGGGACGACGTGTTCGACCCGAGGACCGCATGGGCCGGAAGGACCTTGTCGAGCGCCTCGAGCACGGGTCGCTTGACCTCCTCGCGCTCGAAAACCGCCTCGACCACGAGGTCGACGTCGGCGAACGCAGCGTAGTCGGTCACCCCCTTCACCCGGCCGACGACCTCCGCCGCCCGGTCCGCCGAGAACTTCGAGGCCAGCGCCTCGCGGATCCGGAGCTGCTGCGCCTCGGTCAGCGCGCCCGCCTCCCGGGCCACGCGCTCGATCTCCTTCGGGGCACGCTCCGCGTGGAACCGGACGAGCTCGTCGACGATCCCGCGGATGCGGGCGAGCCCCTTGTCGACCGTCGGCTGGTCGACGTCCTTGAGAACGACCGGGATCCCATTGAAGGCGAGCACCTCGGCGATCGCGGCGCCCATCGTGCCGGCTCCGACCACCCCTGCCTTCTCGACCCGCACGGACCCACCGGGCGGCGCCAGCCCATCGTCGCTACATAAACCGTACACAAGCCTAGACGGCGGGCGGTTTCGTCGAGGGGGTCTTCGCCTCCCTCGAGGCTTCCGAGCGAAATGTTAAGGCGGGGGTCCGACTCGCAGACGCTGCGCGGGGATGGCCCAGCCCGGTAAGGCGCAGGATTGCTAATCCTGTGGTGATTTCACCTCGGGGGTTCAAAGGAAGGCCCGGCCCGCCGGGTCTTCGGAGATTCCCCCTCCCCGCGTTCCCCTGGGGCGGGGCCGACCGGCCGGGCCCGGTACGTATCTCCCTCGAGACGAACGTGGAGCGGGTCGGATATCGACGGCAGTGGGCCGTCGACGACGGCGAGCACCCGGACCCCGTCCGCGACCTCCGCGAGCACGAGCCGATGCGGGACCGGCCAGCCGGGCGCGGGCGCCGAGAGCTCCGTGGCGGCGACGGTCCGCCCCAGGTCGGGGACGGGGTAGGGATGGGTCTCGACGGAACCGCACCTGGGGCACGGAGCGTCCGACGGGAGGAATCGGCTGTGGCAGGCGGCGCAGCGCGACAGGACGAGCGGGGTGGCCGCCGCCTTCGTCACGGCGCCGCGCCCCCGAGGATCGTGACGAAGTTGTGCGAGGCGAGACCCCCCACGGCGTGCGCGAGGCCGATCTTCGGGAGCGACGCGGTCGCGTGCCGTCCGGCCTCTCCCCGCAGTTGTGCGGCGACCTCCGCAATCCCGGCGAGGCTGCTCGCAGCGATCGGGTGCCCCCGCCCGATCAGCCCGCCGCTCGGATTGACCGGAAGGCGCCCGTCGAGCGAGACCCACCCGCGGTCGTACCACTGCGCCCCCTCCCCCGGTCCGCAGATCCCCAGGTCCTCGAGGTGGATCAGCGGGAACGGCGCGAACGCGTCGTGCACTTCCACGACCCCGAGCTCCTTGCGGGTGATCCCCGCCGCCTCGTAGGCCCGTTGGGCCGCGATCCGGGTCGCCGCGAACGACGTCAGGTCCGGGCGATCGACGATCCTCATCGACTCGAATCCCTGGCCGGTGCCGAGGACCGTCGCGGGTCCCGTACCGCGCTCGAGCACGACGCCGACCGCGCCGTCCGCGATCGCGGAACAGTGAAGCAGGCGCAACGGGGAGGCGACCATACGCGAGGCGGCGACGTCGGTGTCGGTGACGGGGGTCTGGAACATCGCGTTCGGGTTGCGGGCCGCCATCGCTCGGGCGTGGACGCTCGGACGGTCGATCGCCGAGAGCGGCAACTCGTGCCGCTCGAGGTACCGCTGGGTGACGAGCGCGGCGAGGGCGGGCATGGTCGCCCCGTGCCGGACCTCCTCGGGGTGCAGCGCCGAGGCGAGCTCGGCCGTCACCTCGGGCGTCGACGCGTCCGTCATCTTTTCCACGGCCACGACCAGCGCCCGTTCGTACCGACCGGTCTCGAGCGCGTCGTACGCCGTATGGAACGCCATCGCTCCCGTGGCGCTCGTGGACTCCGCTCGGAGGCCGCTCGCCGCCTCGAGGCTCAATCGGGAGGCCAGGCGGGGTAGGAGCGGCTCGCGCCCCGACGCCCCGTGGCTGAGCATGGAGCCGACGACCAGGAGGTCGATCGGTTTGCGGCCGACCCCTTCGAGCGCGAGCGCCCCCGCCTCGGCTGCGAGCTCGACCAGACCTTCCGAGCGCTTGCCGAACCGACCGATCCCCACGCTGGCGACATGGGCGCTCATGCCGCTCCGTACGTCGGCTGCAGCACGGAGTGGATCCGCTCGACGAACTTCGACAGCGGCATCCCCTCCTCCCACCGGAGGATGCCGTTCCCCTCCTTGGTCCGGCTGATCAGCGGGACCGTCTGGAAGACATACCCCGAGATCGCTCCCTTCGGACGGGCCCCCTCGAGGAACAGCCGCCAGGACTCCTCTCCGCGGATCCCGAGCCGCCGGTACGCGTAGACGACCATCAGTCCTACCCGCGCCACCGCGGCCCGATGGGCTTCGAGCTGGTCGCTGGCCCGACCGCTTGCGGCCGTGAACCGGATCACGGAATCGGAGGAGGCCTTCACCTCGATCGGGAACGCGAACTCGCGACGCAGGGCCACCAGGTCGAAGCCGAACGATCCGGCCGCGCGCACGACCAGGAACGGCTCCGCGATGAGCCGCTCGAACCCCGGCCGCGCGACCGGAGGCAGCGCCCGAGCGTACGCCCGCACGCTCTCGGGGTCCCCCGAGAGGAGACTGCGGAGCGCCCGTTCGTACCCCCCGAAGCTGTGGCCCACCACGCCCCGCGAACTCCGACGGGGAGTTAAGATAAGGCGGTCGCGGGGTTGGCGCTCGGCGGTGGCCGCTCCCGCCGGTCTTGAGATCGCTCCCGCCGAGATCCCGGTCGCCCGAGCCCTCGCCGCGCTCGTCGCCGAGGCCGACCGTCGTCGGACGCTGCGCGGGGTCGCCTCCCAACCGGCCAAGGTTCGGCTCTCCGACCTTCGCAGCCGGCTCCTCCGGGACCGCGTGTTCCAGGACCCGGCCCGCCTGCTCGGACGACTCAAGCGACGTGGCCTCCTCGTCGAGCTCCCGGGCTCGGGCGGGGACAAGACGTTCCAGATCCCGTTCCCGGAGGAACTTCGGCAGATCCTCGTGGACGAGGCGGTGCGAGGCGACGCGGCGGAGACCGGACCGTTGCTCCCGGTCCCCGACGAGCGGGCCGAGATCCGGTCGATGGATTCCGAGTTCCTCGAACGGCTGCGCGAGGTCCTCACCGAGCGTCTCGACGCCACGATCGAGTTCGGCCGGACCTTCAATGTGACGCGCCTCGCGGAGTACCTGAAGGAGCTGTTCGGCGAGGAGCTCTACTTCGACTCCCTCATCTCGCTCCTGCAGCAGTACGCCCTGGCGGACGCGCCGCTCCTGGCACCGACGGGCCGGACGACGGGCGCCACCGGCTTTCACCTGGCCCTCTTCGGTCCGCCCGGGACGGGAAAGACCTTCTCGATCGACGACCTCGTCCGGGGGAACCCGCGGAGCGGAGTCCCCGCCCACGGCCTCCCCGGCCGGAATCGCTACTGCGGCGGGATCACGCCGGCCCAGTTCCTGCGCGTCGGCGCCTCCTACACGGGCCGCACCTTCAACTTCATCGTTCCCGAGTTCAACGACTGGTTCAAGTATCGAGGGATGGTCGAACCGCTCAAGCTCGTCATGGAGCAGCGCGAAGTGAAGTGGGAGACGACCTTCGGCACGGTCGGACCCTACACCTTCCGGTCGTTCTTCTCGGTCAACTACAACGTGCGGACGTCCGGGGCGCAGGACTACTGGACCACGATCGCCGATCCCAACTTCGCCGCGCTCGAGGACCGCATGCTCCTTCGGTTCCACCCGATGACGCGCGCGCGGTTCCGAGCCGTGGAGTCGAGCGCGGAGCGCCTCGAGTTGGGCGAGCTCGAGTTCGGGCTCGCCGGCCGGATCCAGGACCATCTCACGCTCGTCCACGCCGTCGAGACCGGTCACCCGCTGGTGAACCGCCGCTTCCGCGCGAAGCCGGTCCGGCTCGAACGATCCCTCTATGCTCGGCTCCGGGACGTCTCGGACAAGGCGCTCCGAACCACCAACTTCCCGAAGTTCTCCCCTCGTCTCAAGTCGCGGGCCGTGCGCCTGGCAGCGGCGGCTTCCCTGCTCACCTACTTTGCCGCGTCCGGGGAGTCCCCCCTCGGGATCTCCGAGACGGAAGCCGAGTTCGCCCGGCATTTCTACGAGGAGGAGATCCGTGCCCGAGAGGGCCGACGAGGCCACGCCGCCAACTGACGAGGCTCCGGACGCAAAGTTCCGGCGACCGGCGGACGAGCTTCTCCGGCGGGCCGCACGTCGGGTGGTTCGTGGGGGCAAGGCGTCGTTCCCCTCGCAGGCCGCGTTCCGGGAGGCGGTCCTATCGGTGGTCCGACGGGACGAGCCGCTCGCGACCGTCAGCGGCCGTCGACTCCGACGACTGCTGATCGGACTCCCGGGCGTCCGCCTGTCGGTCCACTTCACCGAGCGCTCGGGAGGAGCTCCCCCCGAGATCTGCCCCGTGTGCGCGAGCGAACTCGCTCCGATCCGAAACCGAACGCTCACGGGCGACAGCATCGTGCTGGGGCGTCGCTGCACGCGCTGCGACTACTGGACGCACGGAAACCGGCGCGTGCCCGTTCGATACCTCGTCTCCGGCGCGGGAATCGACGGACGGCCTGCCCGACGTTAGCCTCGCTTCCCCGGGCCCTTCGCCGGAGGAGGAACGTACGGGGAAGGAGGCGCGGGGAGCGTCCGACGGCGAGACCGTTCCACCGAGAACAGGATCAGCGCGGCGACCGCGACTCCAACGAACAGGCCGAGGGCGAGCCCGGGGGCGAAGTTTCCCCCGAGGACGGACGGACCGTGGGAGGGGGGCGTGTTGACCGTGATCGACGTGCTGAAGTCGGCACTCCCCCCGAGTCGATCGGTCGCGTTCGCCTTGATGGTGTACACGCCGGCGCTCACGAACGAGGTAGTGACGTTCCCGCCGGTGGCGAACGACCCTCCGCCCAGCGACCAGACGACGGTGTACGGTCCCTCCCCTCCCTGGAGGCTCGCCGAGAGGTCGAAGATCGTGCCGGGCACGGGATCGTTCGACTCCGGGGTGACCGTGAACGTACCGGTGAACAGCGGTCGCACGTGAACGAGGACCGTCAGGTTCCCGCAACTTCCGACGTGATCGACGACCGTGTAGTTCGCGCAGAGGCCGGTCGAATCGTCGTACGTGAAGTTCGCGAGATACGTTCCGGAGCGGGTCCAGGTGTGATAGACGTCCACTCCTAGTACGGTGTCTCCGGGGCCGAAGTTCCACTGAGCGGAACCCGCGGACGCGCCGCCCGTGACTTCGCCGTTGAGATCGAGCGGGACGCCTACCTCGGTTTCCGAGGAAGGAATGGCACGCGGGGAAGACTCGGGATCCGCGTAGACTTCGACCGAGCTGCTCCGGGTCGCGGTTCCTCCGGCCTTGTCCGTCGCCGTTACAACGACGGGATACGTCCCGGGGGAAGCGTAGACGTGAGACGAGTTGTGCCCGATCGCCGTTCCCCCGTCACCGAACGTCCAAGAGTAGAGGTAAGGCGAGGTTCCTCCGGAGGCGCTCGCGGAGGAAAGGAGCGGTTGACCCACGTCGATCTGAGATCCGATCGACGCTCCAAAGTCGGCGGAGAGATCGAGACGGGTCCCGACGTTAAGAGTGGCCGAGGCGGTCGCGGTATCCCCGATGGAATCGGTGACCGTGACCTGAACGTCCCAGACCCCACTCGCGTTGGGGGTACAACTGAGATTGAGCACACTCTGAGAGTCGCAACCCTGCGGAAGTTCGGAGTACAGGAAGCCAGACGAACCTACTCCACCTGAAGCGAGCAGGCTACCGACCGCCGTGCCCCCGATATCGACACTCTCAGGCGCGAACTCGAATGAGTAAACGGTCGGCGCAACTCCAATCAGCCCGACGGTCCCGGACAGTGTGTTTGCACTGACTATGAAGTCAGAGTCATTCAGATCCGGAGATTCCGTTGGGATTAGCATGAGGTCCGAAGGTGCTAGCCCGTCGGGGAAGGAGGTGGTAGGTCCGCCCAGATCCAAGGGAGATTCACCGCTCACAGCAGTGACAAGGCCCTCCTCAGAGGTTGGGGAAGTTGTTGAGAGATACACGAGTCCGTTTGCCAGGTCGCTAGCAAGCCCGACTGTACCGATGTGCAACGGCAGTCGAAGGGATGGGCCTTCCGCTGAGTGAGAAACCGGATTGATTGCAGTGAGATTCTGACCGGCGGAATATACGAATCCATCAGAATCATCGAAGACTACAGACGTAAGGTTTGGCCCGGACTGGATTCCGTCGACAGAAGTCTGCCCTGTAGACGCGTTGAAGACAGTAAGGTCACCAGAACTCTCATTGACCGCATACACCTCTGAAGTAACCGGGTCGAGGGCCATCCCCTCGAGCGAGGTAGGATTCACCTCCAGTCCCTGAATTGTTGCGGCAGAACTAAGAGATGAGAGGTTGAGGGCCACGACAGAGGTAGGTGACTGTCTCGCTACCCAAATGAGTCCGGTTGCATGATCAACGAGTAGCGGCCCGTTCTCTCCCGAAAGCAGGGCATTTCGAGCGACGATGCCGCCAGTTGCAGCATTGTAGGCAACGACTGACCCGTCGAGGGCGACATACAATGTATCCGTGTAAGTGTCCATTGCAATCGCTTCGGGAATGGACTGCGTAGGAATGGGCCGCTCCGCGGATCTCCCGTCAGTTGGATTGAGCACCTCAATCCCGGGTAGGGCCGGATCTGATACGAAAAGCCTACCCAAGTCGGGGCTGTACGCCAGCCCGGACGGCTCCGGCCCGAGCGTCGGGGACGACGCCCGTGAGGAGAGATCGGGTAGATTTAGAGCAGTGACGTTACGGCCAGCCAAGCTCCAAATGAGTATCGTATCCGAGGCCACAGTCAGAAACGAGGGATGCGCGGGAACGACAAGTCTTGGTAGTATGACTGCACCCGAGCTCGAATTGACGACTGTCAACTCGTTGCCAGACTCGTTCGCCAGGAAGAATTCTGTTCCATTCGGGCTTGTCGCCGAACTCTGATACCCGGTCCCGATGGGGGCTATGCTCGTCAGCACAACCCCTGAGCTCGCTTGAATCAGAGTAAGATCGTCGCTCAGAGGCAAAGTAGCGACAACAGTATTCGCGCGCGACGAGTAGGAGAGCCCGACAGCAGGGCTTGAAATCGCAATCGGGTTAATCGGGGCGGTCGGGCTGCTTGCATTGATCAGGGATATCTCTGAGGAGTTAGAGTTGGCGACGTAGACACGGTGAGCACTGGGATCTACCACCATCGCAACTGGAGAATCGCCGACAGGAATGTCTGCAGCCACAATCGTCGATTCCAACCCATTGATCACTGTTACATTGTTCGAACCCCGATTCGCGACAAAGAGGTATTGATTCGCCGGATCGTAGACTATCGAATCGGGTCGCATCCCAACGGGAATCCCCGCGCGAATCACGGATTCATTTGAGGGGTCGAAAATCTCGACTGAATCTGAACGAGGCTCGGCCGCGTAAAGGTAACCGTTCTGCGAGTCGTAAGCGATCGCAGAAGAATTTGAGATTCCGGGTTCTAATCCCTGAAAGCTGTTCGAGGACAGGTTGTAGACAAACGCGGGAGCCACCGTCGGGCTGGGAAGCAATCCGGATTTCACCGAAAGTTGGGGGAGCCACAAATCTCCGGACGACGGAACGTATGCGCCGGACCCAACCTGCCAACTGTCTACCGCCGACTGGAAGTCTCCGCCTATCGACCCGTTGTAGTTCGGGAATAGAGTCCGCAAAACCAGACCGCTTTGGTTGTTGTTTGTAAGACCCTTGATGCTCGGTTCGGCGGCCGCGCGGCTCGCTTCATGTCCACTCGGAGGCAATCCAGTTTCGTTGACCCCCGATCCCCGGAATTCCTGAGTTTGACCGAGTGGGATCGCCGCGGCGATGGAGACAATCGCAACCAGGGCGACGACTAGAGACTCTATGCACCGCACTACTCCCCGCATTGCCCTCGAGCCCTGGAAGTCTCGGACTGCCACCCTAGGGCCGGTTCTTAAAGCCGGAGCCTCAGTCGAATTCTGCCCGCTAGACCGTCCGAATGACCCGGCCCGCGTGCCCATCGATGATCACCATGGTCCGCTGACCCTTGCGGTCGAGCTGGAACGACCAGATCGGGACATGCAGGAGCTCGCCTTCGGAGATGTCGACCTTCGTCTCGAGCTTCGAGACCATGCTGTGCTTCTTGTGCGCGAGCTCGCTCTGCAGCTGCTGCACGAACGCGCTGGCCGCCGAGCGGCCGGCGTCCTCCCCGAGGTCCCCGTTCAGCACGGGCGTCCCGTCCGGGATCCCCTTCTTGTCGAACAGCGAGCGCTCGGTGAGCGAGAACTGGTAGTCCTTCGGCTGGTAGCTGCTCATCGCCTTCACCGCGATCACCGGGTACTCGTACTGCCCCGAGATCGTCTCCGAGCGGGTCGGGTTCACGACGGGGCCGCCCATGATCGGGATGATCGTCGTCCCGCCCCGCCGGCCCCCGAGCGCCCCGCCCAACAGCTCGGCCGCCGCCATCGTGCCGACGGTGGCGCCGACGCTCGCCACCATGTCCTGGTAGGTGTACGTCGTGCTCGCCGAGGCCGGCAGCACCCAGAACGGCACGTAGGAGAGCTTCGCCTCGGCGATCTTCGACTCCTCGAAGTCGTGCCGATGCATGAACCCCTTGTCCATGAAGTCGTGGACCGCTTTGAGGGCGGCCGCCTGGTCCGGCACCCGGAGGGGAAGCATCGTGTGCTTGTTGATCTCCTTCCAGCCCTCGCCGCCGAGCGTGACCGACCCGCCGCAGTAGTCGCACGTGATCACCATCTCGCCGAACGTCGGCTTGATCGGGGCGCCGCACGCCGGACACTTCAGCTCCTGGACGCCCGACGGCGCGACCGTGGGACCGCCGCGCGGCGCGGCGGTCGTGGAGGTCGACGCGGCGGTGGCGGGGGCCCCGGTCGCGGCGATCGGAGTGCCGCACTTCGCGCAGAACTTGGCGTCGTCGGGGAGCGAGGTGCCGCACTTCGTGCAGTAGATCACGGTCGCCACTCACCCTGGGATCGGGCCTACGAGGGCATCGCCGTGCCGCAGTTCGGACAGAACTTGTTCGCGGCCGGTACGCTCGCGTTGCACTTGGGACACGTCCGTGGCGGAGCGACCGCGAGGGACGCGCCGCAGTTGGGGCAGAACTTCACGCCCGCGGTGGTGGGCTGACCGCACTTCGGGCACGGAGGACCGGCGGGCGCCGGCGCCATCGATGCGCCGCACGACGGGCAGAACCGAACGCCGGCGGGGACGAGCGCGCTGCACTTCGAGCACGGGGTGCTCGCGCCGCCCCCGCCTCCGGGTCCGCCTCCGTAGACGCCCTGCATCTGGCCGGCCATCCCGTAGCCGACCCCGAGGCCGGCGCCGAGACCGACGCCGGCGCTCGCGAGCGCCCCGGCGCCCCCGGAGGGGTTCGCCGCGGCGGTCGTCATCGCCTGGCCGGCCTGGTACTGCATGTAGTTCACGCCGAGGACGCCCATCGTGGAGCGGAGGTCGACCGCCTTCTGGACCTCGTCGGGGAGGTTGATCGAGAGCCCCTGCACCTGCGCGACCTCGACCCCGAGGGGACCGAAGTGCTGCGGCGCGAAGCCGAGGACCGCCTGCTCGATCGTGGAGAGCTGGCTCGCGAGGTCCGTGACCTTCATCCCCTGGTCCTTGAGCTTCCCCAGGCTGTTGTAGACGAGCAGCACCATCTGCTCGCGCAAGCGGGCCTCGACGTCGGGCGTCGTGACCGCGCCGAACGTGCCGACGAACTCGTTGATGAAGTTGTCCGGCGCGCCGACCTTCCAACGGTAGGAGCCGAAGACCCGGAGCTGGACGAGCCCGAAGTCGGGGTCCCGGAAGACGTACGGCTCCTGGCTCCCGAACTTGCCGTCGAACAGCCGCCGCTGCAGGTAGTAGACCTCGGCCTCCTGACGGACGCCCGAGAGCGCCTGGACGAGGTTGCCGATGATCGGGGCGTTCATGCTGGTGAGCGCGTACCGGTCGGGGCGGTCCAGGTAGGCGAGGACCTTCCCGTCCCGGTAGAAGACGGCGATCTCGTCCTCGCGGACGACGATGTTGTCGTTCCAGCGGATGTTGCGCGGAACGCGCCACATCACGTTGGGACCCTTGTAGGCGTCCTCCCAGTTGACGGTCGTCGCGCCGATCAGACTGCCGCCCTTCGCCGGTATGGGGTTGTTCGTGACCATGGAACGTCCTCGGTGACTCCTACGAGACGCGGATCCCCTCGACCGCCTGCAGTCGCGCTCGGAAGGCGGTGTCGAGCTGGCCGACCTGGCCCCGGACCGTCGTCACCAGCGTTGTGAGCGGCGCGGGGTTCGACGCAGCGCTCGCGGCGAGCGTCGGAAGCGGGGCCATCGTCTGGTTCAGCTGGTCCGCCGCGATCGCGAACCCGTAGTCGTACTCGTAGAGCCGGTCGAGCTGCTGCGGGTTGGCGCGCACGGCGGGCGAGATGCCCGTGTACCCCTGCTCCGCGTGACGGATCTCGCCCTCGAGCCGAAGGAGGTCCGCGATCAGGGGCGCGATGTCGTTGAGCACCTGGAACGCGCCGCCGTTCGTGAGGGCGGAGCGAGAGTTCTCCATGGTGATGCGGGCGTTGTGCACCTTGTCGGCGACCTGGCGCCGGAGCAGGCTGTCGGCCGCGCGGAGGTCCTCGCCTTCGCGGTAGCCCCGGAACCCGGGGACGAGCATCTGCAGGCGCTTCAGGACCCCGCGGTCCCCTTCCACCGTCTGACGGATGTCGACGGGGGGAGCGCCGGCCGGAGCCGCGGTGCCCGTGGAGCTCCCGGCCTGCACGAACAGGGAGGAGCCGCAGGCGTTGCAGTACCGCGCGCCCGGGGGGACCGCGACGCCACACTTCGGGCAGGTGGTCGGGGTCGGAGCGGCGGCGGGCGCTGCCGGAGAAGGAGTCGCCGTCATCGTTACTTCCCCGCCGGGGGCGATTCCGAGGAGGCCGGGGGAGGCGACGCTTCCGGGACGCTCGGGGCGTTGGCGGCGGCGTAGGAGAACGCCGACGGCGCCGGCTCGTTCCGCCAGGCCTGGCGTGGCAGCTCGCGGTTGGCGGTCCGGCGGAGCGCGCGGCCCCGCCAGGCGATGCCGGCGACCGCGACGATCAGGGCGATGAGGGTGAGCAGCAGGCCGATCAGCATGTAGACGGTCGACTCGAGGTTGTAGTACGGACCGAGGCCGATCGACAGGAACAGCACCGCGAACCCCATGCCGAAGAACCCCCAGGCGAGCGAGCGCTGCGCGGACGGCTGGCGGGAGAGCGACTCGGCGAAGTAGGAGCCGATCGCGAAGACTAGCGCGACGACCCCGATGAGGATCAGGGCGTCGTAATGCTGGTGCTGGGGCAGCGCGACGTAGATCAGCAGGAACAGGACCGCGGCGATCGCGACGAACAGTCCCGTCAGGAGCCACGGGCTCCACGAGTCCCGGACGGGAACGATGGGCGGAGCTCCGGTGGTCATCGGCCTTCCGAGGTAGAACGAGTCGGAGGAACTATTAGAAGATGGGGGTCAGGACCGACTACAAACGCGGCTCGTCGTCGGTCTTTTCACGCCGGGGTTTGGGGGGAGGCGGTTCGGCCGCGGCCGGGGTCGGCGGGGGTGTGGCTCCCTTCGACGCGGCCGGCGCCGGCGGGGCCGGACCCGCTCCGTGCGGCTTCTCCGCGGCCCCCGGCTTCGAAGGTCGATCTCCCTTCGGCTCCGGCTTTCCCTCGCCCTTGGTCTCTGGCTTGGACGAGGGCTCGGCGTGGGACGGACGCGGTGGGGGAGCCCCGGACGGCTTCGTTCGGTGCGTGCTGGCGGGAGCGGAGCCCGACTCGGAGCGCCCGTGGTGCGGCTCGGAGGCGGGGGGATGGATCGGTCGCAGCGACTCCGGGGGAACCGGGTGGTTGCACTTCGGGCAGTGAGGGTACTGGCCCACGCAGGTGTGGCAGAGCGTCGCGCCGCAGACGTGGACGACGGAGGCGACCCCCCCGCATCCGAGGCAGCGAGCGTCGGTGACAGCGGAGTCTCCCCCTCGCGCATGGGAGCTCGAGGGAGCGTGGGGAGCGCGACTCGGAGCGGAGTGCTCGGGCCCCGACGCCCGGGGGGCGGCGGGCGCCGCTTCGGCGAGGTCGCCGACCGGCGCGGGAGCGTCCGCCGCGGCCTCCTTCGGAGGGGTCCGGAACTCGGGAGAGTACCGGCCCAGGTCGAGCGAGGGAAGCGGCGCGTGCACGGCCGAGCCCGCCTCCTCCACGACCTTGATCAGCCGAGCCTTGTAGACGCCGACCCGGAGCGTTCGGACCAGCTGGAAGAGCGTCCGCTGCTCGGGCGGAAGCGCCAGCGCTCGGCGGGCGAGCTCCTCGACGTCCGGGGCGAGCGACAGGTTCTCGGCCCTCAGGTCGGCCTCGAGCACGGCGCGCAGGTAGCCGAAGAGACGCTGGGATTGGCCGAGGGTGTACGTGGGCGGGGCCAGCGCCGCCACGTCCGCGAGGGAGAACCCGCGCCGTTCGAGCCCGGGCGGACGGCGGTCGAGCGCCGCGGTCACGACCTGGTAGGAGGCGTTCTCGAGGTCCCGGACCTCGGCCGCGTCGAGGTGCGCGAGGTCGACCTTCGGCGACTGGGAGATCGCTGCCAGGACCGGGTCGAGGAACTCGAACGGGACGTGCAAGGAGACGAACAGGTCGTTCTTCGTGACCGGACGGTGGAGCTTCGCCTCGAGCAGGAGCGCCTCGCGCCCGAACCGCTGGATCTCCGCGTCGCGCGTCTGCTGCACCGCGAGCTTCTTGCCGTCCTTCGCCGGCGTGAAATCGGAATCGAGGGCGAGCGCCCGGTCGAAGCTCGCCTGCGCTTCCGCGAACCGACCCGTCGCCACGAGCGCGAGTCCATGGCTCGTCCACGCCTGCTTGTTCGCGGGCTCGGCCTCCGTCGCCCGGAGGTACAGCGCCAGCGCCTCGTTCGGGTGGTTGAGCCGCGTGGCGACGAAGCCGGCGCGCGTCAGGAGGTCGACGGACGACGGCTGGAGGGCCAGGGCGTGGGCGAAGGCGTTGGCGGCGTCCTTCCACTCCTGGCGGGCGATCGACACCTCGGCGAGCCGGGTCCAGAGCGCGACGCTCTTCGGCAGCACCTCGACGGACTGGCGCATCGCCTCCGCGGCGACGTCCAGATGGCCGACCCCGCTCTCCGCCTCGGCGAGCTCGAGGAACAGCGCCTCCTGCGGCGGGAGCTGCGGGATCGCCCCCCGCAGGAACTCGGCCGCCTCCGCGTGCTTCCCTTCGGCGATCATCGATTGGCCGATGCCGGCGAGCGCGACCGGCGACCTCGGTTCGCGGCGGCGCACCTCCTCGTAGGCGGCGCGGGCCTCCGCCGGGCGCTCGAGGCCGGTGAGGATCTCGGCGCGCAGCAGCAGGGCCCCGAGGCTCGGCGGCGAGCCGCCGGGGATCGACTTGAGCCCGTCGTCCAGCACCTCGAGCGCGAGGTCGGGCCGGCCCGCGGAGAGGCGGAGGCGGGCCCGCCGGATCGAGATCTCGACCCGGTAGGCCGGATCCATCGACGCGGCGCGCTCGTAGGCCGCGTTCGCTTCCTCGGGGATGCCGAGCCCGGCCGCGAGGTCTCCCCGCTCGAGCTGGAGCGTCGGGTCCTGGCCTTCGGGAGCGTTCGACCGAACGAGCCGGGTCAGCGCGTCGTACGCTTCCCGGGTCTCCCCGGTCTCGCGCCGCAGCCGGTACATCTCGAGAAGCGCCGCGCCGTCGTCCGGTTCGAGGAGGAGGATCGCCTGCAGGGAGTAGAGGATCTCGTTCGGCCGCCCGATCGCCCGCCAGGCGTCGGCGCGCGCCTTCCACGCGGCGAGGTCGTTCGGGTCCTCGCGCAGGAGGGGATCCACGAGGCCTACGACCTCCGGATACTGGCCCGCGAGGAGGAGGGTCTCGGCGAGCGCGAGGCGACCGTGGCGGTTGCCGGGATCGACCTCCAGCCCCCGGCGGTAGTACGCGATCGCGTCCGGATACGACCCCTGGACCCGGAGCGCCTCGGCGACCTCGAAGTAGGCGTGCGGGTCCCCCTTCGCCGCCCCCACGGCCTCCTGGAGGACCCGGAGCGCCTCGTCGCGACGCCCGGCCCGCAGGAGCACCTGCCCCTTCTTGCGCAGGAACATCGGGTTCGCGGGCTCGCGGGCGAGCAAGAGCTCGAGGAGGCGGAGCGCGGGGGCGTCCTCGCCGAGGTGCGCGTACACTTCGACCGCTCCCCAGAGGAGGTCCGGTTCCTCGCGTCCTCCCGTGATCGCCCGCTCGTACTCGGCCCGGGCCTCGGCGTACCGGCCGTTCTCGCGCAGGGCGTGGGCGAACTCCTTGCGGATATCCTCCCGGGCGTCGTTGCCCGGGTGGCTCAGGAACTCGGTGTACGCCTGAAGGGCCCGCTCCCGGTCGTCGACCAGACGGGAGGCGCGCGCGATCCCGAGCAGGCTCACGTCGGCGGCCGCGGCGTCGGAGGAGGCCCGCTCGTACGACCCGAGGGCGGAGCGGGCCGCGCGGTCCCGGTCGGCCGTCCCGTCGGGGAGGTCGTACGCGACCGCGAGGTAGAAGTTGCCGCGCTCGATCGCGACCTCGGTGCGGGTCGGGTCGAGGCGGAACAGCTCGTCCAGGAGCGGGCCGAGCGTCGCGGGGTCGCCCGACTTCGCGATCACCTCCTTCTTTTCGAGCAGGTAGGTGAGGTCGCCCGGGTGGGCGGCGATGACCGCATCGTACGCCTTCCCGGCGTCCGAAACGTTGCCGTCGGCGGCGAGCGCGCGCGCGAGCTCGAGCTGCGCGCGCAGGTCCTTCGGGTCGACCGCGAGGATCGCGGTGGCGAACTCCCGGACCGCATCGGGGCGGGAGGCCGCGCAGGCGTACTCGAGCGCCTTGCTCAGCTCCGAGACCGCCCGGGGGTGCGCCTTCGCGATCGCGCGGTACGCCTCGAGCGCCGCGTCGGTCCGTCCCGCCCCCGACTCGATCTCGGCGACGCTGCGCATCGCCTCGAGGTTCTGCGGCGAAGCGAGGAGGATGGCGCGGCCGGCGCCGAGCGCGACCTCGGGCCGGTTCAGCCTCGCTCCGAGCGTGCGGAGCTCCTGGAGATTGTGCACGTTGCGCGGGTCGACCTCCCTCAGCCGCTCCCGGGCGGCGAGGGCGAGCTCGGGGCGCTCGGTGCCGGCGAGCTCCGCGACCTGCTCGAGCGTCGCCGCGTCGGGCGCGACCTTCGACTCCACGATGGCGGTGGCGATCGGCATCGCCTCCTCGGGCTTCCCGAGGCGCACGAGCACCTGGGCGTTCAGGAGGGCGAGGGAGAGGTCGTCCGGCGCCGCGGCCCGGACCCGCGCGAGCGGCTCGAGCGCCTCCGCCGGGCGCGAAAGCAGCGCGAGGAGGCCCGCCCGGGCGCGGAGCAGCTCGAGGTCGTCCGGGTGCTCCTTCAGGAGCGCGTCGCACGCGGAGAGCGCCTCGAGGTCCCCTCCTCCCGCGCGGGCGAGCTCGACCTTGAGGCGCAGCGCCTCGGGATTGCCGGGGGCGAGCTTGAGCGCCCGGTCGACGTACTGCGTCGACGAGGCGTCGAGCCGTTGCGCCTTCAGGTACGCCTGCGCCGCCTCCGCGTCCTGACCCAGGAGCCGGAGCGCGTCCCCGCGGGTCGCCCAGAGCCCCTTGTCGTGCGGCGTCGCCTTAAGCGCCTGGTCGACGAGCTTCACCGCGGTGGGGAGGTCCTCGTTGAGCGCGAGGAGAACGAGCGCCTTGTGGTGGAGGAGCGAGGTGTTCGCGGGGCTGAGCTTGAGTCCCAGCTCGACGGCGCGGCGCGCGAGCTGGGGCATCGACGCCCGGTAGAACGCCATCGCGGCCTCGTCGACCAGGGGGGCGACCTCGGCTGCCTGCCCGGTGATCCCGTCCGCGTTCCGTTCGGCGGCGGCGAGGAACTCCTTGAGGGCCTCGATGTACCGCGCCCGGTCGGCGCCCGTCTCGGCCTGCTCGGCGGCCCGGAACCGTTCCCGGATCTCGCGAACCGAGGGAGAACGGGCGGGACGGGCGGAGCTCGACACGACGAAGGCTCGACCGGTGCCTCTCGATAAATACGTTCGTTCAGAGGAAGCGAACGGTGCCCCCCGAAGCGGCGACCCTTTAATCCGCACGGAGGCTCCGAGCCGCCGTGGCGCCCCGCGGGAGATCGGGCCGCGCCGCGAAGTCGATCTTCGATCCGGTCCACGGCCCGATCGGGCTCACCCCGAGCACGGTCGCCCTGCTCGGCACCCCGGAGTTCCAGCGGCTCTGGGGGATCCGGCAAACCGGATTCGCCCACCTCGTCTTCCCGGGAGCCAACCACACCCGCCTCGAGCACTCGCTCGGGACGTACTGGGTCGCGGGCCGCATGGCGGTCCGCCTCGGACTCGCCCCGTCTCAGACCGACCGCATCGAGGCGGCGGCGCTGCTCCACGACCTCGGTCACCCGCCGTTCTCGCACACGCTCGACGCCCCCCTTCGCGAGGTGTTCGGATTCGACCACGAGCGCCTCTCGCGCGCCCGGATCGAGGGCACGGACCCCACCGGGGCGTTTCCCGAGGGAACGGTCGCCGGGGTGCTCGAGCAGCACGGGCTCTCCCCCCGCGCGGTCGCCGACCTGATCGATCCCGCCGATCGCCCGGCCCATCCGCCGTGGCTCGGGGAGATCCTCCACGGAGCGATCGACGCCGACCGGATCGACTACATGCAGCGCGACGCCCACTACACCGGCGTCGCCCACGGGGCGGTCGACGCGGTCCGATTGCTCGATACGTTGCGTGTCGGCGGCGGCCACCTGGGGTTCGCCGAGAAGGGCCGGGGCGCGGCCGAAGGGTTCCTGGTCGGTCGGGCGCTGATGTATTCCACGGTCTACTACCACAAGACCGTCCGGGCGGCCGAGACGATGGCCCAGGCCGCGGTGGAGCGGGTCCCGGAGTATCCGTCCGGCGTCGAGGACGTCTTCGGGCTGACCGACGGCGAGCTGTTGGTGCGCCTGCGGGACGCCGGCGGCGCGAGCGCCTCCCTGGCCCGTGACCTGCTCACGCGGCGGCTGTACAAGCGGGTGCACGGTTGGCGCGAGCTCGCCCCGGAAGGCCGGCGCGTGTGGAGCCGGCTGCTCCGAGACCCGGCCGAACGTCGGGCGCTGGAGGACGACCTCGCCGATCGACTGAAGGCGCCCGCGGGCAGCGTGCTCATCGATCTCGGCGGACTTCAGCCGCGCGGCCGGCCCGCGGACGACTGGGGAAGGATCGCCGTGCTGGTGGACGACCGGCTGACCCGTCCGTTCCGTTCCCCCGGCCCGTGGAGAGCGCTGGCCGTCCGCCCCCCGGCCGACTGGGCGGTGGGGGTCTACCTGACGTCCGCCCGTCGATCCTCCGCCGGTCGGCTCTCCTCCCTGCTGCAGCGCCGAGCGCCCTGAACCGGGGCGTTGCGGTTCGCAGCAACGTGAAAGGGTACCGTCCCCTGGCGGTGACCGGGACCACCATGACAGGCCGCGCCCTCGTTCGGGCCGGGGTGGGCGCTCTCGTCGTCGCGTGCGTGGTCGCCGCCTCGCTCTGGATCGTCGGACTCGGTGCGTCGGCCGCGACCGACTGCCCGTCGACCACCCCGACCTCGATCGGGGGGGTGCCCTACTCGTACTGCGACCTTCGGGTGCCCCACTTCGCCGGCTTTGGCGAGAATCTCTCCCGTGTCCCCCACGCGACCGGCGAGCTCGACGGGGTCTCGTACGATGCGGTCGGATACTACACCATGGACTGTCCGGTCGTTCGGATCTCGGGGAACGACTCGGCGGGAGCGCCGTATGTCCTGTATCTCGCGTCGGTCCCGTCGAACTGCCGGGACTCGCCGGCCCCGGTCTTCGTACTGGACGGAGCGTTCGGGGCCACGTGGTCCGGATCGTCCTCCATCGTTACGCTGTACGTCCGCTCCCCGTCCTGATCGGCCGCTCCCGGCGCGACGCAGACCGGACCGGGACGATCCCGACCCGCGGGGCGGCGGCGCCTACCCGACGACGATCCCCTGCGGGGTGATCGCGAACGGACGGCGCTCCGGGTCGTGCGCGTAGCCGCGCATGCGGACGATCTTGATCTGGCGGACCGAGCGGTCCCCGATCCACTTCCGCGTGAGGAGGATCTCCCCGCGGGTGAGGATCTCCTCCGGGCTCAGGACCCCGGGGTCGGGCGGGGTCGCCGTGATCAGCGTCGTCACCCCCGCCTCCGACAGGAAGCGCAGGAGCGACTGGATCTCCGTCCGCTCGGCCTGCGGGTCGGCGGACGACTTGATCGCGAACCGACGGATCGACGTCATCGAGTCGACCACGACGCGGCGGAACGGCGTGTCGGCCATCTGCTGACGGAGCTTCAGCTGGATCCCCTGGATCGCGATCTCCTCGGCGTCGCTCGCGCGCTTCGCGTCGTGGGTCAGGTCGCGCATCGACCGCAGGTCGTTCATCGCGCGGATCTCCTGGACCGCCGCCATCCGCTTGAACGCCCGCGTGCCCGGGTTCGCGTCGAGGGTCTTCACCTGGGCGAGATCCCAGCCGAACGCCTGGACGTTCTCGAGGATCTCGGTCGGCGGCTCGTCGACGGCGACCAGCAGCACCTCCTCACCGCGACGCAGCCCTTCGAGCAGGAACGTGAGCCCGAGGAGGGTCTTCCCGCTCCCCGAGCCGCCCGTGAGCAAGTACGGCCGGCCGGCGATCAGTCCTCCCCCGAGCATCCGGTCGAGCCCGGGGACCCCGGTCGACACCCGTTCGTCGGCGGTTCCGAGTTCGACCGTCATTTCGCCTCGGCGTCGGGCGACGGGGGCGGCGCGGACGAGGGTGCGGCCTCGGGGAGCGGCTCAACCGTCGCGCCGACGACCGGGGGCGCCTTTCGCTTGCGGACCGCCCGCCGTCGGGGCTTGGCGGAGGCGGCGGCCGCTCCCGGGGTCGACGCCCGTTCCTCCGCGGCCGCGACCTCCTCGGCCGAAGCGCCGGGCTTCTTCCGGGGGGGCGTTGCACGGCGGCGCCGCTTCGGCGTCGGTTCGGGGACGGGGGGCCCGGAGGGGGCGGAGAGTGGCACTTCGGGAACGGGGGCCGTCACGCTGGGTAGGGGGGGAGGCACCGGGCCGTCCCGGGCTTCGGGCTCCGGGGGCGGAAGGTCGCTCGCGGCCCCCGAGACCGACGGAACGGACCGGGAGGCCGCCGGGACCTGCGACGGCTTGGGCAACGACTGCGGGAGGGGCGGCGGCTCGGGCATCGGAACGGCCGGGGCGACCGTCGGGCGTTGCGGGCGGCCGGCGGCGGGCCGCGGAACCGTGCCGCCCATCTGCGATGCCGAGGGAGAAGCCGGAGCGAGCGGTCTCGCGGGGGGGCGCTCTGGGGCCTTCGCGCCCGGGGGCGGCGGCAGGGGCACCGACGGCGCGACGGGGACTTCGGACGCTTCAACAGCCGGCTCGGGCGGAGGGGGCGGCGGCGATGCGACCTCGGCGGGAGTCGGAACCGGCGGCGGTACCGCCGGCGGAGGCGACGCCGATCCGGCGGGCGGCGTCGGCGGTGCCGGTCGGCCGGAGATCGCCCCCGGAATGGGGGAGGCCGGGGGAGCCGTGGGGAGGATCGCCAGCACCCGGTCGAGCTGTTCCTCCAGGACCTCCGGGGCGGGCGGCAACGTAGGAGGGATCCCCACGCGGGCCGTGTCGGCCCGCTGTGCGATCCGGCGGTGCGCGTCCGCCTCGGGCGAGGCGGGGCCGGCGACGCCGGACTCCGCGCCGGCGACGTTGGCCGTCAGCGCGCCGGTCAGGGAGGAGAGGCGGGAGATCTCCTGAACGGCGTCCTCAGTCCGTCCCGCCCGGACCGCGGCGATCGCCGCCTCGACCGCCCCGCGGACCGGACCGACGTCGACCCCGAGCGCGATGAGGTCGCGCACCTCCGCGGAGAGCGGCTCGAGCGCCGGCGCGACGGCCCGTCGGGGGGCCTCGGGCGTTGGGGCCACGATCGTCGGCGGGAGCTCCACGATCTGCCGGGTGTCGCGCGAGATCGTGACCCCGAGATTGACGTCCACCCCGTTCGGTCCGATCCGGTACGGGTGCAGGCGAACGTCGTGCGAGCTGCCGCGCAGCTTCTCCACGCCGACCGCCCGGACCGTGACGCCGTCGAGCTCCCACCGGAACAGCCGGATCTCGCCCCGGGCGAGCGTCCGCTCCGTCGTCTCGATGTCCTCGAGCGGCGACTCGACGGTCAGCACGGTCGTGGTGCGCAGGTCGGAGAGGAATCGGAGGAACGTCTGGGCGCCGCCGACCGGGTCGAACCCCTTCATGCAGAAGTACTGCAGCGCGGTGAGCGAATCGACGGCGATCCGCGAGTACTGACGCCGCCCGACCTCGGAGCGGAGCATCTGTTCGAGGGCGGTGATCGTCACCTCGACGCTGGAGAGCTCCGGGCTGCGCCGGATCTCCGGAGGGATCCGGGCGAACGGGGTGATCTCCCGCACGGAAGCGATGTCCTTGAACGGCGCGCGCTCGTAGCGCATCACGTCCGGGATCGCGTCGAACACCTCGACCTTGTCGAGATCCGGCGCGAGGGCGCGGTGGTTCAGCCGCACCTCGTTCGGCGGCTCCTCGACGGTCACGAGCAGCACCCGCTCGCCGCGACGGACTCCTTCGCAGAGGAACTGGAGCGCGAGCTTCGTCTTCCCGGTCCCCGACGGGCCGACGATCAGGTAGGGCCGGTGGGGGACCAGGCCGCCCTCCAGCATGGTGTCGATGCCGAGGTTTCCGATCGAGACCCGCGCGTCGGACGGCGGGGCGCGCGCTGGCGGCTCGGGCACGAGGTGGTTCCCGCGACGCACGGCGCGTCGCACTACAGCGATGGCGAGCCTAGATTCATCTACTTTCCCCGGGACGCACGGCCTCCCGCAAGCGTAATCTTCGCGGCCGGACCGCGGCCGACGATGCCGGGCTCCGGGGACGCGGGGAGTGTCCGGATGCGGGCCCTGGCCGCCGACCTTCCGAACGGCCTCCTCGCCGGCTTTCGAGCGGGCGCCGAGCTCGACGCTCCGAAGGGCGCCGCGACGTCGCGCGTCTACGCGATCGGCATGGGAGGATCGGCGATCGCCGCCGACCTCGCGCGGTGCGTCGTCGACGCGGAGAGCGAAGTGGCCCTCTCGATCGTGCGCTCCGCCGAACCTCCCCGGTCGCTGGGCCGCTCGGACCGGGCGCTCCTGATCAGCTACTCCGGCGAGACGTGGGAGACGCTGCGCGCCTACACGGCCGCCGGGCGGGCCGGCGCCCAACGGGTCGTCGTCACCTCGGGCGGGTCGCTCGCCGAGCGGGCGGAGGAGGACGGGGTCCCGGTCCTGCGCCTGCCCCCCGGCATGCCCGCGCGGGCGGCGGTCGGTCACCTCCTCGGGGGCCTGCTGGGCCTGCTCGATCCCGCCTTTCCCGAGTCGAACGAGGACCGGGTCGCGGGGATCTCGGAGCGGTTGCGCCCCGAGATCGGTCGGTACGCGCGCGACGGCGGCCCCGCCGCGCTCCTCGCCGACGCCGTCGGCGACCGACTGCCGTTCGTCTACGCCGAGAGCCGGTTCCTCGGCCTCGCCCGCCGCTGGAAGAACCAGCTCGAGGAGAACGCGAAGCGCGTCGCCGCCTGCGACGAGGTCCCGGAGGCGCTGCACAACGCGATCGTCGGCTGGGACCGGGTGCGGCGCTCCGAGGCCGCCCGACAGGTCGTCGTGCTGCTCGAATGGGCGGAGGAGGAGCCGACGGTGCGTCGGGGCTTCCGCTTCCTGGAACGGCTCCTCGCGTCGCGAAAGGTTCCGGTGCTACGGGTGCCGCTCGCCTCCGACGACCGGCTCGAGGCGCTCGTCCGCGGGATCGCGCTCGGGGACCAGGTCAGCCTTCGGCTCGCCGCCCGAGGTCGGGTCGACCCGTGCTCGGTGGAGCCGATCGTTCGCCTCCGGGTGGCCCTCGGCCGCGCGGGCTCCGTCGGACGCTGACGGCGGCGTCCCGACTCAGCGGCTCGCGTCCGTTCGGCCCGGCCCGCGATCGAGCCGGTCGACCGCCGTCGGCCGCCAGAGGAGCGCGACGGCGAGGCCGCCGAGCGGCACGGCGATCAGGTAGAGCCACAGGTCGGCGTACGTTCCGGAGAGAACGGCGGGGGCGAGCGTGCGCGCCGGGTTGAGCGAACTGCCGCTCCATGGGCCGATCACGAAGGTGGAGAGTCCGACCGCCGCCGGGGGGAGGAGAAGCCGCCAGCGCTTCGGCCCCTCGCCGAAGTCGGCCAGGGCGAACACCGCGGCGACGAGCAGCGCGGTGAACGCCGTCTCCCCGAGGAACGCGCGGAGGAGGCTCCCGGTGGGAACCGTGGCGCCGAGACGGCCGACCCCCCCGCCCACCGCGAGCAGGAGGCCGCTGGAGGCCAGCGCGCCGACGAACTGACCCGCGAGGTACGCCGGCGCCTCGCGCCACGCGATCCGCCCGCTGACAGCCAGCGCCAGCGTGACGACCGGATTGAGATGGGCCCCGGTCGTGCGCACGAACGCGAGGATCGGAAGGAGCACCGCACCGAACCAGGCCACGGCCATCGCGCCCTGGGGAATCCCGCCGAGATGGGCGGCGACGACGATCGTTCCGGTCCCAAGGCCCACCAGCAGGGCCGTCCCCGCGGCCTCTCCCGCCCCGCGAGCCGCCAGGGAGCCGTTCACGGGGCGGGCGCCGGTGCTCCCGCGCCCCCGCGCCGTTCCGCGAGCTTCAGCTCGAGACGCAGGCTCCGGACCCTCTCGATCACTTGGTCCCGAACCCGCCGGAACCCGTCATCGTCGAGCCGCCCGGGGTCCTCGAGCTCCCAGTCCCGCAGCGTGGGCCCACTCAGGTAGGCAGGGCAGCTCGCCTCGTCGAGGCAACCCATGCTGACGGCGATCCCCGCCCGTTCGAGCAGCGCCGGGGTCAGCACGGTCGGACGGTGGCGCGGAAGCTCGAGCCCGACCTCCGCGAGCATCGGTCCCGTTCGCGGATTCGCCGCCTCCGCGGGGCGCGTGCCGGCCGAGGTCGCGCGCCACCCGTCGGGAGCGTTCGCGTTGAAGGCCGCCTCCGCCATCAGCGAGCGGCAGGCGTTCTCCACGCACACGAAGACGACCCACCGCTCGCCCATTCTATCGTTCAGCAGCACCCGTCGCCGCAGCAGCAACAGCAGCAGCCGCCGCGGCCGCACCGCCCGTTCGCCGACCCGCTCGCTCGGTCGCAGCACGCCTTCGGGCTCTCCGCGTCGCTCATGGTCCCGAGCACTTCAATAACTGAAGCACTCATAAGGCGGCCCTACGTACGGACAGAGTGTCGCAGTGCTGCGAGGACGACCTCGAGTGCCCGTGCCCGCCGATCGGCCTCATCGACATCGTCGGGAAGAAATGGGCCGTCTGCGTCGTCGCCCTCCTCGGCAGGTACGGGACGGTCCGGTTCGGACCGATCCAGCACTGCCTCGCGGGAGTGAGCCCGGCGACCCTGACGTCCACGCTGCGCTCGCTCGAGCGGGCGCGGCTCGTCCGCCGCGTCCGGGTCGACGGAACCCGGGGCCCGGTCCGCGCGTACGCCCTGACGAGCCCGGGGCGGTCGCTCTACGAGAGCCTTCGTCCGCTCGCCGGTTGGCTCCGCTCGGCGTAGGCCGACCCCCGGCTCCGTGGGGGGTCGCCCTCGATATCGGTCCGGCCCGGGCGGCGAGAACCGCCAAATAGGCGGACGCCTCCGAGGGGGCGGGTGCTGAGGTAGCCTAGCTCGGCCAAGGCGCCAGATTCGAGATCTGGTGGTGCGTATGCATCGCGGGAGTTCAAAGGACGCGTCGACGAGGAGCCGGCCGTCGGAGACTCTCCCCCTCAGCGCCTCCCCTCCGCCGCTCGAGGTCGTCGTGGAGATCGCCCGCGCCGGGGTCTCCCGGCGGACGAGCGTGAAGGTCCCGAGCGGGACCCTCGTCCGGGATGCGGTGCGGCCGATCGCCGGCTCGCCCGAGGGATACGCCGTGCTCGTGGACGACGACTCCGTACCGCTGGACCTCCCGATCGAACGGCCGATGCACCTCGTCGTGGTGCCGACGTTCTCGGGAGGATGAATAACCCGACGGACCGGTCGACGACCGCCCGACCGGCGAGGGAGAGCCGAACTCTTAAGGAGCGCAGAACCGTCTTGTACGACTACCGGGGGAGCTCGTAGGTGTCTAGCTGTCCGATCTGCGAACAGCCGATCCCGGGGAACTCCGAGCACTGCGAGGTGTGCGGGTTTCCCACGGCGTTGGCGATCGAGGGGCTCCGCGCGGCGAAGTCCCCGCCCCCCGACGGCTCGGCCCCCGCGACCGCCTCCGAGGAGAAGGGGCCTACCACCCGGAGCCGACCGACGCCGTCGCCCGACGCCGAGCTCACGGGCACCCTCGGTCGGGGCCTGCACGAGCGGATGGAGCTGTACCGGCCGCTCGGCCGGGACTGCCCCGACGTGACGAACGAGATGTGCGAGGCCGCGCTCAGCGAGGCGAGCGGCCGAACCTCCGAGGCGCTCGACATCCTTCGTTCGGCGCAGGGCCGGCTCGACCGGCAGGCCCGGGACGCCGTGCGCCGCCGATGGGAGGCTGCGGACGACCGCCGCAAGGCCCTCGAACGGACCGGTGTCCGGCTCGACCTCGAGTTTCCCGGGGCGGGGGCGACCCCCGTGGATGGGTCCGATGCGATCGCCGAGAACCTGCGCGGCCTGTTGGACGTCGAGCGCCGGCTGGGAAAGTTCGAGTCCGACTGGAAGGGGCTCCAGGGGCTCCTCGCCCAGATCGAATCGCTGCGAGCCGAGGCGACCGACCTCGATCTTCCGCTCGGCGAGGTCCCCGGCCAGATCGACGAGCTACGCCAGAAGCTATCCGCCGGCCCGTTCCGGGAGGGGGACCTGGACGCGCTCGGCCAGGACGCGGCCCGGATCCTGATGCTCTTGCACGAAGCGATCCCTACCTCCCTCGAGGCGGAGCTCGGCCGGCACCGGGCGACGCTCGACCAGCTGCCCGAGGACGCTCCCGCGAGCGAACCCGCCCGCAAGCTCCACGACGCCGCCACCCGCCACCTCGAGAAGGGCCGCCTGATGGAGGCGAGCCAGAGCGTCCGCGACCTCCGCCGCGCGATCGTCGAGATCGAGTCCCCGACGCCGCCGGTCGCCGGCGTCGCGCGCCCGCGCCCCGCGGCTCCGGCGCCGCCGGACGACGCAATGCTCGAAACCCTCCTGAAGAAGGCCCGCAGCCTCGCCGGTCGCGTCCGGTCCCTGCCGGCGGACAGCCCGCTCGCGCTGGAGGCGGCCGCGGAGATCCGGGAGGCGACCGACTTCCTGCGCAGCGGTCGGCTGGCCGACGCGGACCGCACGCTCACCGAACTGATGCGCGCGCTGTCGCGCGCGCAGGAGAAGGGATAGACGGTGGCGCCGACCGACCCGATCGAGGAGCTGAACCGCCGGCTCGAGGCCGTCGAGCAGCAGGCGCAGAAGCTCCAGCAGGAGGGGCTGCCGTTTCCGATCACGCAGATCCGCTCGGCGTTCGACGAAGCGACGCGCTCCGGGGCCGCCGAGAAGGCGTCGCTCGTCGTGAAGCGCGCCGAGGCGCTCCTCGCGCGCGTCTCCCGAGACTGGGGGTGGGTGCGCGAGCTGCTGCGCCGGGTCGACGAGCTCCGCGCGATCTCGCAGGACCTGGGCGTCGATCTCGCCCACCTGGACGCGCGGGTCGGAAACCCCCGCGCCCGGTTGATGTCCGAGCCGTTGAGCGCCGGCTCGCTCGAGAAGGCCGCCGCGAGCGCCTCGCTCGCCCTCGCCGTGCTCAACGACGCGGTCCCGAAGTTCTGCGTGCAAGAGGCCCAGGCGCTCGGCACGTCGATCCGGCGCGCGCGCGACCGCGGCGAGGACACGATGGCCGCCGCGGTGTCGTTCTCGCGGCTGCTGCAGGCGGTGCAGGACGAGAATCTGCCGATGGCCGCCCAGCGGCTGGCGGAGACACGCAAGATCGTCGCCCGGATCCCTCGGGCGCCCACCGTCGCCCGGATCTCTCCGAAGGAAGAGGAGGACATCCTCCTCGAGGCCCGGAATCTCGCGCGCCGGCTCCAGCGGATCAAGACGAGCGCGCGCGACGCGACGAGCGCGGCCCGGCTGATGACGCAGGTGCGCGCGGCGCTCGCCGAGGACCGGCGGTACGGCACACCCGAGGAGGAGATCGAAGCGCTCTGGCAGGAGGTCGATCGGCTGACCCAGGAGAAGCGCCGGGCGGTGATCCCGCCGCCGATCGATGCGAAGGACCGCCCCGTGGAGCCCGAGGAAGGAGTACCGGAGGAACTCCTCCCCCCCGAGGAGCCCGCACCCGAGCCCGAGGCGGCCGATGCCGAGGACGAGCGGATCCGCTCCTCCCCGCCGTTCTCGTTCTACGTGCCGTACGTCCCTCCGGATCTCCCCGAAACGTCGAGCGAAGGCGCCGCGGAGTCGGGCACGCCCCCCCGGCGGTCGCGCCCTCGACCCCGCCCGTAACGCTTTAGTACCTATCGCAAATCGTTTATATCACTTGCCGCGAGAGTCGGCGCGTCTGGCATCGACAGTCGTGGGGACCGTAGTCGCCCTCACTCCTTCGGGAACGCTCACCGTTCGGGCACCGGGGGCGACCGTGGTTCCCGAAGGCACCCTGGTCACGGATGCCCGAGGCGTCGTGCGGGGCCGCGTGCTCCGCGTCTTCGGCCCGGTCGCCCGACCGTACCTTTCCGTCCGTCCCCGCAAGGCGCCGACGCCGTCCGAAGGGGCGGCGCTGATCGGCGCGGAGGTCGTTCGTGAGTAGGAAGGAGCTCCCGGTCGACGCGCCCACCCCCGCGGCGGCCCCCGCCGGCCCGGCGAAGCCGGCGCCCCGGCCGGAGGACATCGCGGTCGCGACGCGCTGCACGAGCTGCGGCTCCTCGCATCTCACCCGCGACTACGAGCGCGGGGAACTCGTCTGCGACGAGTGCGGCCTCGTGCTCGAGGAGTCGATGATCGACCAGGGGCCCGACTGGCGGGCGTTCGACGCCGAGCAGGGCGAGAAGCGCGCCCGCACGGGCGCCCCGACGACCCTCACGATCCACGACAAGGGGCTGTCGACCGAGATCGGCTGGAAGAACCGCGACCCGTACGGCAAGTCGATCCCGACGCGCAACCGCGCGCAGCTGTACCGGCTGCGCAAGTGGCAGCGCCGGATCCGCGTCTCGAACGCGACGGAGCGCAACCTCGCGTTCGCGCTCGCCGAGCTCGACCGGATCGCCTCGGGGATGGCGCTCCCGCGGAACGTGCGCGAGACGGCGGCGATGATCTACCGGAAGGCCGTCAACCGCAACCTGATCCGCGGCCGCTCGATCGAGGGCGTCGTCGCGGCGTCGCTCTACGGCAGCTGCCGGCAGTGCAACGTCCCCCGCACGCTCGACGAGATCGCGTCGAAGTCGCGCATCGGCCGCAAGGAGATCGGGCGGACCTACCGGTTCATGACCCGCGAGCTCCACCTCAAGCTGATGCCCACCCGTCCGCAGGACTACATCCAGCGGTTCTGCTCGGAGCTCAAGCTGAAGGGCGAGATCCAGTCGCGCGCGAACGAGATCCTGAAGCTCGCCACCGAGCGGGAGCTGACGAGCGGCCGCGGCCCGACCGGGGTCGCCGCGGCGGCGATCTACATCGCGAGCGTGCAGTCCGGCGAGCGCCGCACCCAGCGCGAGGTCGCCGAGGTGGCGGGCGTGACGGAAGTGACGATCCGCAACCGCTACAAGGAGCTCACCGAGAAGCTCAACCTGCGCGTCATGCTCTAGGCGCGCGCCGCCAGATTCTTCTACCGCGCCCCGGTCGTCGGACCGTGCCGCGCGCGCTCCCGATCGCCGTGCTGGTCTCCGGGGAGGGGACGACGCTCGACGCGCTCGCGGAGCGAGCGAGTGCGGGCGCGCTCCCGGTCCGGATCGTCCTCGTCGCCTCCGACCGTGCCGAAGCCCCCGCGCTCGAGCGCGCCCGTCGCCGAGGGCTGCCCGTCGTGGTCCTCCGCGCCCGGGGGACCGGGGCGGGGGATTGGTCCGGGGCGTTGACCCGCGCCCTCGAGGCGAGCGGGGCCGAGCTCGTCGTGAACGCGGGGTTCTTCTCGATCCTCCCGGACGACTGGGTCGAGCGGTGGCGCGGCCGCGCCATCAACCTCCACCCCTCGCTGCTGCCGAAGCACGGGGGCCGCGGCATGTACGGCGCGCGCGTGCATCGCGCCGTGCTGGCGGCGGGCGACGCCGAGACCGGCGCGACCGTGCATCTCGTCACCCGCGCGATCGACGCCGGTCCGACGATCGCCCAGGCGCGGCTGCGCGTCGATCCGGGGGAGACCGAGGAGAGCCTTCGGGCGCGCCTGCGCCCGGTCGAGATCGACCTGCTGGCGGAGACCCTCCGGCGGTTCGCCGACGGGTCGCTCCCGCTCCCCTACCGGGCGGAGGACGGCTCCGCCGCCGAGCGTCGGCGCGACGGAGCGGACGTCCGCCGGTGATCCGCGGGACCGCGGGGAGCGTCCATCAGCTCCGCGAGGGGCGTTGGCCGCTCCCCGAGGTCGAGGTCGAGCAGGTGCTTCGTCGTCTTCGGAGGGAAGAGGAGCCCGTCGCGGGCGCGGCGCTCGACCTCGTGCTTGGAGATCGGCGGGCCCGGCGACCAGCGGTCGACGTGGACGGCCGGGCTATGGTAGTCGACGAGCCACGCGGGCGCCCGCGCCGCGCCGAGACGGCGCAGCGCCGCGACGCGGTGGTGGCCGTTCAGGATGACGTGCGAGCCTTCCGCGACCCAGATCGGGTAGGCGAGCGAGCCGAGCGAGCGGATCTCGTCGACGAGCCTCGGCAGGTCCGCTTCCTCGATCTCCTCGTGCGCGCGCAGCTCCGCGAGGGGGACGAGGGCGAACCGCGCCTTGAGGTGCGTCACGCGGCGACCCCCGCCCGGGCCTCGGCGATCGCGCGCCGCACGTAGACCGACACCATCCGCTTGCGGTAGTCCGGCAGGAGGAACGTGTTGTGGACGGGCCGCACGCGGCGGGCGACCTCCTCGGCGAGGGCCCGGACGCCGTCCTCGGTGAGCGGGGCGCCCAGGAGCGGCTCCGTCAGCTCGTCGAACCGGCGGGGGTACGGATCGACCCCCCCGACCGCGAGGCGGAACGTCTCGGGGCGGTCGCCGTTCCAGCGCCCGGAGACGGCGACGCCCAGCTCGGGGAAGTCGAACGCCGGACGCACGCGGAGCTTCTTGTACCGCCCGCTGTGGCCCCGCGAGGCCGCCGGCAGGTGGACCGCGACGAGCAGCTCTCCTGGCGCGAGCGTGAGCCGGCGGATCCCGTCGCCCTTGAGGTCGTAAAGCGCTCCGAGGGGGATCCGCCGCCGGCCCGTCGGGCCCGCGACCTCGACCTCGGCGTCCGCGACCAGGAGGGCGGGCGCGAGGTCCCCCGAGAACGTCGCGTAGCAGCGCTCCTTCTGGGGGACGACGTGGCACCGGTCGCCCTCGGCCTTCAGGCAGAAGCCGAGGCTCTCGCGCCAGAAGTGGCTCTGGTTGAAGAAGAAGCAGCGGGTCTCGACCAGGAGATTGCCGCCGACGGTGCCGCTCGCCCGGACGAGCGGCGTCGCGACCTCGCCGACCGCGTCCGCGATCGCCGGCCACCCCGCGCGCAGCCCCGGGTCGCGCTCGAGGTCCGCGAGCCGCACCATCGCCCCCCATCGGCCGTCGCTCCGCTCCCGGAGCTCGGCGACGTCCTCGAGCGCGATCAGGTGGGGTCGCAGGTTGATGTGCATCTTGTAGTTCGGCAGGAGGTCGGTCCCGCCGGCGAGGTAGTCGAACGACCCCGCGAGCTCGGCCGCGAGACGGACCGTCTCCTCGACGGTCGTGGGCCGGTGGAGCTCGAACGCGTCGAGGTGCACCGGACTACGCCCCCTTCCAGCGACGGCCTTCCTGGGCGCGCAGATCGAGCGCGCGGACGACCCGGTCCGGCGTGATCGGCAGCTCGGAGAATCGGCATCCGATCGCGTCGTAAAGGGCGTTCGCGACCGCGGGCAGCGTGGCGACGAGCGGCCCCTCGCCCGCCTCCTTGGCGCCGAACGGCCCCTCGGGGTCGTCGTCGCCGACGAGCAGCACCTCGACCTCGGGCATCTGCTGCGGGGCCGGGATCTTGTACTCCAGGAGCGAGGGGTTGAGGAGGCGAGAGCCGCGGTAGCTCATCGTCTCGCCCATCACCTGCCCGAGCCCCATGTGGATCGAGCCTTCGATCTGCCCTTCCACGGCGAGCCGGTTGAGCGGGCGACCGCAGTCGAACGCCGCCCAGATCTTGTCGACCGCGTACTCCCCCGTCTCCGCGTCGACCGTCACCTCGGCGACGTACGCGGCGAACGAGTAGGCGGGCGCGGTCCCCGCCCGCGCGCCCTTGAACGACCCGCCCTTCGGCGACGTCTGGTACGACCCCGTGGCCGTGAGGGCGCCTGTTGCCTCCATCGCGCGGTGGAGCGCCTCGAGGAACGGGACCCCGTGGTGCGGGTCGCCGCGCCGCTGGATCCGCTCGTGCACGACCTCGAGCTCCTCGGCCGGGGTCCCGAGCAGGGCCGCCGCCCCCCGGACGACCTGGCCGCGCAGGTCGAGCGCCGCCGACCGGGCGGCGTTCCCCATCATGAACGTCACGCGGCTCGAGTACGACCCGAGGTCGAGCGGGCTCACGTCCGAATCGACCCGCTGGACGTGCACCCGCTCCAGGTCGACGCCGAGGACCTCGGCGACGATCATGGCGAGGAGGGTGTTCGACCCCTGCCCGATGTCCGCCTGCATCGAATGGACGGCGATCCCGCCGTCCATGTCGACCTTCAGGTGCACGGTCGACTGCGGCATCTTCGGCGTGAAGTGGATCGGGCTGTTCGAGCCCGAGATGTAGAAGCCGCAGCCGAGCCCGACGCCGCGGCCGTACGGTAGGCGGCGGAACTTCGCGTCCCAGCCGCTCTTCGAGCGCGCGGCGGACAGGCATTTCAGGAACGACGTCGACGTGATCTCGAACTCGTTGACGGTCGTCGAGTGGGCGGGAAGCGCGTTGCGCTCGCGCAGATCGAACGGGTCGACCTTGAGCTCCTCGGCGAGGCGGTCGAGGCCGACCTCCACCGAGTAGCGGATGTTCGTGCCGCCGTGGGCGCGCATCGCCCCCGACGGCGGCTTGGTGGTGTAGACGCGCCGACCGCGGTAGCGGAAGTTCGGCACCCGGTACGGTCCCATCGACAGTACGCCGTTGTAGTACGTCGTGACCGTGCCGAACGAGCTCCAGGCGCCGCCGTCGATCACCGCGTCGATGTCGTAAGCGAGCAGGTGCCCCTCGGCGTCGGAGGCGATCCGCACGTCGTTCTGCGTCGGGTGGCGACCGTGGTTCGTGTAGAAGACGTCCTCGCGGTCGACCAGGATCTTCACCGCGCGACCGGTCTCGAGGGAGAGCGCGGCGCAGACGATCTCGTGCGGGAGCGGGTCGGACTTCCCGCCGAAGCCGCCGCCGACCTCGGGCTTGATCACGCGGATCCGGTGCATCGGGATCCCGAGCACCTCCGAGAGGGCGCGGTGCAGGTAGTGCGGCACCTGGGTCGCGCTCCAGACCGTCAGCCGCCCGTCCGGCGTCGCTTCCGCGATCGTCACGAGCGGCTCGGTGAACGCGTGGGTCACCCCGGCGAACGTGCCCCGCACGCGGACGGTCTTCGCCGCCCGGGCGAGCGCGGCGTCGACGTCGCCGAAATGCTGCACGACCTCCTTCTGGATGTTCGTCCCCTGGAACCCGCGGGCGTGGATCGGCGCCGCGACCTTGGCGAGCCCCGTCTGCGGGTCGGCATACTCCGGGAGCGGCTCGACCTGGAACCGGATCCGGGCGAGCGCCTCCTCCGCGGTCCGTTCGTCGTCGGCGGCGACTGCGGCGACGATGTCGCCGATGTAGCGGCTCTTGTCGACCGCGATCGCGGTCTCGTCGTGCGTGATCGGGAGGACCCCGAACGGGATCGGATACTTTTCTCCGGTCAGGACGGCGTGCACCCCGGGGAGGGCCTTCGCCGCCGCCACGTCGATCGAGACGAGCCGCGCGTGCGGCCACGGGCTGCGCAGCAGGCGTCCCACGAGCTGGCCGGGCCGGCGGAGGTCGTCGGTGTACTCGGCCCGCCCGGTGACCTTGAGGGGACCTTCCACGTACGGCACCTTCGTGCCGAGGAGGCGGTACGGGCCGGGCGGGGCGGTCGACATTACGCCCCCTCCCGGGCCGCGGCCTCGATCGCCTCGACGATCTTCGTATAGCCCGTGCACCGGCACAGGTTGCCCGAGATCGCCCGCTCGATCTCCTCGCGCGACGGGTGCGGGTGTTCCTCGAGGAGCGCGGTCGCGGTGACGACGAATCCGGGCGTGCAGAACCCGCACTGCGTCGCCCCGTGCTCGACGAACGCGCGCTGAACTCGCGAGAGCCCCGAGCGGGGCGAGAGCCCCTCGATCGTGCGGACGTCCCGCCCTTCGACGAGCCGAGCCAGGGTGAGGCAGCTCAACGTCGGCCGGCCGTCCACCAGCACCGTGCAGCATCCGCAGGTCCCGAGGTCGCAGCCGCGCTTCGTCCCGGTGAGCTCGAGGTCCTCGCGCAAGAGGTCGAGGAGGATGCGCGGCGCGGGGCACGGCGCGGAGACCGGGTGGCCGTTGAGACGGAACCTAACGGGGTCGCCGGCCGACATCGGTAGCAGCAGAGGGCGACGGGGCAGCACGCTCGGGAGTACGTAAGCTCGGGGGGTGGACGTCCCGGACCACCTCGGCGACGATGCTCACGGCGATCTCCGCCGGGCTCTGCGCCCCGATCTCCACGCCGATGGGGGAGCGGATCCGGCCGAGCGTCCCGCGATCGACGCCCCGTTCGCGCAGCCGGGCGTACAGGTGCTCCCGCTTCGACGCGCTGGCGATGAGCCCGATGGTGTTCGGGAAGCGATCGATCGCCTCGGCGAGCACCTCGAGGTCGCGCAACGCATCGTAACCGAGCAGGTAGAGGTGGGTGAACTCCGCCGGTTCGAACGTCTCGAAGAGGTGCCCCGGTGTGACGACCTCTCGTCGGTCGGCGTCGGGGAACCGGTCCCGGCCGACGTACTCGGGACGGTCGTCCGCCACGCTGTGGTCGAACTCGAGCGCCGGCAAGAGCCGGGCGACGGCCTCGGCGACGTGGCCGCCTCCCCACAGCAGCAGGTTCGGTCGCGCGGGCACGAACTCGAGCGCGATGTCGACCGACCCGCCGCAGAGGCTCGCGAGGCCGCCGCGCTTCCACGCCGCGAGGTCGAAGTGCAGGAGGTCCCCCGCCCGGCCCTCGATCGCCCGCGCCGCGAGCCGCTTGACCTCCTCCTCGAGGGAGGCGCCGCCGACGGTCCCGAGCGTGGTCCCGTCGGCCCGGACGATCATCGTGGCGCCGAGCTTTCCCGGCACGGACCCGGTCGCCCGCACGACGGTCGCCTTCACGAACGCGCGGTGGTGCTCGAGGAGCCGCAGCGCCTCCCGCGCGGTCTTGCGGTCCACGGTCTACTCCCCGCCCCGACGGCGCCACTCTTCGAGCGCGGTGCGGAACTCCTCGGGACTGTCGATGTTGTCGAGCACCCCCGGGTCGTCGACCCGGACGCGCCGGACCTGGGGTCCGAACTCGGGGATCAGCGAGCGGATCGGGGCGTCGGGCCGGAGGGCGAGGAGGTCCGAACGGACCAGCGAGCGCCACAGCACCGGGTGGCCGCCCCGCTCGCCGGATTGGGGGATGAACCACACCGCGAGCGGGTCGGACCCGAACGCCGCGAAGAGGGAGTCGAGGCTCCGGTCGGAGACGAACGGGTGGTCGACCGGCCAGAAGAGGAGGTCGCGGTCCTCGGGGACCTCGGCGAGACCGGCCTGGAGCGACGCCGTGCGGCCTTCCCGCCAGTTCTCGGCGTTGACGACCCGGGCGCCCATGTCGCGCACGGCGTGCCGGATCGGCCCGTGGTGGGCCCCGGCGACGACCACGACCGGATCGCACCCGCGGGCCAGGCACCGCGCCGCGAGGGAGTGGACGACCGTCTCGGCCCCGATCGATAGGAGCGCCTTCGGGAACCCCCCGAATCGGCTCGACTCGCCGCCGCTGAGCACGATCGCTGCGGTGGTCATCGGGGCATCGGGGCGGCTGGACTCCGCCGGCCGCACAAGGCGGGGAGAGGTAGTAAAGCCAGCGCCGGACCCGGCCGCGCCGCCGCCGGATCGGCCCGGTTCTCGAGGGGCGACGGCTGATTCTTTAAATACGCCGGCCGGGTGGGCGCCCGCTCGATGGTGCATCCGAACGACGTTCCGACGTCCGCCCTCCTGTCCAAGCTGGCGGTCGAGCTGAAGAGCCGGGGAGCGGTCACGCCCCCGACCTGGGCGGAGTTCGTCAAGACGGGGGTCCACAAGCAGCGCGCCCCGGTCGAGCCGGACTGGTGGTACATGCGCAGCGCCTCCGTCCTCCGGAAGATCTACCTGAAGGGATACATCGGCGTGGAGCGGCTCAGCGCCGAATACGGCGGGAAGCGGGACCGGGGCAGCGCCCCGTACCACGCCCGGACCGGGTCGCGGGCCGTGCTGCGGGAGATCGTCCAGCAGCTCGAGAAGTCCGGGCTCGTCCAGCCGTACAAGACGCTTGGGCGGCGCGTGAGCGCCTCGGGACAGAAGCTGCTCGACACCGTCAGCCGCGACCTCCTGCGGACCCTCGCCGCCGAGCGGCCCGTCCTCGCCAAGTACCTCTGAAACGATACGGAGATCGGACGGTGAGATGGCATGGCGTACGGCGACGACCCCGAGCTCGCCGAGCTGCGCCGGCGCCGGATGCAGCAGATCCAGGAGACGCAGGCCGGCGACGCGGTGAACTCGCAGGCGTTCGCGGCGCAGGACGCCGAGCGGCAGCGCCGGGAGTCGGAACGGGCGGAGGCGCTCCGGCGGATCCTGACGACCGACGCGCGGGAGCGCCTCGGCCGGATCCGGCTCGCGAAGCCCGACGTCGCCAATGCGGTCGAACAGCAGTTGCTCGGCCTCGCCGCGAGCGGACGCATCCAGCGGCCGATCGACGACCCGACCCTTCGTGCGCTGCTCGAGCGCATCGCGCCCGAGCGGCGGGACATCCGCATCACGCGTCGTTGAGGAGATCGGGGAATGGCGAATCGTAGGAAGAGCCTCGCGCGCAAGGTCCGCCTGTTCCGCGTCGTGAAGCAGAACCGCCGCGTGCCGGCGTGGGTGATGCAGCGGACGAACCGCCGGGTCACGCGCCACCCCAAGCGCCACACCTGGAAGCGCGGGCACCTGCACAAGTAGGAGGCAACAGACGATGTCGCCGGACAAGGCCGTCGGTCGCCGCGAAGAGCTCGAGCGCGAATACGTGATCCCGCTGCGGGCGAGCCGCCATCAGCCGTCGCGCCGGCGCCGCTCGGGGCACGCCCTCGAGACGGTCCGTCGGTTCATCGTCCGCCACATGAAGGGCCGCTCGGAGGACGTCTGGATCGACCCGCGGCTGAACGAGCACATCTGGGAGCGCGGCATCCAGCACATCCCGAGCCAGGTCCGCGTCAAGGCGATCCGCTTCGAGGACGGCCTCATCGAGGTCGACCTGCTCGCGGCCGAATGATCCCGGGAGGATAGGCCGTCGCGTGCCGGTCGGTCGCACGCTGTTTGCGGGCAGCCCCTACCTCGGTGTCTTCCTCCGCGCGGGAGAGCGCGCGGTCATCGTGCCGCCGTCCACGCCCGCCCCGCTCGAGCGCGAGCTCACGCGGGTCCTCGGCACGAATCCGATCCGGACCACCGTCTGCGAGTCGGAGGTGGTCGGCGCGCTGGTCGCCGCGAACTCGAACGGGTTCGTGGTCGGCGACACGCTCGACCCGCACGAGCGGCGCGCGCTCGAGTCGGTCGCGCCCGTCTCGGTCGTGCGCGACCGCCGCAACGCGCTCGGCAACAACGTCCTTGTGAACGACACGGGGGCGCTGGTCCACCCCGAGTTCACGGACTCGGCGCTGGCGGCGCTGTCGCACGCGCTCGGCGTGCCGGCGACCCGGTCGACGGTCGCCGGGCTCGGCACCGTGGGGATGGCGGGGATCGCGACCAACCGCGGCGTCGTGCTGCACCCGAAGGCCACGGAGAAGGAGGCGGCCGTCGCCGAGAAGGCGCTCGGAGTGCCGGTCCACCGCTCGAGCGCCAACTTCGGGGTCCCGGTCGTCGGGGCGTGCGTCGTGGCGAACTCGCGCGGACTCCTGGTCGGGCGGCCGACGACGCCCGTCGAGATCGTCCATCTGCAGGAAGGGCTCTCGCTGTTCGACTGAACCGCCGTCGGGGCGGGAGCCGCGGGCGGAACGGCCGGTTACGTGCCGCGCTTGCGCTTGGTGTAGCGGACCGCGTACCCGGCGATCCGGTTCGCGAGCTTCTTGTGGATGACGGTGTACTTGCCGTCGGTCCCGGCCTTGCCGAGGTCGGTCAGCTCGAGAACCTTCTGCTTGTTGTGGGCGAAGTCCCCCCCGAAGTCGTTCGGGTAGTGGCGGATCAGCTCGATCGCGACCCGCTTGATGTACGTTTGGCGGATACTGCCCATGCGCGCGGGCCGACCCGGGTTCGGGTTATAACCGTTGGGGAGACGCCGGACGACCTCCGGTCGAGGGACGGAAGCCGTCGGATTCGGTCGCCCGAATCGTCGGAAGCAACAAATACCCACTCCTAGGTAAATGAGAGTGTGGAGCACGGCGCGCCCGCCCGTACAGATCCCCGGGATTGACCGGAGAAGGGCCGGGGACGTTGGGCGTACCTCAGTCGGCGATGCAGGAAGCGACCGCCGCTCCGCCGGAGCTGAAGCTCCGCGAACGCAACGTGCTGCTCCTCGACCTGTCGAAGAGCATGCTCGCCCCGCTGCCGGACCCTCAGGGGAACCGGAGCGAGCGCCAGAAGATCGAGGTCGCGCGCACCGCCGTCTTCCGGATCCTCCAGGACGCCGCCGCGTCCGGCACGCCGTTCGGGCTCGTGACGTTCACCGAGACGGTCCGCGTCCCCGTCCCCCTCGGGGAGGTGCACCGGGAGAATCTGCCGTACATCGAGAACCTGCTCGCCCTCCTCCAGCCGAGCGGCCGCTCGGCCGTCTGGGACGCGATCGCCGTCGGCGCCGACCTGCTCCGGATGGGCGTGCAGGGCGTCCGCGGCAACCTCGTCCTGGTCACGGACGGGTGGGATAACGCCTCGACCCGGTTCGGGGTGCGCACGGAGGCCGAACCCGTCAAGGGCGGGCTCACCGACCTCGTGCCGTACGTCCTTCCTCCCAACTCCGAGCTGAGCCTGCGGATCGTCGGCATCGGAAGCGGCATCGAGCGCGACCGGGGGGTCGACGCCGGCAGCATGAACGGCTTCTTGGACCAGCTGCGCGCCCGGGCCCAGGAGCTCGGGCTCGCCGGGGCGTTCGGCTTCCAGGAGGTCACGACCGGCACCCAGCTGTTCGCGCAGATGGTCCAGGCGTTCCTCGACGTGGGGTACGACGACGACCGCCCGCTCGAGGAGCTCCACCCGGAGGAGCTCGCGCAGCACGCGGCGAGCGCCGCCCGGGCCCTCAAGGAGCCGCAGCAGCACGCCACCGTCTCTCGGCTGCGCGCTCCCCGCCCGAGCGTTCCGCCGACCGACGTGAGCTACCTTGAATCGCCCGACCTCGAGGTCGGGGTCCTCTCGGCCTCGGGGGGGGCGCCCGCGTACCTGAAGGAGCGGTACGGTCCGCTGGGCGAGGTCGTCGAAGCGTACATCGGCGGCCAGTATCCCCGCGCGCTCGCCATCCTCACGGACGCGAAGGCGGTCCTTCCGCCGGTCACCCGGCTCTACTGGGAGGCGCGGATCCAGTTCGCCCAGCGGGCGGTCGTCGAGGCGGCCCGCGCGCTCCTGCAGGCGTGGAGCGAGGCGGAGAAACTGCCCGCCGGCAGCCAGGCGTCCGTCCTGCGCCGCCTCGCGCTCCTGCAAGCGCGCATGCAGAACGACAAGGAGACCGAGACGCTCGTCCGGTTCATCGACGACACGGAGCACCGGCTCGGCGGCGTCGACCCGGCCGCCCGCGAGCGGCTCATGGACCTCCTGGGGCGGCTGATGGAGCTGCGCGGCACCTACCAGCTGACCCGACTCGCCGGCGAGGGGGACCTCCAGGACGCCGCGCTCCGGCACGAGGCGGCGGTCGAGGACGTGTTCGGCCGGCTGCAGGACGCTCGGCTCGAATTCTCGAGCGCCGGGGCCGTCGTCGAGGGGGCGCTCGATTTTATCGAGATATGTCTCGCGGAGATGCGGTAGGAGCTCTCTCGCATGGCGGAAGTGAAGGTCACCACGCGGACGAAGCGCAGCGCCGGGACGAAGCGCGAGACGAAACCGTCCATCGAATCGGCGCGGATCGCCGTCGTGGGGATCCCCGCGTCGGGAAAGACGACGTACTTCCGCTTCCTCTCGGGCCACTTCGGCCTCAACCTTCCGATCCTGTACGTCCCCGCCCGGGAGGACGGCGGGAACCTGCCGCTGTACGGCGACCTCGACAACGACGTCGCCCTCGAGGAGACAACGTACGAGACGACCGACCCGACGGACCCCGAGGAGAGCCTCGAGACGACCACGCGCTACTACGTCAACCGGCCGATGGAGGACCGCAAGAAGCTCTGGGTCGAGCTCTCCGCCGGCCGCGAGGACCAGGGGATCCTCACGAAGTACCCGCTCCCGACGAAGTTCAACCAGTTCGTCGAGATGAAGATGCACTTCCGCTACGGCGCGCCGGAAGACAAGACCGGCTCGCGCCCGATGGAGCTGAACACCGTCGACGAGGCGGGCGGCATCATCGCGGACTACTTCAGCTACGACCGGCTCTGGATCGACTCCACCGAGGGGGAGGTCACCGAGAAGAGCTGCCGGGTGATCCCGCACTTTGACTCCTGGCGGCCGGACCGGCGCGACCTGTGGCGCCGGGGCCTCACGCTCCTCGGACGGTTCGTCCAGGAGGCGGACGCGATCATCCTGTTCCTCTCGCCGGCGCTCGCGTCGCTGCGCGACCAGGCGCAGCAGATTAACCTCGCGCGGGGCGTCTTCCGCTACACGCGGGCCCGGGACATCCCGCTCGTCATCGCGATCTCGAAGGCGGACAAGCTCAAGGAGTTCTACGGGGAGGTCGACCGTTCCGTCCGCGAGCGGACGTTCCGCAGCCAGTTCGACCCGGTCGATTTCCTCCTGCGGCGCGACGGCGCGGGGATGGGGACGATCCTGGTCGCGCAGGAGGGCCGCGGGATCTCCATCAAGGAGGACGTCTTCCTCGTCTCGAGCGCCGTCTCCACCGGGGAAGGCCATCCGCTGATGGTCGGCGAGGGGGGCCAGGAGGCCCCGGCGATGGGTACCCCCACCCTCGGGGTCCCGGTGATGGTCAACACGACGCTGCCGCTCGCCCGGGCGTGCGAGCGGATCCTCCAGAAGCGCGCGACGAAGGGGTCCTGATGGCCGTCGCCGACCCTCCCCCGACGAGGGCGGTCGCTCCGGTCGCCTCCGTCTGGTGCCGCCAGGTCGACAACGAGGCGGAGAGCCCGGGGTACACCACGATCCCGGACGACTTCGCCGGCCTGCGCGAGACGCTCGAGTCGATCCGGATCGTCGGGAACCTCACGATCAACATCGCCGACACGCACGACTACTGGGATCCCGGACCGTCCCAGTCGCTCTCGTTCTACCCGAACCTGTTCCTCTATCCGGCGGCCGGCCAGCGCTACACGTGCGTCGGCCGGATGTTCCTCTCGACCGAGGACCGACCGCGGCTCGGCATGAAGACGCTCGTCTTCTCGACCGCGGAGCTCCTCGCCAGCGGCGACTTCGGCGGCATGGTGCTGCGGGCGCACGCGACGATGGACGGGCGCGGCGAGATCCGCCGCCTCGCCGCCGACCCCGACGCGAGCGTCTACCAGGCGGTCGGCGACGGCTTCCTGTTCGGGAAGGGGACGACCGACCCCGTGGTGATCGTCGCGAGCGACCAATGGGAGGCCGCGGCGCAGACGGTCCTCGAGCTGGTGGGGGCGATGCCCGCCGCCCTCGTCGCGCTGGGAGCGTTCCTCGTCTTCCCGTACTTCCTGCCCGCGGCGAAGGTCAACCTCGCCGAGCTCTCCGAGCAGATCCCGACCGCGCTCGCGGTGATGCGCGTCGCGCGCGGGGAGGCGGCCGGCGACCGGCACGAAAAGCGCCTCAAGAGCTGGGAGGAGCTCTCCGTCACGCTCCGCGACCTCACGAAGCCCCCCGCCTCCGGCAAGAAGGCGGACGCCCTGCCGCTCGTCCTGCAGTACCTGCACGACCACGACGACGAGAAGGAACGCGAAGTCGCTCGCCGGGTCGATGCCGTCGAACTGCCCCGCCTCGGCGCCCACCTCGGGGACGCGGACCGGCAGGCCGGCCGCGACCGCCGCAAGGAGATGTGGCGGATCGGCGCCGCGATGGAGACCGCGGCCCTGCTGCTCGCCAAGCCGAAGGGCCGCTCCGTGAGCGTCTCCGGGGAGGCCGGAAAGCGCGCGAGCGCCTACCTGCAGGCCCATCCGTCCGACGCCCCCTCCCCGTCGGCCCCGGGAGAAGGAGCGGCCCCGACGGGGGCGGCCGCCGCGGCGGTGCCGCTCGAGATGCCGTCCGCGAGCCAGCATCCGGCGTGGCTCCGCGCGCCGCCGCAGGTCGCGGTCTCGGTGCCGGAGTCGATCGGCGTTCCCGTGCCGACCGGGGACGATCCTTCGCTCCTCTCCGCGCCGCCTCCGCCGGCCCCCTCCGCGTCGGGCGCCGCCGCGGAGAACGCCCCCGCCGTTCGGCCGACCTCTCGGCTCCCGGACGCCCCGCCGCCGGCGGCGGTCGACCTCGGGGCGATCGACGCGAGGGTGCAAAGCGCGCTCCGGGACCACGACGCGAAGTGGGCGATCACGATGGAGACCCGCCTGCGCGAGGGCGAGGAGTCGCATCGGGCCGCGCTCGCCGCCGCGCAGGCCGACCTCGCCGCCCGGCTCGCCTCCCTCGAGGCTCGTCCGACGTTCGACCCGGCCGAGCTGACCCACGCCGTCCAGGATCGGGTCGCCACCGCCGTCGACGAGCGCTCGGCCGCCCTGGGACTGGCCGCGTCGAAGGCGGCCGAGGACGCCTGGACGACCCGATTCACGACCGATCTCAAGAACGCCATCGAGGAGTTCGACGCGCGAGCGGCGAAATCCGAGGAGGAGCTCCGGGCCGCGCTCGTAGCGCAGCTCGACGTGGAGCTCACGGAGACGAAGGAGCAGGGGACCGCGCTGCGCGAGGAGATCGAGGCGCGCGTCCGCAAGCTCCTGGACGACCGCGCCTCGGAGGCGTCCCAGAAGATGGCGCGCGAAGTACGCGACCTGGAGCAGAAGCTCAGCGCCCTCGTCGAGGGCCGCTCCAAGGACCTCGAGGCCCGCCTTGGCACCAGCGTCGGGACGCAGCGCGACAAGCTCGCCGCGGTCGCCGACGAGCGCGTCGCGCGCGCCGAGCAGCGGATGGCGCTCGAGCGGGAGGCGCGGCTCGGGGAGATCACGGAGACGCAGACGGAGGCGCTCGCGGGCCTGCAGGTCCGCATGCAGTCGTTCGTCGAGGGGAAGCTGCGCGAGACGCTCGAGAAGGACCGGGAGCAGTACCTCGCGCTGCTCGCCCGCATGAAGCTCGACAACGAGCAGGCGCTCGCGCGCACCGTGGACGCGGCGCACCTCGACACGCTGCTCAACGAGCGCCTGACCGAGATGCTCGAGCGGGCGCACGCCGACCAGTCGAAGGCGGTCGCCGCGGCGGTCGCCCACTCCGAGGGGCGCATCCGTACGGCGCAGCAGGAGCTGTTGACGCGACTCCATCACCTCGAGACGAGCGTCCCCTCCCAGGCCGTGGACGTCAGCCACATCGAGCGGACTGTCCGTCGGGAGCTCGACGACTTCGACCGCCGCCTGAAGGTCGTGCACGACCACATCCTCCCGATGGTGCGCCAGACCTGGCTCAAGGTCTCCCAGCAGGAGTTCGGCGGCAGCATCCGCGACCTGCGGCAGTCGCTCGAGAAGGAGATCCAGCGCGTCGAGGCGTCGCTCCTCGCCGAGAACGACCAGCTCCGCGAACGCATGGAGACCGCGGTCGCGCAGCACGGGCGCATCTGGCTCAACCTGATCCAGCAGATCTCCCGCGAGGAAGGGGCGCTCGCGGGTCCGGCCCGAGGCCGCGGACGCGGGGTCCACCGCGCGGCGCGCTCGTTCTCCGTCCCCCCGGCCCCGGTCTCGGACGGCTCGTTCCCGCCCGAGGCGAGCTCCCCGTACTCCCGGTCGAACCCGCCCCCGGCCACCGAGGCGCGGGCCGAACCGGCCGCGACCGACCCGGCCGAGCGACGGCGGCTTCGCCGCCCGGCGCAGTGACCGCGCTCCCGCGCGAATAACGCTAAACCCGCGCGCGGGCTGAACGACCCCGCTGCCCCGTGAGCGACGAACACCGCCACTGCAAGATCTGCGGGCGCACCTGCTCGGTCGACGACGAGACGTGCAGTACGAAGTGCCAGGACGCGCTCGACCGGCGAGCGCGCTCCCGCCGCAACTACATGTACCTCCTCTACGGGACCGCGGCGCTCCTGTTCGTCCTCCTGCTCTCGAGCCAGTCGCATCTCTAGGGGCCGGGATGCCGCGCTACGCCCACGCGGTGCTCGGCGGCACGTTCGACCGGCTGCACGTCGGGCACGCCGCGCTGCTCGCCGCGGCGTTCCGCGCCGGACGGCGCGTCTCGGTCGGGGTCACCACGGACGCGTTCGTCCGCTCCGTCGGCAAGCCCGGGGCGCGCTCGATCCAGCCGTATGCGGTCCGCCGGAGGAGTCTTCGGCGATGGATCTCGGCCCACTTCCCGCGCCGGGAGTGCCGCCTGGTCCCGCTCTCCGACCGCTACGGGCGCTCCGTCGGGCCGGGGGTCGACGTGCTCGTCGTCTCGGCGGAGACGGAGGACGGGGGCCGCGCGGTGAACGCCGAGCGAAGGCGGCGGGGAGAGCCGTCGGTGCCAATCGTGGTCGTGCCGCTCGTGCTCGCCGATGACCTGTGGCCCGTCAGCTCCCGCCGGATCCGCGCCGGGACGATCGATCGGCGCGGTCGGCGCATCGCGCCCCTCTCCGTCGGCATCGCGACCGACGATCCGGCGGATCGCGCCGTCGTCGTCGCCGCCGTCCGCCGGGCGTGGCCCCGGGCGCGCTGGCGGCTCGTGGCCGGCCCGCGGGGACCCCGTCGGCGCGCCGCTCCCGCGGCCCGGCGATTGGCGGCGGCCGCGATCGGGCGGACCGAGCTGGCCCTCGGGGTCGCGCGGGGCCGTGCCGGCGGATGGGTCCTGGTCGAGCGCTCGCGGGTCTCGGAGCTCGACCCCGTCGCGGTGCGCGGATCCTCGAGGGGGGCGCTGCGCGAGGGAGTGGCCCGCCTTCTTCGCCCGCGTCGGGCGCAAGGACTTTGATACGTTCGGGCCGTGGGAGCGTCGATGGAGACGTACCTGCGCCTGAGTTTCAACAGCGAGGGCGCGAAGCCGTCCGAGGTCGCCGACCGCCTCCGCTCCTGCGGGTTCGCCCCGACGCACGGCAACTACGATTTCGTCTACGACTGGCAGGGCTCGGCGACGCGCGAGCAGATCCTCGACCTCTCGGACGAGATCACCCGGCAGCTGCGGGGATACCGGGTCCTGTTCGAGCTCGAGACGATCTGAGCGCTCCCGCGGCGGCAGAGGTTTTATCGCGGACCCCGGTGACCGATCCGTGCAACGGTACCCCGTCCGGGCGAACCACCGCACGAACCTCGCTCCCGAGGCGCTCGCGCGGATCCTGACGGACTGCTTCGGCAGCGCGACGGTCGATGGCGAGACCGTCTCCGCCTCCTTCGGCGCGATCGTTCGCCTGTCGGCGCGCGGCGACGGGAAGGAGCTCGCGGTCGAGGTCTCGATGAACCCCAAGGTCGCGGACGACGTCGCCCGGGACACGATCGGACGGTACAATCGGTTCCTCGAGTCGGTGACCGGTTTCAACGCGAAGGAGCGGGCGCGCCGTCTGCGCAAGTCCGCCACCGAAGCCCCCGCGGGGGCCTAGCGGATGGCCTCGGGGGCGGGACCCCGGCCGGCCGAGGCCCCGACCGAGCTCGAGCGGATCCGGTCCCTCGTCTCGGTCCGGTTCCCGGTCTACGAGACGCGGGTCGGGCCGCAGTCGCTCCTCCTCGCGGTCCGGGTCGACCCGGCCACCCTCGAGGAACGGTTCGACCTGTTGCGCCGCGAGCTCGGAGCCCGCGGCTACATCCCGCTCCTGCGCCGGGAGTTCGGCGAGGAGTTCATCGAGGTGATCCGGCGACCCCGGACGAACCCTCGGGGGGTCTGGGTCAACCTCGTTCTCCTCGGGGCGACGCTCGCCACCACGGTCTTCGCCGGGTCGCTCATCTGGCTGACGTACGTCGGAGGCGAGACGCTCACGCTCGGCGACCTGACGAACGGCGCCGTCTACTTCGCCGTTCCGATCATGGCGATCCTTGGCCTGCACGAGCTCGCCCACTACTGGGTCGCGCGGCGCCACCACCTCGACGCCTCCCTGCCGTTCTTCATCCCGTTGCCTCCGCCCCTCCCGTTCGGCACGTTCGGTGCGTTCGTCAGCATCCGCGATCCGTTCCCCGACCGCAAGGCGATGTTCGACGTGTCGGCCGGCGGGCCGCTCGCCGGCTTCGCCGCCTCGATCCCGATCTCGCTCGGCGGGCTCTACCTCTCCGAGCACGCCCCGTCGGTGGCGGCGAGCTACTGCGCGCCGACGATCCTCGGGCTCGACTACGGCCACGAGATCTTCTCCCCGTCGCTCCTCTGGAGCGCTTTCTCGGCGTTCTTCCCCTCGACCGGCGCCGCGGTCCACCCGCTCGCGATCGCCGGGTGGGTGGGGATCCTCGTCACCTCGATCAACCTGCTGCCCATCGGGTCGCTGGACGGCGGCCGGGTCTTCCGGGCCCTCCTCGGGGACGGCTCGCGCTACGTCAGCTACGGTGCGGCGTTCGCGCTGTTCGGGCTGAGCATCTTCTACTTCGGCTGGTTCATCTTCGGGGTCCTCGTCCTGTTCCTCGGGCTGAGGAACCCGCCCCCGCTGAACGACCTCACGCCGCTCGGACATCGTCGGTACGCCCTGGGTGCCGTCGTCGCCGTGGTCCTCGTCGCCGGTTTCGTCATCGTGCCGATCCAGCTCCCGGCCGGCGCGATCGGTCTCGCCCCCCAGGCGGTCGAGTACCCCGCGGTCCACCCGGGATCCGCGATCGCCGCCAACCTGACGACGATCGTCTCCAACCAGGACCCGGTCGTCCACGCGTTCGTCTTCTCGGCGAGCGTCGAGAACGTCTCCGTGACGAACGGCTCGGGCACCCACTTCCTCGGCTCCGCGGCGCTCGCCGCCTGGGCCGCGAGCGCGAACTGGACGTTCGTCCTCCCGGGCGGGACGACCGTGACCGCTCCTCCCGGAGCGTCGACCTCGCTCTCCTCGGCCCAGTTCGTCGCGATCGACGGGAAGGCCGCGCAGTCGATCACCGTGCGCTTCTCGAACCCGCAGGGCGCGACGACGGTCGAGATCGGGTTCGAGGCGCTGGAGCTCTGTCCCTCGGGCGAGGGCGGGACCGCGCGGACCGATTTCGCCGTGACGTGAGCTCAGCCGGCCCGTTCGTAGACCCGGAATTCGCGGGTCAGGCTGCGGTGCACCCGGACCGAGACCGCGTTCCGGACGGCCCAGGGGTCGGGCAGGACCGGCGAGCCTTCGGGAGAGACGACCACGACCCGACCCCCGTCCCGGACCCGCTCGGCCCATCGGGGCAATACGCGCGCGACGACCTCCGCGGGCCGCTCGCCGCCGGCGTACGACGACCGCCCGTAGGGGGGATCGGTGAGGAGGGCATCGAAGCGAAGGTCCGGCCCGTCCAGGTCGACCGTTCCCGAATCCCCCTCGGTGATCCGGGCCGCCTCCACGCCGAGGTGCGCGAAGTTGCGGAGCGCCCCGCGCACCATCTCGGGATCTCGGTCGATGCCGTACACCGTCGCTCCGAGGAGGGCGGCCTCCGCGAGCAGCGCCCCGGTTCCGAGGAACGGGTCGACTACGCGGTCGCCCGGCCGGAGCCCCGTCAGGTTCGCCGCGGCCCGGGCGAGCCGCGGCGGCAGCGACACCGGGCGCTGGAACGGGAGCAGCGGCATCCTTCGGGCCGAGCTCTGCGCCCGGTCGACCGCCGCGACCTCGCGCAGCAGGTGGGAGTCGCCCGAGGTCGCCTCGGCGATCCAGTATCGCCGCGCGGGCCGCTCGAGATCGATCGTTCCGCCGCCGCCCACGTACCGACGGCCGGCCTCGCGGACGCCGTCGTCGGCTCCTCCGGGGGATCGCCCCAGCCGTCGGAACACGGCGGACTCTCCGGCGTTCCCCTCGGTCGCGACCGCCTCTCCGAAGGAGGCCCCCCCGTCCACTTCGACGAGGCACCGGCGGGCGAGCGCGAGGCGAGCGGCCAGCCGCTCGATCGACGGGCGGTCGGGGAGGTCGACCCCGATCACCCCGGCGATCTCGGTGGGACGCTCGCGGCCCCCGACGGCGGCGGCGGCCGACGTCGCTTCGAGGCGAGCGAGGCCCGGGGCCTCACCGGACGGCTCGACGAGCACCCGGATCATCCGACCGGCTCCGCGGTCCAGCGCTCTAGCTGTTCCTGGATCCGCCGGGTGTGCGATCCCTCCCAGTACAGGTGGCCGCATCCGGTGCAGCTCCACAGCGCCATCCCGTTCGCGGCACGGTCCCGGGGGACCCCCTCCTCCCGCTCGGGGGACGTTCCGAGACGATACGGGGCCAACGAACCGTTGCAGAGGGAGCACCGTTCGAATCGGACCCGGTCGGGGAGCTCGGGCCAGGCGGCGCGCACGGCCCGCCACTGCGCTCCCACCTCGGAGCTGTCGATCCAGAGCGATCGGGGGGCGCGGTGCGCGAGCGCGCGATCCCGCGTCAGGAGGACCCGGTCCTCGGCGACGGCGCGCGCGAGCAGATCGTCGTCCCCCAGCCCCCGGAGGTAGAGCGTGTCGGCGCCGACGAACCGGAGGTACCGGGCCAGACGGCCGAGCATCTCGTCCGCGAGCCAGCGGGGGGGCGCCACGTTCCGCGGGGAGCGTCCCGGAGTTTAACTAACCGGCATCGTCGCCGTTCCGTCTTATACGGTCGGTCGTCTCGGCTCCGTCGGGCACGCCGTGGCGCGTCTGTTCGGCACCAACGGGATCCGCGAGGTCGTCGGGGGCCCGTTCACCGCGCCGTTCGTCACGCGGGTGGCGGCGGCGATCGCGTCCGTCGTTCCGCCGGGGCGGCCGATCGCGGTCGGCTGGGACGGCCGCACCTCGAGCCCGGCGTTCTCCCGGATCGTCTCCGGAACGCTCGCCCTCGCCGGCCACCGGGTGATCGAGCTCGGCCTCCTCCCGACGCCCGCGATCCAGTACAGCGTCCCGCGAGTGGGCGCCGGGCTCGGCCTCATTGTCACCGCCTCCCACAATCCCCCGGAGTTCAACGGGATCAAGTGCATCGCCTCCGAGGGGCTCGAGGCGTCGCGCGAGTTCGAGGAGGCGATCGAGGCGGCGGTCGAGCACGGGGCCACTCCCTCGATGCCGTTCGATCGCATCGGGGAGATCGCCTCCGACCCGCAGGGCGCGCATCGGTACCTCGATGGGATCCTGGGCCTCGTGGACCGGGGCCGGATCGCCGCGCGGAAGTTCACCGTCGTCCTCGACTGCGCGAACGGCGCCTCGGTGGTGACGAGCCCGACCCTGCTCCGCCGGCTCGGCTGCCGGGTCGTCACGCTCAACGGACAGGTCGACGGGACGTTCCCCGGCCACTTCCCCGAGCCGACCGAGGCGAACCTGGCGGACCTGAGGCGCACCGTGTCGACCGTCGGCGCGGACCTCGGGATCGCGCACGACGGGGACGCGGACCGGGCCGTCTACGTCGACAGCTCGGGCCGATACGTTCCGGGGGAGGAGATGCTGGCGCTCCTCGCGCGCGACGCCGTCGAACGCCACCACGGCGGGGTCGTCGTGACCTCCATCTCCTCCCCGCAGTCGGTCGAGGATGCGATCCGCCCGCACGGGGGTACCGTGGAGTACACCCGGGTCGGCTCCCCGGCGATCTCGCACGCGATGCAGCGGACCGGGGCGGTGTTCGGGGGCGAGGACAACGGCGGCCTGATCTTCCCGGAGTTCCAGCTCGCGCGGGACGGGGCGATGAGCGTCGCGGCGACGCTCGACCTGGTCGCTCGGGCCGGTCGACCGCTCGCCGACCTCCTTCGGGAGCTTCCCCACTACACCCTGCTCAAGGAGAAGGTCGACTGCCCCGTGACGCGGCGCGCCGCGGTCCTCGACCGGGTCGGCGAGACGCTGACGGCCGGCGCCGAGCGGGTCGTCACGCTCGACGGGCTCAAGGTCTACCGGGACGGCGGGTGGGTCCTCGTCCGGCCGTCGGGCACCGAGCCCCTCCTCCGCGTGATCGCCGAGGCGAAGGACGCCCCGGCGGCGCGGGCCCTCGCCGACCGCGCGCTCGCCGCGGTCCGCGCCGCGGTCGCCGCCCCGGGGTGAGCGCTCCGGGGCTAGCGGATCAGCGGCCCGAGGACGAACAGTCCGAACAGGAGCAGCGTCAGGACCGTCAGCGCGATGGCGGCGATCGCCCGCTCTCCTCCGCGCTCGAAGTAGTAGAGCCCCGAGACGACCCGAGCGATCGGCGTGGCGACGAGCAGGAAGATCCCGAGCGTGAGGAACGCCTCGGGCGAGCCCGCCGCCAGACCGGCGAAGAACCCTCGGGCGTTCAGGTACGGGAGCCAGGTGTCGGGGGCGGACGAGATCCAGACCGCCCCCGGGTGGAGGGCGAGGTACGTCGCGAGCGCCCCGAGGAACACCGCGAGCGACAGGAGGAGCCCGACCCGGAGGACGAGCGACATGCGCACGTAGGCGGACGGGGGCAGGCGGTCCTCGGAGCCGGGGACGCGGGCGTCCGGGCCCGGGTCCGTCACGGAAGGCCGACCCCCCGCAGGATCGTCTCGATCGCGAGCAGCGCGATCACCGGCAGGAACAGATACCGCACGGTCTGGTTCCGAAGGCCGGGGAGGATGCGGCTGCCCAGCCACGCGCCGGCCGTCGTCCCGAGCGCCGCGGGAGCGGCGATCAGCGGGTCGACGTACCCGGCCGCGAGCAGGACGCCGGCCCCGGCCGCCGCGGTCACTCCGATCATGAAGTTGCTGGTCGCCGTCGCGACCTTCATCGGAAGCCGGAGGTAATGCTCCATCGAGAGCACCTTGAACACGCCGCCCCCGAGGCCGAACATCCCCGAGGCGACCCCGGCCCCGAACGCGACGCCAAGCGCCGGCGTCGTCCGCTCGGCGCGGTACGGTACGGTCGTGCCGTCCTCGTTGCGGTACGAGCCGTAGAGACCGAACCGTCGGGACCGCGCGTCGGGGTGGGCGGGCGCGTTCGGGTCGCGCCTTCCGCGCCGGAGGGCGCCGGGAATGGTGGCGAGAAGGACCGCCCCGAGGGCGACCAGGAGCACCGAGTTCAGATCGGCGTGCGTGAGGAACACGGTCAGGGTCGCGCCGATGAGCGCGCCCGGAACCGTCGCGATCTCGAGGAACATCCCGATCCGGAGGTCGCTCAGGCGGTCGCGGAGGTAGGCGGCCCCGGTCGTCGTGGAGGTCGCGAGGACCGTGATGAGGCCGGCGCCGGCGGCGACGGGAAACGGCGTCCCGAATCCGATCAGCAGGACCGGGATCATGACGACGGCGCCCCCGAGGCCGGTCAGGGAGCCGACCAGCCCCGCGGTCACCCCGGCGAGAACGAGGAGGAGCACGACGAACAGCAGTTCCACGGCGCCCGGTAATCGGGCGTTCGGAAAAGACCGTCGGGGTCCTCTCGCCACGCGGCGCGCCGCGCCGGCAACCCTGAAAGGCGCGGGCGGCTAGAGCGCCCGAGGTTCTACCGTGCAACCGCGAGGGGACCGCGTCGCGTTCGGCGCGCCGGGCATCGAGCCCCGGTGGTCGCACAGCAACAAGGACGGGGTCGGCACGGCGTACTCCGCCGACGCCCGCCTCTGGTTCACGCTCTGGCGCGGGATCGTCACCGAGGTCTACTTCCCGATGATCGACCGGCCGCAGCTGCGCGACCTGCAGTTCCTGGTCACGGACGGGGCGTCCTTCGTCCACGAGGAACGCCGGCAGATGCGAACGAACACCATCCGCCCGAACGCGCGGGCCCTCGGGTACGCCGTGACGAGCGAAGACCCCGAGGGGCGGTACCGGATCTCGAAGACCGTGCTCGGCGACCCTCACCAGCCGTGCCTGCTGCTCCGGACGCGGATCGAGGTCAGTCCCGCCCTGGCCGGCCGGCTTCGCCTGTTCGTGCTCGCCGCCCCCCACCTCGACGTCGGAGGGTGGGGCAACTCGGGGACCGTCTACGACCTCCTCGATCGGCCCGTCCTCGCGGCCGAGAAGGACGGGGTCGCCCTCGTCCTCGGGGCCACGACCCCGTGGAGCCGCTGCTCGGTCGGGTACGTAGGGGCGAGCGACGGCTGGACCGACCTCGCCCAGCATCGTTCCCTCGACTGGGAGTTCGACCGGGCGCCCGACGGCAACGTGGCACTGACCGGCGAGCTTCCGCTCGGCGCCTCGACCGAATTCACCCTCGGCCTCGCCTTCGGGGAGTCGATCGAGTCGGCCGCGACCACGCTTCTCCAGTCCCTCGCGACGCCGTTCGAGGTGCACCACCGGCGGTTCATCGAGCAGTGGAACCGGACCTCCGCGCGCGAGCTGCCGCTCGCCGACCGGTCCGGGGACGGAGGGAAGCTCCTGCGGGCGAGCCACTCGATCCTGCTCGCCCACGAGGACAAGGTGTTCCCGGGGGCGTTCATCGCGTCGCTCTCGATCCCGTGGGGTGCGAAGAAGTCCGACGTCGACCGGGGGGGCTACCATCTCGTCTGGACGCGCGACCTGGTCGCCACGGCGAGCGCGCTGTTCGCGGTCGGCTCCCCGGACGCCTCGCGGCGCGCCCTGATCTACCTCGCCGCCCGCCAGCGCCCCGACGGCGGGTTCCCCCAGAACTTCTGGGTCGACGGGACCCCGTACTGGCAGGGGATCCAGCTCGACGAGGTCGCGCTTCCGATCCTGCTCGCGGCCCGGCTCAAGGAGGCCCGGGAGCTCGGCGACTTCGACCCGGATCCGCTCGTGCGCCGGGCGATCCGGTTCCTGATCCACGCCGGACCGGCGACCGAGCAGGACCGCTGGGAGGAGGTCGGGGGCTACTCGCCGTCGACCCTCGCCGCCACGATCGCCGCCCTCACGGTCGGGACGGGATTCGCTCGGGCGCACGGCGACCCCGCCACCGCGACGTTCATCCAGGAGTACGCCGACTTCCTCGAGAGCCGGCTCGAGCGGTGGACCGTCACGACGAACGGGACGCTCGTCCCCGGCATCCCCCGGCACTACGTCCGGATCCGACCGGCCCAGGTCGACGACCCGAGCCCGGACGAGGGCTCCGACCTCGGCTCCGTCGATCTGCCGAACATTCCCCCCGGCGAGCCGCGGCGGTTCCCGGCCCGGGACATCGTCGACGGCGGGTTCCTCGACCTGGTGCGCTACGGGATCCGACGACCGGACGACCCCGTGATCGTCGACAGCCTCGAGGTAGTCGACCGGGTCCTCCGGGTCGGCACGCCGTTCGGGCCGGTCTGGCGCCGGTACAATCACGACGGCTACGGCGAGACGACCGACGGCGGGGCGTACCTCGGCTGGGGCGTCGGTCGGGCGTGGCCGCTCCTCGTCGGAGAGCGCGGGCACTACGAGCTCGCCGCCGGCCGCGACCCGACCCCGCAGCTCGCGACCCTCGAGCGGCTCGCCACCTCGAACGGCCTGCTCCCCGAGCAGGTGTGGGACGGGCCGAACCGCCCCGAGCTGCACCTCGAGCTCGGCCGGCCGACGGAGGCGGCGATGCCGCTCGCGTGGGCGCATTCGGAGTACCTGAAGCTCCTGCGGTCCGCGAACGACCGGGTCGTCTTCGACCGGGAGGCCGCCGTCGCCGAGCGGTACCTCAGGCGCGACCGGGCGCGGAAGCCCCTCGAGATCTGGAAGTTCAACCGTCGGCCCTCGACGATCGCTCCCGAAACGCCGCTTCGGGTCCTCGCGGAGCGCCCGTTCCGGCTCCACGCGAGCGCCGACGGCTGGCGGACGACGAGCGACCGGGACTCGACCGCCACGCGGATCGGCCTACAGTACGTCGACCTCGAACCGCTCGGCCGCCCCGGCTCGACGTGGACGTTCACGTTCTTCTGGCCGGAGGCGGACCGGTGGGAGGGGAGCGACTTCGCCGTGACGGCCGTCGCGGAGGCGGCCCCGCCCGCTACTCGACCCGGAGCCACCGGGCGCTGACGAAGTAACCGATCCCGAGGCCGATGATGCCGAAGCCGACGATGATGCCGAGGTAGTTCCACGGCACCGCGGAGCCGAGCACGAACGACCGGCCCAGGAGCGCCGAGTAGGTGATCGGGTTCAGGTCGGAGAGGAGCTTCATCCAGCTCGGGAACCCCGGGGTCGGGACGAGCGCTGCGCTCGCGAACATGAACGGCATCGTCACGAAGTTCGCCAGCACCGCGGGCGTCTGCCAATCGGTCGACGGCGCGGTCACCGCCAGGAACAGGCTCGAGAAGCCCATGGCGAGGAAGAACAGCATCACGGCCCACGCGGCCCAGTCGAGCGCGGAGACGTGGGTGAAGTTCACGCCCCAGAGAGCGGCCGCGAGGATCATGATCGGGATCTGAACGAGCCCGCGGGTCGCCGACCCGAGGGTCTTCGAGAGGAAGATCACCTCCTTCGTCGTGGGGGTGATCAGGATGCGCTTCATGAAGCCGAACCGCTTGTCCTGGATCGTGCTCATCGCGCCGAACATCCCGACCGAGAGCATCGAGGTCGACAGGACCCCGGGCAGCAGGAACGCGATGTAGTTCACGCCCCCGAACGACGGGACCTGCTGGGCGACATGCTGCCAGGCGGAGCCGAAGAAGGCGAGCCACATGAACGGCTGGACCAGGGTGAGCAGGAGGACGAGCGGATTGCGGAACGTCCGCAGGATCTCGCGCGAGTACAGCCCCAAGAACTGGCTCTTCACAGCCGCAACCTCTTCATCTGCTGGTAGAACTTTCGGATGTCCCGGATCGACTCGGCTTGGGCCATGCGGCGGCCGGTCAGCTGCAGGAAGACGGTCTCCAGGCTCGGCTTCTCCACGCTGATCCGCCGCAGGCGGTCGGCGGGGACCGCGCTCAGGAGGCGCGGAAGGAACTCCTCCGACGAGTCGACGCGCAGGATCCAGCCGGTCCCCTGCGAGCGACACTCCTGGACCCCGGGCAGACGGCCGATCGCCTCCGCGTCCGTCCCGTCGGAGAGGGTGAGCTCCACGATATCGGCCTTCACCCGGGCCTTCAGCTCCTGGGGCGTCCCGTCGGCGATGATCTTCCCCTGGTCGATGATCGCGATGCGGTCGCAGAGCGCGTCCGCCTCCTCGATGTAGTGCGTCGTGAGGAGCACCGTGACCCCGAACTCCCGGTGGATCCCCGTGACGATGTCCCAGAGCATCCGGCGGGTGCCGACGTCGAGCCCGATCGTCGGCTCGTCCATGAAGATCACCATCGGCTGGTGGAGGAGCGCGAGCGCGATCTCGAGCTTCTTGCGCATCCCGGTCGAGTACGTGCTCACCCGGTCGGCCTTCCGGTCGGAGAGCTCGAAGTAGGCGAGCAGCTCGTTCGCGCGTTCCTCCCAGTCGACGAGGTCCTGCAGGCGCGCCTGGAGCTGGAGGTTCTCCCAGCCGCTGAAGTCGTCGTCCAGGATCACTTCCGCCGCGACCCATCCGATCCGGGCGCGGACCTTGAGGGACTCCCGGCGGACGTCGAACCCGGCGACGCTCGCCGAGCCCTCGGTGAGCGGGCTGATCCCGGTGAGGATCTTGATGATCGTCGTCTTCCCCGCCCCGTTCGGTCCGAGGAGGCCGAAGACCGTCCCCTTCGGGATCGAGAGACTGATGTGGTTCAGGGCGAGAACGCTGTGCTCCCCGTGCCCGTAGCGCTTCGAGACGTCGTGGATCTCGATCGCGTCGGTGCTCGCCATCGGCCTAGCGCCCCCGCGGGCCGGCGCGTCCCGCACGGGCCGGACCCGACAGGCGTCGCTGGGCCGCGGCGAGCTCCGCGATCGCCTTGGCTCGGAACGCCCGGTCGACCGGGCCGGCATCGGTGCCCCGTTCCACGTACTCCGCGAGCGCCCCGGTCACGCGCCGGACCCGGCGCAGCATGTACTCGCCCCGGTCCTGGATCCCGACGATCTCCGCCCACAGCACCGACAGGTCGGGCGCGGACGCCGGGCGGCGCCGACGCGTCCGGATCTCCCGGAGGACGACGCGGCCGCGCGGGGTGATGCGGTACTCGAGCCGCCGGTCGTGCCGGACCGCGCGCGCGAGGCCCCGGTCCACGAGCGCCCGCAGCGCGGGGTAGATCGCCCCGGGACCGGGCTCCCACGCCCCTTCGGTCCGCTCGGCGATCTGGCGGGAGATGCGGTAGCCGTAGACGCTGCCGTCCCGGTCCATGCAGGCGAGCGAGTACAGACCTAGGATGCGGGCCGGCATGGCGGTTCGGGCGGGACTTATCGATTTCGATATAAGGCCGTCGCCCGGGCGGCGGGGTCGTCCGGCGGGGCGGTGACTCCTCCCCGCCGGGGCCCCCCGGTTTCGGGGAAGCGTATTTAGCGAGCGGCCGCGCCTGTATTCCCGGGGATGGCACCGCGTCCGAGCGGGGAGCCGTCCCCGGAGAGGATCGTGGCGAGCGCACCGGCGGGTCCGGCCCCTGGGCCGGAGGCGTCGTTCGAGGAGGCCGCCGCTCGGACCGGCCTCGTCCTGCCCGCCCGTCGTCGTCTGCATCCGTGGGTCGCCGTCGGGATCGTGGCCGTCCTCGTCGGCGCGTCGATCGGGGTCGGGGAACTGACCGGCTGGGCGATCGGGCCGCGGCACGGTGCCTCGACCCCCGGGATCTACGGCGCCCAGCAGTGTCAGAGCGCCCCGTCCTACCTCTCCGTCAACCTCACCGCCTCCGTCAGCGGCCACGCTGACCCGGTCCTCGTTTCGGCGCTCAAAGACTGGGGCCATGAGTTCTCGAACTGGAGCGGAGGGTGCGTTCACGTCGACGGGGCGGCGAGCTCCGGGGACGGCTTCGTGCCGAACCTGGCCGAGGTCGGAGTGGACGCGGTCGCGACCGACGCCCTCCCGAACGCCTCGGACCGAGACGCCCTCCCGGCCGCAGTGACGCTCGTCCCGGTGGCGGCGGTGGCCGTGGAGGTGGTGTACAACCTCCCGGGTCTCTCGGGGGCGGTGCGGCTCTCGGGGGCGGTTCTCGCGGGCATGTTCAACGGATCGATCTCCTCCTGGGACGACCCAGCAATCGCCACGCTCAACCCCAGCCTTGATCTCGCCAGCGCCCCCGCGGTCGTTCCCGTCTATCGTTCCGACACGGCGGGCGTGAACGACGCGTTCACCCGTTACCTGGCCGACTCGAGCGCCACCTGGAACGGGACCGTGGGGATCGGGAGCTCGGTCGATTGGCCGAGCGGGGTACCCGCCAACTCGTCCGCGGCGGAGGCCGCGGCGCTGGCGGCCACTCCGGGAGCGGTGGGCTACCTCGAGGCCGGGCCCGCGCTTCCGGAGAACACCAGCGCCGCCGCGGTCGAAAATCCCACCGGGGTGTTCGTGCTTCCGTCGGGGGCAGGCGCCTCCGCCGCGGTGGTCGCCCGGCAGAACAGCACGGCGGCGAAGGCCGCGGACTGGGCGAACCTCACCCTCGTCGACGCCCCGGGCGCGACGAGCTACCCCATCACGGAGTTCGCCTTCTTCGCCGTTTACCACGACCTCGGAACCGCCTACGCCGATCGGTTGAGCCAGACGAACGCGACCTGGCTCCTCACGTTCGTCTGGTGGCTCGCGGGGGGCGCGGGGACGAACATCACCGACTTCGGGTTGGGAGTCGTCCCCAGCGCGTTCTTCGGCCTCGATCAGGTGGCCCTCGAGGCGGTGCTCTACAACGGCGGCTCGCTGCTCGAGAACAGCGAGGGTGGCGAGGGCGGAGAGACCGGCGAGTTCTAGCGGCTCCCGGCGCTCGGCCTATGACTAAATAGGTCCGCCCTCCGTATTCTTCGACAGAGGACGGGGCCGGCGCCCCGCCCCGGAAGTCGAACCCTTCGATGAACGGCTGGCTCTGGGTCGTGGGCGGTCTCAGCGGCGGCGCCCTCGTGGCCGCCTCCGCCCTGGCGACATGGGCCGTCGCGCCGGGGCAATCCTCCTCGGATCGGCTTCGGGGACTGGGGGTGCTCGCAGGGCTTTGGATCGCCTTCGGGGCCGCCGTCTTCGTTCTGACCGGGCCGTCGGCGCTCTCGTACGCAGCGCTGGGAGGGGCCGGAGGGGCGTGCTCGCTCGTGGTGGCCTTGTGGCGAAGAACCTCCTCCGCCGTCCCCGCCGCCGCTGAGCCTCCCTTCCCGACGGCGCCGCCCGCGCATTGGACGAACGCCCTGATGGTCGCGCTCCTCGTCGGGGCCGACCTCCTGTTCGGCGTCGTTCTGTCGGCCGCCGGCCTCGCTTCGGGCCGAGCGGTCGGGGGCTCCGGGGCGATCGCCGTACTGCTTGCGCCCGGCTTTCTGGCCGTGCTGTTCGCCGAGATCGCGACCTTCGCCCTCCTCTCCCAGGGTCGCTTCGACTACCGTCTTCGGATCCTGTTGCTCGCCCAGGCGGGGGTCGTGCTGCTCTCCCCGACGCTCCTCTCCCGCCCCGAGTGGGGCCCGGCCGCGGCGATCGTCGGGAGCGCGCTGATCGTTGCGATGTTCGTGGTGGCCCTGCAGTTCCTGTATCGGACCAAGCAGCTCTCCGCCGCCGTTTCCCGGTACCTGGTCGGTTGGTCGCTCGCGGCGGCGGTCACCGCCGCCGGCTGGTTCCTCTGGAACTTCGACCACACCGCGTGGCTGCTGGCCGCGTCGGTCGTGGTCGAGCTCGCGCTCGCGGTGGCCACCGTCTTCGCCGTCCCGCCCGAGAACTCCGGCGAGCGCACCGCGTGGCTCGTGCGGCCGTTCTGGGTGTTCCTCTTCCTGCTCTTCACGTTCCTGACCGAGTTCTTCCTCGGCGCGCTCCTCGACCTCACGATCGCCGGGCGGGGGTTCCTCGAGTACATCCCGTTCGTCCCGCCGACGGGCGGCTCCGGAGCGGTCGCGAATGCGCTCGTCTACAACGGGCTCTGGTTCGCCGCGGCGATCCTCGCCTCCGCCTGGTTCCTCGTCGCCCTCGGGTTCACCATGGGACCGCTGGTCCTTCTCAAGATCCGCGAGACCCGGGAGCGCCCGCAGAAGTATCGCCTCGGGCTCACGGTCGCCGTCTATGCGCTCGCGGCGGTCTACATCCCGAGCTTCACTTCGTCGACGCCGCTCCTGAGCATCCCCGCGCTCGCGAGCCTCCCGGTCCTCGGCTGGGGGTTCGGGCTGCGCGCCGGAGGTCCGTTCGAGGCGAGCGTCTCGCTCGCGGTGCTCCTGATGTACCTCGGCGTGGGCCTCCTGACAGTGCTGTTCGGGCGCAAGGCGCTCTGCTCGGTGATGTGCGGCGCCGCGCTGATGTACCAGGGCACCGCGATCAACGAGATGCGCCAGTTCAACCAGACCTCGAAGGTCGGCCGGTACTTCCTCGGCAGCCAGCTCTCCACGGCGTACGTGGTCGCCTCCGGGTTCGCCGTCGTCTCGCTGTTCGCGGTCTCCCTGCTCGCCTTCCTCCGGCTCTTGCCGGCGGTCCAGGTCGCGAGCGGGCAGCTCGACACGGCGGCCCTGCCGCTCCCGATCGAGCTGTACTTCGGTGGCGTCTGGTTCGTGATGTTCGTCTCCACCCCGTACATCGGGACGTACAACTGCGCCACGACCGGCTTCTGCCACTGGGGCGCGCTCAGCATCCCGTTCGCGAAGGTCGGCCTGTTCAGCCTCAAGGTGAAGGACAAGCAGGTCTGCCAGCAGTGCACGACCTTCGACTGCGCGAAGGCGTGTCCGGTCGGCCTCGTCGATATGCCGCTGCATTTCCAGACCCGGGGCGAGTATCGGAGCACGAAGTGTTGCGGGGTCGGGGACTGCGTGGGCGCCTGTCCGTACGGGAACATGTACCACCAGGACGTCCGGTTCTGGCTCCGCCGCCGGCTCGGGCGGCCCGACCCGAACGCGGCCGCGGGCGCCCGCGGTGGGACGCCCCTCCCGATGGTCTCGGCCTCGGTCCCCGCGGCTCCGAGCGTGCCGCGCACCACGCTCTCGAGCACCGCCCCGCGCCCCTGAACCGGGACCGTTCGTCCCGAACGCTCTAGCGCGCCCCGGACGGCCCCCGGTCGTTCCGCCGTCGCGGTAGGCGACCCCACAGGCGCGCCGCCCCGGCGAGGAGCGGGAGCTCGAACAAGGCGACCGCCCAGACGATCCAGAGGTAGTAGTTCCAGTGCAGGTAGAGCCCCACGGGGTGCCCGCCCCCCAGGCCGCAGCCCGGCCCCGCACCGAAAGTGAGCGTCTCGCAGAGGAAGCCGTGCGGGTGCCACCATAGGAACGGGGCGGCGATCGCGAGCGTGCCCGCGAGGACGCCGAGCACCCGCCCCCAGCGACGCTGCAGCGCGTAGTACCCGACCCAGAAGACGTTCGCAAACTGCTTGAGCCCGTACGTCACGAACTCGACGATCCAGCGGCCGCGTCCCAACCCCCCGCGCAGGGCGAGCGTCGTGAGAAACAGCACCGGAAGGTCGTTGAACCCGTTGGCCGCCACGAGCGCGACCATCGGAGTGGCCATCGTCACGGCGGCCAGTTCGTCGTTCCGCACGGTGTAGACGAGACCGACCCAACACCCGATGCAGAGGAGGTCGTAGCCGAGGTACCCGGTCCCGGGAACCTGGAGGAACATCAGCCACGGAAGGTACGGGTCGTAGCCGACCGACCCGACCCAACGGTGCCAGACGTCGAGGATGGAGACCTCGTAGCGCAGGCCGAGCAACGTGGTGTACGGGTCGTGCCCGCGCAGAAGCTCCCCGAGAAACGCGGGGGTGGTGCGGTTCTCGTCCGTCCCGCCGTTCCCGATCCCGGTGAGGACGCTCGCGACGGCGATCGCGAGCGACGCGCCGACGAGCCACGGCAGGATCCCTCTCCACTCGGCCCCGGACCGTCGTATCGCGTAGGGCATTCCGAGCGAGGCGAGCGTTCCCGCCCCGAGACCCGCGGCGAGCCACGCGGAGTCTGCCGCGGGGAGGAGGGAGGAGGCGTACTCCGCGGCGCCGATCGTCGCCAACCCCGCGACCGCGAGCAGCACGGGCGCCGCGCGTGCGCCGGCCCGCCCTCGGCCGACGGCGCCCGGGGCGGGGTCCATCGGGGGCGTCGACTGCCGGGGGCTCATTACCTGCCGGTCGACCCCGATCCGAGCGGCCGGGGCGCGGCGACTCCGCGAGGCAGTGGATTCGACCTCACCCAACAGCTTTCTGGGAGGCGCCGCTCCCGTGCCTCGATACGCCGATGCCGCGGCCCCCGACCGACAACCGACTCCTCGAACTCGAAACCGGGCCGAACGGCCCGGTGCCCCTGCGGTTCGTGGAGGACGACGGACACTTCTATGTGCTCGCGACCTCCGCGCGCGCGGATTGGGTCGCGGTCTCCCTCCGCACCGGCGCGTGCTCCGTCACGACGCGGGAGTCGGGCCGGCTGCCGTGCGCCGTCGCCCCGCTAGTCGAGTCGCCCGACCGCGCCCGGATTTACGGTCGATTTCGGGAGAAGTACGGGGCCGCGGGGTGGCTGTCGACCTTCTCTCCCTCGACCCGGATCCTCCGTCTCGACCCGAACGCCCCCATCCTCGCGCGCTCTCCGGCCGACCGCGCTCGCCTCGAGTTTGACGCCGCCGCCGCCGGGTATGCGGACCGGGTCGCCGCCCGGCCCGTGGAGCGCTACCAGAAGTCCCGCACGCTCGCGTGTCTTCGGGAGACGTTCGTCCGGGTCGACCCGCTCCTCGAGATCGGCCCCGGCGCGGGCCTCGAGACGATCCCCCTGTTGGGGGACGGCCACCGGATCACCGCCGTCGACCTGTCGCCGCGGATGCTGGAGGAGCTCCGTGTCCGCGCCGAGCGCGCCGGGGTGGCCGATCGTCTGGAGTGCCGCAGCGGGCGCCTCGGCGACCTCGTCTCCACCCTCCGGGAGCTACCCGACGGAGCGTTCGGGGGCGTCTTCTCGACGTTCGGCGCGTTCAACCTCGAAGAGGATCTCACCGCGATCCGGGGCGGTCTCGCCCGCGCCCTCCCCGCCGGGGGGCGTCTCGTCTTCACGACGTTGAATCGTCCGGGCCCCGGACCGATGCTTTGGGACTTCGCCGACGGACGGTTCCGCGACGCCCGTCGGCGGTTGCTCGCGCGGACCACCACCGAGAACACGACGTTCCCGCTCGACCTGTTTCGTCGGACCCCGTCCGAGTGGGACCGGGCGCTCCGCCCGCAGTTCCGCCGGGTCCGCACGGAGGCGGTCTCGGTGCTCGCCCCCCCGTTCGAGCCCGCCCGGGTTTGGCAGCGGATCGGAGCGCGGGGACTTCGGACCGCGGAGACCGTGGACGGCTGGCTTCGGCGCCGCTCGGCGCTCGCAGAGTTCGGGGAATGGTCGCTCCTTACCTACGAGCGACGCGCCCCGGGCGCGGGAGCTTTACCCCGGGGTCCGTCGTCCGCGCGAGTATAAGCGGGGCCCGGACCGTAGGTCCCCGAGGACCCATGCGCCGGTGGATCTCCGAACGCCACACCCTGAAGGTGCTCATCGAACCCCGCGGGGTGGTCGTGGGCGTCACGATGAAGCGCTACTCGATCCTGTTCTTCCTGACCCGGGCGTTCCTCGGCGTTCGACGGGTGCGCACGGCAGACCGGGTCGTTGCCCGCGCGGGGTACAGCGCTCCTGCGACGCTGGCGCTGATCCGGGAGTTGTATCCGACCGGGGTTCCACCCCCGCCCGACGCGGCCGGATCCCCGCCGGACGGATGAACGAAACTCCCCCGACGGGGTCGGCGCTCGCCCCGGATCCCCCCTGGATGCACCGAGCGACGGAGATCGTTCGGATCGCCGCCCGGCATCGCACCGGCGTGAAGCTCACGGACCTCGTCGCGCTCCTCCCTCCGCAGGCTCCTTCCGATCCCTCCGAGCTGGGCCGGTGGCTCACGGGTCGGTTCCCGCGGGGGGCCGTCGAGGACGGGGTCATGTACGCCGAACATCGCGACGCGGACCGCGCGGGGGTATTGGACCTGGCCGCCCGCGCCGAGCAGTACGTTCGGTCCGCGCAGCGATTGTTCGAGGAGAGCCTCGGGCGCGAGAGAGACTGGCTCCGGTGCGCCGCGGTAACCGGTTCGGCCGCCTACGGACAGGCGCAGGCCGGCGATGACTGCGATCTCCTGGTCGTCACCCGGCCAGGGCTCGTCTGGCCGTTCCTTCTGGCAGCGTACCTTCGATTCCGGCTCTTGCCCCGCGGCTCCGCCCCCGCCCCGCGCTGGTGCCTCAATCTGGTCGTGGACGAGCGGAGAGCGTCGACGCTCTACGACACCCCGCAGGGATTCCACGTGGCCCGGGAAGCCTTGCTCGCCCGCGCGGTGCTGGGAGTCCGATACTACGGTTCGCTCCTCCGCCGCGCGTCGTGGATCCGGGAGGAGATCCCGAGACTGTACGGAGAGCGGGTTCCCCCCGCGGACTCCGATGAGGACGGATCCTCCTCGGCGGGCTCGACGGTCCGCGTCGCGAACCTGCCGATCTTCCTGCTCCTCGGGGCGTACGTCAGCGCCGTGGGGCTCGTTCGCAACGCACGACTTCGACGCGCGGGAAACGTCGAGAAGGGCTTCCGGACCCGGATCTCGCCGCACGGCCTCGCGTTCGAGAGCGTGGAGTTCGATCGACTGCGCACTGCCTATCGCGATGCCCGGAGCGCCGGAGAGTAACGCCCCCGCCCCGGACGCTCGAACCGTCGAGGTTAGGCCGGCGTGCGTCGGGGCGCGCCCACAAGACGCCACCGAGTGTAGTCGAGCCCGCGGCGATGGTCCACGAACCCTCGGAGGAGAGCGATCCCCTCGAGGACGGCGAGCACCGGCATCGTCCCGAAGTCGCGCGGATGGGCGAGGATCGACCGCCAGAACACTCGGACGAACAGCGTCGGGCGGCGAACCAGCAGCGTGTCGAGGGTCGACGGGAGATACCCCGCTTCCCAGAGCTGAAAGTGCCCGAAGTTGATGCGGGTCCGTTGCCGCAGTAGGTCTCCCAGCGACTCCGGCACCGTGTTGGCGATCACCGCGTCCCGGGCGTACACGACCGAGTATCCCCGTTCCGCGGCCCGAAGGCAGACCCACGCGTCCTCGTTGACGATCGGGGGGATCTTCTCGAGCAGTTCCCGCCGGACCGCCTGAAGCTCTCCGCCGTGCACCGTCAGCCCCAGCTGGGCGGCCTCGACGTGCTGCGCGTCCCGCAGGCTCCAGAGCCGCGCCCCGATCCGGGTCACCCAACCGTGGACGTTGGACGGCTCGACGCGAGGGAACGCCACCCCCGCCCCGTCCGCGATCGAGCGCAGCAGACAGGGGAAGACTTCGGGATCGAGGCGGACATCCCCCGAGAGGAGGAACACCACATCGCCGTGGACGCGTTCGATGCCCCGGTTGAAGGCGTCCCACTTGCCGGTCCGCTCTTCCTCAAAGACCACGGTGAGTCGAGGGTCGGGGATCGCTGCCAGTACGTGCCGCGATCCGTCGGTCCCCCCGCACATCACGACCACCTCGTCTACCTCGGTCGCCAGGACCTCGGGGATCAGGCGCGAGAGTCCCGATGCGTTGTCGTAGGCGAACACGATCGCGCTGGTACGAATCGGAGCGTCCCGTCCGTCGTGGGCAACGGCCGGGGACGACCCCGGGACCCCGCGCGTTGGTCCGGGGGAGTGGGAGCCGTTCACGTTGGACCGAGCTCCCCGCCGGAACCCTCCGACGGAGCGGGTCCTATTTATGCTCCCAGCGGGCCGACCCACCGGCGGCGGGCGGAGGTCTCCTCCGACAGACGCGACAGCTTCGCCCGTGCCGATGTGCGACGAACTCGAGCCCGCGGGCTGCGACGTCGACCCGATGGTTCGGGCCGAGCGGCGCAGTCAGCGCTCGCCGTCTCCCCTTCGATTCCGATGAAAATTAAGTACAACGCTCCCCCTAGGCGCCGGAGAGGATGGGGGGCATCGCCGTGGTAGACCACTCCAAGATGAAACTCGGCCGGATCCCGCCGGTCCACGACGCTCGTACCTTGCAACTCGCCAACTACCTCCGGCCCACCGTCCTCGCTCCGCCGCCGCCTCAGGCGAACTGGGGGTCGAAGGTCTCGTCGTGGCCGATGATGCTCAACGACACCATCGGGGACTGCACCGTGGCGGCCGCCGCCCATTGCATCGAGGAGTGGACGACGGACGTCGGGCGGCCCCAGATCATCCCCGACTCGACCGTGCTGTCGGTCTACGCGGCCGTGTCGGGGTACAACCCGGAGACGCACCAGCACGATGTCGGCGCGTCCGAGATCCGCGTCTTGAACTACTGGCGCCAGAAGGGGATCGGGGGCCACACGATCCGTGCCTACGCCGCCGTCGAGCCGGGGAACCTCGATCACGTGCGCGACTCTGTGTTCATCTTCGGGAACTGCTACCTCGGCCTCGCCATGCCCTCGTCCGCCCAGACGCAGTCGGTCTGGTCCGTCCCGCCGGGCGGGCCGACCGGGCTCGGGGCCCCCGGGTCGTGGGGCGGACATGCGGTGCCGGTCGTCGCGTACGACCCGCTGGGGCTCACCGTCGTGACGTGGGGCGCCCTGAAGCGGATGACCTGGGGGTTCCTGACGGCGTACTGCGACGAGGCGTACGCCCTCCTCTCGGACGATTTCCTGACGGCGGAGAAGACCCCGGCCGGCGTCGACCTCGACGCCCTCGAGCAGGACCTCGCCGCGGTCACCTCCTGATCGTCCGCCCCCCCCCAAAGAGTGGCGTCCCCGCTCTCGGCTCAGAGCTTCGTCGCTCCGTTGGGCAGCGGCGGGGCGGGGCCGGCTCCTCCGGGCTGCGCACGGGCGCGGACCCCCTCCGGAGACTCGAGGGTCAACCGGCGCTCGGCGCACTGCTGGAGGACCCGATTGAGGCCCGCCAACGAGATCCGGTGCCCCCGGGATTCGAGGGCTTCGAGCAGCTTACGTCGCCGGATCGGCCCCGAGCTTCCGCGTAGAATCGAAAGGACCGCATCGACCGACCCCGGAGGGACGCCGTCCATCCACCGGCCCAGTCGAGGCTAGCTCAAAGAAGATTCGCTGGCGGAGTCGCCCGCGCCCTGACCTCCCGATCCAGGCCCGGTTCGGCCCTCTCGCAACGGCGCGGCATCCGAGCCGTCCGCCGGGTAGGAGCGTTGCGCAGTCCGGAACCACGAGGGCCCGCGCTCTGCGGATCGCGCCGAGCTCTCGCCCAGGGTCCCCGGCGCGCGGGGTCCCGCAGGATTCGATCCCGGCGGCGGGCGGGGGCGTCGCCGGGGTATCGGGATCTCGACCCGGACGAGTCGGACGGCGAACCGTTAACGGTCGATTCTCTCTGCGGCCCTCGTGCCGGCAACGACGGGCGAGCTAGCTTGGGATCGGTGGCTGCGACGCTGGGACGAGCAGCAAGAGTCGTTCAACCCGGACCGCGAGCGTCGCTTTACCATGATGTTGGATGTACTGGAAGCGGAACGCGGCCGACGGTTCTCCGTCCTCGACCTCGGGTCGGGTCCCGGTTCCCTGAGCGCGCGACTCCTCCGACGGTTCCCTCGCGCCCGAGTCGTCGCCGTGGACTACGATCCGGTCGTCCGCCGGATCGGGGAGGGCGCGCTGGCCCACTTTGGGAGGAGACTGGTCTGGGCCGACGCGAAACTGGGGAGACCCGGTTGGACGGAGGCGCTCCCGAGCCGTCGGTACGACGCTGCGGTCAGTACGACGGCGCTCCACTGGCTGGGTCCCGCGCAGCTGACCCGCCTCTACCACGACCTGGGCCGGATCCTGGGGAAGGGCGGGGTCTTCCTCAACGGCGACTGGCTCCCGTGGGGACCCGGGGAGGGAGACTTACGGAAGATCGCGGCTCGGTTGCCGAATCTCCGGCGTCCGGTGCCCGGGCGCGGCGGAGGGTGGGGAGCGTGGCGAAAGTGGTGGGACGACGCTCGAAAGGTCCCCGCCCTCCGCGCCGCGTTCGAAGAGCACGACCGACGATCGGCGAGCCATCCTGACCACGGACACACGACGTTCGACCAGCACGTGGGCCGACTGAAGGACGCCGGTTTCCGCACGGTCGCGACGGTTTGGCAGGTCGGGGAGGACCGCATCCTCTTCGCGCGGCGTTGAGGGCGCGGCCCTGTACCTCCATCGCGCGGACGTCCCGGGCCGTGGAAGTGATCCGGACTCCGACCTAACGGCGGTGAGCACACGGCCCGTGCGCAAGAGACCCGGGGCCTTTCGAATCATCCTCCGCACCGAACCCTACACTCCACTGTCGGGCGATCCTCGATTTGAGCTCGAGAGTCCGCGACCGCTTGCGCCTGCCCTTTAGCCACGGACCGCCTGTCGTGGCCGAGCCGATGACCGCCGACGTCGATCGAAAGCGGCTCGCGGGGCCCGTCCTTGGTTTCGTGGGGGGGCTCATGATCTTGGTCTATGCGGTCGCGGAGCTATCGGAGGCGAGCGGCGCCGGCATGGCTGGAAGCCTGGGGGGCATCCCGCTCCACACGCTCTCGGGAGTTACCGATGCGGGGGTCGCCGGGGTGGTGCTGGGCGTCCTATTGGTGACGAGCTCTATCGCGTTGGGAATCTATCCGGACGAGGGCCAGAGCCTGGGATTCCTGATGATCGCCTTTTCGGTGGGAAGCGTCGTCAGCGTGGGCGGGGGCAACGGAGTGGGCCTGCTGCTCGGCGTCCTCGGCGGTACGTGCGGACTCGTCTTTGGACCCGAGACCGAGCAGGAGAGAGCCCGTCGGATGGCGCTTGGGCCCGGGGCCCCGGAGAGGGACGGACGGACTCCCCCGGACCGGCGCTCCCCCGAGGCGCATCGATGGGCGTGCCCGTCCTGCCGGAAGCTCGTTCCCGCACAGGCGCCGGTCTGCCCCTACTGCGGTCAGCCCATGCGATGACCCGCCGGTCGAAGGCGCCCGAGTCTCGGTAGGCTCCGTCGTTCAAGACACGCCCCGGTGCCCGGCGCCCGTTGGGAGCGGGGAGCTTCTCGAGGCGGTCGCAGGCACCCGAACACGGGTGCAGGCAAGCTAGGTCTACTCGAGGGTCATGATCGGAACCGGTGGCGCTCGACTCGAACCTCGGTCCGCATCAAGCGGGATATATCTGGACCCGGTGACCGACACGGTGATCGAGCGTGGACCGCGACGACGCCGGGGTTCGCTGGCTCCTCGGTTCCCAGGACCCGTCGATCCGATACTTTGCCCTGACCGAACTTCAAGGCAAGTCGGATAGGTCCCGGCCCGTTCGAGCGGCGCTCGATCAGATCCCGAGAGGAGCCCGACTCCGGGCACTCCTCTCGGGTCAGCGCGCCGACGGAGGGTTCGGCGTCCACTGGTACAAGAAGTGGGCCGGGGCGACCTGGCGACTCGTCTCGGCGGTCGATCTGGGGGTTCCCCCCGGGGATCGGGCCGCTCGTCGCGCCGCGCTCCACGTCCTCTCCTCGCTGCCCCAGGGGCGGGTCGAGCCGCGCCGCAGGGGGGGACGATCCCGGGTGCACGCCTCCGTGTACGGCAATCCGCTGGGAGTCTGCGCTCGGCTCGGGATGGCCGACGATCCCCGGGTTCGGCGCATCGCGCACGCGCTCGTCCGGTGGCAGTGGCCCGACGGCGGGTGGAACTGCGACTCGGCGGAGGACGCGGAACACTCCTCCTTCTACGAGAGCCTCGCCACGCTGTGGGGGCTGAACGAATACCTCCGCGCGACGAACGACGCCACCGTCCGCCCAGCGGTGGAACGGGCCGCCGAGCTCTTCCTGCGGCACCGCCTGTTTCGGTCGTGCCACGGCGAGGGCCTCATCGACCCACGGTGGATCCGGCTCCATTACCCGGTCTACTGGCATTACGACATCCTGCAGGCGCTCCGGGTGCTGGACCGGGCCGGGAAGCTAGGGGACCCGCGCACTCTGGAGGCGCTGGACGTGATCGAGTCGAAGCGCGCTCCCGATGGCACCTGGGGCGCGGAGGGCCGTTACTGGCGTAAGGGTCCGGTCGGTGCCCCCAACTCCGAGGTCGTCGACTGGGGGACGGAGGGACCGAACGAGATGATCACGCTGAACTGCCTTCGAGTCCTCGTTCGCTCGGGCCGCCTGGCCTGACGCCGGTCCGCGGGGCTTGGGACTGCTATCGGCGCGACGGAGTCCCGCGCTCCCCGCGGTGCGCGTGCGGGTCCGGTTCGCAGCCGGCTCAAGCGCGGGGGCCGGGGGTGCTGTCGCTACGCGGCCCCGGCGAGCAACGCACCGAAGGACGACTTCCTCCGGATCTTCCCGTTCTCCAGCTCGAAGATGTTGCAGAACCGGACCGCGAGGTTTCGGCCGTCTTTCTTGTGGACGTGGGCGACGCCCTCGACGACCACGACGTTGCCTTCCTCCGTCATCCGGAGGATCTCGGTTCGGAGCTCGTCGTCGCCGTAGTTCTGGACGTACGCGTCCTTGCCTCGGGTCCGGACCCCGGTGGAGGGAACACCGTCGCCCCACTCGGTCCACTCTACGTCGTCGGTGAGAAGTTCGGCAGCCTTCGAGAGGCTCGGGGCGGTCAGGTGCGCCTCGATGATCTTCTTGTTCGAGCCCATGGCCTCGGAAGTTGGCCCACGAACATAAACTCGCGTGCCGTCCGATCCGCCCGCCGACATTCGCGAGGGAAGTCGCACGGCAGGGAGGGGTCCGCAGTAGGTCATCGCTAAGCTGGTCGGGCCGGCAACCGCGGGTCCGTGATTCCGCGCTCTCCCCCGCCGCGCGGGCTCGGACGGACCCGAACCGACACCCCTTCAATCCAGCGGAGAGTCGCACGTCTCGGCTGCATGAGGCGCTTCGAGGCCCAACTGCGGGCCGCCGAACCTGAGTTCGGTGAAGTGATCGGACGGATTCCACTCCGGTCGAACCTCCCCCCGGAGTGGCTCCGGTGCGAGATGCTCGAGCGGCGGGCCGTGCTCCGGCGGGCACCGGGGGTCGTGGGCGCAACCCTCGTCGAGATAGCCTCCGGCCCGCACGCAATCTCAACCGTGCCGCTCGCCTTCCTCGCTGGGCCGCGGGGACGAATCGTCGCCGTGGAGCGATCGCGATGGGGGGAGTTTCGACCGATCGTGGCCGCCAGTGCTCTTGAGGGCAGGGTCCGGCCCGTCGAGTGCGACGCGCGGCGCTTGCCGTTTCGTTCCGACGCCGCGGACCTCGCGGTTTGCGTGCACGGAATTCGATCGCTCCGCGGCGAGGAGAACGCTGTGCAGGTGATCCGGGAGATGCTCCGCGTCTCTCCGCGAGTCTTTCTCGCGGAGTCGCTCCCGATCGCCCGGACGAGCGCCCAGAGGGCGCATCTAGCGATGTACGACCTGCGGGAGGAGGTGTTCGCGGCGACGACCGGGTCCCGCGACGACCTACACTACTCCCCGCTGGACGGCCTCGCCTCGTTGGTGGAGAGGGCCGGGGGTGTCGTGGTGAATACGGAGGTATTGGACGTGGATCTCCCCCACTTCCTCGCGTACTTCCCGCGGGCACTGGTCGAGGGGATTCCCGCCGGGGTCCTCCGGGAGGATCTGTTGCGCCGCTGGGATGCAGCGAACGCGATGCGAGAGAAGTACGGGGAAGACCATCCCCCGGTGGGAATCGTGACGGCACGCCGATCGTAGACCCGCCGGGATCGGGCGCGGAGGCGTTCGAACAAGTACTTGTTCGAGTCCGACTCAATAGCGGGCGGGAGAGGCCCACTCCACCGGGACATGGCCATCGGCGCATGCGTAGGGCCACTCTTCAATTCGAGGAGAAATGCCAGCTACGACTTCGATTCTTTGAGGCAGGGAATCATTCTTCAAGTGCCGCGACCAGAGAATCGACACCCGCGTGAGGCCATCAATCTCGATGAATGGACCGGCCAATGCCTTGCCGGCGAGCATCGGCCGCCCCCGAACCTTCGCCGGGTCAAATGTGGGTCGCAGCTGGCGATAGCGCTGGGCGAATCGATCACCAGGGGTTTCGCGGCCCGCATCCAAAGCCCTTACAAAGTCATCCAAACGCAAACTCGGGGCTATCTCGCGGAACGGCTCGTGAGCGATCAAGCGCAACTCGCCTAAGGAGGAACTTTGGAGGCTGCCGAGATACCAATCCGGACGCAGACGTATCAGTCCACCGACGTACATCCCCCGCACCGCCATCAGAACCTCCCGAAGAGTCTCCCAGTCGTGGGGGGTGAGCTGGAGACGGGCACCTTGATCGAGAAGTCCCTGTAGCCTGGTACCGAGGCGGGAGCGCCAGGCGTCTCCGTGACGGCTTCGACTGTGATTCTCCGAATAGGCGAAGTTCCAGATGAACTCCGACTCTTCGCAAGGAACGGGGTCAATCAGTCGAAGCACGCTTGGTCAACACTTCTGAAGTCTAAAGGCACCCCATCCGAGAAACTCCGGGCCCCAAAGTATTCGAGCCAGTGCTCGTTCGAATCCGATCGGGCGCGGAGGGATTTGAACCCTCGACCCCCGGGTTAGGAACCCGGTGCCCTATCCAGGCTAGGCTACGCGCCCCTGAGACCGGCCCACGTTTCGGGCAATTACCGTTTCGGTGGACCGCGGAGCTCCTCGGAATGCTGGCCGCCGCCGAACCTCGGGCCGAGCGCAGAAAGTCCCGGCGAGTTAGTCGGTATATCCCGATCGCTCCCACGTCGGGATCGGGCGCCGCCTCCAGCGTCGCCCTCGTCGGGAGAGTCCGGACGCCGCCCTTGGGCCCGCGCTCCCTCGAAGGAGAAATGCGGGCTCTCCTGGGAGCTCGCCGACCGGTGAGCTACGGGACTGCCGCCGCTCGCCCCGAGCCGGCTGGGAGTAGGCGGTCGTAGCGATGGTCGACGGGGGCGCGGAACGCCGAGGCCGGTTCTTGCACGATCTCGATCCCCTCGAGGAACTCCCGAAGCGTGGGGAGCACCGGCCGCCGGGAGGCGCGGAGCTCTTCCGGCGCGGGGGAGGAGCCTCCCAACGCTCCGACGAGCCATCGGTCCGGCCCGACGACGAACAGGAACGGGAAGACGCGCGACTCGCGGGAGAGGGTGGCGAACAGCACCTCGGGCCGCGCTCCCGGCTTCGGTGCCCCGGAGAGGAAGACGACCTGGTCGGCCGACCGCCCCTGGTACGGCGGCAGGCGCGACGGGTCGAGGATCGTCCGATGGACCACCCAACCCCGCTGGAGGAGCCGACGTTGCGAGAACGGCAGCCCCAGCGGCCCGACGAGGTGGGCCCCCCGCCCCTGTTCGGCCGCCACGAACGGTCGCCGCAATAGCTCCCCCACGGCCCACCATTGGTGCGCCGTGAGGGCCACCGGCCCGTCGTCCGGGTCGATCCCGTCGAGCAGTCCCCCGAGCCCGTGCGGATAGGCGAGGGTGCCCGAGAGCCCCACGACGTTGCACCAGAGCCCCTCGAAGTCGAAGTAAACGGGTATCGTCGGTCCGTCGGCGCGCACGGTGACGGCGGTCGGGTCCGGGACGAGGCGATGCTTTACGAGCGCGTCGGTCGACTTCTGGGCCTCGCTCTCCTTCGCGTGGAACATCACCGCGAGGGCGACCTGGGCGCCGGTCCAGAGGAGGACCGTGCCGGTGTTCGCGGAGACGAGCTCGACCGTCTCCGCGAACCGGTCGGCGAACGGGCGCAGCAGCACGAACGACACGACCGGGCGTCCGAGCGGGACCGGATGCGGGACGTACCGGTCGCGGAGCCACCCCTCCTCGTACGCCCGCTTTCGGACCGCGTGGTACGTCGAGCGCGGGACGTCCACGACCCGCAGTCGTTCGCGCTCCCGGTCCGGGCGGGCGGCGAGCATCACCCCGATCACGCGGGCCTCCGACTCGGTCAGGGTCCGCAACGGGCGGCCTCCTCCCGATTGCGACGGCGTAGCATGGAGTCCAGCGGGGCCGAGAGCCGGTGAAACTCCGGTTTATGAAGCCAATCGAGCATCGGTTCTCTCGAGACAGCCGTGAGAGGAATGGTACCCATCTCGGTGCGCCCGCGGACGACGACGACGCTTCTCGCAGTAACCTCCGCCTTCTTGACCGTATGTATGCTCTCGTCCGGGCTCGCCGGCGCGGCGCCGGTGCCGGCGACCGCGGCGGCGCCCGCGTGGGCGTACGGGGAGCTCACGACCGTCGATTTCCACGGGTTCGCGGGGCTGTACACCTACCAGGGGAGCGCCACCCTCGGCTTCTCGGTCGTCTTCAACGAGACCGAGAATTCTTCGGACGGCGTCATCACGGTGAACGCCGAGCGCACGATCGGCGCGATCGTGAACGTTCGGTACTGCTTGCCCGATTGCGCCTCGCCCCGGGTGGTCGCCAACATCAGCTACCACGCATGGGAGACGACCGACGCGTGGGCGAATCTCACGACCAACGGCGTGGTCGCCGAGCCCCACGGGAACGCGACCGCCCTTGCGCTCCTGAACTCGAGCGTCGTGGTGACCGCGAAGCTGCGCGAGTCGGCCAACTCCTCCGAGGGGGCGACCGTGCTCCGCGACCGGTCCCTCGCGGTGAACGTCACCGGACATCTCGACGTCAACCTGACGACCCCGCTCGGACTGTTCCCCCTCAACGTGACCTCCGGGGACACGTGGACCTCTTCGAGCGCCTTCAACGCCTCGGGCGCGATCGTCTGGTCGTCGTACTACACGGCGTTCGGAACGCTCGTCACCCTCCCCGGAACGCTCTCGCAGAACGGGACGGCGGCCCGGTCGGGGAACGGCTCGATCGGCATCGCGGGCGCCTACCGCCCCGGTTCGGGGTTCGCCTACGAGGGAACGGAGTTCCCGGCCGCGAACCTGACGGTCGTGGGCCCGTTCTCGCTCGTCGAGGGCGTGATCCTCGTCCCCGCCGCCGCCGACCTGTTCTCCTCGAGCTCGCACCCCTGGACGGCCGACCAAGACGGCACGACGGTCGTCACGAACGCGCTCCTGGACGTGCACGCCGGCCGGTTCTATCGCGGGCACCTTCCGATCGTCTCCTCCGGGTTCTACCTCGCCTCCGCGAGCTCGAACGTCGCGGTCGACCTCTCGCCCGCCCACGAATCAACGCTCCCCGCGGCGCTTCCTGCGGCCGGCAAGACCAACTCCACGTTCGTCCAGGGGCAGCCCGAGTCGCCCGCCCAGGCGCACTCGGGTCAAACGTGCCTCATCACGGGGGTCGGCTGCCCGCTGCCCGGCGGACCGAGGTCCCCGCTCCGGTTCGTCCTCCTCGTCGGGGCGGTCGCGGTCGTCGCGATCCTCGTCGCCGCCGGTATCGCGGCCCGTCGCCGGCCCCCCGCGCCGGTGTATCCGAACGCGGCGCTCTACCCTCCCGGCGCGACCGCCCCGAAGGAGCCGACCCCGTCGCCGGCGCCGAAGCCGGCCGAGGAAGATCCGCTGGGCCACCTCTGGTAGCGAACGAGCGCCCCGTTCCCGGGCGGCGGGCCGGGCGAACGGACGCTCAGCCCGCGGCTCGGACGCGGGGGGGCGCCGCCGTCGCTACCGGGTACCGCAGGATCGCCGCCACGCCCCCGAACGCCTTCGCGAGCATCTCCCCTTCCTCGCTCTCGGTCGAGACGAGCCGCGCGGTGGCGCCGCCCTCCGCCGCTCGCCGGAACAGCCCCTCGACGTAGTCCTCGGCGGCGGTCTCGGTCAGCGCCCGCGCCCCGCAGTTCGGGCACGGCCCGTCGAGCACCGCGTCGATCGCGTCGTCGGCCAGCGAGCGCACGAACTCCTTCTGGCAGGTGGCGCACCGGAACGTCACCCGACGCTGGCGCAGGCCGTCCGACACGAGCAGGACGTCCACCGCGCCGAGCTCGAGGGCGTGGGCGACGTCCCGCTCGCCGTACGCCGCGAGCCCCGTGTCGGCCTTGCGGATCTCGGCGAGGAGGCGCTGGACGATCCGCTTCTCCTCGGTCAGCTCGAGCCCGTGCAGGGTCTGGGTCGCCTTCTCGACCATCTCCTTGAGGCCGTACTCGTCGGTGTAGCCGGTGTCGAACAGCGGCTGGACGACCTTCTGCTGGAGCTCGTAGTGCAGGAACCCCTCCTTGTAGAAGAACTCCTTCGTCGCCCCGGGCCCGCCGAGGAGGATCCCCTTCAGCTGGTCCTTCTTCGGGAGGAAGATCTCGCCGGCCATCTCCGCGATCCGGACGAAGAACTCGTGCGCCGCGTGCTCGATCATCCGCTCGAAGCGGTGCGCCGACTGCCCGCCGCGGCCGTGCTTGCTCGGCACCTGCGACTGCTTGTTGCGGAGCGCCTCGACCCGCTTGCCGCGCAGGAAGCCGAGCGTCACCTCGGCGCGGTCGAGCACGATCAGCCCCCAGAGGTCCGGCTCGTGGACCATCGAGAGCAACGGGTCGAGGAAGAACGTCGAGTCGCACCGGTACAGGTACGTGTTCAGCGGCTCGGGCGGCTCGACGATGAACGTCACCGGCTCGGACTTGTCGGCGCCGACGGCCTTGCTCCCGACGAAGAACGCGACGCCGTTCGGAGGAGGCTCCTTGAACGCCCGGACCCGGCCCATGAGCGACTCGATCGCCCACATGACGTTCTTGCGGGTCGTGCGGCTCTTGATGTTCGAGCTCTGCGCGTACTCGTTCCGCAGGTAGTTCATCACGTCGGAGATCTGCTTCCCCGGCGAGACGTAGAGGCTGATCAGCTCGGTCGCGCGCCCGCGGGAGGCCGCGATCTCGTCGAGCTTGCGCTGGAACGAGTAGCGGGCGAGCTGCGTGTCGGTGCTCTCGCTCGGCATGAGCTAGAGCGCCGCCGCGCGCGCTGTGGCGTCCGGACGCGCCGCCGCGGACGAGCGAACCCCGGTCGGGGTGGGGCTCCGCCCGTTCCCCGGGCCGCGGAGTCAGAGGAGGCGGCGGACGTGCTCGTCGATGACCTCTTCGGGGTACGCCCCGACGATCCGGTCGACGAGCTTCCCCTGCTTGTAGAACAGGAGGGTGGGGATGCTCATGATCCCCAGGGCCCCGGCCTTCTCGCCGTTGTCGTCCGAGTTCATCTTGCCGAACGCGACCTTGCCCTTGTACTTCTCGCTGAGCCGGTCGACGATCGGGGAGACCATCCGGCAAGGGCCGCACCACGGCGCCCAGACGTCGATGACCGCCGAGGAACTCCCCTGAGTGAACTTGTCGAACGTCGTTCCGAGAACCTCTTCTACGGGCATTTCCGGATTCCCACCCGGACGAGGTGCCCCGGATATTAAAGAGGGTTGTGAAAGCCACGCCACCGGCCGACGCGCCAGCGACCCGATCCGACGTTCGTCGTCCCGGCCGAACGAATGGTAGATGTAAGGCCCCGCCCATAGGGGAGTCATGGTTTCTGCCACCCCACCTTCGCACGCCGAGCGCCCGCTGGGCGTGGCCGCCGGTCTCTCGGGAGAGTCCGTCCCGTGGGTCGACCGGGTCGGTCCCCGAGCCTCCGTCGTCTCCCCCGCCGCCCGCAAGGCGATCCGCCAGCGGATGCTGTTCTTCCGCCAAGCCTCGCTCGACCGGGTCGCCGCCCTGGCCGAGCTACCTCCCACCGGCCTGCAGGCGTTCCGGCGCGAGCTGCGGGAGGGCGACCTCCCCGACACGCTGTTCCAGCGCGGGGCCGGCGTTGCGTTCACGCACGAGCTCCCGCAGGGCGCGCTCCTCTACCTTCTCGTGCGGGCGACGCGACCGGCTCGGATCGTCGAGACCGGCGTCGGGCCGGGATACTCCACGGCGTGGCTCCTCGCCGCGCTCGACGCGAACGGCGCCGGGGAGCTCGTCTCCCTCGGGCCCGGGACGACGGCGGGCCGCCCGGCCGGCGTGCAGAACCTCTCGATCGGCCAGTTCGTGCCGCCCCGGTACCGCTCGCGGTGGACGCTCGCCCTCGGTAACTCCGAGGACCGGCTCCGGCAGATCCTCTCGGGAGGGGAGCGGGTCGACCTGTTCTTTTACGACAACGGGCCCGACGCGACCCGCGCTCGCTTCGAACTGCGCACGGCGTGGGACGCCCTCTCGCCCCGGGGGATCCTGCTCGCGCACCACGTCGAGGCGAACACCGCCTGGGCCGAGTTCTGTCGCCGCCAGGGCCTTCCGCTGCAGATCCTCGACCCCGGGCCCCCCCCGATGGGGGCGATCGGCGTGCGCGCCGGCCGGACGGACGGCGCGAGCGCCTGATCAGCGTTCGAGCTCTTCGACCAGGTGGATCGCCGCGGGTACGATCAGCTTCTCGATGGCGGTGCGGACCGCGCGTTCGCTGCCCGGGAGGGCAAAGACCGGCTTTCCCTTGATGACGAACAGCGACGCCCGGCTGATGAGCGCGAGCGGGCCGACCTCAGAAAAGCTGAGCGCGCGGTAGATCTCGCCGAACCCTTCGAGGCGCTTGCCCCCCATCCCCTCGAGCGCCGTGATCGTGAGGTCCCGCGAGCTGACCCCCGTCCCGCCGACGGTGACCGCCGCCTCGACCGCGACCTCGTTGAGCCACGGCTCGAGCCGCTCGCGCAGGTCCGCGACCGAGTTGGCGACGAGCCCGTAGTGGACGACCTTGTGGCCCGCTCCCGCGAGCAGCTGCTGCGCGAGCGACCCGGATGGGTCATCGTCCTCCGTGTGCGTGTCGGAGAGCGAGACGACGACGAACCCGAGGGAGCGGGTGCCCCCGAGGTGGTGACGGCCGGTCGATGCGGACGGTGCGCTCATGACGACGATCGTTCCCCCTTCTCCTTCGACTCGACCCGGACCGGTCCGAGGGACGTGCGCGGGTAGAGTCCGCGGCCATCCTTCTCCAGGTACTTGACCATGTCCCAGACCGTGAGGAGGGCGACGGTCGCCCCGACGAGCGCCTCCATCTCCACCCCGGTCCGGTCGAGCGCCTCCGCGTACGCCCGGACGCGGACCGCCCGCGGTCCGACCCGGATCTCGACGCCGCTCCCGGTCATCCGCACGGGATGGCAGTGGGGGATCAGGTCCGGGGTGCGCTTCATCGCGAGCAGGCCCGCGAGCTCGCCGGCCGCGATCGGGTCCCCCTTCGCGACCCGGCCCGCGCGGATCGCCCGGCGGGTCCCCGCGGAGACCGTGAGCTCTCCCACCGCCACCGCCCGACGGGCGACCACCGGCTTCTCGCCGACCGACCGCTGCCGGGCCACGCTCGCCCCTCCCTAGGCGCGGGCGCTCGGCCCGGCCGCGATGTGCGCGAGGACCGCCTCGAGCTGGATCCGGTCGGAGGCGCCCTGGGCGAGGCGGAAGTCGACCTCCCCGAGATACTCGATCAGGCGCACCTTCTCCCGGGCCGGCAACGCCGTGTCGGGGATCTCGGGCAGGTAGCCGTGGATCGCACGGAGGATCTCCTCGCCCGAGGTCCCGCGGTCCGTGAACAGGGCGTAGAGGCGGTCCCGCGCCTCCGTGAACTGGCCGCGGATCGCGGCGCTCAGCATCGCCTCGACCTCGCGCCGCAACGGGACGGTGGCGTACTCCTTCACCGTCTCCTCGGTGACGTGGTCGGTGTGGGTCGCCGTCAGCTGCAGGAGGTTCGTGGCGCGCCGGAGGTCCCCCGCGCTCGCCGTCACGATCGTCTCGAGCGCGTCGGCATCGATCTTCGTCCCCTCCGCCTTCGCGATCCGCTCGATCTGGGCCCGGACGGCGGCGGGGGTGTACGGCCGGAAACGGAAGACCGCGCAGCGCGACTGGATCGGGTCGATGATCCGGGAGGAGTAGTTGCACGAGAGGATGAACCGGCAGGACCCGGAGTAGCGCTCCATCATGCGACGCAGCGACGCCTGCGCTTCCGACGTCAGGTTGTCGGCTTCGTCGAGGAACAGGATCTTGAACCCGACTCCGCCGATCGGGGCGGTCCGGGCGTACTGCTTGATGGTGGTGCGCACCGTGTCGATGCCGCGCTGGTCGCTCGAGTTCAGCTCGAGGAACGACTGCCGCCACTCGTCGCCGAACAGGTCGCGCGCGAGCGCGAGCGCCGCCGTCGTCTTCCCGGTGCCGGGGGGCCCGGCGAACAGGAGATGGGGCATCGACCGCTTCTGCGCGTACGACCGAAGGAGCGGGACGATCGACTCCTGGCCGACCATCTTCTCGAGCGAGGGGGGCCGGTACTTTTCGACCCAGACGGCTTCCCCCGCGCGGCCGGCCATCGTTCCGAGGCGCTCTCCCCCGGACGGGCTATTAGCGTTTCGCGGAGACTCCGCCGGCCGCCGGAGGAGCCGCGGCCCCGGCGCCCGCCGCGTTCTCCCGCTCCTCGGCGAGATGCCGACGGAGCGCCTCGGTGACCAGCCGCCCGTACTGGCCGAGCGCCTGGCGGTGCCCGCCGTGGTCGTCCCCGGCGACGATCCCGTAGAACCACCACAGCTGGTCGAGCGAGACGAGGAATCGTTCGTGTTCCACCTCGGCCGCGGACCCCGAGGCTCGCCTCTCGGCCGCGGCGGAGCCCCGTGCGACGTGAAGGCGCACCGCCCGGTCGAGCGCCCCGATCGCGGAGCGCAGCTCTTCTAGCGCCGGGCCGGAGAGCAGGACCAATCGGGAGCTCAGTCGGTCGAACGAATCCACCAACTCCTCCAGTTCCGCGGGGACGACCGGCGCGAGCCCCGGGGAAGCGCTCGGAGCGGAAGGAGCTCCCACGGAGGTGCGTAGATCCGGTGGACCAAAAGCGATCGGGGCGCGGGCCTCGCCGCGTGCCCCCCTCAACCGAGGGGCGGGGCACCGGTCGCCACCGGGGGAATGTTCGACCGAACCGTCGCGGATCGAGCCCGGATCCGTTCGCCCAATCGGTACTGGAGATAGACGAACACCACCGTCACGGCCAGGATTCCGGGGACACCGAACTCGATCGGGATGTCCCAGACCCACAGGGCGAGCAGCATCCCCGTCGCAAACCAGAACTCCGAGCGTTCGAGGTCGACCTCCCCGACCCGGGCCGTCACGTAGACCACTGCCCCCAGGTTGACGAGGACGAGGAGCGCCGCCGCGACCCACGCAGAGACCCACCGACCGGCCGCCAGGGCCAGGGTCATCAGCCACCCCAGGAATCCGAGCGTCCCCACGAGCACGAGCCCGAGCGGACCGGCGCGGCCCACCCCGGGCTTCACCGAGAGAAGCGCGGCGGGAGCGCGCCACGCGAGGGCCACCAGTCCCCCCACGAGCAGGAGGAACCCCGCGAGGGCCCCGGGGCGTGGGGGGTACCCTTCGTGCGTCGAGAAGACCGCGACGGTGCCGAGGAAGACGGCGGCGACCGCGGTGAGGGCGGACGCATCGAACCACCGGGCCCGTGCGACGTCGGGGTACCACAGTCGGACGAGAAGGATCGGAAGGGCGATCGAGTACGTCGCGTGGAACGCGACGATCCCGACCGCCCAGAGCCAGTTCACCCCGAACGCGTGCCCGTACGTCGCGAGGGCGTTCACCGGGGCTCCCGACGTCTGGAAGATCGTGTGGACCGCGAACCCTTCCTCGACGATCCCGTACGCCGCCCCGAGGAGGAGGATCGACGCCCATCCCTTTCGGAGGACGACGGCGAACTCGCGGACGAGGACGGCCCCGCAGCCGTAGAGACCGATCTCGAAGGCGAAGTCGACCCCGAACCGCACCGGGTCGTAGGCGAGTCCGGTGATCGGGGTGGATCCGGTGAGCAGCTCCGGGATCGCCGGCGCGAGCAGGAGGAGCATCAGCAGCGGGGCCCGGGGCCGCACCAGGAGGCGCACGCGCGAGCCTGCGAGCGACCCCTACTTGAACCGACGCCCGCAGTCGGCGGGCGTGGGTGCGTTAATACCGAACGCCGACTCCCGGAGCGGGTCGAACGATGCGCGCCCTACTCGCCCACGTGGCATTCCGCGGAACGATCCGCGAGCGTTCGGTCGAGCCGTTCCTGCAGATCTTCAAGGCGCTGCGGACGAGGAAGCGGATCCGGGCGGTCCTGTTCGACATCTCGAGCGGCGGTGGCGAGTCGGTCGCCTCGATGGACCTCTACCTGGCCGTGAAGCGGCTGAACCAGGTGAAACCGGTCTTCGCCTCGATCGGGGCGATCGGGGCGTCGGGCGCCTACCTGGCAGCGCTCGGGGCCCGGCGGATCCTGGCGTACCCAGAGTCCCAGGTCGGGTCGATCGGAGTGATCTACCCGCACATCGCGGTCCGCGAGCTCGTGCGACGGCTCGGGATCTCGGTCGACCTCCTGCACGTCGGCGAGCACAAGGACGCCTACCAGGGGTACCGCCCCCTGACGGACGTGGAGCGCGAGAAGCTCCAGGCGGTCGCGCAGGAGAGCTACGACGGCTTCGTCGCCCGCGTCGCCGAGGAGCGGCACCGCCCGGTCGACGCGATCCGGTCCCTCGCGACCGGGGAGGTCTGGTCGGGGCGGAGGGCGCTCGAGCTCGGCCTGGTCGACGGGCTCGCGGACCGGGAGGCGGCGCTCCAGGAGCTGGCCGACGCCGCGGGCGTTCCGGTCGGCCGCACGGTCCGCGTCGCGCCACCCCGTCGCTTCCTCGAGCGGCTGTTCGCCGGCGGGATCTCCGGCGGCTTCGGAGGGTTCTCCACCGGGCTCAAGGAGTCTCTCGAGGACGCGATCCTCGACCTTGGTGGCCCCGTCCTCCGCCGGTAAGGGTTATGTAACGCCCAGCTCCTCGAACGGACGATGCCCGAAGGACGCCGCTCCGGCTTCTCCAGCGCCGCGGGGCTCATCCAGTACTACGACATGGAGGAGACCCGGTCGCTCAAGCTCAACCCGTACTTCGTGATGAGCATCGGCGTCGTCGCGGCGTTCCTCATCGAGATCCTGAACTGGCGGATCGGCTGATCTAGGCGGCCATCGGCAGCGCCGCGCCCATCGGCGCTTCCGGCGACGGAGCCCGCCCCGGAAGGTACCGTCCGACCTCGCTCCGGCCGAGCAGGACCACCTTCGATTCCGGGGATTCGTCGAGGACGCGGTAGCCCGTGCGGGCGGCGAGGCGCTGCGCGAACCCGGCGATCTCCTCGTGCTCGGGGACGTGATCCCGTCCGAGGCGCTGGCGCGAGCGGCCCATGTAGACGTACCCCTTCGGCTCGATGAAGTCCGGGCGGGCGAGCGCGTCGAGCTCGGCGTAGGCGTCCGTCCAACCGAGGTTCCAGCCGCGGACGAGCGTGTGCCGCACGACGCGCCGGGTCTTCAGGTCCCGCACGATCGCGAGGGACTCGCGGAGGCGCGTCCACGCCCCGTCGTCGGTCGGCAGCGTGAGCCGGCGGAAGATCTCCGCGTTCGGCGCGGTCACGGAGACGTAGAGCTGCGTGGGCAGGGGGTCGAGAGCGCGGAGGCCGTCCGGGTTCGTCCCGTTGGTGACGAGGAACGTCGTGATGCCCCGTTCGTGGCAGAGCTCGAGGAACCGGTTCATCTTCGGATAGAGGGTCGGCTCGCCCGTCAGCGAGATCGCGATATGCCGGGGGGACTGCGACTCTTCCCACCGGTCGATCTCGACCGCCGGGTCGCCCTTGAAGCCGGAGAGGATCCGACGCTGGGCGTCGATCGACCGGTCGAGCAGGAGCTCGGGGTCGTCGTACTCGGGCATCACTCCGTCGTTCTCCCACCCCTGGCTGCGCCAGCAGAAGCGGCAGTGCAGGTTGCACGAGTCGATCGCCGGCGACATCTGCAGGCACCGGTGGCTCTCGATGCCGTAGAACCGGCCCTTGTAGCAGTCCCGGCCCTTCGTGAGCGACTCCCGGGTCCAGTAGCAGAGCTTGACCGCGCTGTGGCGTCCGGTGAGCTGGTAGCCCTGGCCCGCGAGCTCGCTCGAGAGGTCCTGGTCGCCCATCGGCCGGCCCGCGACCGCCCCTCGGGCCATAATGCTTTGCGAACCCCCCGGTTGAGCCGCGCCCTCCCCGGGGGATTTCCGTGAACCGGAACGTGCGCTGGCTCGCGATCGGCGGGGTCGTCCGCGCCGGCGGGATGACGCTCGTCGCGCCGTACCTCGTCCTCTATCTGCGCAACGTCCTCCACGTCGGGTACGCCGAGATCGGGCTGCTCTCGGCGCTCACCGGGATCCTCCCCTTGGTGGTGGTCCCGTTCGCCGGGCTGGTCACCGACCGGATCGGCCGGCGCCGGGTCTTCCTGGTGTGCCTCGCGGCGGAGGCGGCGTCGGTCCTCCTCGTCGCGGCGGCGATGTACGCCCGCTCGCTGCCGGCCCTGCTCGCGGCGGTCACCGCGGTCTATACGGTCGGCACGATCGCCGGCCCGGCGATCGCGGCGTACGTGGCCGACTTCGCCGAGGGGTCGGAGCGGACCCTCGCCTACACCTACACGCGCATCGGTTGGAACGTCGGCTTCACGCTCGGGGTGCTGGGCGGCGGGGTGCTGATCGGTCCGCTCGGGTTTCCCGCGGTCGGCTTCCTCGCCGGGGGGATCCTCCTCGGGAGCACCGCCCTCCTCGTCGTCGCGCTCGAACCGTCGCCCTACGACCGGGCCCGCCAGGCGGCCCGAGACCTGCCGATCGAATCGCGGCCCCGACGACCGACGGTCCGCGAGAGCGCGCGGGTCCTCGCGCGGGACCGGATCTTCCTCGCGTTCTGCGCCGCCGCCGCCGTGTCGTGGCTGACCGTCGGGCAGTGGGGCGCGGTCTTCCCGCTGTACGCCAACTCCGTGCTCCACCTCCCCTACGCGGTGATCGGGGTCGGTCTCGCCATCAACGGCGTGCTCGTCGTCTTCACCCAGTCGCCGATCACCCGGGCCGGCCTCGGCCACCGCCACACCTCGCTGTTCGTGCTCGGCATCGGGTTCTATGCGGTCGGGTTCCTGCTGTTCGGGGGGATCGCCGCCCTCCGGATCGCCCTCGTGGCCGGGTTCTTCCTCGCGATCGTCGTGCTGACGACGGGCGAGAACCTCGGCTCGATCCCGATGACGACCCTACCCTCGAACCTTGCGCCCCCCGAGGAGATCGGCGCGTACAACGCGGCGTTCTTCGCCACGACCGGCGTCGGCCAGCTGCTCGCCCCCGTGCTCGGGGGAGCGGTGCTGGCGCTCGGCCTCAACGCGGCGGTGACCTGGGGGATCCTGGTGGTCCCGTCGGTCCCGGCGATGATCTGGCTCGCCGGATACATCGCGCCTCGCCTTCCGCCGGCGGCGAACCGCGCCTGAGCGGCCGGCCTACGTGAACTCTTCGCGCTCGAAGAGGAGCAGCCCGCCGATCGTGGTCCAGAGGAAGTAGCCGACGATGATCGCGATCCCCTCGGCGTAGCTCGGGTTGTAGCTCGTATTCCCCGTGATCGGGTCCGTCACCATGTGCGGGGGCACCCCGACGAACGGATACGCCATCACCGAGTTCGTCAGGTTCGACGCGTAGGAGAGCAGGAACCACGGCTCGATGTGGACGAGGCCGACGACCAGCGCCTGGATGATCGAGAATCCGAAGAGGAACAGCACCGCCACGACGAGCACCGCGTACAGGCTCGACTTGAACAGCGAGCTGAACAGGAAGACGAACCCGAGCAGGGCGGAGAGATACAGCACGGCGAGCCCGAGGGACTCGAACAGCGGGCCGGAGATCGCCCGCGCGCCCATGAAGTACGCCGCGAAGAGGACGAGGTAGACGAAGTAGACGAGGATCGTCAGCAGCGAGGCGAGGAACGCGGCGAGGTACTTTCCCGCGTAGACGCTCCACCGCTTGATCGGGAGCCCCATCAGGAAGTAGCCGGTCTTGTTCTGGAACTCCCCGGCGATCGCGTCGCCGCCGAAGATGATCCCCGCGAAGACGATCAGGACCCCGGCGCCTTCGACCCAGAGGTTGCCGTAGAACGATGTCGAGGAGTCGATGAGCCCGCTCGGCCGGTAGTGGAGGACGACGGCCGAGAGGATCGCGGCGATGATGCCGACGATCGAGAGCATGAGGAGGAACCGCTGCGAACGCAGATAGTCCCGGAACTGGTAGCGGGACATCAGGAGCGCCTGCATCGCCGACTCGGGGACGCGCCCCAACTGGGCCGGACCGGCCGGACCGGGCTCGGAGGAGAGCGTCACGAGTCCCCCGTCGAGATCTCGCGGAGATAGATGTCCTCGAGCGCGCTGCGTGACTCGTGGAAGCCGACGAGCCCTAGGCGCAGCGCCGCGATCTGCTCCAGCACGGTCGCTCGCGCGGCCGGGCCGCCGTCCACCATCACCGAGAGGCGACGATCGTCGAGACGGCTCCAGCCGGTCACCCCGGGGATCGTGGCGATCCGGGCCGTGACGTCCGAGTCGCTCACGGGCGAGAGGAACTCGGCATCGACCGACGTCGCCCCGTGCGTGAACCGCGCGGTGACGTTCGCGAGGGTGTCGTAGAACAGGAGCTTCCCGCGGTTGACGAGGGCGACCTCGTCGCAGACGTCGACGACCTCGCTCAGGATGTGGCTCGAGAAGAAGATCAGGCGGCCCTGGCCCTTGAGGTCGCGGATGATCGACCGGACCTCGGCCATCCCGCGGGGATCGAGGCCGGTGCTCGGCTCGTCGAGCATGACGACCAGGGGGTCCGAGAGCAGGGTCGAGGCGATGTTGACCCGCTGCTTCATCCCCTTCGAGAACCGGCCGAACTTCTGGTCGGCCCACTCGGACATCTTCACCTGGGCGAGCACCTCGTCGGTGCGCGAGCGCACCTCGGCCCGCGCCATCCCCCGCACCGCCCCGACGAGCTCGAGCGCCTCGCGCGGCGTGAGAGAGCCGTAGATCTCCGGCGACTCGATCAGGGCCCCGCAGGAGGCGAGCGCCGTCTTGCGGTGGCGCTGCACGGAGATGTCGTTGATGAACGCCTCGCCCTCCGAGGGGAAGATCAGGTCGGTGAACATCTTCAACGTCGTCGTCTTCCCGGCGCCGTTCGGGCCGAGAAAGCCGACGCACTTCGATCCGTCGACCTTCAGGTCGAGGTGGTCGAGCGCCGTGAACGAACCGAACCGCTTGGTCAGTCCGCGCGCTTCGAGACTGGGGGTCACCGGGTCGTCGCCTCCCGCACGTCGGGTATCATACGTGGGAGTCGAGAGCTTGAAAAGCCTGCGGGCGCCGAGTCAGGGTGTCGCATTCGGATCGGAACGGCGTTCCGCCCCCCGCGACGAGCCGGCGAGGCGACCGGGCCACCGGTCCGGGAGGAACGGCGCGGCTACGCCCCGCTCAGCGAAGGGCGGTTCGCGAGGGCCCGGCGGACGGTGGCGAGCGCCGCGTCGCGCTCGGCGCCGGCCAGCTCGAGCCGCGGGGGTCGCACCCGGGTCGAGCCGAACCCGAGCTCCGTTTCCACGAGCTTGATCATCTGGACAAACTTCGGGTCGGCGTCCATCCGCAGCAGCGGAAGGAACCAGCGGTACAGCGCGCGAGCGGCGTCCAGGTCCCCCGCGCGCGACCGGTCGAACAGGGCGCGCGACTCCTTCGGCAGCGCATTCGCGAGTCCGGCGACCCACCCCGTCGCGCCGGCGGCGACCGCTTCGAGCACGGCGTCGTCGACCCCCACGGCGATGTCGAGACGGGGGCCGAGGAGCGCCCGGAGCGCGCTGACGCGTCGGACGTCGCCGCTCGACTCCTTGATCGCGGTGAAGGTCGGGTGCTCCTCGGCGAGCTCCAGCACCAGGTCGGGGAGCACGTCCGTTCCGTAGGCGGGCGGGTTGTTGTAGAGCATGCACGGGAGCTCGGTCGCGCGGAAGACGGCACGGAAGTGCTCTCCCACCTCCCGTCGGTCCCCCCGGTAGATATAGGGAGGGAGCACGAGCAGCCCCTGCGCCCCCGCGTGGGACGCTCCTCGGGCGAGCTCCACCGCGTCGGACGTACGCGTCGCCGCCACCGCCGCGACGATCGGCACCCGTGCGCCGAGCGACTCGACGAGCGTCTCGACCAGCGCTCCCTTCTCCTCCCGGCGCAGCGTCTCCCCCTCGCCGAGCGAGCCGCCGACCACGAGCGAGTCCATCCCCGCCTCCACCAGCCGCGCGGCGTGCGCCACCGTCGCCGCGCGATCGACCTCGTACCCGGAGTCGAACGACGTCGTCAACGCGACTGAGATCCCCTTCCAGATTCCCGCCGCCGGGGGGCCCGTCATCGTACCGTCACGGGGGGACGGCCGGCCGCCCCGATATCCTATCCGGGGTCGGAGCGAACGGCGCGGGGTCGATCGCCGGCGTCCGCCCCATCAGAAGGTCCACGAGGAGCCTTCCGGTGCCGAGGGAGGTCGTCACACCGAGCCCCTCGTGGCCGGCGGCGATCCACCGGCTCTCCGATCCCGGAAGGCGGCCTATCCACGGGAGGCGGTCCGGGGTCGCCGGGCGCAACCCGGTTCGGATCTCGAGGGTCGCAAGGTCGGCCATGCTGGGGGCCAGGTCGCGGGCGCGGGCTCGAAGGCGCTCGACCACGCCAGGGTCGATCGAGAGGTCTCGGCCGGCCCACTCCCGGGACGCCCCGAGGAGGATCGTGCCGTCGCTCTGTGGCTGCGCATTGAACGCGACCGAGACCGGCTCGACCGCGCGAACCGAGGCGGAGTATCCGAGCTCCACGACGGGGTGCCGCAGCGGTACTCGAGGCGCGCCGAGCCGGATCAGGTGGCCCTTCCTCGGCACGACCGAACACTCCGGGCTGAGCGTCGAGGCGTCGACGCCGGTCGCGTTCACCACGCTCCTCGCCGACACCCGGGCCCCGTCCGGCCGCTCGACGGCTCCCTCGAGGAGACGGGCGACCGGACGGTGCGGCTCCACGCGGGCCCCGCGCGCGGCGGCGGCCTTCCACAGGAACTGCGTTACCGCTACGGGGTCGACCAGGCCGTCTCCCGGGACGAGCAGCCCGCCGGGGAGCCCCGGGCGAAGACCGGGTTCGAGGGCGTGCAACCCCGCCGCATCGAGGGAGTCGCAACGAACCCCTTCGGCCGCCCAGAGGCGAGCGATCCGGTCCCGCTCGGTAAGGTCGAGGTCGGTGGCGGCGACCCAGAGCGTTCCCGGGGTGCGGAACCCCGCCGACGGCGGTAGCCGAGCGGCGAGCTCGTGCCATAGCCGCCGGGAGAAACGGGTCAACGGAACCATCGCGCGAGGCTCCTGCACGGAGACGATGTGGCCCATCCCGGCGCCGGTCGTGCCGGCCCCCGCCGTGATCCGGTCGCAGGCGTAGACGCGCAGGCCGGCGTCCGCCGCCCAGTAGGCGCACGCAGCTCCGACGATTCCCCCGCCGACGACCGCGAGATCGTACGTCGGCGCGTTCACGGGGGGATCCCGTCCCGGAACGGGTCCCGGTCGTCCAGCAAGAGCTCGGCGTCGGCGGTGACGAACGCGCGTCCTCGGATCGTCGGGAGGACTCCCTCGGGAACGGCCTTCACGGTCCCTTCGAAGACGCCGCCGAGGATCCCTTCCTGGCGCCAGACCTCCCCCTCGGCGAGCGTACCGTCCGCGAAGCGGCAGGCCATCGCCGCGCTCGTGCCGGTGCCGCACGGCGACCGGTCGTAGGCTCCGCCCGGACAGAGGACGAAGTTACGCGATGAGTTGCGCGGGTCGGACGGGGGCCCCGCGAGCTCGATGTGATCGATCGCGGCTCCGTCCTCCCCGGTGATCGACGCGCGCTCCAGCGCCGCGCGCACGGCGGCGCAGAACTCGGTGAGCCCAGCGAGGTTCTCGCGCCGCAGGGGGAGCGGCGACCGGTCGGCCAGGAAGAACCAGTTCCCTCCCCACGCGACGGAGCCGGTCACGGGGCCGAACTCCGGAACGGTCACGGTCACCCCCGCGCGCCACCGGCGGCTGACGACGTTCGTCACCGCGACCACGCCCCCTTCCGCGAGCTCCGTCGCCACGGTTCCCGCGGGCGTGTCGATCGCGTGGGGGCCAGGATCGATGCGACCGAGGTGGGCGAGCGTCACGACCACGCCGATCGTCCCGTGCCCGCACATCGAGAGGTACCCCACGTTGTTGAAGAAAATCGCACCGGCGGTCGACCCGGAGTGCTCGGGGGGACAGAGGAGCGCGCCCACGAGGGCGTCGGTCCCGCGCGGTTCGGTGACCACCGCGCGTCGGAACGAATCGTACGACGCGCGGAGCCGGTCGCGCCGCTGGCTCATCGGGCCCGACCCGAGCGGAGGGCCCCCGTCGACGACGACCCGGGTCGGCTCCCCCTCGGTGTGCGAGTCGACGACCCGTACCCGCCGCATCGCCGGGGTCACCCCGGGGCGGTCGATACCGCTTCGCCCGCGGGCCGCGCTCGAAGGAGGTCGGCCGGACGGGGCCGGCGGATCGTGAGCGAGTTCAGGACGACCGTCGCCGAGGAGAACCCCATCGCGAGCGCGCCGGCGATCGGGAGCCAACGGTACATGCCGAGCCCGAACCACGGGACGAGGGCCCCCGCGGCGATGGGCAGCAGCACCAGGTTGTACCCGACGGCCCAGACCAGATTCCACCGAACCCGGTCTACGGTCCGCTCGGCCCAGCCGATCGCTCCGGGAACCCCGCCGAAGTCGTCGCGGACGAGGATCACTTGCCCGGACTCCCGCGCGACGTCCGTGCCGCTGCCGATCGCGAACCCCGCGTCGGCCGCGGCGAGCACCGGCGCGTCGTTCACGCCGTCGCCGACGAACCCCACCCGACGCCCCGAGCGGCGGTACGCTTCGAGCACCTCCACCTTCCGGGCGGGGCTCGCGCCCGCATGGACCTCGGAGATCCCCAGCCGCTCCGCCACGGATCGAGCGGCGGGTTCGTGATCGCCCGTGACGATCGCGAGGCGGACTCCCGCGGCTCGCAGTTCCGCGACCGCCTCCCGTACCCCCGGACGCAGCGCAGAACCGAACGAGACCGCTCCCAGCAGCTTCCCGTCGCTCACGACCGCGGACCAGCTTTCGCCCCGGCCCTCCACCGTCCGAATCCACGATTCGAGCGGGGCCACATCCGTTCCCTCTCTCCGTACCGAGGCGGCGCCGACGATCGCCGACCGCCGGTCTCCCGATCGGCTTCGGACCCCGACCCCCGGGTCGACGATCGTCTCCTCGTAGCGGCGCGGCACGACCCCCCGGGCCGCGGCCGCCCGTCGGAGGGCGCGGCTGAGCGGATGGTCCGTTCCGCTAGCGATCCCGGCCGCCGTGGCGATCAGGTCGCCCTCCCCGATGGCCGGCGCCGTGACCCAGGACGCGACCGACACCTCAGGGGAGGTCAGGGTCCCGGTCTTGTCCGTGAGAATCGTGTCCACCTGGGCGACCCGCTCGATCGCGTCGCGTCCTCGGAACAGGATCCCGTCCTCCGCGGCGCGTCCGGTCCCGACCAGGATCGCGGCCGGCGTCGCAAGGCCGAAGGCGCAGGGGCATGCCGTGATCGAGACGGTGACGAAGACGAGCACCGACTCGCTGACGGTGGCGCCCCCGACGAACCGCCAGAAGAGGCCGGCGGCGACCGCGAGCACTAGGACCCCGGGGACGAACCAGCGGGCGATCCGATCGGCCGTCTTCTGGAGCGGTACGCGCGACATCTCGGCCTCCGTGAGAACGGCTCCGATCTGGGCGACGAACGTGTCGCTGCCGGTTCGGTCCACCGACAGCTCGACGGTCCCATCCCCGTTCACCGTGCCGGCAAGTACGGAGTCTCCCGGGGACTTCTCCACCGCCCCGGGCTCTCCGGTCAGGATCGACTCCACCACGTGCGTGCGCCCTCGGAGGATCGTTCCATCGGCGGGGATACGAGCCCCCGGCGCCACGCGGACCCGGTCGCCGACGACGAGCTCCCCCACGGGCACGCACCGCTCACCGCCGTCCCGGAGGACGAGGGCGTCGCGCGGGAGGAGCTCGCCGAGGCGACGCAACGCCGACCCAGCTCGGAGTCGCGTGCGGTGCTCGAGGTAGTTGCCGGTGAGGATCAGCGTGACGATCAACGCCGAGGCGTCGAAGTAGTCGGCAGACGGGAGCCGTCCCGGCACGGCGATTACGGCCACGCTATAGCCGAACGCCGCCGTCGTTCCGGTCGCGATCAACAGGTCCATGTTCCCGATCCGCCGCCGAACCGCTTCCCAGGCGCCGACGTAGAACGGGTATCCGGCGTACCCCTGGACGACGGCCCCGAGAACGCCGGCGAACACCGCCGAATCGCGCGAGCCCACGGCGTACGTCAGCACGACGATGGCTCCGGAAATCGGCCACGCCACCGCGAGACGGCGGGCGAGTCGCCGCCGCTCCTCCTCGGGCGAGGCGAAGCTGTCGAGGCAGCCGGAGCAGCAGAAGTAGTAGGTGCGGTTCTCCCGGATCAGCTGCAGCGACTCCGGCCGTTCGTCGACGAACATGCCGCAGACGGGGTCGGTCGCCATCGTCGCGCGAGGAGAGTCGCTGACGCTCGTCCAGCGGGGTCGTCAGCGGCCCGGAGGATGCGTGCGTTCGTACGTCTTCTGGCAGGCGACCGCGCAGAAGTACACGGTCTCCCCGCCGTAGACGCCGCGCGCCGGGGCCCGGTCGGTGTCGACGGTCATTCCGCAGACGGGATCCTTCGCCTTCATCGGCCGGCGAGACCCCCGCAGCAGTTTAGCGGTGCCGCCGCGCCCGGCCCGCCCGAAACCCCTAAGGCGAGGCTTCCCTCCCCCGCTCGATGGTCGATGCGCTGACCCCCGAGGAGGTCGCGGCCCTCCTGAAACGCGACCCGGGCGGGGTCGTCCTCTTGGACGTACGCGAGCCGTTCGAACGGGCGGAGGCCGAGATCGCCCCGTCGATCCACATCCCCCTGCGCGAGGTCGCCAGCCGCGCGGCGGAGATCCCGAAGGAAAAGCACGTGGTCGTCTACTGCCACAGCGGGACCCGGTCGATGATGGTCGCAGCGTACCTCGAGGGGCACGGATACTCCTCGGTCTCCAACCTCGAGGGCGGGATCGATGCCTGGTCCCTCCGTGTCGATCCGAAGGTGCCACGGTACGGGTGAGCCGCCCGTCATGGCCGGGGGACCGCTACGACCGGCCCTTCCGGCGGCTCTCGGGACGGGCGTCGGGCGCCCGCCCCAGGACCTCGACGTACGCGCGCATCCTCCAGTACGTGTCCAGGAACTCCTGACCCCTCGGCGTGATGTCGAAGACCGGACGCCCGTCGACCTCCTCGCTGCGCAAGAGACCGAGGCCGAGCAGCCGGTCGACGAAGGTCCGGAGCCGGTCGACCGGCATCCCGGCCCCGTAGGAGACGCGCGTGATCCGGGCGGAACCGTGGTAGCGCTTCACCACCTCGAGCACCGTCGCATAAAGGTCGGTGACCTCGCGGCGCCGGCCGGGGCCCCCGTCCGGCCCCCGGCCCTCCAGCATCGGTCCCCGCCTGGCCTACAGCGGGAACGCCGGCAGGCTGTCGACCTTGCGGGGCGGGCTCCGGCAGCGGACCCCCGAGCCCATCTCGATCCCTTGAGTGTACTGGACCTCGTCCACCTCGCAACCGTCGCCGAGGCGGACGGTCGCGCCGAAGATCCGACGCGCCTCGGCCTTGTGGCCAATCTCGACGCGCTCCCCGTAGACGTCCTCGACGCGCGCGCGGCTGTCGATCTCCACCCGTCCTCCGATGAGGGGCCCCGTCGCGCGGCCCTTCGCCTGGATCCGGAGGCGGGACGCCTTCGCGCCTTCGCGGGTCGCGATCACGCCGCCGATCTCCGCCATCCCCGAGAAGATGGCGCGGCGCGCATCGATCTTCCCGCCGACGTCGAGTCCCGCCGCAGTCAGCGCCTCCCCGACGGAGATCGCTCCGCCGACCTCGAGGTCGCCGGTCAGCGCGAGGGAGCCGCGCACGTCGAACTTGCCGCCGATGTCGACTCGCTCGCCCGTCCCGTTGCCGCCGATCGAGCCGATCCCGCCGATGTCGAGTCGCTGGAACGTGACGTCGCTCGCGGCCGAGAAGACCCCCCCGACGTCGATCGAGCCGCCCTTCGCCGCTCCGCGGAGCTGCACGAGGCCGCCGACCTCGAGCATGCCGAACGTGAGCGGGCCGTCCGCGACGCACCGGCCCCCGACGTCGATCTTGCCGCGGACCGTGCCGCTGCCGATCCGCACGGTGCCCCCGACCTCGATCGACTCCACGTCGACCTCGGCGATATCCGCGGAGCCACCGGCCTCCACCGTTCGGCCGGTGAGCTTCCCGGCGAGGTGGAATCGGCCGCCCACGGAGACCTTCGGGGCGGAGAGCGTGCTTCCGCCCTCGAGGATCCCTCCGACCTCGAACTCCTCGGCGGTGGCGGGTCCGCTCACGAGCAGCTTGCGATCGACGTCGACGTCCCGGGCCTGGAGCCCGCCCGTCACCTCGAGGCTGCTGTCGCGGGCCCGGAGCCCTCCGCGGACCACGACGTCCCCGCGCACCTCGACCGTTCCGTCGTCGATCTCCATCGACTGGCACTCGAGGGGTCCCTCGACCTTGGACGAACCTTCGAAGCGGATCCCCCCGCTCACGACGAGGCGCCCGTCGACCTCGATGCGCGCCCCCGTGGCGACCCGCAGATCGCCGTCGACCGCCCCGAGCCGGACCCGGCCTCCGCGCGGGACCTCTGTCTCGGTCATCGCAGAGGGATGGGCGCGGGCCTCTATATCGGTAGGTCACCGGGGGTGACCACCGCTGCGTCACCCGCCCGCTGACCCATTAACCGTCCGCCGCTCCCGGCGTCCGTGGCCGACTCGCTCGAGCGGGTGCGCGCGGAGGTCGTCGCCTGCGCCCGGTGCCCTAGGCTCGTCACCTATCGGGCGCGGGTCGCGCGGGAGAAGAAGCGGGAGTTCCGCGGCGAGGAGTACTGGGGACGTGGGGTCCCGGGGTTCGGCGACCCTGCCGCCCGGCTGATCGTGGTCGGCCTCGCTCCAGCCGCCCACGGATCGAACCGCACCGGCCGGGTCTTCACCGGGGACCGCTCGGCCGCCTTCCTCGTTCATGCGTTCCACCAGGCGGGGTTCGCCAACCAGCCGACGTCGCAGCACCGCGGGGACGGCCTTCGGTACCGCGACCTCTACCTAACCGCGGCCGTGCGGTGCGCACCGCCGGGGAACCAGCCGCAGCCGGCCGAACGCGCGAACTGTGCCCCGTACCTCGAGCGGGAGCTCCAGCTTCTGACCGAGACCCGGGCGATCCTCGCGCTCGGAGGATACGCGTGGGAGGCGTTACGCGAACCGGTCGCCCGGGTCTACGGCGTGGCGAAGCCATCGACCCCGTTCGGCCACGGCGTCTGCGTGCCGCTCGGTGCGGGTAAGCCGCTCCTCTGGGGCTCCTACCACCCGAGTCCCCAGAACACTCAGACGGGGAAGCTGACCGCGTCGATGCTCGTCGGGCTCCTCGAACGGATCCGCTCCTCGTACGGGGGGGAACCCTCCCGGCGGCACGCTTAACGGGAGCCGAACGTCGCCCCGCCGATGGTCGACTTCGAGCTCCTGGAGCGGGATGGGCTCGCCCGGCTCGGACGGTTCACCACGCCGCATGGGACCATCGAAACGCCGGCGCTTCTCCCCGTGGTCCATCCGGACCCCGAGCGCCAACCGTGGAGCCCGACGGAACTGCGGGAGCGCCTCGGCGTCCGGGCGGTGATCACCTCGGCGTACATCACCTGGCGAACGCCCCCGCTGCGGGCCGTCGCCGAGCGGGACGGGATCCACGGTCTGCTGCGGTTCGACGGGCCGGTGATGACCGACTCGGGGGCGTTCCAGCAGCACGCGTACGGCTCGGTCGAGGTCGGCCCGGAAGAGATCCTCGCGTTCCAGGGCCAGATCGGCTCCGACATCGCGACGGTCCTCGACTTGTTCACGGAGCCCGAGACTTCGCACGAGGAGGCGCAGCACGCCCTCGACGTGACCGAGGAGCGCCTCCGCACCGCCCGGGCGGCGCGCTCTGGCCTGCTCGCCGCGCCCGTGCAGGGCGGCCTCTACCCCGACCTCCGCTTCCGGGCGGCGACGACCGCCAGCGAGGTCGCGGACCTCCTCGCCGTGGGAGGGGTCGTGCCGCTGTTCGAGCGGTACCGCTTCGCGGAGCTCGTCCGCGTCGTCGCGGCGGCCCGCCCCGCGCTCACCCCCGCGGCTCCGGTACATCTGTTCGGCACCGGCCATCCGATGACGTTCGGCCTCGCTGCCCTCCTTGGGGTCGACCTGTTCGACTCGTCGGCGTACCACAAGTTCGCCCGTCGGGGCCAGCTGATGTTCCCCGAGGGGACGGTTCCGCTCGACTCGATCCGGGAGCCGATCTGCCGCTGCGCCCTCTGCGCGGCGGCCCCCCTATCGGCGGTCGCGCAGTGGCCAGTCCGAGAGCGCGAAGCACATCTCGCGCTCCACAACCTCTCCGTCTCCCTCGAGGAGATCGGTCGGATCCGGCAGGCGATCCGCGACGGCACCCTCTGGGAGCTGGTCGAGCGGCGGGCGACTTCTCACCCGGCCCTGCGGGCTGGGGTCGACGAAGCGATGGCCCACCCCGAGATCTTCTGGCCCGCCGAGCCCGAGAGTCGGCGGGCGTTCCGAGAGATCCGTCCGGAGAGCGTCGGCCGGCCCTCCGTCGTGCGGTTCCAGCAGCGGGTCGTAGACTTCTCCGCGACGCGTCGCCCGGCCCGGATGCTGGGCCGGATCGCCCTTCGACCGGAGTTTCTCGGCCGCGTGCCCACGGAGGACCGCGCGGGCGTCCCGATCTGGTGGAACGCCGAGACGCCGCTCGGGGTGGTGCCGCTCGAGCTCACCGACCTGTACCCGGTCGGACCGTACCTGGGGAGCGGCGAGTTCACCGACCCGCCCCGCCACCGGGCCCCGTCGGAGATCGCCGGGGAGGTCGCCCGGATCGAGGGTTTGAACGCGGACCTCGACCAGGACTGGACCGCCGCGTGGACCGACCGTCAGGTCCGCTCCCTCCTCGAATGGCAGTACGGCCGCGCCCTCGCGCGGAGCTGGCCCGAGGGCCTCGCCGGCGAACGATCCCGGCGGACGGGGCGGCTCCGACGGATCCTGCACGACGGGGAGCCGATGTTCGTGGTGGGAAGCGACGGGGTGCCTCGACCGACGTTCCGCGGCGGAGCGACGCTACGGGAGGCGGCTCCACCGGGCCGGCACCGGGTCGTGGTGGCGGACGACGCGGTCGACTTCGTGCGCGCCGGCCGTAGCCTATTCTCTCGGTTCGTCGTCGCGGCGGACCCCGTCCTCGTTCCGGGTTCGAGCGCGCTGCTCGTCGACCGGGCCGACACGTTCCTCGCCGTCGGACGCCTCCTGCTCGCGCCGCACGAGATGGGTAGGCTGCGCCGGGGGGTCGCGGTCTGGCCGACCGCCCACGCCAAGCGCCCGGTCCCCGAGACGGAGGAGGAGGAGCTGCCGCCGGAGCTCCGTATCCCGCGACCGGACTCCGAACCCCTTAAGGGCGAAGGCCCCTGACAAGACCGCACCAGCCCGCGCGAGAGAGACGATGACCCACACGTACCTGCTCATCCAGCTCGACAGCGAAGGAAGCCCGTACTCGAAGGTCGCGGAGACCCTCGAGAGCCTGGGGTTCCGCCCCGAGACCGAAGGGTACGACTTCGTCTACGACTGGGGGCGCGCGGCGAGCGTCGCCGAGACGCTCGAGTTCGCCGACCGCATCCAGACGGCGCTCCAGGGCTCCAAGGTCCGATTCCGCATCGAATCGACGGACGAGTGATCCCCGGCCGAGGCGCCGAGGCGGGGCCCGGTCGTGGTCGTCCTCGGGATCGAGTCGACCGCCCACACCGCCTCCGTCGGCATCGTCGACGAGGGCGCCCGGGTCCTCTCGCTCGTGTCGGACATGCATCGCCCGCCCGCCGGCGGGATCCACCCGCGCGAGGCGGCGAACCATCACGTCGACGTCCTGCCGGACCTGGTGCGCCGCGCCCTCGAGGACGCGCATCTACACCCCGGGGAGATCGACGCCGTCGCGTTCGCCCAGGGACCCGGGCTCGGGCCGTGCCTCCGGGCGGGGGCGACCGTCGCGCGGGTCCTGTCGATGGCGTGGCACCGGCCGCTCGTCCCCGTGAACCATTGCGTCGCCCACGTGGAGATCGCCCGCATCCTCAGCGGGCTGGACGACCCGCTGCTGCTCTACGCCAGCGGCGGCAACACGCAGGTCATCGCCTACGGGCGCGGCCGCTACCGGGTCCTGGGAGAGACGCTCGACATCGGGATCGGCAACTTCCTCGACAAGCTGTGGATCGGCCTCGGAGGCACGTTCCCCGGCGGTCCCGCGCTCGAGGCCGAAGCGAAGCAGGGGACCGAGCTGCTCGCGCTGCCGTACTCGGTCCACGGCATGGACGTCGCGTTCTCCGGGATGCTCACCGCCGCGCTCGCGCTGCACGGCAAGGGGACCCCGCGCCCGGACCTCGCCTACTCCGTCGAGGCGACGGCGTACTCGATGCTGACCGAGATCACGGAACGGGCGCTCGCGCATCGGCGCAAACGGTCGGTCGTCCTCGGCGGGGGCGTCGCCTGCAACGAGCGTCTCCGCGGGATGGTGCGCACGATGGCCGAAGGCCGCGGCGCCGAGATGTTCGCCCCGCCGCGGTCGCTCTGCGTCGACAACGGCGCGATGATCGCCTGGACCGGCCTGCTCGCCCGAACCGCGGGCGTCTCGGTCGGGGTCGCCGACTCGGCCGTCCAGCCCCGTCAGCGGACCGACCTTGTCGAGACCCCCTGGCGGGCGAGCTAGCGCCGGATGCGGCTCGGCAGCGAAGAAGGCGACGGATCGCGCCCGGGCCGTCGGGTCACGTTATGAGTCGGGCGCCGCTCGACCGTTCGTGCCGAGCGTCGACGTGCTCGTCGTGGGGGCCGGACCGGCCGGCTCCACCGCCGCCCGGCTCCTCGCGGCCGGCGGCCATCGCGTTCTCTTGATCGAGGAGCACGCCCGAATCGGCGTCCCGGTCCAGTGCGCGGGTCTCGTCTCGCAGCGGGTGCTCGACCTGGCCGGTTCCGGCGCGTACGTTCGACAGCCCGTACGCGGGGCGAACCTGTTCGGGCCGAGCCTCGGTCGGTTCTCGTTCCGGGCCGACGCTCCGAGGGCGTTCGTCATCGACCGCGCCGGGCTCGACGTCCACCTCGGGGACCGGGCGGCCGCCGCCGGCGCCGAGGTGCGGACCTCGACGCGGTTCGACGGGCTCGTCCGCCGCGACCCGGACGGCGTGACGGTCCGGCTCACCGGCCCCGACGGTCGTACGAACGACGTCAGCGCCCGTCTCGTCGTCGGGGCCGACGGGGTGACGAGCGCCGTCGCCCGCGCGTTCCGTCTGCGCCGCCCGGTCGAGATCCTGCCGGCGTTCGAGGCGGAGTTTCCCGAGAGCCCCGGGGACGTCGATTCGGTGGAGGTCTACCTCGGGCGGGCGTTCGCTCCGGGTCTCTTCGGCTGGTGGATCCCGGACGGACGAGGCGGGGCGCGCGTCGGGATCGCGTCGGACGCCGACGGGACCTCCGCGCGGGTCTACTTCGGCCGCCTGTTGGAGCGGCTCGCCCAGCGGTTCGAGACTCCGCTAGCGAACCCGACCGCCTACCTCGTCTCCGGCATTCCGATCGGGATCGTCCCGGCGATCTCGGGCGATCGGGTCGTCCTGGTCGGGGACGCGGCGGCCCAGGTGAAGCCCCTGTCGGGGGGCGGGATCTTCACGGGGATTCGGGGCGCGGAGATCGCGGCCCGGGTCGCGGGCGAGGCGTTGCGCGCGGGCGACCTCACCGCCGCCCGCCTGGGCCGGTACGACGCGGCGTGGAGGTCCGAGTTCGGCGAGGAGTTCCGCAGGGCGCTCTACCTGCGCCGCCTCTTCGCCCGTCTCACCGACCGGGAGCTCGACGCGGTCGTCGAGGCGCTCGCCCACGGCTCGCTCGGCGGCACGGTCGTGGCGTTCGGGGACATCGACTTCCCGACGTCCGCCGCCCGCGAACTGTTGCGGGAGTCTCCCGGGCTGATGCGGCTCCTGCCGAAAGCGCTGGGCGCCTGGCTCTCGTCGGCCGGTCCCTACCCGGCCCCCGACCTCGAATCCGGGCCCCGCCTCGAGTAGACCCACGCCCCGGCCGCGAGGAGCACGAACGCGCCGGCGAGGAGCGCCCCGAGGGCCCATCCCCAGTCGGAGGCGATGACGAGCACGGCGCTCTCGGCGATCACGCCCGAGACCCCCAGCGCGCTCAGGTTGAGCGTGGCGCTCCCGTTCGGCGTCTCGGTCGCGCTCGCCCACGTCGCCGCCGAGAACCACCCCCGGGACTCGAGCAGGTACGCGGTCGCGCCGAGGTTGAACGACAGGGCGGTGCGGATCGCGAACGTCCCGGCGGGGGTGTTCGCCGAGGCGGCGACCCCGACGGAACCGACGGCCGGCGCCCCCCGGGCGAGCGACGCGAGCGCCATGGTCACGCTCGCCCCCGACCCGGTCGCGTTGCTCAGCACGGGCGCGTTGGCGACTGGCAGCAGCGCGCTCGCGTCGCCGGGGTAGCCGTTGAACGCGTAGACCTGGAACGTCAGCCGCACCTTCGTGAGCGTTCCCCCCATCGCCCGCGGGTCGGCGAGCGCGTAGTGGAGGGAGGTCGTGCTGCCGGGCGCGATCGACGGGACGCTCAGGTTGGCGAGGAAGTCGCGGTCGAGCGAGAGGTTGATCGTCCCGTACACGGCGGCGGTCGCCTCCGGCGGCCGGGGCGTCGCGGGCGCCGCCCGGGCGACGGACGAAGGCCCCTCCGCGGCGATCAGCAGCACCGCGGCGAGCAGGGCCGCCGTCCGAAGGAGACCGGACCGGCCGGCCCTAGGCACCGGGCTCCTCCGGGAACCGGCCGCTCTCCGCCAGCGCGACCAGCCGGCGGATCCGCTCCGTCGCCTGGCGCCGTCCCCGCGACCCCCCCGGCCCGAGCAGGCCGGCGAGGGCCCGCGGGCGTCGGGGCGCGAGGCGGCTCGCCTTGTAGATCGCCCGCGCCAGCGCCCGGGGGCGGCCGGTGAGCTCGACCGCATCCTGGTCGGCCTGGAACTCCTCCCGGCGGGTGAGCGCGTCGGCCATCACGGCGAGCACGGGATCCCACCGCATCATCCGGGAGAACGTGCGGAAGAACGTGAGGTACCGTCCGTCGAGCTCCCGCAGGTGCCCCAGCTCGTGGGCGACCACGGCCTCCCACTCGGTCGGGGAGAGCGCGGCGAGGAGCCGTTCGGAGACGAGGATGACGTCCTCGCGGCTCCACTTCGACCGGAGCGACGGGACGAGCAGCGTGAACATCACCGCGTCCGCCCGCTCGGACGCGTACGCGAGCAGCCGCGTCGGCGTCGCAGGGATCGGCAGGCGCTCGGGCCAGTCGACCGGCCGCGGACGGAGCACGATCAGCATCGCGCGGCCGACCGTCTGGCTCAGGAGGAACGCCAGCAGGAAGACGACGAACGCACCGGCCGCGCCGAGCACCCAGTCCCGGGCGGCGGCGGGCGCGAGGAGCGCGGTCGGGGTCCGCGCGAGCGTGAGCGCGGCACCGACCCCTCCGCCGACGACCACCCAGACGAGGACGGTGGTCGCGAGCAGCGCCCAGCCGGCGAGCAGGAGCACGGTAAGGCGGAAGACGGTCACCGACCCCGATCGGCGGAACGCCGCGACGAGGGCGAGGCCGCCCCCGAGCACCGTCAGCGCGGGAACGAACGCCCACCAGGGGGACGCGGACCACATGACGCTGGTTGGAGCTCACTCCAGGCCGAGGCGTCGGCGCAGCGCGCGCTCCTCCGACGGCTTCAGCTTGGCGATCTCCTCGTTCAGATGAACGACTCCCGCCGGGCCGAACATGGCGACGACGCCCCGCAGGAGATTCAGGAGGTATTTCTGCTCAACGTCGGCGGTACGGTAGACGTATCGCGCCCCGCCGCGGCACGGCTCCCGGCGTCGGCGCACGAGCCCCTTGTCGTACAGGCGAGAGAGGATCGTGGCGACGGTCGTGTACGCGACCCGGATCCCGCGGCGGTCGAGGGTCCGGCGCACCGACGCCGCCGGAGCCTCCTCGAGCTCCCGCAGCGACGCGAGCACCTCCGTCTCGAGCGAGCCGAGCATGGTCCCGTCCCGGAAACGAGCCGCCAGGGTTGCTTAAGGGATAGGGCGGATTCGAACGGACGGGTTCGTACGAAACGAACCGGCCCGCGGTCACGGCGTCCGCCGGCCCCCCGAAGGGTTTAACCCGTGAACCCTTCGCGCCGGCCGTGACGGTCCCCGCGCGCCCGGTCGGGTCGATCCTCGATCTGATCGGCAACACCCCCCTCGTTCCGCTGCGGCGCGTGGGCGCGGAGCTCCCGTACCGACTGGTCGCCAAGCTCGAGTTCCTCAACCCGGGCGGGTCGGTGAAGGACCGGATCGGCACGCAGATGGTCGAGGAAGCGGAACGGGACGGCCGCCTCAAGCCCGGAGGGACGATCGTCGAGGCGACCAGCGGCAACACCGGGGTCGGCCTCGCGCTGGTCGCCGCGGTCCGGGGGTACCGGACGGTGTTCGTCATTCCCGACAAGATGAGCTCGGAGAAGATCCGACTCCTGAAGGCGTACGGCGCGCGGGTCGTCGTGACGCCGAGCGGCGTCCCTCCGGACCACCCGATGAGCCACTACTCCGTCGCGGCCCGTCTCGCCGCCGAGATCCCCGGGGCGGTCTATCCCAACCAGTACATGAACCAGGGGAATCCGGAGGCGCACTACCGCACGACCGGGCCCGAGATCGATCGGGATGCGGGCGCCGAGCTCGCCGCGATCGTCGGCACCGTCGGTACGGGCGGCACGATGAGCGGCATCGGACGGTACTTCAAGGAGCACCGCCCGGCGGTCCGCATCGTCGCGGTCGACCCGAAGGGGTCGGTCCTGGGGCCGTTCTTCCGAACGAAGGAGAGCCCGCCCGCGGTCCCGTACCTGGTGGAGGGGATCGGCGAGGACGTCGTCCCCCGGTCGATCCACTTCCAGTACCTGGACGAGTTCGTCGAGGTCACCGACCGCGAGTCGTTCGACACCGCCCGTCGCCTCGCCCGCGAGGAGGGTCTGTTCGTCGGCGGCTCCTCCGGCTCGGCGGTCGCCGGCGCCGTGAAGTGGCTTTCCGCGCGGCCGCTTCCCGACGGCGCGATGGTGGTCGTCCTCCTGCCGGACTCCGGCGACCGGTACCTGTCGAAGTTCTACTCCGACGACTGGCTGCGCGAGAACGGGCTCTCGGAGAGCGGGCCGACGGCGAGGGACGTGCTCCGAACGAAGCGGAACGTCCCCGCGCTCGTCGCGATCGAGCCGACGACGAGCGTTCGCTCCGCGCTCGAGACGCTTCGGGCGCACCACATCGCCGAGATGCCGGTCCTCGACGGGGCGAAGAATCTCGGTTCGTTCCGGGAGGACGAGGTCCTTCGGCGGAGCTTCGACGACGGGACCGTCCTCGACCGTACCGCCCGCTCCGTCCTCGCCTCGCCGTTCCCCGAGACGACCGCGGATGCTCCCGTCTCCGACCTGATCCGCCGGCTGCGCGACGAGCGCGCGCTGCTCGTTCGGGACCCGGTCTCCGGGGCGCCCATCGGAGTCCTTACGAGGCACGACCTCGTCGGTCGGTCGTTCGAGGGGACGTAGGAACCATGCGGCTTCGCACCCGGCTCATCCATGCGCGCCAGCCCGCCGATCCGCTGACCGGCGCCGTGAACCCGCCGATCTACCTCTCGAGCACCTTCCGACAGGAGGCGCCGAACCGCAACCGCGGGTACGTCTACAGCCGCTCGGGGAACCCGACCCGCGCGGTCCTCGAGGCGACGCTCGCCGACCTCGAGGGGGGGCGCGTCGGCCTGGCGTTCTCGTCGGGGCTCGGCGCCTTCGCCACGCTGCTCGAGATGTTCCCGAGCGGCTCGCGGGTCGTCGCCGGGGACGACCTCTACGGGGGTACCTGGCGCCTGTTCGAACACCACCGTCGCCAGTTCGGGCTGAAGGTCGAGTACGTCGATCTCGGACGGCCCGGCGCCGCCGCCGAGGCCCTCGCGACCCCGGCGGACCTGGTCTACGCTGAATCCCCCACGAACCCCCTGCTGAAACTCGTGGACCTGAAGTCGCTCGCCCGGCTCGCCCACCGCGCGGGGGCCGTCGTCGCGGTCGACAACACGTTCGCGACCCCGGCGCGCCAACGCCCGATCGAGCTGGGGGCCGACGTCGTCCTCCACTCCACCACGAAGTACCTCGGCGGGCACTCCGACGTCATCGGCGGTGCGCTCATCGCCCGCGACCGGAAGCTCGGCGAACGCCTGCGTTGGCTGCAGAACGCGGTCGGCGCGGTCCCGAGCCCGGTCGACTCGTTCCTTGTGCTCCGGGGGATCCACACGCTCGCGCTCCGGATGGACGCCCACGAAGCGAGCGCCCGGGCCGTCGCCCGGGTGGCGGAGAAGGACCGGCGCGTGCGCGTCGTCCACTACCCGGGACTGCGCTCGCATCCGCAGTTCGCCCTCGGGCGGCGCCAGACGAGCGGTCCGGGCGGGATCGTGACGGTCGACCTTCGGGGAGGCCTGAAGGCCGCGCGCCGGTTCCTCCGGGGGTTGCGCGTGTTCACGCTCGCCGAGAGCCTCGGCGGCGTGGAGTCGCTCGTCGACCACCCGGCGTCGATGACCCATGCCAGCGTCCCCCGCGCGGAGCGAGAGGCGCACGGGGTGACGGACGGGATCGTGCGTCTCTCCTGCGGGATCGAGGATCCGGCCGACCTTGCGGAGGACGTCCGCACCGCGCTGGGAGGAATCTAGCGGTGCGCCGCGTCACCCTCTACGATTCGCTCAGCCGCAGCTCCCGCCTCCTCGCCCCGCTGAACCCTCCCCGGGTCGGCCTGTACGTCTGCGGCCTGACGCCGTACGCCCCGGCGCACATCGGCCACGGCCGGACCTTCGTGGTCTTCGACGTCGTCGTCCGGGCGCTGCGTCGCTGGGGGTACCGCGTCTTCTACGTCCAGAACGTGACGAACCTCGACGACAAACTGATCGCTCGGGCCGCGGAGGAGGGGACCGACCCGCTGCTGCTCGCCGAGCGCCAGTTCCGGGAGTATCGGGAGTCGATGGACCGCCTGGGGGTCCGCTCCGTCGACTACTATCCGTTCGCCACGGACTACCTGCCCGAGATCATCGACCAGATCCGGACCCTGGTGGCCCGCGGACGCGCGTACGCCGCGGCCGACGGTTCCGTGTACTTCGACGTGTCGAAGTTCGAGGGGTACGGCAAGCTCTCCGGCCAGAAGGTCGAAGGACTGCGCGCCGGGGCCCGGGTCGAGGTCGATGAGCGGAAGCGCTCCGCGGAGGATTTCGTCATCTGGAAGGCGGCGACGCCCGGCGAACCGTCGTGGCCGAGCCCCTGGGGGCCGGGCCGCCCGGGCTGGCACATCGAGGACACCGCGATGACCCTCCGCCTCCTCGGCCCCCGGTACGACCTGCACGGGGCGGCGATCGACCTGATCTTCCCCCACCACGAAGCGGAGATCGCGCTCGCCGAGTCGACCACCGGGGAGGCGCCGCTCGTCAACTACTGGATGCACGGAGGCCTTCTGACCCTCTCCGGGGAGAAGATGTCGAAGTCGCTCGGCAACGTGGCGTCGCTGGCCGAGTCGATCGACCGGTACGGCCCCGGCGTGCTCCGACTCTACTATCTCAACGCCCTGTACCGCAGCCCGCTCGACTTCGACCCGGCGCGCTCCCTTCCGGAGGCGAAGGAGGCGTACGACCGCCTGCGCCAGCCGTGCGACCGGATCGACGAGATCGTCGCGCGGGACGGAAGCGACCGGGACGGCTCCGCCCCTCCCGAAGCGTTGCTGGCCGAGGCGGCCGCCCTCGTCGAGCGCCTCGACGCCGCGCTGTCGGAGGACTTCAACACCCGCGAAGCGATCGCCCTCCTGTTCGGGTGGACCCGACGGCTCTCCGAGAAGCCGGGCGATCTCGACGCCTACTCCGGCGCGGGCCTCGCGGCATTGCGGGCCCCGTACGACTGGGGGGCGGAGGTGCTCGGGCTCTTCGCCGCGACCCCCGAAGCGACGTCGTCGGCCGGTTGGGGGTCCGCGGTCGCGGCGGCGCTGGCGGCCCGGGCGCGCGCCCGGGCCCGGGGCGACTTCGCCGAGGCGGACCGCATCCGCGACGACCTCAAGGCCGCGGGCGTCGAGCTCGAGGACGGCGCGTCGGGAACCCGCTGGCATCGCCGATCGTCGGGGTGATCCGGCTGCGGGGATTCGGCTTCATCGAGCACGGCGGCGCCGACCGCCTCTCGTTCGTCGATGTCCCGGAGCCGATCCCCGGGCCCGGCGAGGTCCGGGTCCGGGTCCGCGCGGCGGCGTTCAACCGCCTCGACCGCTTCACGCTCGAAGGGATCCCGGGCGTGACCGTCGAACGACCCCACGTCCTCGGGTCGGACGGCGCGGGAGTCGTGGACCGGCTCGGGGACGGCGTCGCGGAGCTCCCCGTCGGGGCTCCGGTGCTGCTGAACCCCGGCCTCTGGGACGGCGTCTGCGACGCCTGCCGGGCCGGCCAGGAGGCGCTCTGCCGGTCGTATCGGATCGTCGGGGAGCACACCCAGGGGACCGCGACGTCGTTCGTCTGCGTCCCGAAGAGGAACGTCCATCCGCTCCCCACGCCGATGAGCTTCGCGCAGGGGGCGGCGGCGCCGCTCGTCTTCCAGACGGCGTGGCGGGCCCTGCGAACGGTGGGAGGGGTGACCCCGGGGGACCGGGTGGCGATCGTCGGGGCCGGGGGCGGCGTCGCGACGGCCGCGATCCAGGTCGCGAAGCTTCTCGGGGCGACGGTCGTCGTCGCGTCCCGCTCCGCCGACAAGGAGGCGGCGGTCCGTTCGCTGGGCGCGGACGCGTTCGTCCGCTTCGACGCGGACCGACCTCTCGACCGGGGGCTCTGGCAGTGGAGCGACAAGCACGGGGTGGACGTCATCTTCGACTCGGTCGGGGCCCCCACCGTCCCCCGGTCGATCCGCGCGCTCGCCCGCGGGGGCCGGGTCGTCGTGATCGGGGCGACCGCCGGACCGATCGTCGAGGTCGACCTGCGCACGCTCTTCTGGCGCCAGGCGTCGATCCGCGGGAGCACGATGGCGAACGCGCGCGAGTTCGACGAGGTGCTCGGCCACCTGGCCGCCGGCCGGCTGCGCCCGGTGATCGACCGCGAGGTGCCGTTCGAACGCGCCGCAGAGGCGTTCGCGCGGTTCGACGCCCCCGACCTGTTCGGCAAGGTCGTCGTCTCGCTCCCTCCGGACTGAGCGGACCGGGGGCGCTCCGCCGCCGAGCGGACGTCACGTAGGGTCATATTTTTTAAATAGGGGAACTCGGCCTCTCATCGGGTGTGAATCGCTCACGGGGGGGCCCTCCCGCGACCGGAGGCTCTGTGCTATCGACCCGTCGACCGACGTTCGGAATCTCGACCACGCTGTTCGTGGCCGTGCTCATGCTCGCCAGCGGCCTCGCGGCCGTCTCGCTGACGCATGCGGTCGGGCCGAGCGCCGGAACGGTCGGAGCCGCGGCGCCCGCGAGCGCTCCGCCCGCCGTCGCGGCGAACCCCCAGCACGCCTCCACCCCCGCGGTCCCGGTGACGCACGGGGACCTGGTCGTCACGTCGGGCGAGAGCTACTACATCAACTCGACCGAAGGGGCCCCGGTCTACTTCCAGGCCGGGAACATCACGGTCGACTCGGGCGGCACCCTGTACATCAACAAGGTGAACCTCTCCTTCGTGCAGTTCATCGGCTCGGCGGGGACCCCCAAGGTCCGGTTGAGCCACATCGTCCACTTCCTCGTCGACGCGGGCGGGGTCGTCAAGTCGTACAACTCGACGATCACCACCGACATGTTCGAGATCAACGCCTACCCGAAGCTGAACCTCACCGTCGAGGGGGCGATGACCCTCTGGAACTCGACCCTCGCCTTCCCCGGATGGGTCAACGTCCAGGGCGGGAGCGCCTCGCTCACGCTGAACGGTTCGGCGATCACCAACAATCCGAGCGTCCTCGACTTCAAGGAGCCGACCGCGCTCCAGGGCGCCGAGGATTTCGCGCCGACCGTCCGGGCGTCGGCGGGCGGCGTCGTCAACCTGTTCGCGAGCCGCGTCTCCGACACGTTCGCGGACAACCTGTCGATGAACGGCACCCCGCGCCCGACGGCGCTCGGGGTCACCAACGAGCGCTATTCGAACGGGACCCCCAAGCTCAACGTGAGCGTCGCGCCGGGCCCGAACGAGAACCTGACGATCCTCGACACGGCGAACACCTCCGCGGCCCTCGCCCAGGACTGGCTGTACCCCTCGGGGGTCACCGGCGGGGAGGTCGTGGTCTTCTACAACAACACGGGCCTCTACACGACGACCGCCGACGTGAAGGTCTGGTACAACGGGCACGGCTACTTCCTCGGACCGGTCACGCTCCAGAACGGCACCTCGGGGGGCCGCGCCACGGCGGCGTTCACTCCCAAGCTGACGACCGCGGTGAACACGCTCGGCCTGATGGACTACCTCAACTTCACCGGACTGTTCGGCGTCGGCCCGGCGAAGATCGCGGTCGACCTGACGAACATCACGAACTCGGGCGCGGAGATCCTGGTCGTCTCGGGCGTCTTCTTCCAGCTCAACCCCCCGCTCTCCTACGACATCGAGGCGACCGGCGCGGGCACCCACGTCAACTCGGTCGACACCTCGATGGACCTCACCTTCAGCGAGCCCGGCGCGACGGCGATCTCGATGCACCAGCCGTACCCGTGGCTCGCGAACAAGCTCTCCCTGACCGACGGGGCGAACGCGAGCCTCGGGAACCTCACCGTGCCGCACGACATCCCGAGCGTCTTCCAGACGTCGGCGGTGCTGGCGGACGCCACGAGCCACGCCTACCTGTTCCGGTGGGCGGCGGTCAACCTCACGGGCCTCGGTGGGCTCCTGCCGGTCTACGGCGGGCACGTCACCGCCTACTACGCGTACAACTCGGTCCAGCAGAACAACGTCACCGCGAACGCGGCGAACGACCTCGAGACGTGGGACCATCCGATCTGGCAGTTCCTGCAGTTCTGGGACCGCACGAACGCCCTGCCGGCGTATGCGACCTCGGGGTACGGCGGGGTCTCCTCGCTGCTGCTCGTCTCGAACGAGATCACCGCCGCGAGCCTGCCCGACGGGATCTTCATGGGCGGCTACCACTTCCTCGTGACGATCCCGGTCGCGAGCGGCAACTCGCACGCGTTCAACGGCTCGGTGAGCCCGTACCCCGTCGGGGTCGCCTACGGGACCCCGGGGTACGGCGCTCCCGACTTCGCCCACCCCCAGAACTTCCCCTCCTACTTCGCGGGGGTCTCGCTGACGAGCCTCAGCGTGACCGTGAAGGGGCTCGTCGTCGCCCCGCCGATCGTTCGGATCGGCCAGGACCTGGGCTTCCTCGTCGAGATCACCGACACGGGCACGGCGCCGATCTTCTCGGTCGCCCCGTCGATCTACTGGAACGCGACCGGCCTCGAGCTGCTCAACTCGAGCTCGAACCCGGTGCATCTCACGCTGCCGGGGAACACCTACACCTTCCGGATCAACTGGACGGTCTCGGAGGCCGTCACGGGGGACCACGGGAAGTTCAACAACACCTTCGACCTCGCGATCGGCTGGAACGACGAGGAGGCCAGCCTCGGGGGCGGCGTCCTCCCCGAGCCGGTCACCGTCACCATCGAACCGAGCTACGTCCTCGTCACGGACGGCAAGACCCCGGCCCTGCCGATCCCCGGCGGCGGCCAGACCACCCCGATCAACGTGAACTCCCTCTACCAGACGGTCGGCAACGTCACCTTCAACGGCAGCGGATCGGCCGCTCTCTTCGTCTACCTGACGCCGTTCCCCGCGGGGAACCCGATCCTCGTCGGTGAGTCGAGCCACCTCTCGGGGGCGTTCAAGATCAACTGGTTCACCCAGTTCTCCGACCCGACCCTCGCCCAGCGGCTCACCCCCGGCACCACGTACACGATGAGCATCGTGGCGTCGTACAACGGGCAGTCGAACACGGAGCAGATCGCGGGCGAGTACAAGGACCCGTCCCCGCCCGCCGCGGCCCACAACCTCCTCACCGAGAAGATCCTCGGCCTGCCGCTGTGGATGTGGCTCGCGATCGCGGGCGCCATCGTCGCCGGCCTGCTGGCGTTCTTCTTCGTCGCGCGGCGTCAGGCCGCGGGCAAGGTCGTGGAGTGCGGGGAGTGCGGGGCGCTCGTCCCCGAAAGCGCGACCGCCTGTCCGAAGTGCGGTGCGGACTTCGAGTCCGACCTCGTGCGCTGCAGCCGGTGCGCCTCGACGATCCCCGCCAACTCGCAGTTCTGCCCCGAGTGCGCGGCCCAGCTCCTCGGCAAGCCTGGCGAGGGCGGCCGCGACCCCGAGCGGGACGGATACGCCGACTTCACCGAGCGGTTCCGCGCCGAGGCGAAGAAGGAGCTCGGCGAGAACTACAACGAGGGGTCGTTCTGGGACTGGTGGAAGCGCCAGCCGACGTACACCTCGTTCAGCACCTGGAAGCTCCAGCAGCAGCAGGGCGCCCCGCGCGGCGGCATGATGGCCCCGCCGGTCCAGTCGACCGAGGCCCCGACCCCGCCGCCCCGGATGCCGCCCCGCGGCAGCACGCCGCCGCCCGCCGCCGCCGCGCCCCCCGGCGACCGCCCGTCCGCGGTCCGCCGCACCGTCGCCGACACCCCGCCGGCGCCCCCCGCGAGCGGCGCGGCGTCGACCGGGGCGGCCCCGGCGGCGAGCGGTCTCAAGCCCTGTCCGAACTGCCGCAAGGAGATCCCTCCGGAGTACCTCGTCTGCCCGTTCTGCGGGTCGGTGACTCAGTAGGGTCGGTCGGCCGGTCGAACCCCTTCCTCCCCTTCCGGGGCCGCCCGGCCCCGGAGAATCCTTATCCTGCCCGACGGCTCGTGACGGCGTTTCGCCGATGGACGGGGATCTCGAGCGCGGGCGCCTGAAGGTCGAGTGGGCCCGGAGCCACATGCCGGTCCTCGAAGGCGTCCGGCGGCGCTTCGAGGCGGAGCGGCCGTTCCGGGGCCTCACGATCTCCGCGGTGCTCCACGTCGAGGCGAAGACGTGCGTCCTCGCGCTCGCCCTCCAGGCCGGGGGCGCGGACGTGCGCCTCGCGGCCGGGAACCCGCTCTCGACCGACGACGACGCCGTCGCCGCCGTCCGGGAAGGAGGCGTGGAGACCCACGCGAAGAAGGGCGAGTCGGTGGCGGAGTACCGGGCGGGGATCGCGACGCTCCTCGCCGCCGACCCCGACCTCATCATCGACGACGGCTGCGACCTCGTCGCCTCCGTCCACACCGAGCGGGGGACGCGCGGCAAGATCCTCGGCTCGACCGAGGAGACGACGACGGGCGTGATCCGGCTGCGCGCGCTCGAGCGCTCGGGGTCCCTGCTATTCCCCGCGATCAACGTCAACGACGCTTCGATGAAGCATCTCTTCGACAACCGCTACGGGACGGGCCAGTCGACGATCGACGGGATCCTGAGCGCGACCAATCTCCTCCTCGCCGGCAAGGTCTGCGTCGTCGCGGGGTACGGCTGGTGCGGCAAGGGGGTCGCGGCGCGCCTCTCGGGCCTCGGGGCGGACGTCGTCGTCACCGAGATCGACCCCGTGCGCGCCCTCGAAGCCCGGCTCGACGGCTTCCGGGTCCGGCCGATGCTGGACGCCGCGCGCGAGGCCGACCTGATCGTCACGGTGACGGGGTCGACCGGCGTCGTGCGGGAGGAGCACTTCCGGGTGCTGAAGGACGGCTGCCTGCTCGCGAACTCCGGGCATTTCGACGTCGAGGTGTCGAAGCGGGAGCTCGAAGGCCTCGCCGTCAGCCACCGGACCGCCCGTCCGAACGTCGAGGAGTACCGGTTCGCGGACGGCCGCCGCGCCTACCTGCTCGGCGAGGGGCGGCTCATCAACCTCGCGGCGGGGCAGGGCCACCCGGTCGAGATCATGGACCTCTCCTTCGCCCTCCAGGCGCTCTCCGCGGAGCATCTCGCCAAGCACGGACGCACGATGTCGCTCAAGGTCCACGCCGTGCCGGCGGAGATCGACCGCGGGGTCGCGGTCGCCGCGCTCGGTCCCCTGGGCGTCGCGCTCGACGAGCCGACGGCGGAACAGCTCAAGTACGCCGACTCCTGGAAGGGGGGGACCTGATGGAGACCGGCAAGATCCCCCCGGAGCTGCGCTACACGAAGAGCCACGAGTGGCTGCGCATCGCGGGGACGAGCGTGACGGTCGGGATCACCGACCACGCCCAGTCGCAGCTCACCGACATCGTCTTCGTCGACCTCCCGGCCGCCGGCAAGGCGATCGCGAAGGGGGCGAGCGCCCTCGTGCTCGAGTCGGTCAAGACGGTCGCGGACGTCTACGCGCCGGGCGCGGGGACGATCGCCGAAGCGAACGCCAGCCTCAAGGCGCACCCCGAGCACGTGAACCAGGACCCGTACGGGAAGGGGTGGCTGTTCCGCCTCGACCTCTCGGGATCGCTCGACGAGACGGGGCTACTGTCCGCGGACGAGTACCGCGCGCACGTGCTGGCGGGCGGCTAGGGCCCCCGGCCCGGCGGCTACTTCCCCTCGAACGCCGGCTTGCGCCGCTCGAGGAAGGCGCGCATCCCTTCCGTCCGGTCGCTCGTGCCGAACGTGTGCCCCGCCGACTCCGCCTCGAGGTGGAGCGCGCTCGCGAGGGAGGCGTCCATGCCGCGGTCGATCACCTGCTTCACCCAGCGGACGCCGAGGGGGGCGCGGGAGGCGATCGTCTCGGCGAGCGCCTGCGCCTCCTGCCGGGCGGTCGCCGCCGGGACTACCGAGGCGACGAAGCCGAGGCGGTACGCCTCCTCGGCGCTGACCGGGACGCCGGTGTAGGTGAGCAGCTTCGTGCGCGCCCGCCCGATCAGGCGGGTGAGGCGCGTCGCGCCGCCCATCCCCGGATGGATCCCGACCGTCACCTCGGGGAGGCCGAGCCGCGACCCCTCGGCCGCGACGATGAAGTCCGCGGCGAGCGCGATCTCGAGGCCGCCGCCGAGGGCGTACCCCTCGACGAGCGCGATCACGGGCGCGGGGAACCGCTCGATCCGCTCGGCGACCCGCTGCCCGACGAACCCGAACTCGATCCCCTCGGCGAGGGTCTTCTTCTCCATCTCGGCGATGTCGGCGCCGGCCGCGAAGACCGACGACGAGCCGGCGAGGACGACGACCCGGACACTCGGGTCCGACTCGAGCGAGCGGAACGTCTCCGCCAGTTGCTCCAATAGGTCGGTCGAGAGGGCGTTGAGCACCTCTGGTCGGTCGAGCAGGACCCAGACGACCGGACCGCGGCGTTCGAGACGGATGTAGGCGATCGGCCACTTCCGCTCGCCCCGCACGGCGCGCTCGTGCAGCTCGCGGGAGACGGGGAACTGCCCGTGCCAGCGGCGGGCGTACTCCTCCGTCAGGTGGAGGCCCTCGGCGAGCCCGATCGAGTTGAGGAGGGCGAACGGACCCCAGTGGCGCCGCAGCCCGACGACCGCCCCGCGATCGGTCGCCTCGGCGGTCGCGATCTTCTCCTCCACGAGCCGTGTCGCGATCCCGATGGTGAGGCCGAGCAGGCGTTCGCGCACCGCGGTCTTCTTCTCCGGCTCGACCGTCGTCTCCTTCCACGCCCACGGCGTGCCGGCGCGGAACTGCTCCTCGAGCCTCGCGGACGGGGCGTAGGCGGGACCGAACGCCTGGTGCAGCGTCGTCTGGGCGTGGAAGGCGATCGGGATCCCGGTGACGTTCATCAGCTCGAACGGCCCGAGCGCCGCGCCGAACAGCTCCCGGCCGACCTCCTCGATCGTCGCGAGGCTCGCGACCCCCTCCTCGGCGATCCGCGTCGCCTCGTTGAGGTAGGGGACGAAGTAGCGGTTCACGCAGAACCCGGAGCGGTCGGCGGTCTCGATCGGCAGCTTGCCGAGCCGCTCGGCGAACTCGACGAGCGCGGTGCGGGTCGCGGCGTCCGTCGCCTCCCCGCCGACGACCTCGACCAGCTTGTTGATCGCGGCCGGGAAGAAGAAGTGGAGGCCCGCGAACCGCTCGGGGGCCGGGAACCCCCGGGCGAGGGCGGTCACCGAGAACGAGGAGGTGTTAGTGACGACGATCGTCCCGGGCTCGACGAGCGGCGCGACCTCCGCGAAGAGCGCGTGCTTGACGAGCTCCTCCTCGAAGACCGCCTCGATGACGAGCGCCGCGCCGGCGAGGGCGGCGGCGAGGTCCGTGGTGAACGAGATGCGCGCGAGGAGCTCGTCGCGCTGGGCGGGGGTCGACTTGCCCCGTTCGATCGCCCCGTCGAGGGTCTTCTCGATCAGCGAGCGGCCCCGCGCGATCGCCGGGGCGTCGACGTCGCGCACCCGGACCGTGAACCCCGCCTGGGCGCACGCCTGCGCGATCCCGCTGCCCATCGTTCCGCCGCCGAGGACCGTCACGATGGCGGGCGGGCGGACGGATCGCGCGGGGGGGGACTCGGTCGTGCTCACGGATGGACGGTCCCGGGGAGACGGTCCGGCTATTAACCGTTCGGCCGGCGGTCCCCCCAAACGCCTCTATCTCGCCCGCCGTGCGTTCGGCATGGACCGGGCGCCGAACGCGACGGACGTCGAGCGCGCGCTGCGCTCCGAGCGGCGGTTCGTCCTCGCCCTGGGGGGGTACGCCCTCGAGATCCCGGGGGCGCTCCTCGTGACCCACGAGAAGATCCCGAGCCCCCGCTTCAACTACGTCCTGGTCGGACCGGTCGCCCGCGAGCGCCAGGCCGCGTTCTTCGAGCGGGCGCTCGACCACTACTTTCAGCGGGCGCTCCGACCGCGGTTCCGGGTTCCCCTTCCCGTCCCCGATCACGTTGACCGGGGGCTTCGGCGGTTCTCGTTCCGACCCGCCGAGGCGACGCTCGACCTGTGGATCGAGCCGGACGGCCCGGCCCCCGGGGACCGGAGCGGAGTCGAGGTCCGTCCGGCGACCCCGGGCGAATCGGACCTCGTCGCCTCGTTCTGGACCGAGGAGAAGGAGCGACCCGAGCTCCACGCCGCCCTCGAGGTGGCGATCCACCACCCCACGCCCGGCGAGGAGCTTCTCCCGCTGCTGGCGCGCGTCGACGGCGTGCCGGTCTCGGCCGCGCTCGTCTACCGGGCGGACGGCGCGGCGGGGATCCACCTCGTCGCGACGCGGGCCGAGGCGCGGGGACAGGGGGCGGCCACGGCCCTCGTCGAGCACGCTCGGTCGGACGCCCGCCGGCACGGGGGCACGCGCTGCTCGATCGGCACGGACTCCCCCCGCATCGGGGCGCATCTCGCGCGGCTCGGCTTCGTCGCTGCGGCCTCGTTCGCCGAGTACGCGCTCCCGAGAGAGGCGGAGCTCGACCTGCCGCCGCCGGGTCCCCCGGGGCCCGCGCGCTGGCGGCCGCCCCGCTGACCGCTCCCGGGATCACTCGCGCCGGCGCACTCCGTCGAGCTTCAGGCGCTGCTCGAGGGAGGCGATCGTGCGCATCGTCGAGAGCACCGTGTCGGCGTTGAGCGAAATCGAGTCGATCCCCTCGCGCACCAAGAACTCCGCGAACTCCGGATAGACGCTCGGCCCCTGGCCGCAGATCCCGACGGTCCGGCCTTCCGCGTGGGCGCCCCGAAGGAGCATCTCGATCGCCGACTGGACCGCGGGGTCCCGCTCGTCGAAGTATCCCATCCGTCCGAGCGTCTCCGAGTCGCGGTCCGCGCCGAGCACGAGCTGCGTCAGGTCGTTCGACCCGATCGAGAAGCCGTCGCAGTGCTTCGAGAACTCGCGGGCGAGGAAGACGGTCGAGGGGACCTCGGCCATGAGGTAGAGCTTGAAGTCGCGGGAGCGGCGCAGCCCCGCCGCCCGCATCGTCCCGGCGATCTCCTCGAGCTCCCAGGTGTTCCGGACGAACGGCAGCATCATCATCGCGTTCTTGAGGCCGAGGTCGGTCCGGACCCGGTGCAGCGCCTCGAGCTCGCACTCGAACGCCGGCTTGAACACGGGCGAGATGTACCGGGAACAGCCGCGCCAGCCGATCATCGGGTTCTCCTCGACCGGCTCGTACGGCTCGCCGCCGGGCATCCCGCGGTACTCGTTCGTCTTGAAGTCGGAGGTCCGCACGATCACCGGCCGGGGGTGGAACGCCTGGCAGACCTTGCCGATCCCGTCCGCGAGGCGGCGCACGAGCTCCTCCCGCTTCCCCTTCTTGATCAGCGCGAGCGGGTGCTCGCGGACGTGCGCGGTGAAGATGAACTCGATCCGCAGGAGCCCGACGCCCGAGACGGGGAGCCGCGCGTACTCCTCGGCCTTCTCCGGAACTCCGACGTTGACGAGGATCTTCGTCGCCGTGACGGGCGCGGAGTCATGCGAGGCGTGGCCGGAGACGACCGCCGCCGAGGCGGCCGGGGCCGCGGCGGCCGCCCGGAGCCCGCGGTAGACAGCGCCCGTCTTCCCATCCACGGTGACCTCGCTGCCGTCCCCGATCGCCTTCGTCCCTTCGCGCGTGCCGACGACGCACGGAACGCCGAGCTCCCGCGAGACGATCGCGGCGTGGCACGTCATCCCGCCCTCGTCGGTGACGATCCCGGCGGCGCGCGACATCGCCGGAACCATATCCGGCGTGGTCATCGTCGTGACCAGGACCTCGCCGGCGCGGAGCTTCTCCATCTCGGCCGCCCCGCGCAGGATCCGGGCCACCCCGCTGGCGATCCCGGGCGCGGCGCCGAACCCGCGGACGAGCGGCGCCTCGCCGCCGGCGGCTTCCGAGGGGGCGGAGACCTTGGGGGCGGTGGAGGTCGGGATCGTCGTCACCGGGCGCGCCTGCACGATGTAGAGCGCGTCCGAGTCCCCGCACCATTCGACGTCCATCGGCCGGCGGTAGTTCGATTCGATGAGACGGGCGAGCGAGACGAGGCGGAGGAGGCGTTGGTCCGGCAGCTTCTGCCGGGACCGATCTGCCGCCGGAACGTCCTCGCGACGGTTCCCGCCGCCCTCGGCGCGGACGATCCGGACGCGCTGTTCGGAGATCTGCTTGTGGACGATCTTCTGGGTCGCGCCGTCGATCACGTAGTGGTCGGGCGTGACCTCGCCACCGACGATCGCCTCGCCCAGGCCCCAGCCGGCTTCCACGATCATGTGGTTCTCGCCGGTGTTCGGGTCCCGCGTGAAGAGGATCCCGCTGACGGTGGCGTCCACCATCTTCTGGATCAGGACCGCGAGGCGGACGCTCGCGTGGTCGAACCCCTTCGCCTGTCGGTAGACGAGGACCCGGGGCGTGAACAGCGAGCCCCAGCACTTGCGGATCGCGTCGAGCACCTTCTCCGTCCCTTCGATGTTGAGGTACGTCTCCTGCAGGCCCGCGAACGACGCCCCCTCGAGGTCCTCCGCCGTGGCGCTCGACCGGACGGCCGAGAAGCGAACCCCGTGCTGGCGGGCGAACGTCTCGTACGCCGACGCGATCTCGGTCCTCAGCTCCGCCGGGAACGGGGTCGCCTCGAACGCGGACCGGATCCGCTGGGCGGCGCCGTCGACCGTCGCGGGCGCGTTCGGGTCGATCGAGGCGAGGGACGCCGGGATGATCGCCTTGAGCTCGGTCGCCTCGACGAAGGCGGTGTACGCGTCCGTGGTGACGACCATCCCCGGGGGGACGGGGAGGCCGTGGCGGACGAGCTCCCCGAGCTTCCCCGCCTTGCCGCCGACCTGGGCGATGTCGGCGTCCGAGACCTCGGAGAGCGGGAGGACGACCGGCATGAGGCGGACTCACTCCCCCCGGCGGGCGAAGACGAATCCCGCGAGGTCAGCGTCGGGGGCGTACGGATGGACGACGTGGAAGGCGATCGGGCGCCATTCCCCCGTCGGTCCCAGTGAGCCCGCGATCACGTCCCCCCGCTGTTTGAGCTCCGCCCGGGGGACGATCTCGTAGTAGTAGAGCCGGCCCCCCGGCGCGACGACGCCGGCCACCGACGAAGCGTACTTAATTCCTTCGTGGGGAAGGTTCAGGATCGCCCGCTCGAACGGCGCCCGGTCGGCGAGGAACGTCTCGATGCGCGCCTCCACCGCCGTGACCCGGCCGCCGAACGAATACCGCGCCAGCGTGCGGCGGAGGAGCTCGATCGCCGAAGGGTTGGAGTCGACCGCGACGATCTCGCGGGCCCGCCCGTCGCGCGCGAGGTGCACGGAGAACGGCCCGACGCCGCAGCAGAGGTCGTACACGCGGTCCCCCGCGCGAACCTCGGCCGCCACGCGCGTGTGCTCGAGGGCGAGTCGAGGGGAGAAGTACGCGCGCTCCAGATCGACCTCGAGCTCGAGGTGGTTCTCTCGGTGGACGGTCGCCCATCCCCCGTCCCCCGCCAGCCGCTCGATGGAGCGGCGACGTTCCGTGCCGTGCACTCCGCGATCGGCCCCGACGATCCGGGCCCGAGGGACGAACCCCAGGAGCGCCTCCCCGATCTCGTGGCCCCGGTGTCGGAGCTCCGGCGGAAGGCGCACCAGCACCACGTCGCCCACCACATCGAAGGAGCGGGGCAGGAGCCCCTTCTCCGCGTCGGGCCACGCGAGGAGCTCGCGGTAGTCGGACGGCGACTCGGCGGTCCGAGGGTCGAACTCGGACTCCCCCAGAACCCCCCAGGAGGGGACGACCGACCCGTCCGCGGCGATCGGGAAGACGATCGTTCCGTCCCCCGTCCGGATCTTCAGGTCGGCGCGCAGCGCCCCCGCCTCGGCCAGCGCCTGTCGGACGGCCTCGCCTCGGTCCCGAGGGACCGTGAGCGAGCGCGACCTCATGGCGGGCCGGCCGGGAACGGCTCGGAGAAGAGCAGCCGCAGCGCGTCCGTCCCGCGCCGGTGCCCGAGCGACCCGTGCGCGGCCGCCGTCTCCCCGAACTTGAGCGCCGGGGGAGACGGGTCGGCGCCGACCCCGCTCCCGTTGTACAGCAGCGGCACGGGGTCGTCGGAGTGGCCTTTCAGGATGCACGGAGTGGCGTGGTCCGCCGTCACGAGGATCCGGGTCCGGCCGAGGTCGAGGCCGTCCAGGAACGGGCCGAAGAACGCGCGGTCGATCGATTCGACGATCGCCTGCTTGGCGGGGGCGTCGCCGTCGTGCCCCGGCTCGTCAGGCCCTTTGAGGTGAACGTAGACGAACGGGAGGCGGGCCGCCATCTCGCGGACCGCCCGCGCCCGCTCGGCGTATCCGAGGTCGCGATCTCCCGTCATCGGCCCCAGGTACCGGTCCTCGAGTCCGAGCGTGCGGGCGATCCCGCGCTCCACCGGCATCTCGGTGACCGCTCCCCCGTCGACCCCGTATCGGGAGCGGAACGAACGCAGGGGCGCGGTCGGGAGGGCCCCGGCGTTCCGGACCAGGATCGCGTTCGCGACCTTCTTTCCCGCCATCGCCCGACGGGCGTTCACGCGATGGCCGGCGAGGATCGGCGCCGCGGCGGCGAGGAAGCGGTTCACGGCCTCCGCCGACCGTAGGGCGGCGGGGGTCGGTTCGAGCGGCAGCACGGGGCGGATCGTGGGGGCGTCGGGGCGGCGGGCCTGCCCCATCCCACCGACCTTGTCGTAGAACGGGTCGGCGTTCGAGATCGCGGGCGAGAGCGGGCCGTCCCGCACCGGGTGCAGCCAGAGGACGCCGCGGTGGCCGACGGTCGCCCGAACCTCCGCCCGAACGCCGAGGTCGGCGAGCAGGTCGGCCGCGGTCAGGCTGGCCGCGAGGTCGCGGGACTCGGCCGTCCCCAGAGAGCGGCCGACGCGGGAGTCGACGATCGTCCCGGTGCCGTCGGTCGTCGCAAAATTGAGCCGCAGGGCGATGTCCCCGGGGGCCAGCGGGAGGTCGACCCCGAGCGCCTCCAGGACCCCCCGCCCGGGCGAGTCGGCGCTCGGGTCGTAGCCGAGCAGCGCGAAGACGCCGGCGTCCGACTCCGGAGCGATCCCGGGGCCGACCACGATCGCGTCGCCGAGGCGACCCGTCCGAGCGAGACGGTCGAGGTTCGGAGTGGACGCCGCCTCGACCGGGCTCCGGTTCCCCGTCTCCGGATGGGGCCGATCGGCGAGCCCGTCGAGGACGACCAGGACCCGGGTGACCGGCAGGGCGACCGGTGCGGAGGAAGGGGCGGCCATCACGTAATAAGGAGACCCGGAACTGGCGACCGGTCCCGTGGAGCAGCAGCGCCCTCGCGGTCTTAGGAGTTTCGTCCAGACCCCGATCGGACGGAGCCTGCTCCTCGCGATCGGGATCGGCGCGGTCTTCGGCGCCTTCTACATCACGGTCCTCCTCGCGATCCCCGCGATGCTGATCGTCGGCCTCTGGCTGCCGATCTACCTCGGGATCAAGCGTCCGCGCTACCTGGCGATCGCGGGCATCGTGATCATCCTCCTCGTCGCCCCGCTCGTCACGGTCAGCTACACGAGCGAACTGCTGGTCCCCGTCGGGGCGGTCGCCTCCGCGCCCACCGGGGTCGACTGGAGCGTCACCATCGGCAACACGACGGTCGACTCCCAGTCGAACCAGGTCGCCTTCTCGCTGCCGAGCGGCACGCACGGGTACGCCGTCACCCCGATCCCGGGGTATACCGGCGCGAGCTCGGGGTCGGTGGTCGTCGGGTCGAGCGCGGTGAATCAGGCCGTGACGTTCGCCCCGGTGAAGTACCCCGTGACGTTCTCCGAGTCGGGCCTCCCGTCCGGCGGCGCCTGGACGGTCTACGTCGGCTCGACGTCCCGGAACTCGACGACCGCCACCCTCACGATCTCGCTGCCGAACGGCTCGCTCGCCTACCGAGTCACGACGGCCACGGGGTACGTTCCGATCTCGCCGTCGGGAACCGTCCACGTCGCCGGGGGACCGGGCGCCGTTTCGCTCGCCTTCTCGAAGCGGGCCTATCCGACGACCTTCACGGAGACCGGCCTCACCACCGGGACCCGGTGGGGCGTGACCGTCGGCGGAACCACCGTCACCTCCGAGGGCAGCGCGATCGTGGTGTCGCTGCCGAACGGCACCGATCCGTTCGCCGCCTCCTCCGCCCCGGAGTACACCACCCCCTCGGGCCAGACCGTCGTGGTCGCCGGGGCTCCGGCGGCGGCGAGCGTGGCGTTCTCCACGGTCACCTTCCCGGTGACGTTCAACGACAGCCTCGGGGCGAGCCAGCCGCAGTGGTCCGTGACGATCGACGGAGATCGGGTCGCCTCGACCGGCGATACCCTCGTCTTCGACCTGCCCAACGGCACGTTCGTCTACCGGACCGGACCGGCGGCGGGGGAGCGGGCGGTCGCCGGCAACGCCACCGTCACGGTGGCCGGGGCCCCCGTGAGCGCTCGGGTGAACTTCGTGCCGACCGCCTCCTCGTACGGGGTGCGGTTCACGGAGACCGGCCTCGCGGCCGGCACCGAGTGGGCGGTCACGACCAATCAGACGACGCTCGTCTCGACCGCCTCCGCGGTCGGGTTCAACCTCTCGAACGGGGCCTATCCGTACACCGTCACTCCGATCCCCGGCTACACGGTGGCCGCCTCCGGCACGGCCACGGTCGCGGGGGCCGCCCTGGGGATCACCGTCGCCTACACCCCGGTGGTCTATCCGGTCACCTTCACCGAGAGCAACCTGCCCCTCGACACCGCCTGGAACGTGACCCTCAACAGCGTCGTCCACGCCGCCTCCGGACCGTCGATCGACCTGTCGCTCACGAACGGCACGTACCGCTACACGGTGCCCCCCGCCGGCGGCAAGAGCCCCCCGGCGTTCAACGCGACGATCGTCGTTGACGGCGGGGCGGTCTCCGTCGCGATCCCGTTCGCGTCCGCCGTCTATACCGTGACGTTCACGGAGTCCGGCCTCCCCACCGGCGCGGTGATCGAGGACGCCTCCCTCGCCCCGTTCCACGGTTCCGTCTCGACCGAGTTCTCCTGGTCGGCGACGATCCATCCCGAGTTCCTGCCGCGCGGCACGTCAGCCCCCCTCTGGGTCGACCTCTACCTCAGTACCTGCCCGGGGGCGACCGGCAACAACTCGGCGAGCTGCAACGCGGGCTACCCGTTGATCGTCCTCACCGATTTCTTCTGCGCGGACCCGACCTCGGCCGCGACGTGCGAGGCGTCGTCGTACGACCTGAGCCAGGCGACCACGGTCACGTTCAACTACACCGTCGGAGAGAACGGGATCTGGGAGTGGCAGATGGGCGCGGCCGTCGAGGACCTGGCGCTCCACGTCCCGTCGTACGCCCTCCTCGTGGGGGACCCGCAGTACAACGGCGTCGAGGGCCCCGTGATCGGCAGCTACGGGGTGATCTTCGAAGAGGTCCTCCCGTCCGTCTACATCGAGGCGCTGCTCTACCTCGGACTTCCGTTCTACGCGGTGCTCTTGCTCTACGCGATCTTCAAGAACCGCGAACGCCGCCGCGAGGACGCCCGCCAGCGCACCGCCGGCCCGATCCCTCCGACGTCCGGCGCGGAGGCGACCGTCGGACCGGTGCTTCCCGGCGCCCCGCCCCTCGAATCGGACGCCGCGAGACCGAGCGCTCCTCCCGGACCGGTCCCGGGCGAGCACGCCTGTCCGAAGTGCGGGGCGGTCGTCTACGCGGGCGAGTCGAAGTGCTGGAAGTGCGGGCAGAGTCTCTCTGGGACCCGCTAGACTCCGCGTTCCCGCTGGCCTCCGACGCCGTCCGGGGTAGGGTGAGTTGACGAAGGGGAGGTACGGGTCTCGCTCGACTACGTGAACGTCGCGTGATACGAGTCGGTGATGAATCCCACGAGCGTGGTCCCCGAGTAGACCGCCAGCCAGAGCCGGGCGACGTAGACGGTTCCGGACCCGCCCCCGGGCGAGGACCAGCGCGCGGTCGTGCTCCCCGCGGTCACGCAGTTGATGACGAGCGCCGTCCCCTCCGTGAGGGTGGTGGACGCGATCGTGTAGGTGTGGCTGTGCCCGCCCGTGGTGCTGTTGGTGGTGACGACACCGCTGATCGTGAGCGAGCCGGGTCCCGCCGAGTAGTTGTCCCAGGCGGTCAGGTAGAGGAACGGACACGACCCCGAGCCGCAACTGTGGCTGAAGGAATGCGTGTGGGTCGTTCCGCCCGTGCTTCCCGTGGTAAAGTAGACGATCCCCGTGAGCCCCGGGTTCGCCACGGCGAAGCTGAGGGAGCCCGACGCCTTTCCGACCCCGTTGACCACCGTGGCGTTGGCGTACACGGTGACCGTGCTGTTGGAGACCCAGCCGTTGAAATTGGAGGACGGCTGGCTGTACACCGTGACGGACGACGGGCCGGTGATCGACTGCCCGGTCTGGCCGGGGATGGTCGTCTTGACGAGCTTGGCGTGGCCACCGGCGGCCTGCAGGATCGTGAAGTTGACGTAGACCCCCGCGGTCTGCGAACCGGTGTACGTCACGACCCCCCAGAAGTAGCCCGAGGGGCTCCCGAGGGGAACGGTCGGCGGCTGCGGGGACATCCCCGCCGAGACCGTAAGTCCCGTGGACCCGCCTCCCCCGGCGCCCGCGACCACCACCGGCACCGTGGTCGACGCCACCTGCCCCAGCGAGTTGGTGACGTAGATCAGGGCGTACCAGGTGCCGCTCGAGGTGGGACCGCTCGCGGACGTATAGGTATAGAGTCCACTAGGCTGGAGGGTCAGCGAGACGTTCCCGCCCAGCCCGGGGACGGCGTTCAGATTGACCTTCGCGACGAGACCCGTCAGGGTTCCCCCGAGCGAGGCGTAGACCTGGAACCCCTCCCCCACGGAAAGCGTGGACGGGGAGATCCCCGAGGAGAGGATCGCCGGCGGGGTCGAGATGACGAGGCCGGGCAGGACGACCGAGTAGAGCAGCTGGTTCGGGGTCAGGATGTAGACCGTGATGTTGTCGGGGATCCGGATGAGCTTCGTGAACGTCGTGCTCCAGTACTGTCCGAAGCTCCACGAGGAGGTGGACGCGTTCGGAGAGAGACCCCAGTAGATCGGGATCCCGCCGGAGATCGAGAACTGCCAGTTCGGTTCGTGGTTCGCCGACTCGAGATAGATGTGGTCGGAGCCGGGGACCGACGGGCCCGCGAGGTGGTTGATCTTCAGGCCGGAGATATACGACTGGTTGGCGGTCCGGACGATCGAGGCCTGGAACTGATTCACGTTCTGCGGCGGCGGAGCCGGGAACGACCCCACGAACGCGAAGATCGACGCGAACAGCGTGACCGTCAGGGCGAGGATCAGGATCGTCGCGACGACGTCCGAGACGGCGCGACGCGCGCGGCCGGACCGGAACGGAGAGCGACGGAGTCGTCGGTTGAGCGACGCGCGGGCGCGGTTCGTGGAAGGAAGCGACATCGGTCCGCGGGCGCTCAGCGCTGCCCGCACGTTGGAAAGGCGGGCGGCCGGTATTTAGACGTTCGGGTCTGGCGAGGCGCGAGAGCCCGGTCCGAAGCTCGGGGGGCGCCGGGAAAGACGAGGTTCGGGCGCGGTTCGCGAGGACTCCGGCCATCGGGAGTCGGAGTTCTCCCGATCAGATTGAATGGATAAGAGAGAAGGAAAGGGTTGGGCGCGGCCGCCCCGCGTGCGCGGGGAGCTCAGGCGCTCCTCGGGGGTGCCCTTACAGAAGGCACTGACCGCTGACCGAGGAACTCCCGGTGCTGTAGGCCGACAGCGTGTAGCTGTTGCCCGCGACCTGGATCGCCGTGACGATCCAGAGCTGGTAGCCGTTGTTCAGGGCGATCGTGGTGCCCGAGGCGTAGGTCCAGCCGGCGCTCGCGCCGGACCAGAGGGCCACGATGTAGCCGGTCGAGGGGCTCGTCAGAACTCCGTACCAACCGCCCGCGGTGCCCGTACAGGACGACGGCAAGTTGGTCGTGGCCGAGATACTGCAGCCAGAGCCGCTCGCGGCCACCGTCGGGAACACGGTCGAGCTGGGCGTGGTGACCTTCAGGCCGAAGGCGGTGGTCGTCAGGCCGGACGTCGGCGAGAGGGCGAGGACGTCCGTCCACGTCGAGCCGCTGCCGCCCTGGCTCGACGGGTTCATCCCGAGCGTGTAGGGCACGTTCGCCCCGGTCTTCGTCAGACCGGAGACGAGGACGTACAGCACGGCCGCCAATACGACGGTGATGGCGACGAGCAGGATGGTCGCGATGATCGGCGACACTCCCCGCTTCGACTTTCGGCGCTGGGCTCGCGCGGCTCGGATCTTGCTTCTCTTTGCGTTCATCTGTGGTTTCTCCGCTCTTCTCCCGGTTCCTCGTGCTCCGCGTGGTGCTCCAGGACTATAGGGTCCCCGAGCCCGAGACGGACGAGGAGCCGGTCGAGAACGCGCTAATGGTGTAGTCGTTTCCCGCGAGCTGCGCCGCCGAGATCACGACGAACGAGTACGAGTTCGACAGCGCCACGGTCGTGACGCCGGAGGCGTACGTCCAGGTGCCGACGCCGCCCGACGTGAGGTAGGTGGCGGCGATCGTGTTCGACGAGGTGACCAGGACGCCGTACCAGCCGGAGGCGGGGCCGTTGCATCCCGTGGCGCCGGTGGCGTAGGCCGAACCGGCCGTGCATCCCGACCCACCCGCCGCCGCCGCCAACGTCACCGTGACGGAGGCGGGGGAGACGACCGACAGGCCGAACATGCTCGTGGTCAGACCCGACGTGGGGCTGAGGGTCAGGGTGTCGAACCAGTTCGCACCCGAGCCCGTGGCACCCGAGGACGTCATGCCGAGCGAATACGGTGTATTCGCCCCGGTCTTCGTGAGCCCGGATACCAGTACATACAATACCGCTGCCAGCACGACGGTGATGGCCACCAGCAGGATCGTCGCGATGATCGGCGACACCCCCCGCTTCCGGGCCTTCTTCCACCCTCGCGCTCTCTCGCCAAAGACGTTCATCCTCTCGTTTCCTCCGAAGGGCCTTTCGACCCGCGGGTCCAGCTATGTCGAAGGTCCACTATATGAATGTAGACCCCAGTGGAAACGACCAGAGTCGTCATACACTTCGGCAATTGACGCATTACATACTAATGCGCATTAGCCCACACCCGGCTCGACTGTGTAGCAGAGGATGGCCGGCGAGTTGACCTTACTGCCGGGAGGTTTGGTCCCTCCCAACATCGGCCCGTCGAGGCACCGATCGGCCGGGCCGCCCCAGACCCGCGGCCGTTCCCTGCGCTGTGCCTGAGTCGATGGATGGGCGCACCCGCGGGATCTCCCCCGGGCATCGGCGAGGCGCGCGCTCGGCTGATTCGTGAGGCGCGGAAGCGAGGTTATACTGATGGCACGGCACGCCCGGACCGCGTTCGACCCGATCCAACATTTGTTCGACACGTCAGAGACCTGCGATATGGATGCGTCGGACCGTTTTCGCCTGAGCAGTATCCCTTAGTTTAAGTACAAGAATTTCTCATGCATCTGGTTGGCTGTGTTCGACAACGCTCCCGACGGGAAGAAGGCTCGATCCGTCGAGCCCGAGGCCCCCCGGCATGACGCAGAGGACGCGCGCATCGCCCTACGGTGCAACCGCAAGGAGCTTCGGCTGGTCGACTCGTTCGTATCTTCGGGCGAGTTCCCGACCCGGTCGGAGCTGATGCGGGCAGCGCTGCACGCGTTCCTGCGTTCCCGGGCGCTGTCGACCGCCCCGACCCCCCGGGTCGACGCCGACGGGTACCTCGAGGTCCCCGTCCGGCTGACCCCGGAAGAGTACGCCGAGTTCGAGGCCTTCGCCCACCACACCGGCAACCGACACGCCGTCAAGGACGCGCTCGCCATGCTCGTCCGTCGTGGCGCGCTTGAGCTGAAGGTGACCGAACTCGCCCAGAAGGCTCGCGCCCAGGTGCGCGAGGCGGCCGAGACCCGCACGCAGGTCGGCGCTCTGCACGAGAGCGCCAAGGACCTCGAGCGGAAGGGGTTCGTCGGGCGGTAGCGGGGAGCGAGGGAGGACCGGTCGAGGGGGGGTTGTGGCAACCTACGAGTCCGAGCGAGCGCCGAGCGAGCCGACCGTGTCGAACGTGTTCGATTCCGCGGACGCGGGGTGGGAGAATCGCCCGCGGCTCGGCCAGGACGTGCGTCTCGTCTTCGCGGCGGTCGGGGGCGGTGCGATCCGGATCGGCCACGAGGTCGCCCGTCGTCACATTCGCCATCTCGAGACGGTCGCGATCAACTGCGACCCCAAGGTCGAAGGGTTCGAGGAGTACGACCAGCGGGTCTACCTCGGCCCGGACTCCGGGGTCGACCGGGACATCGGCGGCTCGACGGTCGTCGGCGGCGTCCTCGCGCGGGCGGCCGAACCGGCCCTGCAGCGGATCTTCCACGGGGCGACGTTCGTCGTCATCGTGGGCAGCCTGGGCGGAGGGGCCGGCAGCGGGGCGTTCCCCCACGTCCTCGACATCGCCGCCCGGAACGCCGAGGTCGTCAGCGCCTTCGTCATCAAGCCGTTCCGCTGCGAAGGGGACCGCCGGGCCCTCGCGGACCGGGCGATCGGTCGCCTCCACTTCGTCGAGTCGTTCGCGGAGAAGCGCGAGCGCGGCTGCGCCACCCTGCAGACCCTCGACAACGAGAGCCTGATCGGCGCCTTCGGCCGGACGGCCTTCCGCGAGGTCGGCCGCCACTGGGCCCAGGTGATCGAGGACCACATCGAGAGCTCCTTCCTGGGACCGGCCGAGGCGATCCTCGGCGCCCCGCGGCTCGCCCAGCTCTCCCAGTCCGTCTCGTTCGGGGACGCGGGCCCGGTGGAGACGCCGGCGCTCACGGTCGTCCCGTCGCCGCCCGCGGGGGGGCCCGAGCATCCCCCCCTCCTGCCGGCCGTCCGGGCTTCGGGCCGAGAGGTCGAACTGACGTTCGAGGTCGTCGGCGAGGCCCGACCCCCCACGCCGCCTTAGGCAGCCGACGGCGAGGAGGGCCGGGCTCTCCTCACGACCGCGCTCCAAACTTATATGGAGCGTGGGCTCCGCTCGACACCGATGGACGGGCGAATGATCACCGTGCTCGGGTTCCTCGTCCTTCCGGCGGCTCTGATCGGCGTAACGATCGGCGTGTTCCACTCGAACCCGGTCGCGATCATCGCCCTGATCGTGGTCATGCTCGTCGGGTCGTTCTATCTGCTGACCTACCGCGAGACGTTCGCGTGAGCCGGGCCGCCGGCGCCGAGGCGGTTCGCTACCCGTACATCCCGGGCGTGGGCTCCGTGTCGGGCGGAGGTTCCGCGGCGGTCGTCGGCCGCTTCATCGCCGTGCGGAGCATCTTCTCGATCTGCTCGGCCTGATTGCGGAGCGGTCCGGTGTCGATCTTGAGCTCCGGAAGAAGGCGGTCGAGCGCCTCGATGAGCGCGGCGCCCGCTCGGTGATCCGGAAGACCCTCCGCGGCGCGGGCGCTGACCAGAAGCGCGGCGACGGGGACCGTCCGGGCGATCCCCTGGACGAGGAGCGCCCCGGAGACGCCTCCGATGACGCCCTCCTCGAGCGTACGCGCGTTCGTCGCCTCGAACGCCCGGACGAGGGTCGGCTCGCGCCGGGAGAAAGCGACCCAGATGTGGCCCTCGCTGTTCGCGTCGGACGTCGCCCCGGCCTGGGCATCCTCGTCGTCCGCGGTCGGGTGGGGTACGACCCCTTCGAGGCAGATGACGAGACGCGACTTGCGTCGCTCCGCCCCGTCGAGGATCGCCTGCGCGATCGCGTTCGCCTGCGTCGGAGTGGGCGGGAACTCCGAGAGCACCAGCCCGAGGTCCGGCCGGCCGTAGATCCGGATCGTCGGATGCACCTCTCCGCCCTGGACGACCGCGACGGGGGAGAGGTCGGGAGAGTCGAAGCGGCCCACGCGGGGGAGCTTGAGCGCCCGGACCATGTAGTGCCCCGCGACGGTCGTGGCGAGACCCGCGCTGGGGAACGACGAGAGAAGGACGTTCCCCGGGGTCGCGGGCGGCGCGGCGGGGCTCTCCTCCTTCCAGGCGAACTCCATGGGGCCCCCGCGCTCCCACGACGCGCGTCCCCCTATAGCGCGAACGGTTCTCGGCGGCGCCGCGGTCGCCGGCGGGGGCCAACCCCAAGTACTCTTCCCCGCTCGAGCGGGCCATGGGACTCCCGTTGCGGGAGATCGTGACCGCGCAGGAGCTCCCGTGGGACGCGCTCGCCGGCCGCACGCTCGCGGTGGACGGCTTCAACGCGGCGTACCAGTTCCTCGCCACGCTCCGCCAGCGGGACGGCCAACTGTTCTCCGACGCCCAGGGGCGTGTGACGAGCCATCTGATGGGGGTCTTCTACCGGACCACCTCGCTCCTGCACGAGGGCGTCCTACCGGTCTGGGTCTTCGATGGGAAGCCCCCCGACCGCAAGGCCGGAACGATCCGCCGGCGGATCGCCTCGAAGGAGCGCGCCGAGGGGGAGTGGCGGGAAGCGCTCGCCGCGGGGGACCTGGAGACGGCCCGGCGAAAGGCGGCGCAGACGTCTCGCCTCACCCGCCCGATGGTCGAGGAGATCGGCGCGCTCCTGAAGGCGCTCGGCGTGCCGTGGGTTCAGGCCCCGGGGGAGGGGGAGGCGCAGGCGGCCGTGATGTCGGCCCGCGGGATCACCTGGGGCACCGCCTCCGAGGACTACGACACACTGCTGTTCGGAGCCCCTCGGCTGGTGCGGGGGCTCGCGGCCCGGGGACGCGGCGGCAAGGCGGCCGATGCCCAGCTCATCGACCGCGCGGAGCTGCTCGCCTCGCTCGAGATCAGCGACGAGGAGCTGATCATGCTCGGGGTCGTTGTCGGCACCGATTTCAACGAAGGCGCGAGCGGCTTCGGCCCGAAGAAGGCGCTGAAGCTCGTGCGCGAGCACCTGGGGTTCGACGCGACGATGGCCCGCGCCGGGATCGACCCGGGGGAGGCGCGCGAGGTCGCGGAGATTTTCCACCACCCGAGCGCCGAGGACGTCGTCCCGCCCACGTTCGGTCCGGTGGACGAAGAGGGGGTCGTGCACATCCTGGTCGAGGACCACGGCTTCTCGGACGAGCGGGTTCGGGCGGCGATCGGGCGGGCGCGGCATCGGCCGGTGCCCGTGACGTCTCCGACGGAGGCGCGGGCCCGGCAGACGCTCCTCGACACGTTCGGGGGGTCGAGCGAGTGACCCCGTTCGAGTGCGTCCCGAACTTCTCGGAGGGGCGCGACGAGGGGAAGATCGCCCGCATCGCGGACGCCGCACGGGGCGTTGCCGGGGTCACGGTGCTGGACGTCGAGCGCAACGCGGACCACCATCGGTGCGTGATCTCGCTCTACGGAGACGCGGAGCCTCTCCTCGACGCCGTCTTCCGAATGATGGAGGTCGCCACCGCGACGATCGACCTGACGCAGCACCACGGGGAGCACCCCCGGATGGGGGCGACCGACGTAGTTCCGTTCGTCCCCCTCGGGAGCGTGACGATGGACGAGGCGGTGAAGCTCGCCGAACGGCTCGGCGAGCGCGTCGCGCGCGACCTCTCCATCCCGGTCTACCTGTACGCCCGGGCGGCGCGCCGCCCCGAACGGGCCGATCTCGCGAAGGTCCGGGAGGGCCAGTTCGAGGGGCTCCGGGACCGCATCGGCACCGACCCCGACCGGGCCCCCGACTTCGGGCCGGCCCGCATGCACCCGACCGCCGGTGCGGTGGCGATCGGAGCGCGGGCCGTTCTGATCGCCTACAACATCAACCTGACGACCCCCGACGTGGCGATCGCGAAGCGAATCGCCAAGGCAGTCCGGGCCCGCGACGGCGGCCTCCCCGAGGTGAAGGCGCTCGGCTTTGAGATCCGCGAGCGGGGCCTCGCCCAGGTGTCGATGAACTTGACGGACTACCGGACGACCCCGGTCCCGCGGGCGTTCGAAGCGGTCCGCCAGCAGGCCGAAGCGAACGGGACGGGGATCGAGGAGTCGGAGATCGTTGGGCTCGTCCCCGAGGATGCGCTGCTCGACGCCGCGGAGTCGCTGTTGCGCCTGCGGACGTTCGACCGCGCCGCGATTCTCGAGCGGAAGGTCCGGACGGCCGACGCCGCGCGCCCGGGCCACGAACCGATCGGTTCGTTCGCCGCCCGCCTCGCGGCCCGGACTCCTACTCCCGGTGGGGGGAGCGCGGCGGCCGTCGCCGCGGCGTTCGCTGCGGCGTTGGGCGAGATGGTCCTCTCCTACTCGATCGATCCGAAGGCTCCGGCCGCCGCTCTCGTCGAGACGCGCAGCCGGCTCACGACGGGGCGCGCTCGGTTCCTGGAGCTCGCGGACGACGACGCTCGCTCGTACGAGTCGGTGCGCTCCGCCCGACGAGCGATGAAGGATCGGCCGGACGATGCTACGAGCCGTGAAGCGTACCTCGGCTCGCTCCGGCACGCCTCCGCGGTGCCGCTCGAGACGGCGCGGCAGTCGGTCGACCTGGCTCGGGCCCTGACCTCGATTCGCGCCTCCACGAAGGCCGCCCTGGCGAGCGACCTCGTGACCTCGCTCGCGCTGTTTCGCGCGGCCGCGGAGGGGGCGCTCGCGAACGTCGCGATCAACCTGGACGACCTGAGGTCCGCCGGCGTCTCGACCGAGGCGATGGACCAGGAGATCGCCCGCCTCCGCCCGGTCGGGTGATCGCGCCGTGCGCGCTTCGTCGGGTCCGCCGGCCCGCCCCGAAGTGTGGGTCAACTGCGCTGCGTCCGTGGACGGCCGGATCGCTTTCGCGGAGGGCGCTCGGGCCCGCCTCTCCTCTCCCGAGGATCTCGTGCGGGTCCAACAACTTCGCAGCGAGGTCGACGGGGTGGTCGTGGGAGTCGGTACCGTGGTGAAGGACGACCCGTCCCTGCGGGTCCACTGGGAGTTGTTGGGGCGTCCCCCAGGCCGGGAACCGACCCGAGTGATCGTCGACGGGAGCGGACGAACTCCGGAGGGGGCGAAGGTCCTGGACGGATCCGCCCCTACGATCGTCGGCGTGGCGGAAGGATGCCCGCGGCGGTTCCCGCCCAAGGTCCGAACGATCGTCGCCGGGAGGGGTCGGGTCGATCTGGGCCGCTTCTTCGAGCGGCTCGCGGAGGCAGGGATGCATCGTCTCCTGGTGGAGGGCGGCTCTCAGATCCTAGGTGCAGTGCTTCGGGCGCGCCTCTACGATCGTCTCACCGTGTACTATGCGCCCTGGGCGATCGGGGACGGGAGTGCTCCCCCGCTCGACGCCGGCCCATCCGCCACGACGTTCGACGACGCGGTGGCCCTCGAGCTCATCGGCGTCGAGCGGGTCGGCGCCGGATACGTCGCCTCGTACCGGCCCGCCGCCGGAGCGAGCCGGGCCTCCGAACCGCAGGTTGATAAGCCCGCGCGCCCCCACCCCCGGTAGCCGCCTTCCGGAGAGTGACGTGCCGCCCCCGTCGGAACCGACCGTCTACGCGCCGCCGTCCCGCCCGCTCGGCGTGGCGATCCTCGCCGTGCTGGTAGGGATCGTCGGATTCCTCTGGATCCTCGGAGGGCTGTTGCTGCTGGCCGACGTCACGGCGATCACGTACTTCAACGGCGGAGGGCTGCCGCAGCTGCTCCACGCGACCGGCGTGTTCGCGGGGCTGATCGTGCTGATCTTCGGGCTGATCGTGCTCGGGCTCGCCCTGGGCCTCTGGCACCTGCGGATGTGGGCGCTGGTGCTGACGCTCCTGGTCGTGATCGTCGAGCTCGTCTCCTACGGCCTCGCGGGCGATTTCGCCAGCCTCGGCTTCATCGTCTCGTTGGTGCTGTTCGTCTATCTGGTCGCGGTCCACCGGCACTTCGACTAGACCGGCCGCTCCGATCCCCCGCCCTCCCCCGGCGCGCATCCGTTATCAACGCGGGGAGTTCCTCGGCTCCCCGAGGTACGGCCCGTGAAGCTCGTCCATTTCACGCTGCAGGACCAGTTCCACTTCGGCATGATCAACGACGCGAACGAGTTCATCGACCTCGACACCGCCTGCCGGGACTACTACGGCGTGAACCCGGTCAAGGGGGCCGACCCGAGCCGGTTCCGGGACATGCAGGGGTTCTTCTCGGGGGGCGCCGACTCGGTCGCGCTCACGAAGAAGATCGCCGAGTACATCGACCGGCGGCGCGCGATGGGCTGGACCCCCCGCGCGGCGACCGGCGCGCGCTTTCTGTTCAAAGCCGAGGAGGGCGTGAAGCTGCTCGCCCCGGTCCCGGCGGGCCAGAAGGTCTACTGCCTCGCCCAGAACTCCAAGAGCCACCTCGCCGAGCAGGGGAAGCCGGCTCCCCCTCGTCCGTACGCCTTCTGCCGGTACTTCAACAGCCTCGTCGGCCCGAGCGAGTCGCTCGTGCTGAGCTCGGTCGCCACGTTCCCGGACGTCGAGCTCGAGCTCGCCCTCGTGATCGGCCAGCGGGGCAAGCACATCCCGGTCGAGCGGGCGATGGAGCACGTCGCGGGGTACACGATCGCGCTCGACATGGGCTACCGCGACCTTCAGTACCCGAACGGCGGACCGACCGACTGGGTGATGGGGAAGGGGTTCGACGCCACGATGGCGATCGGGCCGTGGGTGGTGCCGAAGGAGGAGGTCGGCTCCGTCTACCCGCTCAAGATGGAGCTGAAGGTCGGCGGGACGGTCCGGCAGCTCGGCGACACGACCGACTATCTGTTCCGGATCCCCGAGATCATCCACCACTTCTCGCAGGGGATCACCTTCGAGCCGGGCGACGTGATCTCGCTCGGCAGCCTCGGCGGGACGCCGGGCTTCGAGTTCGGGAAGGAAAGCCGCCGGCTCAAGCCCGGCGATCAGATCGAGGCGTCGATCGACCGGATCGGTCGGCTCGTCATCCCGGTGAAGGCCGAAGCGCCGCCTCCCCCCGCAGCACCAGGAACGTCGCCACCGGCGTAGGCAGCTCGTCGGTCGCGCCCGGGTGCCCCCGCACCCCGCCGTCGGGGAACGGGTAGGAGAGCTCCGCGGTGTACGTGACGGCCGTGCGACGGCCGTCCGCGGTGGGCACGAGCGCGTCGCGGAACGGGTCGAACCCCCGGACGTCGTCGCGGCCGAGCGGCACGACCCGGAGGCCGGTGCCACCGTGGAGGGAGTTCGGCAGCCGGATCAGCCGGTGGATGTCGGTCGTCACCGGAGCGTCCGTCTCGCCCTGCACCTCGATCGCGGCCCGGGGGACCATCGCGGAAAGGAACTCGTCCGGGGAGTCCTTCCCGAAGACGTCGATCGTGAACGACGCCCGGACCTTCTCCGCGCCGCCATGGTCGACGAGCACCTTCGCCCAGCGACGTGCCTTCCCCGGCGCGATCCCGGCGGCGGTCATCTCATCGGCCGCCGCCTTCGCTCCCTGCTCCTGCCACCGGGCCAGGACCGCGAGCACGGCCCGCGTCGTGCGCCCCCGCCACCCCGGGGCGTCCGGGGGGGCGAGGCGGGCGGTTCGGGGGCCGGCGCGGCCGCGCTCTCGCCCGCTCTCCTCCTCGTCGGCGGGAGCGAGGGTGTGTCCGCCGCGGACGTCCGATCGGCGGCGCTCCACCGCCGCCCCCGGGTCGACCCCCGTGCCCAGCACGTAGTCGACCAGTTCGCGCCGTTCGGGGCTCGAGAGCGGCAGGAACCGCTCGTCGCGGATGTGCACGTGGTAGCCGCGGCCTCCCGAGAAGACGATCGACGTGGTGGCGGGGTCGATCTCGAAGTCCCGGAACAGGAAGTCCTCGACGAGCGCGAGGAGCCGCTCCTTGACGAGCGAGAGCTGGCCGGCGTAGTCGAGCCTCTCCGCGCCGCGCAGGTGGTCGGAGTCGAGGTCGAAGATCAGGTCGGCGCCCAACCACTCCTTCGCGGCCATGGACGGGTCGGCCGGGCGCCGATAGTAGGCGGAAGAGTAGTAGACGTGCCGCGGCACCTCGCGCGCCAGGTAGTCGCGGAGCTCGTCGGGGGAACGGAGCGCGGCGTGCCGCCGCATCATCGTCTCCGTCGCGAACGGGAACGCCGCGAACTCCCGGCGGGCGAGGCGCGAGGGGGGGTCGATCGTCGCGCGACCGTAGTACTCCGCGAACTGCTGACGGACCCACGCGAGCGTCGCCGCGTCGAGCGGGACGGTCTTTGCCACGGCCCTACTCTCCGTCGAGGTCCGGAACGGTCGGGACCCCCGCCTCGGCGGCGTCCGCCTCCTTGCGCAGGCGCGCCAGGAGATGGAAGACGGTCGAGTGCTCGCTGCCGCGCAGCAGGAGCTCGACCGCGCGGGTGCCGCGTTCGAGCTGCTCCTCCTCCCCGATCAGCGCGACCGTCGAACCGTAGACGCTCATCGAGCAGCCCGACAGCTCCTCGATGCGGGTCCGCGCCCGGCCGTGGGCGCCGATCACCCGGGAGCGGATGCGGCGCAGCACCGACTTCTCGCGCTTGCCGGTCGTGAACTTGATGTCGAGGATCCCGAGGAACGTGTTCTCCTTCAGCAGCCGGAACGCCCGCTCCGGGGAGAATCCCCGACCGATAGCGAGGACGATGTCGCGCGCCCGGATCGCCCCCATCGGGTCGGAGTCCGGCGCCGAGACTCGGACCTCCCCTTCCTCGGCGTCGATCTCGATATCGGTCCGGGTGCTCTCGGCGATCGCCCGCTTCGTCCGGCCGCCGGGGCCGATCAGCACGCCGACGCGGTCCTCGGGCACCCGCGCGTAGAGCACCGGCATCGCTAGCTACCCTTCCCCGGGGGCGGACCGATCTCCTCCCCGCCGACCGCGGCGAGGAAGTCGACCGGGTCGACGGGGTGGCCGAGCCGGCCGAGGAACTTCGCGAAGTTCGCGAGGTCGCGCTCGAGCAGCGCCCGCGCGTTCGGATGCGTCGACGGAACTGCCTGCGCCACGTCGATCAGCACGACCTTCCCCTCGTAGTAGAGGGTGTTGTACGGCGAGAGGTCCCCGTGCACGAGCTTCGCTTGGCGCGTCATCCGCCCGATCTCGCGCACGAGGTCCTCGTAGAACTCCGCCGGGTCGTCGATCGGCGCGTCCCGTACTCGGGGCGCCACCCCCTCCGCCGACCCGATCAGTTCCATGACCAGGACGTTCCGGAGATGTCCGTACGGCCGGGGGACGCGAACCCCGGCGTCGACCAGGCGGCCCAGGATCGAGTGCTCGCGGCGGGTCCAGGCAAAGATCAGACCGCCGTAGTTGGTGGCGCTCGCCTCGCGCCGGAGCGCCTCCATCGCGTAGGGCGGCAGATTGCGGAAGACCGAGTTGCCGATCCGGTAGATCTTCACTGCGCGCAGGGAGTCGCCCGCCGAGGCGCGGAACACCCCGCCTTCCTTACCGGTCGAGATCGGGAAGTCGACCGAGTCGAACAGGCCCCGGGTGATGAGCCGCGAGACCGTCAGGAGCGTCGAGTGGTCGAAGAACTCGTCGAGCAGCTTGCGCTGGGAGCCTTCCTTGCGGCGTTCTTCGACGCGCTCCCAGCGGGGGAAGACGACGTCCTGCGGTCGGGGCATCGTCCGCAGTAGCGGCGCGGGGCTCATAGGCCCTCGGTCGACCGGTCGCGGGCCGGGGTAGGCTTGTGGCGTCGGAGGAACCATCGGTTTATCCGTGGGCCGGGCGTGGTACGGCCGATGGACCGCGCTCCCCCCGCTCCCCGGATCCCGCCCTCGTCGCGCCCCCTGCCCGGGCGCGGCAGCTCGACCGCCCCGTCGGCGCCGGTGCTCGCGGACCTCGGAAAGCGGCTCGAAGAGACGTCCGGGTACGACGGGATCTTCCGCATCGTCCGGGCCGTGGTCCATCGGGTCCTCGGGATCGAGCGGCCCGGGCTGGGTCTCGCGCTCTCCAACCTTCCCCCTCAGCTCGGCGCTTACTGGCCCGTCACGGGCAATCTGATCGTGCTGAACGAGGGGCTGGTCGCGGCGATGCGGGCGTCCGCCTCCTCTCCGCTCGAGGTCAACTCGTTCGTCTACGTCGTCCTCGCGCACGAGTACCTGCACTCGCTCGGCTATCTCGACGAGACATCGGTGCGCGCGGTGACCGCGCGGGTCACGCACGCGGCGTTCGGGCCCGACCATCTCGCGACGCGGATGGCGGAGGGTGACCTCTGGAAGATGTACCCGTTCCTGGCGCACGCGCCGACGGGCGACGGACGTCGCCTGAGGATCGTCCCCGGGTTCGATCTCGCCTCGACGCAGAACTACATCCGGTAGCGGGGCGCCGCCCGTCGGTCTTTATCCCGCGCGGCTCCATCCCCGGCCCGCTCGGTGCTCATGGTGATCGACGTCGCGCTCGGGCTGGCCCTGGTGATCATCGGCATCGCCCTGCTCGCCCTGGAACTGGCCCATCCGGGCGCGCTGCTCTTCATCCCGGGAACGATCCTCCTCGTCGCGGGGTTCCTCTACCTGTTCTTTCCCACGACCCTGCTCGACTCCGCCGTCGGGCCGGTCGCGGTGATCGCCGGCGCGGCGATCGCCACGGTGATCGAGGTGTTCTACTATCGGTGGGTCGCCCCGACGCACAAGCCGCTGAGCACGACGGTCGACGGGCTGGTCGGCGAAGAGGCGGTCGTCGTCGCCGAGATCATCCCGGACACCCTCAAGGGGAAGGTCCGGGTCCGCACGGAGATCTGGTCGGCCCGAGCGCCGGTGCGCATCCCGGTCGGAACGCGCGTGCGGGTCGTCCACGGGGAAGGGGTCTCCCTCGGCGTCGAGGAGATCCGTCCGGCGGAGACCGCCGCCCGGCCCGCGCCGCCGCCGTAGGCAACCGTTTGTAGTTCGGCGGTCTGGGCCGCCCGACCGGGGAGGACTCCGGGCAGTAGGGAACGCGGTGTTCGATTGGGCTCTGCTCACGGTGATCCTGATCCTGGGCTTCATCATCGCCCTCGTCCTCCTCTCCCGGGTCCTCTACACGGTGCAACCGTACCAGCAGGGCGTCGTCACCCTGCTCGGCTCGTACAAGCGGATCATCAATCCGGGGCTGAACTGGATCAGCCCGATCGCGACGGTCCTCAAGATCGACCTGCGGACGCAGGTGCTCGAGGTCCCCCGCCAGGAAGTGATCACGAAGGACAACTCGCCGACGAACGTCGACGCGATCATCTACATCAAGGTCGTCGACGCGCCGAAGGCGATCTTCCAGGTGCAGGACTACCACATCGCGACGGTCGCGCTCGCCCAGACGACCCTGCGGTCGGTGATCGGCGACATGGAGCTCGACGAGATCCTCTACAACCGCGAGCGGATCAACACCCGCCTGCGGGACATCCTCGACGAGGCGACCGACCGCTGGGGCGTGCGCGTCGAGGCGGTGGAGATCAAGGAGGTCGACCCGGTCGGCCCCGTCAAGACCGCGATGGAGGAACAGACCGCCGCGGAACGCCAGCGGCGCGCGGCGGTGCTGCGGGCGGACGGAGAGAAGCGCAGCGCCATCCTCGTCTCCGAGGGCCAGAAGCGCTCGCGCATCCTGCAGGCCGAAGGGGTCCGGCAGTCGAAGATCCTCGAGGCCGAGGGGGCCCGGGTGGCGACGATCCTGGAGGCCCAGGGAGAGGCCCAGCGGCTCCGCATCCTGTCCCTCGGGGCGGGCGTCCTCGACGCGAAGGCGCTGACCGTGCTGTCGCTCGACACCGTCGCCAAGGTCGGCGACGGCCAGGCGACGAAGATCCTCTTCCCGTTCGAGTTCTCCCGTCTGATGGAGGGGGCGAGCGAGTACCTCGGCACGAGCCGACAGGTCCCCGACCGGCAGCTGAGCTCGATCGAGGAACTCGAGTCGAAGGTCGGCACGATGGACGATATCCTCGGGCCGATCCCGAAACAGGACGAGCTGATGACCGAGATCCGGTCGATCGAGGACGAGATCAAGGCGGAGTCGGTCGACGCCCCGTCCATGAGCTCGCCGTTCCCCGCCAAGGGCGCCAAGGCTGCGGACGACCTGGTGAGCGAGCCGGTCTTCGGCGCCTCGGACGACAGCACGCCCGGCGGCCCCCCCCACCACCTGATCCGACCCCGGGGTCCCGGTGCGCCGCCGCCGGCGTCGAGCCCGCCGCCCCCGAGCGTCGCGGCGTCCGCCGGTCCGACCCCGTCCACGGGGAACGACCCCCGACGACGCCCCCCGCCGACCTCCTCCACCTGAGGAGCGGCCGCGGGCGAACGCGATTATACCCCGCGGCCCGTGGCCGCGGCGATGTCCGCGATCTCGACCCGCCAGGACGGCCCCGTCCGGACGATCACGATCGACCGGGCGGACCGGCGCAACGCGCTTGACACCCCTGCGATGAAGGAGCTCCGCCTCGCGCTCCAGGCGGCGGCGCTCGACGCCGCGAGCCGGGCCGTGGTGTTGACCGGGGCCGGTAGCGCGTTCTGCGCGGGCGGCGACGTCGCCACGATGGAGGAGCATCGGAACGCCGGCAGCCTGCCGCAGCTGTTCCACGAGCTGACGGGAGAGCAGGAGCTGAGCGTGCGGGAGATCGTCGGGATGAACAAGCCGGTCGTGGCGGCGCTCCCGGGGGTCGCCGCCGGAGGGGGCCTCTCCCTCGCGCTCGCCGCCGACTGGCGGATCGCCGCCGAGGGCGCCGTCCTTCTGCCGGCGTTCCCCGGTCTCGGGGCCGTCCCCGACGGGGGGTTGACGTACTTCCTTCCCCACTACCTCGGACTCGGCCTCGCCCAGGAGATCCTGTTCACGAACGCGAAGATCCCCGCCGCCCGCGCGCGGGAGCTCGGCCTGCTCCACGAGGTGTGCGCTCCCGCGGACCTCGGTCGACGGGCGGCCGAGCGGGCGAGGGTGCTCGCCGACGGACCGACGTTCGCCTACGGCTGGACGAAGCGGCTGTTCGAGGCGGCGTTCCACGGGAGCCTTGAGCAGCAGATGGCGCTCGAACGACGAGGGGCGGTCGAGGCCGCGCGGGGCGTCGAGCTGCCCGAGGGGATCCGCGCCTTCCGGGAGAAGCGGCCCCCGCGCTTCCACTGACCTACGGGCCCGAAGCGGCCGGTCGGTCGCCGACCCACGGGCGGGCGAGGGAGCGCTCGAGGCGACGGCGCACCCCGGGCCACTCATCCGCGAGGATGCTGTAGACGACCGAGCTGCGGCGGTACCCGTCGTGGACGACGCGGTCCTCCCGCATCACTCCCTCCCGTACCGCCCCGAGCCGCGCGATCGCGCGCTGGGAGCGCTCGTTCCGCAGGTCCGTCTGAAGGACGACGCGGTGCGCGCCCTGCTCCTCGAACGCGTAGCGGAGCAGCAGGAACTTGACCTCGGTGTTGACGGGAGACCGCCAGAGGCTCGAATCGATCCACGTCCCCAGCTCCACCGAGTCGTTCTCGCGTTCGATGTTGAGGTACCGGGACGCCCCGACGACCCGGTCGTCCGGCCCGAGCAGGACCACGAACGGCAGTTCCGTTCCCTCGTCCCGGTGCTGGAGGATCTCGCCGATGTACCGCCCCACGGAGTCCGCGGTCTGGCCCGGGGGTCGGCTCAGGAACCGTCCCATCTCGGGGTCTCGCGCCGCGTGCACCAACGCATCGCGGTAGTCGAGGCTCAGCGGGACGAGGCGGACCCGGATCCCGCGGAGCGTGACCGGAGGGCGGAAACTCTCCTCGCGCACGAGGGGCGGACCCGGTCGGCTCGCATAAGCGTCCGGCCCCCGCGGGAGGCGCTCCGGCCGGCGTTCGGGCGATTTGCCCGGGGGGAGTTAAATAACGCCGCTCGGTCTCACGCAGTGCCCCTTCGCGAGCGGAGGCAGAGTCGATGAGCGCGGGCATCTCCACCTTCCTCGTCTTCGCCGTGGTCGCGGGGGCGTTCGGGGCCGGCTCGATCGTCGCGAACCGCGTCCTCGGGGCCGGGCGGCGGAAGTCGTACCTGCAGCTCACGACGTACGAGTGCGGCGAGGAGGCGGAGGGCGAGGCGCAGATCGACTTCCCGACCCAGCACTACACCTTCGCGATCGTCTTCGTCGCGGTCGACGTCCTCGGGTTCATCCTCGCCCTCTGGGGCCTCACGTTCCGGGGCCCGAACTCCGCCTGGTACCCCGTGTTCATCGCGGCGGCGTTCACCGCCCTCGCGATCACGGGGATCTACTACGCCCTGAGCGGCGAGAAGAGGTGGGTGGTGTGACGGCGACGCCCGCGACGATCCCGGCCCCCAAGCCCGCCGAGACGGCCGGCGGCCCCCTCCCCATGGCTCCGGCGACCCCGGTGCCGTTCGTCGAGATCGAGACGCTCCGGGTGAAGGAGTTCCTCCCGGCCGCGAAGGAGGCGCTCACCGACATGATCGCCGAGCAGGGGCAAGCGAAGCTGATCCGTCCGGTCTTCAACTGGGCGGGACGCAACTCGCTCTTCCCGCTTCACTGGGGGCTGGCGTGCTGTGCGATCGAGTTCGCGGCGGGCTTCGGGGCCCGCTGGGACGCGGAGCGGTTCGGGGTCGTCCCGCGCTCTTCGCCCCGGCAGTGCGACCTCCTGATCGTCAACGGCACGGTGACCTGGAAGGTCGCTCACAAGCTGATCACGCTCTACGAGCAGATGCCCGAGCCGAAGTGGGTGATCGCGATGGGGAACTGCGCGACCGGTGGAGGTCCGTTCCGCACCGCCTACTCGGTCGTCCCCGGGGTCGACAAGCTCGTGCCGGTCGACATCTACATCGCGGGCTGCCCGCCCCGTCCCGAAGCGATGCTGGACGGGATCCTCCGTCTCGAGCAGTTGATCCGGGAGCGCAAGGAGTAGCCGGCCCGCGGGCCGGGGCAAGGGGGGACGGGAACGCAGCCGGACGACCTTGCCCGTGCGCTCGCCCCGAAGCTGGGGGCCCACTTCCTCGGAGCGGAGCCGTTCGCCGGGACGGCCGGTCGCGTCCGGTTCGCGCGCGACGGCGCCCTCGCGCTGTTCCGTGCGGCGCGGGACGACCTCGGCTTCGCGCACCTCTCCATGGTCGGGGCCATCGACTGGGTCGACCGGCGCGAGGTGTTCTACGTCGTCTGGTCGGACCGCGACCGTCAGTACGCGCTCCTCTCCACGGACCTCCCCGCCACGGACGCGCACGTCGAGACGGCCAGCGCGATCTGGCCGAGCGCCAACTGGCACGAGCGCGAGGCGTGGGAGATGGTCGGGGTTCTCTTCGACCACCACCCCGACCTCCGCCACCTGCTGACGCCGGACGGCTACGCCTTCCATCCGCTCCTGCGCTCGTTCAAGCTCCACGAACCCGAGGAGCTCGAGGTGAAGACGCGCCATGTCTGAGATGTGGATCAACATGGGGCCGCAGCACCCCATGACGCACGGCCTCTGGAACCTTCGGGTGCGGATCGACGGCGAGACGATCCTCGACGTCGACCCCGAGATGGGGTACTTGCACCGCGGGATCGAGAAGATCAGCGAGGACCGGCACTACAACGAGGTGATCACGCTGATGGACCGGTGCTGCTACGTCGCCGGCTTCTCCTGGGAGCACCTGTACATCCTCGCGGCGGAGGAGGCCCTCCACATCGCTCCGCCGGAGCGGGCGAAGTACCTGCGGATGCTCTGCGACGAGTTCCAGCGGATCGGCTCCCACGTCATGTGGTACGCCGCGTTCGTCCAGGACCTCGGCCTGATGAGCCCGTTCCTGTACGGGATGCGCGACCGGGACCTCGTCCTCGACCTGTTCCAGAGCTACACCGGCGCCCGGATGACGTACGAGTACATGCGGGTCGGCGGCGTGCGCAACGACCTTCCGCCCGGATTCCTCGGCCAGGCCCGCCAGGTCCTCGACTGGCTCACCGACCGCTTCCGGGAGTACGACCAGCTCTGCCTCGGCTCGTCGATCTTCCGTCAGCGGTGCGACGGGTTGGGGGTGCTGAAGGCGAACGACTGCATCGCCTACGGCGTCACCGGTCCGATGCTCCGCTCGGCCGGGGTCAAGCGCGACCTCCGCAAGGACCGGCCGTACGCCGCCTACGACCAGGTCGAGTTCGACGTCGCCGTCGCCGACGGGGCGGACGTGACGGCCCGGTACCTGGTCCGGATGGAGGAGATGCGCCAGTCGGTCCGGATCCTGCGCCAGGTCCTGGACTGGCTCGAGCGCAACCCGGGTCCGGTGATCGCCGAGGACCTGCCGCGCTGGCTGGGGGCGCCGTACGCGCCAGTCGGCCTCGAGGGGTACCTGCTGAAGCGCAAGTTCCCGAAGGGGGTCGGTTTCTCCTCGGTCGAGGAGCCGCACGGGGAGGCGCAGGCGTACGTCGTCAACGAGGGCGGCGAGCATCCGTACCGCGTCAAGTTCCGCTCGCCGGTCTTCTCCAACGTCAGCGCCGCCCGGCAGTACCTCGTCGGCTACCACGTCGCCGACATCCCGCCGATCATGGGGAGCGTCGACGTCTGCGTGGGGGAGGTCGACCGGTAGGTCGCGGCCCGCATGTCGACCGTCACGCTCTACTCGGTCGCTCTGGCGCTCGCGACGGCCCTTCTCGGGGCGGTCGGCTCGATCCTGCCCGCCCCGGCCCGGGCGTTCCTCACGAGCGCGAACGTGGAGACCGCGCTCGCGGTCCTGATCTTCGCCGTGATCCTGCTCGCGGCGAGCATGATCAACACGATCGTGCTGATCTGGTGGGAGCGCAAGCTGCTCGGACGGTTCATGGACCGCCGGGGCGCGATGCACGTGGGGTACGCCGGGCTGCTCCAGAACTTCGCGGACGGCCTCAAGCTGTTCCGCAAGTACACGCTCAAGCCGCGCGAGGCGGACGGCGCGGGATTCTACTTCGGTCCGACCGCCTACATGGTGAGCTCGCTATTGATCTTCGGGATCCTGCCGATCTCCTCGGGCTGGAGCATGGGGCTCCTGCCGCTGAGCCTGCTGCTCGCCCTCGTCATCTTCTCGTTCGCCCCGCTGTTCATCTTCGTCAGCGCCTGGTCGAGCAACAACAAGTACTCGCTGATGGGCGGGATGCGGTCCGCGGCGCAGATGATCGCCTACGAGGTGCCGCTCCTCCTCGCGGTCGTCGCCGTGATCGTCGTCTCGGGGAGCTTCAACCTGACGACGATCGTCCTCGAGCAGCAGAACTACTGGTTCTGGGGCCCTCTGTTCGTCGCCCTGATCGTCTTCGTCGCGGCGATGCTCGCCGAGATGGAGCGGATCCCGTTCGACCTCCCCGAGGCGGAAGCGGAGCTGGTCGAGGGGTGGAACACGGAGTACGGCGGGATGTTGTTCGCCTTCTTCATGCTCGCCGACTACCTGCGCGCGCTGGTCGGGAGCATCCTGGTCGTGCTGTTGTTCCTCGGCGGCTGGACGCTCCCGTCGTACGTCCCGAGTGCCCTCACGAGCTTCCCGCTCGCGGGGATCTTCTGGTTCATGCTGAAGACGTACCTCGTCTTCGGGCTGTTCGTCTGGGTCCGGGCGTCGCTGCCCCGCGTGCGTACGGACCAGCTCCTGCGCCTCGGCTGGAACCGGATGATCCCCCTCGCGCTCCTCTCCGTCTTCCTCGCCGCCGCGCTCGTCACGGTCCGATGCCTGCCGGTGTTCGGCTGCGTTCCGTCTTCAGGAGTGTAGTGGGAGATCTCTATCCATGAGCGCGGATGTGAACGCCACGGAGAAACCGTCGGACAACCCGGTCCTCTGGGTCGCCCGGCCGATGACGACCGCCGCCCGCCAGTTCGCGAAGAGCCTGCTCCGGCCGTCGACGATCGTCTACCCGTTCGAGCGCCTGGAGGACCCGGCGTTCCGGGAGAAGGTCGGGATCGCCCCGGGGAAGCCGATCGGGGTCGGCGCGGTCTGGGACAACTACCGCGGCGTGCACGCGCTGAACATCGCGACCTGCATCAGCTGCAACCTCTGCGCGTTCTCCTGCCCGGACCTGTGCATCGAGATGGTCACGGTGCCGGGCGGCGACCCGAAGCACCCGAAGAAGTGCCCCCAGATCGACTACGGAAAATGCAGCTACTGCGGGTTCTGCTCGGACGCCTGCCCCGAGGGGTGCCTGACGATGACGACCCGCTACGAGCTCTCCACGCCGAAGCGCTCGGAGATGGTCTACTCGCCCGAGAAGCTCCAGACGGTCTTCGAGCACAAGCTGCCGATGAACCCGATCCGCATCGAGCGGCCCGCGAACGAGGACGCGATCCTCCTCGACCCGCCGCTCTGCATCGGCTGCAACGCCTGCGCCCGCGACTGCCCGACGCAGTGCATCACGATGCTCGACGTCCCGAAGACGGAGCCGAAGCCGGGCGAGAAGCCGGCGCGGCGCATCTGGAAGGAGCCGGTGATCAACGACTCCGACTGCGTCCGGTGCGGGACGTGCATCAGCGTGTGCCCCAAGGAGTGCCTGTTCTGGGGGACGCACAAGTGAACCTTCCCGAACTGGCGTTCTTCGCCCTCGCCGGGACCGCCGTCGTCACCGCGGCCGCCGCGCTCCTCGTCCGGGAGCTTGTCCACACGATCATGTGGATCGCGGTGTTCTTCGTCGACCTTTCGGCGATCTACTTCCTCCTCGAGGCGCCGTTTCTCGGCGTCCTCCAGCTCGGCGTCTACGCGGGGGCCGTGACCGTGCTGCTCCTCCTCGGGATCATGGTCACGCGGAAGCGGATCTTCTCGCGCGAGGCGGCGACCGGGATCGGGCCGGTCGCGCTCGCCCTCGCGCTCCTGAGCTTCGTCTTCGTCGTCACGGCGATCGGGGAGTACCCGACCGCGCCGGTCGCGATCCGGTCGTACGACCCCGCCGCCCTCTCGGCGAACCTGTTCGGGACCAACGGCCCGTGGCTGATCCTGCTCGGGCTCGTGATGCTCGCCTCGGTCGCCGGGGCGATCTACCTCGTCCGGGAGGGTCGCGAGTGATCGCCCTCTCCCCGGTCGGCTTCGTCGCCCTCTCGGGGGCGCTGCTCGGCATCGGGATCTTCGGCATCCTGACCCGGCGCAACTTCGTGCTCCTGCTGATCGCGATCGAGGTCGCGATGAACGCGGCGATCCTGAACTTCGTCTACTTCGCCGCGTTCGCTCCGACCCCCGCCGGGGGCCTCTCGGGACAGTCGATCGCCGTCGTGCTGGTCGGCTTCGCGGCGACGGAGGTCGCGGTCGGTCTCGCCATCGTCCTCGCGCTCTACCGCGTCAAGGGGACGATCAACGTCGCGGAAGCGATGGAGCTCAAGCTGTAGGAGGGAGGACCGACGAGCGTTCTCAGCGGGTTGTTCGGCTACGCCTTCCTCGTGCCGTTGTTCAGCGTCGCCGCCTTCGTGATCGTTGGCCTCGCCGGAACCCGGCTCCCGCGCCTCGAGTGGGGCGGCTGGATCGCGGTCGCCTTCGCCGGGGCGGCGATGGTGGTCGGGGTGCTGATCGGCGTGGGCGAGATGATCGCCCCCGGGAACTACACGGACGTCCACTTCACCTGGCTGCACCTCGCCCCCGCCTCCGGCACGTTCCCGAACGGCTTCTCGCTCGTCATGGGAACGCTCGTCGACCCGATCTCGGCGCTGATGCTGATCGTCGTCACCGTCGTCGGCTTCCTCGTGATGCTCTACTCGATCGGCTACATGCACCACGACCGGGGCCTGCCGCGGTACTACGCGGAGCTCTCGCTGTTCCTCGCGGCGATGACCGGCCTCGTCCTCTCGGACAACCTGCTCGAGTTCTTCCTCTTCTGGGAGCTCGTCGGGGTCTGCTCCTACTTCCTGATCGGATTCTACTACGAGAAGCCGAGCGCGGCGAGCGCCGCGAAGGAGGCGTTCCTCGTCACCCGGGTCGGCGACGTGATGTTCCTGCTCGGGGTGTTCCTCTACTTCGCGAACTACGCGACCGCCGGGCCCGGCGGGTGGGCGGCGAGCGGCTTTTTGTTCGTCCACGGCACCCAGCCGTTCCTCGCCGGCGCGATGGGCGGGCACTCAACGCTCCTCACCGTCGCCGGGATCATGATCCTGGGCGGCGCCGCCGGAAAGAGCGCCCAGTTCCCGCTGCACGTCTGGCTCCCGGACGCGATGGAGGGTCCGACGACCGTTTCGGCGCTGATCCACGCGGCGACGATGGTCGCCGCCGGCGTCTACCTGCTCGCCGTCACGAGCCTCTTCCTCGGCTTCACGCCGATCGACTCCCTCCTGATCGTGGCGATCGGCGGGTTCACCGCGTTCTTCGCCGCGACCATGGCGGTCGTCCACCCCGACATCAAGCGGGTGATCGCCTACTCGACGATCAGCCAGCTCGGCTACATGGTGCTCGCCGTCGGCGCGGGGTTCACCATGGTCGGGCTGTACCACCTGTTCACCCACGCGTTCTTCAAGGCGCTCCTGTTCCTCGCCGCGGGCTCCGTCATCCACGCCGTCGGCACGCAGGACCTGTTCAAAATGGGCGGACTGCGAAAGCCGATGCGCCTTACCGCCGTCGCCTTCGCGATCGGGGGCCTCTCGCTCGCCGGGATCCCTCCGTTCGCCGGCTTCTGGAGCAAGGACGACATCCTCTCCTCCGTCTACTCGACCCTCGGCGCGCACCCGGACTACTGGCCGTTCTTCCTGCTCGCCTTCGCGGCGGTGTTCCTGACGGCGTACTACATCTTCCGCGCCTGGTTCCTCGCGTTCTCGGGGGACAGGGTACGGGACCCGACCCTCCCCGCCGCCCACGAGGGGCCGTGGGTGATGCAGGTCCCGCTCGTCATCCTCTCCGGGTTCGCGGTCGTCGCCGGCCTCTTCGTCTTCCTCCCGGGCTTCCCAGGGCTCCTCCTCTCGGGGACGGGCGCGGCGGCGGTCGGGATCCCGCCGCACCTCGGGCTGACCGACCTCGCCCTCTCCTCGGCGAGCGTCGGGCTCGGGGCCGCCGGGATCGGGCTCGCCTACCTCCTGTGGGGGAACGGGCGCGTCTACGCGCTCCCGTCCGCCAGTCCCCTCCAGTCGGTCCGCACCGTCCTGCTCCAGCGCTACTACATGAAGGCCGGATACGACTGGATCGGGGCGAAGGGACTCTACACGGTCGCCCGGGCGGCCGACTTCTTCGACCGCTTCGTCATCGATGGGACGGTCCACGGCTTCGAGCGGGCGTTCGCCGGGCTCTCCGACCGGATGCGCCGCCTGCAGACGGGGCTCGTCTCGGATTACGCAGCGTACTTCGTCGGAGGGCTGATCGCGCTGTTCGCGCTCCTCCTCGTCGCCGGCCCGTACCTGATCGCCCGGTTCGGAGGGGGGTAGGCCGGTGCTGCCGATCGTCTCGATCGTCCTCGCGACCCTGCTCGTCGGGACGGTCGCCACCTTCTTCTCCGGCGCCCGGGCCCGCTGGACGGCCCTCGCGACGGCGATCGCCTTCCTCGCCGAGACGGCGCTCCTCTTCTACGACTACGCGGGGTGGCCCGGCTACAACGGCGCGCTCGTTCCCGGGTTCGCCGAGACCGAGACGCACGCCTGGATCCACCTTCCGTGGCTCCAGATCAACTACGCGGTCGGCGTCGACGGGATCTCGCTCGTCCTGATCCTGCTGACGGCGATCCTCCAGATCGCGACCGTCCTGTACTCCTGGGGGGAGTCGAAGCGGCCGGGCGCCTACTTCGGGCTCGTCGGCCTCACCTGCCTCGGCTCGGTCGGTGTGTTCGTCGCCCTGGACGTGCTCCTGTTCTTCCTCTTCTGGGAGGCGGTGCTCGTCCCGATGTTCTTCCTGATCGGGGTCTGGGGCGGCCCGCGCCGGCGCTACGCGGCGCTGAAGTTCTTCGTCTACACCCACGTCGCCTCGATCGTGATGCTCGTCGGGCTGCTCGCGGTCGTCTTCTACTCGGGGTCGACCAGCTTCGACTTCGCCTCGATCTACGCCTCGGCCCGGGGTCTCTCGCCCGTCCTGCAGACGTTCCTGTTCCTTGCCATGTTCTTCGGCTTCGGCGTGAAGTTCCCGATCGTACCGTTCCACACCTGGCTTCCCGACGCGCACGTCGAGGCGCCGACCGGCGGCTCGGTGCTGCTCGCCGGGCTCCTCCTCAAGCTCGGCGGCTACGGGCTGATCCGCTGGGCCGTGGAGATCCTGCCGCAGGGGTTCGCCCACGCGCGGCCGATCCTCCTCGCGGTCGCCCTCGTCTCGATCGTCTGGGGGTCCGTCGTCTCGCTCGCCCAGCGGGACATGAAGCGGCTCGTCGCGTACTCCTCGATCAACCACATGGGGATCGTCCTCCTCGCGATCGCCCTCAACAGCTCGCTCGGGCTCCTCGCCGCGGTCCTGTTGATGTTCGCCCACGGGATCGTGAGCGCCCTCCTGTTCATGACCGCCGGAAGCCTGCACCACACCTACGGCACCCGCGACCTCTCCGCCCTCGGCGGGATCACGCCGTCGACCCCGACGCTCTCCACGCTCATCATGGCCGGGTCGCTCGCCTCCCTCGGCCTTCCGGCGCTGATCAGCTTCCCGGCGGAGTTCGCGGCGCTCCTCGCCACGTGGAACGCCATCGGCTACTGGGTGTTCGTGCCGCTGATCATCCTCGTCGTCACCGCGGCGTTCTACCTGTGGATGATGCAGCGCCTCCTGTTCGGCCCACCCCGCGACGTGCCGCCGGCGGTGCACGACGTGCCGTGGTACGAAGGGGTCGGCATGGGCCTGCTCGTCGTCTTCGCGGTCGTCTTCGGCATCCTCCCGTCGCTGCTCGTGAACGTGATCGCGAACTCCCCCGTCAAGGGGTTCCCGGGGACGTGAGCCGATGATCGCGCTCACCTCGTTCGCCGGTCCGTTCGTCCCCGAGCTCGTCCTGCTCGCCGCCGGCCTCCTCGTCCTCCTGTGCGACGTGGTAGGACTGCGGCGCACCGAGGTCGTCGGGGCGATCGCCGCGGCGGCGAGCTCCCTCGCGCTCCTGTTCGTGGTCGCCGACCTCGGCTGGGCCCCGCTCGCGGCGATCCGGACCCTCGGGGCGGCCCAGCTCGACGTCGTTCCCGCCTCGCCGACGGCGCTCTACGCGTTCAGCTCCCTCGGGCTCGTCTTCCAGGGGGTGTTCCTCCTCGCGACGATCTTCGTCGCGCTCGCGTCGATGAGCCGCCGGTCGGACGACCGCGGCGCGCCGATCTTCTTCGGCCTCCTCCTGCTCGCGACGCTCGGGATGCTGCTCGTGGCGATCGCCGCCGACCTGATCTTCCTGCTGCTCTCGATCGAGGTGACGAGCATCGCGACGTACGTGATGGTCGGCTACACCCGCAAGGGGGTCCGCTCGCTCGAAGCGGCGATGAAGTTCTACATCATCGGCGCGCTCTCCTCGACCCTCTCGTTCTTCGGCGTCTCCCTGCTCTACGGGGCGTACGGGACGACCAGCCTGTTCGCGATCCGGGCGCTCGTCGCCGCCGGGTCGGTCGGCTATCCGGTCCTCTCGCTCCTCGGCTTCGGTTTCCTGATCGCGGGGCTCGCGTTCAAGACGACGTTGGTGCCGTTCCACGCCTGGGCGGTCGACGTCTACGACGGCGCCCCCTCCGAGGTGAGCGCCTACCTCTCGGGGGCGTCGAAGAAGCTCGGCCTGTTCGCCCTCTTCCTCGTCTTCGTCGGGCCGATCCTCTACTTCGGGCCCGGGAGCACGAACCTCTTCTCGGGGGGCCCGGTCGACCTCGGTCCGGTCCTCCGGCTGACGTTCGCCGTGCTCGCGGTCGTGACGATGTCGGTGGGGAACGTGCTCGCGCTCCTGCAGAAGGAGATGAAGCGGATGCTCGCGTACTCCTCCATCAGCCAGGCGGGCTACCTGCTCCTCGGCCTCGCGATCGGGACCGCTCCCGCGCTCGCCGGGGCGACCCTGCAGGTGTTCGCGCACGTCTTCATGAAGACGGGGGCGTTCGTCGTCGTCGCGGCGGCGGCCGGCCTCGGCATCGGGCCGCTGATCGACGACTGGCGCGGGGTCGGCGCCCGACGACCCCTCTTCGCGGTCGCCTTCGGCCTGATGCTCCTCTCCCTGGCCGGCGTTCCCCTCACGGTCGGGTTCGTCTCGAAGTTCGTGCTGTTCAGCGCCGCCGTGCAGGCGCAGGGGTTCTACGTCTGGCTCGCGGTGGCGGGGCTCCTCAACAGCGCGCTGTCGCTCTTCTACTACGGACGGGTCCTCAAGGTGATGTTCTTCGACGACGCGGCCGCCTCCGCCGAACCCAGCGGGGCGGTCGTCGGCGCCGCCGGGCCACCGGTCCTCGGGTTCGGCGGCCTCGGCTACGGACGGGGGACCGCGATCGCCGCGATCGCGGTCGCGATCGTCGTCTTTGGGGTCTACCCACAACCGGTGCTGGGGGCGTTCCAGAGCGCCGCCACCCACTTCCTCGCGACCGGGGCGTGAGCCCGTGGAGCGGTTCGACGTCGCCGTCGTCGGCGCCGGGCCGGCGGGGGCGCTCGCCGCGCGGGCCGCCGCCGAGGGGGGCGCTCGGACCGTCCTCCTCGACCACCGGCGCGAGATCGGCCAGCCGGTCCAGTGCGGGGAGTTCCTTCCGTCCGCGACCGAGCTGAACGACCTGTTCGACTGCCCCGCGCTGATCGCGGCGGCGTACGATATCCCGCCGACGACGGTGCTGCGTTCCACGCGCTGGATGACGTGCGTGTCACCGTACGGACGGCCGTACCGGTTCTCGCTCGACGGGATGACCGTGTCGCGCCGCGCGTTCGACAAGGCGCTCGTCGCGCGGGCCGAGGGGGCCGGCGCGGAGCTCCGGTTCCCGTGCGGCGTCACCGGGGTCTCGGACGACGAGCTCGTGACCTCGGACGGCGGCCGGATCCAGGCCCGGGTGATCGTCGGGGCCGACGGCCCGACGTCGACGGTCGCGCACGCGGTCGGCTTCGCCCCGCGCCGCACGATGTTCCGCATGATCACCGCGACCGCGGATGGTCCGCTCGACGACGGGATCTCCCTCTACTTCGGCCGGGCGGCGCCCCACGGCTACGCGTGGAGCTTCCCCCGGGCGCACGACGCGAACGTCGGGCTCGGGGTCGCCGTGCTCCCCCCGGCGACGAGCCTCGGCCGTCTCCTCGACCGGTTCGCCGCCCGCGAGCACTTGGGGCCGGTCCGCGACCGGACGGCGTGGTGGGTGCCGATCGGCCCACCGCCCGAGAGCCTGGTCGTCGGGCGGGTGCTGTTCGCCGGCGACGCGGCGAACCTCGTGATGGCGACGAACGGGGCCGGCATCCCGACCGCGATGCTCTCCGGGTGGCTCGCCGGCGAATGCGCGGCGCGGGCCGTCCGCGGCGAGTCGCCCCTTCGTTCGTACGACGCGGCGTGGCGGAAGGCGCTGTACGGCCCGCTCGCGACCGCCGCCCGCATCCAGGCGTTCTCCGACCGCGTCGGAAAGTTCGACCCGCTCCTTGCGCTGGGCATGCGCTATATCGGAGCGCCGGGTTTGGATGCGATGATGCGGCTGCGCTGGCCCGCCCGGCTCGGAGGCGCCTCGTGACGAGCCCGTCGGCGAGCGACCCGCTCGAGCCGTCGGTCGAGACGCTCGTCGCGCAGACGCTCGGCGCCGAGGTCAGCCGGGAGCTCTCCGAGCTGTTCCCGGTGCTCTCCCGGGACCTCGCGGACGTCGATTGGCGGCTCCACCAGGTCCTCGGCTCCCGGTTCGCCCAGCTCACCGAGGCGGCACGGTACGCCTGCTCCACCGGCGGAAAGCGCGTACGTCCCCTCCTGATGGCCGCCGCGTTCCGCGCCCTCGGCGCGGAGTCGGCCCAGCCGATCGCGTCGCTCGCCGCCGCCTTCCAGCTGATTCACACCGCCACTCTCGTCCACGACGACGTCATCGACCACGCCGACACCCGTCGCGGCCGGCCGTCGATGCCGCGGGCGTACGGGATCCCGCTGTCGATCGTCTCCGGCGACTACCTGTTCGTCCGGGCGTTCGAGCTAGCGGCCGAGTACCCCAAGTCGATCATCCTGCGGTGCGGCGAGTCGTGCGCGGACCTCGTCGAGGGGGAGGTGCTGCAGGAGTCGGCCCGCTTCGATCTCTCGAGCGGCCGGGAGCACTACTTCCGGGTCGTGGAGCGGAAGACGGCGGCGATCATCTCCGCCGCGCTCGCCTCGTGCGCCGAGATCTTCGAGTCGACGCCGCCGCGGATCGATGCGCTCGCCTCGTACGGCCGCTCGCTCGGCATCGCGTTCCAGATCCGGGACGACCTGCTCGACGTCTTCGGGGACGCCGACCTCCTCGGAAAACCGCTCTTCGGCGACTTCCGGGAAGGGAACCCCACCCTCGTGGCGCTCGAGACGTACGCCCGGCTCGAGGGGCGCCGCCAGGGGGAGTTCGAGCAGCTGTTCCAGCTGCGGCGCAAGCGGACGAAGCACCTGCTGCGCCTGCGCGAGCTCGCCGAGCTCGCCGGCGCCCACATGTCGGTCGCCGCGGAGTCCGAGGCGTGGGCCGGTCGGGCGATCGCGTCGCTCGCCCCGATCCCGACCGGACCGTACCGGCTCCTCCTCGAGCGCCTCGCGAACGGCGCCGCCGAGCGTCGCTTCTAGGGCCGTCCCCGCGTTCGCGGGGGGACGGACGCTCGGCAGCGCGCCGTTCCGGCCCCCGGCCGCTCCAACGAAAGGTACATTTGCCGCCCCCCGGCTCGAACGGTCGCCCGAGGCGGGATGAGCGGCACATCGACGGCCTCCGCATCGTCGACCGGGTCCGGCGCCCCGGTCGAGTTCGACCGGCTCCCGCCCGCCTGGCAGCCGACCCCGGTCCGCCCGAGGCTCCCGATCGGCGTCGCGGTCCTCGCGATCGTCATCGCGTTCCTCGCGGTCGTGATGGTCCTCGCGGGCCTCCTGTTCGTCCTGAACGGCGCTCTCGGACCGATCGTGCCGTCGTCCCTCGAGATCTTCCAGTCGATCGACCTCGAGGGGGCGGCGATCCTGATGGTGCTCGGTATCGCGATGCTCACCGTCGCGACGTCCCTCTGGCGCCAGGAGACGTGGGCGCTCTGGACGACGATCGTCCTCGTCTTCGGCGCGACCGCCTACCTGTTCTTCACCGGGCTCATCACGATCCTGTTCCTCGTCTTCGTCGTGCTGCTCGTCTACCTGCTCGCCGTGCGTCGCTACTTCTACTGATGCGGCTGACGCTCGGCCAGCTCGCCCCCGCGCCGGCGGACCCCGCCCGCAACCTCGAGCGGATCGACGCGGTCGTGCGCGCGGCGCCGAGCGACCTCGCGGTCTTCCCCGAGCTGTTCCTATCGGGGTACCGCGTCGGCGACCGCGTGCACGCGCTCGCGCTCTCGGCGGACGGGAACGACGCCACGAGCGACGCCCTGCGCGGGATCGCCCGGGAGCGCGGCACGCCGGTCGTCGTCGGCGCCCCCGTCGGATCGCCCGACCGCCGCGGCGAGGTCCACAACGCGGTCGTTCTGGCGCTCCCCTCGGGGACCTTCGGCTACCAGGTAAAGCGCTACCTTCCCAACTTCGGGCCGTTCGAAGAGGCGCTCGTCTTCTCTCCGACCGACACCAGCCGTCCCCTCGATGCCGCCGGCCACCCGGTCGGGTTCGAGATCTGCTACGACGCGTTCTTCCCGGAGGTCGCCCGGGACCTCGCGCTCGCCGGGGCGACGCTCCTCGTCAACATCTCCGCCTCCCCCGTCACGAGCCGCTCCCTGTTCGAGCGGCTCCTGCCGGCCCGGGCGATCGAGAACGGCCTGCCGGTCGTCTACGTGAACCGGGTCGGGGTCGAGGACGGGTTCGTCTTCGGCGGCGGAACCGGCGCCTGGGATCCCCGCGGCGAACCGCTCCCCCTCGAGTCCGTGAGCGTCCCCGGCCTCGCCCCCGAGGAGTCGGTCGTCCGAGTCGAGGTCGATCCCGGCGCCGTCGGGCGCTGGCGCCCGTTCCGCCCGGTCCTCCGCGACCTCGCCGCCCGTCCCGCGCCGCCGACCCCCCGGTGAGGTCACCGTTCCGGTCGACCGCCGCCCTTATACCTCGACAGTCCCCCGAGGAGAACGGTGCCGCCCCCTCCCACCATCGCCCAGCAACTGGCGGCGAAGCAGCGCGAGATCTCCGTCGCCGAGTTCTTCGAGCGGAACCGCCAGATCCTCGGCTTCGACAACCTGCAGCGCGCGCTGCTCACGACCGTCAAGGAGGCGGTCGACAACTCGATCGACTCCTGCGAGGAGGCCCAGGTCCTCCCCGACGTGACGGTCGAGATCGCGAAGGAGAGCGAGGACCGCTACCGCGTCGCGGTCGCCGACAACGGCCCGGGGATCCTGCGCCGCGAGATCCCGAACGTCTTCGGCCGCCTTCTCTACGGGTCGCGGTTCCATTCGAACCGCCAGGCCCGCGGCCAGCAGGGGATTGGGATTTCCGCCGCGGTGCTGTACGCGAACCTGACGACGGCCCGGCCCGCGCGGATCACCTCCAAGGTCGAGGAGGAGGACGCGGCCCACGTCCTCGAGCTGTTCCTCGATACGCAGAAGAACCAGCCGCGGATCGCCTCGGAGGACGTGGTCCTCTGGGACCGGCCCCACGGCACGAGCATCGAGCTCGTCCTCAAGGCCCGCTACCTGCGGGGCCGCCAATCCCCGCTCGAATACCTGCGGGGGACGGCGATCGTCAACCCCCATGCGCGGATCGTCCTCGTCGAGCCGGACGGGTCCCGGACGACGTTCGAGCGGGCGACGACCGAACTGCCGCCGCTCGCGAAGGAGACCCTGCCGCACCCGTACGGTCTCGAGCTCGGAGAGCTCGGCTACCTACTCAAGGGAACGAAGCGCCCGACCCTCGGCGAGTTCCTCGCGAAGGACCTGCAGGGGGTGAGCGCCCGCGCCGTCAAGGAGGTCGTCGCCGCCGCGGGCCTCGCGGCGGGAGCGAAGCCGTCCTCGATCCAGGGCGAGACCCAGGAGCGCCTCCTCTCCGCCCTGCACACCGTCGCGCTCGTCGCCCCGTCCGCCGACTGCCTGTCGCCGATCGGGGCGATGCTGATCAAGCGCGGCCTGCGCAACGTCCTCGGCGACCTGAAGCCCGAGTTCTTCGCCCCCCCGGTGAGCCGCCCTCCGAAGGTGCGGGGGGGATTCCCGTTCATGGTGGAGGTCGGCCTCGTCTACGGGGGCGGCCTCGCCGCCGACCAGCCGATGCAGATCCTCCGGTTCGCGAACCGGGTGCCGCTCCTCTTCCAGCAGGGGGCCTGCGCCATCACGAACGCGATCGGGACGGTCGACTGGCGCCGCTACGGCCTCGACCAGAAGGGGGGCGCCGGGGTCCCGGTCGGTCCGGCGCTCGTCCTCGTCCACGTCGCCTCGACGAAGGTCCCGTTCACGAGCGAGGCGAAGGAGGCGATCGCGGAGGACCCCGAGATCGACAAGGAGCTGACCCTCGCCCTCCAGGCGGCGGCCCGGCATCTCCGCTCGCACCTCTCCCGCAAGAGCCGCCGGGACTTCGCGAGCGAGAAGTTCGCGATCATCCAGCGGATCCTGCCGAAGCTCGCGGAGAAGGCGAGCCACCTCGTCGACAAGCCGGTCCCGGACCTCACCCCGGTGATCACCCGCATCATGGACGTCGTGAACGTCGAGACGACGTTCGCCTCCGAGAAGACGGGGGTCTCGGTGCCGATCGAAGTGACGAACTATACCCCGCGGGCCCGGGTCCTCGAGCTGTTCCTCGAGGTCGACCCCGAGCTGTTCCGGACGGCGACGTTCACCCCGGCGCCGGACGGCTCCGAGCCGAACCTCGGCCGCGCGTGGTGGACCCTCCCCAAGCTCGCCCCGAACGGGCGGACGAAGCTCTCCCTCGCCTTCCCGCCGAAGACGGACGTCGACGCGAGCGACCTCGACTGGTACGTCGCGGGGATCGACGAGGGACGGGTCCTCGGGGCCGACCCGCTCCCCGGGGACTGGGACGTGCGCCTCCCGCGCACGATCGTCGAGGCGGCCGAAGCGGCCGCGGCGGAGACGGACGGCGGGGCGACGGGCGAAGAAGGGGAGGTCGATTACGATGCCGCCGAAGCGAGCGCGGGTAGCCGCGACGAAGAGTGAGGACGACGCGCCGAAGGTGAGGGCCGACGCGCTCACCCCGACGGTCGGCCTGGCCGGCCAGATCTACGAGCAGCTCGAGCGCGGCGAGATCCCGCGCATGCGCCTCCCGCTCCGGACGAAGCAGAACCTCGCCTTCCAGAGCCGCGAGGGGGTCTGGCGGCTCGGCCGCGCGATGGGGACCCGGAGCGCCCGGAAGCTCGACGGCGCGCTGATGCTGCTGCGGACGTTCTACCTCGTCGATTTCATCAACGAGATGGCCGTCGACAAGAAGACGTCGACGTTGCGGGAGCTCTACTACATCAGCGAAGGCTGGGAGGACGCCAAGTTCCACAGCGAGGACGAATCGAACCTCCTGATCGAGGACCTCGAGGTGATGTGCGAGCGCCTGCGCGAGGATTTCCGCCTGCACCCGGAGGAGAACGGCGCCTCCGTCATCGGCGACCTCACGATCAAGGAGCGGAACCGCAAGGGGATCGTGAAGACGATCAACTGCCGGGACGACGTCGGTGACGGGGGCTACGCGCTGCCGTTCAACGTCGAGAAGGAGAAGATCCAGTTCGTCGGCACGAACGCGAAGTTCATCATCGCGATCGAGTGCGGCGGCATGGTCGACCGCCTCGCGGAGAACGGCTTCGACGAGAAGTACAAGGCGATCCTGCTCCATCTGAAGGGCCAGCCGGCGCGCTCGACGCGCCGATTCCTGCGGCGCGTCTCCGAGGAGCTCAAGCTGCCGGTCGTCGTCTTCACGGACGGCGACCCGTGGTCGTTCCGGATCTTCGCGAGCGTCGCGTACGGGGCGATCAAGACCGCGCACCTGTCGAACTACCTCGCGACCCCGTCCGCGGAGTTCCTCGGCGTGACCGCCTCCGACATCGAGAACTACGACCTTCCCAGCGACAAGCTCTCCGAGCAGGACGTCCGCGCGCTCGAGGCGGAGCTGACCGACCCGCGGTTCGGCACCGCGGAGTGGCGGAGCGAGATCGAGCTGATGCTCAAGAACGGCAAGAAGGCCGAGCAGCAGTCGCTCGCGAAGTACGGCCTCAACTACGTCACCGACCACTACCTGCCCGAGAAGCTCGGGCAGATGGGCGTCCTCTAGGGGCTGCCTCGCGCCGAGCCCCCCACCGCCCCCCCGACCGGAGGAAGGTTTTAGAGGGGGGCGGAAGTGGCCGTCGCGTCCATGAAGTGGTCGTCCGGCCAGCGGTATCTCGCCGAGTTCGTCGGAACGTTCGGACTGCTCGTATCGATCACCGGAGCGGCCTTGCTCTCGTTCAACGTCGACTCCGGAGTCCTTGATGGCGACGGCCGGGTGATGTTGCTGAGCTTCGCCCTCGGCTTCGGGGTCCTCGGGATGATCTACGCGTTCGGCGACGTCTCGGGAGCGCACTTCAACCCCGCCGTAACCATCGGCATGCTCCTCGCGGGCCGGACGAGCCTCAAGGACGCGGTCGCCTACATCGTCGCCCAGGTCCTCGGCGGCGTGGTCGGGGTCGCCTCGATCGCGGGGATCGCCTACGGCTCCTCCCTCCTCTGGCACATGGTCAGCGGCCCCGGCGTGGCGCTCGCCTCCCAGGGGTACTCGGGGAACGGCTCGCCGTACACCGTCTCGATGGGCTCGGTGTTCCTGCTCGAGGTCGTCTTCACGTTCTTCCTCGTGACGGTGATCCTGTTCGCGACGCGGACGGACGGCTTCGCCAAGAATCTCGCCCCGGTCGGCATCGCGCTGACCCTCGCGATGACCAACTTCATCGCGATCCCGATCGACGGAGCGTCCGTCAACCCGGCGCGCAGCTTCGCGCCCGCGATCCTCTCCTCCGGTTTCCACGGCGCGCACTGGGCGATCCAGCAGGACTGGATGTTCTGGGTGGCGCCGATTGTCGGCGGTCTCCTCGCCGCGCTCCTCGAGCGGGCCCTGCGCCCGCGCAGCTGAGCGACCTCAGCCGATCCCCAGGGCGGAGTAGCCCTTCGGGGTGAACACCGCCGCGGCGAACTCCGCCGGGGCGTAGACGAGCGAGTGCGACGGGCCGTCGGTCCGCCGCCACTCCACCCCCTGCTCCCGGAACTCCGCCCGCTCGGCCCCGACCTCGACCACGCCCTCCGCGGAGACCATCGGAAGGCCGAGGCCGTCGCGGGAGACCCGCAGCGAGTCGGTCGTCTCGTCGAGCCGGATCCAGGCGAGCGGCACGGCGAGCTTCAGGTGCACGAGCTTCGGCCGGAACTTGCTCTCGCTCTCGGTCTCGGTCCGGGAGAACACGGCGAACTCGGTGCCGTCCAGCGTCGCGAGGCGCTCGAACGAGAACGACCGCTGTCGGAAATCGAGGACGTTCACCTCGAGGTCGGACGCGGTCAGCACGCGTCGGCGAGCCCGGTGGGATAGTTAACCCACCCGGAGCGCACGGTCCGGGGGTCGGTTCGGGCGCCGGTGGGCCGGCCGTCGTCACGTTGGCCGAGGTAACCCTAATAAACGGGCACCGGTAGGCGCGCCCCAGTCGGACGCGGGTGGAATGAAACGCTCTTCTCGGGTTTGGAAGAAACGCGGCCACATGCGGTGGAAGTGGCGCAAGAAGCGGATGCGCCGCCGCATGAGAGCCCAGAAGATGCGCAAGGCCTAGGGCGGCCGTCGTCGTTCGGCTACCAGCCGAGCCGGTCGAGCTTCCGGGCGTCGCGCGTCGCCTTCTTCCACTCGCGGTAGTGCTCTCGGCAGAGCGGGGCCCGCCGGCCCTTCTCGGGGAGATCGGGGAACCCTCGCCGGGCCTCGGCGAGCGCGAGGTGTCGGACGGACGGCGCGCCGCACCCCTTCACGAGGCACGGCTCGGTCTCCTCGGGCGGCGCGGGACCGGTCCGCTCGGGCGTCATCGACGGGTCCGCTCGGCAACCAACCCGGCCACGAGGTCGGGGATCTCGTACGGGAAGCGGGCGACCCGGGCGCCCGCCTTCTCGAGCGCGGCGAGCTTCGTCTCGGCCGTTCCGCGTCCCCGCGAGATGATCGCCCCGGCGTGGCCCATCCGCTTCCCCGCCGGGGCGCTGCGGCCGGCGATGTAGGCGACGACCGGCTTCGTGAAGTGGTGCTGGATGTACTCGGCGGCGTCCTCCTCGGCCGTGCCGCCGATCTCGCCGACCAGCACCAGGATGTCCGTCTCGGGGTCGGACTCGAACAGCGGCAGGGCATCGACGAACGACGTTCCGGTGACCGGGTCGCCGCCGAGCCCGAGGCAGGTCGACTGGCCGAGCCCGTGCTCCTTGATGCCGCTGACGATCTCGTAGGTCAGGGTGCCGCTGCGCGACACGACGCCGATCCGCCCCGGGCGGAAGACGACGTTCGGGATGATCCCGACCTTCGCCTTTCCCGGCGCGGCGATCCCCGGGCAGTTCGGGCCGATGATCCGAGCGCCCTTCGACCGCGCGTAGTGGTACATCACGAGCATGTCGTGGAACGGGATGTGCTCCGTGACGACGACGGCCAAGCGCAGCCCCGCGTCGACCGCCTCGATCAGCGCGTCCTTCGCGAACGGCGCCGGAACGAAGATGCAGCTCGCGTTCGCCCGGGTGGCGGCGACCGCCTCGCGGACGGAGTCGAAGACGGGCACGCCTTCGACGGTCGCGCCGGCCTTCGCGGGGGTGACGCCGGCGACGACCTGGGTGCCGAACTCCTTCATGCCGCGGGTGTGCACCGTCCCTTGGTGGCCCGTGATCCCCTGGACGACCACGCGGGTCGCGCCGTCGACCAGCACGCTCACGGAGACCCTCCGGCCGCCGCCACGACCGCCTGCGCGGACGCCTTCAAGTCCGGGACCGAGGAGATCCCGGCCGCCCGAAGGATCTCGACCCCCTCCTTCTCGTTGTTCCCGCGGATCCGGGCGATGAGTGGGAACCGTTCGGAGGCCGGCACCTGCCCCATCGCCTCCACGAGCCCTTTGGCGACGGTGTCGCACCGGGTGACCCCGCCGAAGATGTTCAGGAACACGGCCTTCGGCTTCGCCTGGGCCATCAGAAGGAACGCCTCGGTCACCTTGCGAGGGTCGTCGGTCCCGCCGAGGTCGAGAAACACCCCCGGGTTCCCGCCGAACTCCTTCAGCACGTCGAGCGTGGCCATCGTCAGGCCGGCGCCGTTCGCGATGACGCCGATGTTCCCGTCGAGCTGGACGAACGCGATCTCCTTCTCGCGAGCGATCTCCTCGAGCGGGGTCCGGTCGTCCTGGATCGCGGCGTACTCGGGATGGCGGAACCCGGCGTCGTCCTCGATGATCACCTTCGCGTCGAGCGCCACGAGACCGTCCCCGACGACCGCGAGCGGGTTGATCTCCACCAGCTCCGCGTCCTCGCGGTTGAACAACGTCCAGAGGGAGGAGAGCAGGCCGTCCAGCGCCTTGGCCCGCGCCCCCGTGAGCCCGAGGCTGCGGGCCGCCTGGCGCCGCTCGTACGCGGCGAGGCCGGGGAACGGGTCGACGAACTGCCGGTCGATCGCCGTGTCCGGGACCGACTCGATCTCGACGCCCCCTTGTCCGCTCGTGATCAGCACCGGTAGCCGCGCGCTCCGGTCGAGGGCCAGGGAGACGTACAGCTCGCGGGCGATCGACACCTTGCCTTCGAGCAGCACCTCCTTGACCCGCTCCCCCTTGAACTCGAGGGCGAGGATCGCTTCGGCGGCGGTCCGGGCCTCCGCGGGCGTGGAGGCGAATCGGACCGCACCCCCCTTCCCGCGGCCCCCCGCGAGCACCTGCGCTTTGACGACGCACGGGAGCGGCACCGCGCCCGAGGTCACGGCGCGTTCCGCGTCCGCCGGCGATCGAGCGACCTGGCCGGGCGGAAGGGCGATGCCGTACTTTCGGAACAGCTCCTTGCCGCGCCACTCCGCGAGCTTGACCATCGGAAACCCCTCGGCGCGAGAAGGGCTCCTCTCTTAAGCGCGGCGGACCGAAGTCGATGGGAACCGGAGAACGGTTCGGCCGGAGGTCTCGTTACCGGGGGCCCCGGCGCCGGCCGGCCCCGCCGCGAGGTCGCTTCGTGCCCCGCGGGGGAGCTCCCGGCGCCACGATGTCGGAGAGCTCCCGGCCGAGGTCGTCGAGCAGTTTTCCCGCGACCTCCGCCTTCGGACCCCGCACCCAGCGTCGGCCCTCCCCTCGGGGGAGAACCATCACGGCCGCCTCGGCCGCGCCCATGGTGCGCGCGTCGTTCGCCACCACCCAGTCCGCCCCCGACTCCGCCTGGAGGCGCCGTCCCTCCTCCTCGAGGACCGAGTCGGTGGCGTCGGCGAGCAGCTTGAACGCGACGAGCCGGGTCGGCTCGGCCGCTAGCTTCCGCAGCTCGGGCAGCACCTTCGGCGCCCGGGTCAACTGCAGGGTAAGGGTCCGTCGTTCGCGGGAGGCGATCTTGCCCGGGGTGGCGAGCAGGGTGAAATCGGAGAGCGCGGCCGGAACGGCGATCGCGGACGCTCGCGAGAGCTCCGAGCGCCGACGGCGGGCTAGGGCGAGCAGGTCGCCGACCCCCCGCCACGGCCGCACCGGGATCCACGACGGCACGGGCACGCTGAGCGCCCCCGCCCACAGCTCGACGTCGGCCCCCCGGTAGTACGCCTGGTTCGCCCACGCGACGGCGGTCGCCCCCGAGCTCTCGTTCGTGACCGACCGCACGGCGTCGATCGACTCGCGGGCGGCCCCCCCGATCACGACGATCCGACGGCCCCGCCACGGTCCGTCCGCCAGGCGGTGGATGACGGCGGCGGCGACCTCCTCGGGGGCGGCGACCTTCTCCTCGCCCTCCGTGCGCGGGCCGTAGAGGAACGAGACGCCCCAGCGCTCGAGCTTCTCGCGGCTCTCGCGGACCGCCGGATTCTCCCCCATGAGGGAGTGCATCGCCGGCGCGAGGAGGATCGGAACCTTGCCGCCGAGGGCGACGGAGGCGCAGGAGGTGACCGCCGTGTCGTCGATCCCATGGGCGATCTTCGACAGCGTGTTGGCGGTCGCCGGGGCGATGAGATAGAGATCGGCCCGTCCCTCCCCCGGCCCCAGCAACGTGACGTGCTCCACGTTCCCCGAGAGTTGGAGCACGGGGGGATGCCCGGTCGCGAACTCGACCGCCTCGGGCGTGATGATCCGCGCCGCATCCGGGCTCATCACGGCGCGGACCTCGGCGCCGTGTCGGATCAGCTCCCGTGCGATCTTCGGGACCTCGACGGCGGCGATGGAGCCCGTGATGCCGAGCACGATCCGTCGGCCCTCGAGAAGCCGGGTCGTCCTGCCCCGGATGGCGCGGCTCGGATGCATCGCGTTCTCCCCTCGGCGGGGGGCGGAGACGCGGTGCGTCTATTAGGTCGGCTGGCGCCCGCGGTCTTTAAAGCCGGCGCGGTTCGGCCCCGCGATGGACACCGGCCCGCCCCCGAAGGGTTCGCTCCGCACGTCGCCGTCAGGTGACCTGGAGGAGCCTCCCGTGAGCCTGCCGATGGCGGCGCCGTCGCGCCCCGGAGGGGCCCCCGATCCGAACCCCATCCCCCGCCGGCCTCCACCCGCCCCGACGGCGGTCGAACGCGGCGTGGTGCTGTTCGATCTCGACGGGACGATCCTGGACGATCTCGGGCTGATCAGCGACGTCGCGGCGGACGTGATGCACGCCGAGTTCGGGACACCCCCGGACGAGGGTAGGATCCACTACCTCGCGACGACCGGCATGCCGTTCGAGGCCCAGCTCGCCCAGCTCTACCCCGAGGCCCCCCCCGGCGTGCGGGTCGCCGCCGCGCGCACCTTTCACCAGCGCAAGGTCAGCGAGGCGTACGCGAAGGCGTCGCCGTTCCCCGAGATCCCGAAGATGCTGAAGCGGCTCTCGGGGGAGCGATGGACGCTCGCGATCACCACCGGCACCGAGACGGAGATGGCCGACCTGATCCTCGAACGGGAAGGGCTTCGCTACTGGTTCGAGGACGTGCTGGGATCGTTCGAGGGGACGAAGCGCGAGCACCTCGCGGAGTATCGTCGACGGTACCCTTCGGCCCGGCTCTTCCTGGTCGGGGACTCGCGGTTCGACATGGAGGCGACCGCGTCGGTCCCCGGAGTGACGGCGGTCGGGCGGGCGAGCGCGCTCCCGGGCTGGAACCTCACCCCCAAGGACCTCAAGCAGTGGGGGGCCGCCTGGGCGGAGTACACCCTGTCGGGCCTGCCCGAAGCGTTGGAAGCGCTCGAACGGGCGGCGACCCGACGGACACGCCCGGCCCGGCGTCGGACCCCGCGCTCACGGGCGTAGAAGGGCCGGGACCGAGAGTCTCACGGCGCGGGGGTCAGCCCCGCTCCGCTTTGAACCCGGGTCGAGGGATCCACAGTCCCCCAGGATAGGCCAAGCTACCCCATCCCGGCCACGGCGTTCGAACAACCCGTCCCCACGTAAAGGTTTGCCCGAAAACACTCGGTCTAGACGGGCGGACCCCCCGGCGGCAGGGGAACTCCGGCCTCGGCCGCGCGAAGGTACTCCGCCCGGAATCGACGCGCCTCGCGTCCGACGTGGAGGAAGAAGGCGCCCAGGACGAGGGCGACGGCGGCCGAGAGCCACGCGTCGAGGTAGACCGGGCCCGCGCCGGCCCAGAGTAGTCCGACGATGAGCAGAGCTCCGAGGGCGATCGCGAGCGCTCCACCCAGGAAGAAGGTGGTCTCCCGCAGCATCGCCTCGCTCGCCCGAGCTCCCTTCGGACCGGAGCTCGTTCAGCGGTACGCCCACACGACCGCTTGGCCGAAGAAGCGCCAGGGAACGCCGACGTGGGAGAATCCGGCCCGTTCGAGACGATCGAGCTCGTTCGGCAGCGTGCAGGGGTGGTCGAACTTCTCGTGCTCGTGCCAGACGGCCTGCGGGCTGTTCCACGAACCCCGGCCTCGGATTCCCCGTCCTTCGGAGCCCGCGATCTGGGCGAATCGGGTGTCGAACACCGGGTCCTCGGGGAGGTGGTCGTCCCCGTCCCCGAAGTACCCTCCGGGCGGCAACGCCCGGTAGATCCGGCGGTAGAGGCGCCATTTCTCGGGGTCCGCCAGGTGGTGGATGGCGAGCGCCGAGACGACCGCGTCGTACGGACCCTCGCGGAACTCCTCGAGCGGTCCCGGGACGAGCTCCACCCGGTCCCGGAAGCGTCGGAGCTTGGTCCGGGCGCGCGCGATCATCTTCCGCGAGAGGTCGATGCCCGTCACTTGGGCGTGCGGGTACTCGGAGAGCAGGAGCTCCGTGAGCGTCCCCGTCCCGACCCCGAGCTCGAGGATCCGGAACGCCCGCGTCGGCAGGAACGGGATCCCTCGGCTCAGCATCCAGTGGAGGTTCGAGTAGCCGGGCATCGACGCTCGCGCCGTCCGGTCGTACTGCTTCGCCTCGCGGTCGAACTCCCGCCGCAACGTGCGCGCTCCGGTCACTCCAAGCCCCGGCGGGCCAGACCGAGGGGGGCAAAGCCGTTGGGGTGGGGGCGCGCAACGGTTTTCTTCGGCCTCCGCTCCCGAGAGCGGGCGAGGCGATGCCGAGATCGGGGGACCGGTACCTCGGGGCGGCCCTCGGCCTCGTCGGCGCGGTGCTCCTGTTCCTTGAGGCGTTCCTTGACGTCGTCCGGAGCGTCGTCTACTTCGCGGTCGGGCATACCGTTCGAGCGTTCGGGCCGATCGACCAGGCCGCCGTGCTGGTGGTCATCGGAATCGTCGTGGTGATCTTCTCGGCCCTCGGAGGCTCCCGGCGGGAGGACCGCTCGATGGTCGCGGGCGTCGTCCTCGTCGTCCTCGCGTTGATCGGCTGGCTGCTGCTCGGGTTCGGCACCGGGGTCCTCGCCCTGCTCGCCTCGATCCTGATCCTCATCGCGGGGATCGTCTTCCTGGTCTCCGCCCGGTGAGCCGGCCGTCCGCGCGGCGCGGCGTTAAGTGCGTCTCCACCGGTGGGTGGCCGTGCCGCTCGCCCCCATCGACTCGGTGGACCGCTCGGCGCTCCGCTGGCTGCGCACCAATCCGACCGTCCCCGAGTACACCCTCCTCGCCGGGGAGACCGCGATCGCGATCGTCCGCTGGGCGCACCGCACCGGGGCGAGGGCCACCGCGGAGACCGCGGACGGGATCTGGACGCTCGGACGGAGCGGATTCCTCGTCCCGCACCTGACGGTCCGACGCCAAGGAAGCGACGACTCGATCGCGCGGCTCACCAACCGCCTTGGCCACCACGACATCGAGGTCGGCGGCGGAGGCTCCTACCGGCTCAAGCGCGCCGGCCTTCTGCTGCCCGCCTGGCGGGTCTGGGACGCCGGCGGCGAGGAGCGACTGCACATCGAGGCGGTCGCGGAGAACCGGCGCCTTGAGGGGGGCGCGGTGATCCCCACGGGAGCGCTTCCGCCCCGGGAGCTCCTCCTTCTGACCGTCCTCAGCTGGTACCTCATCGTCCTGCTCTGGATCGAGGACGAGACGATCGAGGCGCTCGTGCCGTTCGAGGGGCCGGACGCCCCGGCGCGGTTCGGGTCGACCCGAGGCTAGGCTACCCGCGCGCGATCGCCTGCTTGCCGAGGTCGCGGAAGCAGTCGGAACAGAGATTGTGCATCGTGGCCCACTCCGCGTCGGGCGTCGACGTGAGGCGCGTGATCACCTTCTGGCAGGCGTCGCAGATGAGTTGCTGGTCGCGGATCACGATGATCTCCCGGGCCCGGCCGCCCCAGCACGGCGGGGTCTAAATAGCCGTCCCGCCGCGCTCGCCGCCCAGGGCGCGGAGAAGACGCGGGATCATCACGTCGTAGCGGGGCCCCGAGTCGGCGTGGATCCCGTCGAACTCCTCGAGGTCGACGGAGACGCCGACGGAACGCGCGCGGGCCGCGAAGACCCGGGCCCCGACGTCGAGCGCATTCTCGTCCCGAAGGCCCCCGTCGACGTACAGATAGGCGAGCCGGCGGGCGGCGGAGCGGTACGGTTCGGTGGTGACCATCCGGACCGGGTCGAGCGCCAGCCAGCGCTGCCAGACGTCGTCCACGAGCTCCCCCGACTCGAGGTCGAACGGCAGGTCGAACCGGCCGGGCTCGGACGGCCGAGGGGAGTACGCGGAGGCGTAGGCCATCATCTCGAGCCCCTGGATCATCGGCTGGCGCGGGCCGAATCCGCTCACCGGTTCCGAGAACAGCCGCCGCAACAGCGCCTCCGGGCCTCCGATCTTGCGGATCTCCCGGAACGCCGTGGGAAACTCGGGCGCGTACGTGTACTCGAAGTACGCATCCCCCGCGTTCGAAGCGGCCGCGCGGATCAGGTCGGGGTGCCGGAGTCCCAGGGAGAGCGCCCCGTACCCTCCGCTGGAGGTCCCCAGCGCCGCCACCGGCCCGGTGCGGTACTTCTCTTGCACGAACGGGATCACTTCGTCGATCACGTAGTCTTCGTATCGACCCGTGGCGGAGGAGTTCAGGTACTGACTTCCTCCGAGCGACGTGAGGCAGTCCGGAGCGACCATCACCGCCTCCGGCGCAAGGCGGGTGCGGATCAGGCGGTCCAGCCGTCCGACCAGCGAGTCCCCCATGTACCGGGGTCGCGCAAAATGCAGCCATCCAGCGCCGGTGTAGCCGCTCAGGAGGAGGAGGAGCGGCGCCCCCTCGGTCTTCCCGGACGGGGGCACGTAAACCGGTAGGTCCCGTTCCGTGGGGTCGTTCCACGGGTTCCCTTCGAGCACGCGGCTCGGGAATCGAACCGTCTCCACCCGACCCCGCAGCGGCAGCGGGAACAACTTGTCGCTGCGCGCCTCGATCGGTACGCGAAACGACCCGGTCATGGCGCCGAGCAGCCGGCTCGGGCTCTTGAGGTCGCGGGCGCTGACGCGGCCGATGGGAGAGCTTGGCCGCACCTCCGTGCCCCCGCCCACCCCGTTCCGCGAGCTCGCGGCGCGACTCCGGTCCGACCGGGTCCACGGGGCGCGGGAGATCGCTCTCGCCGTGCTGAACGGGCTCGACGCGGAGGTATCCTCCTGGGCGGGTCGTACGCCCGCCGAACGTCGGCGCGGTTCACGACAGGTCGCCCAGGAGCTCGATCGGATCCAGCCGGCGATGGGGACGCTGCGGGAGTGGGCGCGGGCGTGGCAGGCGATGTCGACGGGTCCCGTCGGCGCGACGGACCGATCAAGGCTGCGACGATGGATCGCTCGACGACGCCGTCGGCTGCGGGACGAACCCGTCGCGATCGCGGGGGTGGTCCGAAGGCGCCTGCCTCGGCGAGCGCGCGTGCTCACAATCAGCCGGGGATCGACAGTGGGCGCGGCGCTCCGCTCTCTTCCTACGGCTTCCCGGCCGCTCGAAGTGACCGTCCTCGAGAGTCTGCCGGGAGGAGAAGGGAGACGCTTCGCGGCCGAGCTGCAACGCGCCGGCGTGCCGTCCCGGTGGGTCCCGGACCGCGCACGGACGGCGGCGGTCGCCGCCTCCTCCCTCGTCCTGATCGGGGCCGACTCGGTGGAGGCGGACGGCGCCGTGATCCACAAGATCGGAACACGCCGCCTGGCGGCCGAGGCCGCGCTCCAAGGGGTTCCGGTGATCGTCGTCGCAGGGGGATCGAAGTGGCTGCGTGCGGCCCCGCGGCTGCGGCGCCTTCCGTCTCTCTTCGACCGGACCCCGCCGGAGTTGATCTCCGAGTGGTGGACCGATCGGGGGGCGCGCCGAGCGGGACGAGGGCGAACACCAGCCGCCAAGGAGATGAGCCGTAGCGGCCGTGAGACCTCCCGTTCGGCCTCGGTTCGGCGGGGGAAGCGCGGATGAGCGGAGTGCCACGGATCGGTCCGGAGGCGTTCGACGGCGCTCGTCTAGGACGCCCAGGCGTCTGGGCGGTCGAGTTCCTCGCCGATTGGTGCCCGTACTGCCGCGACTTTGCGCCCCGGTTCGAGGCCCTCGGGGCGATGGGGGCGAATCTCTTGGCAGTGGATCTCTCCGATCTCGGCAGTCCGCTGTGGGAGCGGTTCGGGATCGACATTGTCCCGACGGTCCTCGTCTTCCAAGACGGAGCGATCGTCGTGCGGGCGGACGGCGTTCCGATGGAGGGCCTCGGTCCGTCCGACCTCGCCGCCATCCGGGCGGCGCTCGAAACGCGCGGCGGTATGGCCGCCTCGTCCGCTGGACGTCGTGCGCCGCGCACGAGGGATCGGCCGTAGCATGTACGTCCGCCGTCGTTCCGCGGAGCGACCGCGGTCGCCGCCTCCCGACGGCTCGATGCGACCGGTCGCTCTCGTGACGGGAGGAGGCACCGGCATCGGGCGGGCGATCGCCGCGGGATTCGCTCGCGACGGCTACGACCTGGTCCTCGCGAGCCGGTCGGCGGAGCACCTCGCCGCGGGGGCCCGTACGCTGAGGCCGCTCGGCGCGAGAGTGCTCGAGGTCCCGACCGACGTCCGCGACGCGGAGCAGGTCGAGTCGCTCCTGCACGCCGTCCGCCAGGAGTTCGGACGGCTCGACGTGCTCGTCAACAACGCCGCAGGGAACTTCGTCGCCCCCGCCGAGCGGATCACTCCGAACGGGTGGAGGGCGGTCGTCGGGATCGTCCTGGACGGTACGTTCCTCTGCTGCCGGGCGAGCTTCCCGCTCCTCCGGGTCGCCTCCGCGCCGTCGATCGTGAACATCGTCGCGTCGTATGCGTGGCTGGCCGGGCCCGGTACCGCGCACTCAGCGGCGGCGAAGGCGGGCGTTCTCGCCCTCACCCGGACCCTCGCGGTCGAGTGGGCTCGGTACGGGATCCGGGTGAACGCCGTCGCCCCCGGACCGGTCCGAACGGAAGGGACGGATCGGCAGCTGTGGGTCACGGAGGGAATCCGCCGAACGATCGTCGAGGGGATCCCCCTGGGTCGGTTCGGAACGGAGGAAGAGATCGCCCACGCGGTGCGGTACCTCGCGAGCGCGCGGGCCGCGTACATCACCGGTGAGGTGCTCACGGTCGACGGCGGTCAGTGGCTCGGCAAGGGGGTGCTTCGCCTCCTCGAGGAGTTCCGGGCGGGCGCCCACGACCGACCGAAACCCGCCCGCTCCGCGCCGGAGGTCCCGGCACCGTCGTCGCGGTCGGTCAGGTGGAAGGAACGTCCCGCTCGAGGAGGAACGTCACCAGCGCGCCGGCGTAGACCGCGGGGTCGGTGAGGTGGGGAACGTGGCCCGTCTCGGGGAGCGTCCGGGTCGTGGCGTTGCGAAGGACGTGCGACAACTCCCTCTGAATGCGGTGGAACAAGGCGAGGCTTAGCTCCCCCGTGGTAAGCAGCACCGGTAGGTCGAGAGCCCCGAGCTCCGCCCGCGATGGGGCCGTAGCCTCGGGGTCACCGTACTCCTCGACCGACCGTTCGGCGCGCTCGACGAACCGGGCGCGGGAACCTGGGTCGGCCGGCCCCCACGGGCCCGACTCGGGAGAGAGCCACCGCGCGAACGCACGGGCGGCTCCTTCCGCATCCCCGGCCCGCGCCGTCGCGCGGAGACGCTGTATCTCGGATCGCGCTGCGTGCGCCGTCGCGCGGTCCGTGGCATCGCCGTCGTCGAGCAGGCCGACGAACAGGGGTTCGTGCAGCGCCACGCTCCGGACGAGCTCCGGGCGATCGATCGCGAGCCGCAGCGCGACGGCGCCTCCGTAGGAGTGTCCGATCACGTGGGCGGGAAAGAGGTCGATCGACTCGAGCAGGAGGGCGAGGTCGCCCGCGTCGTCCCGCACGGGCCGATCTCGAACGGGGCCGCGGCTCGCTCCGTGGCCCCGCCGATCGTAGGCGGTCAGCGCGAGGGCCTCGGAGAGGGACGGCACCAGTCGCGCCCAGCTCGCGTGGTCGGCCCACGACCCGTGGACGAGGACGGTCGGGTCGCCCGAGCGCGAGTACGTCTCGTAGAAGAGATGGACCTCGTTCCGAGCGACGATCGGCATCGTTCCGAGCCCCGGAGGCCCCGACGGCCGGACGGGTCGGTGCGCGACGGCGTCGTCGGAGATAGCAAGGACGGTCGATCCGAACGGCGGACGGCGCCCGGGATCGGTCCGGACGCCCCGAGCGGCTCCCGAATCGTTTAGTATCGCCCGCGAGCTTTCCCGCCGGGTCGACCATGCCGTACTACGCGGTGCTCGCGAACTGGACCGAGGAGGGAGTGCGGACCGTGAAGGAAGCTCCCGCGCGGACCGAGGCGCTGCGCCGCTCGGTCGAGGGCGCCGGCGGCAAGGTCCTCGCGATGCTGCATACGATGGGGACGTACGATGCCGTCGTCATCCTCGAATTGCCGTCCGATCAGGTCGCGAACGAGCTGATGCTGCGCGCGGGCATGGAGGGATTCGTCCGAACGACGACGCTCAAGGGATGGAGCCCCGCCGAGTTCTCGACGCTCGTCGGGAAGCTGTAGCCACGGTCCAGGGCGATGAGCGCGATCTTCCAGCGGCCGCTGTGCGAGATGGGCGCCGCGTACGACTTTTCGCTGAGACCCCTGATCGGCGACGCCGACCCGGGGAGCGGCGGACCGTGCGACGACCGCCCGCACCCGGTCGAGATGTTCTCGTCGGACGCCCACCCCGAAGCGGTCGGAGCCCCGTCGCGCGCCTTCTCCCTCTGCCCCGAGCACGAGCAGCAGCTCCGCTCCCACGACGCCAGTCTCGCGACGCGCGGGATCCCGTCCCGATTCCGGGGGGCTCCGACGTCGCCCGAAGCCCCCGCCTCCGCCCGGCGGTGAGATGACCGCCGTCCCCCCGCGGAGCAGCCTGGCCTCCCGCGTCCGCACGAACCAGGGCGTCGAGATCCCCTGGGTCGGCCTCGGCGTCTTCCAGACGCCGCCCGGGGCGGTCACGCGCGACGCCGTCCGAGCCGCGCTCGAGGTCGGGTACCGCCACATCGACACGGCGAAGCTCTACGGGAACGAGGCCGATGTCGGCGCGGCGATCCGCGAGAGCGGCGTGCCGCGCGAGGAGGTGTTCGTCACCACTAAGCTGTGGTACACCGACCACGGGTTCGAGGCCGCGCAGACCGCGGCGCGGGCAAGTCTCGAGCGCCTCGGCCTCCGATGGATCGACCTGTACCTCATCCACGCCCCCCGGGCGCCCTCCCCCGAGGACCGGCTCGCCTCGTGGCGGGCGCTCGAGAAGCTCCAGCGCGAGGGGGTCTGTCGTGCGATCGGGGTGAGCAACTACGCGATCCGCCACCTCGAGGAGCTGCGCGCGCACGAATCGATCGTCCCGGCGATCAACCAGGTCGAGATGCATCCGTTCGTCTACGACCCCGCGCTGCTCGACTACTGCGAGCGACGGGGGATCCGGCTCGAGGCGTACTCTCCGCTCACCCGCGGCCAGCGCCTCGCCGACCCGGTGCTCCGGGAGGTCGCGGCGGCGCACCAGCGCACGCCCGCCCAGGTCCTCGTCCGCTGGGGGCTCGAGCACGGGATCGTCGAGATCCCGAAGTCGACCCGACGCGAACGGATCGCCGAGAACGCCGATGTCTTCGGCTTCTCCCTCACCCCGGCGGAGCTCGCGAGGCTCGACGCTCTCGGGGGGAGCGGGCGGATCAGCGGTTGGGGCGACACCAGCCAGATTCCGTGAGGGCGGAGCCCGGTCCGCGCTGCCGGCGGTTCGTTGACCTAATATAACCCCCGATTTGTGTGAACGAACGGTAGGCATGGTCACCGTCGAAGTCGCTCACGAAAAGTGCACCGGCTGCACCCACTGCCGCGACGTCTGCCCCGTCACCGTCTTCGAGATGCAACCCCGCGAGAACTGGCCGAACGTCACGGACGATCCGGCCGTGGCGGCGAAGTTCCAGTTCCGGGCCGAGAAGTCCGCCGTCATCCACGGGCCCGACTGCATCATGTGCGAAGCGTGCCTCTTCGAGTGCGAAGGGGAATGCATCACGATCGTCGACGACGAAGGGACCACCCACCAGTCCACCTACAAGTGAGTCCGCGGGCGTCCCGGCGGCTCCGGGCGTCCCGCAGAGCTTAGGGTCCGGTGCGCCTCGCGCCGGCATGGCGCTCCCCACCGCCCCCGCCGCTTCCCCCGTCGGCTTCGTCGGTCTCGGCCGCATGGGCTCGCCGATCGCCCGTCGTCTGCTCGACCGGGGCGTCCCCCTCGTCGTGCACAACCGCTCGCGACCCAAGGCCGAGGAGCTGCTCGCGCTCGGAGCGCGATGGGCCGAAACGCCCGCGGCGCTCGCGCGGGAGGTCGACGGCGGGGTCGTCTTCACGCTCCTGACGGACGCGAAGGCGGTCCGGGCGGTCCTGTTCGGGCGGACCGGCCTCGCGCGCGGGGCCCGCCCCGGCACCCTCGTCGTCGACCTGAGCACCGTCGCCCCCGCGGAGAGCCGCGCGCTCGCGGCCCGGCTCGTCGAGCGCGGGATCGGCTTCGTGGACGCCCCGCTCGGCGGCAGCGTCGCCGCCGCCACGGGCGGGACCCTCCTGGTCTACGCCGGGGGCGCGGCGGCCGACATCGACCGGGCCCGGCCCCTCCTATCGATCTTCGCCCGACGGGTGGAGGCGCTCGGCGGCGTCGGGGCCGGCACCTCCATGAAGCTCGTCAACAACCTGCTCACCGTCGCCCACGTCGCGCTCGCCGCGGAGGCGCTCGCGCTCGCCGGCGGGCTCGGGCTCGACCGCGAGCGGGTCCTCGACCTCCTCCTGGACGGCGGCGGCCAATCCCGCATGCTCGCCGACAAGCGGGAGGCGTTCTCCCGGCGCGACTACCCGGCCCGGTTCACCCTCGCGCTCGCGGCGAAGGACCTCGGGCTGATCGACCGGACCGCGCGGGACGTCGGGGGAAGCGTGCCGCTCGCCCACGCGTTGCGCCGCTGGGCGCAGGCGGCCGCGCGCAGCGGGCTCGCGGAGAAGGACCTCTCGGCGCTCCTCGAAGCCTCGATCGGCCGGTTCCCGGCCGCCTCCCCCGCCGCCGCTCCCTAGCTCGGCCGGGCGCCGGGCCGGTAAAACGCCGAGCGGACCGTCGCCGGCCCGCCGCCGGTCGGGAAGTGGACCCGGACCGCGGCGGCGCGGCCGAGCATCGTGAACTCGAGGGAGTACCAGACGGCCGTCCATCCGCCGGCGGCGTCCGGGAACGCCTCGCCGAAGTGGTACGTCGAGGCGAGCATCCGGCTCTTCGTGCGCGCGAGCGGCAACGACCACTCGAGCGCCTCCCCGGCGGTGGCGGGGACGCCCGGGGGCGGGGCCCCCGAGAGCGGCGCCTCGACGACGAACGGCCCCGCGACCAGCCCCCGGCCGAGGGCGTAGCGGCCCCACACCGTCCGCTCGCGCCCGTCCCGGACGTGCTCCGAGATGACGAGGAAGGAGAACGGGTTCGTCAGCGGCACGACGTGGTCGAAGTCGCCGAGGGCCCGCAGGCGACGGCCGATCGCGAACCGCCCGGCGAGGCGGATCGCGAAGTAGGCGACGTAGAACGCGGCGAGGAGGTCGATCGTCAGGAGGTAGACCGCGAAGGCGCTGTGGTTGCGCTCGACGCCGAGCAAGAGGTAGAACGACGCCGCCGACACGACGAGCGTGAAGAAGTTCACCGCTCGGTCGGCGTCGAGATGCACCTCCGTCCTCGAGAACGGCAGGAGCGGCGGGACGGCGAAGTTCGTGAACCCGTCCTGGGCGATGTGGCAGAGCCCTCCGACCTCGAGGACGAGGAAGTAGACGACGGGCGACCCCGGGGCGAGGTGCGGCGCGACGACGGCGCCCACGACCGCGACGACCGAGACCCCGGTGAGCGAGTGCGTGATCCCGTGGTGGCGCAGGATCGGGAAGCGGCGCGCGAGCGGGAAGAACAGCGCGTCGGCGTCCGGGAGACCGCCGGCGAGCGCCCCCGCGGCGAGGTACTGCGGGTGGAAGCCAACGATCCCGTACGTGACGAGGTAGGCGACGAGAACGTGGGTCAGCAGGTCCACGGACGGGGAGGAGGGGTGCCTCGCTAGAGGAGGCCCTCTTCCATCACCTCGACCGATTCGACGTGCGGAAGCCTCGCGAGGGCGTGCTCCGTCGTCTCGAGGATCCCGCCCGCGTCCTCCATGACGACCGAGACGAGCAGCGTCCGGAGGCCGTAGGCGACGTCCCGGATCTGCATGCCGCGGATCGTGACCCCGGGAGGCACCGCGGTGCGAACGCCCTCGGCGACCGCCTTCAGGTCGGTCTCGACCCCCTGGGGCATCAGCCGGAACAGCACCGCGACCTGGCCCATCGTCCCCTCCGGGCCCCTACGGCCCTTCGAAGCCGCACTTCGGGCAGTGGTAGAGGACGCTCTGGTCGCGGCAGCGGGCGCAGCGGCCGATGACGACCTCCCCGCAGCCCGGGCAGGGGAACTGCGTCCCGCCCGGCGTGGGCAGCGCCCGGCCGCAGGAGGTGCAGCGCAGTTCGGATCGTGCCAGCATGGGATCGGTCGCGGCGGCCCTACTTCCGCGTCGCGGACGGCCGCCGGCGCGCGGCCACCCGGGTGACGAATATAAAGAGAACCCCGGCGAAGACGACGACCCCGGCGAGCACGTACAGCGCGTAGTCCGGCGCCGGGCCGACGACGTAGAACGACTGCGAGTACTCGATCGCCCCGCCCGCGAACCGGACGAGGCCGTGCTCGTTCGCGAGCGAGATCGTGAACGTGTGCTCCCCGACGGAGAGCCCCGTCGTCGCGTAGGCGTACGTCAGGTTGTACGTTCCGTTCGCCGCGATCGCCGGCACATGAACCGTACCGACGACGGCCCCGTCGAGCTCGACCGTCACGTCGAAGCCGAGGACGCTCGTGTGCGGCCCGACGACGAGCTGCGCGTGGACCAGGTACGGCACGACGACCTGGACCGTGTAGGTGACGTTCGTCGTGGCGTTCGAGGAGAGGTAGACCGACTGGATCTCGACCGTGATCGTCAGCGCCTCCGTCACCTTGGCGACCTTCAGGTGCGTGATCCCCGGCGTTCCCGGCTGGAACGTCGACGCGTTCGGTGAGAGGGAGACGCCCGAGAGGTCGTTCCCCGAGATCTTCGCCTTCCAGGAGAGCGACCCGACCTGGGTCCCGTTCGGCGCGATCGCGGGGCCGCCGGAGCCGTTGAGGTAGTAGGTGGAGTTCGAGGAGGTCGCGACGACCGTCGGCCCGTTCACCGTGCCGTGCACGGGGGGATACGTCGGCGCCGCCGCTCTGGTCGCGCCGGTGGCCCCCGCGGCACCGGTGCCGAGGAGCAGGAGCACGACCACGGCGAACCCGAGGACGACCCCCCGGGTCACCATCGGCTCCACCTCCGCGTTGCCCACCAGCGCTGGCCCAGGAGGAGCGCGACCAGGAGACCGGCGGGGATGAGCGCGAGCGCGAGGAGCTCCCACTCGCCGAGGTACTTCGACCGGGAGCCGATCCCGGGCCCCGTCACCGTCACGGCCGAGCCGTGCGCGTTGGAGACCGTCACCTTCGCGACGACGATCGGCACGGTCACGGAGGCGGTCGGACCGCGCGTCACGTTCAGAACCGAAGCGGTGAGGGTCAGGGACCCGGGCGCCACGAACGCGATCCCCGCGAACGTCAGGTTGAGCGAGTAGGACTGGTTCGCCGCCGCCGCGAGGTCGACCACGTCCGGGGTCCCGTTGGTCTTTCCGAAGGCGTACGACCACCCGAGGCCTTCGAGGCGCGCCGCGTTCGCGACCGAGATCTCGACCGACTCCTCGACGTTCCCCGAGTTGTGGACGAAAAAGCGCACCTCGGCCTGGTCGGCCCCGAGTCCGACCGGGTGGGCCGCCGTCCGGCCGATGGCGATCCCCAGGTAGCCGGCGACGGTGACGACCGGGGCGGGGGTGACGTTCCCCGCCTGGGTGCCGTTGGCGAGCTCGAAGGTGATCGCGACCGGAGGGTGGGAGACGGGGGTCGCGGCCGGCACGGCGATGCGCACCGAGCCCGTGGCAGCGCCGCCCGGGCTCAGCGTCAGGTTCTGCACGCTGAAGTTGAACGTCCAGAACGCCGGAGAGCCGACCGGATGCACCGTCACGGGGACGTTCCCCGCGTCCGAGACCGAGAAGGAGAACTCGGCCGAGCCGCCGACGGTGACGTTCGCCTGGCTGGGGCCGACCAGGAACGCGGTGACGGTCGAGCGGATCGGGACGGTGAGGGCGAGCCGCGTCGCGAGGTTCCCGGCGAGCCCGATCGTGACGGAGCTCCGCGCGCTCGCGTTGCCGGCGATGCCGTTCAGCGTCCCGGGGGCGCTCGCGCGCAGCGAGTACGTCCCGGGCGGCAGCGCGACCGCGACCGTCGATCCGATCGAGAGATCCGGATAGACGACCCGGTTGCCCCCGAAGCCGACGACGGTGAGGGTGGCGAGGTCGAGCGTCTGTCCGGCGGCGCCCGAGGAGCCGACGGTGATCTGGTCGGTCGACGCGGGGGTGAGCAGGACCGACCGGGGGCCGCCGCTCGACGGCAGGGCGAGCGCGGTGGCGAATCCCGCGTACGGCGAGCCGTCCGACGGGACCGCGTAGAGGTAGTACGCCCCGGGCGCGACGTGGAGGGCGAAGGTGCCGTTCGGCACGGAGACGACGGTCACGGTGGTGAGCGGGTACGGGCCGACGAGCCGCAGGACCGACGCGACGGCCCCGGGGAGCCCGGCGCGCGAGACCGTTCCGTTCAGCCAGGAGAGGTCGGCGGTCGAAGCGAGCGGGACCGCGCAGGTCGTGGCGGTCGTCCCGATCCGGCAGGCGGTGCCGGGGACGACGCTCCAGGTGAGGTAGTACGAACCGTTCGGGCCCGGGGCGCGGACGGTGAAGTTCGCGGAGACCGAGAAGTTGTGGTCGGTGGGGACGTGGGCCGTGAACTGGCCGTCGGAGGCGCTCGCGAGGATCGTCGCTCCGCCGGGCGCGCGCAGCGTGACGGTGCCGTTCAAGAAGAGCGTCGCGTTCGCCTCCGTCTCGAGGGTGCCCGAGAGGCGCACGCCCGCGCGGTTCAGGACCAAGCGCGGGATGATCGTCCCGCCCGACGCCACCGAGACGCTCGTCAGGTTCTCGAGCGGCCCGAGCGTCCCGGTGGCGTTGACGCTCGCCGTGAACGCCCCGAGCGAGATGCGGAAGCCCGCCAGATAGTCGGTGCCGTTGACCGTCACGTTCTGGACGGAGGAGGAGAGCGTGACGGTGGTGTTCTCCGCCGTCGTGCCGCTCGGCAGCGAGAGGGTGCCGTGGGCCAGGATCTCGGTGAGCATCGATAGGGTGAACGACGCGTCGGTCGCGCCGAAGGCGACCGTCACCGAGAGCGGCGTGGCGGGGGCGTAGTCGATCGCCCCGTGGTCGGCGGTGGCGGACGCCTCGATCGAATAGCGGCCGGGGGGGAGCGCGAAGGAGAACCGCGGGCCGCCGGTCAGGTTGCGCACGACGGCCGTCGGGCTCTTGGCCGTGATGTTGACGAACACCGTCGTCCCCGTCGGGAGCCCGACGACGTTGAGGGTCACCGGCACCGGCGCGGGCGTGAGGCGATAGGTCCCCAGCGAGGCGAGCGACGTCGGGGCGATCCCGCACGTCGACTGGCTCAGGTAGCCCGGGGCGCTCGCGGCGATGCAGTAGCCCCCCGAGGCGAGCGGGATCGCCGACGGCAGGAAGAACGCGATCGACCCGTTGGACGTGGAGGTCTGGGAGAGCCCGGGCCCGGTCGGTCCGGCCGACACGCGCAGCGTGGCGTTGGCCACGGGGTAGGTGGTGTCCGACGAGACGTTCGCAAAGACGGCGAGCCGGGGAGCGATCGACGGGCCCGGCGAGAGGGAGTAGGAGGTCGGCCCGGTCACGTTCACGTGCGCGAGGGCGACGTCCGAGGGGGAGCCGACCCCGACCGCCCCTTGCAGGGCGAGCAGGTCGTACGACCCGGCGGGCAGGTAGATCTGGAACGACTCGTTCGACGCCGTCGCGGCGACGACCTCGCCCCCGGTCGACGGGTAGGCGACCACCGCGCTGGAGGTGCCCGAGGCAGTCACGACCGGGGGAACGAATCCCGAGAGGGAGTACGCGGGCGCCAGCGACAGCGTCGTGGAGATCCCGCCCGGGGCCCCGGAGACGGCAAGCGAACCGATCGCTGCGTAGAGGGAGGCGCCCACGGTTCCGAGGGCGTACACCGAGTAGTTCCCGATCGGGAGCGAGAGAGAGACCTGGCCGTTCGCGTCGGTGACCGCCGCCGTGCCGTTCGTCGCGATCTGATCGACCGCCCCCAGCGCGGTGGTGCTGCCGGCGCTGAACGAGAGGATCGGGGTGAATCGAACGGCGATCCCCGCGGCGGCGCTCGAGCGGTCCATCACCTCCACCGACACCGGCGCCATCGTCAGGAGCGCCAGGTTCGCGGTCGTGGTGGTCCCCCCGGCCGAGATCGCTTCCGAGGTGGAGGCCGAGCGCAACGCCGTACCGGGGACGGTGGCGATCAGCGAGTAGTTTCCGGGGGCGACGTTCGGGAACCGATAGTCTCCGCTCCCGTCGGTCGCGGCGGTCGCCACGACCCCGGTCGCTCCGGAGAGGGTGACGGTCGCGTGGGGGTACGGGACCCCGCCGGGGCCGGTGACCGCCCCCGTGATGACCGCCGGCGAGAGCCCCGCCGACGCGTCGACCGACGCGCCGGGCGTCACCAGCGTCGCGCTCTCGTTGTAGGTCCGGCCGTGGTACTTGACGCTGAAGGTGTAGTTCCCCGGCGGGACGTTCGGGAGGGCGTACGTCCCACCGGCGTCGGTCGTGGCGGTGAGGTTCGCGAGCTTCCCGGGCGCGCTGAAGACGACCTCGGCCCCCGGGACGACCGCGTCCTTGGAGGGCACGTAGGTGGTGTTGTTCGCGCTGTTCCAGTAGACCGTCCCGTGGAGCGTCGCGGTCGCGAGCGTGATCCGCTGGGCGACCGAGGGCGCGTCGAAGCTGTAGCCGACGGCGTCCGGCACATTGAGGGAGACCGACTTGAGGACGGTCTTCCCGGCCTGGGTGAGCTTGTCGAACGCGCCCGTGGTGATGTTGAGCGTGTCGTTCCCCGGCGGCAGGACGACGCGGAAGCTTCCGTCCTTGGCCGTCACGGTCGTCATATGCGGGATCCCCCAGCTGTCGTAGACGGTGACCCGCACGCCGGCGTCCGGGATCCCTCCCGAAAGGGCGACCGTCCCGTCGAGGGTCTCGCCCGGATAGTAGGCGAGCATCGTCTCGCCGCCCTGGAAGTAGGAGAGCGCCGAGTCGTCCAGCGTGCCGTTGGTCGACTTCGAGAGCGACCGGGCGGTCGGCAGGTTCGCGGGCAGCATGCACTTCGAGCCGTTCGAGGCGTTCTTGACGCCCGGACAGTAGTACGCCGTCCGGTAGACGATCTCGAAGTGCTGCTCCATCCACCCCGGCTCGAGGCGGTCGGAGGCCGCCGCGCCGCTGAGGCCCGGGATGCCGCCGGTCTGACCCACGTCCGTCCCGTTGTAGCCGATGTACGTGTGGTAGAGCATCGTGTTGTAGAACGGCGAGAAATAGTTGATCTCGTACTGCTCCGACGCGACGCCCGCCGGCACCGTCCCGAGGGCGTACGTCTGGTTGTCCGAACCGAGGACCGTGACGTTGAAGAACGTCGTCGGGAGCCCCGCGGCGTTGATGATCCGGCCCGTCAGGTCCGCAGGGGCGTAGAAGATCCCCGTGTCCGAGCCGCTGAACGGGAACAGGCGCGAATCGATCATCGCGTAGCGGATGGTCCAGCCCGTGTACGCCTGGATCGCGTCGTAGACCGCGGCGACCCGGGTGATCGACAGCGAGCTCGACAGGAAGTAGGAGACCGCGAGGTACATCGCGTTGTCATCGGTGATCGTGCGCGGATTGACCGGAAGGTAGACGTCCGGGTGGTTGACGACGAGAGCGTAGTCGCTCGCGGGGTTCGCGAGCAGGCTTTCGAGCTTCGACACGTTCACGCCGTCGTTCGCGAGGATCGCGTCCAGCGCGCTCGGGAGGTGCGTGGCGTGGGTCTTCGTCTCCTCCGCGGAGAGGAGGGTCGTGGCGAGCACCGAGATCGCGAGCGACTCGTTCTGCGAGAGCAGGAACTGCCCCGCGGGGTCGATGCCGTTCTGGAAATTGTCGGCGACGCTTGGGTGGTCCCCCTGGTCGATCGCCTGGAACCCGTAGTCCCACCAGCTGACGAACGCCGGACGCTGCGGCTCCGGCACGTTCGTGTCCTGTTGGCTCAGCCAGGAGTACGCCGCGTAGTCGTACTGATTGGGAGTATCGAGGTCGGTGCCCGTGGCCCCGAGGTAGTTGCTCGCGGGCTGCGAGGCGTTGAGCTTGAGGAACGACGGGATCGAGTTGTTGATCTGGTCCGCGATCGCTCCCTTCGTGTTCCCCGGGATGCCCGCGTCCACGGCGACCCAGACGTTCGGGAGGACGACGAGGACGACGACCGCCATCACAAGGACGTGCCGCGCCTTGAACGCCCGCCGGAACGCCGCGAACTGGCTGCCCCGGTCGGAGAGCGAGGCGACGGTCCGTCGGAGCTCGGGATAGCTTCCGACGTCCAGCGCTCGGTGCAGGGCCTCGGCCGAGAGGAGGGCGTAGGCGGGGGCGCCGACCAGGAAGAACTTGGTCGCGGTGATCGGCAGGTAGAGCGAGACGACCCCGTAGACGAGCAGCGCGATGTGGTAGCGCTTGAACCGGTGGCGGGCGAGGACGTAGACGAAGATGGCGAGGCCCACGAAGGCGAGGAAGAACGTCGCGACGCCGTACCCGAGGACGAGCGCGTCGAACGACGGCGGCTGGGCCTCGGCGACGGTCGAGTAGATCAGGGTCTTGACGAAGTACCCCTGCCCGGTGACGACGTCCGCGAAGTAGCTCGGCAGGACGACCTTGAGGAACAACGCCGCCGCGCCGACGATGGCGGCGAGCGCGGGCAGCGAGAACACCCACGGGATGTCCCGCATCAACAGGAACGGGAGCATCAGCGCGAGCACGCCGAACAGGAGGAGCACCGGAAGGTCGAAGAACGTCCGCAGGTCTCCCTGCACGAGATAGTACGGCATCATCATCGGGATCGCGACGAGCCCGATGATCCAGGTCGTGACGTACAGGCCGAACGAATCGACCCGGCGGATCCGCTCCGCGATCATCGCGATCAGCAGCGCGGCGCCGATGACCAGGATCGCGTAGGTGTACCCCTGCCAGGAGAGCGCGAGCGCCCCGAGCGAGACGCCCGTGAAGACCCCCCATTTCACGGCGGTATGCTCGCGGTGGTAGAACGCCCGCAGCGCCGGGACGAACTGGCGCACGTCCCGGTAGCTCTCGACGTAGCGATGCGTGCCGAGCGCCTTGACCGTGCGGATGTAGGCGTAGACGACGACGAGGATCATGAACGTGTAGAACGAGAGATAGTTGGCGTAGCCGAACGTCGAGGAGGTGATGCTCGCGCTCAGGAACGGCAGGAGGAGCGCGGCGATGAGACCGGTACGACGGCTGCTCACCTCGCGACCGATCATGTACAGCGGGAACACCTCGAGCGCCGCCCAGAGCGGGGCCTGCAGGTCGAGGAACCAAGCGCCCGCGACGACCGCGTTGCCGCCGAAGAACGGCGCGAAGAGGAGGCCCAGGATGGCGTTCATCCAGTCGAACAGCGGCTCGCGCGGGTTCGTCCCCCCGATGGGGTACTTGAGCATCGGGTCGTGGACCAGGTTGTGGCCGGTGAGGATGATGTACTGCATCACCCGCGAGTGGTAGTACGAGTCGGAACCTCCGGCGTAGACGTACAGCGCGCCCCACTTCTGGATGACCGGGTACGACCAGACCGTCCGGATCGAGAACGCGAACGCGAACGCCGTGAGGAGGAGGGCGACCGTCCAGCCGTGGCGGTGCCACCATCCGGTTTCGGTCGTATCCATGCCAGGCCGGCTTACTCCGAACCGGCGGGCGCGAGACCTAGGGGCCGTATAAATAGCCTACGCCGAGGAGAGTTCCGCGGCGAAGACGGGGCGGCCGGGGAGGGCGTCGAACGAACGGCCGATCCTACTCTTCGGCCCGGAAGCGGTAGAACCAGCGTCCGTCGGGGACGGAGTACGTTTCCACGCGCACCGTGGCGCCGATGCGCAGCGCCTCCCACGGCTTCCCCTCGATCCGGCCGAACAGCCGGAGGGGGACGCCCGCGAGGTCGACGAGGCCGACCGCGAACGGGACGTCCGCCTCCATCCCCATCGGTGCCCCGGCGAGCACGGCGCTGAAGGCGTAGATCCGTCCCTCGGTCGGCAGGTCGACCCACTCGAGGCCGTCCGCGTGGCAGTAGGGGCAGGCGGTGCGGGGCGGCCAGAGGAGACGGCCGTCGCTGGGGCACCGGGTCGTCGAAAGCCGGCCCTCGGCGAGACGGGCGAAGAAGCGGGCGAGGCGGGTCTCCTTCTCCGACTCGAGCGGAAGGAAATCGAGGAGGAACGGCTTCGGGGGGGGCTCGCGTTCGGTCGGCCGCTCCACGGGCGCGGGGGCGGCCGTCGCCGGTGGCCGCGGGCGGGCGGGGCGAGCGCCGTCGCTCACGAGGCGCCTCCGCGCTGGTAGACCATCACCGAGTGGACGTTCGCGCTGCCCGAGAGGTTGTGGACCAGCGCCCACTCGGGGTCGGGCACCTGCCGGGCGGCGGGGGCCTTGGAGGCGAACTGCGTGAACACCTCGACCGCCTGGGCGACCCCGGTCGCTCCGAGCGGATGGCCGCAGCCGAGCAGTCCCCCGCGCGGGTTGATCGTGATCGCCCCGCCGAGGTCGGACTGGCCTTCCGCGACGAACGACCCTCCCTGCCCCGGGGGGCACAGCCCGAGCGCTTCGTACTCGACGATCTCGGAGATCGAGAAGCAGTCGTGCACCTCGGCGAAGTCGACCCGGTCGATGCCGATCCCCGCGCGGTGCAGCGCTTCCCGGGACGCGTGCGTGAGCCCGGTCCACTCCGTCAGCGAGCCGGCGTTCGCGAGGTTGTGGAAATCGGAGTACTGACCGCTGCCCCGGATCCACGCCGGGGGATCGGGGAACCGCCCTACCGCCTCCTCCGAGACGAGCACGACCGCCGCGGCGCCGTCGGTCATCGACGAGCAGTCCCCGAGCCGCAGGGGGGGTGCGACGAGCGGCAGGCGCATCAGCCGGTCGCGCGCGAACGTCTTCTCGTGGAACTGAGCGCTCGGGTTCGAGTTCGCGAACCGGTGGTTCTTCTCGGAGACCGCCGCGAGCTGCTCCTCGGTCGTTCCGTGCTCCAGCATGTGCCGCTGCGCGACCATGGCGAAGAACGGAGGGGCCGTCGCGCCGGCCGGCCCGTCCCAGGCCCGGTCCATGACGCACGCCATCGCCGTGTTCGCTTCCGCCATCGACGGGAGGTTCATCTTCTCGAGACCGACCGCGACCGCCACATCGGAGAGCCCGGAGGCGATCGCCGCGTAGGCGGAGCGGATCGCCGACTGACCGGACGCGCACGCGAGCTCGGTCCGCTGGAGGATGCGGGTCGGTCGGATCCCCATCTGCTCGGCGACGTACGGCGCGGCATGGGACTGGAAGGCGAGCCGTTCCGGCTCGGCCGCGCCGACGAACAGCGAGTCGACCTCCTCGGACCGGAGGGCGGGGACGGCGCGGAACAGCGCCGCCCCGACCTCCTGGGCGAGCTCGCCCCAGGTGGACGAGCGGAGACCGAACTTCGTGGTGACTCCGCCTACCACCGCGACCGACCGGCCGTTCATCGAGGCTCCCCTCGCACGGCGGCGGCGACCCGGTCCCCCGCTTCGCTCGTCGTAGCGGTCCCTCCTTGGTCGTACGTTCGGGCCGTTCCGGCCGCGAGGGTCGCGGAGACGGCATGCTCCAGCCGCTCCGCCTGGCGGGCGAGGCGGGGGTCGGCGTGCCGCTCGGCGAGCCACCGGAGCATCTGCTCGATCGCGAAGAACGTCGCGAACGGATTGACCCGGTTCTTCCCCGCGTGCTTCGGCGAGCTCCCGTGGACCGGCTCGAACATCGCGTGGTCGACCCCGATGTTGCCGCCCGAGGCGAACCCCATCCCGCCCTGCAGCACGGCCGCGAGGTCGGTGATGATGTCGCCCATCATGTTCGGGGCGACGACGACCGAGTAGTGCTCCGGGTTCCGGACGATCCACTGCGTGAACGCGTCGACGTAGGCGTAGTCGCGCTGGATGTCGGGGTACTCGGCGCCGACCCGGTCGAACGTCTCCCGGAAGAACCGACACCCCTCGAGCACGTTCGACTTGTCCACGCACGTCACCCGGCGCACCCCGTCCTCCGGCGCGCCGCGGGGTCGCGCGCGGGCCAGCTCGAACGCGTACCGGGCGATCCGCTCGCACCCCTTCTGCGTGATGACGCGGGTGTCGATGGCGACCTCGGTCGCCCCGCCGCGGCGCAGCCGGCCGCGCGCCGGCGTGTAGAGCCCCTCGGTGTTCTCCCGCACGATGACGAGATCGACGTTCTTCGGAGACCAGACCTCCCGGAACTCGCCGCTGATGCGGTGGGTCACCCCGGGGTACAGCCGGCACGGCCGAACGTTCGCGTAGAGGTCCAGGCCCTCCCGGAGGCCGAGCACGAGCGCCCGTCCGGCGATGTCGCCGTTCGGGAGCGTCGCCCCGGGCCAGCCGACCGCGCCGAGCAGCACGGCGTCCGCCCGGCGGGCGGCCGCTTCCCCGGCAGGGTCCCACTCCCGCCCGTTCGCCTGGTAGTACTGTCCGCCGCCCGGATACTCCGTGGCGTTCCACGGCGCCGGGCCGCCCTCGGCGAGGGCCCCGAGGACCTTCAGGCCCTCGCGGATCACCTCGGGGCCCGTCCCGTCCCCGGGGAAGACCGCGATCTCGTAGCCGGCGTCCTTCATGGGGCCGCCCCGGCCGCCCCACGGCGCGCCTCGAGCTCCCGCCGGACCTTCTCGACCAGGCCCCCGGCTTCGAGGAGACCGATCAGATGCGACGGAAGGGGCGGGAAGTCGAGCGACGCGCCGGTCGTGACGTTCGTGATGCGGCCGTTCGGAAGGTCGATGCGGGCGGTGTCGCCCGTGGAGAAGAGGGCCCGGACCCCGCGCGCCTCGATCGCGAGGATCCCGAGGTTGATCGCGTTGCGGAAGAAGATCCGGGCGAACGAATCGGCGACGACCGCCCCCACCCCGATCGCGCGCATCGCCTGCGGGGCGTGCTCCCGGCTCGACCCGCTCCCGAAGTTCTCGTCGGCGACGAGGATGTCCCCCGGACGCGCCGCCTTCGCGAACTCGGGAAGCGCGATCTCGAAGACGTGCTTCTTGAGCTCGTTCGGGTCGATGATCGTGAGGTACTTTCCCGAGATGATCTGGTCGGTGTCGACGTCCCGTCCGAGCGTCCAGACGCGGCCCTCGACGATCGTCTGCACGGAACCCTCGTTCAGGCGAGCGCGCGCGGGTCCGCGACCTCGCCCTGGATCGCGCTCGCGACGACCGCGGCCGGCGACATGAGGTAGATGCGGGCCTCCTTCGCCCCCATCCGTCCGGGGAAGTTGCGGTTCGACGATGAGGCGCACGCCTCTTCCGGCGCGAGGATCCCCATGTTCCCGCCGAAGCACGCCGAGCAGCTCGAGTTCGTGAAGACCGCCCCGGCCTCGGTGAACACCTCGATCAGCCCCTCGCGCAGGCACTGCTCGTAGATCTTGGTCGACGCGGGAGAGACGATGAATCGGACGCCGGGGGCGACCTTGTGGCCCTTCATGATCGCCGCCCCCTCGCGCAGGTCCTCGATGCGGGCGTTCGTGCAGGAGCCGAGGAACGCCTGGTCGATCTTCACGTGCTCGGCCACGACCTCGGTGAGGGGACGAACGTTGTCCGGAGAGTAGGGGCAGGCGACCATCGGCGGCATCCCGTCGACGTCGACCTCGATCGTCCGGGCGTACCGCGCGTCGGCGTCCGCGTGGAGCGGATGCATCGGGTGCTTGGCGATCTTCTCGAGGTACTCGTAGGTCGTCGCGTCGGGGGGGACGATCCCGGTCTTCGCCCCCATCTCCGTCGTCATGTTGCAGATCGTGAACCGCTCGGGCATCGAGAGCCGCTCGATCGTCGGTCCGCCGTACTCGACGGCCTGGTAGGCGGCGCCGGTCGTCTTGAGCTCCCCCAGGACCCGCAGGACGAGGTCCTTCGCGGTGACGCCGGGGTCGAAGCGTCCCTTCACGCGGACGGCGATCGAGCTCGGCACCTTCAGCCACAGCTCCCCGAGCGCGAGGACCGCGGCCATCTCGGTCGGTCCGATCCCCGTGGCGAAGGCGCCCATCGCGCCCAGCATGTTGGTGTGCGAGTCGGTGCCGACCGCCAGGTCCCCGGGGACGACCCAGCCGTTCTCCGCGAGGATCTGGTGGCAAATCCCGTGGTTGCCGACGTCGTAGAAGTGGGGGAGGTGGACCTCCTCGGCGAACTTCCGGAGCGTGCGGTGGAGGACCGCCGCCCCTTCCGTGGACGCCGGGACCCAGTGGTCGATCGCGATGACCACGCGCTCCGGGTCCCAGACGTGGTCCGCCCCCATCTGATGGAACGGCAGGACCGTCTGTGCTCCCTGTTCGTGCATCATCGCGAGGTCGACCTTCCCCTCCACGATCTGGCTCGGCACCACGCGGGGAGTGTCCGACGCGCGCGCGAGGATCTTCTCGGCGAGCGTCATCCCATGGCCGTTCCCGCTCGTCACGGCGCCACCGCCCGGAGCCCGACCGCCTCGACCATCGCCCAGAACTCCTCGTCGGAAAGCCCCGGACGCTCAAAGCGCGCGCGGTACTCGGCCAGGAAGGCGGAGAGCGCCTCCTTCGACTGCGATTCGGCGTCGAGCTTGATCCGCTGCAACAGCTCGAGGAGGACCGGCTCCGACGCCGTGATCCCGCGCTCCTTGAGCTTCTCGACGATCGCCGCCTTGCCGGTGTGCTTGCCCAGGATCATCTGGCGCTCGCGACCGACGAACGCCGGCTGGAGCGGTTCGTACGTGAGCGTGTGGGCGAGGATCCCGTGCGTGTGGATCCCGGCCTCGTGGGAGAACGCGTAGTACCCCACGAGCGCCTTGTTCGCCGCGATCGGGACCCCCGACAGCCCCTCGACCAGGCGCGAGAGCTCGTAGAGGCGCTCGGTTCGGATCCCGGTCCGATAGCCGTACAGCGACTCGAGCGCGACCACGACCTCTTCGAGTGACGCGTTGCCCGCCCGCTCGCCGAGCCCGTTCACGCAGACGTGCGGGGCGCGGGCGCCGCACTCGATCGCCGTGAGGGTGTTCGCGGTCGCGAGCCCGAGGTCGTTGTGGCAGTGGACGGAGAGGTCCTTCGGCCGGACCCGGCGCTGGAACTCGGTGAGGTACCAGCGGAAGGTGAGCGGCGTCATGATGCCCACCGTGTCCGCCACGACCAGCCGGTCCGCCCCGGCGTCCTGCACCGCGCGGTAGAGCCGCTCGACGAAGTCGAACGGAGCGCGGACGGTGTCCTCCGTGACGAACGCGACGTGGAGGCCCGCCTCCTTCGCCCGACGCACCGAGTCGAGCGACGCCCGGAGGACCTCCTCCTGCGACATCTTGAGCTTGTACCGGAGGTGGACGTTGCTCGCGGCCACGAAGATCGCGATGTGGCTCGCGCCGCTGTCGATCACGGCGTCGACGTCCTTCAGCACCGTGCGCGCCGCGGCCAGCACCTTCGCCTTCAGGCCCGCCCCCGCGACGAGCTTCACCGCGCGCGCCTCCTCGTCGGAGACGACCGGGATCCCGGCGTTCAGCACGCCGACCCCGATGTCGGAGAGGAGCCGGGCGACCCGGAGCTTCTCGTCGGGGGTGAAGTGGACCCCGGCCATCTGCTCGCCGTCGCGCAGCGTCTCGTCCCAGACGACGAGCGATTCGGGGAGGTGCCGCTCGGCCGCCGTGAACGGATGGAAGTCCTCGACGAGGCGAGGCTCGGACACGGTCGATTCAGGCCGTCGAACGGATTAAGGCTTGGCCGCGGAACCGCCGGAACCGGGGGCGGTACGAGGGCGGGCGGTCGGCGGGATGATGATGACTTAAATAGAGCCCGAGGCTGAAACGGGATAGGAATCGGCAGCGTACCGGTCGACAGCAACCATGTCCAGCACCCCAGCGTCTCCAGCGAGGCCCGTACCTGCCGAATCGGGATCCGGCTCGTCCCGGACCCCGATCGACCTCACCGACGTCTGCGTGATGATCGGCGGTCAGGGCGGGGACGGGACGCTGACCGTCTCCGACCTGCTCGGTCGGTACTTTCGCAAGCGGGGGCTGTACGTCTACCTCTCGCGCAACGTCCTCTCGCGGATCCGCGGCGGCCACGCGGACGCCTCCGTCCGGGCGTGCCGGGACCCGATCTCGGCGGTGAAGTCGCACGTCGACGTCCTCGTGGGGTTCGACGCCCAGGCGATCGAGATGGGGAAGGAGGACCTCGCGCCCCACGGGTTCATCCTCTACGACTCGACCGCGTTCAAGACCGAGGTGCCGAACGGGGTCGGCTTCCCGTTCGCCACGCTCGTTGGCGGCGTGCTCGGTCAACCGATCTTCAAGAACACGGCCGCGTACGGCGCGCTCTCGGTCCTCTTCGGCTTCGACCCCGCGGTGACGAAGTCGGTCATCGAGGACCGCTTCCGGCGCCGCGGCGGGGAGGCGCTCGAGAAGAACCTGCGCGCCCTCGAGATCGGCCGGAAGGCCGCGCTCGAGGCGGAGGGGGTCGCGCACCGCTTTGCGGTCGCGGACGGGGACGCCCACGATATGATCCTCACCACGGGCAACCAGGCGGTGGCGCTCGGCTTCGTCGTCGGGGGGGGCCGGTTCTTCGCCGGCTACCCGATCACGCCCGCCACCGAGATCATGGAGTACCTGCAGCGGTACCTGCCGCCGCTCGACGGCGTCGTCCGCCAGGCGGAGGACGAGCTCGCGGCCGTGAACATGATCATCGGGGCGAGCTACGCGGGCGCCCGGGTGATGACGTCGACAAGCGGGCCGGGCCTCTCCCTGATGACCGAAGGGATCGGTCAGGCCGGGACCGCCGAGATCCCGATCGTCGTTGCGGACTGCGCCCGCGTCGGGCCGTCGACCGGCCAGCCGACGCGGCACGAGCAGTCGGACCTCTCGCACCTCGCGAACCTCGGCCACGGCGAGTACCCCCGCTTCGTCCTCGCCCCCGCCGACCCCGAAGACGCCTTCCTCGTCACGATCGAAGCGCTGAACCTCGCCGAGCGCTGGCGGGTGCCGGTGCTCCTCCTGCTCGACCAGGCGCTCTGCCAGAACACGACGACCTCCCGCCGCTTCGACCTCTCGAAGGCGTCGATCGACCGGGGGAAGCGCCTCTCGCCCGAGGCGGTCTCGAAGCTCGCCCAGTACAAGGTCTACGAGCACGCCGCGGACGGGCGCAGTCCGTACGCCCCGCCGGGGACCCCGGGGATCTGGGCGGAGGTCACCGGCAACGAGCACGACGAGTGGGGCCACGTCTCGGTCGACCCGGTGAACCGCGTCCGCATGATGCACAAGCGGATGGACAAGATGGTCCACGCCCGCCCCGAGCTTCCTGCGTGCCGACGGTTCGGTCCGCCGGGGGCGAAGATCGGACTGATCGGCTACGGCAGCACGTCCGGCCCGATCTTCGAGGCGCAACGGATCCTCTCCGCGCGCGGCGTGCCGACGCTCTACCTGCAGGCCCGCACGCTCTACCCAGTCCCGGTCCACGAGATCGACCCGTTCCTGAAGGAGGTCGATGTCGCCTACGTCGTGGAGCACAACTTCACCGGGCAGTTCGCCCGCCTGCTGCGGGAGACGATGCCCTGGCAGTACGGCAAGCTCCGCTCCATCCTCAAGTACGACGGCTACACGTTCCGCGCGCCGCAGATCATCCACGAGCTGAAGGAGGTCGCCTAGCGATGGTCGAGTCGGCGAAACCGGTTCACCCGATCTGGTGCCCGGGATGCGGGGACTTCGGCCTTCTCGCCGCCGTGAAGCGCGCCGCGGGCGACCTCAAGATCACCCCGGCCGACCTCGTGCTGGTCGGAGGGATCGGCTGCTCCGGGTCGATCCACAACTTCCTCGAGGTCAACGGGATCCACGCGCTGCACGGCCGGCTCCTGGCGCAGGCGGTCGGCGTGAAGCTCGCCAACCCGGGGCTCACGGTCGTCGCGGCGGGCGGGGACGGCGACGGCTACGCGATCGGCATGGGCCACTTCATCCACGCGTTCAAGAAGAACGCCTCGATCCTCTACATCGTCATGAACAACGAGACGTACGGGCTCACGAAGGGCCAGCCGTCCCCCACGAGCCAGATCGGCTTCGAGGGGAACGTCGAGGCGCCGTTCGACGCGATCCTCACCGCGCTGTCGATCCCCGCGCCGAACTTCATCGCCCGGACGTTCTCGGGGGACCCGAAGACGATGACCGCGATCTTGAGCGAGGCGATCCGGTTCAACCGCGACGGCCGCGGGTTCGCCTTCGTCGAGGACCTGTCGCCGTGCGTGACGTACAACGACACGTACAAGCTCTGGCGCGAGAAGGTGATCGACGTCACCACCCTCCCCGGCTACGACCCGACCGACCGTAAGGCGATGTTCCAGCGCTGCCTCGAGCAGATGGAGGCCGGGCGGATCCCGATCGGCGTCATGCACCGCCCGAAGGAGTCGTCCCCCGAAGGCCTCGAGCGCAAGCTGCTCGGGGAGCGGGCGGGTCCAGTACGGACCGACATCTCCCTCGAGACCCACCGGCCAGCGTACGAGAAGCTCCTCGCGGGCCTGACGTAACCGCGGGCCCGAGCCCGCGCCCTCCGAACCCGGGGGTGGCCAGGATCTGGATCGGCGTGGACGACACCGACAGCCCGCGCGGGGGCTGCACGACGTGGGTCCTCACCGAGATCGTTCGGCTCGCCCGGGCGCGGAGGATCGACCTCCTGGGCGAGCCGCGCCTGGTCCGGCTGAACCCGAACGTTCCCTGGAAGACCCGCGGCAACGCCGCGCTCGCCGCCCGATTCGGCCACGGCCGTGGAGCGGCGTCGGTGGTGGGAGAGATCGACGGAGCACCGGTCCGTTCGTATCGCCGGGGAACCCCGCTGCGGGGAGCCGAGGCGGCGTCGCTCGTCGACGCCGCCTGGGATCGGGTGAGGTCCCTGGCCGAACCCGCCCGCCGCACCAATCCGGCCCTAGTCGCCTCGTCCCGCCCGCTTCCCCCCGCGCTCTACTGGTCGGCGGTGCAGGAGGTCGTGCCCGTGGGCGAGCGCGTCGCGGCGTTGCGGTCGCGGGGCGTCGACGGCCGGACCCGAGGCAGCCGCCGCGGACTCATCGGCGCGTCGGCGGCAATCGCCTGGCCCGGTCGGCGCGCCACGTGGGAGCTGATCGCCTACCGGCCGGCGGACCGGTGGGGGACGCCCCGATCGGTCGACGCCGAGAGCGTGCGGCGGGCGCAGCAGCAGGAACCTTCGCTGTTCCTCTGCCACGATCCGCGCACCCGCCGACTCCTCGTGGCCCCTCACTCCCCGTGCCCGATCCTCTACGGCCTCCGCTCAACGACGCCCGACGCCCCGGCGCGCGCTCGCCGCATCGTCCGCTCCGAGCCGGTCGACCGGTGGATGGTGTTCCGCACGAACCAGGGAACGGGGGACCACCTGCGCCCCCGCTCCGCGGGCTCGATCGATCCGTACCGGTCGGCAATCGTCCGCGGAACGATCGCCTCGACGCCGACCCCGGGGACGGGGGGGCACGTCCGGTTCGAGGTGGTCGACGCGACCCTGGCCCGCCTTCCGTGCATCGTCTTCGAACCGACCAAGACCCTCCCCCGGGTCGCCCGGTCGTTGGTCGTCGGGGACCGCGTGCGGGTCTGGGGAAGCCGGGGCCGCGACGGCGGCCTGCGCCTGGAGGGCCTCGCCATCGAGCGTCTCGCCCGCCGGACGGAGACCGCGAAGCCGGTCTGCTCCGAGTGCCGCCGGCCGGGGCGGTCGTTGGGAACCCGCCGGGGATTCGAGTGCCCCCGATGCGGGCGCCGGTGGCCGCCCGAGGCGGCCCGCACCGTGCGGCGGGCTCCGGGGGTCTCCGTCGGAACGTACCATCCGACCCCGTCCGCGCGCCGGCACCTCGCCGTCCTCGCTCCCGAGGGCCGAACGGTCCGCGCGTAACCTTTTGAGCGGTCGGCCGCTAGCATGCGTGAGGCGGACCGGTGGGTACGCTCGGTCGGACCGCGGTGCTGTTCGCGGTCGTCGTCGCCCTGTTCGTGGCGGTCGGCGGCCTGGTCGGGGAGTATCTCCTCGGGTCGTGGCTCGCGGGGCTCGTCGTGGCCCTCGCGCTCTCCCTCGTGCTCAACCTCGTCTCCTACTTCGCCTGCGACCGGCTCGTCCTCTGGTCGACGCACGCCAAGATCGTCTCCCCGGCGGAGGCGCCCCGCCTCGCCCGCATCGTGGAGGAGCTCGCTCCGATCTTCGGCCTGCGCTCCCCGCGGCTCGCGATCGTGCCGACCCAGACGCCGAACGCGTTCGCGACGGGCCGGGACGAATCGCACGCGGTCGTCGCCGCGACCGAGGGGATCCTGCGGCTGCTCGACGACCGTCAGCTCCGGGGAGTCCTCGCCCACGAGCTCGCCCACATCCGCGACCGCGACGTGCTCCTGATGACGTTCGTCGCGACGCTCGCGGGCGCGATCTCGTACGCCGCCCAGATCGCCTTCTTCACCACCGTCTTCGGCGGCTCCTCGAACCGGGGCTCGAACCCGATCGTCCTGTTCCTCGCCCTGCTCACCGCCCCGATCGCCGCGCTCCTGCTCCGGCTCGCGATCTCGCGGACCCGGGAGTACCGGGCGGACGAGGTCGGCGCTGCGACGATCGGCGACCCCGAGTCGCTCGCCTCGGCGCTCCAGCAGCTCGAGACGGCGAACCTGAAGCGGCCGATGAACGTGGGCTCCCCGACCCAGGCGAGCCTGTTCATCGTCAACCCGTTCCGCGGCGGCGCGTTCGCCTCGCTGTTCTCGACCCACCCCGCGACCGCCGAGCGGATTCGGCGGCTCCGCCGGATGAAGGCGGACCCGCGCTACCGCCCCGCGGTGCGCGCGCCGTCCGTCGCCGCCTCCTCCCCCGCCCGCCCGGACGGGGCCTGAGGCGGAGCCGCGATGGGGGCGTGTCCGGCCTGCGCGTCCGAGGTCCCCGGGGGCGCGGCCGAGTGCCCGGCGTGCAAGCTCTCGGTCGAGCTGTTCGGGGTCGTCCGCGAGGCGGCCGGCCCGGAGGGACGAAAGGACCCGGTGTTCATGCAGACGGTCGGCGAGCTATTGCGGTCCGTCGACCTCACGACCGCGGCGTCGACGGCGACGACGGACGAGGACGAGCCCCCCCAGCTGCTGGACCGGGGGGGGACGCGCCGGCGGATGGGCGCACCGGCCGACCGTCCGGCCCGCAGCCCGGACGCCGTGGCGCCCCTCGACGCCCTCCCCTCCCTCCCTCCGCGCGTCGAGTCGGACGCGCTGCGGCGACGCCTCGAGGAGTACAGTCAGCTCGGCCGCCGCCTCGGCGTCGACCTGAGCGGTCAGGTCGGCCGCGCGGGTCCCGCGGCGCTGGTCGCGGACGACGCCGCCCTCGAGACGATCGTGCGCGAGATGTTCGTTCGGCTCGCCAGCACGCTCGCCGAGGAGTACGAACGGACGCTCGGACGACGCAACGAGCTCGCCCAGCTCGTGCCCACGACCTCGGCGGACGTCGAGTTCGCCGCGATCCGGGGGGCGCTTTCGGCGGGGGACCTCGCCGGCGCGTTCCGCCGGCTCGACCACGTGCGCGAGCAGCTGAGTCAGGTCGAGGAGGATTGGGCGACGGGCCGGATCCTCGCAACCGAGTGCGACCTCCTCGCCGAGACGCTCCGGGAGCTGGGCGGCGACCCCGGCCCGGCGCTCGGACCGCTGCAGGAGGGGCGCAAGTACCTCGGCGCCGGACGGCGCGAGCCGGCGGAGCGGATGCTCGCCCGCAGCGCGATCGCCCTCTGGTCGCTGCTCAAGCCCCGGTTCATGGAGGAGCTGAAGCGGCTGCGCGACCGGATCCTCGAGGCGAAGTCCGCGGGGCTCGACATCGCCCCGGCGATCGCCGAGCTCCGGTCGATCACGGTCGAGCTGAAGGCGCGGAACTTCGTCGGGACGATCGGCGCCTATCGGCACCTGAAGGCGTTCGCCGACCGCGCCGAGCCGGCCGGAGCCGTCGGGGGCCTCGAAGGCGTCCCGGACGGCGCGGGCCCCGCGCCGTCGGCATAACAATAGATAAGGAGGGACGCCCGGTCGGCCGGCGATGAGTCCCGGCGTCCTCCGAGGGTTCCGAGACTACCCGCCGCCCGAGGCCGGGGCCCGCTCCGAGATCCGACGACGGATGCGCGCGGCGGCCCGCCGGGCCGGGTACGCGGAGCTCGAGCTGCCGAGCGTCGAGAGCTTCGAGCTGTACCAGACGAAGAGCGGCGAGGGGATCGCCGCGGAGACCTGGCTGTTCCGCGACAAGGGCGACCGCCCGGTCGCCCTCGTCCCCGAGCAGACGCCGTCCCTCGCGCGCGTCTTCGTCGACCGGGCGAAGTCCGAGCCGATGCCGGTGAAGTGGTTCACCGTCGCGAAGAGCTGGCGGTACGAGGAGCCCCAGGCCGGGCGCACCCGCGAATTCCTGCAGTTCAACCTCGACCTCCTCGGCGTTCCCGGAGTGGAAGCCGAGGCGGACCTGCTCGCGACCGCCGCCCTGATCCTCGACGAGGTCGGGGCCCAGGGCCTCTACGCGTTCCGGATCAACGACCGCGCGCTCGCCGAGGGGCTCGGCCGGCTGTTCGGCGCGACCCAGACGACCCGGTTCTTCCGGGCGGTCGACCGGTTCCGCAAGGTGCCTCCGGCGGAGTTCGAAGGAGAGCTCGCCGAGGCGGGCGTGACGCCCGACGGCGCCCGTGAGCTGGTCGAGCGGTTCCGCGCCGCCGGGGCCGGGATCGGGCCGGCGGAGCTCGACGCCTACCTCTCGGCCCTCGAGGCCCGCGGCCTCGACGAGACGGCGAAGGCCGGCGCGACGCGCCTGCGCGCCCTCTTCCGGCTGCTCGAGAAGAGCGGGCTCGCGGACCGGATCGTCTTCGACCCGACCGTCGTGCGGGGCCTCGCCTACTATACGTCGACCGTCTTCGAGGCGTTCTCGCGCCGCGGCGAAGGGCGCTCCGTCTTCGGCGGCGGTCGGTACGACCACCTGATCGAGCTGTTCGACGGGCCGCCGACCCCCGCCGCCGGGCTCGCCATCGGCGACCAGACGCTCGAGATCCTGCTGAAGGCCGCCGGCCGCTGGCCGGAGGGCGAGCCGCCGCTCGACACCTTCGTCGTCGTCGCGGATGCCTCCCTCGGACCGGAGGCGGTGAAGCTCGTGGACGAGCTGCGCCGGGCCGGGGTCTCCGCGGACGCCGACCTGCTCGGCCGTTCGATGTCGCGGCAGTTCAGGGAGGCGGCCCGCCGGCGGAGCCGCCGTGCCCTGATCCTGGGGCTGAAGGAGGCGACGCCGGGTGCGGTGGTCGAGCGTGATCTCGCGACGGGTGCGCAGCGTGAGGTCGCTCGGAGCGCGGCGGGACGACCGGCGTGATCCCCTCGAAGGTGTCGCCGTCCCAGAGCAGGATCCCCGGCGGGGACTCGGCCCCTTCCTCGTAGCCGTACCAATAGACGACCGCCCCCTCGCCGAAGATCTCGGTGTACGGCCCGAGCTGCCGCTTCAGGTTCTTGCGGAGCTCGACCTCGTCGCCGAAGTTCGCCTTCGACTCGATCCAGGTGAGCTTCTGGCCGTAGAAGATGATCGGTTCGTCGAGGAGCGCGTCCGGGGTCTTCGCGTACTTGCCGCGGAGATCCTTCTCCGTGCGGTAGCCGATCCCGTGCTTCTTCAGCCACCGCTCGAGACGCTCCTCGCCCTTGCGGCCCCGCTCGCGCTGGAGCTCCATGCCGTGGGGCGAGTAGATCATGTCGGCGGCGAGGAGCGCCTGCACTTCGCTGCGCAGGCGCTCGTCCGGGGCCGTCTCGGGATGCAGGAACGTCTGCCAGACCTTCTTGCGGGGGATGCCGAGCTCCCCCAGCATCTGCTGGCCCATGAGCACGGGCGGAAAGCGCCATTCGGTCGCGATGTCGAGGATGGAGGCGCCGTGCTTCCACTGCGCGACGAGCCGGGGCAGCTGCCGCTTCACGACGTAGAAGCGGCGGGTCGCGTCGCGGGTCACCCGGTGGGTGTGGATGACGAACAGGAGCTCTTCGTTGCGGTGTTCCGCGTGCGCGATCCGGTGCACGTCGTCGTACGTGACGAGCTGCTCGTAGAGCCGTTGGTAGGTGGCGTGGTCCATCGCGGAATCCCGGTGTCCGCGGCGGTCGAGCCGCGGTCCCGTAAAACGTTACGCGGACGCGTACCGAGCGCGGGCGCGGCCCCCGGGTCACTCCCGCCAGTCGATACCGACCGTCCGCAGGCCGACCTTGGCGACGGGCGCCGGTCGGCGCTTGTGGCGGCTCTCGTGGACCCGGCGCGCGATGTCGCGGATCCGCTCCGGCGAAAGGCCGGTCGCCTCGGCGATCTCGGCCTCGCTGCGCAGCTCCTCGAGCCCTCGAAGGATCCGGTCGACGACCTCGTACGGGGCGCCGAGCTCCTCCTCGTCGGTCTGACCGTCCCAGAGGCCCGCCGTGGGGGGCCGCGCGAGGATCGCGGCGGGCAGACCGAGCTCCGCGGCGAGCGCCCGGACCTCCGTCTTGTACAGATCGCCGATCGGCAGCAGATCGACCCCGCCGTCCCCGTGCTTCGTGAAGTAGCCCAGCAACAGCTCCGACTTGTTCCCCGTCCCGACGACCAGGCGGCGACGGCCGCGCGCCAGGGCGTACAGCAGCACCATCCGGATCCGCGCCTTCGTGTTCCCGATCGTCACGAGGTCGGTCGGCCCCGGGAGGGCCGAGGCGAACGCCCGCTCGATCGGGTCGATGGCGATGGTCCGGCTCTCGATCCCGAGCGCGCGGGCGTACTCGACCGTCTCGGGGATCAGCTCCGGCGGGAACCCGGCGTCCGGGAGAAGAACGCCCAGGACGTGCTCCGCGCCCAGCGCGTTCACGGCGAGCCGGGCGGTGAGCGCGCTGTCGATCCCCCCCGAAAGGCCGACGACGACGCCGTCGCGCCCGTCGCCGAGTGCGTGCGCTCGGAGGAACTGCTCGATCGTCGACCGGGCGTGCGACGGCAGCCGCGGGACGAGCGCGTCGCTCACGCCTCGACCCCGAGGGGCTCGAGCTCCCGCTCGGCCCGCCAGGTCGACCGGCAGGCGCAGTCGAGCGCGCCGAGCGCTTCGAACGACTGGTCGAGCGAGGCGTCCTCGATCGCGCGGAGGACGCGCGCGTCGCACGACCCGCAGTTGTGCGGTCCGCGGCGGAGGCCGCCGGCCGTCGGGAACGAGACGAGGCGCACCCCCGCCCGCCGGTCGGCTCCGCGGTGGAGCGCCTCGACGACCGACCACAGCCAGGGAGGCCGGTAGCGTCCCCGGTGAAACAGCCACTCGACGACCGTGCCGTTCTGGATGTGGACCGGGTTGACGGAGAGCGTGTCGAAGTGCGCCGCGGCGACCTCGGTCGAGCGGACCACGTCCTCGATCGACTCGGACTCGGTGAGGTACGGGGGCTTGAGCAGCAGGTACGCCTTGGCCCGGAGCCCCATCGCCCGAACGCGGTCCCCCGCGGCGAGATACTCGGCCGGGGCGGCGCTCTTGTGCACGAACTTCCCCAGGACCGTCGGGTCGGTGGATTCGAGCCCGAGCGCGACCTCGAGCTCGCCGGAGAAGGCGGCGCGCAGGGGATCGAGCTGCTCCGGGGTCACGAACTCGGGGAGGGTCTCGAGCAGGATCCGCTGCGCGCGGCCGGAGAACGCCGCGACGATCGCACGTCGGCTCTCCGGGTCGACCTCGCGGTCGTCCAGAAAGCTCCCCGACGTGTAGAACTTGACGTACGGTTCGCCGTCGTACCGCCGGAGCGCCTGGGCGAGCTGCTCGGCGAGCTCCGCGGGGGTCGCGGAACGGCCGAGGGTGTCCTTCGAGTAGCCGCACATCGAGCAGCCCTTGACGTCGGCCCAGTAACACCCGCGCGTGCGCAGGATGACGACGAACGCCCGCACGCGCCGACCCCCCAGCGCCTCGTCCTCGGTCCACAGGTTCACGTAGCGACCCGCGGAGCCGGGCGGCGCCGGCGGCGGCCGCCGATCCTCGGCGATCGACCGGGCAATCGACCCGCGGCTCATGGCTCCTCGATGTCGACCTTCACCGGATCCTCGTCCTTCAGGTGCAGGGCGTCCCGAAGGCGCTCGGAGGCGATGAACTCCACGACGTCCTTGTAGTGCGAGCGGTCCGGCCGGATGAGATGGCCCGCGCGCCCGTTGATGCGCGCCGCGAAGCAGCTCGCGCCCCCGAACGTCCGCCCGCTCGCCTGGAACCCGTCGATCCGGATCCCCGTCCAGCCGGCCATCACCGACAGGGTCCGAAGGGCGGCGCCGTCGACCCGGACGTTGAGCGTCCCCGGGTAGGGCGAGTAGCCGAGCCGCTCGGAGAACTGCACGACGTACCCCGGCTGACTGAGGTAGTAGCGCCCTTCCCCGAGACCGGAGACGACGGTGCCCTCGATGGTGACCCGCGCCGGCCCTTCGAAGATTCTTCGATACAGATGGTATTCGGCCCGCAGGAGGTCCATCGCCGCCGGCGTCAGCTGGATCCGCTGGCGCCGCTGCGCGAGCGTGCGGACGAGGAGCCCGCGCTTCTCGAGCGCGACGAGGTAACGATCGGCCGCCTGCTGGCTGACCCCGAGCTTCGCGCCGACCTCGCGGGAGGTGACGACGACCGGAGTGTGGTCGGCCCCGACCTGCGCGAGGAACTTGAGGACCCCGAGCGACTCCCCGCGCGCCCGGGGCGACGTGCTGGCGGTGGCCCCGGAGCCGGCGGGCACGTTCAGCGCGGATGCGCGCCGGACGGCGCCGGCCCCTGCAGGGTGACGACGTTCGATCCGCGCAGGACAACCCGCCCGAGGTGACGGCTCACCTCGGGGGTCGTCTCGTTCGCATCGTCGAGCACGACGTTCATGTGGTCGTCGATCCCAACGAGCTTCCCCGCGAGCTCCCGCGAATCCTTGAGCACGAGCGTGACCCGCTGGTCGAGGAAACGCTCCAAGAGATGGGCCGCCCCTTCCGGCATCGGGCGCTCGACCGGGACGCGGGGCTTTAGCGTTTGCCCGACGCGACCGCTGACGCTAAGCCCCGGTCGTCGACTGCCGCGAGCGATGCCGGACGCTCCGCGGCGGTCGAAGGGACTGGACGGCGTGTTCGTCGGTCAGTCCCGGATCTCATGGGTCGGAGGGGAGTCCGGGGACCTCGTCTACCGCGGATTCGATGTTCGGACCCTCGTCCCGGGGGTCCCGTACGAGTCGGTCGTCCACCTGCTCCTTCACGGCGAACCGCCGTCGGCCGACCCGTCGCCGGAAGCCGTCGCGGCCCTCGCGAAGGCGCGGCCGATTCCGGAACCCGTCCTACGGGCCGCCGACGCGATCCCGCCCGGGCTCCCGCCGCTCGAGGCGCTCCGGACGATGCTCTCGCTGCTCGGCGACGGCACCGCCGGCTACCCCCCGCGGCTCGAGGACGGCTACCGGCTGATCGCGCGGACGCCGATCCTCCTCGCTCGGTACGTCCGCCGGTCGGCAGGCAAACCTCCGGTCGATCCGCTCGCCGAGCTTTCGCACGCCGCGAACTACCTCTGGATGCTGCGGGGGGAGCGACCCGCCCCGCGGGTCGTAGCGGCCCTCGAAGGATACCTCGACCTGCTCGCCGACCACGGCATGAACGCATCCACCTTCGCGCTGCGGATCGTCATCTCGACGGAGTCGGACCTGTACAGCGCGGCGACCGCGGCGCTCGGAGCGCTCAAGGGCCCGGTGCATGGCGGGGCGCCGAGCCGGGTCGCCGACATGCTCGACGCGATCGGCACTCCCGACCGCGCCGAGGCGTGGATCGACGAGCGGCTCGCCCGCGGCGAAGTCCTGTACGGGTTCGGCCACCGGGCGTACAAGACGGACGACCCGCGCGGGCTCCTGCTCCACGAGATCGCCCGCACGGTCGCCGACCCGGTTCGCCTCCAGCTCGCGGAGGCGGTCGAGGCGGTCGCGCTCGCGCGGCTGCGGGCCGCTCACCCGGGGGCCCGCCTGTTCACGAACGTGGAGTTCTACAGCGCGCTCGTGCTCGAAGCGATCGGGCTTCCGCGCGAGTTGTTCACCCCGACGTTCGCCGTCGCCCGGACGGTCGGCTGGACGGCGCACGCCATCGAGCAAGCGGGCGACAACCGACTGATCCGGCCGGACGTCGAGTACGTGGGCGCTCCGAAGGGGCGGGCCTGGCCCCGGCCGCTCGCCGGTCGACCGTAGGCCGCTACGGCGCTTCCTTCTCGTTCCCGGCGTCGTCGACGACCTTGAAGTCGGCGTCGACGGGGCCCGAGGCCGGTCCGGCGTCGGGCGCATCGGCCGGGGGCGGAGGGTTCGGGGGCGGCGAGCCGGGCGTCTGCGCCCCGGCCGCCTGGTACATCTTCTGCGCGATCCCGTGGAGCGCCTTCGTGAGCTCGTCCGTCTTCGCCTGGATGGCGCTCGCGCTCGCGTCCTTCTGCGCGATGACGTCGCGCAGCGACTTCACGAGCCCCCGGATCCGCTCGGCCTCGGCCGCATCGATCTTCTCCTTCTGGTCGGCGAGGACCCGCTCCGCCTCGTAGGCGAGGGACTCGGCTTGGTTGCGGGCGTGGATCTGCTCGGCCCGGACCTTGTCCTGGTCGGCGAACTCCTCGGCCTGCTTGACCATCCGCGCGACCTCGTCCTTCGAGAGCTTGTTGGAGGCGGAGATCGTGAGCCCTTGCTGGCGGCCCGTGGCGAGGTCCTTCGCCGAGACGTTGAGGATCCCGTTCGCATCGATGTCGAAGCTGACCTCGACCTGCGGCACGCCCCGGGGCGCCGGCGGGATGCCGGTGAGGAGGAAGCTCCCCAGCGCCACGTTGTCCGCGGCGACCGGGCGCTCGCCCTGGTAGACCTTGATCTCGACCGTGGACTGGTTGTCGGCCGCCGTCGTGAAGATCTGGCTCTTGCGCGTCGGGATCGTCGTGTTCCGCTCGATCAGGTGGGTGTGGACCCCGCCCATCGTTTCGAGACCGAGCGAGAGCGGCGTGACGTCGAGCAGGAGGACGTCCTTCACCTCGCCGGCGAGGACGCCGCCCTGGATCGCGGCCCCGGTCGCCACGCACTCCATCGGGTCGACGCCGCGCTCGATCGGGCGGCCGATCTCCTTCTCGAGGAACTTCTGCACGATCGGCATCCGGGTCGGTCCGCCGACGAGCACGACGCGCGCGATCTGATCGATCGTGAGCTTCGCGTCCCGGATCGCCTGCTCGACGGGCGAGCGGCACCGGTCGACGATCGGCCGCACGAGCTCCTCGAGCTTCGCGCGCGACATCTGGAGCGCGAGGTGCTTCGGGCCCTCGTGGGTGGCGGTGAGGAACGGGAGGTTGATCTGCGTCTCCGCGGTCGAGGAGAGCTCGATCTTCGCCTTCTCCGCCGCATCGCGGACCCGCTGCATCGCCATCTTGTCGGCGCGGACGTCCACGCCGGACTCCCGCTGGAACTCGCCAGCGATCCACTCGGTGATCGCGTTGTCCATGTCGGTCCCGCCGAGCTGCGTGTCGCCGCTCGTCGAGAGGACCTCGAAGACGCCGTCCCCGAACTCCATCACGGTGACGTCGAGGGTCCCGCCCCCGAGATCGAAGACGAGGACCTTCTGGTTCTTTCCGGCCTTGTCGAGCCCGTAGGCGAGCGAGGCCGCCGTGGGCTCGTTGATGATGCGGACCACATCGAGACCGGCGATCGCCCCCGCGTCCTTCGTCGCCTGCCGCTGGTTGTCGTTGAAGTAGGCCGGAACGGTGATGACCGCCTTCTCGACCTTCTCGCCGAGGAACGCCTCCGCGTCCCGCTTGATCTTCTGCAGCAGGAACGCGGAGAGCTGTTGCGGGGTGTACTTCTTTCCGTGGAGCGAGTACTGGTAATCGGTACCCATCTTCCGCTTGAACGCGGTGACGGTCCCCTCGGGGTTCGAGATCGCCTGCCGGCGGGCGGGCTCCCCGACGATCAGCTGACCGTCCTTCGTGAACGCCACGTACGACGGGAACGCCTTCCCGCCGCCGACGGTCGTCCCTTCCGCGCTCGGGATGATCGCGGGCCGGCCCGCTTCCAGGACGGCAGCGGCCGAGTTGCTCGTTCCGAGGTCGATTCCGATGATTTTCGCCATGAGGATCTCCGCACCCGGCGCCCGATCCGGACGGGCCGAACGGACGCCGATTTACACGTTTTAGTAAGAAAGCACTCATATAAAAGGACCGCCGGGTGGGGGCTCCTTCCCCAAGCGGTTGCGAGAGGTGCTTGGATTGGGATTGTCACGCCATGTCGGTCAGGTAAGCCCGCCAGTGCTCTTGGGGGGACGTCGCACACGGGTGAGTAGCACCAGACCGATGATCGCCACAGCGACCCCTGCCCCCAGGCCGTAGGGCGTCGTATCAATCTGAGCAGGACATGGTTCGCAACCCTGGACACTCGAGCATTCGCATTGTGGGACACGGGTAGTGAGCGTGACCATGACGAGCGCGACTCCGGCCCCAACGAGCAACAAGGCTAGCAGGGACCGGAGTGGGTTTCGCATACGGTTCGGGATACCTCCGGCTTACAAACGAGCTCGCGGTGCTGAGCAAGACCTTCCTAGCAGGGTTTTTCATGCGAGGCGCGGCGCGCCGCTCGTCCGACCAAACGTGAGGGGACATTGGCTTCGAGCCCCGACCGTCCTTCCGCGCAGAGCGATACGGTTCGCTCGTAGCCTACGCTTGAACTCGTCAGTCTCGCGAATGGTCCGCCGACGGGTCCACTGGGAGGCTACCCGCCGCTGCGCTCCCGTTCGCATTATAATGCGCGGATAGATGCAACGCCGATGGCTCGCGTCCCCGAGGCGTGGACGCCGTCGGCGCGCCGGGTGCTCCCGGCGATGCGGGCGTGGAGGGCCTCCCTCCACCAGGATCCCGAACTGACGAACCACGAGGAGCGTACGCGCGACAAGCTCGTGGGGGCACTCACCGAGCTCGGCCTTCCCTGCCGAACGTTCGACGATCTCGCCGGTGTGGTCGGCCTGGTCGGCGGCGATCGACCCGGACCGGTGGTCGCGCTGCGCGCCGACATGGACGCTCTTCCGATCACCGAGGCGACCGGACTTCCGTTCCGCTCCCGGACGCCCGGGGTGATGCATGCCTGCGGCCACGACGTGCACATGGCCTCGCTCCTAGGGGCCGCCGCGATCCTCTCCCGCCGGGCCGACCGGCTGCCCGGACCGGTGAAGCTGATCTTCCAGCCGGCCGAGGAGGAGGGGCACGTCGGCGGAGCGGCCCCGATGATGGAGCGGGGCTGCCTGGAGCGACCGACCGTCTCCTTCGTGGTGGGGCAGCACGTGGACCCGAGCGTTCCGCTCGGAAAGATCGGCTGGAAGATCGGGCCGTTCATGGCGGCCGCCGACTCGTTCCGCATCGTGGTCCACGGCACGGGAGGCCACGCGTCGACCCCGCAACAGGGTCCGGATGCCGTGCTCGTCGCGAGCGAGATCGTGACCGGCCTCCAGGCCCTCGTCAGCCGGGTGCGGGACCCGTTCGATCCGGTCGTGGTGAGCGTCGGGTCGATCCACGGCGGGACGCGCCACAACATTCTGCCGAGCGAGGTCGTGCTCGAGGGGACGGTGCGGACGTTGCGGCCCGAGACCCGCGACCTGATCGAACGATCGCTGAAGCGACGCGTGCGGTCGATCGCCGCGAGCCTGGGAGCGCGCGCTCCCGTGACGTACCGTCGGGGGTACCCGACGCTCGTGAACCCGCCCGACGCGACCCGGACCGCCGTGAGGGCGCTCGAGATCGAGTTCGGACGGGAGAATCTCCTCGAGTCCGACCGGCCCCTGATGGGCGCCGAGGATTTTTCTCGCTACCTCGAGCGGGTCCCCGGAACGTTCCTGCGGCTCGGGGTGGGAGTGCCCGGCCGTCCGGCAAGCTTGCACAGCGCGACGTTCGCACCGGACGAGCGGGCCCTGGTGGTCGGCGCCGCCACGCTCGCCGCCGCCGCCACGGGGCTTCAGGGGGCGGGAGCGTGAACGTCGAGGAGATCCGGCACGACTTCCCCGCATTGCGGACGCGGCCGGACGGTGCGCCGGTCTACCTCGACTCCGCGTGCATGTCGCTCGTCCCCCGCCCGGTGCTCGAGGCGATGAACGCCTACTACTCGGAGTATCCGGGCTGCGCCGGTCGCAGCCTGCACCGGTTCGCCCAAGAGGTCGGGCAGCGGTACGACGCGGCGCGCGAGACGTTCGCGCGGTTCCTCGGACGGGCCGATGCGCGCGGGATCGTCTTCCTGAGGAACGCGACCGAAGCGATCAATCTCGTGGCGCAGGGCCTCCCGTGGAAGCCGGGCGATGTCGTCGTCATCTCCGACCAGGAGCATAACTCGAACCTCGTGGTCTGGCAGCGGCTCGTCGCGGAGCGCGGGATCCGCATCGAGGTGCTGCCGCTCTCCGACGACGGGTCGTTCGACGGCGATGAACTCGACCGGCGCCTCCGAGGGAACGTCCGGCTCGTCAGCCTCTTCCACACCTCCAACGTCGACGGGCGCACGCTACCGGCGCGGGAGATCGTCGAGCGGGCGCACGCCCGGGGCGCTCTGGTCCTATTCGACGGTTGCCAGGCGGCCCCTCACCGCCGGGTCGACGCCGACCGGCTCGGGGCCGATTTTTACGCCGTCTCGGCCCACAAGATGCTCGGGCCGACCGGGACCGGCGTGCTGGCGGCGGCGGTGGAGCCGCTCGCCGCGCTGCGACCGCTGTTGGTCGGCGGGGAGACCGTCGAATGGACGACGCTGTCGGGCCACGCGTTGCGCGGACCTCCGCACCGGTTCGAGGCGGGGCTGCAGAACTACGCCGGCGTGATCGGCGCCGCCGCCGGGCTCGACTACCTGAGCCGGCTCGGTCTCGAGGAGGTCGAGACGCAGCAGCGCTCGGTGAACGAGGCCGTGACCCGCGCGCTGCGGGACGCGAAGCGAGTCCGGCTGCTCGGGCCGTCGGACGCGGCCGAACGACCGAGCGTCTTCGCGTTCACGCTCGAGGGGATCGACCCGAACGACGCGGCCGTGTTCCTCGACGAGGGCCATCGGGTGATGGTGCGCTCGGGCCGGCACTGCGCGCACTCGTTCTACGAGCGGCGGGGGATCCCGGGGAACGTCCGGGCATCGTTCTATCTCTACAACCACCGGGAGGACGGCGCAGCGTTCGTGCGGGGGATCGAAGAGTTGCTCGCGCGGATCCCCGCGCCTAGCGGTACATCGGCGGCGACTGCGGCATCGTCGACTCGGGGCGGCTCCGCTCGGCGCGCCGCTGGATCGAGAGGAGCTGCTGTTCGATCCGCTCGGCCTCGGCGTACAGCGGCACCGCGTCGAGCGGGGTCCGCAGCAAGATCCGGTTGATCGCTTCGATCACCTTGGCGGCGGCCCGAGCGTCCGGGTAGTCGGACTGCGCCTCGGCGAGGAACGTCAGGACGTCGAACCCCCGGCGGCGTCCCTCGTTGAGGAGCACGCCGGCGATCCCGGTGATGACCCCCTCCGTGAACGGGATCGCGTTCGGCTCGATGTACAGCTCCCGCGCCTTCGCGGTGCTAGCGATGCCGTAGACCTTCACGTCGTTCAGCCGGGCGGAGTGGGCGCCGCGCGCCCGGGGCTCCGCCTCGACCACGAGTCCTTCGGGAGAGACGAGCAGCGAGCAACGCTGCTCCTGGACCCAGTCGAGGATCGCGGTGGCGAGCGGGTGGATGATCGTCGGGGCCGGATGGAACTCGGAGACGAACGCGACGATCTTGTCGGCGCCCCGTCCCGCGCGGTCGGCCGGGGGCCGCCCCGCGTAGATCCGCACCGGGTGCTGGGGGACTCCGTTCCGCACGAGGGAGACGGTCGGGAACGTCGGAGATTCGACGATCCCGATCTGCTCCATCTTGAGCGTGTCGATGAGGAAGTTCGCGACGATCGAGCTGACGAGCCCCACCGAGGGGAACCCGTCGATGACGATCGCGCCTTCGACGTCGACCCGCTTGACCTCGTAGATGCGGACCTCGTCCGCGGCCATCCGCTGGGTCACAGCGACCTCTCGACGATCTGGCCGAGCTCCTTCGAGATCATGTCGACCAGATCGTGCGTGAGCGCCCGTCGGATCTCGGGCGGCAGCGCGGAGAGGCCGAGCCGGGCGGTCGCCGTGCCGATCCGGACCATCGCCGCGTACTCGTTCGCCCGGGCCGCGAGGAGGTCACGGACCGCGTCGCGCAACGCCTGCGCGAGCTTCGGGTCGTCATGGAGCGTCTTCTCTAGGTGCCGGCGGATCTCGTCCTTGACGATGTCGCGGGTCGCCTCGCGGACGATCTCTTCGGGGCGAAGGAGGTCGCGGGTGCTGCGCAGGAGCACGTCGAACGGCTCGCCGGCCGACCCCTCGTCGCCCATCGGTCGCGGGAGCCGAGGCCGCACCATAAGGGTTTGGTCCGAGGCGCCGGCCGCCGGTGCGGAGCATGCCGCGCGCGCGGAAGTGCGCCGACGAATCAGAAGGGCTTATCGTTCCGTCGGCCTCGGCGCCCCCGGTGGGCCGGTAGATCAGCGGAAGATCGCTACCTTGGCAAGGTAGAGGTCGCGAGTTCAAACGGCCGCGGAGCGACCCTCTCGGTCGGAGACTCTCGCCCGGTCCACTCCCGTGCCGGCCGGGTCCGGTCGGCAGATGTCGAAAGCACCCACCGACAGGAAGCACACCGATTTATAGCGCCGCAGACTCGTTCCCGCCCGTGGAGGCCGAGATCCGCGAGAAGATCGCGGGCGAGGTCGTTCTCTCCCCGCACCCGGGGCGCACGCTGCGCAAGTGGCGGGAGGACTTCGGCATCTCGCAGCGCGATCTCGCGAAGCACCTGTCCACGGTGCCGTCCGTGATCAGCGACTACGAGTCCGAGCGGCGCATGAACCCCGGCGCCGGCTTCATCCGCAAGTACGTCGGCGGTCTCGTCACGCTCGACACGGAGCACGGGGGTCGCGTGGGGCAGCGTCTCGGACTGCGCCCGCACTCGGACGGCATTCTCGGCATGAGCGAGTTCGCGGTCGCGATCCCGCTCAAGTCGCTCGCCGACGCGCTCGACGCGCGGCCCGTCAGCCGGGTCGACCTGCACCGGGACGTGCACGGCTTCACCGTCCTGGACGCCCCGCGGGCGATCCTGTCGATCGACGCCGCGCACTTCGTGGAAGTGTACGGGTGGTCCACGCAACGGGCGCTGATCTTCTCGAACGTCAAGTACGGGCGATCCCCGATGGTCGCGATCCGGGCCCACCCGCTCAAGCCCGCCGCGGTCTTCTTCTCGAACCCCGGGCGCGTCGACCCGCTCGCGGTCCGGCTCTCGGAGGTCGAGAACATCCCCCTCCTCACGACGGCGCTCACCGCGCCGGCGGTGCTCGAGAAGCTCGAGGAGCTGTGAACGGAGGAATACCGTGAAGGCAGGGATCGTCAGTTACGGCGCATACGTACCGAGGTACCGCATCACGCCGGCCGAGATCGGCCGGGTCTGGGGAACGGACGGGGCGAGCACGGGAGAGTCGCTGAACGTTCGTCGCAAGAGCGTCCCGGCCCCGGACGAGGACACGATCACGATCTCGACCGAGGCGCTGCGCGCGGCGCTCGTGCGCGGTGCGATCGACCCCCAGCAGATCGGGGCGCTGTACGTCGGCTCCGAGTCGCATCCGTACGCCGTGAAGCCGACGGCGACGGTGGTCGCGCAGGCGGTCGGCGCGACGCCCAACCTGACCGCCGCGGACTTCGAGTTCGCGTGCAAGGCCGGCACCGCGGCGATCCAGACGTGCCTCGGGCTGGTCGGCGCCGAGATGATCCGCTACGGGGTCGCGATCGGGACCGACACCTCCCAGGGGGCGCCGGGCGACGCGCTCGAGTACTCCGCGAGCGCCGGTGGGGCGGCGTTCGTCGTCGGGCGCGAGCGCGTCATCTGCCGGGTCAACGGCACCCTCTCCTACACGACCGACACGCCGGATTTCTGGCGACGCGAGGGCCAACGGTACCCGAGCCATTCTGGCCGGTTCACCGGGGAGCCCGCGTACTTCCGGCACGTCACGGAGTGCGCCCATCGGATGATGGAGAGCGCCGGAACGACCGCCGAGTCGTACCGGCATGTCGTCTTCCACCAGCCGAACGGGAAGTTCCCGCAGCGGGTGGGAAAGCAGCTCGGCTTCTCGGAGGCCCAGATGCGCTACGGGCTCGTGACGCCGCACATCGGCAACACCTACTCGGGCGCGGCGTTGATCGGCCTCGCCAACGTCCTCGACCACGCCGGACCCGGGGAGCGGATCCTCGTGGTCGGGTACGGCTCCGGGGCCGGTTCGGACGCGTTCGACCTCGAGACGACCGACGAGCTGCCCGCGTTCGACAAGAGCTTCGGCCGGCCGGTGCAGTGGTACCTGGACGGGGGCGTCGAGATCCCGTACGCGGTCTACGCGAAGTTCCGGGGCAAGATCCACATGGGAGGGGGGTAGCCGATGCGGGACGTCGCGGTGCTCGGCATCGGACAGACGAAGTTCGGCGAGCTGTGGGACCGTTCGTTCCGGGAGATCGGCATCGAGGCCGGCCTCCAGTCGCTCGTCGACGCGAAGCTCTCCTCCGGGGATCTCGGCGGCCTCTTCCTCGGCAACATGGCGAGTGGCTCGCTGCTCGAGCAGGAGCATATCGCCCCGCTGATTCTCGATTACGCCGGACTCGCCGGCCGTCACCTGCCCGCGGTGCGCGTCGAGGGCGGAGGGGCCTCCGGAGCGCTCGCCCTGCACCAGGGGTACCTCGCCGTGGCGAGCGGCCTCTACGACTACGTCGTCGTCGGCGGGGCCGAGAAGCTCACCGACGTGCCGGACGCGACCGCGAGCCAGATCTCGAGCGCGGCCGCGGACCACGAGTGGGAGATCGTCTTCGGGGCGACGCTGCCCGCCCTGTGGGCGCTCGTCGCGCGCCGCCACATGCATCTGCACGGAACGACCCGCGAGCAGCTCGCCCGGGTCGCGGTGCACGCCCACGAGATGGGGTCGAAGAATCCCAACGCGCACTACCGCAACAAGATCTCGCTCGCCCAGGTGCTCGACGCCGGACCGGTGGCGGAACCGCTCGGCGTTTTCGATTGCGCGCCCCTGTCCGACGGGGCGGCGGCGGTCGTTCTCGGACCGCTCGAGACCGCGCGCAAGCACACCGACACCCCGATCCGGATCGCCGCGAGCCAGGTCGCCTGCGACACGATGGCGCTCCAGCACCGGGCCGAGGTGACGAGCGTCGGCGCGACGGTCGCGGCCGCCGAGCAGGCGTTCCGCCGGGCCCGTCGGGCCCCCGCGGACGTCCAGGTCGCCGAGATCGATGACTCCTACACCATCGCGGCCCTCGTCGGGCTCGAGGATCTTGGATTCGTCGAGCGCGGGACCGCCGGCCCGGAGTTCGCCTCGGGCCGGTTCGGCCCGGGGGGGAAGACCGTCCTGAACCCGTCCGGGGGACTCAAGGCGCAGGGCCGGCCGTTCGGCGCCGTTGGCGTCGCGCAGGTCGTGGAGATCGTCCGACAGCTGCGCGGCGAAGCGAAGGACCGCCAGGTGCCGGGGGCGACGGTCGGACTTGCCCACGACCTGGGGGGTACCGGGGCGACCGCGGTCGTCCATCTGCTCGAGAGGGCGAACTAGGGAGGGTCGATGTCGATCGCACGTTTCTGGCGCGAGACGCCCCGCCGCTACAACCTCGGCGGATCGAAGTGCACGAACTGCGGCACGGTCTACTTTCCGCCCCGGGCGGTCTGCCCCGCCTGCACGCACCACCGCCAGTCGATCGAAAAGATGATTCCGTTCCCCCTCACCGGCGAGGGCGAGGTGATGTCGTTCACCGTCATCCACGACGCGGCGGAGGGGTTCGAGATGCAGGTGCCGTACGTCCTCGCCCTCGTGAAGACGCCCGAGGGGCCGGTGCTGACCGGCCAGGTCGTCGACGTCGACCCGGCCGAGGTCGCGATCGGACTCCGGGTCCGGGCGACGTTCCGCAAGCTGCGCGAGGAAGGGAAGGCCGGGGTCATCCACTACGGCTACAAGTTCTCCCCGGCGGAGGACCCGGACGACGACCGGCCGGCGCGGGGCCAGGACGCTCCCGTCCGCGCCGACGCCGCGGTCCGGGACCGGGCCGCCGCGTGAGCGCGTCGAACGAGGGGGACGGAGCCCCTCCGACGGACTCGGACCCGCCGGCGGACGAGGAGTACGCGCGGGCGTACGCGGCGGGCTACGAGGACGGAGCCCGCAACGCGCTGCGCGAGGTCGTCCAGCACGCCGCGCGCGGCCACACCCCCCAGGAGATCCGGATGCTCGCGGAGGGGCGGCTCGTCCGCCTCCCCGAGGAGGTCGAGACGAAGCGCAAGGGGCTGCTCGCCCCGCCCCGGCGCACCGCGTGGAACGCGATCCTCCGGCCCGTCCCGCCGACCCCGACCCGCGCCTGGACCGTCCCGGTCGGGAGCGCGAGGCCGACGCTCCGCCCGATGCCCGGCCAGGGGATCCTGGTGCGGGAGGAGCGGCCGGCCCGCGCCCTCGAGCTGTTGCGGTCGAGCGTCGCCTCGTTCCCCCGGCTGGTCATCGTATCGACCCATCCTCCCGAAGTGCCCGGAGTCTCCCCGGACCGCCGGGTCGACATCTCCCCCCGGGGCGCGGTGGCGCCCGACGGCTCGGTCCGCCCGGTGGGCCTCTCCGAGCTCGGGGGCCGTCTGAAGGGTCCGACGGAAGCCCCGGGCGGCGCGTTGGTGTATCTCGACGCGCTCGAGTACTACGTAGGAGAGGAGGGGGCCGAGACGACGCTCCGGGCGGTCCACTGGCTCCTCGGACAGATGCAATCGACCCGGTCGTCCCTGATCGTGTCGTGCAACACCCGCTCGATGGACCCGACGAACGGCGTCCGGCTCGAGCGGGCGTTCCCGACGACCGTCTAGGCGGCGGCCGCTCCTCCACCCATAAGCATACCAACCCGGGCGCCGGAGCCGGTGCGACCGATGGAGATCGCGTTCTTCACGGACTCCTACGACCCGATGCACGACGGGGTCGCCGCGGTGACGGGCGGACTCGCCCGGACCATCGCGCGGCTCGGCCACACCGTGCGGGTCTTCACGTCGGACACGAAGGTCGGGGCGCCGTCCCGCGAGGAGGTCGTCGGAGGCGTCACCGTGCGACGGGTGAGGTCCGTGCCGGTGCCGCTGTACGGGCAGTACCGCTGGCCGGTGTTCCCGTTCTCCCTCATCCGGCAGACCCACGGCGTGCGCGACGCCGACGTCGTCCACCTGCACACCCCGGGCCCGATCGGCAGCATGGGGTTCCTCTCGTCCCGCCGGTACCATCGGCCGCTCGTCGGGACGTTCCACACGAACATCCGGGAGATGCGGGAGAGCGTCCCGCAGAAGTTCCTGGTGCCGACGTTCTTCCGGATCGCCTGGTGGTACAACCTCGGGACGTACTGGCGCTGCGACCTCGCCACCGCGCCGTCGGCCGCCGCCCGGGACGCGCTGCTCGCCGCGTCGCGCAAGCCGTTCCGCCGTCCGGTGGAGGTCGTCCCGAACGGGATCGACGCCGACCGGTTCCGGCCGGACGAGCGCGTCCCGGACTGGCGGACCCGATGCGGGCTGCCGGCCGGCCCGCTGCTCACGTACCTCGGGCGGCTGACGGTCGACAAGGGGGTCCACCGGTTCCTCGATGCCGTCGCGGCCGTCGCCCGGACCGAGGAGATCGGGGCGATCGTCGGGGGCACCGGCCCCGAGGAGCTCGCCGTCCGGCAACGGATCGCCGACGACCCCGCCCTCGCGGATCGCGTGCGGTACGTCGGCCCCGTCGCTGAATCGGAAAAGGCGGCGCTCCTGGGCCAGACCGACCTGTTCGTGCTCCCCTCGACCAGCGACACCTCGAGCGTGGCGCTCCTCGAGGCGATGGCCTGCGGGGCGACGGTCGTGGCGCCGGCCAGCGGAGGCGCCGCCGAGGTCGTGGAGGACGGACGCACCGGTCGACGGGTGAACGTCGTCGACCCGGAGTCTCTGGCGGCGACGCTCCGCGCGCTCGTGGCCGCTCCGGACGAACGACGGCGCCTGTCGGCCGAGGCGAGCCGCTGGGCCCGCGAGAACGCGTCGCTCGAGGCGATGGCCCGGCGCTTTATCACGCTCTACCGGATGGTTGAGGAGGAGCGCGCTGCCCGTGGAGACCGTACCGCTCAGTGACCTTGATGCGCTCGGCCGTCGCCTCGCCGGCGAGCGGTTCGACGAGTTCTCGGCGCGCGTGCTCGCCCGCGCCTACGAGGAGTTCGTCGCGCGGCGCAGCGTCCCGCTCGGCGGCCTGACCCTGACGGTGGACGGCAAGCCGTTCCCATCCTTCTACGCCGCGCTCGGGGACCCGGAGGCGCTGTTCACCGAGGGAGAGATCGGGGTGGTGGGGGCCCCGCCGGCCGGACCCCCCTGGGCGTACCTGACCCCGTTCGAGCGCATCGCGTTCCATCCGGACGGCGCGGCCGAGCTGTTCCCCCCGGGCGGCGGGCCCCCCCGGCGGGCCATCGCGCGCGTGCTGCTGCGCGAGCATTTCGTTCCCCGAAGCCGCGCGGAGGAGGACCGCGCCGCGGCCGGCGGCTCGCGCGTCCAGCTCCCCGCCCGGATCGGCACCCTCGCCCAGGGGATGATGATCTGCCGGGTCCAGCCGGTCCTCCCGTTCTCGGTCGCGATCCTCCTCTACCTCGCCGAGGAGCGCGCGCGCTTCGAGATCGACCTGGTCCGGCAGTCGATCGTCGCCGACCCGCGGGCCGGGCGCCTCGCGATCAGCCGGCGCGTCGCGCGGCCGTCTCGGGTCTCCTGGTCGCTCGACCGGATCATCGGCCGGGGGGATTCGTCGCTCCTCGCGACCCGCTGCCTCGAGGTCCTCGCCGAGTCGAACGGACTGTCGAGCGTCGAGCTGGCCCACGTCTTCGGCGGCGTGCGCGAGCTCGTCGACTCGGCGCTCCAGGGGCTCGTGCAACGTCAGTTGGTCGCGTTCGACCGGCGCACGGGGATCTACCGGGTCCGGCTCGAAGCGCTTCTCCCCGAGGGGGACGGGGGCGGAACGCCGGCCGACGCCCGCGACACGAGCGACCCGGCGCTGCGCACGAGCGTCCAGGAGCTCATCGCCGCGGCGGACGCGCGCTCGACGTGCCCGCTGTGCGGCCGACGCCGACCGGCGGGGCCGAGCTCGGTGCTCTGCGACGACTGTGCGGCGCTCGTCGGCGCCACCTGACGGAAGGGAACGGGCCTGTCGGGAGTCTCCGCCCCGGGGCGGCCCCCGGGACCTTTGAACCCGAGTATGCTGGCTTAGAAGGCCAGTACTTCGTCCAAGCTAAGCTACAGGCCCGGCCGGCCGACGCCCCCGGCGCCCCTTAATGGTTCGGTCGGAGCGCCCCCCCGGCGGACGGGCCGCCGAGGCGACGAGGTGGGCCAGACGGAGCGGCTCCGGCCAGAAGCCGCGCACTGTCGCCCGATGGACCAGCCGCACGGCGTCCGCCTGCGTGCACCCGCTCGCTGCGGCCCAGATCGGGAGGCCGGAGGTCGGGACGCGGAGGAGCCGGTGCTGGCGCAGCAGCGCGAGGCGCGCCCGGGCCGAGCGAGGGAACCACCGTACGAGGGCGGCGCGGATGCGGGCCGCGTCGGGCGGCCGTCGCGTGAGCGCGACGACCGGGAGGCCGACGGCCCGGCGGATGGCGTCCAGGTCGAGCACGTTGAATCCGCCGAGGACCGGACCGTCCAGCAGCACGGCCCGGATACCGCCGTCGGGGCGGAGGGAACGCACCAGCCGCACCACCCGACCGGTCCCGTCCGTTCCGTCCACGCGCACGCGGGAGAGGCGGACCGCCTCGACCCGGTCGGGCGCCGAGACGACGACCGCCGCGACCGGCGCGAAGCGGTCGCCCCGGGCGAACGCCCCGTCGTCGACGCCGACGAGGCGCGGGTGCGGCTTTCCGAGCGCCCGCCGCAACGCTAAGACCCCGCCCCGGCGTGGCGGGCCGCGATGGCCGGTCCGGGGCTGGCGCTGCGCTGTCCGTCGTGTGGGACCGAGCTGCGCGCGTTTCCGGCCCCCGCTCCGCCGACCCAGTGGTTTCCGTGCCCGCACTGCCGGTGGGCGGTCCCGGTGGTCGTCCCCCGGGACCCGCCGCCTCTGTACACCTGGGAAGTCCTCCCCGGCCTATATCCTGCGATGGACCGGCCCCGGGGCCCCCGGTGGCGGGTCGCCCCGGCGGTCGCGATCGCTCTGGCGGTCGTCGCGGTCGCCTCGGCGATCCTCGGGGGCGCCCTGGTCTACGAGGGGGTCGCGGCCACCGCGCCCGGATCCTACACGGTCTCGGGGGTCGCCGAGAAGGTGAGCGGTGGGTCCCTGTTCGCCGCCGCGTTCGCCGCGGTGACCCTGACGGAGAACGGGGGCGCGACGGTGAGCCAGACGGCCGACGCCCAGGGGCGGTTCTCGTTCCCCGACATCCCGAGCGGAGGGGTCGCGGTGAACGTCAGCACCACCGGATACGCGCCGACGACCGTCCACACGTTCGTCGACCCGATCTACAACGCGGGGGCCAACGGCATCACGGTGCTGCTGTACCCGAGCTCGGTCACGAACGGAACGGACGTGGCGCTCGCCCCGTTCCCGACCCTTGAAAGCTTCCTCGCGTCGATCGACGGAGCCGCGGCGCTCCTCGGGATCGCCGGGGTCGTCGCCGGCATCGCGGCGGTCGCCGCGTGGCGCCAGTCGTTCCGCACCGCCGGCGTGATCGGGGGCGGCGCGGGGGTTGCCGCCCCGGCGGCGCTCTACGTCCTCGGACTGTTCCCCGCGCTCCCGGTCGTGGCGGCCGGGACCGCGGTCGCGGCGGGGTTCGGCCTGTTCGCCCTCGGCCTCACGGCCGGAGAACTGTATCGGGTCGGAGCGGCGGCGGGTCCGGCCTAGGACGAGAGGCCGGCGCGCGGCACGGCGGGCCCGTCCGGTTCGGGGAGCGGGCGCCGGTTCCGGAACCCTCCCGTGAGCGTATGGTAGAAGCCGACCGACGGCTCGTCGCGTCGCCAGCAGAGGAACACCATCTCCCCTCCTTCGATCGCGTAGAAGTCGACGAGCCCCGTGTCGATCGCCTTCACCTCGATCCCTTCGGACTTCAGCGACTCGATCGACTCGTCGAGTCGGCGGGAGAGGTTCTTCCACTCCGCCTCGAGGCGCTCCTTCAAGTGGTGGTCGGCGTGGTCGGCCGCGTCGAGCTCCGTCCCCCAGAAGGCGGTGAGGCGCCGCAGCTCGGCGTGCACCTCGCTCAACCGGGTCGCCCACTCGCGGAGCTTGTCGAGCAGCTCGCCGAGCGCGGGGATCCGGGCGTTCGCCTCCTCCACGCTCCACGTGCGGGGCGGCGCCGTCGCCGCCGGCGGGTCCGACCGCATGTCCCGGCTCATGCGATGCTCGGGCTAGACATGCCCCGCCTCCTATTTACGCCCCGCCGCACGAGCAGGTAACCGACCGGCCGGGTTCCGATGCCTCGACGTCTCTGGCGCGCGGCCCCGCGGGCCGCCAACCGTTAAGGTCGAAACCCCTCTGGCGCGGGCGGGGAGCGCAGTGCAGGCGGTCGTCAAGTCGCGGCGGGCGCCCGGCGGCGACGTCGTCACCGTACCCGAGCCGGCGCCGCGCGACCGCGAGGTCCTGATCCGGGTGCTCGCGTCGTCCGTCTGCGGCACCGACCTGCACATCTGGCAGTGGAATCCGTGGGCGGAGTCGCACCTGCGACGGATCCCGCTCATCATCGGACACGAGGTGTGCGGCGAGGTCGTGCGCCTGGGGCCGGGTGTGAAGGGCCTCGCGGTCGGCGACCGGGTCTCCGCCGAGACCCACATCGTCGACGGGACGTGCTACCAGTGCCGCACGGGCCGCATGCACATCTGCGAGAAGGTCGAGGTGCTGGGCGTCGATCGAGACGGCGTCTTCGCGGAGTACGCGGTGCTGCCGGAGCTGAACGCCTGGAAGAACGACCCGAGCCTGGACCCGGCGATCGCCGCCGTGCAGGAGCCGCTCGGCAACGCGATGCACTCCCTGCTCCCCGAATCGAGCGACGAGGACGGTGTCGCGGGCAAGGACGTGCTGATCACCGGGTGCGGCCCGATCGGGCTCATGGCCGTGGCCGCCGCGAAGACCCTCGGCGCCGGAACGGTCGTGGCGGTCGAGGTGAATCCGATGCGGGCCGAGCTCGCCCGGTCGCTCGGGGCGGACCTCGTGCTGCGGCCGGGGGCGGACGGCGACGACTTCGCGGCCCGCGTGCGCGAGGCGACCGGCGGCCACGGGGTCGACGTCGCGCTCGAGATGTCCGGTCACCCGGCGTCGCTCCGGCTCGTCTTCGACGCGCTGCGACCGGGCGGGCGCGTCTCCCTGCTCGGACTCTTCGACCGGCCGGCCACCCTCGACTTCGACACGGCGGTCGTGTTCAAGGCGGCGCGGATCCACGGGATCTTCGGGCGCCGGATGTTCGAGACGTGGTATCAGGTCAAGGGCCTGCTCGCGCGACCGGCGTTCCGCGAGAAGGTCGCCCGCGTCATCACGCACCGCGTGCCGATCCCCGAGATCGCCCGCGCGATGGAGCTGATCGAGTCCGGGCAGGCGGCGAAGGTGTCGCTGGAGGCGAAGTGGTGACGGCCGCGCGCGACCCGACCGGGTTCCTCGCGACCGAGATGCGCGAGCTCGTCGACGCCGACCTCGACTGGAAGCTGCACGTCCTTTCGGGGCCGAGCACCCCCTGGTGCACCGTCGACGGAAAGAAGGTGCTGATGTTCTGCTCGAACAACTACCTCGGTCTCTCCAACCATCCGCGGCTGAAGGAGGCCGCGACCACGGCGGTCCGCACGCACGGCGCCGGGTCGGGGTCGGTCCGCCCGATCGCGGGAACGATGGACCTGCACGCCGAGCTCGAGCGCCGGCTCGCCCGCTTCAAGGGCGCCGAGGCGTCCCTCGTCTACCAGAGCGGCTACGCGACGAACTCCGGACTGATCCCCCAGCTGGTCGGGGACGGGGACCTGGTCGTCAGCGACGAGCTGAACCACGGCAGCATCATCGACGGCGTTCGCCTCTCGCGCGCGGAGCGGGCGGTCTACCGCCACGCCGACCCCGCCGACCTCGAACGGGTGCTCGGCGAGGCGGAGCGCCACGCCCCGGCCTACCGCCGCATCCTCGTCGTCACCGACGGCGTCTTCTCCATGGACGGCGACATCGCCCCGCTCGACCGGATCGCCGCGATCGCGCACGACCACGGGGCGATGGTCTACGTCGACGACGCGCACGGGGAGGGCGTGCTCGGCGAGGGCGGCCGGGGGATCGTCTCCCACTTCCATCTCGGACGCGACCGGGTCCATATCGAGATGGGCACCTTCTCGAAGGCGTTCGGCGTCGTGGGCGGGCACATCTCGGGGTCGGAGGAGCTGCGCCGGTTCGCGTTCAACCGCTCGCGCACCTGGCTGCTCTCCGGCTCGCATCCGCCGGCGGTCGCGGCCGCGTGCCTCGCGGCGATCGACGTCCTCGAGCAGGAGCCCGAGCACGTGGTCCGGCTCTGGAGCCACACGCGCCGGTTCAAGGCGGCGATGCAGGCGCTCGGCTTCGACACGGGCCACAGCGCGACGCCGATCACCCCGGTCATCGTCGGCGACAGCGCCGTCGCGAAGAAGATGAGCGCCCGGCTCTTCGAGCTCGGCGTCTTCGCGCTCCCGATCGTCTATCCGATGGTCGCGAAGGGGAAGGCGCGGATCCGCACGATCATGAACGCCGCGCTCACCGAGGAGGACGTGGCGACCGCGATCGGCGCGTTCGAGAAGACCGGCCGCGAGCTCGGGCTCCTCTAGCGTCGCCTCGCTCTACGCGCGCGTTCGGTGGGCCGACCCACAGTTACGCACGGTCCGGACCGACTTTCTCTCGATGAACGACGTTTTTCCGCGAGCGCTTATATAGGGTACGCAACTCCCCCGTCCCCCGCAGAGGGGACCCATCGTCAATGGCACGACGTCATCGTCCGAGGCGAGGCTCGCTCGCATTCTCCCCGCGATCCCGGGCCGTCCGGCCCGTGCCGCGGATCCGTTCCTGGCCCCCCGGGCCGAAGCAACCCGCGATCGAAGGGTTCGCGGGCTTCAAGGTCGGCATGACGCACGCGTTCATCGTCGACTACCGAAAGCGCTCCACGACCGCCGGCCAGGAGGTCTCGGTGCCCGTGACGGTCGTCGAGGTCCCGCCGATCCGCGTCGCCGCGGCTCGCCTGTACGCGCGCAACCCGTACGGGTCGCGCGTCGTCGCCGAGGTCTGGGCCCCGGAGTTCTCCGCCGATCTTCCGCGCCGCATCCCCGCGCACGCCCCGGGCACGGCGGACGACCTCGCCGCCTTCGGCGGCCGCGCCGCGGACGAGGTTCGCCTGGTCGTGCACACGCAGCCCGCGCTCATCACCGGCACGTCCTCCAAGACCCCGACGCTCTTCGAGGTCCGGGTCTCGGGCGAGAAGTTCGACGAGCGTCGCGCCTTCGCCCTCGCGCAGCTCGGCAAGGAGCTCTCGGTCGAGGACCTCACCAAGGAAGGGGAGTTCGTCGACGTCATCGGCGTCACGAAGGGGTTCGGGTTCCAGGGCCATATCCAGCGCTGGGGCGTGAAGCTCCAGCCGCGCAAGAACTCGAAGCACCGGCGGATGATCGGGACGCTCGGGCCGCACAACCCGAGCTTCGTCAGCTACCGGATCCCGCAGGCGGGGCAGCAGGGATACCACCGCCGCACGCAGTTCAACATGCGCGTCCTGCGCGTCGTCCGCGACCCGCGCAAGGATCTCATCACGCCGGCGGGAGGGTTCCCGCATTACGGCGAGGTCCGGAGCGCCTGCCTCATCCTGCACGGCTCGCTGCCCGGACCGGCGAAGCGACTCCTCCGCTTCCGCGCCCCGCTTCGGAGCCGCGTCACCTCCGTCGAGAAGGTCGATATCCGCTACCTGAGCACCCACTCGAAGCAGGGGGCGTGATGCCGAACGCGCCGGCCCCCGAACCCGCGACGCCGGCGCACGACGCCGCGACGCCGCACCACCGCGTCCACTTCCTCTCGGTCGACGGGAAGCAGCAGGCGACCGTGCGCCTTCCGCTCGCGTTCTCCACCCCGGTGCGCCCGGACCTGATCCAGCGCGCCGTCGTCGCGGCCCAGACCCATCGCCGCCAGGCGTACGGGACGAGCCCGACCGGCGGGATGCGCCACTCGGTCCAGTGGTCCGGCAAGGGGAAGGGCGTCGCGCGCACGCCGCGCCTGATGGACTCGATGCGCGGGGCGCAGTCCCCGAACACCGTCGGCGGCCGGGCCGCCCACCCGCCGCGGACCGACCGGATCTGGGCGAAGAAGATCAACCGGAAGGAGCGGCGCCTGGCGTTCGCCTCCGCCCTCGCCGCGACGCGCGAGACGCGCCTCGCGGAGGCGCGCGGGCACGACGTCCCGTCGGGGCTCGCGCTCCCGGTGATCGTCGACAATCCGCTCGAGGAGATCCGCACCGCCGGGGCGGCGCGCGAGTTCCTCGAGAAGCTGCATCTCTGGGCGGACGTCGAGCGCTCGCGCTCGGGCGTCCACCTGAAGGCGTCGGGCCGGGCCCGCCGTCGGGGCCGGGTCCGCCGCACCCCGCGCAGCGTCCTCGTCGTCACGAGCTCCGCCGGCCGCGCGCGGGGCTTCGCGAACCTCTCGGGCGTCGACGTGGTGCCCGTCCTCCGCCTCGCGACCGAGGACCTCGCCCCCGGCGGGGTTCCCGGGCGGCTGACCCTCTTCTCGCGGGCCGCGGTCGAGAGCCTGCGCTCGCGCCTCGGCGAGGAGGCGGTCGCCGGATGACGACGATGCGCCACCGCGTGATCCTCCACGCGTACGTCACCGAGAAGTCGATGGACGAGATGGAACGCCAGAACAAGCTCGAGTTCGTCGTCGACTCGCGCGCGAACCGGGCCGAGATCCGGCGCGCCGTCGAGGAGACCTACCAGTGCAAGGTCGCGAAGGTCACCGTCAAGATCGTCCAGTCGGGCAAGATCGCGACGGTCCGCTTCGCGAAGGAGTACTCGGCCGAGGATATCGGCGGCCGGGCGGGGGTCTTCTGATGGGAAAGCGCATCATCTCCCGCCGCCGCGGCTCCGGCACCCCGACGTACCGGTCGCCGAGCCACCGGCACCACGGCGCGATCGTCCATCCGTCCCCGTCGCTCGTCGGCGAGGCCCGGGTCGAGACGATCCTGCCGGCGCCCGGGCGCACCGCGCCCGTGGCCACCGTCATCTCCGCGGGCGGCGAGCGGACCCGGATCCTCGCCTCGGCCGGCCTCGCCACCGGAGACACCGTCGCCTTCCAGGAAGGGAAGGTCGACCGCGGCTCGATCCTTCCGCTCGGGCTGATCCCCGACGGGACGCTCGTCTCCAACCTCGAGGTGAAGCCGTTCGACGGGGGCCGGCTCGTCCGGTCCGCCGGCGCGAGCGCGCTCGTCACCGCCCACACCGGCTCCGAGGTGACCGTCCAGCTCCCCAGCGGGGCGTTCAAGATCTTCCTCGCCACCTGCCGCGCCCAGGTCGGGGCCGTCGGCGGCGGGGGCCGGCTCGAGCGGCCGATCATCAAGGCCGGGAAGAAGTTCTGGGCGACCCGCTCGCTCGCCCGCGCCTACGTGAAGGTGCGCGGCGTGGCGATGAACCCCGTCAACCATCCGTTCGGCGGCGGCGCCCACCAGCACGTCGGCCGACCGAGCACGGTCTCGGCCGGTACGTGGCCGGGCGCGAAGGTCGGTCGGTTCTCCCGCTCCAACCGCAACAAGCGCCGGACCCGCGACCGCAAGCGCGGCGGAGGGAGCTAGCGATGGCGAAGGCGAAGCGCACCAAGCGGGTGGAGGCGCGCCGCAAGCGCGAGTTCACCTACCGCGGGAAGACCCTCGAGGGCCTGCGCGCGATGAGCCTCCCCGAGCTCGCGACGATCCTGAGCGCCCGCGCGCGCCGGTCGATCCGCCGCGGCTTCAACACCGAGACGACCCGGTTCTTCGAGCGGATGCGCGAGTCGGACCCCGCGAAGCCGGTACGGACGCACTGCCGGGACGCCCTCGTGCTCCCCGAGCACGTCGGCCGGCGGGTCGCCATCCACACGGGCAAGGAGTTCAAGGAGATCGAGGTCCGGCCCGAGATGATCGGCCACTACTACGGCGAGTTCGCGCTCACCCGGCGGTTCGAGAAGCACTCGGGGCCCGGCGTCGGCGCCACGCGCTCGTCGAAGTTCATGCCGCTCAAGTGAGGAGAGGGAAGGAACGATGCGGGGCTACACCTACCGGGACGAACCGGGCGTCAACGTCGCCCGCGCCCGCGGCATCGAGATCCCGATCTCCCCGAAGAAGACGTACGAGGTGCTGAACGCGATCCGGGGAATGCCGGTCGCCCGCGCCCGGGCCCTCCTCGAGGAGGTCACCGAACTGCGCCGCGCCGTGCCGTTCCGGCGGTACAACCAGGAGACGGCCCACAAGCGCGGGATCGGCCCGGGGCGCTACCCGCAGAAGGTCGCCGCGCAGGTCCTCAAGATCCTCACGAACGCGCAGGAGAACGCCGAGTACGAGGGGCTCGACGCGGACCGGCTGTTCGTCAAGGTCGCGGCGAGCGCCCGCGGCCGCGTCCGCAAGGCGTCGATGCCGCGCGCCCACGGGCGCGCGACCCCGTGGAACGAACAGACCACCCATATCGAGATCGTGCTGGGCGAATCGAAGGAGGCGCTGTGAGCGCCGAACGCCGCGTCATCCAGGAGTCGACGCGCCGGGTCCTCCTGAAGGACTTCCTGGTGCGCGAGAGCGCCCGGGCCGGCTTCGGGGGCCTCGACATCACCCGCACGCCCATGGGCACGCGCGTCACGCTCATCTGCGAGCGGCCGGGGATCCTGATCGGTCACCGCGGCGAACTGATCAAGCGGCTCACGGACGACATCCACGCCCGGTTCCAGCTCGACAACCCCCAGATCGAGGTCCAGGAGGAGCGCCAGCCGAGCCTCAACGCCCAGCTGATGAGCGCGAAGCTCGCCTCGACGCTCGAACGCGGCTGGCATTTCCGCCGCGCGGGCCACTCGACCGTCCGCCGGATCATGGAGTCCGGCGCCCGGGGCTGCCAGGTGATCCTCTCGGGGAAGCTGACCGGCGAGCGGCACCGGACGGAGCGGTTCAAGGCCGGGATGATCAAGTACTGCGGCGAGGCGGTCCACCTGTGGATGGACAAGGGGTTCTCGCAGGCGCGCCTCAAGCCCGGCGTCATCGGGGTCAACGTCTGGATCATGCGCTCGACCGCGAAGCTCCCGGACGAGATCGTGGTGAAGGGCGCCGACCTCCCCCCGAAGACGGCGCCGGTCGAACTGCCGCCCGTCGAGGAGCCGGGCGCGGTTCCGGTCCCCCTCGCCGCGGGCGCCCCCGACCTCCCCGAGGTGCCGCTGTGACGCTGCTCCGCATGAAGGAGCTGCGCGAGCTCACGGACGAGGACCTTCGGCGCCGCATCGCGGACGCGGAGAACGATCTGCTGCGCGAGCGCGGCGTGGCGGCCATGGGCGGCGCTCCGCCGAGCCCGGGCCGGATGCGGGCGCTCCGCACGAACGTCGCGCGCGCCCTGACCGTGCTCACCGAACGGGCGATCGCCCCACGGGAGGGGGACCGCCGCGGGGGGGCGTCTCGGTGATCCGATGCCGAAGGAACCCGCCGCACCGCACGCGCCGTCCCGCGCCGAGGCGGAAGCGCTCGCCGGCGAGCTGATCGGCGCCTCGGTGCTCCTGCCGGCGTCGCCGGCCCGCGCCCGACCGGTCGCGGGCACCATCGTCGACGAATCGCTCTCCACGTTCACGGTCCGCGCCGCCGGACGGCGCCGGACGATCGTCGTGCCGAAGCCGGGCCTCGAGGGGACGATCGTCCTCCCCGGCGGCGAGTTACCCTTAAGAGGCGACGGCCTTCGCGTGCGTCCCGAGGACCGAACGAAGCGGCTGTTGGCCGGCGGCCCCCGGAGATTCCGATGACGCCGACCCGCAAGTCCGCTGCGCCCCGGGCCCGGGACATCGGTCTCGACGTCCGCGCGCCGAAGGCGCGTTGCGACGACCGCCACTGCCCGTTCCACGGACGCCTTCCGCTGCGCGGCCAGCTGATCGAAGGGACCGTCGTCTCGACGGCGATGCAGCGGACCGCCGTGATCGAGCGCACGCTGCTGCACTTCGTCCCGAAGTACGAGCGCTACGAGAAGCGCCGCCGGCGCTACCTCGCCCACGCGCCGCCGTGCCTCAACGTCCCGGTCGGCCACCGCGTCCGGATCGCCGAGACGCGGCCGCTCTCGAAGCTCGTCTCGTTCTGCATCGTCGCCGACCTCGGCGAGGCGGCCCGGCGGGTCCGCGGCGAAGAGGCGGCGGGCGTCGAGCCGACCCCCCCGGCGGAGGAGAGCGCATGAAGGGCCTCGCCGGCCGCCGCAGCCGCGGTCTCCCGAAGGGAGCGCGCCTGGACTGCGTCGACAACACCGGGGCGAAGGTCGTGGAGATCATCGCCGTGCGGAACTGGCACGGCACGCACCGGCGCTACCCGCGGGCCGGCGTCGCCGACCTCGTGATCGTCTCCGTGAAGAAGGGGACCCCCGAGATGCGTCGCCAGGTGCTGCACGCGGTGATCGTCCGGGCGCGCGTTCCGATGCGCCGCCCCGACGGCACGCGCCTCCAGTTCGAGGACAACGCCGCCGTGATCACGACCGAGACGGGCGAGATCAAGGGCTCGCAGATCAAGGGGCCGGTCGCGAAGGAGGCGGCCGAGCGATGGCCGCGGATCGCCGCCGCGTCGTCGATCATCCTGTAGGGAGACGTCCATGCGGTCCTCCCCCCACTCCCCGAGGCGCCAGCGGCGCGCGCTCTACACCGCGGACACGTTCGAGCGGCGCAAGCGGATGACCGTCCCGCTCTCCCGGCAGCTCCGCACGCGGTTCAAGACGCGCTCGGCCCCCGTCCGCAAGGGCGACACCGTCCGCGTCCGCTCCGGCAGCTACAAGGGCCGGGAGGAGCGCGTCGCGAAGGTCGACCGTCGCGGCTACTCGGTCACGCTCGACAACGTCACCCTAAAGACGGCGGGCGAGAAGCTGAAGCCGCTCCCGCTCCGCCCGTCCCACCTCGTGATCACCCGGTTGAACCTCGCCGACCCGTGGCGTCGCCGCGCGCTGCGCGTGCGCGACGAGGACGTCACGCCGGAGGAGCTCGGGGAGTCGCCGGCCGCGCCCGAGGAGACCGCGACCCCCGTCTCCGCCCCCGCGGAGCCCGCGCCGCCCGAGACGCCCGGCGCGCCCGCGGAAGACGACCCGGTCGTCCCCGGGGCCCCGCCGACGCCGAAGCGCCGGACCCGCGCGCCGCGCGCGGAGGAGCCGGAATGACGTTCCGTCTGAAGCGCCGCGCCGCCCCGCGCAGCTGGACCGTCCCCCGCAAGGGGACGAAGTGGATCAAGCGGCCGAGCCCCGGCCCGCACGCCCAGGACCGGTCGATCCCGCTGCTCCTCGTCCTCCGCGACCTGCGGCGCATCGTCACCAGCGCCCGCGAGGCGCGGATCCTGGTGGGCAGCGGCGCCGTCCGCGTCGACGGCCAGGTGATCGACGACCTCTCCCGGGGGATCGGTCTCATGGACACGGTCTCGTTCGCGAAGCCGCTCGACCAGCACTTCCGCATGCTCCACGACCGGCGCGGGAAGCTCGTCCTCGTGCCGATCCCGTCGACCGAGGCGGCGGTGAAGATCGGACGGGTCCGCTTCAAGCACGCCGTGCGGGGCGGGAAGGTCGAGGTGACGCTGCACGACGGGCGCAACTTCGTGGTCGCGGCCTCCACGCCGTACCACGTCGGCGATTCCGTCAAGATCTCGCTCCCCGGCCAGAAGGTCGTCGAGCACTTCGCGCTCAAGCCGGGGGTGCTCGCCTTCGTCGCGGGCGGCTCGCACGTCGGCGAGCTGGCGCGCGTGGAGAAGGTCGAGGTCCGCAACTCCTCGCAGCCGAACCTCGTCCACTTCAAGGAAGGGTTCTCGACGATCAAGGAGTACGTCTTCGTCGTCGGCGAGACGACCCCCGCGGTCACGATCGCCGAAGGGGTGGACCGGTGAGCGCCCCGTCGACGGCCGCCGCCCCCGGCGCGGCGCCGGTCGCCAACCCGCACCGCGCGCTGCGCGTCATCAAGGTCGTCGTCAACGCGGGCGTCGGCGAGTCGGGGGAGGCGCGCACGAAGGCCGAGCGCGTGCTCCAGATGGTGACGCACCAGAAGCCCGTGCCGACCCGATCGCACTCCACGAACCGGGACTTCGGGATCCGCAAGGGCCAGGAGATCGGCGCGAAGGTGACGCTGCGCGGGGCGAGCGCGAACGACTTCCTCTCCCGCGCGTTCGAAGCGCGCGACCGGCAGCTCGACGGAGCGTCGATCGACCGGAACGGGAACTTCTCGTTCGGGATCGCCGACTACACCGACTTTGCCGGTCTCAAGTACGACCCCCAGATCGGGATCCACGGGATGGACGTCGCGGTCGAGGTCGGCCGCGCCGGCTACCGGATCCGCAACCGGCGCCTCATGAGCCGGCCGCTCCCCCGTTCCCTTCGCTCGACCCGGGACGAGACCCGGGCGTTCCTCGCGGGCACGTTCCAGGTGAACGTGCTGGAGTGAGCCGCCGTGAAGCCCAAGAAGCAGTTCGGACGGAAGGAAGGCTGCCTGCGCTGCGACCGCAAGCGCGGGATCGTCCGCCGCTACGGGCTCCACCTCTGCCGTCAGTGCTTCCGCGAGGTCGCGGTCGACCTCGGCTTTAGGAAGTACCAGTAGGGAGGACGACGCATGCAACAGGATCTGCTCAACGACGCGCTCGTCACCCTGCGCCACGCCGACCGCGAGGGCCGGCCCTCGGTGGAGATCGCCCCGACCTCGAAGCTGATCGCCGAGGTGCTGCGCATCTTCCGCGAGCACGGCTACATCTCCGAGTTCACCTTCGTCCCGACCGGCCGCGGCGGGAAGTATGAGGTGCAGCTCTCCCGCCGGATCAACTCCTGCGGCGTCGTGAAGCCCCGCATCTCCGTGCCGCACGACGGCCTGGAGCGGTACGAGTCGCGGTTCCTTCCGGCCCAGGACTTCGGCCTCCTCGTCCTCTCCACCAACCGCGGCGTGCTCGCGCACTCCCAGGCCCGGGAGCTCAAGATCGGAGGTCGGCTGCTCGCCTATGTCTACTGACGATCTCGCGCACGCGACGGTCGCCCTCCCGAAGGGGGTCACGCTCACGGTGCACGGCCGGCTTCTGCGCGCGAAGGGCCCGCTCGGCACGATCGAGCGGCCGTTCCCGTCCGACGTCCTCGACCTCGCGGTGGCGGACGGTGCTGCGACGCTCTCGCTCCGGCTGCCGCCCGAGCGCAAGCAGTCGCGCGCTCTGCTCGGCACCTGGGCCGCCCACGTGGCGAACCTCGCGGGGGGCGTCACGCGCGGCGTGGAGGCCCGCCTCAAGGTCGTCGCGGCGCACTTCCCGATGAAGGTCCAGGTCCGCGGCGAGGAGCTCGTGATCGAGAACTTCCTCGGCGAGAAGCACCCCCGGTCCACCCGTCTCCTCCCCGGGACCAAGGCCCAGGTCGAGGGGGACATCGTCACGCTCACCGGCTGGGACGTCGAGCAGGTCGGACAGAGCGCGGCGAACGTCGAGCGGGTCACGCGGATCCGCGACTACGACCCGCGGGTCTTCCAGGACGGCATCTATCTCATCGAGCGGGCGCACCTCAAGGAGGCGAGCTAGGCCGATGGCGGACGACGCTCCGGCGACGCCGGCCAAGGAGAACGCCCCGGCGCGACGCCCGCGCAAGCGGACCGCCCCGGCCGCCGAGCCCACGGCGGAGCCGGCCCCCAAGGCCGCCGCCAGCGCGAAGAAGGAGGACGCGAAGATCCCCCGCCGCGCCGACCTCTCGGCGCCGATGCGCACGCTGCTCTCGGTCCGGCGCACCCTCGACCGCCAGCGGCCGATCTTCGGCCGCCAGGCGGCGAACCGGTACTACCGCATCGGGCGGGACGGCGCCTGGCGCCGCCCCCGCGGGCTCCAGTCGAAGCAGCGCCGCCACTACGGCTACCGCGCCCAGATCGTGAGCATCGGCTACCGCTCCCCCGCGCGCGTGCGCGGGCTGGTGCCGAGCGGATTCGCCCCCGTGATCGTGCACACGACCGACGAGCTTCAGGGGATCGACGCGCGCCGCCAGGCCGCGATCATCGCCCGGACCGTCGGCACCCGGCGCCGCCTCGTCCTCGAAGAGGAGGCGCGCAAGCTCGGCATCCGGGTGCTGAACCCGATCGTCAAGGCGAACGCGGAGGCGTAGAGCGATGCCGGATCTTTCGAACCAGCGCCGCATGGCCGCCGCGCTGCTGAAGTGCGGCCTGGGGCGCGTCTGGATCGACCCCGCGAGCCAGGAAGAGCTCGCGGATGCGGTGACGCGCGCCGACGTACGCAGCGCGATCAAGGCGGGCGTGATCCGCCGTCTCCACGTCAAGGGCACCTCCCGCGTCCGCGCCCGGCTCCACGCGGCCGAGGTCGCGAAGGGCCGCCACTCCGGGCCCGGTTCGCGCCGCGGCACGCCGCTCGCGCGCGTGCCGAAGAAGGAGCGCTGGATGCGCCGGATCCGCGCGCAGCGCGACCTGTTGCGCGAGCTCCGCGCCTCGAAGAAGATCCCCCCGAAGGTCTACCGGGAGTTCTACCGCCGCGCGAAGGGCGGGATGTTCCGCAGCCGCGCCCACCTGCTCGTGAACCTGCGGCTCGCCGGCCACGTCCCCGAGGAGAAGCGATGAGCACGGGTCCGCGCTACCGGGTCCACTTCCGCCGCCGGCGGGAGGGGAAGACCGACTACCGCGTCCGCCTCAGTCTCCTGCGCTCGGGCCGCTCCCGCGCGGTCGTCCGCTGCTCGGACACCCGCGTGCGCGTGTCGATCGTCTCGTTCGACCCCGCCGGCGACCGGGTCCTCGCCGCCGCCGACTCCGCCGAGCTCGGCGGGATCGACTTCCCGACGGGCCGGATCGCGTCGACCCCCGCCGCCTACCTCACGGGGCTGCTCGCGGGCCTCCGGGCGAAGAGCGCAGGCACCGAGGAGGCCGTGCTCGACGTCGGGCTGCGGCACCCGACCCGCGGCGGCCGGCTCGCCGCCGCCCTCAAAGGGCTCCTGGACGCCGGCATCGACATCCCGCACGGCGAGGAGGGGTTCCCGAGTTCCGAACGGCTCAACGGCGCGCACCTCCCGACGCCGCTGCCGCAGCCGGTCGAGGCGTACAAGCTCAAGCTCCCCGGCATCGTGGCGCGCGCGGAGGCGAAGAAGTGAGCGGCGCGATGCGGGGCCCGCCCCGCGGTGGGTTCGGCCCGTCGGCGCCGGCGCCGGCGCCTCCGTGGGTGCCGAAGACCGAGCTCGGCCGCAAGGTCTCCTCGGGCGAGATCACGACGATGAGCGAAGCGCTCGCGGCCGGCCTGCCGCTGCGCGAGTCGCAGATCGTCGACAAGCTGCTCCCCGGACTGCACGACGAGGTGCTGGACGTGAACATGGTCCAGCGGATGACCGACTCCGGTCGTCGGTTCAAGTTCGCCGTCACGGTCGTCGTCGGGAACGGCGACGGGTTCGTCGGCCTCGGGCGGGCGAAGGGCCGCGAGGTCGGCCCGACGATCCGCCGCGCGATCGACCGGGCGAAGCTCGAGATCGTCGAGGTGTTCCGCGGCTGCGGCAGCTGGGAGTGCGGCTGCGGTCGCCCCCACACGCTGCCGTTCCTCGCGAAGGCGCGCGTCGGCTCCGTGGTCGTGAACTTCAAGCCGGCGCCCCGGGGCGTCGGCCTCGCGGTCGGGGACGTGGCGAAGCCGGTGCTCCGGTTCGCCGGGTTCACCGACGCCTGGGGATTCACCGAAGGGCACACCAAGACGACCGTCAACTACGCGCAGGCCGCCTACGCGGCGCTGCTCGCGCTCTCCGAGCTGAAGGTCCGTCCCGAGGACGCCGCGCGCCTGAAGATCGTGCGGGGCCCGGTCGGCACCTCCATCCTCCCGCCGAAGGAGGAAGGCGCGCCCCGCCCGATCCGCGGAGGCCGCGGCGGACGCGGACGGCGCCCCGGCGGTCCGGGCGGACGCGGTCCCCCCGGGCGGGGTCCCCCGGGCGGAGGGCGCGGCGGTCCGCCCCGGCCGGCGCCGGCGGGAGGGAGATAGTCCGATGTCCTGGATGGTCGTTCGCGTCCGCGGCACGATCCACGCTCGGCACGACATCACCGAGACGCTCGCCCACCTGCACCTCACGCGGCCGAACCACGCGACCGTGCTGCCGGAGAACCCGGCGATGCGCGGGATGCTGATCAAGGTCCAGGGGTACGTCACGTGGGGCGAGGCCGATGCCGCGACCGTCGGCGAGCTCCTCGCCCAGCGCGGCGAGCGGACGCCGGGGGCCGACGCGGGCGCGCCCGGGCCGGAGGCGGCGCAGCAGGTCACCGAGCACGGGTTCTTCGGCGCCGAAGGCTGGAAGCCCCGGTTCCGCCTGCGGGCCCCGAAGGGCGGCTGGAAGTCGACCAAGAAGCCGTTCGCGCGCGGTGGGGCGCTCGGCTACCGCGGACCGAAGATCAACGACCTCGTGCGCCGGATGCTGTAGGGAGGAGGGGAACGTTGCCGAGCCGCACCAAGAAGTTCCGGGGCCTGAGGACCCACGGCCGCGGCATCAAGGCGGGCCGGGGCGCCGGCAAGCAGGGGGGCCGGGGGAACGCCGGCCTGCACAAGTACAAGTTCAAGTCGATGCTGATCTACGCGCCGGACCATTTCGGCCGGCACGGCTTCAAGCGGCCGCCGAAGATGATCGCCCGGCCGACGTCCATCAACGTCGGCGAGCTCGAGGCGTTCGTGCCGGTCCTCGAGGCCGCCGGAGCGCTCGCGCGGGACGGACCCACGTACGTCGCCGACCTCGGGAAGATCGGGGTCGACCGGCTGCTCGGCAAGGGGAGCGTCGCGCGCCCGTGGACGGTCCGCGTGGCGCACGCGAGCGAGCACGCCCGGGAAAAGGTGACCGTCGTCGTCGAGGACGCCGCGCCGGCCGGCGGCGCACCGCCCCCGCAGACTATATAACACGGCCATCGGCTCGCCCGCCGCCCCTATGGCCCAGGACGACGAGATCCCCCGCAATCCGCGGTGGGCGGTCCCGCTGATCGTCGTCGGGGTCATTCTCCTCTCGCTCGTCTGGTTCTGGGACCGGCCGACGATCCTCGGCCTCGGGCTCGTCGGGATCGCCGTCGCCGCGATCCTCTCGCTCCTCTACCTCGGCCTCTCCTACGACGGCCCGAAGTCGAAGCTGTACGGGCTCAAGCCCGTGACGAGCCGGATGCCCGCCGTCCAGCAGCCGAAGGGCCACGTCCACTTCCGGACCAAGATGTCCTGGACGATCGGCGTCCTGCTGCTCTACTTCCTGCTCACGAACATCTACCTGTTCGGCGTCAACCAGGCGACCGTCATCGACCTGTTCGCCAGCTACCGCGCGATCCTCGCCGGCGCGCAGGGGACGCTCATGCACCTCGGGATCGGCCCGATCGTCACCGGGTCGATCATCATGCAGCTGTTCACCGGGGCCAAGATCATCGGCCTCGACCTGACCGACGACGAGGACAAGGGGACGTACCAGGGGACTCAGAAGGTCGTCGTCATCGCGATGATCTTCATCGAGGCGGTGCCGCAGGTGTTCGGCTACCTGACGCCGTCGTCGTCGATCGTCGCGAGCCTGAACCTCGCTTCCCCCGGGAACGGCCCGCTCCTCGCGAACGCGATCATCATCGGCCAGCTCGTCCTCGGCAGCTACCTCGTCTTCCTGATGGACGAGGTCGTCTCGAAGTGGGGGATCGGCAGCGGGATCTCGCTGTTCATCGCCGCGGGCGTCTCGCAGCAGATCATCCAGGGGACGCTCAACTGGCTCCCCGGCACGCCGACCGCGGCGATCAGCGCGCAGAACCCCCCGAGCGGCACGATCCCGAAGACGCTCTGGTTCCTCACGCACTACAGCGCCTCCCAGATGGCGAGCGGGGGCTGGGAGAAGGTCCTCCTCTCGCCGCCGAATCCGGTCGTCGCCCTCGTAGGGACCGCGGCGATCTTCTTCATGGTCGCCTGGACCGAGTCGACGCGCATCGAGCTGCCGCTCTCCCACGCCGAGACCCGGGGCGCGCGCGGCCGGTATCCGTTGCGGCTGATCTACGCGTCGAACATCCCGGTCATCCTGATGAGCGCCCTGCTCGCCAACGTCTCGATGATCTCGATCCTCCTCTGGTCGAACCCGACCCTCTCGCACTTCCCGTTCATCGGCCACCGGTGGTGGATCGGCATGTACCCGACCGCCGCGCAGGCGGCGGGCGGCCAGTTGAGCCAAACGCAACCGCTCACCGGCGGGGCGTACTATCTGTCGACACCGAACGGTCTCGAGTCCTGGCTGTTGCCGATGCTCAACTACCAGTCGTACAGCCAGTTCCTCTACGGCCACGCCTGGTGGCAAGGCCTCCTGCACGTCGGGATCTACTTCGTGGCGATGGTGACGGGCTCGATCCTGTTCGCGAAGTTCTGGATCCAGACGACGAACATGGGCCCGGAGGCGGTCGCGCGCCAGATCGAGGCGACCGGCATGCAGATCCCCGGGTTCCGGCGCGAGCCGCGCGTGCTGCGCCGGGTGCTCGAGCGGTACATCCCGGTCATCACCGTCATCTCAGGGGCCGCCGTCGGGTCGCTCGCGGCCGGCGCCGATCTGATCGGGACGCTCGGCAATGCGAGCGGCACCGGGGTGCTGCTGACGGTCGGGATCATCATCAACCTGTACGAGGCGATGGGCCGCGAACAGTTGATGGAGATGAACCCGCTCCTCCGGCGGTTCCTCGGAGGCGAGTCGTAGGGTGCCCGACGACACCCCGCTCCCGTCGGCGCCGCCGCTGGACGACGACGAGGACGACGAGACGGACGACGGGGACGACGACGACGGTCCTCCGTCGCCCGCGCCGTCCCCGCCCGCGCGTCCCCCCGCGCCCACGTTCAAGCTCTCCACGAGCCTGTACATCTTCCTCGGCACGCTCGGCTTCCTGATGCTCGTCGACCAGTCGGCGCGCAACCAGATCGCGACGCTCCTGGGCACGTCGCTCGGCCACAACGGGCCGCTCTACTTCGCCATCGGGTTCCACTCCCAGTACCTGCTCGCCACGATGGCGCTCGCCGGCGCGATCGAGATGGGAATCACGTCGCTCGCCTACAACTTCACGACCGACTGGGTGAAGGCCGCGAAGGTCCAGAAGTGGAGCGCCGCGTTCCGCAAGGTGCAGATGGAGGCGATCCGCTCGGGGAAGAAGGACCGGATCGAGGCGCTGAAGCCGCACCAGGAGCGGTTGACCCGGCTCTCCGGCGAGGTGTCGATCGCCCAGTTCAAGGGGATGGCGATCACGTACTTCCTCCTCATCCTGATCTACACGTGGGTCGGCCTCGTGATCGTCAACGCCACGGCGGCCCAGCAGACGATCCAGCTCGGCGGGGCGACCCTCGTCCTCACGAAGGTCCTCTTCTACAAGATCCCCTGGTGGTTCGCGATCTTCAGCCTGTACACCGTGCCGTTCTCGCTCGTCTTCCGCCGGCTCCTGAAGCAGGTGTGGCTGCGGCGGTACTCCGAGGAGCACCGCCTCGTCGTCTCCCCCGGCGGCGGGGCCGTCGGGGGTCCGGCGTGATCCGTCGGGTCGTCACGCTCGGCGGGCCCCCGGGGAGCGGCAAATCGACCGCGGGCCGCCTCGTGGCGGAGGCGCTCCGCCTCGAGCTGCGCTCGGCCGGCGAGCTGTTCCGGGCCGAGGCGGTGCGCCACGGCTTGACGCTCGAGGCGTTCGGCGCGTACGCGCTCGCGCACCCCGAGGTCGACCGGGCGCTCGACGCCGCGATGCAGGCGCTTGCGGCGCCCGGGCGCATCCTCGAAGGCCGCCTCCAGGGCGCCCTCTGCCGCCGGGCGGGCACGCCGGTCCACGCGATCGTCGTCACCGCGTCGGAGGCCGAGCGGGCGCGCCGGGTCGCGGGCCGCGACCACCTGGCCGTCGAGGAGGCGTTGCGCCGGATCCGGGAGCGGGAGGAGAGCGAGCGGACGCGCTACCGTTCGTTCTACGGCATCGATCTCGGGGCCGCGCCGTCCGACCTCACCGTCGACTCGACCGACCTCGCGCCGGGGGCCGTCGCGCAGGCGATCCTCGACTTCCTGAGGGCCGCGGAGACCGGCCCGTGACCGCCCCCGACCCCGTCCCCGCGCGCATCGCCGACGGGGCGTTCCTCCTCCTCGACAAGCCGCGCGGCCCGTCCTCGCACCAGGTGACCGCGTGGGCGCGCGACCTCCTCGGCGTGCCGGTCGCCGGCCACGCCGGAACCCTCGACCCGAACGTCTCCGGGCTCCTCTGGATCGGCGTCGGCCCGGCGCTCAAGCTCCTGCCGCTCGTCCTCGAGTTCCCGAAGCGGTACGTCGGCGCCCTCACGTTCCATGCGCGGGTGCCGTCCCGGGAGCTCGACCGGGTGATCGCGGAGTTCACCGGGCCGATCTACCAGACCCCCCCGGTCCGCTCGGCGGTGAAGCGGGAGCGCCGCGTGCGGACGATCCACCGCCTGACGGTCGTGGAGGCCGAAGGGACCCGCGCGATCCTCGACGTCGTGGCCGACTCGGGGACGTACGTCCGGACCCTCGCGGTCGACCTCGGGGAGGCGCTCGGGGTCGGGGGCCACCTCGAGGAGCTCCGGCGGATCGCCACGGGACCGTTCGAGGAGGGGGCGTCGTTGACCCTCACCGGCCTCGCCGACGCGGCGGCCGCGTACCACGCCGGGGACCCCGCGCCGCTGCTCGCCGCCCTGCACCCGATCCGCGAGGTCTGGCAGGAGTTCCCGACGATCGTCCTCAAGGACGGGGCCGCGAGCGCGGTCGCGCACGGCGCGGGGCTCGCGTCGGGGGGGATCCTGCGCGTCGGGCGGGCGTTCTCGAAAGGCAGCCACGTGGCGCTCGTCACGGCGGTCAACGAGCTGGTCGCCACGGGCGTCGCGCGGCACGACTCCAGCGAGGTAACGAAGGTGCCGCACGGGTGGGTCGTGGGCGGCACGCGCGTCTTCGTCGACCCCGGTCGGTTCCCCGCGCTCTGGCAACGGGCCGGTGGTGGGAAGAAGGCCCGCGCGACGGGGCCGACGGGTTAGGGTTATCTTCGGCCCTCGTCCGACGGCACCGTGGCAGGATCGGCCCCGACCCGCGGGCACGGAGGCGCACGGGCGTTCGCCTCGCTGGGGCGGTGGATCGTCCGCCACCCGTGGTACCCGGTCGCGTTCTGGGTCGCCCTCCTGGTCGTCACGGTGCCGTTCCTCCCCCTGCTCGGCTCGGTGACGACCAACTCGACCGATTCGACCCCCTCCGGGGCCCCGAGCGCGATCGCGGCGGCGCGGCTCGCCCAACTGTTCCCGAACGGCTCGGGCGGGTCGGCGGAGACGGTGCTGCTGTACGGCCCCGACCTCACGGACCTCCACGCCCAACGGGTCGTCGAGAACGTCACGGCGGCGATCGCCGCCGACCGCTCGCTCTCGGACGTCGCGTCGGTGGAGAGCATCTACACCGAATTCACGAGCTATCTGGCGGGGCAGGTCGAGCTGGCGTCGGGGGTGCTCGCCCCCGCGCTGACGGGTTCCCCGTCACTTCCCGATAGCGTGAACGCCACCGAGGCGGTGCTCTGGGCGCCTCCCGTCACGTTCCTAGCGACGTGGGAGGCGCTCAGCGCCAACCACAGTCGGTCGCCGGCCGGGTGGGATCTCCCCGCGTACAACCAGACCGCCGCCAACGTGACCGGCCCCGCCCTCGCCTCGCTGCGCGAGTTCTACGCCGAGTTCAACGGGTCGTTCGCCTGCGCGACCCTGACCCCGTACGCGAACGTCGAGCATTGCGCGGACCTCGCCGTGCGAGCCGGGGCCCGCGGGAATCTCGCGACGCTCCTTCCCGACCCGGCGCTCGGGGCCGATGTGCTGGCGGGGATGGCTGTCGAGAACGCCTCGCGCGGGTGGAACGTCACCCGCGCGGTCGGCTCCGTCTACCTCGGCAACGAGAGCGGCCTTCCGGGGACGTGGATCGAGACCGTCTGGATCGGATTCCCCTCCGGGGTCGTCTCGCCGGCCGCCGCGGCGCTGTACGCCGAGGCGAACGTCAGCGCCCACACGCTGGCGCACGAGTCGCTCCCCGTCCCGGTCGGGATGTACGCCCAGTTCGTCAACCGCGCGGGCACCGCGAGCATCGTGCAGGTCTCCTTCTCCGTGGCGGACGACTACACGAACGGAAGCGGCGGCGACCCCGTCTACGCCGACCTCCCGACGATCGCCTCCCTCGCCGCCTCCACGGTCCGGGCGTCGGACCCGAGCGACGCGATCGCCGTCGCGACGACCGGTCCGGCGCCGCTCGACGCGCTGTCGCAGGAGGCGGTGAACTCGTCGCTCTCGCTCGTCCTGCCCCTGACCGTCGGACTCCTGCTCGTCATCTCGATGCTCTACTTCCGATCCCCGCTCACGCCGATGGTGACGTTCGCGGGGCTCGCGATCGCGCTTCTGCTCGGGCTGGGCGCGACCGTCCTCGTCGGCACGCTGATCGAGCACGTCGACTCCTCGGCGCTGACCCTCGAGGAGGTGTTCGTCCTCGGCGTCGGGACCGACTACTCGATCTTCCTCGTCGCCCGGTACCGCGAGGAGCTCGTCGCCGGGGCCGCCTCGCACGACGCGATCGTCACGTCGATGCGCTGGGCGGGGCAGTCGGTCGCGACGAGCGGGTCGACCGCGATCCTCGTCACCCTGGCGCTCGCGCTGAGCGGCGTGGCGCTCCTCTCCCAGTGGGGGATGGTGCTCAGCTTCGCGATCCTGATCACGATGCTGATGTCGCTCACCCTCGTCCCGGCGGCGCTCGCGCTCATCGGACCCCGGATCTTCTGGCCGACGACCGGCGCGCGGTTCGAACGACGGGCGGCCGTCGTCTCGGGCCGGCTCGAGCGGAAGTCGACGTACTTCTACCGGGCGGGCCGCTTCTCGGAGCGACGCGCGGGCGTGGTCGTCGGCGCGATCGTTCTCGTTTCGGTCCCGCTGGTCGCGCTCGCCCTCAGCGTCCCGATCTCCTACGACTACTACGGCCAGCTCCCGAGCGGGCACCCGGCGACCGAGGGGCTCGCGGAGCTGAATTCGCAGTTCGGCCCCGGCTTCGCCACCCCGTCGTACGCGCTCGTCACGTTCACGACCCCCCTGCTCGTCGGCAACGTTACCGACGCCTCCGACTTCCTCACGCTCGCCAACCTCACGGAGATCGCCAACGGCACCCCCGGGATCGCCTCGGTCGGATCCCCGGTCGGGCCGACGGGCGCGTCGATCGCCGACTGGCTCGATCTGGCGAGCCTTCCGCCCGCGCTCCGGACGAACCTGATCGGCCTGCTGGCCGGGTACGTCGGAACGGACGGGCGGACCGTCCTGCTGTCGCTCGAGACGACCTCGACCGGGCTCTCCACGACCGCGGTCGCCGCCGTCGACTCCGTCGAGTCGTCGTTCTCCGCGTACGCCGCGGCCCATCCCGGGGTGACGGAGATCGTCTACGGCGGGGCGGCCCCGGTGATCCGCGACCTCGCGGACGAGACGAACCTCGCGACGGAGTACATGATCCTCGCCGTCACGATCGGGCTCATCGCCGTCCTGGTCGTCGTGCTCCGCTCCTGGATCATCGCGCTCATGGCCGTGGCGACGATCGGCCTCTCCATCGGATGGGCGTGGGCGATCACCTACCTCGTCCTCGACCGGTGGATCGGCTTTCCCCTGTTCTTCTACGTCCGCACGATCCTCTTCGTGCTCGTCCTCGGGCTCGGGATCGACTACAACATCTTCCTCCTGACGCGGGTCCGGGAGGAGCGGCTCAAGGGGCGCCCCTCGGGGACCGCGGCGGTCGAGGCGGTCGCTCGGACCGGCGGGATCATCACGGCGGCGGCGATCATCCTGGCGAGCGCGTTCGGCGCGCTGATCGTCGCCGAGTTCACGCTCATCCGGGCGATCGGGTTCGCCGTCGCGGTCGCCGTCATCCTGGATGCGATGGTCGTGCGCACCTACCTCGTGCCCGCGTCGCTCCAGCTCCTCGGGGACCGGGTCTGGAGCCTCTCGGGACGGAAGCACCCGCCGGCGGCCGCCGCCGCGCCGACCGGCCCGGACGCCGCGAACCCGCCCGCTACGCCGTAAGGAATCGGGCGCGGGCGCGCGCCACGTGGTCCTCCGCGGAGGAGGTCTCGACGACCTCGACCACGGCGCCTGCCTTGTCGATCAGGAACGTGATCCGCCGGGCGGAGCCCCGCGGGTTGAGGACCCCGAACGCGGTCCCGACCTCCTTGCTCGCGTCGGCGATGAGCGGGAAGGCGAGGCCGTACTTCTGCGCGAACGCCTTCTGCGCCGGGCAGTCGTCGGTGCTGACGCCGACGATCCGCACCCCGCGGCCCAAGAACTCCGCCAGGTGGCTCTGGAACCCCTTCGCCTCGACCGTGCAGCCGGGCGTGTCGGCCTTCGGGTAGAAGTACAGCACCACGGGGCTCCCCCGCAGCGTGGAGAGTCGGAACGGTCGGCCGTCCTGGTCGGGGGCTTCGAAATCGGGGGCGGGCGATCCCACGGCGATCATCGGGGACGGCGAGGGCCTCCCCCCTCATTACTCCGGCGCGGGCGCTACGTCAGGGCGACCGTGACGAGCGTCTCGGTCGACTTGATCCCGGGGGTCCGGCGGATGCGGTGGACGACGATGTCGAGCGCCTGGTTGATGTGATCGGCCTCGACCTTGACGATCAGGTCGAACGGGCCGGTGACGGCCTGGACCTCGACGACCCCCTCGATCCCCTTCACGCGCCGGATCACCTCGTCGAGCTTTCCCATCTCGGTCTCGACGAGCAGGTACAGCGTCTCCATCGGTCGGTCGCCTCGACCACGGCGGTTCCGCTCTTCAACCTAGCGCTCGCCGGCCGTTCCCCCCAAGCGTTATTCCCGCGGACCGCCGACTCCGGCGCCGATGGAGCTCCGCCTGGACGACTCGCTCTCGGGACGGCGCCGCCCCGTCCGCCGTCGGGACGGCCCGGCGGCCCGGCTCTACATCTGCGGCCCGACCGTCTACGACGCCGCGCACGTCGGGCACGCCCGCACCTACCTCTACTTCGACGTCGTCCGCCGATTCCTCGAGGCCGAGGGGGTCCCGGTGCGGCACGTCATGAACATCACGGACGTCGAGGACAAGATCGACGAGCGCGCCGCCGCGCTCGGCACCTCGCCCCGCGCGCTCGCCCGGCGGGAGGAGCGTTCGTTCCTCGCGAACCTGGACGCGCTCGGGGTGCGGGCCCCGGACGCCACGCCCCGCGCGAGCGAGTACGTCCCCGCGATGGTGGCGGTGGGCCGGGCCCTTGAGCGGACCGGCCGGGTCCACCGGACGGGCGACGAATGGTACTACGAGCCGCCGGCCCGGCCGGCCGGCGCGAACTTCCTCTCGGGGGCCGACCTCGCCGCGCGGGCGGTCGCCGAGCCCGGCCACCCGTTCCGCCCCGAGCGGGGGGACGGCCGCTCCTTCATGGTCTGGAAGCGCCAGGAGCGGCCCCGGCCGTCGTGGCGGAGCCCGTGGGGACCGGGGGTGCCGGGTTGGCACCTCGAGTGCTTCGCGATGGCGGAGCGGCTGCTGGGCGTCCCGGTCGACCTTCACGGGGGAGCCCGCGACCTCGTCTATCCCCACCACTACGCCGAGAACGAGGTCGCCCTCGAGCTCGAGGGGCGCCCGTTCTCGGACGTGTATCTTCACTTCGGGTTCGTCCTGCAGGACGGCAGCAAGATGTCGAAGTCGGTCGGCAACCTCGTGCCGCTGCGGACCGCCCTCGCCGCGGTCGGACCGGGCGCGCTGCGCTGGTACCTCCTCGACCGACCGCCCGCCGACCGGCTCGAGTGGGACGCCCACGACCTGCGGCGGGCCGCCGCGGAATACGACGGGATCCGGCGGGCGATCGCCCGGTGGGCCGCCCCCGGCGGAGCGGGCCGGGGGACGGCGGCGCGCGCGCGCACCCTGGCGGAGAGCGTCCGACGAGAGCTCGCAGGGGGCCTCCGAACCGACCGCGCGTTCGCCCGGATCCGCGCCTTCGCGCGGGAGGTCGGGCGGGAGCCGACCGGGCGGGTCGCCAAGGGAGAGGGCCCCGCGGCCCGAACGGCGCTCCGGACGGTCGAGGAGCGGACGGGACTCGCTCTCGTCTAGACCAGACTAGCGCCCGGGGAGTTCGACCGCGAGGCTCAGGCCGTTCCCTCCGCCCATGCAGAGGGTCGCGAGCCCGAGCCGGCCGTGGGAGCGCTCGAGCTCGTGGATCAGCGTGACGACGATGCGCGCCCCGCTCGCCCCGATCGGATGGCCGAGCGCGATCGCCCCGCCGACCGGGTTGAACTGGGCCTCGGTGAACCCGAATGCGCGCTGGACCGCGATCGACGCCGAGGCGTACGCCTCGTTGTGCTCGACCCGGTCGAACTCCTTCGGCGAGAGCCCCGTGCGCTCGAGGTGCTTACGGACGGTCGGGATCGGCGACTCCATCACGTCCCGCGGATGCACGCCGCTCTCCGCCTCCGAGTGGATCCAGGCGAGCGGAACGATCCCCCGCCGCTCCACCTCCGAGGCGCTGGCGAGCACCAGGGCGGCCGCGCCGTCCGAGAGCTTCGAGGAGTTCCCGGCGGTCAGCACCCCGTCCGGGGCGAACGCGGGCTTGAGCCGCGCGAGCCCGTCGAGGGTCGAGTCGGCGCGCGGCGCCTCGTCGTGGTCGAGCCCGGGGCTCGCGGCCGACGGGTCGGCGGGGACCGCGACGATCTCCCGGGCGAAGGTGCCGTTCGCGACCGCCTCGGACGCACGACGGTGGCTGCGCAGGCCGAACGCGTCGACCTCGGCCCGGGTGAGCCCGAGTTTCTTCGCGATCCGCTCGCCGGTGAGGCCCATGATCTCGTGCTCGTCGTACGCGTCGATCAGCGAGTCGCGCTGCATCGCGTCGTCGAGCGTGTGGGGGCCCGGAGGGGAGCCCCAGCGCATCCGGCCCTCGAGCAGGTACGGGGCGTTCGACATGCTCTCCATGCCGCCGACGAGCACCCGGTCGAAGTCGCCCGCCCGGATCGCGCTGGCGCCCCAGTGGATCGCCTTCATTCCCGACCCGCAGACCATGTTGACGGTCGCCGCGCCCACCGTATCCGGGACGCCGGCGCCGCGGAGGACCTGGCGCGCCGGGTTCTGTCCCACGCCGGCCTGGATCGCCTCGCCGAAGAGGACCTCCTCGATCTCGGACGGGGCCACCCCCGACCGCTCGATCGCGGCGCGGGCCGCGATCGTGCCGAGCACGGGGGCCCGGACGTTCTTGAGCGAGCCCCCGAACCGGCCGATCGGCGTGCGCACGGCGGAGAGGATCGCGACCCGGCGGGCGCCCCCGGAGCTCATGGCCCGCGGCGCAGCGTCGGTCCGATAATAGGGGTTGCCCTCGGCGGGCGCCCTCCGGGGTCGGCGCTCGGCGCCGCTAGTCCTCTTCGACCCGCGGCGCGAGCAGGTAGCGCCCCTCGCCGCGGCCGGATCCCATCGCGAACTCGATCTTGAGCGGGTACTCGTTGCCGACGTGGAGCGTCGTCTCCTCGGCGACGATCGACTTCACCATCCCCGAGAAGAAGTCGAGCGGGTACATGCTCTTCACCGGCTCCTTCACCTCGAGGCGGCTCAGCGAGTCCTTCGGGATCCGCAGGTCGAGCCGGTCGGTGTCCCCCTCGGAGTGCATCGTGAACGCCTCGGGTTCGAGCGTGAGCGTGACGTGGTCGGTGAAGCTCTCGCTGCCCCGGATCCCCTGGCGGACGTCCTCCGTCTTCACGGTCACCGACGCGGGGGGGGTCACGTTCGGCACCTTCGGGTCCGTGATCCCCGCCGGGTCGACGACGGCCATCTGCCGGGTGATCCGCCCGACGGCCGCGACGAGGCGGCTCTTCCCGTCGAACTGCAGGTCGATGACGTCCCCGGGCTTCGATAGCCGCAGGACCTCCTTGAGCTTCTCGACGTCGACCCCGATCTCCGTCGGTTCCCCGGTGAACTCCTCGAAGACCCCCTTCTGGAGCTTGAGGACGAGCATCGCCACGTGGGACGGGTCGACCGCCTTCGCCTCGAGGCCGTCCTTCGAGATCGACAGCTTGACCTCCGTGACCAGCGTGGAAACGACCTCCACGACCTCGCGGAGGGTTTCCATCTTGACGCGGAGCTTGAACATTCGGGGCCTCGGGGCGCGCCACATCGACCCCCGCTAAAAAGGTTGCTTGCGCGACTGTCGGTCGGAAGCTGTTTTGCCGCCGGACGGTACGGCCCCCGCGTGACGGAGCTCGCCTATCTCGCGACGATCGACGACGCGTACGTCCGCACCTTCCGGGCCCGGGTCACCTCCCTGCCCCCGGGGGGGATCGTGCTCGACCGGACCTACTTCTACCCGACCGGGGGCGGCCAGCCGAGCGACCGGGGGACGTTCGCGCTCGCGGACGGCCGGCAGCTCCCGGTCGTGGACGTCTCGAAATCCGGCCCCTCGGTCGTGCACCGGGTCTCAGGGGCCGCGAACGCCGCGCGGCCGGTGATCGGCGAAGAGCTCGCCGGCACGGTCGACTGGGAGCGACGCCACCGGCACATGCGCCTGCATACGTCGCAGCACCTCCTCAGCGCCCGCATCTTCGAGCGGACCGGCCGCCGGACGCGCAAGGCGTCGATGTCGGGGGTTCGCGCTCTCCTCGACCTGGACGGGGCGCTCGATCCGGCCGTCGTCGTCCGGTGCGCCGAGGACCTCGCGGACTCGGTCGCGCGCCCGCGGGCCGTGACCGTGACCCACGTCCCCCGGGCCGACTGGGACCGCCATCCGTCGTCCGCCCGCTCCGGGCTCGTCCCGCTCCCCGCTCAGGTCGATCCCGTGCGCGTGATCCGGATCGACGGGCTGGACGATTGCCCGTGCGGGGGCACCCACCTGCGGACGACCGCCGAGATCGGTCCGGTGACGCTCTCCCCGCCCGTCCCCCTCGGGGACGGGGGGTGCCGCGTCACCCTGGAGCTGGCGGACGCCGCCCCGTCCACTCCGCCCGCGTGACGCCGTAGACGTGGACGTCGTGCCAGCGGCCGTGGTGGAACAGGATCAAGCGGAGGGTCCCTTCCCGTCGGAAGCCGAGGCCCTCGAGCAGCCGGACGGACGGGACGTTCTCGATGTCGCACGTCGCGCCGATCCGCTCGACCGACTCCGTGCGGAACAACCGGTCGACGAGCAGTCCGACCGCCTCCTTCCCGAGGCCCCGCCCCCGCGCCTCGGGGCGGCCGAGGACGTACCAGATGTCGATCGACTCGAGGACGGGATGCGCCCGGTAGTGCCCGACGACGCCGACCAGGTCCCCCTCGGCCCGCCGCTCGACCCCGAACCGGGGAGCGAGGGAGGCCGGATCGGCCGGCGCCGCTTCGAGCGAGCGCACGAACTCGTCGTACGTGTCGACGCCGAACCGGTCGTACGGGGCGACGATCGCGGGGTCGTTGTACCACGCGAACAGCCCCGGTGCGTCGGCCCGGGTCAGGGAGCGCAGGCGGACGTTCGGCCCGTCGAGCTCGCCCATCCGACTAGGCGCTCGGTTCGGGCGCCCGCCCGCCGTACGCCTCGTCCGGCTCGGGGATGTGGGGGGGCGGGTCGTCCCGCGTCGTGGGCTCGGACGACCCGCCGGCCTCGAGGCGGAACTCGAGCGCCTTGCGGTGGCCGGACGGCGTGAGCGAGAAGACGTGCTTCGGCTCGGAGTAGCCGACCACGTACTGGATCCGGCGGTAGATCATCCGCGTCATCTCGAGGGTGCGGATCGCGGACTTGAGGAGCGCGGGGTCCTCGTCGGGGAACCGACGCAGGATGCCGATCTCGGTCGCCCAGTGGGACGCCTCGAAGCGGACCTGCTGGCCGCGGTGCTCGAGCAGGTGGAGGAGGACGATCCGCTGCAGGTGGTCGCTCGCCTCCCGCACGGGGGGCGGCGGAGGCGGCCCGCTAGGAGATCGTCGTGATCTCGTAGTTGACATCGAGACCTCGAAGACGACCGTGCATGTCGGTCATCAATCGAATCACGTCGTCGACCGACGTCTTCTCCTTCCACTTGTACACGAAGTCGTGCAACCCCATCGATTCTTCAAACCCGAGGGCGCGCATCACCTCAAGGACCTTGAGGGGGCTCGCGCCCTCGGAATGGAATGTCATTCGGACGTACGTTCGCATCCGTCCACACTCTCGTAAGAAGGTAGGTGAGAATTAGGCGAGCCTTCGGATATATAGGCTTGCGTAGCTGCGAGCGCACCCGAAATGACCGACGCACGACAGCACGGCCCGGCGGTGGTGACGGGGGGTGCCGGGGCGATCGGATCGGTGCTCGTCCGCGCGCTCCTCGCCCGCGGCCGCGAGGTGCGGGTCATCGACAACCTGTCGAGCGGCCGACGGGCCCACCTGCCCGCCGGGGGGGAGGCGGCGAAGCTCGCGGTCGTCGAGGCCGACCTCCGGGACCCGGCGACGTTCCAGGAGGCGTGCGCCGGCGCCGCGGAGCTCTGGCACCTCGCGGCGAACACCGACATCCAGCGCGGCTCCGCCGACCCCCGGATCGATTTCGAGAACGGGATGCGCGCGACGTTCCAGGCCCTCGAGACGGCCCGGGCGCAGCACATCCCGCGGTTCTTCTTCGCCTCCTCGAGCGCCGTCTACGGTCTCGCGACGGTCCTTCCGACCCCCGAGGAGTACGGGCCGCTCGTCCCCGAGTCGCTCTACGGCGCCGCCAAGCTCGCGGCCGAGGGGATGTGCGCCGCCTACGCTCACTCCTACGGGCTCCAGGTGTACGTCTACCGGTTCGCCAACATCATCGGGCCCGGGATGACCCACGGCGTCCTCTACGACTTCTTCGAGAAGCTGCGGCGCGACCCGACCCGCTTGGAGGTCCTCGGCGACGGCCGCCAGTCGAAGAGCTACCTGCGGACGGAGGACTGCGTCAGCGGGATGCTCGCGGCGGCGGACACGGCGAACGGACGGTACAACCTGTTCAACCTCGGCACGCGCGACCGCACGAGCGTGAAGGAGATCGCCGAGAAGGTCGTCGCCGCCCACGGGGGCGGCGCCCGCATCGAGTACCGGGGCGGGGACCGGGGCTGGACCGGCGACGTCCCCCAGGCGCTCCTTTCCATCGACCGGATCGAGGCGCTCGGCTGGCGGCCCAGCAGCTCGAGCGGCGGGGCGATCGACCGGACCGTCCGCGAGATGGTCGAGGCGCGCCGCACCGGGGCGTAGGACGCCGCCGGTCTCAAGAAAACCTTATCCAAGCGGCCGGTTCGGCGGCACGATGACGTCCAAATCCGCCGGCGACGACGGCGTCACCCGCCCCGGGGAGATCGTCCGGCTCGACTTCGAGCTCTGGTCCGAGATCGGAGGGAAGAGCGAGCTCCTCGACACGACGCGCGAAGAGGTCGCCCGGCAGTCCGGCGGCGAGCCGGCCGAGGGCCACGTCTGGGGTCCCCGACCGCACCAGATCGGCGGGGAGTACTTCCCGGCCGGCATCGAGAACTCCCTGACGGGCGTCAAGGTCGGCGAGGAGGTCGAGCGCGAGTTCGCCCCCGCGGACGCGTTCGGCGAGCGCGATCCCGACCTGATCGAGCTGTTCTCGATGCACGAGATCCAGCGCCTTCCCGAGATGCGACGGGAGGACGCGCACCTCGACCTCGGGACGACGCTGACGATCGAGGGGCGCCGCGGCCGCGTCGTGCAGCTGACCGCCGCGCGGGTACGGGTCGACTTCAACCCGCCGTTCGCGGGCCGCAAGGTCCGGGGGAAGTTCCGCGTCGTCTCGAAGATCGACGACCCCGCGGAGCAGGTCCGCGCGATCGTCGAGCTCCAGTACGGCCGCTCGGCAGAGTTCCACATCGAGACCCACGAGCACGTCCTCACGCTCAAGATCCCCGACCGCTCGAAGTTCGACATCGCCTGGATGGCGGCGAAGCCCCGGGTGATTGACCGGATCCGCAGCCAGCTGAAGCCGCACTCGATCCGCATCGTGGAGGAGTACGTCACCCCGGTCGCCGAGGCGAAGGGAGCCGAGAAGCCGGCGAAGGCGGCCGAACCGGCGGCCGCGGAGACCGCTCCTGCCGCCGAGGCGAAGCCGGCCCCGAAGCGCGCCTCCCACGCCAAGAAGGACGAATAGGCCCGGCTCGCACGAACGAACGTCGCCTTCTTGTACGCGCCCGCGGTGAGCCGCCCGTGTCCGTCCCGCCCTCGAACCCCCCGTTCCCGACGGGCTTCGTGGTCGCCACGTTCGTGGTGTCGGTCGCGATCGGCGCCGCGATCATCCTGTACGGGATCCAGGGCCACCTCGGCTGGGGCGTCCCGTAACGGTAGGGTTCGAGTCGAACCCAGATAAAGCACGGCGAGGTAGTTTATTTCGGAATGCCCGCGGACGAAGTGTACGAGGGCGGCCTGAGCGCGAACGCCGGGTGGCTCGCCGGCGGGCTCGTGATCGTCGGCGTGTTCCTCTTCGGGCTCGGCCTCTGGCTCAAGTACCACCCGTAGGGGCGGCGCCCGCGGACGCCTCCGGCCAGCGGTAGAAGTAGACGTGGGTCGCCGCGTCGACCGCGGTCGCGGTCCATCCGGGGACCGGATGGTGGTGGCTGACGACGCGCGCGCCGGAGCGCAGTTCGGCCTCGAACTTGGGGCGCAATCGTTCCATCGCGCCCGGCCAGAGGAACGCCGTCACGACCGTCGCCTCCCGAAAGTCGAGGGAGAAGAGGTTCCCCCACCGGATGCGGATACGGTCGGCGAACGGGCCGGTCCGGCGGCGCAGATGCAGGATGCCGACGCGGATCGGCTCCACCTCGACCGCGAGCGTCCTCGCCCGGTAGACGCGGGCCGCCCGGAAGACGATCGCCCCCGTGCCCGCGCCGAGGTCGTAGACGGTGTCCTCGGGGCCGACCTCCGCGAGGCGGAGCATCGTCTCCACGGCCCGCCGCGGGGTCGGCTGGTATCCCGCGCCGAAGGCGAACGAGGCGAAGACGAAGTAGGCGAGCGCGAGCGCCCCCGCGAGGAGGCCGAACGCCAGCCCGAGCTCGGCGGTCGCCATGGCGGCCTATCGGCCCCGCAGGAGGTCCGCGACCAGCCGGTCGGCGGCGCTGCGCGGGTCGAGGCTCCGGGCGGCGACCCGGTCGAGGAGCGAGCGGAGCGCGGGGTCCTTCCCGAGCCGCACGACGAGGTCCGCGGAGAGCCGGTCGCGCGCCCGCTCCACGATCTCCCGGGCGAGTCGGGTCCGCTCGGCGTCCGCCCGGACGTGTGCCTCGTCCAGGAACGTCTCGTGCGCCTCGATCGCCCGCCACAGCTCGGGGATCCCCGAGGGCGTGACCGACGACGTCCTCACGACCGTCGGACGCCAGCCGTCCCGCGCCGGCCCGAGGGCGGCGAGCTCGGAGAGGTCCCGTTCGGCGCGCTCCGCGCCCGGGAGGTCGGACTTGTTGACGCAGAAGACGTCCGCGATCTCGAACAGCCCGGCCTTGAGGGTCTGGACCTCGTCGCCGAGGTGGGGCACGAGGACCACGACCCGCGTCGTCGCCACGTCCCGGATCGACACGTCGACCTGCCCGCTCCCGACGGTCTCGACCAGGACGAGGTCGAAGCCGGCCGCCTCGAGGAGCCGGACCGCCTCGCGCGTGGTGACGGCGATCCCGCCGGCGGCGCCCCGGCTCGCCATCGAGCGGAAGAAGACCCCGTCGTCCTCGGGGGCGCGGTCGAACCGGATCCGGTCGCCGAGCACCGACCCGCCCGAGAACGGGCTCGACGGGTCGACGGCGACGATCCCGACCGTCCGGTGCTCGGCCCGAAGATGGGCGACCAGCAGCGAGAGCAGGCTCGATTTTCCCACCCCCAGGGGGCCGGTGAGCCCGACGACCGGGATCGACCCGGTTCGGGGATAGAGCGCCCGAAGGACCGCGTCGGCCGACGGGTCCCCGTTCTCCACGGCGGAGATCGCCCGCGCGAGGGCGCGGCGGTCCCCGCGAACGATCGCCCGGGCCGCGGAGGGGAGGGCGGGCGGTCGGGTCATGCGGGGCCGCGCGCGAGCTGGGTCGCGGTCCGCACGATCTCGTCGAGCGACGTGCCGGGTCCGAAGATCGCCCGGATCCCGAGGCGCTTCAGGCGGCGCGCGTCCTCGTCCGGAATGATGCCCCCGGCGAAGACGGGGATCTTCGACCCCCGCTCCGACTTCAGGAGCCGCAGGACCCGGGGGAAGAGCGCCATGTGCGCCCCCGAGAGGATGGAGAGGCCGATCAGGTCGACGTCCTCCTCGACGGCGGCGCGGACGATCTCCTCGGGGGTCTGCCGGAGACCGGCGTAGATGACCTCCATGCCCGCGTCCCGGAGCGCGCGGGCGACGACCTTGGCGCCGCGGTCGTGGCCGTCGAGCCCGGGCTTGGCGATCAGCACCCGGATGGGTGTGGTCTTCGCCTTGCGCGCCATCCCGTGCCTCGTCCGACCGGGCGACCCGGGCCGCAAAAAAGCTTTCGGACGGAACGGCCGCCGCGCCGGGGAGAGCGGCGACCCGGGCGAACCTAGCGGCTCAGCCGCGGGGGCGACGCCCTACACCCGGAGCATCAGATCGAGGAGGAGATTGCCGGCGAGCAATGCGGCGAGCGCTCCGACGGCCATCACGGCCACGAGCGGCACTTGCGGCGTGACCCAGACGCGGTCGATCCCTCGGGCCCGGAGCGAGCGGGCGAGCTCGGCGCGGCGGCGGTCGTCCTCCTCCGTCGTGTCGGCGTCCTCCTCTCCCGTCGCGGGCACGGCGGGGTCCTTCACCCAGACGAACCGACGGGGGAGCTCCCGCACCGCGAGCCAGTACCCCATGAACCCCTCCGGGACCGAGAACTCTCCCCGCCGCGCATTCCGCACCGCCAGGGCGATCGGGACCACGATCGAGAACAGCGCGGCGTTCGTGAGCAGCGAGATCGCGAACGGAACGTAGGCGAGGGTCGCGGCGGCCGTGGACGGCGCATAGAGCCAGGGGACCGGGAAAACGGGAACGAGCAGGGCGGCGATCATCAGCGCCTTCGCGTCGGCCGCCCCGTAAAGGACCTTGAACTCGAACAGTCCCCGCGCGAGAACGATCGTCGCGAGCACGGCGACGACGATCCACGGAACCCCCGAAGCGCCGATCCCGGTCCGGGCGGCCGCGATCGCGACGACCGCGATCACTCCGACGTACGCCGCGAGCTCCACCAGGTCCGCCCGCGCCTCCCAGCGGGCCCCGAACCAGAGGTCCCAGCCGGCGAGGTGCTCGAGCGTGAGACCCGCCACGAGCAGCCAGAGGACGATCGGAACCCATCCGCCCGGGGAGACGAGGACAGCCCCGGTGACGAGCCCGACGGCCCCCATCGCCTGCCAGAGGCGGTCCGAGACCTCCCGGCGCCGTAGGTCGGCGAGCGCGGCGAGCGCGAAACCGAGGAGCAGGGCGGCGACCGCGACCGCCGTCGCGAGGGCTGTGATCGACGTCCCCGCTACCCCCGGGCCGGGACGAAGGGCCGGCCTCATAAACGGGTCGCTCGCGCGGCAGGGGACGCCCGCGCCGCCGGCCCCCTCGGCCCGGCCGCCGCGCCGCTCGGCGCGCAAACGCTTTTAAATCCCCCCGACTCGCGCGCGTTCGCCCTCACGGAAGAGAATGGTAGAGTACAAGCTCGTGATCTCCGACCGGGAGACCTCCCTCGCCCGCTCGGTCGGCGATCCTCAGGCGGCCGGGTTCCTCGGCAAGCGGATCGGCGAGACGGTCGGTGGGGAGTTGATCGGAGCGAGCGGCTACACGTTCCGGATCACCGGCGGGACCGACAAGAGCGGCTTCCCCCTCCGACCCGACCTGCCCGGCGCCCGCCAGGTCCGCCTCTACGTCGGCGACGGATTCGGGTTCGACGCCCCGCGACCGGGGATGCGCAAGCGACGGACGTTCCGCGGCAACACGATCAGCGAGGACACGGTCCAGATCAATCTCGTCGTAGACCAGAAGGGACCGAAGGCGCTCGCGGAGCTGTTCGCCGCGACATGAACGTTCCGCGGCAACCCGAAGTCAATATCGGTCTGGTCGGTCACGTAGACCACGGAAAGACGACCCTCACCCAGGCGCTCACCGGCGAGTGGACCGACCGCCACTCCGAGGAGCTGAAGCGCGGCATCTCGATCAAGCTCGGCTACGCCGACGCGGCGTTCTACGAGTGCCCGAACTGCCCGAAGCCGACCGGCTACGGCATCGACCCGAAGTGCCCGAACTGCGGCGGCGACGCAAAGTTCCTGCGCGCGGTCTCGTTCGTCGACGCCCCCGGGCACGAGACGCTGATGGAGACGATGCTCTCGGGCGCGGCGATCATGGACGGCGCGCTACTCCTCGTCGCGGCGAACGAGGCCTGCCCCCAGCCGCAGACGCGCGAGCACCTCTACGCGCTCGATATCATCGGCGTCCGCAAGGTCGTCGTCGTCCAGAACAAGATCGACCTGGTCTCCCCGGAGGACGCCGAGAAGAACTACCGCGAGATCGTGGAGTTCCTCGCCGGCTCGCCGATCGCGAAGGCGCCCGTCGTGCCGATCAGCGCGAACCACCGCGCCGGGATCGACGCGCTCATCGGGACGATCGAGGAGACGATCCCGACGCCGCCGCGCGACCCGAAGAAGCCCCCGCTGATGTACGTCGCCCGATCGTTCGACATCAACCGGCCCGGGACCCGACCGAAGGAGCTCCAGGGCGGGGTCCTCGGGGGCTCGCTGATCCAGGGCCATCTCGCCGTCGGCGAGGAGATCGAGATCCGTCCCGGCGTCCCCGGGGCGCCGAACGTTCCGTCCGAGTCGTTGACGACGAAGGTCACCTCGATCCTCTCGGGGGGCCGCTCCTGGGGGGAGCTGAAGCCGGGGGGGCTCGCGGCGCTCGGCACCTCCCTCGACCCGTCCCTCGCGAAGGGCGACGGCCTGACGGGGCGGCTGGTCGGGACCGCGGGGACCCTGCCTCCCGTCAGCCAGAAGATCCGCCTCAAGGCGACGCTCCTCGACCGGGTGCTCGGCGCCGAGCGGGAGATCAAGGTCGAGAAGATCCGCACGAGCGAGACCTTAGCGGTCACCGTCGGTACGACCGTGGCGACCGGGAAGGTGACGAGCGCGCGCGGCGACGATGTCGAGCTCGCCCTCCAGCGCGCCGTCACGGTGTTCCCCGGGAGCCGCGTCGCGATCTCCCGGCGGCTGAACGCCTGGCGCCTGATCGGCTACGGCATCGTGGAGGGAGGCGGGAAGTGAAGGAGGATCTCGTCGAGATCCTCCGCTGCCCCGTCTGCCGAGGGAAGCTCACGCTCTCCGTGAGCTCGAAGGTCGGCGACGAGGTCGAGGCCGGCGCGCTCGCCTGCCCGAAGTGCCCGGCCGACTATCCGATCGAGGACGGGATCCCGAATCTCCTGCCGCCGGACGAGCGCGAGTAGCGCTTCGACGCCGGTCACGCCGGGCGGAGCACCGCCCGGGCGGGCCCCCCGTCGCCGTCCTTCAGCCGCAACGGCAGGCAGTCGAGACGGTAGGACCCGGGAGCGGCCTCCGCCAGGAGAATCCCTTCCAGGATCGGGACGCTGTGCCCCAGGAGCTTCCGATGCACGGGGAACCGCTCCGAGGGGTCCGACTCGATCGAGAGCGCATCGATCCCCACGAACCGGACCTCGAGCTCGAGCAGACGCCGCGCCCCGTCGAGCGTCAGCGACACGTATTCGGTATCGAAACGGCCCACGTTCGCCCCCCGAGAGGAGTTAGCCGTTCGAAGGAGGAGACGCGTCGTCCCCGCGGGCACGGCCCGAAGCTCCTCACGACCGATCCGCGTCCGATCCGCCGGGACGTCGATCAGCAGCGCCGGGCCCGAGAGGAGGTCCAGGTCGAGCCGATCCACGGAGGCGGACCTCGTAAGAAAGTGGAGAGGGGGATCGACGTGCGTCCCCGTGTGGGAACCCAGCCGCAACGACGAGAGGTTGTACGGATCGCCGCGGGCGATCGACCGGACGGAGGCGATCTCGACCGGCGGGTCCCCGGGAAACGACGGCATTCCCGGCTCGATCGGCATCGAAATGTCGATCGCGCCTCTCGGAGACCTGGCGGTGTACTTCCGAGGTCGAGGGGACGCTGCTCCCGCTCCGGTCTCCCGTGTCGGCGTCACGTCGGCCCGGACCAGTCGCCGTTTGACGATAAGGGTTAAACGTGGCCGACCGGAGGAGGGAAGGATGGCCCGCGGCGGTCGAGGTTCCGAGGACGACCTGGACCTGGACTTCGATGGCGGCGACCCGATCGACGAGCCGCGGCGAAGGCCCTCTCGGCCTCCCGCGCGGCGGGGCCGTGTCGCCCCGGTGCGCGCGTGGGACGTCGACGGCACGTCCCCCGACGAAGAGGAGTGGGAGACGCCGTCCCGACGTTCGCGGTTTCGCCTCGGAGGGGACCCGGACCGGCGGGGCGTCCCCGTCTACTGGCGGGCGCGGGACTCGCTCTACTTCGAGCCGTTGGTGGCCCTCGCGATCGTCGTGCTGATGCTCGTCGGGCTGTTCGCCTTCACCCAGAACTGGCCGCCGGCGTACGTCGTGGAGTCGAAGAGCATGCAGCACGGCTACCAGGACCAGGTCGGCCTGATCAACGCGGGGGACCTCGTGCTCGCGGAGAAGGTTCCGCTCTCGAGCATCGTCCCCTACGTCGTCGGATACCGGGACGGGGTGCATACCTACGGCGAGCCGGGCGACGTGCTGCTCTACCATCCCAACGGAAACACGCGGTCGACCCCGATCGTCCATCGCGCGATCCTCTACCTCCAGTGGGACCCGGCGACGATGGCCTACAACGCCACCGACCTACAGGGGCTTCCGTGCGGCAACGGCTCCAACCGAACCCCGGGAGAGCTGTACTACACGGGAGCCGGCAGCGGGCAGTGCGGGACGACCGACCTCACGGGGACGATCTCCCTCTACGGCGTCGGGTGGAACTCCTCCGCCCCGACCATCACCCTCGACCTCGTCGATACCGCCTACGGCCGTCATTCGGGCTTCCTCACGCTGGGGGACCACAACCTCCGGTGGGATCAGTACCCCACGAACGGAGGGACGACCCCGTCGTTGAGCTCGCTGGTCGAGCCGGGGTGGATCCTGGGCGTCGCCCGAGGGATGGTACCGTGGTTCGGAGCGTTCAAGCTCCTCTTGGAAGGGAACGCGCGGAACGTCTCCTCGAACTCCTGGCAGTTCCTCGGACTCGCGGTCGTCGCCGCGATCCTCTCGGCGTTCGGCATCCACTGGGCGCTGCGGCAGGAGGGGATCGAGAGCCCGATCCGCCGGCGGGAAGAGGAGGAGGCGGCGGAGTTCGAGGAAGAGCGTCCGCCTCCGTCCCGTCGATTCCTCGGATCCCTCCGGGCCTGGGGGAAAGGGGAGGATGAGGAGGACGAGGAGGAGGTGGTGCCGAGGACCCGTCGGCCGCCCCGGCGACCCCGGGACCGAACGGGCGACCCGCACGGCCGTCCCCGACCCCGGGTCCACCGGTCGAACCGCCGGCGGTCGTCCGACGACGACGACTCCCTCTAGCGTCCCCGGGGCCTCCCTCTACCGGCGTTGCGGACACGACCGGGTGGCGGCGAGCCGGACCGGCCGCCGACTCGGTCCCCCATCGGTGGCCCCTCGAACGCGCCCGGGCGACCCGAGGAGTCTAATATTCCGCTCCGGGTCGACGCCGTCCCCGCGAGCCGCATGCACGTCATCGGAGGCACCGCATCGACCGCGCTCGCCGAGCGGATATCGCGGGAGCTCGGGAACGCTCCGTTCGGCATCCCGTTCACCAAGCGGTTCTCGGACGGCGAACTGTACCTGCGCGTCGGCGGCCGCCTCGAGGGGGACGATGTCGTCATCGTGCAGTCGACCCGGACCGACCAGGACCTTCTCGAGCTGCTCCTCCTCGAGGACGCGGTCCGGGAGGCCGGGGCCCGCCGAACGTTCGTGGTCGTTCCGTACTTCGCCTACGCCCGCCAGGACCGGCGATTCTTCCCCGGCGAGCCGGTCAGCGCACGAGCCCTGAGCCATCACGTGGAGCTCGACGCCGACGCGGTGATCACCGTCGACCTCCACTCGACGCAGACCCTCAGCCACTTCCACAAGCCGGCGTTCGAGGCGAGCGGGATCCCGGCGTTGGCGCGGCTCCTCCGAGAGCGGACCGTCGACATCCTCGTCTCCCCCGACAAGGGCGGCGTCGACCGGGTGCGCCGGATGGCGCAGCTCCTCGACCGGCCCTGGTTCGCCCTCGACAAGCGCCGGATCGACAGCGAGCACGTCGAGCTCGCCTTCCCGTCGACCGGGACCCTTCCGATCCAGGGAAAGCACGTCGTGCTGATCGACGACGTGATCACGACCGGCGGGACGATCGTCGAGGCGGCGCGACTGTTGAAGCGCCACGGGGCGGGCGCGGTCAGCGCCGCCTGCACGCACGGCTTGTTCCTCCGCGACGCGTTCGAGCGGATCAAGGCCGTCACGGACGAGATCTACTCGACCGACACCCTGGGGAACCCCGCGGAGAAGGCGTCCGTCGCGCCGGATATCGCCCAGATCCTCGCCCGCGAGTTCACGACGTAGCGCCGGGGTCGATCGTGGAGGCGCCGCGGGCGACCAAGGGGGCGCCTCGGGCGGACCTCGAGGAGCTCCTGCAGGATCTTCGGCGGGAACTGCTGGCCCGGGACGACTCCCCCACCGGGGCGTGGGTCGAGGAGACGGCGCGGGAGCTCGCGTTCGGCGCCAAGCCGGGATGGCTCCTCCCGGGGGGCGGGGGACTCGCGTTCTACACCCGTCGCGGCGGGGAAGCGTACGGGCACGTGCACGTGGTCGAGGGGCCCGCCCCCGGGGAACGCGCGGAGCGCCTCGCGACGACCGTGCTGGAGGCCTTCCCGCCGGACGTCGTCTCCGCCAACCTAGGGTTCAGCGGGCTCTCCCCGGACGAGGAGCGGGCGTGCGCCGCCCGCCTCGGGAGTCGCCCCGGCTCGACCGTGATCCCTCGCCTCCTGGTCGAACGCTCGCTGACGGAGTCCGACGGCGGGGACGCCCCTTCGCTCCCGGCCGGACTCCGGGCGGTGCCGGTCCGCGATGTTACGCTCGACGCGCTCGCCGACCTCGATCATCGCTGCTTCGAAGGGACCGTGGACGCCTTCCTGGTAGGGGCAGGTCTCGAGGGGACTCGTACGGCGATCTCCGCCATGCTGGACGGTCGGCTCGGACGGTTCGTCGACGAAGCCTCGCTCGCGGTCATCGACCCGGACCCGCCACGCCTCGTCGCTGCGGTGCTCACCACCGAACAGTCGATCCGGCGCGCGATCCTGGTCGACCTGATGGTCGACCCGGCGCGACGCCGCCACGGACTCGGCCGCTTCCTCGTCGCCTGGGCGTTCCGGGCCCTCTGGGCGCTCGGTTACGCCAGCGTTCGACTGTGGGTGACCGAGGCGAACCTCGTGGCCCGGGGATTGTACGACGCCGTCGGCTTCCAGACCGTCGGCTCCGCCACGATCTATCGCTGGGACCGGCCTTCCGCGGGGCCGCAGCCGCACGTCGCCCGGTAAGGGCACCCGTCGAACATCCACCCGGGGCACGGCGGCAGCGACGCCGGGGATCCGGCGGCGATCGCGGTCCGAAGCTGCTCTTCCGACTCCTTCCACAGCGCCCGGAACAATCCGGGGTCGCCGAACCGATATCGGAGAACCTGGAAGCGGTCCGTCTCCTTCTCCGCGCGCTCGTACGCCAGGACCACCCGGCCCTCCGCCGTGCCGGTCGTCGCGCAGCGGAATCCCAGTTCGAGCGCGTACTGCGGGAACCGGCCGACCGCCTCGAGCGGCCGGAGGCGTGACCACGCCTTCGAGGTCCGCACCAAGAACGGCCGACCCCGAAACCCCGGCACGTCCTCCTCAGGGCCGGGGTGGCGAGGGGGCAGTCGGACCACCTCCCCGACCGGGCCGCCTTCGACCGCCTCCACCACCCGCTCGAACCACCCGGGTCCCTCCGCCGCCGGACGGGCCGGCTCGGGGGCGGCCGGCGGGGTCGGTGCGGTCGCCTCGAAGTACGCGCGCCGGGGATAGATCAGGTCCCGGAACCGCGAGCACGTGGGACCCTCGGCGAGCGGAGGCAGGGACCGGAGCGCGGCACTCCACCGCTCCTCGATCTCGGGGCGGTGGGCGGCCGACTCGACCCGGTCGAGGATCTCGCGGCTGGGGGATGGTTCGGTCCCGGCGCAGTCGCACCGCCTCGCCTCCTGAAACTCGCAGCGGCGGCCAAACCAACGACAGGCCGGGAGGTCGGCCGGGCGCCCGGTCCGCACCGCGGTGCGGATCGCCTCCGCGCGGCGCTGCATCGCCTCGGCGACCCGAACGGGATCGGGGACGGAGAGATCGACCGCTCCGACCGAAACCGCGCCTTCGGCCCCGGGCGAGAGCGTGACGATCCGTCCCGTCCTCGCCTGCGTGAGCGCACAGTACATCGCGATCTGTTCGACGTGCTCCGGGCGGAGATCGAGGATGCGCTCGGCCTCGACCGGGCTCCCGGTCTTCACCTCCACGGGAACCTCCGAGAGCAGGTCGATCCGGCCGGCGATGCCGTCCTTCCGGACTCGAACCTCGAACGAGCCCTCGTCCGGGAGCGCTTCCGCCAACCGGGTGTGCCAGGAGCGACCGGTCTCCATCCGGTCCCGGCGCAACTCGGGGATCGGAGCCGCGGGCGCGACCCGCCGCCAGTACGCGCGCCGCGGGGCGAGGAGGTCGGTGACCGAGACCGGCTTCAACCCCGATCCCCGCGCGACCCGCTCCTGGATCTCGGCAGCGACTGACGGCTCCTCCTCGACCTGAACGGTCGTCGCCCAGTCGGGGGCGGCTCGGCGAGGTTCCGGCGCGGCCACGCCGAGGGACCTCTCGCCGGGAGATGAGCCCGAGGGCCTCCGGGGGTAGCCGCTATACTCGCCGCTACGCTCGAGCGCCCGTGGAGTCGAAACGGCGCGCGCCGCTCATCGTCGGGAGCGGCATCGCCGGCCTGTACGTTGGGCTCCGAGCGCGGGAGCTCGGGCTCCGGCCGACGATCGTGACGAAGGCGCGGCTCGAAGAGTCGAACACGCGGTACGCCCAGGGCGGGATCGCCGCGGCGATCGGTCCGGGGGACCGGCCCGAGCTTCACTTTGAGGATACCGTCACCGCCGGGGACGGGATCGTCGACCGGGCCGCGGCCCGGGTCCTCGCCTGGGAGGCACCCGCCCGCATCGCGGACCTCGTCCGGTATGGGGTTCCGTTCGACACGGTCGACGGCCGGATCTCCCTCGGCCGGGAGGGCGCCCACTCCCGCTCCCGCATCCTGCACGCCGGCGGGGATGCCACCGGGCTCTCGATCGAGGAGGCGCTCCGGCACCGCGTCCTCGAGATGGGGGTGGACGCCCGCGAGCGGACCGTGCTGCGCGCCTTGCGCCCCGGCGGGCGCGACGGTCCGGTCGCGGTGCTCTCGCGCCCGGACGGGAGCGGCACGGAGGTCCTAGAGGCCGGTCCGGTGGTCCTCGCCACCGGCGGCGCCGGGAGCCTCTACCGCCAGAGCACCAACCCGTCGATCGCGACCGGGGACGGCATCGCCATCGCGTACCGGGCCGGCGTGCTTCTCAGCGACATGGAGTTCCTGCAGTTCCACCCGACCGTCTTCGCCCGGGAGGGGGCGCCCCGATTCCTGATCACCGAGGCGATCCGGGGCGAGGGGGCGGTCCTTCGCGACCACCGGGGGGAGCGGTTCCTGCTCGCGCGCCGGGGCGAGGGGGAACTCGCCCCTCGGGACGTCGTCGCGCGCGCGATCCAGCGGGAGATCCTGCGCTCCGGCCATCCGTGCGTCTACCTGGACGCGACGAAGATCCCGCGCAACCAGCTGTACACGCGATTTCCCTCCGTCTGCCGATTCCTCCAGACGTACGGGCTCGATCCGTCCCGGGATTGGATTCCGGTCGCGCCCGTCGCCCACTACATGATCGGCGGCATCACCACAGACCTGGAAGGGCGGAGCTCCCTCGCAGGTCTCCTCGCCGCGGGAGAGGTCGCTGCCACCGGAGTGCACGGCGCGAACCGGCTCGCGAGCAACTCCCTCCTCGAGGGCCTCGTCTTCGGGGAACGGGTCGCCCGTCAGCTCGCGCGACCCGTCGTCGGCGCGCCCCGACCCCCCGATCGGACGCTGGTCGTCTCCGACCGGGCGGGCCTCGGACGCGACGGTACGGCGGCCGAGCTCGAGGAGGTCCGGGACCGCCTCTGGAACGACGTCGGGATCCTCCGCAGCGCCCGGGGGCTGCGCACGGCGATCGCCGGTCTGGGCCGGCTCGCGCAGGCGACGGGGCCCGCGGACCGCGACGACCTGCCCGGGGCGGTGGCGAACGCCGCCCTCACCGCGTCGTTGATCGCCCGCGCCGCGCTGTGCCGGACCGAGAGTCGCGGCGCGCACTACCGCGACGACTGGCCCCGGCATCGGGCGCTCTGGCGTCGCCATATCGGCCTTCGCCTGGGCGCCCGCCGACGGCGTGCCGGCTGAGCGCTCGATAACCGTTATCCTCGGCGGCTCCTGCGAGCCGGCATGGAGCCGACGCTCTCCGCGGAGGAGCAGGACTTTCGCGACGCGAGCCGGAAGTTCGTCCGACGCGAGGTCGTCCCGGTCGCCGAGGGGATGGACCGGGACGACCGGTTCCCCCGCGACGTCTTCCGCCGCCTAGGGGAGCAGGGGTTCCTCGCCCCGACCGTTCCGACCGCGTACGGCGGGCTCGGCCTCTCCTACCGGGCGCAGGCGATCATCATCGAGGAGCTCGCGCGCGCGAGCCCCGCGCTGGCCCTGAGCGTCGGCGCGCACTCGAACCTCTTCGCGGACAACGTCGCCCGGAACGGCACCGACGCCCAGCGGGAGCGGTTCCTGCCGAAGGTCGCCTCGGGCGAGGAGATCGGCGCCCTCGCGCTCACGGAGCCGAACGCGGGCTCGGACGCCGTGTCGCTCGCGACGCGCGCGGTCCGGCACGGGGAGGAGTACGCCCTCACCGGGACGAAGCAGTTCATCACCAACGGACCGGTCGCCGACGTCGTCCTTGTCTACGCGAAGACCGACCCGGCGAAGGGGAGCCACGGCATCAGCGCCTTCCTCTCCCGCACGAACGCTCCGGGGTTCACCGTCGCGAAGAGCCTCGACAAGATGGGGATGCGCGGCTCGCCGACCGGGGAGCTCGCCTTCCGCGACGTGCGGGTGCCGGCCGACCAGCGCCTGGGGGCGGAGAACGACGGGGTCCGGATCATGATGGGCGGGCTCAACGCCGAGCGGGCGGTGCTCGCGGCGATCCCGGTCGGCATCATCGCGGAGTGCCTCGACCGGTCGATCGCCTACGCCTCCGAGCGCGAGCAGTTCGGCAAGAAGATCGGGGAGTTCCAGCTGATCCAGGCGAAGCTCGCCGACATGTACACCGAGCTCTGCGCGTCCCGGCTCCTCGTCTTCGCCGCGTTGGACGAATTGGCGCGGAACCCGAAGAGCCTGCGCGACAGCGCCGCGACGCTCACCTACACCTCGGAAGCCTCGACCCGGGCCGCGCTCGAGGCGATCCAGATCCACGGCGGGTACGGCTACATGCGCGACCTGCCGCTCGAGCGCCTCGCCCGCGACGCGAAACTCCTCGAGATTGGCGCCGGGACCTCGGAGATCCGGCGCCTGATCGTGGCGCGCGACCTCCTCGGCCCCAGCGTGGGGGGCTGACGCGCGGGCGCGCGTCGCCCGGGGCTCAGTGAGCGCGGGGCTTCCGCAGCCCGAGCCCCTCTTCGATGTAGAGCGCGGCCTGCGTGGACGTCGATCGGCGATCGTCCTCGGCGGCCTTCCGTAGCCGGCGCAGGATGGCCGGCTCCAGATAGACGGCGAGTCCGACTCGGCGCTTCTCCTTGCTCTTTGCGGGACGTGGCATGGTTGTTTGCTCCTTCGCTGGCAGCCTGACGGCGGCGCGGGGCACCCGGTACCCGTGCGTCGCGCTGTCGAGAAATGGAGGCATCCTGCTTGCTTTAAAAGTTATTCGTCGGGAGAAACGCACCGCCCGGCGCCCGCGACGCCGCCGAGCGGCCGGGCCCCGCCGGAGGATGCGGTTCGTTCGCCAACGTATATAGCCACGGCCGGTCCATTTGCCGCCGATGGCCGGTCGCGCGACGTCGCCCGGGGGACCGCCCAGTTCGCTCCGGGTCGAGGTGCTCAAGGAGCTCCAGGCGCTCATCGACGAGCGCGAGGTGCGGGATCGGCTCGACCGCGGCCCGCTCGCCGAGACGAAGGGCCGCGAACACTGGGTCCTCCACCTCCTCCTCCGGGCCGCCGAGGTCGGCCAGAACCAGACGAACACCCTCATCGGGACCGCCTACTCCAACCTCACCGCCCGGCTGGCGTCCATCGAGGACCGCCTGCAGCGGGTCGAGGCAGCCGGGGGCGGACTGGGCGAGGAGCTCAAGACCCGGCTGCAGGGGATCGAGGCGTCGCTGGGCGAGCGGGTCTCGAAGGATATCTCCGTCGGATTCTCGCAAGCGACCGAGGCGCTCAACGCCTCGATGGCCGGGAACCTCGACGCGAAGTGGAAGCCGATCGGGGAGTCGGTCGAAACGTTCGCGCGCTCCTCCCATCAGTTGACGAAGGACCTCTCCGACACCTACCGCGTCTCGACCCAGACCCGGCTCCTCCTGAACGAGAACGCGCGGCGGATCACCGACCTCGGACGCGACCTCGTGGCGCTGGAGGAGAGCCTGAAGCTCTCGCTCACGAAGGCGCTCGAGGAGCTGCTCGGCCCGCTCGAGGACCGCATCGCGGCGCTCGAGAATCGACTGCCCGGCGGCGTCGTCGCGAACGGCGCGCCGGGCGGCGCGGATCCGCCCGCCTCGGGCTGACCGCCCGATGCGGCTCTCGCCCCGGCATCCCCGCTACCGCAGCCTCGTGGTTCGGGTCGGCCTCGCGAACGCCCACCGGAACGGCGTCGTCGTCCCCGAGGGGCTGATCGCCCACGGCCGCGGCGAGGCGTTCGACTATCTGCTCGGCGAGCGGACGTCCCCGAGCGCCCGGCGAGCCGAGCGAACCGCTGCCGAGTGGCTCCTCGCGGCCCGGCACCCCGTTCTGAGTGTCAACGGCAACGTCGCCGCGCTGGCGTCCCGGGAGGTCGCCCGTCTCGCCCGGGCGGTCCCGGGGCTCGGGATCGAAGTGAACCTGTTCCATCGCACCCCGGCCCGTGCCATACGGATCGCCCGTCGGCTCCGCGCGGCCGGGGTCCGCGCCGTCCTCGGCGTCCGGCCGACCGCCCGCATCCCGGGTCTGCCGTCCGACCGGGCCCTCGTCGATCGCGACGGGATCTACGCGGCGGACGTCTGCCTCGTGCCCCTCGAGGACGGAGACCGGGCGGAAGCGCTCGTCGCCCGGGGGCTGCGGGTCATCTCGATCGACCTCAACCCGCTCTCGCGGACCAGCCGGGCCGCCGACCTCCCGATCGTGGACGAACTGACCCGGGCCCTGGGGGAGATCGCCCGCGCCGCGCAGAAGCTCCGACGCCGAAAGGCCCTTCCGCGTTTCCGAAGGTATTCGGCCGCCGCCGCCCGAAGGGCGGCGCTCGAGACGATCCGCCGCCGGCTCAATCGGGCGGAGGCGGGTTCGCGCCGACGCGCGCGACGTCGCGGCTGAGCTTCGACGCCACGGTCTCAAGGAACGCCCGGTCGCTCGCGTCGAACGCCCCCTCGACGATCCCGTCGATGTCGATCTCTCCGAGGATCGACGATCCGTCCCGGATCGGCACGACGATCTCGGAACGGGTCTCAAGGAAGCACGCCAGGTACTCCGGGTCCGAGCGGACGTCGTCGACGATCACGGTGCGCCCCTCCCGGACCGCCCGGCCGCAGACGCCCCGCTCGATCGGGATCCGCGTGTGCTCGGTCGGCGCCTCCCCGCTCCATGCGTCCAGGACCAGCGTCTCCCCGTCCTTCCGATAGACGCCGACCCACCGGTAGTGGGGAAAGGAGCTCCGGAGGAACCGACAGACCTCCTCCAGCGCCGGGGCCGCCCCGAGACGCGTGAGGATCGCGTCGATCTGGAGCAGGGCCGGGCGCGCCGCCTTTGGGGAGACGCTCATACGCCTCCGCGTCGGGGTCCCGGCCCCGGGGTCCGGCCGGAGGGAGCGCCGAGGGGGAGAATTCCCGTCGGGGCGGGGCGGCCGCCCCCGGCGTTTGAACTCCCGAGGCGTATTCCGCCACGAGCTTTCCAGACTCGCGCCGTACCGGACTGAGCCACCTCGGCACGCCCTGCGCGCCGGACGGGAGGTGGGGAATAAGCTTGACGGAAGGAGCGCGGGCGCGCTCAGTCCCGCAGCGGGTACCAGCCGCACGCCGAGCAGCCCCCGGCACGCTCCTCGCCGGGGATCATCGCTCCGCAGCCGGGGCACGGGCGCGCGACGGGGACGGAGAGCGTGAGGCAGTCGAAGCAGCTTCCGGCCCGCCGGTCGTTGGGGAGCACGACCAGGTCCTTGCCGCAGAAGAGGCAGCGCGCGAACCGTTCGTCCTCCGAAGAAAACCCCCGTTGGTCGGAGAACGAAAGCATCGTGCGCCAGCACCATGAGCCCGGTACATAAGGACTCGCGGTGCGCGACGCGTCGCGACGCGTCGGAGAGGCCTACGGCTCCTTCCAGCGGGCCTTGAACGCGGCGATCGCGAACAGCGCGAGGGTCACGCCGAGGAGGACCGCCCAGTCGATGGCGGCGGTCCCGAAGGAGATCGATTGGCCCGGGATCGAGGCGGCCTGGACGAGGTTCGCCGCGTAGGTCGTCGGGGAGAATCGGGCGAGGAGCTGGGCCCAGTGCGGGAGCTGGGAGAGCGGGTAGTAGACGGGCGGGAGCACCGTCAGCATGAGGGAGATGAGGGGGCTGAACATGAACGTCTCGCGGACATCCTCGAAGTAGGTGGCGAGGGTGAACGCGAGCGCCGTGGCGAACGCCCAGACGAGGACAAGGACCCCCCCGACGATCAGCGCCCCGACGGGCGAGGCGTACCCCTTCACGGCGAACAGCACGACGAAGACGGCGATCCCCGGCAGGGAGTAGACGAGCTCGCTCAGCGCCATCCCGGCGACGTAGACGGGCGCCTCCACCGGGGAGGCGATGACGACGTCCTGGAACTTGAGGTCGTGGCGGTAGTGGGTCAGGTCGGACTGCAGGCCGGTGCCGGCGGAGAGCATCGTCAGGATCAGGCCGCCGGTGATCCCGTACGCGACAAGCGCTCCCTTCGAAATGACGTCGATGAAGAACAGGAACGACAGCGGCGACGCGAGGAGGTTGATCAGGTAGAGCGGCTGGGTCCGGATCGGGATCAGGCCGTTCAGCTTGACGAGGGTGACGAGCGAGCGGAGGCGGTGGCGTTCGCTCACGCCTCCGCCTCCTTCTCCTCGTCTTCGAGGGCCCCCGACCCGTCGTCGATCGACCGGCCGACGACCTCGAGGAAGATGTCCTCGAGGCTCACCGGGCCCATCGAGAGCCGGGCCCCGCGCTCGAGCGTGCGGCGGGCGAGCTCGCGGGCGGCGTCCTCGCGGGCGAAGACGAGGAACCCTCCTTCGATCTCGGAGACGTCCCCGAACCCCTCGAGCTCCTCCCGGGGGACGCTGCCCTGGATGGTGACCCGGTACGGATACCGGACCCGGGAGCGGAGGTCGGCGGGCGACCCCTCGAGCTTGACCCGGCCCCGCTCGATGAGGGCGAGCCGGCCCGAGAGCGCCTCCGCCTCGTCGAGGTAGTGGGTGGTCAACAGGATCGTCCGGTGCTCCCGGCTCGCCCGGCGGATCGCCTGCCAGACCTCCCGGCGGGCGAGCGGGTCGAGCCCGGTCGTCGGCTCGTCCAGGAACATGATGTCCGCGTCGGAGGCGAGGACCATGGCGCAGAGGACCCGCCGTCGCGTCCCGCCGGAGAGCCGGCTGACGAGGCGGGTGGCGTGCTCGGTGAGCGACAGCTCCTCGAGCGCGTCCTTCGTTCGACGCCTCGCCTCCACCGACGCGAGCCCCCGCATCTTGAGGTAGAGGTAGACGACCTCCTCGGTGCGCAGGAAGTAGAGCGGACGGGACTCCTGGGGGACGCAGGCGATCCGCGCCCGAATCGCCCGCTCCTCGGTCGCGATGTCGTGGCCGAGGACCTGCATCGACCCCGAGCTCGCGGCGAGCTGGGTCGCCGCGATCCGGATGAACGTCGTCTTGCCCGCTCCGTTGCGGCCGATCAGGCCGTAGACACCGCCGGTCGGCACCTCGAGCGAGACGTCGGCGAGGGCCGAGACCCCCGGGGGGGCGTGCGGGTAGACCTTGCCGAGATGGTCGGCTACGATCGCGGACGACATCGGAGCGGGGGTCCCGGGCGTTCGACCTCTGTGGCGTTCCGAGGGGGGCGGGGACCCCTAGCTCAGGACCTCGGCAAGCCGGCCGCTCGACTGGGCCCGCTTCAGCTCCTGGGCGATCCGCCGGCCCGTCGAGAGACCGGGTTCGATGAAGTCGGAGTACGGGCTCCCCGAGATGAACAGGTTCGTCCCCGCGACGATCCGCGTCGAGATCTCGAAGACCTTGAACTCGAGCTCCTCCGTCATGATCCCCTCGACGCAGAACGGACCGACCATCCCGCCGAACAGCTCGATCGACCGCTCGACGATCCGCGCCGCGACGTCGAACGCCTTCCCGAGGAGCGACTCCCGAAGGATGACGGGTACGTTCCCCGTGACGACGAACGTCGGTCGGATGCCGGCCTTCAGGAGCTCCTCCTGCGCACCGAGCTTGTACAGCTCGTCGATGTTCGCCTCGTCCCGCCGGTCCATCCCGAGCAACTCGAGCGAGCCGTGGCCGACGCGGTAGCCGCGGTCGGAGAGCGGCGAGTAGAAGAAATGCATGTAGTAGCGCGTCCCGAGGACGTACTCCTGGATCACGTACGGGCCGCTCGGCTTGAAGTCGGCGAGCGCCTCGCGGTTCTTCGCGAGGAAGAACCCCTTTCCGCCCTTCGCCCCGTAGTACTTCACGATCACCGGCCCGTCGACCTCGGACGCGTCCTCGAACCGCTCGGGCATCGAGACGCCGGCCGACTCGAGCCAGTCGCGCTCCTTGCGCCGGTCCGACTCCCACCCGAGCACGGCGCGGTTGCCGAAGACCGGGACGTCAAGCTTCCCGAACGCCTCGGCCCCCAGGTACTCGACGAACGAACCGTGCGGGATCAGGACCGCGCCCGCGTCCCGCAACGCCGGGGCGGCGTCGGGGAGGTCGGCGACCTTACCGACCGAGAGGAACCGGTCCGGTCGGGCGAGGGGAAAGGCGTCGTAGAATCGGGGTCCCGGCCCGACGCAGACGCCGAGGCTCGGGAGCCCCTCGACACGCGCCCCGTGGAATATCTGCAGGGAGGAGTGCGAGCAGAGGGTCGTTACGGTCGGCGCCCGGCCCGAGAGAGAGCGCAAACGCGCCTCGGACGAGAGGGGAATCCCCATAGGCGAGACTATCGTGCGAGTTTCATAGCCTTTGCGCGGAGCGGGGCGTTCCCGCGCCGCCGTCGCCGGCCTCGAGCTCCCAGTACCAGCGCACGCGGCGCGAGCCCGTCTCCGAGACCTTGCGGCGCAGCTCCGCCGGCACCTCGGGGTCACGGAGCAGGCGCTTCACCTCGTCGGGCGACTCCTGGCCGAGGCGCGTCGCCATCCCGGAGCTTTCGAGTAGGGGCCGGATCGAGTCGAGGGAGAACTGCCAGGCCTCTTCCCGACGGCGGATCGCGACGGAGCGGGAGCCGGGGACGCGGTGGACGCCGAGCGCCTCCGCCGCCCGGTGCAGCTCGTCCGCGGTGCGGGCGAGCTCGAGCTCGAGCCGCCGCTCGTCGGCGCGCAGCGCCTCGAACCGGTCGACCAGGGCGGTGAGCCGCTCGCCGTCTCCCGCCGGGACCTCCCGGAACTCGGGGCAGATCGTGCGGAAGTCGCAGCGGGCGCACTGGCGGCCCGGCGTCGGCTCGAACGCCTGCTCTCGGATCCCGTCCGCGACCGACCCGAGCCGCACGTGCAGCGGGTCGAGCGAACTTCGATCCCGCGCCCTCGTGCGCAGGGGTGTCAGGGTGCGCAGGTGGTACAGCGTGAGGCGTTCGACCGGCTCCGCGTAGTTGCTCTCGACCAGGACCTGGTAGAGGGAGAGCTGGTCCGACTCCCGGGCGTCCTCGTGGGAGAGCTCCCGCGACGTCTTGTAGTCCATCACCTCGAGGCCGCCCGTGCTCGTCCGGTCGATCCGGTCGATGTAGCCGTGGATCGGGATCCCGTCCCACTTCGCTTCGAGATGCTGCTCGACGGCGACGGGTTTGGGCGGGTCGCGCTCGAGCCGGTCGTGATACTTCAACAGCAGCTCGCGCCCGAGCGAACGGTACCGGGCCTCCTCCTCGGGCGAGGTGTACCCCTCGCTCGACCAGGAGCGGTCGTACAGCGCGAGCAGCTCCTCCGGAGACAGCCGATGCGGCGGCGCGCCGTCGGTCGCCGGCCCCGTCCGCCAGTCGTCGAGGGTCCGCTGGCTCTCGCCCCCTTCGGTCCGTCGCGCGGCGGGCACTACGAACGGGCGGACCAACTCCTCGAGGACGGAGTGGACGACGCGTCCGAACGTGAAGTAGCCGCGCGGAGTCTCCGGCCGACGCTCGACGTAGAGGTACTTCCAGCGGAGCGGGCACTCGAGGTACGTGCGGTACGACGAGTAGCTCAGCGCCGGCGCGGCGGCCACGGGCCCCGAGCCCGCCGCGGGTTCATCTGCCTTCCGGGGGGCGCCGCCCCCCGGTCGTCGCCCGGCCTAGTGCGCACCGGCCGCGGCGTCCATCGCGAGCTTGTCGTCGGGCTCGCCCGGCAACGTCCCGCGCGCCTGCGGGTTCGTCAGGTTCTTCGGCAGACCGAGCAGGTCGAGGAGCTCCTTGTAGTGGTTGCGGATGGTGACCGGCGTCACGTTCGCGACGGCGGCGATCCGGTCCTGGCTGCGCGGCTCGCCCATCAGGTTCGACGCGATGTAGATGATCGTGGCGAGGATCCCGTTGGGGAGCACGCCGCTCGTCGAGTAGACCTGCTCCACCTGCTCGAGGAGGGTGAGGACCTTCTGGCGGACCTCCTTCGACAGGTTCAGGTCCTGGGTGAAGCGGACCAGGTAGTCGCGGGGCTCGACAGGCTTGAGACCCAGCTTGAGCTCGCGGGCGAGCAGGGTGTACGCCCGTCCGACCTCGATCTTCGTCGCCTTGGAGTGGGCGATGATCTCCTTCATCGTCCGGGGGACATGGCACTGCCGGCACGCCGCGTACAGGCTCGCCGCGACCAGCGCGACGATCTTCTTGCCGCGGGTCGCCTTGTGCTCGAGCGCCCGGCGGTAGATGTAGGTCGCCGACTCCTTGACCTCCCGCGACAAGCCGAGAACCCCGGCGAGGCGGTTCAGCTCGCCGAGCGCGACCACCAGGTTGCGCTGGTGCGTGCGGGCGGCGCGGAGCCGATGGTTGAGCTTGCGCAGGTGGTAGAACTTGAGGGAAGTGTTGCGCGAGAGGGAGTTCCCCTGGAAGTCCCGGGTCGGGACGCCGATCTCGCTGAACAGCCCCTTGTCGGGCATGAGCGGCGAGATGACCGGCCCCCATCCGCGCGCTTCGCGCCCCGTGTCCTCCTTCGAGCCGCGCTGACCGCGGTCGCTCACGAGGGCGCTCTGGTCGACGACCAATCCGCAGTCCGCGCAGACGATCTCCCCGCGGATCTCATCCCGGATGAGGTGCGCCGAGCCGCAGTTCGGACACGCGTCCGACACCGGCGGGGGAGCGGGGATAGCGGGGGAGGTCGACAACGCGACCGGACCGCGCACGGACTTCGGAGTAGGCCGGACCTTCGCTGCCGCCGAGGACGGTGGAGTGGGCTTCATAGCTTCTACCCCTCGGTAACGGAGGCCAGTATTTATAGGTTCATCCGGCCCCTGTATCGTTTGTAGCCAACATCTGATACACCATGCCTAGGTATGACATGGCGCGAACACCCCAAACCGGGGCCCGATAGGGGAAGGGCGGGAGCGCCTGCGGGTCCGGCGTGGGACGGTTGCAGCGAGGTCGGCCCCCGTTACCAAGCTACTTGAGAACGAGGGGACTGGCTCGCCCGTTCGAGGGTGAACGAGGGTCGATGTCGAGAAAGATCACCGCAAGCCTGTACATGACGTTGGACGGCCGCGGCGCCTTCCCGAAGTACCCGGGGTCCGACCGGCAAACGTCGGAGCCCAACGAGATGTGGCGAGAGATGTGGTTGAACCGGTTCGACGACGTCACGACCGTCCTCATGGGGCGGAGATCGTTCCTCGGACACCGGCGGGTCTGGACCGAGAAGGCTCGGAAGCCGACCGACCCGAAGTACCTGATCGATTACTCTCGGTGGCTCGACCGGGTCGAGAAGGTCTGTCTGTCGAGGCGGTTGAAGGACCCGGGATGGGAGAACTCCCGGATCATGAAGGGCGATCTCTCCAGTATCGTCGCGAAGGTGAAGCGCGAGAAGGGCGGGAACATCATCGCCGAGGGAGGACCCCGACTGATCCTCGAATTCCTCCGGCGGAACCTCGCGGACGACTACTGGCTCGTCGTGCAGCCGGTGGTCTATGGGAAGGGACCCCAGTACTGGGGTCCGATGAAGGCGCAGGCGACCCTCAAGCTGCTCTCCTCGACGACGATGGAGGACGGAGAGCTGATGCTCCACTACGAGGCCGTGCGAGGATTCCGCGCCTAGAACGAGTCGATCCCTGCCGAGACCAGGGGGGCCGAGTGCGTGGGGCCACCCGTCCCCCACTCCTCAGTACGCTGTGCCCCCTTCTCGCCGCCGTCGGTCGGAGACGGACGGGTCGAGAGGGCGCCCTTCGTTCATGCGACCGTCGCGGTGAAGACGCAGCCCCGGGCGGCGTGCTTCGTCGGGTCGGGCTTCGAGACCACCCACTGCTGGCCGAGCCGGGTCTCGAGGACGGCCTTGAGGAGCTGGGGGCACATCACCCGCCCGATCTCGGGGGAGTCCTGGGTACAGGCAAAGCAGCCCGTCACCTGGAGCGTCAGCGGCCGCTCCTTTACGATGCCCAGCTGGCCCATCGTGTGGGTCGCGTAGTACCGCCCGAGCGACCGGGCGACCTCCTCGGGGGTCCGGCCCTCGACCTCCTTCGCGATCTCCCGCCCGAGCTGGAGGGCGATGACATCGATCAGCTCGGGCAGGTGCAGCCGGAACTCGCGGACCCCCGAGGCCCGCATCCCGAGCTTCGCGACCTCCTTGAGCCGCTGGAACGGGACCGACTCGCGTCCCGCGACCACCGGGAGGGTCGCGGTCGGCGGGCTCTCCAGCTCGACGAACCGCGACTCGGCGCGGTTGGCCGGCGCCCAGAGCCGCCGGTGGTAGTCGCGGGCGAGCTGGACGAACGACGGGGACGACGACCAGAGCGCGACCTGCTCCTCCCCGGTGCGACCGAGCCCCTCCTCCCCGGAGACGTACACGAGCGCGCCGGTGCGGTCGACCACCACGGCCCGGTTCCCGATCGGACCGTTCGCATGGCGCAGCTCCGAGAACCCGGAGAGATGCTTCGCCTCCGGGAGGTTCGGGAGATACACCTCCGTGACGACGCGCACCTTCACGCCCCGCGCCGAGGCGTCCTTGAGGGATCGGTCTATCCCGCCGTCGATCAGCCCCGAGAGCCACGGCCCGTTCGCGCTCACGAGGATCTGCCGCTCGGCGGTGCCGATCCGCTTGCGCAGGAACCGGCGGATCGTCTCGCGCCCCTCCAGCACGGCGAACCGCCGCGGGTCCCGCTCGTCGACCTCGGTGCGGCCCTCCTCCCACTCGGCGAGGACCTTCTCCCGGTCCTGCTCGAGCCGGTGGAGCCGGTCGGAGGCGCGGTGGATCCACTTGTCCACGAGCGCGTCCGGCGAGAGCGCCGCGAACCGCTGGGGGCGGCTTCCGGTGGCCGTGAGCAGCCCGTCGGCCGCCAGCTGCTTGATGATGCGGTACGCCTCCACGCGGTTGACCGCCGAGAGGCGGGCGAGCTCGCTGGCCGTCTGGGCGCCCGATCGGCAGGCCGCGAGGTAGAGCCGGGCGCCCTTGGCGGGCACCCCGTGCTCGGTGAGGAGATCGAAAAGGCCCGAGCCGGAACGGCTCACAATCCCGATAGCCCCGGAAGCGATATGACGCTATGCGGGCGCGGCCCGGTCGAGCGAAGCCTTACAGCGCCGCCTGGAAGTCTTCGATCGTGGGCGTGAACTCCTGGTCGGCGTTCCCGCTCCGGGCGCGGAGGACCTCGCGGGCGAGCAGCCAGTAGACGGTCGCCAGCGCGACCCGGCCTTTGTTGTTCGCGGGGATCACGAGGTCGACGTTCCGCGTCTCGTTGTTCACGTCGCACAGCCCGACGACCGGGATACCGATCGAGACGGCCTCGCTGAGCGCCTGCTGGTCCGTCGCCGGGTCGGTGACGACCAGGATCTTCGGCTCGAAGTACTCGGCGAGGTTGGGATTCGTCAGGCAGCCGGGGACGAACCGCTCGGAAAAGGAGACGGCCCCGATCGTCTTCGCGAAGACGCGGACCGGCTTCTGGCCGTACTGCCGCTGGGAGACGGCGAGGATCCGTTCGGCGGGGAATCGCGCAAGGAATTTCGCGGCGAGTCGGATGCGACGGTCGGTCTCCCGCACGTCGAGGACGTGCAGGCCGTCGAATCGGACCTTGAAGACGAATCGGCGCATCGACGCCGACTTCTGCTGGGTCCCGATGTGGACCCCCGATGTGAGGTAGGTATCCTCCGGGATCAGGAGCTCCCCGGGCCGGATATCCTGGGTGTCGGAGGCTCCGCCCTGCTCCTCCACCATCGTCTCGTCGTCGGGCATGGAACTACGGTCCGGTGGCGCGGCCGAGCCGCAGGAGTTCATTTAGCTTTGCCACCCGCTCTCCGCCGAGGAGACCGCACTTGAGGGCCCGGGCCCCCGTCCCCACCGCGACGTGCGAGAGCCAGGCGTCCGGAACCTCTCCCGATCGGTGGGAGACGACGGTCGCGATCCCCTCCCGGCGCGCGAGGTCGACGGTGGCGAACGTGTCGGTGAGCGTGCCGACCTGGTTCACCTTGATCAGCACCGCGTTCGACGCTTTCGCCGCGACCCCGCGTTCGAAGCGGTCCCGGCGGGTGCAGTAGATGTCGTCGCCAACGACGAGGGTCCGCCCCCCGACCGCGCGGGTGAGGTCGGCGAACGCCTCGTACGCTTCCTGGTCGAGCGGGTCCTCGAGGTACCGGATCCCGAACCGGTCGACCAGGTCCGAGACGAACGCGACCTGCCCTTCGGAGTCGAGCGTTCGCTCGCGGTAGCGGTACCGTCCGTCGCGGTAGAACTCGCTGGCCGCGAGGTCGAGCCCCGGGTGGACGCTCGCGTGGGTCTCGTCCCGCACGCGAGCGCACGCCGCAGCGAGGAGTTCGACCGCCGCCACGTTCTCGATCGGCGCGACCCACCCGCCCTCGTCCCCTCGCCCGAGCGCGTGGTTCGGGAATCGGCGATGGAGCTCCTCCCCGAGGATCGCGTGGACCCGGAGCGCGGCGGCGACCGCCTCCTCCGGCCGGGGCGAATCGGCGTAGGCGATGAACTCCTGGATATCCGGCCCTCCGATCGCGTGCCGGCCGCCGTTCAGACAGTTGCCGACGATGGCCGGGAACGAGCGCCCGTCGATCCCGGGCCGAGCGAGGACGGCCCAGAGCGGACGTCGGCGCTCCTCGGCGATCGCGAGCGCGCTCGCGACCGAGACGGCCGTCGCGGTGTTCCCGCCGATCGCCGAGAAGTTCGGGGTTCCGTCGGCGTCGTGAAGACGCCCATCGACCTCGGAAAGGACCGCGGGGTCGGCCCCGAGGAGCCGGGGGGCTACTCGCTCTCGGAACGTCCGCAGCGCCTCCGGTACTCCGCCGCCGGGGAACGCCTGCGCCTCGTGCGTGCCGGTGCTGGCGCCGCTCGGGGCCGCCGCGCGGCCCAGGGCGCCCGATGTGATCGAGATCGTCGCCTCGACGGTCGGGCGGCCCCGACTATCGTAGACGAGCGCCAGTTCGGCGGCGGAGATCGTGCTCACGGGCCCTCGACGAACTCGACCAGGACGCCGGCGAACGCGGAGGGGTGCGCGAAGCCGACGCGTCGCCCGCGCGCCCCCACCCGGGACGTGCGATCGACCAGCCGTCCTCCGCGCTGCTCGACGTCCGCCAGCGCGGCGGTGACGTTCGGGACGCGAAACGCGAGGTGGTGAAGCCCCTCGCCGCGCCGGGCGAGGAACTGCCCTACGGGCGACGCGGGGTCGGTCGGCTCGAGGAGCTCGATGTGCGCATCGCCCCCCTTCAGGAAGGCGACCCGGACCTTCTGCGAGGGGACCTCCTCCGGCGGCGCTTCGGGGGCGCCCAGGACCGGGCGCCAGCGCTCCAGCCCGGCGGCGAGGCTCTCGACCGCGATCCCGACGTGGTCGAGCGTCCTGCGGCCCCCCTAGAACGACCGGGACGGCGGCTGCTCGCCGAACTCTCCGCGCCAGAGGTCTGCGACCTCGCCGAGCGTGCAGCCGGCCCGCACGGCGGCGAGTAGCTCCGGCATCACGTTCTTCCCCGAGCGCGTGGTCGTTCGAAGCTTCTCGAGGGCGGCGGTCGCAGCGGTCGCGTCCCGTTCCCGACGCCACCGGCGCACGCGGGCGGCCTGGCGGGCCTCCTCGGAGGGGGAGATCCGTTGGGCGGTCGTCCCCCGACCGCGACGCTCGGAGAAGAGGGAGAACGACGGGTTCCCCTCCGTGAACTCGTTGACACCGACAACGACCTCCTCCTTCCGCTCGCGGGCGCGGGCGATCCGGTAGGCTTCCCGGGCGATCTCGCCGGCCACGAATCCGCGACGGATCGCCTCGGGCGCCCCGCCCATCGCGTCGATGCGGTCGAGGTACTGCCGTGCCTCCGCTTCGATCCGGTCGGTCAGGTATTCGATCTCGTACGCCCCGCCGACCGGGTCGACCGTCGACCCGACCCCGGACTCTTCGACGAGGATCTGCTGCGTCCGGAGGGCGAGGCGGGCCGACGCCTCCGTCGGCAGGCCGAGCGCCTCGTCCAGGGCGTTCGCGTGCAGCGACTGGGTGCCGCCGAGCACGGCGGAGAGCGCCTCGAGCGTCGTTCGCACGACGTTCAGCTCAGGCTGCTGGGCCGTGAGGCTCGACCCCGCCGTCTGCGTGTGGAAGCGGAGCTGCTGCGAGCGGGCTCGCTTCGCGCCGAACGTCTCGCGGACGATCCGTGCCCACAGCCGCCGCGCGGCCCGGAACTTGGCGATCTCCTCGAGGAAGTTCCGGTCGGCGGAGAAGAAGAACGAGAGCCGGGGGAGGAACTCGTCGAGGTCGAGCCCGCGGGCCTGGACGGCCCGGACGTAGGCGATCGCGTTGGCGAACGTGAACCCCACCTCCTGCGCGGCGGTCGCCCCGGCTTCGCGCATGTGGTAGCCGGAGACGGAGATGTAGTTCCACTGGGGCATCTCCCGGGTCGCGAACTCGATGAGGTCGACGGTGAGGCGCATCGACGCCTCGGGCGGATAGATGTAGGTGCCCCGCGCGACGTACTCCTTGAGGACGTCGTTCTGCACCGTCCCCCCGAGCCGGGACCGCGGGACCCCGTTCTCCTCCGCCACCGCGACGAGGAGCGCGGTCAGGATCGGGGCGGTCGCGTTGATCGTCATCGACACGGTCGCTCGGTCGAGCGGCAGGCCCGCGAGAAGCGTGCGCATGTCGCCGAGGGAGCAGATCGGCACGCCGCAGCGTCCGACCTCGCCGCGCGCTCGCTCGTGGTCGGAATCGAACCCGTTCTGGGTCGGGAGGTCGAAGGCGACCGACAGCCCGGTCTGCCCTCCCTTCAGCAGGAAGTGGAACCGCTGGTTGGTCGTCCGCGCGCTCCCGAACCCGGAGTACTGCCGGATCGTCCAGGGGCGGCCCCGGTACATCGTCGGCTGGATCCCGCGCGTGTACGGCGGCTCTCCGGGGAATCCGATCTTCTCGAGGAACTCCGGGTCGGGGTCCTCCGGCGGCCCCACCAGCAGCGGAACGGGGCCGCCGTCCGCCTTCGGCCCGAGCGCCCGGCGCGTCTCGCGCTCCCAGCGAGCACGGCTCGGTTCGCTCGGCCGGGACTCCCGGGCGCGAGGCATCGTGCTCCGACCGGGGGGTCGATATTAAGCCCTGCCGGGGCGGCCGAGGAGCGGAGCGATTGCGGCGAGGTCGAGCTCGGCCCAGGCCACCGGAACGGGGACGCCAAGGTCCGCGAGGATCCGCGGGTGGAGTTCCCCGATCTCCGCCACGGGCTCCCCGGCGATCCGCACCCGCGCCGCGCGTCCGGGGATCGTTCCCGGGATCTCCGCCGGTTCGCGCACGGAGCCCAGGTCGAGGGCGCGCAGCAGATAGTCGATGAGCGCGGCGGCGTCCGCGAACCCCGCGGCATCGGACGCCAGGATCGCCCCGGCGTGGTAGCGGGTCGACGCGCCGGCCTCGGCGTCGGGCGCTCGAACGACGACCGGCCCGACCTCCGCGAACCGTTGGGGGTAGCCGTGTCGGGTGTTCCGGGCCAGGACGTCCAGGTGCGAGAGCAGGAGCCGGTCCCGTACGAAGGCATACTCCGCCGACACCGGGTTGGTCAGGTGGATCGGACCCGGGCCTCCCACGCGCGCGACCGTCGCCTCCGAGACGAGCACGGGGGTGTTCGGGGCGACGTACCCGAGGCCGAGCAGCCAGGTCGCGACCCGGCGCCGCGTCTCGACCGTCTCCAGCCGACGCCCCCGGGTCCGGCTCGGCGGAACGACCCCGTCCTCGGGGCGGACGCCCCCCGACAGGACCACGTCCTCGACGACGTCGATCGGCGCGGTGACGTCCGGACGCCACGGCGGCACCTCGACCGTCCACCCTCCGGAGCGGGCGCGCACCCCGAGGCGGGCGCGGGCCAGTCGGTGCTCCACCTCCCCCGAGGGAACCGCGACGCCCGAGACCGCTCGTACGAGCTCGGCCGAGAGATCGATCTGCCGCGGCGCGATGAGCGAGCGCCCGTCCTCGACCGGCCCTCGGGCGCGCCGGAGGGGGACCGGCGCCACGCTCCAGCGCTGAGCGACGAACGGAACGAGCAGAAGGCCGAGCGCCTCGCGGACGGTGCGCTCGCGGGTTCCGGTCGACTCGAGCAGCAGTTCCCGGTCGCCGAGACGAGCCTCGCCGACGCTCCGGCCGTTCAGGACCGGCGGAAGGCTGAGCAGCTCGCCGCGCGCGTCCCGCAGGACGAGGCAGCGATCCCCGGCCCGTCCCAGCGCGCCGTACTTCGCTGCCATCGGATGCTCCGCGAAGAACCGGGCCCCGGCGACCTCGTCCGTCCCGTCCAGGGGCACGAACCGCACGGAAGCGATCGGATCGAGGGCGTACCGCACGGGTAGCGTGATCCGGTCGAGGGGGTAGATCCCGAGGCTCGCGGCCCGACGGTCGCGGCCGATCGTGGCGTGGATCAGCTCCTGGAACCGGATCGCCTCCGCAAGCAGGCCCGCGTCGAGGCCCGAGGGCCCGTGCGATCGCACGATCACCGCCCCGATCGCGGGGCGGAGCGGGTCGACCGAATCGTCGACCTCGATCGGCGCGATGCTCTCGGCGGTCGGGCCGGCCGCCAGATGCGGCAGGCCCACCGCCGCCCCCGTCGCCCCCTGGAGGTAGAGGCCGAGCCCGCCCTCCGAGAGGAGGTCGAGGCGGTCCGGCGTCGAGGAGAGGGTCAGGTCGTCCCCGTCGGACGACTCGATCTCGGCCTTGGAGGCGAACAGGAGCTCCTCCCACTGCTCGGGGGGCAGCGCGGACGGGAGGAGCGCCGCGACGCGGGCTCGGGAGAGCGTAGCGGTCGGCACGCTACGGAGCTCCTCCGCTCAGCTCGGCGAGGTCGCCCATGAACAGCTCCCGGATGTCCGAGCGGCCGAGCGCCACCATCGCGAGGCGCGTGATCCCCGCGCCCCAGGCGATCACCGGCACCTCGATCCCGAGGGGCCGCAGCACCTCGGGCCGGAGGAGGCCGCCGGGGAAAATCTCCATCCATCCGATCTGCGGATGGCGAACGTACCCCTCGATCGACGGCTCGGTGAACGGGAAGAAGCTCGGCCGGATCTTGAGGTCGTGGATCCCGATCGCCTCGGCGAACGAACGGAACAACCCGACGAGGTCCCGGATCGATAGGCCGTCCTCCCCGACGATCCCCTCGCACTGGCCGAACTCGAGGTGGTGGCGTGCGTCCAGCTCCTCCCGTCGGAAGTTCCGGTCGATCGAGTACATCCGGAACGGCGGCTTCGGTCCGGCCGCGAGGAACCGGGCGGAGACGGCGGTCGTCTGGGAGCGGAGCACCGGGCGCGCCGCGATCGAGGGATCGTAGCGTCCCGGCCATCCCGGCCCGACCGGAGCCGCCTCGCCCGGGAGGGGGCGCCCCTCGTGGACGGCGGCGACCCGGGCGAGCAGGTCGGGCGGGGGCAAGTGTCCGCTGATCCCCTCGACCGAGAGCGCGTCGTGGATCGAGCGGGCGGGATGGTCCTGGGGCATGAACAGAACGTCGTTGTTCCAGAACTCGGTCTCGAGGAGCGGGCCTTCCGCCTGCTCGAAGCCGAGGCCGAGGAGGATCTCCTCGAACTGCTCGAGCCAGGCGACGTACGGGTTCGGCCGCGCGCCCGTGAGATACGGGACCGGAGCGCGGACGTCGTACGCCCGGAACGACCGGCTCCTCCACTCCCCGCTTGCGAGGCGCGCCGGGGTCAACGCGCCGATCTGCTCCTCGCCCTCGGTCGGAAGCTCGAGCCGGCGCCCTTCGTCGGACGGAGCCCAGCGCTTCCGGGACCGGCGCTCGGTCCGGACGAGGCCACGACGCTCCAGCCCCTCGGCGAGCGGTCCATCGACCTCCTCCTCGCCGTTCGCGATCTGGCGCAGGACGATCTCCTCCGGAAGCGGCCCCTCGGGGATCGGCGCCCCCGGGGCGAGGCGGAACGGCACGCCCTCGGCGAGCCACCCCCGTCGCCGGAGCAGGCCGATCGCCGCGGAACGCTCCTCCTCCTGGAATCCCTCGGCGGCGATCTCGGCCGCAGAGAGCCCTCCCCGTCGGCGCAGGAGATCGATCAGTCGGCGCTCGGGGAGGCCGGCGTCCAGCGAGCTCTTGCCGCGGGGCGTGAGCCGGCGCAGGCTCTCGTGCTCTTCCTCGACCGTGGCCAGGTGCTTCGACCGGAGCCGCTGCAATGCTCCGCGGGTCTGGTCCTCGCCGAGCCCGAGCGAACGCGCGAGCTCCTCCTCGTCGACGGGGAGCGCGACGGCGGTCCGCAGGGCGATCAGAACCGAACGCTCCGGCCCCGAGACGGTCACGGGAGCCGCACCGTCCGGAGCCGCTTCCGACGCTCCGGGCACGCCGGCCCGACAGTGTCGCGGATTAAGGCGTTTCGGGAAAATTCTCCGGGAGCGCGGCCCGATGCCGGCCCTAGCTCGGGTCGCGGGTTCCCGCCGCCGGTCCGGGCGGGGCCGGCCTCGCCGGCGGCGAACCCACCGGGGGCGACGTGGGCGGCGCAGGGGGCGGAGGGGGAGGGACCGGAGGAGCGGCCGGGGGGGTCACGCGGGGAGCGGTCACGCCCGGGGGTGGGGCCGGGCCCGGCACGACGGTGAGCGTCGGGGGGCGACGCCGTCCCAGCCAGCCACCGGCGCCGATGGCGACCGCCATGATCGAGGCGTAGAGCAGGTAGCTGTACGGCGCGTCGCCGAGCCACTCGAGGGAGGGAAGGAATCCGAGCAGGTTCACCGAGACGCGGACCGAGCTGTGGCCGTAGAGCCGGTCCGTCTCAACGCCCGCGGAGGCGACGGCGTGCGAGCCGAGGTAGCAGGCCGGAACCGGTAGGCTCGCCTGGGCGTCCCCCGTTCCGTTCGAGGTGACGTTGATCGACTCGAACACGCCGGTGCACGGACCGACCGCGGAGCCCCCGGCGAGCCGGAGGACCACGGGAGTGTCGGTGAGCGGCGCCCCCGTCGACCAGTTCGCCACGTGCACGCGAAGCGTCATCGAGCCACCCGGCGCCACCGTGGACGGCTCCTCGGCGAGAGAGATGTTGACGAAGGAACCCGCGAGCTCGGTGTTGAGCAGGGCGCCGCGCGGTGTGCCCCACCCGGTCGCGGGGTCCCACCCCGCCCCGGCCGTCGGGTCGACGCAGTTCCCTCCGCCCTGCACATCGACGACCCCGTCATAGGCGCCGCCCGCCGTCTCGTTCGCCGCCACGTGGTAGAGCCGGTCGGTGAAGAACCCGAGCGCGTGGCCGATGTGCACGTCGAGTTCCGTGACGAGCCCGGCCCAGAGCGGAGTAGCGAAGCTCGTTCCGTCGGCCTGCTGATTCGCGCCGTCGTAGTAGAGGAAGTTCGTGTCGGCGCTGGCGCTGATGTCCGGTGTGCCCCGCCCCCCGCCGTTCGCCTGGATCGCGCTCTTCGCGCTCTTCACGAGCTGCCAGCCGGGCGCGCGGTAGTCCTTCGAGTAACCCCCGCCGCTGTCGCTCCACGCCGCTTCGGAGTAGCCCGTGATCGTCCCGAGTCCGTTGCGGTCGACCGTGACGTCCGTCCCCCCCACCGCCAGCACCTGCGGGGACGTCGCGGGGAACTCCGGGGCGGGACCCCCCGAGCAGGAGCTGTTGAGGTCGCCGCCGGTGTCGCCCGTGGCGGCGAGGACTGTGATCCCCCGGTGCGCCGCCTCCGAGAAGAGCGGGTTCCACGCCGACTCCAGCGACGTCGACTCCGGCTCGGGGGCTCCGAACGACATCGAGATCGCGCTCACGCCCGGGAGCGAGAGCGCCGTCTCGAAGGCGTCCGTCAGGTTGGAGGTCGACGGCGCGGCGGCGTACACCGCGTCCAGCGTGGCGCCGGGGGCCATCGAGCCCGACCATTCGATGTCGAGCGTCATCTCCTCCACGGAGAGCTGGTCGTTCGCGCTCAGCGCCCCCTCGCTCGGGGCAGGGGCGCCGTCGACCGGGTACGGGGCGATCGTCGGAGCGGGGAACGTCGACGGATAGTCGTCCGCGTAGAACGTGTCGACGTCCGACGGTGCGTACCCCGCCCCCCACAGGATGAGCGCTATCGACCGATCGGTGGCGTACGCCGCGCCGCCGCTGAGGTTGTAGAGCCCGGAGAGCCCGTACAGGCTGCGCGCCATCCCGGGCAAGAACGAGCTCGCGGCCGCCGGAGACGCTCCGCTTCCGACGCCGCCGACCGCGGGGACGGACGGAGTGAGCGCGAGGGAGAAGGTCGTGTACCCGCTCGAGAGGCCGACGACCGCCGCGACCTCCGACTCGATCGTCGGGGGAAGCGCCGGCGGGACGGCGGGGAACACCGCGGGGTGTCCGTCGTACGCCCCGCGCAGCAGCGTCGTCGCGAACGCCCGGTCCAGGGCAACGGGGCTCCCGCGGAGCGAGAGCGCGAGGCGATCCGGCCAGGTGTGGACGACCTCGAGCCCCTCTCGGACAAAGTAGGACTCCGCGGCGGCGTACGCCGCGGTCGATAGGCCATGGTCCTCCGCGAACTTCGGGGCCGAGACCAGAGCGCCGCCCTCGGCGGTCGCCCGCGAGCCGTTCGTCGGCTGGAAGACGACGTCCACGGATTGGGCCTCCTCGAGAGGGACCGCCCCGACCGTGTTCGAGCGGTACGTTGCGGAGTACCCCGCCCGTTCCGCGAACGCCGCGGTCGAGACCTCCTGGGGGCCGTCCGGAACGGAGTGCCCGGACGCCGGCGCGCTGCGTGCGATCGACGGAGCGGAGACGGCGAGCATCAGCAGAAGAACGACCCCACCGAGCCGGGCACCCCGATGCCACCGGTGCCGGTCTGAACGAAGCACGACCGTACAGGGCCGCGAAGGGCGGAAATACCTATCCCGGCGGACCGGTCACTTCCGGATGGGGGTGGTGTACCCCGGCGGCAGGTGGAACGACCCCGGGCCCCCGAACGGGTCGGGTCGGGCCGTCGGGGGCTCGCCCCGGCGCTCCGAAAGGTACGCGTCGATCGCCACCACCGCCTCCATGGCGGCGCCCATGGCGTAGACAACGGAGCGGCCGCCCGCCGCGAAGATGCCGGGCACCGCCGTTCGAAACCCGGGACCCTTCCCCTCGGGCCATCCCTGGGAGGTGACCTTCAGGTCGAGCTCCGGTCCGAAGCCGCGGAGGTCGGCCTTCTGCCCGACCGCGACGACCAGCGTATCGCACGGGATCGTCGCCTCGGAGCCCGCCACGGGGACGGGGGAGCGGCGGCCCCCCGCGTCGGGCGGCCCCAGCTCGATCGTCTGGACGACGAGGCCCTCGACGTGCGTCGTGCCGACGACGCGCACCGGCGCCCGCTGGAACACGAATCGGATCCCCTCGTGCTCCGCGCCTTCCACCTCCTCGGGGTCCGCCGGCATCTCCTCGCGCCCCCGCCGGTAGACGAGCGTGACCTCCCCGCCGTCGGAGGTGCGCAGCGCGGTGCGCACCGCGTCCATCGCGACGTCCCCCCCTCCGACGACGACGATCGACCGCCCGAGGGGGACGGTCACCCCCCCGTTGGTCTCCTTCAGGAACTCGAGCGCGGGGATCACGCCGGGGAGCGACTCCCCCGGGACCCCGAGGACCCGGTGGTCGGGGGTGCCGATCGAGACGAAGACGGCGAGGTACCCTTCCGTCAGGAGCGAGGCGAGCGGGACGTCCCGCCCGATCTTCCGGCCCCGTTCGAACGTCACGTCGAGGTCGCGGAAGCGGGCGACGTCAGTCTGGACGTCCGCGTCGGTCATGCGGTACGCCGGGATCGTCTGCATGAGGCCCCCCACGCGCTCCTCCTGCTCGAAGACCGTGACGCCGTAGCCTCGGACGCCCAGGTCCCAGGCGGCCATCAGCCCGGCCGGGCCGGCCCCGACGACGGCGACGCGCTGGGACTTCGGCTTGGAGGGCACGTAGGGGAGGTCGCTCGCGCCGTAGTCGAGCGCCGCGCGCTTCAGGTGCCGGATCGCGATCGGCACCCCCTTCTTCGTGATCACGCACGACTCCTCGCAGTAGTGGTAGCAGACCTTGCAGAGCGACGCGGAGAGCGGGTCGTCGCGCAGCGTGACCTTCGCCGCCCCGTCGAAATCGTCCGCCGCGATCAGCCGGATGTACTCCTTGCAATCCTGGGTGATCGGGCACGCCTCGACGCACCACGGCCGTCGGCACTGGATGCACCGCTTCGCCTCCAGGACGGCATCCTCGCGCGAGTAGGCGTGGAGCACCTCCCGAAAGTCGGCCGTCCGGTCGGAGGCGGGCTCCTCCGGCACCGGGACCCGGACCGGGTTCAGCTTCGGAGGGGTCGGCCGGACGGTCGGCAGGTTCGACGCCATGAGAACGGTCGTACAACGTCCCCCGCTCGGTAATAGGCTTGAGGACGCCGACGCGGCGTCCGCGTCCGACTTATACGGGCGCCGGTCTCGAACGGGGGCCGGTCTCGGCCGGGCGGGTCGCTCATGGTCCTCGATTCCCTGGGAAAGTCCCTGCGCGGGGTCCTGCAGAAGATCGCGAAGGGCTCGGTGATCGACGAGGCGCTGCTCGCCGACGTCGTCCGGGACATCCAGCGGGCGCTCCTCCAGGCGGACGTCAACGTCCAGCTCACGATCGACCTGACGCAGCGGGTCCGGCGACGCGCGACCGAGGAGCGCCCTCCGAGCGGGGCGAGCCTTCGCGACTTCCTGATCCGGATCATCTACGAGGAGATCCGCGGGATCCTCGGGAAGGACCGGCCGTTCGAGGCGAAGCCGAAGCGGATCCTCCTCGCCGGCCTCTTCGGCCAGGGGAAGACGACGACCGCGGGGAAGCTCGCCCGCTACCTGCAGAAGAAAGGGGTGCGGGTCGCCCTCGTCGGGGCGGACGTGCACCGGCCGGCGGCGATCGACCAGCTAGAGCAGCTCTCCAAGAAGATCGGCGCCGAGTTCTACTCGAACCGCTCGGAGCCGAAGGCGGAGACGATCGTCCGCGAGGCGCTCGACCGGCTCGCCCCCCACACGGCGCTGATCGTCGACACGGCGGGCCGGAGCGGCATCGACGCCGACCTGATCGAGGAGCTGAAGCGCGTGCGGGCGGTCCTCGAGCCCGAAGAGACGTTCCTCGTCCTCGACGCGGCGATGGGCCAGAGCGCCGGTCGCAGCGCGGAGGCGTTCCACAAGGCGGTCGGCCTCACGGGCGTCATCCTCACGAAGCTCGACGGATCGGCGAAGGGCGGCGGGGCTCTCTCGGCCGTCGCGGTGAGCGGCGCCCCGATCGTCTTCCTCGGCACGGGCGAGCATCTCGACGAGCTGGAGCGGTTCGAGCCGACGCGGTTCGTCTCCCGCCTGCTCGGGATGGGGGACATCCAGACGCTCCTCGAACGGTTCGAGGAGCTGTCGAACAAGGAGGCCGCCGAGGCGGCGGCGAAGCACCTGCTCGGCGGCCGCTTCTCGCTGCGGGACATGCGCACCCAGCTCGACTCCCTCGGCGAGATGGGACCGGTCTCCAAGCTCGTCTCGATGTTCCCGGTGCTCGGCGGGGCGAAGCTGGACGACCAGCAGCTCGACCAGACCCAGCAGCGGCTGCGGCGGTTCCGCGCGATCCTCGACTCGATGACCCCGGCGGAGCTGGACGACGCATCGCTGATCAAGGCCGACCGCGTCCACCGCATCTCGCGGGGGAGCGGGCAGCGCCCGCAGGAAGTGCGCGCGCTGCTGAAGCAGTACGAGACGACCCGGAAGGCGGCGCACGGTCTCGTCTCCAACCGGCGCCTCCGCCGCCAGCTCGAAAAGCAGTTCGCGAGCGGCGCCCACGCTCCGCCCGAGTGAGCCGGCGGGCCGTCGATGGGCGCGGTCGATCTCCTCGAGGCGGTGGTCGGAGGGCTCCTGCTCTTCGTCGTGCCCGGGCTCGCCCTCGCCCGGGGACTGTTCCCGGAGTGGCGGTTCCGGGGCCCGGACGGCCCCCGGCGCGCGCTCGAGACCGCGACGCTCGCGCTCGTCCTCAGCGTCGCCCTCACGGTCCTCGTCGGCTCCGCGCTGCTCGGGCTCGCCCCGGGAGGGTTCGCGGCCGCCTGGGGGGACCCGGTCCTGGAGGCGGCCCTCGCCGCCATCGCGCTGGTGGCGTTCGTCGCCGGCGTCGTGCGGGGCGCGTACTCGAAGGTCCCCCCCCGGGCCCCCGCCGGTGCGGAGGAGCCGGGAGGCGAGGGGGCGTTCGCGCTGACGCGCGAGCTCGACCGGCTCCACCGGGAGGACCGCGCGCTCGCCCGGCGGCTGCGGGCGGCTCGGGACGACGGCCCCGAGGCGAGCGAGATCGACCGGGCGCGCACCGAGGTCGCGCAGCGGATCGACGGGCTCGAGCGCGGACGCGAGGAGGAGTATGCCCGCTAGCCGTCCCCGCTCCCGCGAGGGAACGTGGAAGATGGTCCTGGTGCTCCGAGGGGAGCTGCGGCTCACCGCCGGAAAGTCGGCGGTCCAGGCCGCCCACGCGGCCGTGATGCTGTTCCAGCGCGCGCGCTCGCGGGACGCGGCGGCGCTCGACGCCTGGCTCGCCCAGGGCCAGATGAAGGTCGCGCTCGAGGTCGACACCCTCGCCGAGCTCGAGGGGCTCGAGCGTCAGGCGCGCGCCGCGGGGATCGCGACGGCCTGGGTGGAGGACGCCGGGTTCACGGAGGTGCCGCCGGGGACGCGGACGTGCCTCGGCCTCGGACCGGCGCCGTCGACGGCCCTCGACCCGATCACCGGGTCGTTGGCGCTCCTGTAGACGCGGGAGCGCTCGGCCCCGGCCCACCGATCGATCCAAGAAGAAGGAAGGAAGGGGTTCGGCCCCCCCTTGCGGGGGGGCTCGCGCGGAGGGCGGGGTTCAGCTCTTGGTGTCTCCCTCCGAATCGATCTCGGAGTCGCTCGACTCGGTCGATCCGGTCTTCGGCGCCTCGTTGTCGGCGCCCTTGTCGTCCGCGGACCAGCCCTTCGGCGGCGGCGAGGACGGCGGGCCCCGCATCGAGGCCCAGCCCGCGAGGGCGAACCCGAGGACGGCGAGCACGGCGAGGGCGATGATCAGCTCCTTGGCGAGCGGCGACAGATAGCTCGAGCTCGGGGTGCTCGCCTTCGGCGCGGGCGCGAACGGCACCACGGTCGTCAGGTTGCCGCTCAGGGTGAACGCGGTGGTGGGGAGCAGCGCGTTGAAGCCGGTGGGCGCCGTGAACGTCGCGGTGTACTTGCCGGCGAACTCGCTGAACGAGATCACGGTCGCGGTCGAGGTCACGGTGTAGTTGCCGCCGTTCTTGGACGAGATCGTCGCCGACCAGGACTGGCCGGCCGTGAGCCCGTTCGCCGTGAAGTTCACGGCGAAGATCTTCAGCGTGCTCGAGGTGTAGGTCACGTCGACGAACTGGGCCGCGGTCGCGACCGTGAACGTGCCGGCGGAGGAGTTCGTGTACCCCGCGACCACGCTCGGCGCGTAGGTGTACGCCGCGCTCGGCAGGCTGACCGTCACGTTCGCGTCCGTCGAGCCGATCGTTCCGACGCCGGTGACGATCACGCCCCACGCCGTGCTCGAGACGAGCCCGGTCTCGTTGAACTGGACCGCGAACGTCGCCCCGCTGAACGCGGTGAAGGCGATGTCCTGGGTCCTCGCGCCCGAGATCACGAGCGTCCCGTTCGCCGGCGTCCCGGCGTAACCGGGGACGAAGGCGGTGGTGTAGGCGTAGGTGCCGTTCGCGATCCCGCTGAAGACGATCGAGGAGGTCGAGGACGTCTCGGTCGTGGGGCCGAGGGTCACCGACCACGGCGTGCCGCTCGGCAGGCCGGTCTCCGAGAAGGTGACGGCCGAGGAGAAGGCGTACTTCAGCTGGTACCAGATCTGGTCCCCGCCGCCCCCGATCATCGGGTTCTGGTTGAGGCTCGACAGCTCGATCCACGGCGCGGCCGACAGGACCTCGTTCGCCTGCCCGTCCCAGACGTACATCGCCTCGTCGTTCAGGATCTGCTCGATCAGGTTGTAGTCGAGCGTCCGGTTCGGTCCGACCGGCAGACCCGCCGCGACCGCCATCTGCCCGACCGCCACGGAGTACGCGACCCCCTGGCAGGTGGCGTTCAGCAGGCCGGAGGTCAGGTTCGCGGTCTGGGCCGCGCTGGCCCAGTACGAGAGGTTCTGGAAGGTGGTCCCGTTGTGCCCGCAGGTGGTGTTGTTCGCGACCGTCGCCTGGCCGGTCTGGAGCTGCTGCGAGAACGCATCCGCCGCCGTGTAGGTCGCGTCCGGGGAGGACATCGGCACGATGTAGTCCGTCGGGTCCGGGTAGTCGGGCGCCCAGCCGGAGCCGGTCTCCGAGATAAGCGGGTTCTGGTACGCCGACGTGAAGGCGACGTCCAGGAACTGGTCGAACGTCAGGTCGAACGTCGCCCCGCCGAACGGCTGGAGCGCCCCGCCCGTCAACGTCTCGATCTCGGCGATCCAGTCCGCGATCGACTGGTCTCCCCCGGGGTCGCCCTGCAGGCCGGCGATCGGGAACGTACAGGGGGTACCGGACGAGCACGCGGAGAGCTGCGGGTCGTAGTACGGGGAGGAGGCGTTGTTCGCCTGCGCCCACCACCACGCCGCGCCGCCGACCACGCTCGGGTTGGTCTCGGGGTCGCCGGACGGGAACGACACGTTCGTCGGATAGTAGTTCCCCATCCCGTACGGGATCGGTCCGCCGGCGTTGAACTCGTACTGGATGCCGTCGACCGTGTTGACCGTGTTCTCGACGGTGGCGTACGGGTAGGCGTGCACGTAGAACTCGCGCAGGGCGAGGTTCGTGAAGAAGTCGTTCGGGATGTTCGGCGTCGGCTCGGAGCCGAAGTTCTGCGCGTACTCGGTCGAGCTCCAGTAGAGGTTGACCGGCGTAAAGAAGGAGCTGATCGTCGGGAACGACAGGTAGTTCAGGTCACCGGCGGCGTGCAGCTGCAGCAGGGACGTCGTGTGGGTCGTCTCGATCGCCGCGAGGTCCGCCGCCCCGGCCCGGTACTCGCTGATGCCGAACGAGTCGTCCGGCTCCCAGTAGACGTTGACGTTCGCGATGTAGCCACCGGCCCTCGGGTCGCAGTAGCCCGTGTAGACCGCGAGCCCGCCGGCGCCCGAGCATCCGGACGGCTGCACGTACCCGGGGTTGACCCGCAGTTCGTAGCCGACACCCTCGACGACGCCGGCGTAGTACGGACCGGAGCCGACCATGTTCCACTGGACCTTCGGCTGGTTCGCGGGGAAAGCGAACGCGGTCTCCTCGAAGCCGTCCCAGGAGGTCATGTTGGTCGCGGCGACGTGGTTGGAGGAGGAGGTCAGGTTGGCGAGGTAGTCCGCCCAGGCGGCCGACGAGGTCGACTGGCTGTGGCCGAGCTGAGGAACCGAGCACGGTCCGTCGCCCGCCGCCGCCTTCGAGCCGGTCCAGCCGGGGACGCCCGCGCTCTGCGCCGTGAACCACCCGCACGGCTCGATGCTCGAGCCGAGGTTGTCCGCGACGAGCTGCAGGAAGTACGGCCAGTCGGTGCCGCCCCCGCTCGCGTTGAAGGTGATGCAGCCGTTCTGGCCCGCGACCAGGGCCGCGGCCGGGCAGTACGCCGTATCGTTGATCAGCATGGAGCCGAGGATCTCCCCCGGGGTGTTGTTGAGGGGCGAGTGGTAGCCCTTGTCCCAGGCGGCGTTCCCGTACGGCAGGAGCGACTGCGCGATGATCCACCCGTTCTCCTTGCCGAGGTACGGCAGGTCGGCGAAGCCCATCGTGCGGGCGAGCGAGAACATCACGTCGGTCGGATAGACCGGCCAGGACTTCTTCGTAGCCGGGTCGTAGAAGTGGGCCGCGGGGTCGATGACGAACGTCCAGTACGTCGGCTGGCCCGCGGTGTTGTTGACGATCAGGCTCGACCCGTAGTCGGTCGTGCACTGGGGGGTCCCGGGGACGCACGTGGCGAGGGTCGGGACGTACGTCGCGGTCGAGCTTCCGTTGTAGTTGATCAGCGTCTGGTAGACGTTGATGATCGGCTCGTAGCTGACGGTATCGTACGCCACGGACGGGTCCATCGTATTGGCACCGTTCGGAGCGACCTCGTAGATGTTGATCGTGCCCTTGACGTGACCCGACGACGCCGGCGTGGGCGCGACCGACGCGGCGACCGAGGGCAGGGCGGCGGTGGGGGTCGCTGCGGGCGCCATCGGCGTCCCGACCCCCCGCGCGTTCAGCCCCTCCGGAACGACACTCAAGGCCGTCGAGAGTATCATCACGATCGCTACGCCGACGACGACCAGCCCTTGACCGCTTGAGACCTTCATGTATCCCGTGTTCTCCGGACGCCTTCGTCCGAGGTACATTTATTCCGTATACTTCTGAAAAACCTTTCCTTTGACGCCGGGACCGGGCTCCGGCGGAGATTAGGTCCGAAAACCGGGCCCCCGGAGCCGGGCGAGAGCGATCGGCCGAGCGGGATCGGTGCCGAGCCCGCCCCGGGCCGCGCGCGCTCGGTGCCAGAGGTTATCCGCCAGCCGGGCCTTCCCAGCGGACGCCTCTGGCACGAGGCCGGTAGGCACCGGGGGAGGGCTATGCAGGGCGGGGAGTCGCCGTCCGGCGCCCGTCGCTGGGTATCTATATTGGGGGCCGTTCGTGAGGGGCCGGGGGGCCGGTCCGGAGTGACGGCGTGATGCAGGGGGAGCCGCCGGTCGTCATCGCCGCTCGGAACGTTCGCAAGTACTTTCCGATCCGGGGGGGGCTCCTTTCGAGTCATATCGGCGACGTCCGCGCGGTGGACGGGGTCAGCTTCGACGTGCACGAAGGGGAGACCGTCGGCTTGGTCGGGGAGTCCGGATGCGGCAAGACGACCGTGGGACGGCTGCTCCTCCGATTGATCGACGCCTCCTCCGGCCATACGTTCTACCGCCCCCCGGTGCCGACGATGGACCGGCTGAACGCCCTCTACTCCAGCCTCGAGCCGTTCGCCGGGGTGGCGGACAACGGCGGGACGTACCCCCCGGAAGCCCAGGCCGCCCTCCACGCGCTCGACGAGATCGCCCGCCAGTACTCCCTCTACCGCAAGCGGCCGCGGGCGATGCGAGAGCTGCGAGGGAAGCTGCAGATCGTCTTCCAGGACCCGTTCAGCTCCCTGAGCCCCCGGATGCTCGTCCGGGACATCATCGCCGAGCCGCTCGAGATCCACGGCGCCGGAACGCGCGCGGAGCGGCGCGCCCGGGTCAGCGAGCTCCTGCGCGACGTCGGCCTCAACCCCGAGCACGAGTGGCGGTTCCCGCACGAGTTCTCGGGCGGGCAGCGGCAACGGATCGGGATCGCGCGCGCGCTCGCGCTCCGCCCCGAGTTCATCGTGCTGGACGAACCGACGAGCGCGCTCGACGTCTCGGTCCAGGCCCAGATCCTCAACATCCTGCGGCGGCTGCAGGCCGAGCAAAAGCTCTCCTACCTGTTCATCTCCCACCACCTGTCGGTCGTCCGCGCGATGAGCCAGCGCGTCGTCGTGATGTACCTCGGCAAGGTCGTCGAGCGGGCGGGCACCGACCAGTTGTTCTCCCGGCCGCTGCACCCGTACACCCAGGCGCTCCTCTCCGCGATCCCGATCCCGGACCCCGACCTGAAGCGGGAGCGGATCGTGCTGCAGGGGGACGTGCCGAGTCCGGCCGCGCCGCCCCCCGGCTGCCGGTTCCACACCCGCTGCCCGGCCGTGATGCCGGTCTGCTCGAAGATCGAGCCCCCGCTCCTCGAGACCCGCCCGGGCCATTTCGTCGCCTGCCACCTCTACCCCTCGGGGCGGCCCGAGGCGGCCGCGATGACCGAGAGCTCCGCCGGCGCGCCCCTCCCGTCGGAGAGTCGGCCCCTCGCGTCGTAGGCGGTCGGAGGAGAGTCGATGGCGTCCTCTCCGTCGACGCCCACCACGATCCCCCGCACCGGGTGGACCCCGGAGCCCGGCCTGCTGCTGCCGGACGAGGAGGCGTCGCTCGAAGCCCGGCTGGAGCGGGTCCGCCAGGAGAAGGCCGACGCGCTCAAGGACCCCGGCCCGACCTGGAAGGAGTGGTTCTGCTACACCGCCGCGAAGTGGTGGCTCTTCCTGGGGGTCTACGTCGTCGTCCTGAGCTGGGAGATCGTCCTGCTCTACCCGACGTCGAACGTGCCCCTCTACGAGACCCTCCCGCTCATCGTCGTCACGATCTACCTGGACCTCCTGCTCTGGCGGTACCTCTGGTACCGTCCGCACGGCGAGGAGCCGAGCCGCTCGACCGGGGAGCGGGGATTCCGCCGGAGCCTGCTGCGCCCCGTGCAGTACGGGCGGTGGACCCCGGAGTGGGCGGAGATCCGGGCCGGCCGCATGGTCCCGTCGGTCGGCGGCGGACCCGACCCGAAGGAGTTCCTGTAGCGACGATCGCCTCTGGCGCGCCGCCGGGGCCTAAATACCGGACCGCGTTCGCGCGCTCGTGACGGAACGCCCCCCACGCCGGATCGCTCCGTCGCTCCTCAGCGCCGACTTCGCGGCGCTCGGCGACGCGGTCCGCGCCGCGGAAGAGGGGGGCGCCGACGCGTTCCACCTCGACGTCATGGACGGCCACTTCGTCCCCAACATCTCCTTCGGCCCGGCGCTCGTCGCCGCGGTCCGGGCGCGCACGCGCCTTCCGCTCGACGTCCACCTGATGATCGAACATCCGGCGACCTACGTCGAGGCGTTCCGTCGCGCCGGCGGCGACACCCTCGTCTTTCACGTCGAGTCGGGCGACGACCCGGCCGCCACCGTCGCGGCGATCCACGCCCTCGGCGCCCAGGCCGGGGTGGCGATCCGACCGGACACGCCGTTCGCCCGGGTCGAACCGCTGCTCGATCGCCTCGACCAGGTGCTGGTGATGAGCGTCCACCCCGGGTTCTCGGGCCAGAAGTTCATCCCAACGGTCCTCCCGAAGGTCGCCGCGGCCCGCGCCGCGATCGACGCGGCCGGGCGCACCACGGACGTCTCGATCGACGGGGGCATCACGCCCGACACCGCCCGGCTCGCCGCCGCGGCCGGCGCGACGTTCTTCGTCTGCGGCAACTCGGCGTTCACGGGGGGCCCCGTCGCCGACAACCTGCGCCGGCTGCGCGCCGCGATCGCGGAGGGAGCCCACGATGCGGTACGCTGAGCTCGCCGCCGCGTACGAGCGGCTCGAGGCCACGACAAAACGGCTCGAGATGCGGGCGATCCTCGCCGAGCTGTACACCCCGCTCTCCCCCGCCGACCTCGGAACGGTGCTCTACCTCTCCCAAGGCATGCTCCGGCCCGAGTACGAGGGCGTCGAGCTCGGGGTCGCCGACTCCCTCGCGCGGCGCGCCGTCGCCCTCGCGACCGGGACCGAGGAGGCGGTGGTCGCGCGCCGGACGGAGAGCTCGGGCGACCTCGGGACGACGGTACAGACCCTCCTCGAAGGACTGGCGCGGCTCGCGGTCGGGGAGCCGTTGACCGTGCACGACGTCTACGGCGAGCTCCAGCGGATCGCCGACGCGAAAGGGGAAGGGTCCCAAGAGGCGAAGGTCCAGACGCTCGTCCGCCTCCTGGGCCGGGCCACGCCGCTCGAGGCCCGGTACCTGGTACGCTTCGTGCTCGGCACCCTGCGCATCGGCGTCCGGGAGATGACGATCCTCGACGCCCTCGCCCAGGCGTTCGCCGGCGGCTCGAAGGAGGCCCGAGCCCGCATCGAGGCGGCGTACAACCTCTCGAGCGACCTCGGCCTCGTGGCGACGACGCTCGCCCGGGACGGCCTCGACGGCCTGGGCCGGATCGGGCTCGAGGTCGGGCGCCCGGTGCGGCCGATGCTCGCCGAGCGCGAGCCGACGCTCGAGAAGCTTCTCGAACGCCTCGGGGGTCGCGCGGCCGTCGAGTACAAGTACGACGGGCTGCGGGTCCAGGCGCACGTCGCGACCGACGGCACGGTGCGACTCTTCTCGCGCCGGCTCGAGGAGACCGGCGCGCAGTTCCCCGAACTCCTCGCCGAACTGCCGAAGGCGATCGCCCGTCGCCCCGCGATCGTCGAAGGGGAGTGCGTCCCGATCGACCCCGATACGGACGAGATCCAGCCGTTCCAGGAGGTCTCGCGACGCCGGGGGAGGAAGTACGACCTCGACCGGCTTCGCGCCGAGGTGCCGGTCTGTCTGTTCCTGTTCGATGTGCTGATGGCGGACGGGGAACCGGTGCTCTCCCTCGACTTCGGAGAGCGGCGGCGCCGCCTCGAGCAGCTCGTGCTCCCCACGGACCGGGTCCGCCTCGCTACCCAGCGTGTGGTCGCCTCGCCCGAGGAGGCGACGGCGTTCCTCGACGAGGCGATCGCCGGGGGTGCCGAGGGGCTCGTCGCGAAGTCGCTGAAGGAGGGAAGCGGCTACCGGGCCGGTGCGCGGGGGTTCTGGTGGATCAAGTACAAGCGCGACTATACCGTCGGGCTCGTTGACTCGATCGACGGGGTCGTGGTCGGCGGCTTCCACGGACGCGGCCGTCGGGCCGGAAGGTTCGGAGCGTTCCTCCTCGCGGTGTACGACCCGGGAAAGGACCGGTTCGAGTCGTTTACGAAGGTCGGGAGCGGCTTTGACGACGCCCGCCTTGCCGAGATGCCCGAGCGCCTCCAGCGGTTCGCCTCCGACGAGCGGCCCGCGAACGTCGACTCGGGGATCGAGCCGGACCGCTGGTTCCGCCCGGGGATCGTGCTCGAGGTCCGCGGCGCCGAGCTGACGCTCAGCCCGGTGCACCGGGCGGCGGTCGGCGCCGTCCGCGCCGGCGCCGGGCTCGCGCTGCGCTTCCCCCGGTTCACGGGCCACTTCCGCGACGACAAGGGGCCGACCGACGCGACCTCGAGCTCCGAGCTCCTGCGGATGTACCGCCTGCAGGTCCGGCAGGCGGCGAAGGAAGGCTCCGGGGAGACGGACGCGTGAGCAGCCGGCGCCGGCCCGCAGGTCGCGGCCGGAGACCTCCTCTCCGCCCAAAGACATAAGAAGGGTCGACCCCGTCGCACGCCGCGGGAACGGGCCATGCTCGTCGAGATGACCGAACTGTTGGGACGCCAGATCTACACGCCGGACGGACGGCTGCTGGGCGAGGTCGACAACCTCGTCGTCGACGTCGAGAGCGCGAAGATCGACGGCCTGTACGTCGACGAGACGAGCCCGATGTTAGTGGACGACTCGCGTCCGACCAACGTGCCGTACCGCTGGGTCGCGGCCGTCAACGACGTCGTGCTGCTGAAGTACTTCCCGAAGCGCGTGTCGATGAAGCGGCCGACGGCTCGACCGGCCAAAGAAGAGGAAGCCGCGGTACCCGCCCGCTGAGCGGCGCGGGGATAGCCAAGCCCGGAAACGGCGCAGGACTTAAACGACGGATTCCGCTCGAAGAGATCCTGCCGCATAGGCGTTCGCCGGTTCAAATCCGGCTCCCCGCATCCCTCCCCGGAGCGAGCAGGGGAACCGTCATCCCTCCCCACCCGGTCGCCGGGCGTGCGCCGCTCGGAGCTCCTGCGCGCCCTGGAGAGGATCCCCCCGTTCGCCCACCCGGACGCCGCGCTCGAGCAGGTGATCACGCCGTCGGAGGCCGCCGCGACGTTGCTGGCGTCCGCCGACCGGTTCGACGGGATCTCGGGCCGCTCCGTCCTTGACCTCGGCTGCGGGACCGGGCGGCTCGCCATCGGGGCGGCCCTGCTGGGCGCCTCGCCCGTGCTGGGAATCGACGTCGACGAAGGGGCGATCGACCGGGCCCGGTCCGCGGCGGCGGACGCCGGGGTCGCCGTCGAGTTCGAGGTCGCGGAGGTCGCGGCCACGAGCGGGCGCGCCGACCTGGTCGTGATGAACCCGCCGTTCGGCGCGCAGTCCCCGCACGCGGACCGGCCGTTCTGGGACCGCGCCCTCGCCCTCGCGAAGCGGTCGGTCTACGCGTTCTCCCTCTCGGAGTCCCGAACCTTTATAGCACGACGCGCGGTCGAGCGCGGCGCGCAGGTTCTCGCCGTCGAACCGGTTCCCTGGGCGCTGCCGCGTACGTTCCCGCACCACGCGCGGCGCCGGGTGCCGCTGGACGTCGACCTCTGGGCGCTTCGAACGGAACCGGATCCATGACCGACCCCGAACTCCCCCCGCTCGTCCTGCCCGGCGATTACCTCGGCGCCGCCGAGGAGTACCTTCCCGGACGCGGCACGTACGAGGACCGGGGACGGATCTACGCCTCCGTGCTCGGCAAGCCGTCGATCGACCCGAGCGATCGGACCGTCCGCGTCGCGGCCCGGAACGCGGTACCCGACCTCGCGGAAGGGGACATCGTCTACGCCCGCGTGGACGAGCTCAAGACCGCCATGGCGATCTGCACGGTCCTCACGACGACCACCAGCCGGCGCGCGGTGCCGGGAAAGCCCGAAGGCACGGTTCACATCTCGAAGGCGAAGGACGGCTACACGGAGACCCTCTCCGGGGAGTTCGCGGTCGGGGACATCCTGCTCGCGAAGGTCCTCCAAGCCCATCCGTCGATCAAGCTGACCACGGCGCCGACGTCGCTCGGCGTCGTCTCCGCCCGCTGCCAGGTCTGCCACGCGGTCCTGCGGCTCGGAGGCGCGGAGCTCACCTGCCCGCGGTGCGGCAACCGCGAGCGCCGGAAGCTCGCGAAGGGTCCGCGCCCGGCTGGCTCGGACGCGCATGAACGCGACTCCCGCTGAGGAGGAGCGCCGCCTCGGGCGGCTCGTCCGCGCCCACGACCGATGGCGGGGGCGGGGGGTGTTCAACCTCCTCGCGAGCGAGAACGCCGTCTCGCCGCTCGCCCGGCGGTACCTGGGAAGCGACCTCGCCGGACGGTACACGCTTCCGATGACCGTGCCGTTCGACGGCGAAACGCTCGACAACAGCTACGCCGGCACGCGCTATACCGACCAGATCGAACGCCTCGCGAACGACGCCGCGGCCCGGCTGTTCCGGGCGCGCCACGCGACGACCCGACCGCTCTCGGGGCACATCGCGGCGCTCTCCGTCGTGGCGACCGTGCTCCCCGCGCGCTCGAAGCTCCTCGCGATCCCCCCGGAGTCGGGGGGGTACGACGGCTACGCGCCGGGGTTCCTTCCCGCGCTGCTGGGGCACACGGTCCGACCGCTTCCGGCCGACGGGCCGGGGCACCGGGTCGACGCCGGGGTCGCGACGTCGACGATCCGCCAGGAGCGTCCGAACGCCGTCGTGCTGGGCCAGAGCTTCTTCCTCTTCCCGTACCCGCTCCGTCCGATCGTGGAGGCGGCGCACGAGGTCGGAGCGCTGGTCCTGTACGACGCCTCCCACGTGCTCGGCCTCGTCGCGGGCGGCGAGTTCCAGGACCCGCTCGGCGACGGCGTCGACGTCGTGTTCGGAAGCACGCACAAGTCGTTCCCCGGCCCCCAAGGCGGGTTGATCGTCACGAACCGCAGCGACCTGTTCGAGCAGATGGACCCGGCGCTCGTCTGGCGGACGTTCGACAACGCCCACTGGAACCGGATCGCGGGGCTCGCCCAGACCCTCCTCGAGCTCGAGCGGTGCGGCGCGGAGTACGCGCGCACGGTCGTCGCCAACAGCCGGGCCCTCGGGCGCGCGCTCGCCGACGAGGGGTTCCCGCTCGTCGCGGAGGCCGAGGGGTTCACCGCGTCGCACCAGCTGCACCTCGACCGGCCCCGCCTGCGCGAGCGCCACGGCATCGGCGGCGGCGCCCTCGCGCGTCGCCTGGAAAAGCAGCGGCTGCTGATCGACCTGGTCGGACGGATCGGGACGGCCGAGGCGAGCCGCCTCGGCCTCGTCCCCGGCGACATGCCGCGCCTCGCGGCGTTGCTCGCCCGCGCGGGGCTGCGCTCGGAGCGGGTCGGGGCGGAGGTTCTCTCCTGGCGAAAGACGTTCGGCGCCCTGCGGTTCGCGTGAACACCGTGGGGCGCCGGCCGGCTGCGCTCACCGGCACGCCCGGCACCGGCAAGAGCGCGGTCGGGCGCCTCCTCGCCGGAGCGTTCGGGGTCCTGGAGGTCGACGAGCTGGCGCGCCGGCACGGCGCCGCGCGCGGCGCCGGGCGCGCGGTCGAGATCGACCTGGTCCGATTGCGCCAGGCCCTGCGCGAGCCCACCGCCTGGGGCAACGCGGATCTGATCGTCGGCCACCTGGCCCATCTCCTGCCCGTTCGCGAAGCGATCGTTCTTCGATGCCATCCGGTGGAGCTGCTCGCTCGACTCCGACGCGGCCGACGGGGTTCGCCCGCGGACCGGCACGCGAACTTCGTCTGCGAGGCGACCGATGTGGTCGTCGGCGAGGCGCTCGCGGAACGCCGGCCCGTCTACGAGATCGACACCACCGGCCGGTCCGCGGGGGCCGTGGCGCGCGAGGTCCGGCAACGCGTCGCGGCCGGGGGTCCGACCCGCGTCGGAACCGTCGACTGGCTCTCCGACCCGGCGGTGACCAAGCACCTTTTGGACCGGGACCCGTAGCGTTCTCCGATGGTCCTCGAGGGGTACCGGGAGCGGGCGCGACCGTACATCGACGCGCTCTCGCGCCCGTTCCTCGGCTGGTCGCCGGATCGCCTGAGCTGGCTCGCGCTCGCCCTCGCGGTCGGCGCCGCCGCCCTGAGCGTCCTCGTTCGGTGGACGACCGCGCTGCTGTTCCTGCCGGTCAGCCTGTTGATCCTCGGGGCGGGGATCTTCGATGTGGTCGACGGGGCCGTGGCACGTCGCACCGGCCGGACCTCCCCGCGGGGAGACCTGCTCGATCACGTCCTGGACCGGTACGCCGACGTCGCCCTCGTGATCGGCCTCGTTCTCTCCGGGTTCGCGATCCCGTGGCTCGGACTGCTCGCGCTCGTGAGCCTGCTCCTGACGAGCTACATGGGCACGCAGGCCCAGGCGCTCGGCCAGGGTCGCCTCTACGCGGGGCTCCTCTCGCGCGCCGACCGGCTCGTCGTCCTGGCGCTCGCGTCGTTCCTCGAGTTCGACTGGTCGCTGCCGTGGCCGTGGGCTCCGTCCGAACCGTGGGCGCACTTCCACGTTGTGGGCGTGACGTTCACGGTCCTCGACGTCGCCTTCGCTTACTTCGTCATCGCCGGTCAGTGGACGGCGGTCTCCCGGGCGCTGCGGACGTACCGGGCGTTGAGCCCTCCGTCGTAGGGTCCGTCGGTCGCTCGCGCGTCGTGCCTCCCCGGATCCGGTAGTACTGCAACGGGTGCTTGAGCGAGTCCCGGAAGCAGATCGCGTCACGCTGTCGATCGACCGGCTCCTTCGCCTCCGGGTCCCCCTCGCGCGCGCAGAGGCCGTGGCTGCGCAGGGTGTCGCACTCGGGGGGCTCGTACCCCTCCCCCCCGGCGTGGGAGGTGATGTGCTCGACCTGGTAGCGCGTGATCGACTCTTCGAAATCCGGAGCGCCGCGGTAGGCGTCGACGATCGTCTCGAAGTCCGCCCCGGCCTTGTGCAGGAACGCCGCGAGGCAGAACCGCCCGGCGTGGGAGAGGTTGTCCCCCCGTTCGAGCGTCCGCTGCATCTTGCGGATGCACGGCGGGAAGCGATCCCGACGCAGGCTGGCGGCGCTCGGTCCCGCGCGGGCGACCGGCGCCGGCATCCGCTCGGCGAGCGTGGCCAGCATCTCCGACTCGCGCTCGCGAACGAGCGCGACGACCTCCGCAGTGAGCGGGAACGCCTCGGCGAGCGACCGGCGGACGGCCTCCTGGATCAGCCGCGCGGCGCGGACCGGCTCGACCGTCACGCGGCCCGCGTGCACGTCCTGGCGGGCGAGCCGGAAGTCCGCCTCCCGGATGCCGACGGTCAGCCGCAGGTACTCGGTCAGCCCGAACGAGAGGGAGCGCCCGTGCCGCTCGACCGGGTACCCGAGTCGATGGGCGACCTCCTCGAGCTCCTCCGGTGGGGACGCGACGAGCCGGCCGTAGCTTCGCTTCGCCTCCGAAACGGCCCAGCGCCGCAGGACCGCGGGAGAAGGGGCGGCCGCGAGGACGATCCGCGCGAACAGGAACGACAGGTAGCGCACGTCCCCGGGGGCGCCGGCGAGCTCGGCGACCGTCCGCTCGCCGCGCGGGTCGTCGGCGGCCGCCAGGATGCGGGCCCGCCCGATCGCCCGGGGTCGTTCGTACGCGGCGTCCCGGAGGAGCGAGCCGACCGAGACCGCCTCGGGACCGAGGATCGACTCCGCGCCCGGCAGGAACGGGTACTCCGCGTAGAGCGACGCGGCGTCTAGATGAGATGCGGAACCACGAACTGCCATACGAGGAGCACCAGGACGACCAGCGAGGAGATCGCGACGGCGCGGCCGCCCGCCGCGTCGAGCATGGCCGCATCCCAGCCCTTGCGGAACCGCGCCGCGATCGACGCGGCGAAGTCGCGGAAGAGGAGTCCGCCGTCGAGCGGCACGAGCGGCAGGGCGTTCGATAGGCCAAGCAGGAGGTTCATCCAGGCGATCCAGTAGAGCACGTTCGCGAAGATCCAGAAGTTCCCGGTGCCGAGGCTCGCCAGCGGGCCGGTGAGGTGGAAGAAACTGGTCGTCGTCCCGGCGACCGGCTCGAGCCCGGCGAACGGAAGGATCAGGAAGTAGATCGCCCCGTTCAAAGGGCCGGACGCGCTCGAGAGCGGAGAGACCAGGGTCTGCCGGATCCCGGCGGGCGTGAGGGCGTCCACCGCGACCCCGAGGAACCCTCGTCCGGCGACCGTAGGGCTCTGCGCGAGCGTGATGATCTGACTCTCGGTCGAACCGTTCGTGGAGCGCCACACGACACGAACCGGCTCGCCCGCGGTGGTGTGCTCGAGGGACGTCTCGAACAGGGCGGCCGAGGTGGTCGCCGTCCCGTTGATCGATTCGATGATATCCCCGGGAGCGAGCGACGCGTTCGCGGCCGGCGTGCTCGGCTGGACGTAGGCGACCCCGACGCCCGAGGCGACCGGCTGCACGGACGAGGAGACGACCGCCGCGAGCACGAGGAAGAAGGCGAGGGCGAGCACGAAGTTGGCGAGCACGCCGGCCGCCGCGACGCGGTCTCTGCGTCGGCGGCTCGCCGCGAGCATCTCGGCGTCGTCCTGCTCGACGAACGCGCCGACCGGGACGACACACCAGAGGATCCCGAGGCTCTTCACCCCGATCTTCTGGGAGCGGGCGACCACGCCGTGCGCCAGCTCGTGGAGGACCACGCCGATCACCAGCGCGACGATCCCGTACCCCAGCGGGATGACGGGGTTGATGCCGGGAAGGCCGAGCGCTTCGGCGGGGCTCGGCGCTGGGCCGCCCGTGAGGGTCGAGGCGACCGCGCCGAAGACGAGGAGCACCACGATGAGGACCATCGCCGCGGCCGCCAGGAGGATCCCGACGTCGCTGGCGGCCGTCCAGAAGCGGACGAACCGGCCCCACCGGTCGAGCGCGGACCGTCCGCGCTTGGTCTTGATCATTAACGCCGGGCCGAGCAGGGAGAACGATCGGTCGGCGCCGATCCGTCCCGTGCGCCAGAGCCCGTACACGGCGACGCCGTAGACGAGGACCACGACGAGGGCGATCTCGTAACCGAGGTACGGGTTCACGGGAGTGGCGTTCCGACTCCGGGGCCGGGTTATGAGGTCTTGCGCGGCCCGGCGGAGTGCGGCAAGATGAATATGGGGCGTTCATCGTTCTGTCCACGAGGGTAGGGAAAGTTCGTGCACCGATCGCACCCTCCGTGGTATCGGGCGGCGCTCGTCCTGGCGGTCGTCGCGCTCGCGGCCGTTCCGGGGATCTCCTGGCGGAGCGGCGCGACCTCGATCGAGAGCGTCCGGTTCACGCCGACCGTCTCCTCCGCTCTCGTGCCCGCGGGGCCGGTCGAAGTGGCGCCAGGGCTGGTCCCGGGGGTCGGGACGGAATCCCTCGGCCCGCTCCCATCCACCACGCCGCTCGCGGTCGTGGTCGGACTCGCGTCGAAGGACCCGGCCGGCCTCGCCGCCTGGGACGCCGCCGCGGGGACCCCGGGCACGCCCGAGTTCCGGCATCCGCTCTCCGCTTCCGAGGCAGCCGCGCGCTTCGGACCGCTCCGCGCGTCCGAGGACGCCGCCGTGCGCTACTTCGAGCAGTTCGGGCTTTCCGCGAGCGCGCCGGGGAACGGCTTGCTCCTCGACGTGACGGGCCCGAGCGGAGCGGTCGCGCGGGCCTTCGGGACGAGCTTCGACGAGTACCGCCTCCCGAGCGGACGGATCTTCTACGGCCATCCGAGCGCCGCCGAGCTCCCTCCGGTCGCTCCGTGGACGGGCGCCCTCGGTCTCGGCAACGAAACCCCCCTCCAGCCCGCGGTCCGGGCGACGACCCCTTCCGCTCAACTCCCTCCGGCGACCGGCTGCACCTCCGGACCCGGCGGCGGGTTCTTGCCGTGCACGATCGAGGGGGCCTACTCGATCACGCCGCTCCTTGGCAGCACGAACGGCACCGGCGAACGGGTCGCGGTCGTGGACGCGTACTCGGGCTCCGAAACCGAGTCGGACCTCCAACGCGACCTCGCGAGCTTTGCCACCGGCGCCGGCATCTCCGTCGGCGCGGTGAACTATCTGTACCCGGTGCCCTCCGCAACGTCGCTCAACTCAAGCGGCGTGAACCCGGACTGGGGGCTCGAGGAGGCGCTCGACCTCGAGTGGGCACGGGCGATCGCGCCGGGCGCCACCATCGAGATGACCTTCTCCCCGAACTCGGGCGCCGGACTCTACGAGGCGATCGACTGGCTGGTCTCGCACGGGGCGACCGACGTCATCTCGCTCAGCTGGGGAGAACCGGACGTCGGGGTCTACAACGCGTTCTCCACGTCGTGCAGCGCGGGATGCAACGCCTCGACCGACGGCTCCTACGCCCTCCTCGGTCCGGTCCTCGAACTCGCCGCCGCGGAGGGGATCAGCGTCTTCGCCGCGAGCGGCGACTGCGGCTCGGCCGACGGCACCTCCGGAGTGGCGACCAACTTCCCCGCGTCGGACCCGTACGTCACCGGCGTCGGAGGCACGACCCTCGCGGTCACCGGCAGCGCGTGGTCGGCGGAGGCCGCGTGGGGAGGCAATCACTCGGGGAGGAGCGCGCCGGGCTGTGCCAATCAGGGCGGCAGCGGGGGCGGGTACGCGCCGTTCCCCCGGCCCTGGTGGCAGCTCGGCCTCCCGGTCGGACGCACGGAGCGGGGCGTCCCCGACGTAGCGATGGTCGCGAACACATCCACGGCCGTGAGCGTGTACTATGCAGGGTCTTGGTCCGCCGTCGGCGGCACGAGCATCGGAACGCCGATCTGGGCCGCCATCGGCGCGATCGCCGATCAGTACGCCCACGGGGACCTGGGCCTGCTCAATCCGAGCCTCTACCAGATCGGGGCGGGGGGCCGGCACACCGACGATTTCCACGACATCGTCTCGGGGTCGAACGGCTACCGCGCTCGGACGGGCTGGGACCCGGTCACCGGGCTCGGCTCGCCGATCGTCAGCCAGCTGGTCCTCGACCTCTCGCAGGGCGGCGGGTTCGCGGGCGGCGGACTCGCCGCCTTCCTCTCCGCCTCGGTGACCTCCGGCTCCGCGCCGCTCGCCGTGACCTTCACGCTGACCGCCTCCGGCGGATCCGGGTCGTACCCGCTCGAGGGAGTCTCGTTCGGGGATTCGAACGCCTCGCTCACGAAGAACGGGACGGTGCGATACACGTTCGACGCCCCCGGCGTGTACCTCGCCCAGTCGTTCGTCTACGATTCGGGCGGCAACACGTCCGTGTCGCCACCGCTGACGATCGTGGTCGGCGGAGGCACGACGCTCGCGGTGAGCCTGCAGGTCTCCCCGGGGGCGCCCGCGGTGGGGGTCTCGGTGACGTTCCGCGCAACGGTGACCGGTGGGACGGCCCCGTACGCCTACGACTTCTGGTTCGGGGACGGCGGGTCCGCCGACGGGCTCGCCGCGAACTCGACGACGCACACCTTCCCTGCCGCGGGCCGGTTCTGCGCGGTCGTCGGGGTCACGGACAGCGCCCGCCCTTCGGACGGCGGCTCCAGCCCCGTCGACGAGGTCGCGGTCGGCGGGGCCTCGGGAGCAGCGTGCGGCAACGGCTCCGCTCCGCTCGCCGTGACCCCGCTCCCTTCCCCGGGGATCCGGGACGCACCCGCCGATTTCCCGGCGCTGTTCAACGTCAGCGGTGGTGCGACCGGGAACGGTCACCCGCCGCCGACGATCGCGTACGCCGCGACCGATCCGTACGTCGCCGCCTGCGCGTGCCTGATCCTGCGCCACTCCGGCAACTACTCGGTCGCGGAGACCGCGGTCGACGCGCTCGGGGCCCGCGCGAACAACAGCACCCAGGTGACCGTCGCCCCCCCGCTCCTCGGGTCGTTCACGGCGTCGACGCTCGCGGGTCCGGTGCCGCTGCTCGTCGACTTCACGGCCTCGGTCACCGGGGGGTATCGAGCGAACGCGTCCGACACGTCGTGGGCGTTCGGGACGCTCGGCACGGAGACCGGTTCGGCGGTGGCGTGGACCTTCTCGACGCCCGGCGAGTACTTCGTCACCGCCCGCTCGGGCGACGCAGGAGACGGCAACGCGAGCGAGGGGTTCCTGGTCGACGCCGAGCCGTCGTCGGGCCCCGCACCGGTCGGCATCACCGGGACGGTTCGTCCCGCGGTCGACGTCGACTCCGGCACGACCGTGCAGTTCACGGGCACGATCGTCGGAGCGTCCGGCCCGACGACGCTCTTCTGGAGCTTCGAGGGCGGGGCGAGCGCGGCCGGTCCGGTGACGAACGAGACGTACTTCTCGGCCGGGTTCCCCTCGAATGACACGCTCTGGTTCCATCTGACCCCGGAGGGCCCGGACTACGAGTCGATCGGCGCCCCGGTCCGGGTCGCCATCCCCTCGTTCCTCGCGATCGAGGCGAACGACTTCGAACCGGCGGCCGATGCCCTCTCGCTGACGGCGGCGGTGACGCCCGGGTTCGGGGCGCTGCCGCTTCCGGTCGACGCCACGGGATCCACGAGCGGACCGGGGGGCGCGAGCCTCGCCTGGAAGTTCGGCTCGCTCGGCACGGGCGCCGGGACGAGCGCGTCGTTCACGTTTGCAGCGGCCCGCAACTTCACCGTGGTCGCGAACGCGAGCGACCCGTACGGCGACACGGCGATCCGGTCCACGGTGGTCGCGGTGACCGAGCCGCTCGTCGTGGAGGGCGGCCCGTCGACGATGCGGGGGACGGCGCCGCTGGCCGTCACCTTCGCGGCGACGGCGACCGGCGGGGACGGCCAGTACCTATTCCTGTGGACGTTCGGGGACGGAGGGTGGGCCGCGGCCCCGATCGCGGCCACGACGTTCTCGACCCCCGGCACCTACACCGTGGTGCTCGGGGTGAGCGACGCGCACTTCCAGACCGTGGCGGAGAACTGGACGATCACGGTGAACGCCCCGAGCGCGCTCGCGCTCGTGATCCTGGCCGGGGGCGCCGCGGTCGGGGTCCTGCTCGCGGTCGTGCTCGGTCGGGAGTCCCGACGGCGCGGTCCGCCCGTCAGCCCTTGACCACGCCCAGGGGCACGAGCCGCGCCACCCGGCGCGTGAGCCCGGCGCCCTCCGCGACCCGCACGACCTCTTCGACGTCCTTGTACGCGCCGGGGGCCTCCTCGGTGACCCCTTCGCGGGAGGCGGCGCGCACCACGATCCCCTTGTGGGCGAGGTCGCGCGTCACGTCGTCGTAGCGGAAGGCGCGGACCGCCGCGTGCCGGCTCAGGCGGCGCCCGGCGCCGTGGCAGGAGGAGCCGAACGAACGGTCCATCGACGTCGGCAGGCCCCCGAGAACGTAGCTCGCCGTCCCCATGTCGCCGGGGATCAGGACCGGCTGCCCGAACGGGCGGTACGCCGGCGGGACCTCCTCGCGGCCGGCGGGGAAGGCGCGGGTCGCCCCCTTGCGGTGGACGAGCACCTCCTTCGGGCCTGTGTCGGTCGCGTGCGTCTCGACCTTGGCGATGTTGTGGGCGATGTCGTAGACGACCTCGAGCCCCAGATCTTCCGCGGAGCGGGCGAACGTCGCGGCGAACGCGCGCCGGACCCCGTGCGTGATCATCTGGCGGTTCGCCCAGGCGAAGTTCGCGCCCGCGGCCATCGCCCCGAGGTACCGCTGCCCGTCGTCCGAGGCGATCGGAGCGCAGGAGAGCTGGCGGTCGACGAGGGCGACCCCTTCCCGCGCCAGGCGCTCGTCCATCCGGTGGATGTAATCGGTCGCGACCTGGTGGCCGAGTCCGCGCGAGCCGGTGTGGAGCATGACGACGACGCCGCCGGGGGCGAGCCCGAGCGCCGCGGCGAACGGCGCATCGAACACGGCGTCGACCGCCTGGACCTCGAGGAAGTGGTTCCCCGATCCGAGCGTTCCGAGCTGCTTCGCCCCGCGGTGCTTCGCGGAGTCCGAGACCTGCCCGGGGAGCGCCCCCGAGAGCCGTCCCCCTTCCTCCTGGACCGCCAGGTCGCTCGGCCACCCCATCCCCTCGTTGACGGCCCACGCCGCGCCGCCCGTGAGGACCGCGTCGATCTCCGCGCCCTTCAGCGCCCGCCCCCCCTTCGAGCCGACGCCGCTCGGCACTTCGCGGTAGAGGCGGTCGATCAGCTCGGCGAGCCGGGGCCGGACCTCGGCGACGGTGAGCCCGGTACGGAGGAGGCGGACGCCGCAGTTGATGTCGTAGCCGATCCCGCCCGGCGAGACGACCCCGTCGTTCAGGTCGAACGCGGCGACCCCCCCGACCGGGAATCCGTAGCCGAAGTGGATGTCGGGCATGGCGAGGGCGTGGCGCTGGATCCCGGGGAGCGTCGCGACGTTCGCGAGCTGCATCAGCGACGGGTCGCCCGACACCCCGTCGAGGAGCGCCCGGTCCGAGAAGAGGACCCCCGGGACCCGCATCCCGGGGACCTCCTCCGGCGGGATCCGGTACGTGAACTCGTCGATCATGACGAGCGTCGGGACCTTCGTCACGGCGCCGCGCCAGCCGGGCGGGCTATTAGAGCGCCGCCCCGGCCGCCGGAGCGCGCCCCCGCCCCGGGGCGTTCGCCCCCCAACGCCAAGTAGGCGTACCCCCGTGCCGACGGACGGGCCGGTATGCTCCTCCGCACGTTCCTGTCGTTCGTCAATCTCGGAGTGCTCTTCTCGACGCTCGCGGTCTGGACCCTGGTCCCCGCCGTCTCGACGTACGCCCTGTACTTCTGCCTCGTCTGGGTCGTCCTCGCGTTGTCGCTGATGTACTCGCCCTGGGGCAACCGCCCGATCGGACGGTCGGCTCGGGCCGGGGCGGGAGGCTCGACTCCGCTCGTCTCCGGGGCGGGGGGACCGCTCGACTTCTGCATCTTCTGCGCCGCCACCCTCCCCGCCGGGGCGACCCGCTGCCCGGCGTGCGGTCACGCGCTCGCGGCGACGTAGAGCGCCTTACGCAGGAGCGACGACCAGCATCGTCTCGCGGGCGCGGACGTTCGTGCCCGGCGCGACCGCCAGGCCGCGCACCACCCCCTCCGCAGGGCTCGCGATCTCGTTGCGCATCTTCATCGCCTCGAGGACCAGCAGCACCTGACCGCGGGCGACGCGTTCCCCGTCGCGCACCCGGAGCTCCACGATCTTCCCCGGCATCGGCGGAAGCACCGGGACTCCGCCCGCGATCGGGGCCGCGCCGGGGGCCAGAGGGGGAAGAGCCTCCGGTACGACCGCGGCCGAGGGGGGCGAGGGGCCGGTCGCGGCCCCGGGCGCGCGTTCGGCTTCCACCGACACGGTCCACCGCTCCCCCGCGACGTCGACCGGGGCCGGGGGGGACGGGTACCGATCCGGCCATCCCTCCACCGACACCTTCTCGCCGGCGATCTCGAGGTCGATCCGCAACGGGGACCGGGCGACGACGCGGACGGGGTAGCTCCGGCCGCCCACGGTCACGGAGGCGAGGTCGTCCGAGACCTCGGCGCTCGCGGACTCACCGTCGCGCACGATCGTGATTCGCATCGATCCACCTCCGTTGGGAGTGGAGCCGTACGCGGCCCTCGTGGGCCCAGGCGCTCATTCCGCCGCTCTCCGCGGCGCCGGCGGGCGGGGACGGCCGCGGCGCCCGGTCGTGCGACGACGCGCGCAGCGCGGCGACGACCCCGATCGCCGCGGTCGAAAGGACATCGGCCGTCATCCCCCGATCGATCGACTCACGGTACGACCGGAACACGAGCGGGAACATCGCGTAGGAGAGCGCCTCCGCGGTGTCCGCGGACGGAACGAACGCGCGCACCTCGGCCACGGTTCGCTCGAGCTCCGGGGCCAGCAGGTCCGCCGGCCGGACGGTGATCCCAGGGGCGTCCTTCGTGACGCGGGCGAGCAGGTCGGGGTCGATCGGCCCGGGCGGGGTGCCGTACAGCCCCCGAACGTAGTCGGTCACCTCGCGGGTGATCTGGCGGTAGCGGCCGCCGGTCAGCACGTTCAGCACCGCCTGGATCCCGACGATCTGGCTCGTCGGGGTCACGAGCGGCGGGTAGCCGAGGTCCGCCCGGACGCGCGGCACCTCCGAGAGCACCTCGGTGAGGCGACCGAGCGCCTCCTGCTCCTGAAGCTGGGAGAGCAGGTTGGAGAGCATCCCGCCCGGGATCTGGTGCGTCAGGATCCCGGGGTCGGTCTGTAGCGACCGCAGGTTCAGGAGCGGCCGGTAGTGGTCGAGGACCCCCCGGAAGTAGTCGGCGAGGTCCGCGAGCGCGCCGAGGTCGAGCTTCGGGTCGAGCGCGGTCCCCCGCAGGGCGCCGACGATCGCCTCGGTGGGGGGCTGGCTCGCCCCGCCGGCGAACGGGCTCACCGCGGTGTCGACCGCCGTCGCCCCGGCCTCCGCGACCGCGAGGGTCGTCATCGTCGACATGCCGCTCGTCGAGTGCGTGTGCACGACGACCGGGAGGCCGACCTGCCGGACGAGGGCGTCGACGAGGACCGCCCCGTCCGTCGGCGCGAGGAAGCCGCCCATGTCCTTCACGCACAGCTCGTCCGCGCCGAGCTCGGCGAGGCGCCGGCCGAGGTCGACGAACGCCGGGAGCGTGTGGACGGGCGACGTCGTGTAGCAGATCGTCGCCTGCGCCCGGGCCCCCGCCTTCTTCACCGCCTCGATCGCCACCGCCATGTTGCGCGGGTCGTTGAGCGCGTCGAAGACCCGGAAGATGTCGATCCCCTGCCGGGCCGCCTCGGCGACGAAGCGGCGCACCACGTCGTCGGCGTAGTGGCGGTAGCCGACCAGGTTCTGGCCGCGCAGGAGCATCTGGAGCGGGGTCTTCGGCATCGCGCGCTTGAGCTGGCGCAGGCGCTCCCACGGGTCCTCGTGCAGGAACCGTAGGCAGACGTCGAACGTCGCCCCGCCCCAGACCTCGAGCGACCGGTAGCCGATCGCGTCCAGGCGCTCGGCGGCCGGGAGCATGTGGCGGGTCCGCATGCGGGTCGCGATCAGCGACTGGTGGCCGTCGCGCAGGACGGTCTCGGTGATCCCGACCATCGGCGGCCCCCTCCCCGCTACAGCGGGATGTTCCCGTGCTTGCGGCCGGGGCGCTCGTCGCGCTTCGTGGCGAGGACGGCGAGCCCCGCGACGAGCCGCTCGCGGGTCGTCGCGGGGTCGATGACGTCGTCGATGTACCCGCGCTCGGCGGCGAGGTACGGGTTCAGGAACTCCCGGCGGTACTCCGCGGCGAGCCGCTCCCGGACCGCGTCCCGCTCCGTGGCGGGGGCGCCGTCGATCTCCCGACGGAACAGGATCTTCACCGCGCCGTCCGCCCCCATCACGGCGATCTCGGCCGTCGGCCAGGCGAGGTTCAGGTCGCCGCCGAGGTGCTTCGAGCACATCACGTCGTAGGCGCCGCCGTACGCCTTGCGCAGGATCACGGTCATCATCGGGACGGTCGCCTCGGCGTACGCGTAGAGCAGTTTCGCGCCGTGGCGGATGATCCCGCCGTGCTCCTGCGCGGTCCCCGGAAGGAACCCCGGGACGTCGACGAACGTGACGAGCGGGAGGTTGAAGGCGTCGCAGAACCGGACGAACCGCGCCCCCTTCGTTGACGCGTTGATGTCGAGCACGCCCGCGAGGACCGCCGGGTTGTTCGCGACGACCCCGACCGGCCGGCCCGCAAGCCGGGCGAGCCCGACGACGAGGTTCCCGCCGAACGCCGCCTGCACCTCGAGGAACGAGCCCGGGTCGAGGACCCGGTCGATCACCGCGTGGACGTCGTACGGCGACTGTCCGTCCTCCGGGACGACCCGGACGAGCTCCTGGGCGGCGGCGTCGGGCGGCGCGCTCGCCTCGGAACGGGGAGGCTCCTCGAGGTTGTTGAGCGGCAGGTAGGAGAGCAGCCGCCGGGCGAGCTCGATCGCGGCCCGGTCCGACTCCGCGCTGAAGTGGGAGACGCCCGAGCGTTCGGCGTGGGCGTCCGCGCCGCCGAGCGCCTCCATCGTGACCTCCTCGCCCGTGACGGCGCGGACGACGTCCGGTCCGGTGATGAACATCTCCCCGGTGCCGCGCGCGATCACGACGAAGTCGGTGATCGCGGGCGAGTAGACGGCCCCGCCCGCGCACGGCCCGAGCACGAGGGAGATCTGCGGGACGACGCCCGAGAGGAGCACGTTCCGGAAGAACACCTCGCCGTACCCGCCGAGGCTCATCACCCCCTCCTGGATCCGCGCGCCCCCCGAGTCGTTGAGGCCGACGATCGGAACGCCCGCCTTGCGGGCGGTCTCCATCACTTTCACGATCTTCATCGCGTGCGCTTCTCCGAGCGCCCCGCCGAAGACGGTCGCGTCCTGGGCGAACGCGCAGACCGGGCGGCCCGCGACCTCGCCCCAGCCGGTGACGACCCCGTCGCCCGGGACCTTCCGCTCGTCGAGCCCAAAGGCGGTCGCCCGGTGGACGACGTACGCGTCGATCTCGGTGAACGTCCCCGGGTCGAAGAACGCCTCCAGCCGTTCGTGGGCGGTCAGCTTCCCGGCGGCGCGGTGCTTCTCGACGCGGTCCGCGCCGCCGCCCTCGCGCGACTTCTTCCGGAGGACCGCCCAGCGGTCGAACGCGTCGCTCATGGACCGTCCTCCACCCGAAGGTCGCCCGCTCTTATCGACACGCGTTCGGCTCCCCGGTCGATCAGGAGCGCTCCGTCATCGGCGACGCCGACGATCGTGCCTCGCAGCGTGCCGTCGACCGTCGCCGCTCGTCCGACACCGTAGAGGAGCTCGTCTACGGCGCGCAGCGTGGACAGTGCGCCCTCCGCCGTTCGGAGCGAGCGGGCCGCGCTCCGCACGACGTCGACCGCCTCCTGCTCCAGCGAGAAGAGCGGGGGGAGCGGTCGAACGAACTCCTCGAGCGACGCGACCCGGCCCACGAGGGCGAACGGGAGGGCGTCCGGCGCGAGGTGAACGTTGACGCCGAGGCCGACGACCGCGGCGCTCCCGAGCGTCGGCGAGGCGATCCGGTCGATCAGGATCCCTCCGAGCTTGCGACCGGGGGTCCCCGCCGAGACGACGAACAGGTCGTTCGGCCATTTCAGGGCCCCCGGCACCCCGTAGCGCTGGCGGTACGAACGAAGCAGCGAAGCCCCGATCGCGAGGGAGAGCAGGGGCGAGGCGGGGTCGCGCACGACCACCGAGAGGTAGAGCCCCCCCGTCGGGGAGGCCCAGCCGTGGTCGAGCCGTCCCCGGCCCGCGGTCTGCCGCCCCGCGACGACGCGGCTCCCCTCCTCGGCCCCGTCGCGGGCGAGCGCGATCGCCCGGTCCTGGGTCGACGCGAGTTCTGCGTACGCCTCGCGCGTGGCCACCGAGCCCCTCCGGGCGCGCGAGCGGGCGCCGGACTTAACGGTTCGCGACGTCCCCGACGGGTATATCCTGCCGCGGGCGTGCCGCGCGGATGCCGACGGTGGAGGAGCTGCTCGGGCCGGTCGCCGCGTCGGCCCAGAAGGAGGTCCAGTCCCGACTCCACGGCTTCTTCGGCGGAATGCTCCGGCAGTTCCTCCCCCAGATCTGGGTGTTCCGGACCGAGCGGGGCGTCGCCTCGCTGTGCGTCGCCGCGGACGGGTCCGCGACGGTCCGATCCGGCGCGGTGGAGCCCGCGGACGTGACGATCGAGGTGGGGCACGATCGCCTGACGTCGGCGCTGACGAGCCGCGGGAGGACGAGCGTGCCCGGGCCGTTCGCGGCGACTCCGCACACCGCGAGGGGCCGGACGGCGTTCGACTACCTGCGTTCGCGCCTGGGGCTGTGAGACGAGCGGGCTACCCGAGCTCCCGGAGCCGCCGGACCATCTTCACGACGGCGCGCACCGCGTTCGCCGCGTTCTCGATCCGGTCCTGCGCTTGCAGGCGGGTCTCGCCCGGACCCGAGATGCCGAGCCCGAGCGGCTTTCCGTACTCCACCGAGAGGTCGGTGAGCTTCCGGGCCGCCTGGTTCATGACGACCTCGTCGTGCTTCGTCTCCCCCTCGATCACCGCGCCGAGGGCGACGACCGCGTCGACCTCCTTCCGCTCGAACAGCGCCTTCACGACGAGCGGGATGTCGTAGACCCCGGGGGTCCGGACCACCGGTCCGAGCTCCGCCCCGAGGAAATCGACCTCCTCCTTCGCTCGCTCCAGCATCAGGAGCGTCACGTCGAAGTTGAACTCGCTCGCGACGATCCCCACGCGGATCCCCTTTCCCTCGCCCTTTCCCTTCGGCATCCTGATCGTTCTCCGTTGTTGCTAACGGAGCCGGCGCGCCGGCCCCGCATCGGCGAATCCCTGGCGTAGGCCCCCGCCCGCCCGTCGGGCGAGCGTGTCGGGCCGGAACAGCATCGCGTAGGCGTTGGCGGCGTGCTCCTCGGCGCGGCGCCGGGCGAGCTCGTCGAGCTCCCGCGCGTCGGCCGCCTCCCCCTCGAAGACGAAGCATTCGACGATCGGCTTCGCCTCGAGCACGCCGGTGAACAGGAGCCCGAGCGACGCCTCGTGGGCGCACGTCTTGTCGTACTCCGCCTTCCCGGGCATGCCCAGGGCGAGACAGAGGTCGACCGACTCCTCGTGGAACAGCTGGCGGCACGCCACCGGCAGGTCCTTGATCCCGGGGACCGTCCGTCGCACGATCTTGAACCCCGTCCCCTCGGCCTGGAGCGCGCGGACGGCGGCCCGGGCCATGTCGACGCGGGCGAACGTCGTGTCGACGACGCCGATCTTCTTCACGTGCGGGCCTCCGGCCCCTTCGCCGAGAGGGCCAGGATCCGCTCGACGATCCGGCGGGTCGCGAGCTCGTCGTGGGAGAGCGGGCCGAGGCGGACGACCTTCACGGGGACCCCGCGCTGGGCGCACTCGCGCTCCACCTCCGCCTCGTTCCAGAGCTGGTCGTGGCCGAGGGCGATGATCGCGGGGCGCTCCGCGACGACCGTCGAGTAGATGTCGGTCGTCGAGCCGAGGATCGCCCGGTCGACCGGCTTCAGCGCCTCGACCATCTGCCGGCGGATGTGCTCGGGGACGTACGGCTCGTGCTTCAGGCGTCGCGCGGTCTGGTCGCGCGCCACGACTACGACGAGCTCGTCGCCGAGCTTGCGCGCCTCCGTGAGGAAGTAGACGTGGCCGGGGTGCAGGAGGTCGAAGACCCCCGTCGCCATCACGCGGACGCCCATCTCCGCCACGCCTCGACGAGGGTCGCGCCCTCGAGGAACTCGAACCCGTGCGCCCGCGCGTACTGCCGGGCCGCGTCGGGGGAGCGCGCCCCGCCCGAGTCGCCGAGCATCTCGCAGACCGTGACCGACTCGCTCAACCCGGCCATCCGGGCGAGCGAGATGGCGAGTTCCGTATGGCCCTTTCGTTCGGCGAGGAGCGTCGGCGCGGAGTAGAGCAGGGTGACGTGGCCCGGCGCGATGAACGACGCGAGGAACCGGGCCCGCAGCTCCTCGTCCGAGAGCCGCGGCGCGGCGGCGGCGATCTCGCCGAGGGTCCGGATCGTGAGCGCCCGGTCGTTGTCGGGCACGCCGGTGAAGTTGTCGCGGTGGTTCACGGTGATGCCGAAGGCGCTGCGCCGGTCGTAGCGCGGCTTCTCGGCGAGGCGGGCGAGACCGGGGTAGTCGCGGTGCGCGAGCCCGAGGAGCTCGGAGAAGAACGGGAGGTCGAGGCGGCGTCGCAGCTCCTCCGATATCGCGGTGCAGATGAGGCCTCCCGCGTCCTTCCGGGCGAGGTGGACGAGCTCGGGGGTCGCCCGTTCGGAGAGGAAGACCAGGTCGGTCTCCGCCTCCCGGTCGACGGCGTCGAAGATCAGCACCGGCTCGCCCGCGGCGAGCGCGCGCGCGGCGGGAGCAAGCGCGGGGGGAATCGCACGTTCCGGCGCGAGACGCAGCATCGCCGGAACGAGCGGACCCGCCGTATTAAGGAAAGCGTAACTACTCAAAAATGGGTTGATAGCCTCAAGGGAGAGGGGAGAGAGACCACGACGTCAGCCTCACGGATCGCGGCCCGGTCCGCCCGCGACGTGCGGGCGTTCCTAGGAGGTGATCCATCTGCAGGTTCCCCTACAGATACCTTGTTACGACTTAGTCCCCCTTGCTGAACCGAAGTTCGAGCGACCCAGATGAGCCACCCTCACTCCGACCCAACTCGGATGACTTGACGGGCGGTGTGTGCAAAGAGCAGGGGCACATTCACCGCGGGATGTTGACCCGCGATTACTACGGAATCCATTTTCATGAGGGCGAGTTACAGCCCTCAATCCAGACTACGATGGGGTTTCAGGATTGCCTTCCCCTTTCGGGGTCGGATCCCATTGTCCCCACCTTTGTAGCGCGCGTGTTGCCCGGGAGATTCGGGGCATACGGACCTACCGTAGACCTCTCCTTCCTCTGCTTTAGCAGCAGCGATCCCCCCAGTGTGCTCTCACGACCGCTCGTGAGATTGCGACTGAGGGCGAGGGTCTCGTTCGTTATCTGACTTAACAGAACGCCTTACGGTACGAACTGACGACGGCCATGCACCACCTCTCGGAGAATCGGGCAAGGTCTTCGGCCTGGCTTTCATCCCTCCGTCGCCCCCGGTGAGTTTTCCGGCGTTGAATCCAATTGAACCGCACGCTCCTCCCGTTGCGGTGCTCTCCCGCCAATTCCTTTAAGTTTCAGTCTTGCGACCGTACTCCCCAAGCGGCAGACTTAACACCTTCGCTCCGGCACTGGGAGCCCACGCAGGACCCCCAACACCAAGTCTGCAGCGTTTACACCCTAGACTACCGGGGTATCTAATCCCGTTTGCGCCCTAGGGCTTCGTCCCTCACTGTCGGATTCGTTCTAGGTGAACGCCTTCGCCACTGGTGGTCCCCCCCGGATTACAGGATTTTACCCCTACCCCGGGAGTACCTTCACCCTCTCCCGATCCCAAGCCGAACAGTGTCTCCGGAATTCGGACCGTTGGGCGGCCCGATTTACCCGGAGATTTGTCCGGCCAGCTACGGACGCTTTAGGCTCAATAATAATGAGCACCACTCGGGCCGCGGGTATTACCGCGGCGGCTGGCACCCGTCTTACCCGGCCCTTACTTCTCGAGCTTTTTAGGCTCGAGAACAGCCTACACTTAGTGTAGGCACTTGGAGTTCCCCCATCGTGGTTTCCCACATTGTGGAGGTTTCGCGCCTGCTGCGTCCCGTAGGACCTGGATTCGTGTCTCAGAATCCATCTCCGGGCGACTTCTCCCAAAGCCCGTACCCGTCTCTGGCTAGGGGGTCCGTGAAACCCCCTACTACCTGATAGGCCGCAGACCCATCCTCGAGCCCCGCAGGATTTTGGCCTGGAAGCCTTCCATCATTCCAGACCCATCGGGTATTATTCCCAGTTTCCCGGGGTTATCCCCGTCTCGAGGGCAGATTGTCCGCGTGTTACTGAGCAGTGCGCCGAGGGCTTACCCCTCTCGACTCGCATGGCTTAAGCGAACTCCAATAGCGGTGCCCGCCGGCAGGATCAACCGGATTGTTGGGCACACTTCTCTCGTGTGCTCGGGAATACATTTACTGTGGTCGTGAACCGATCGGAACTGACTGCGGATATTGCTCTTCGCTATCTTGAGCTATTCTTCGCGTACGCGATCTCTCTCTCCTCCGTCAGTCCCGAGAGGTCTCTCCCCGTCTCCGGGAAGGGGATCTCGGGGCTCCACGCCCCTTGGGGCCATCTGTGGCGTCACCTTGGAAGAGCGCGGTTCATCGGGTCCCCGGCTCGCCGTGGTGGCGTCCCCGCCTCGACGTCCCGAAGGGCGTCGCGCGGTGCGGGCGCCCACACGGCCCGCGTATTTAAAGAGGTGTCGGGGCGGCTCGCGCGGCGCTACGCCCGGTGCTCGAGCCGGCGGATGATCAGCGGGACCTCGAGGAGCGACATGATCTCGGGCGGGTCCTCGCCGAGCTCCATCCCCTCCCGGTTCAGCCAGACGGAGTGAAGGCCCGCGGCGGTCGCTCCGCGGGCGTCGGTCGTCGGAAGGTTGCCGACGAACAACGCCTCGTCGGCCCGGACGTTGAGCCGCTCGATCGCCCGGCGAAAGATCTCGGCCGCCGGCTTCGCGACCCCCTCCGTCCCGGAGGAGACGACCCGGTCGAAGTAGTCGAGGACGCCGACCCGGTCGAGGATCCGGCGCACACTCGCCTCGCTCGTCGAGTTCGACACGATCGCGAGCGACCTGCGCTCCGACCGCAGCTGGTCGAGGCAGCGACGCACGTCCGAGAAGAGGCGCACCGGGGGTTCGGCCTCACGGAGGAGCCCCAGGTACTTGGTCGCGAGGCGCGTGTCGACCTCCTTTCCCGAGGAGCGCGCGAGGACCTGGCGCCAGAACTCGACCTGCGTCGCTTCCCGCTCCAGGGACGGAGGCGTCGCGTCGAACTCCCGGACCACCTCGGCGTAGAAGTGCGCCAGGGTATCCGCGTCGAGGTCCAGGTAGACGCGGCGTGCGAGATCGACCCAGGCCCCGTAGTCGCGTTCGTCCACGAGGGTGCCCCCGAGGTCGAACAGGACGGCGCGGATCCGGCCGGCGAGCTTCGCCACGGCACGGCCAGCCGGCCGCGCGAAAAAAAGCTTCCCGGTCGGGGACAGGGGTCGGGGCCCCCCGGCGCCCCGCTCAGCCGACGCTGACGCTGTGGATATCGGTGTGGCGGACGAGGACCGCCCGCGCGACCTTGAGGTTCTTGCCGGCCTTGCCGATCGCGCGGGCCTTCCAGGCCGGGTCGACCGTCACGGTCGCATGGCGCCCCCGGCCCTTCGGAAGGAGCTCGACCGTCTTCGGCGAGTACCAGTAGAAGATGTTCCGCACGAGCGTCTCGGGCTCGTCGGAGTACTCGATCACCTGGATCTCCTTCTTCATCAGCCCTTTCAGCCGGTCGACCAGCACGCCGCCCGGCCCGACCGCCTTCGGGATGTCGCCCGGCTGGACCAGGTAGATCAGGCGGTCCTCCGCCTCGAAGCAGTCCTTCACCCGCGCGCCCGTCCGCTCCTCGAACAGCCGGATGTAGCCGAGCGTCTCGGTGTCGAACGAGATCTCGGCCATCGCACGGCGCCGGTCCGCGGGCCGGCTCAGGTCTGGAGCGTGAGGATCGCGCTCGAGCCGGGCTCGACGATCGCCATCGCGCTGATCGGGAACGGCTTGCCGCACGCCTGGCCGAGGTCGACGGCGCTCCCGTCGTAGTGGTAGATCGGGATCTTGCCGATCGCGCGGTCCGTGCGGAGCGCGGCGTCCGGGCAGCTCTTCGCGACGATCAGGAGCTTCGCCTTCTTCGCCTTCGCCGCCTCGCGGGTCTCCTCGAGGCCGATCTTCACCTTGCCGGTCTCGAGCGCGACCTTGAGCGCGTGCGCGAGATCCATCTACGTCGCCTCCTTCGCCACGACCGGCGCGGCCGGGGCACCGAGCGGCCGATAGATGAGGTTCACGGCGCCGGTCCCGAGCGTGATCGGCTGGCCGACGATGATGTTCTCCGCGACCCCCTTGAGCTCGTCGACCTCGCCGGTGATGGCGGCGCGCAGGAGATGGGCCGCCGTGATCTCGAAGGCGGCGCGCGCCAGCACGCTCGACTTCTTGCCCGAGATCCCGTGGCGCCCGATCGCGCGGATGTCCCCCTCGTTCGTCATCACGTCGGCGACGAGCATCAGGTGGCGGATGTCGACCGAGAGCCCCTGCTCGGCGAGCGTCCGGTTCGCCTCGTGGATCAGCGCGGCCCGCGCCGCCTCGACCCCGTAGACGCGGTAGATCTCGAAGACCGAGTTGGTGGTCGTGCGGACGCCGTCGACCCCGGGGATCTCGATGACCCCCTCGAGGTTCGACCCCTCGGTGTAGATCACGTACTCCTCCTTCTCCTTGCGGATGAGGGCGCGCCGGATGCCGGTGACCCCCTTGATGCGGATCCCCTTCGCCTCCTCGCTCGCGATCAGGAGGCGCTTGAACGGCATCTCCTCGACCGCCTCCTCCTTCTTCGTCTTCGTCTCGCCGGCCGCCGACTCCTTGAGGTGGATCTCGAACGTGCGGGTCTCCCCGCCGCCGCTGCCCGGCTTCACGACGAACAGCCGCGGCTCGAGGTTCTCGAGCAGCGCGGCCTCGATGTCGGCCCGCTTCACGCCGCGCGCCTCGAGGAGCGCGGCCTGCGGGGAGATGACGACCGTCAGGTCCTCGACGACCGTTCCGATGGAGGCGACGTCGGGGATCGTCGTCACCTCGATCTGGAGCGCGATCCGCTGGACCGCCGCCCGGTCGGCCCGGAGCTTCTTCTCGACGTGGACGGTCATCATCGGCGTCGACGGGACGCGCCGGGCGTCCACGAGCTCGATCAGGCGCGGCAGGCCGAGCGTGACGTTCATCTCGGCGACCCCGGCGTAGTGGAACGTCCGGAGCGTCATCTGCGTGCCGGGCTCGCCGATCGACTGCGCCGCGATGATCCCGACCGACTCGTGCGCGTCGACCTCGGCGCGCTTGAAGCGGCGGGCGACCTCCTTCACGACCTTGTTCGCGTCGCCGCCGCTCAGGCGCAGCCCTTGGAGCTTCGCCTTGATCTCGGCGACGAGCAGCGCCGGGAGCGGCGTGCCGGTCTCCTTCGTCGCGATCTCCTGGATCCGCGCGGACGTGTCGCGCGCCGCGGTCTTCTTCTCTTCCGCCATCGTCATTCGCCCCCGAACTCGGGACCCTCTTCGGGCGCCCCGATGTCCTCGGTCTCCTCTTCCTCGGCCTCTTCCTCGAGCTGCGCCTCGGCCTGGAGGTCCATCTCCTCCTCGGTCACGGGCGGCGCGCCGGCGGGGCCCTCGGGCTTGCGCTCGTCGCTCGGGCGGATGCGCCGGCCCAGCACCTGGGCGACGACCTCGTCGAGCGGCACGGGCTGGCCCTGGAACGAGCGGGTCGGGTCGATCCCGTCCTCGCCGTAGCGGTACTCGATGACCGTTCCGGCGGTGTTGCGGACGGTGCCGTCCTCGGAGACGTTCAGGTCCTCGAGGGCGTTGATCAGACGGCGCTGCATGTAGCCGGACCGGCTCGTCCGGACGGCGGTGTCGACGAGCGACTCGCGTCCGCCCATCGAGTGGAAGAAGTACTCCGTCGGCGAGAGGCCGCTCTTGTAGTTGGAGCGCACGAACCCCCGCGCCGCGGAGCCGAGGTCGCCCCGCTCGAAGTGCGGGAGCGTCCGGCCGACGTAGCCGCGGAAGAGGCGCTCGCCCCGGACCGACTGCTGGCCGACGGCGCCGGCCATCTGCGTCAGGTTGAGCATCGAGCCGCGGGCCCCGGATTTCGCGAGGATCACGGCGGGGTTGTCGAGACCGAGGTAGCGGCCGGCGATGTCGCCCGCCGTGTCCCGGGCCTGGCCGAGCTCGCGCCGGACCATCACCTCGAGCGTCTCCTCGAGCGAGCGGCCGGGCATCTGCTCGAGCTCGTTCGACTGGTACTGCTTCACAAGCTCGTTGACCTTCAGGCGCGCGTTCTCGAGCGCCGTCGCGATCTCCTTGCGCGCCCCCTCGGGGACGTCCTCGTCGTCGATCCCCGTCGAGAGCCCCTTGAGCCCGATGGCGGTGATCGCGAGCCGGCTCATCTCGTCCAGGAACTGCCGCGCCCGCGGCATGCCGCGGTTGCGCGCGATGGCGTCCAGGATGGCGCCCTTCTCGAAGGCGATCGCCTTCTTGTCGATCGCCCCGGCCTTGAGGATCCCGTTCTCGATCACGACCCAGGCGTCGTGCTTGCAGTTGAGCGGCGAGCAGTCGCACCGCGCCCAGATGTTCGACCGGAACTCGAGCGTGAGGTCGTTCGGGAGCGTCAGCGAGAACAGCTGCTTTCCGGTCCAGAACGGCTCCCCGTCCTTGTCCTTGCCGGCGGGCGGCGGCATCGGATAGTGGAGCTTCGAGAGCAGGTAGACGACCTCGCTCTGGGTGAACGACGGGTTCTGATACGTGAGGAGGAACGCCGCGGTGATGTGGTCGTGCAGCATCCCGATGATCGGGCCGCCGTACCGGGGCGAGAGGATGTGCTCCTCCACCTTCATCAGGACCTTCGCCTCGGCGCGCGCCTCCTGGCCCTGGAGCACGTGGAGGTTCATCTCGTCGCCATCGAAATCCGCGTTGTACGGAGGGCAGTCGCAGAGGTTGAAGCGGAACGTCTTGTGGGGGAGGATCCGCACGAAGTGCGCCATCATGCTCATCCGGTGCAGGCTGGGCTGACGGTTGAACAGCACGATGTCGCCGTCGATCAGCTGGCGCTCGACGATCGAGCCGGGGGTGACGAGCTCGGCGCACGCCTCGGCGTTCTTCTCCATCACCTTGATCCGCTGGCCGTCCTCGCGGACGAGGTAGTTCACCCCGCAGCGGTACTTCCCCTCGGTCTCGTTCGCCGGGGTCGGTCCGCGCCGGACGAGCTCCTTGGCGACCTCCTGGTTGTGGAGGGTCACTTCGAGCGGGACGGTGAGGCCCCGCGCGACCTCGACCGGGATCCCGACCTCGTTGATCGAGAGGAACGGGTCCGGGCTGATCACCGTGCGCGCCGAGAAGTTGACCCGCTTGCCCGACAGGTTCGAGCGGAACCGGCCGTCCTTGCCCTTCAGGCGCTGGGCGAGGGTCTTCAGCGGACGGCCCGAGCGGTGGCGCGCCGGCGGGATGCCGCTCGTCTGGTTGTCGAAGTACGTCGTGACATGGTACTGCAGCAGCTCCCAGAGGTCCTCGACGACCAGCTGCGGGGCCCCCATGTCGCGGTTCTCGCGCAGGCGCTGGTTGATCCGCAGCACGTCGACGAGCTTGTGCGTGAGGTCGTCCTCGCTGCGCTCGCCGCTCTCGAGGGTGATCGACGGGCGGACCTGGACCGGCGGCACCGGCAGCACGGTCAGGACCATCCACTCCGGCCGTCCGAACCGGGGGTTCAGGCCGAGGAACCGGACGTCCTCGTCGGGGATCCGCTCGAGCCGGGCGCGGACCTCCTTCGGGGTGATCTTGTGCGAGTCCTCGCGGAACGTCGTCGGCTTGTCGAGCACGATCCGGTGCTGGATCTCGTGGCAGTGCGGGCAGGCGCGCTCCTCCTTCGACTCGCGGGCGCGCACGGGGCGGGTCGGGGCGTCGTCCGAGTCCGCGGACGCCTCGGCGCGCGGGTTTGGCGCGTCGGGGAGCATCCGGCCGCAGGCACGGCATGTCGACTGGAGGAGGCGCTTGATCTCCTTCGCGTACCCGACGTGGATCACCGGCATGGCGAGCTCGATGATCCCGAAGTGCCCGGGGCACTCGTTCACCCGGCCGCCACAGGTGCGGCAGCGCAGGTTCGGCTCGATGACCCCGAGGTGGAGGTCCATCAGGCCCATCTCGATCGGGTAGCCGTCGTCGTCGTACGTGTCGGCCGTGATGATCTTCGCGCCGCTCATGCGGCGGATCTCGTCCGGCGACAGGAAGGCGAACTGCAGGCTCTTGATCCGCTTCGACAGTCCCTGGGGCATCGTCGTCCTCCTACCGCATCTCCTCGAGCTGGAGCCGCATGATCACGCCGAGGCTGATCAGCTCCTCCAGGAGGAGCTTGAACGAGTAGCTCATCTCGACCGGGTAGATCGACGAGGTGTTCCCGCAGCTCGGACAGCGCAGGGAGCTCGCCCGCGTGTCCGGGATGGCGATGTGGCCGCAGTCGACGTTGCCGCAGACGTACTGGATCGTGCCGTCCGACTGGTCGAGCAGGCGGTCCTTGATCACCATCGCGACGCCGTGGCCGATCAGGCAGTCGCGCTCCATCTCTCCGAACCGGAGGCCGCCCTGGCGCGAGCGTCCCTCGGTCGGCTGGCGGGTGAGGATCTGGACCGGGCCGCGGGAGCGCATGTGCATCTTCCCGGCGACCATGTGGTGGAGCTTTTGGTAGTAGATCACGCCGATGAAGATCTCCGCCTCGTAGCGGCGGCCGGTGACCCCGTCGTACAGCGTCTCGCGGCCGGACGGGTGGAATCCGAGCGTCTTCAGGTCCTCGCGCAGCGCCTCCTCGCGGGTCCCCGAGAACGCGGTGCCGTCGATCGTGTTGCCCTTCAGCGCCCCGACCTTGCCGCCCAGCATCTCGAGGACGTGGGCGACCGTCATGCGCGACGGGATCGCGTGCGGGTTGATCAGCAGGTCCGGCGTCACGCCGTCGCGGGTGTACGGGAGGTCCTCCTGCGGGACGATGAGGCCGATGACCCCCTTCTGCCCGTGGCGGCTCGCGAACTTGTCGCCGAGCTCGGGAACGCGCTGGTTGCGGACCTTCACCTTGACGAGCTTCGAGATGTTCTCGCCCTCGGTGAGGATCACGTTGTCGACCCAGCCGGACTCGCCGAAGCGGACCGTGACGCTCGTCTCGCGCCGCTTCTGCGGCGTCAATAGGTCGGTCTTCTCCTCGAGGAAGCGCGGCGGGCTCGTCTTCCCCACGAGCACGTCCCCTTCCGTCACCTCGAGCTCGGGGAAGATCAGGCCGTCCTCGCCGAGGTTGCGGTAGGCGGTGTCGACGCGCGCGCCGGCGACGTCGGGCCGCGGGATCTCGAAGCGGTCCTCCTGGCCGCCGGGGTACTTGCGCTCCTCGCCGCGGTACGTCCGGAAGAACGACGAGCGGCCGAGACCGCGCTCGATCGCGCCCTTTGAGAAGACGAGCGCGTCCTGCATGTTGTACCCCTCGTAGGAGAGCACCGCGACCACGAAGTTCTGGCCGGCGGGCCGCTCGGTGAAGTGGACGTAGCGCATCGTCTGCGTCTGCAGGAGCGGCGCCTGCGGGTAGTGGAGGAGGTGGCCGCGGGTGTCCGGGCGCCGGCGGTAGTTCACCGACTCGACGCCGAGCGCCTGCTTCGCCATCCCCGAGCCCATCGTGTTCCGTGGCGCGGAGTTGTGCTCGGGGTACGGGATGAGGCCCGTGCACGCCCCCAGGATCAGGTTCGGGTCGATCTCGAGGTGGGACTCCCGGTCCGTGACGAGGTTGGCGGTCGGGAACTCGGAGTGGCAGAGCCCGCACTCGACGGTCGACTTCTCGCGCTTCTCGCCCATCGAGATCCAGCGGAGGTCCGACCGGCTGAGCGCCTTCCCGCACTTCGGGCAGGCGTCGGGCGGGTCGAACGGTTCGATCGCGACGAGCGAGTCCTCTTCCTCCTCGGCGTCGAGCCACTCGATCTTGCCCTGGCGCACGAGGTCGGAGAACGAGAGGGTTCCGCGTCCGAGGTCGTCGAGGTCGGAGCGCGACACCCGGGGCACGCCGTCCTTCGTGACGATCAGCGGGCGGCGCAGGCGGCCCGAGTCGCAGTGGACGATCACCTCGTTCATCTCGCGGTCGTAGCGGACGTTGATCTCGTAGGTCTTGTCGGCGAGCGTCGGGGAGAGGGTCCCGGTGCGGCGGCGCTCCCGGATCTCCTTCACGAGCTCGACCGGCTGCGAGTGGAGGCCGACCAGGTTGCCGTTGACGTAGACCCGGGCCGCGCGCTTCCCCTTCGGGGCGCTCGCCTCTTGGAACACCTCGGGCCCGATCTCCCGCGTGTTGAGGTCGCGGAGGATCAGCGTGACTTCCTCCTCGTCCGCCCCCTCCGAGACGTCGACGCACAGGGCGTAGTTCTTGACGAGGCCGCAGTTCTGCCCCTCGGGCGTCTCGTTCGGGCAGAGCCGGCCCCACTGCGTCGGATGGAGATCGCGCGCCTCGAAGTGCGGCTGGCTGCGGGTGAGCGGGCTCGTCACCCGGCGCAGGTGGCTGATCGTCGACATGTGGCTCGTCCGGTCGAGCACCTGGCTCACGCCGGCCCGGCCGCCGACCCAGTTCCCCGTCGCGAGCGCGTGGACGAGACGCTGCGTCAGGAGGTCCGGCCGGATGGCGCTCGCGATCCGCAGGTCCTTCTTGCGCGCGAACGACCGCTCGAGCTGGTACTTGAGGTCCTTCAGCAGCAGCGAGAAGGCGACGCGGAACAGGTCCTCCATGAGGTCGCCCGCGAGCTTGAGGCGCTTGTTCGCGTAGTGGTCCTTGTCGTCCTCGCCGCGCACCTTCAGGTGGAGCTCGAGGACCGTTCGGGCCATGCGCGCGAGGTAGAGGGCCTTCTTCAGACGGTCGGTCTTCGTGTCCCCGAGGTGGGGGAGGAGCGACCGGTCGAGGATGCCGTCGACCTTGCGCTGACGGTACTCCTTCGCCTGGCCCGTTGCGAACTTCTTCTCGAGGAAGATGAGCGCGTCCTCGGTCGACTGGATCCCCTCGGGGGGGTACAGCTTCTTCGAGACGCACTCCTCGAGGTTGACGTTCAACAGGTGCTTCATCGTCTGGACGAACGCCTCGTCCAGCGGGAGCAGCTCGCCGAGGACCGCCTGGAAGATCTCCTCGTCGTTCTTCATCCCGAGGGCTTTCATCAGGATCACGAGCGGGATCTGCCCGCTCGCCGTCGGGACCGACACCTGGAGGATCCCGTCCTTCTTCTTCTCGACGACGGTGAGGGAGCGGTAGCCGCCGCGCTGGCTGAACACCTTCGCGCTCTCGATCGGCGTGCCGTAGCGCTCGTTGTGCTCGGCGAAGATGCGGTTCGGGGCGAGGTCCTCGAGGCTGATGATGACCCGCTCGGTGCCGCCGATGATGCAGTACCCTCCCGGGTCGAGGGGGTCCTCGCCGTACTCGACCAGCTTCGCCCGGTACTCCTCGTCGGAGAGCCAGATCTGGTCGTCCTCGGTGATCTTGTAGCGGTTCAGGTTGCACGGGCGGCTCTTGACCATGATCGGAAGGTCGCCGATGTGGACGTCCTCGGGGGCCCGCTCGACCCCGTTCTCGACGACCGTGACCTTGAGGTAGATCGGCGCCTGGTAGGTGAGGTTGCGCAGGCGCGCCTCCATCGGGGTGAGCGTCGGCTTCGACCCGACCGGCTCCTTGACGAACGGCGCGCCGATGAAGATCGTCGGCTCGGCGGACGGGTTCACGTTCCCGCGCGCGTCGCGCCGGCGGCCGACGCGCACGTAGATCGAGCTCTTCGTCTTCTGGACATCGAGCCGGATCACGCCGCGCTCGGTCGAATCCTCGCTGACCCGCGCGTCGTCGACGATCCGCTGCATCCGCGAGTTCGGGTTGTCGCGGGTCGGGAGGAAGTCGTTGAAGCTCGCGAGGTGGTGGTTGACGATCGACCGCTCTCGGAAGAAGGCGTCTACGATCTCGCGCATGAATCCGTCACTCCCCTCCGCCCGTCGCGACGATCACGCGGTAGGCGACCGCCTCGCCCGCCGTGGGGCTCGGCCGGCGCACGCGGACGAGGCGGCCGACGAGGTTCTCGCCGCCGTCCCGCAGGGCCGCGTACTTCGGATCGGTCTGCAGACCGGGGTCGGAGAGCATGATGCGGGGAAGCTGCTCGATCGGGGAACCGATCTGGGCGAGGATCGTCCGGCTCTCGTCCTCGCCGAGCACCTCGTGCGGGGGCGCCAGGTGGTGCGCGACGAACGGTCGCTTCGGAACGGCCGGCGCGGCGGAGGCGGCTTTGCGCTTGGTGCGGCGTGCGGTGGGGGGATTCATGCGGAACTCCGTGGCGCGGTACGGGCCCGGGGGGACATCCGGAGTCGCCCCGCCCGCTCGGCGGAGTCGCTCGTTCGAACCCCCGACCAACTGGTTAAAAGCCAGTTGCTCTTTGCCGGGCCCCCGGCGACGCCGGTCGGCCTACCGGACTGAGCTACGGGCCCGATTCCGCTCCGAGAGGTTCGGACAAGCGGGGCGTATTTCAGGCTATGCCCGGGACCCCTCACTGCAGGCTCTCCAAGCTCGAGATGATCGACCAGATCGCGGTGCGGCCGTGGGTCGGAAGGTTCGGGTCGTTCGCGAGATCGTCGAGCACGTAGACCGCTCCCGCGATCCGCATGTCGAGCGCGACCTGCGGCTTCGACAGCTCCCCCTTCGCCGACTTCGCGCCGCGCCGGATGTTGCGCGGCACCGACGCGTCGTCCGCGAGCTCGTCCAGCGACGCGACGATCCGGGCGAGGCGGGGCGACTCGAGCGGGTCCGCGGGGCGCGGCGCGGCCGTGGTCGGCGGGGGTGCGGTGCTCATCCCGGACGGGTCTCCCCCCCTTCCTTGTAGGCGGTGACGACGAGCAGCGTCTTCGTCTCCCGGATCCCCCGGACGCTGGGGAGGCGGCGCAGGACGAACTCCTTGAGCTCGTCGTAGTGGGGAAAGCGCACTTTGAGGAAGATGTCGGTGTCGCCGGTGACGAGGAAGACGTCCTCGACCTCGCCGAACTTCGCGACCTCGCTCGCGACGACGTCGGCCTCGGCGGTCTCGACCTTGAGGGCGATCAGGGCGACCACGCCCTCGTCGCCCCAGACCTTCGTGAAGGCGCTCTCCACCGCCCGGCTGACGGGAGGCTTTGCCGTGGATGGCCTCTCCATGAGTGTGCTCCGACGCGGGGTCCCTACGAGGAAAGCGAATGCCCGATCTCGCCCCGACCTTAGGCCGTCGGGGCGGACTCGAACTCCTCTTGGAGGTCGTTCACAACCTGGTCGATCACCGTGCCGGAGACCGGTCCGCGGTACTCGCGGATCCCGCCGGCTTCACTCGATACCCGCGCCAAGAGATCCGCGGGTCCGCGAAGGAACTCCACACTGCAAATGAACTCCTCCATGTAGATGGCCGGCTCCCACCGTGCCGGGCGTCCGAAAAAGACCTTCTATTTATGCTTTGTCGAACGGCGGAGCGGGGGCGCCTCCGTCGGTCCGGGGCGACCGTCCCCGCGTCCCCGACGCCGGCCACCGTTATCTCCCCGGTTCGGTAGCAATCGACGTGGTCCGTGAGCGCGCCCCGGCCGCTCGGCCGATCCGGGTCGAAGTCAGGGTCGAACTCAAACCGGGCGTGGTCGATCCCGAGGCCGAGAGCATCCAGAAGGCGCTCGGCCTCCTCGGGATCCCGGCGGTCCAGCGCGTCGGGACCGCCCGCATCTACGATCTCGAATTCTCGGGAGTCGGCGCGGCGGAAGCGCGCCGGCTCGCGGGCGAAGCCGTGGAGCGCCTGTTGGCGAATCCGGTGATCCACCGGGTGACGATCCGACCGGACGCGGACTGACCTCCATGGAGCCGTGGGCCGCCGGCGTCCGGAGCGTCCCGTTCCGCCGGTCCTCGGCCCGCGCGCTCGCCGAGACGTCCCGGGCGATGGGGTTGGGGTTCAGCGCCGCGGAGCTCGCGCGGCTGCAACGGTACTTCGTGCGGGAGGGGCGCGACCCGACCGACCTCGAGCTCGCCGGACTCGCGCAGAGCTGGAGCGAGCACTGCAGCTACAAGAGCTCGAAGCGGTTCCTCCGGGCGGCGTTCGCCCGCGTGCGCAACGGGCCGCGCGTCCTCGGGACCGGCGACGCCGGGGTGATGCGCTTCGACCGGGGCAGCGCCTACGCGCTGCGGATCGAGTCGCACAACCACCCCTCCGCGGTGGAGCCGTACGGCGGGGCGGGGACCGGGATCGGGGGGATCCTGCGGGACGTGCTCGCGGTCGGAGCGAAGCCGATCGCGCTCGCCGATCCGCTGTTCTTCGGGCCGCTCGACCTTTCGGATGCGGAGACCCCGAAGGGGGTCAAGTCCCCCCGCTACCTCGCGGAAGGGGTCATCGCCGGGATCCGCGACTACGGGAACCGCGTCGGCGTCCCGACCGTTGCCGGAGGGATCTACTTCGACCGCTCGTACGTCGTCAACCCGCTCGTGAACGTGGCGTGCGTGGGCTGGCTGCCGAACGGCCGGCCGCTGCCCAACCGGGCGCGCGCCGTCGGCGACCGGCTCGTTCTCGCGGGGGGCCGGACCGGCCGGGACGGGCTCGGGGGGGTCGCGTTCGCGTCGAAGGAGCTCACCGACCGCAGCGAGACCGAATCCCGCGGCGCGGTCCAGCTCGGGAATCCGATCGTGAAGCAACCGCTTATCCGCGCCTCGCTCGAAGCGTTCGAGGCCGGGCTGGTTCAGGGGTTGAAGGACCTGGGCGGCGGCGGGCTCGCGACCGCCTCGGGAGAGCTCGTCCACGCGGGCGGGTTCGGCTCGCGGATCGACCTCGCGCGCGTGCCGTTGCGGGAGACGGGGCTCCGCCCGTGGGAGGTGTGGATCTCCGAGTCGCAGGAACGGATGATCTTCGACGTCCGGCCGCGCGACGTCCCCGGCGTGCTGGAGATCTTCCGTCGCTTCGGGGTCCCCGCTACCGACATCGGGGAGGTCGCGCCCGGGCCGTACGAGACGGTCGAATGGGACGGCGCGCCCGCCGGTCGCCTGCGGCTCTCCTTCCGCGTCGAGGCACCCCCCACCCGTCGCCCGGTTCGCCCGCGTCCGCGGCGGCGCAGCGCCACCCCCCCGGTCCCGGACGACCGGCCCGGGGAGCTGTTCGAGGAGCTCGTGCTCGCCCCCGACTCCGTCTCGCGGGAACCGGTCGTTCGGGTGTACGACCACGAGGTCCAGGGCCGGACGGTCGTGAAACCGCTCCACGGTCGGGTCACCTCGCCGTCCCACGGCGACGCCGCGGTGATCGGCCCCCGGCCGGGCGGCCGGTCCGGTCTCGCGCTCGCGGTGGCCGCGCAACCGTGGGCCTGTCGGGAGGACCCGAAGGCCGGCGCCGTCTGGGTCGTGGAAGAGGCGGCGCGCAACCTCTACGCGGTCGGAGCGATACCGGATGCGTTCACGAACTGCCTCAACTTCGGCAACCCCGAGGACCCCGCGGTGCTCGCCGACTTCGCGGCGGTCACGGGCGGTCTCGGCGTCGCGGCCGAAGCGCTCGGCTTCGCCGTCCCGTCGGGCAACGTGAGCCTCTACAACGGGGGGCTCGGCGCCGGGATCCTCCCGACGCCCGTGCTGCTCGCCACCGGGATCGTCCGCGACCTCGCCCGGACGATCACGAGCGACCTGAAGAGCGCGGGGTCCCGGCTGTACCTCCTCGGCCGCTCCGGAGCCGAGCTCGGCGGGTCGTTGTGGGCCCGGCTCCACGGCGCCGAGGGGATCCCCGGCCCGGTCCCCGATCCGGTCGCGCTCCGGGGAATGGGGGAGCGACTCGTCCGCGCGGCGGGCCGTGGACTCGTGGCCTCCGCGCACGACGTCTCGGACGGGGGCCTCGCGGTCACGCTCGCGGAGATGGCGTTCGGCGGCGGCCTGGGAGTTGACGTCGACCTCCGGGCGACCGGGCTCGACGGCCCGGGGATTGCGCTCGCCGCGGAGGGTCGTTCTCGGTTCGTCATCGAGGTCCCCGAGCGGTCGGCGGCCGCGTTCGAGAGGGCGGTGCGGCCGTCCCCCGCTACCCTTCTCGGCACCGTCGCGGAGGGGGAAGGGCGCCTGAGGTGGGGCGAACGGCCGGTCGCGACGATCGATCTCGACGCGCTGTACCCGCGCTGGCGCGGCGGCCTCGGCCTCCCGTAGCGGTGGCCGATGACGGTCACCGCGCTCGTCTCGGGAGGGAAGGACTCGGTCTACGCGGCCTACCTCTCGGATACCCAGGGGTGGCCCGTCGACGAGCTCGTGACCCTCCGGCCCGACGACCCGGAGTCGATGCTGTTCCACGTCCCGAACCTCGACCTCGTGGCCCTTCAGGCCGAGGCGTGGGGACGGCGCCACCGTTCCGTCGCGGTCCGCGGCCGAGGGGAGGCCGCCGAGCTCGACGCCCTCGAGCGGGCGCTGGCGGGAGTCCGGGGACCGGTCGTGGCGGGGGCGATCGCCTCCTCCTACCAGTGGGCGCGGCTCGTGCGCATCGCGGACCGCCTCGGCCGGCGCGTCTACGCGCCGCTGTGGCGCAAGGATCCGGCCCGCGTGGTGCGCGAGGAGATCGCCGCGGGGCTCGACATCCGCCTGGTGCACCTCGCCGCCGACCCGCTGCCCGCGGAGTGGGTGGGTTCCCGCCTCGACACGGATCGCCTCGCGGAGCTCGAGCGTCGCGCGGACTCCGGTCGTCGGATGAACGTGGCCGGGGAGGGCGGAGAGTACGAGACGCTCGTCGTCGACGCCCCGTTCTTCTCGCAGCGGATCGAGATCGACGCGAGCGCGACGATCGTCACCGGGTCGACCGCGCGTCTCGACATCTCGAGCGCACATCTCAAGAGAAAGAAGATTCCTGGATCGGGTCGACCGCTCGGATGACCGCCCGCAAGACCCCCTGGCGCCTCGACTCGCTGCCCGAGGAGGCCCAGGCCGCGGTCGAACGGGCCCGCCGCGCGCTGGGCGACCGACGCGCCACGCCGAATCTCGGCTGGCTCGCGGAGCTCACGGGGGCGCGACGGACGGAGATCGCGCGGGTCGCCACCGAGCTTGAGCGGCTGCTCCCGATCGAGGAGGAGATCCGGCACCGCCACCTCGCCGCCGGACGCCCGTCGTACGCGCAGATCCGGGCGCCGTTCGAGCTCTACGCCCTCGTCCGGCTGCTCCGGCCCGAGCACGTGATCGAAGCGGGCGTCTCGAGCGGCGTCTCCTCCGCCCATTTCCTCGCGGCCCTTCGCCGCAACCACCGGGGCCGGCTCCATTCGATCGACCTTCCGACCCGGCAGCGGGGACCGACCTTGCGCCCGGGAGAGTCGATGGTCGCCCTCCCGCCGGGCCGCGACAGCGGCTGGTCGATCCCGGACGCGCTCCGCGACCACTGGGACCTGCGGATCGGCCCGAGCCAGGAGCTCCTCCCCCGGCTGGTGCGCGAGGTCGGGTCGATCGGGCTGTTCCTGCACGACGACCTCCACACCCCGGCCCACCTCACCTTCGAGCTCGAGACGATCCGCCCGAAGCTCGCCCCCGGGGCGGTCGTCCTCGCCGACAACACCGCGTGGACCGGCGACGCGTTCCCGCGGTTCGCGCGATCGCTCGGCGTCCGTGTCGTCCGTCGGGGACGCGGCGACCTCGTCGGCCTGCGCGTGCCGCCCCGGCCCCCGGAGTTATAGACGGGGGCCCCCTAGGTCCGGCCGATGGCCGGTAGCGGCGCGACGACGGCCCCGCGGTCCCGCGCGCCCCGCCCGGGCTCCGGCGACCCGGTCGTCGACGCGCAGCATCGATGGGAGGCCGACGTCCTCGCCCCCGCGCTCGAGAAGAGCCCGGAGAGCCGGGGCTCGTTCGCCACCCTCGGCGGCATCCCGGTCGACCGCCTCTACACGCCCCGCTCTCCCCGATCCGGGTTCGACCGGATCGGCTACCCCGGCCAGCCGCCGTTCACCCGGGGCGTTCACCCCACGATGTACCGCGGGCGCCGCTGGTCGATGCGGATGTTCTCGGGGTTCGGCTCTCCCGAGGACACGAACCGCCGGTTCCGCTACCTGCTCGCCCACGGAGAGTCGGGGCTGTCGATCGCGTTCGACGACCCGACGCTCTACGGCATCGACGCCGACGATCCCGAGGCCGAGGGCGAGGTCGGAAAGTGCGGCGTGAACGTCAGCTCGCTCGACGACATGCACCGCCTCCTCTCCGACATCCCGCTCGGCGAGGTGACGACGAGCATGACGATCAACGGCCCGGCGAACATCGTCTGGGGGATGTACCTCCTTACCGGGGCGGCCCACCGGGTGCCGATGGCACGCCTCGGCGGGACGACCCAGAACGACATCCTGAAGGAGTACATCGCCCAGAAGGAGTTCCTCTACCCGCCGCGGCCCGCGCTGCGCCTCGTCATCGACACGATCGAGTACGCGACCCGGCACACCGCCCGCTGGAACCCGGTGTCGATCTCGGGCTACCACATCCGCGAGGCCGGCTCGACCGCCGCACAGGAGCTCGCGTTCACGCTCGCCGACGGCCGGACGTACGTGGCGGAGGCGAAGAAGCGCGGGCTGGACGTCGACGAGTTCGCGCCCCGCCTCTCGTTCTTCTTCAACTCCCACAACGACTTCTTCGAGGAGATCGCGAAGTTCCGCGCGGCGCGCCGCATCTGGGCCCGGGTGATGCGCGACGAGTTCGGGGCGAAGAACGAGCGCTCGCTCTGGCTCCGTTTCCACACCCAGACCGCGGGCTGCTCGTGCACGGCCCAGCAGCCCGAGCTGAACGTCGTCCGGACCGCGATCCAGGCGCTCGCGGGGGTCCTCGGCGGGACGCAGTCGCTGCACACCAACTCCTACGACGAGGCGATCCAGCTGCCGAGCGAGGACGCGGTGCGGATCGCGCTGCGCACGCAGCAGATCCTCGCCTCCGAGTCGGGAGTCGCCGAGGCCGTCGACCCGTTCGGGGGCAGCTACTACGTGGAGTGGTTGACCGACCGGATGGAGGAGGAGGTCGACCGCTACTTCGACCGGATCGACGAGATCGGCGGGGTCGTTCCCGCGATCGAGCGCGGCTTCTTCCAGCGGGAGATCCAGGAGGCGTCGTTCCGCTACCAGCGGGCGGTCGAGGCCGGGGAGGCGAAGATCGTCGGGGTCAACGCGCACGCGGTCGCCGGGGCGGTGCGGGTGCCGCGGCTCAAGATCAGCGAGCAGGCGCGCCAGCTCCAGTCCCGCCGGCTGCGGGACCTGCGGGCGACGCGGAACGCGCGGCGGCACGCCGCCGCCCTCGACCGCCTGCGGAAGGTCGCCGAGACCGAGGACGGGAACACGATGCCGGCGGTGCTCGACGCGCTGCGGGCCCGGGCGACGCTGGGCGAGATCGTCCACGCCTTCCAGGACGTCTACGGCGCCTACCGCGAGCGGTCGACGTACTGAGCCCGCCCTCGAACGGTTAAGCACGGGCGCGGCTCGCCGAAGCGATGCCTCCCTCCTCCGCCGCGTACCGCGCGGCCCTCGACCGGCTGTACCGCCGGCGCCGGTTCGGGCTTCGTCCCGGGCTCGAGGTCGAGCGGGCGCTCCTCGCCGGGCTCGGCGACCCCCAGCGGGCCTTCCCGGCCGTCCACGTCACCGGCAGCAAGGGGAAGGGGTCGGTCGCGGTGATGACCGCCGCGATCCTGAGCGCGCACGGCCTGCGGACCGGACTGTTCACCTCGCCCCACCTCGCCAGCTACCGCGAGCGGATCCGCCGCGACGGGCGGACGATCGCGCCCGGTGCCGTCGTCGAGGGGGTCGAGCGGATCGAGGCGCTCGCGGGGTCGCTCGAGGCCGCCGGCCGGATCGACCGGAGCCCGACGTTCTTCGAGGTGACCACGGCGCTCGGCCTCGACTGGTTCGCCCGGCAGAAGGTCGACGCGGCGGTCGTCGAGGTCGGGATCGGGGGCCGCCTCGACTCGACGAACGTACTGGACTCGCGCGTCGGGGTGATCTCCACCATCGAGCTCGAGCATACCGACCTCCTGGGCTCGACGCTCGAGGCGATCGCCGAGGAGAAGTCGGGGATCCTCCGCCCGGGGATGCGCGCCGTCACGGGCGCGCTCCCGGACGGCCCCGCCGCGGTCGTGCATCGGACCGCCGACCGGCTCGGCGTGCCGCTCTGGCGGTTCGGACGGGAGATCACGACGTCCGACCGGGAGCTGTCGGCCGACGGGCAGTCGTTCTCCCTGTCGCTCCCCGGCGTCGCCGTCCCCCGGATCGAGCTCCCTCTCCTCGGGGGGTTCCAGGTCGGGAACGCCGCGCTCGCCTGCGCGGCGGCGGTCCGGCTCCTCGACGGGCTCGGGAAGCGTCCGTCGCCCGACGCGATCGCCGCCGGGCTCGCGCGCGTGAAGTGGCCGGGGCGCCTCGAGCGCGTGGCCCGCCGGCCGGAGCTGTTCTACGACGTCGCGCACACCCCCGAGAGCGCCCGGGCGGTCGCGGAGAGCCTCGGGGAGATCGCCCCGCTCGCCGACCCCGCCGAGAGCGCGATCCTGTTCGGCTGCCTGCGCGGCAAGAGCGTTCTACGCATCCTCGATGCCCTCACGCCGCTCGCGCAGACGATCGTGCTCGTTCGCGTCCGCTCGGAGAGGGCGCTCCCCGCGGCGGACCTGCGCGTCGCGGCCGCCGGGCAGTTCCCCCGCATCGTGGAGGCGCCGGACGCCGTCACGGGGCTTCGGCTGGCGCGCGTCGCGACCGGCCCGGACGGGCTGACGCTCGCGATCGGCAGCGACTACCTGATCGGGGAGCTCCTGCGCGGGCCCGGCGACTCGGACGAGCCGGACCTCTCCGACCCGGGGACCGAGACCGTGCCGGCGCCGGGGCCAGCGGGAGGAGGCCGATGAGCCGCCCCCCCGATGCGGCGATGGACTGGGAGCGGCTCCTCGACCGCCTGTCGGAGTTCTACGGGACGGGCGACTGGCGGCGGCCGTACCTGCGGGACCACGCGGAGGACCCCTTCCAGGTGTTGATCGGCACAATCCTCTCCCAACGGACCCGGGACGAGCAGACCGGCGTCGCGTCGGCGCGCCTGTTCCGTCGGTACCCCGATGCGCGCTCGCTCGCCTCCGCGCGGGCGAGCGATGTGGAATCGCTGATCCACTCGGTGGGGTTCTACCGGGCGAAGACCCGGACGATCCGCCGCTGCGCGCAGGAGGTGCTCGACCGGTTCGACGGTGGCGTGCCGCGGACGCTGGCCGAGCTGACGACCCTTCCGGGCGTCGGGCCGAAGACCGCGAACTGCGTGCTCGTCTTCGGCTACGGAATCCCGGGGGTCCCCGTCGACACCCACGTCCACCGCCTCGCGAATCGCCTCGGCGTGGTCCGGACCGACAGCCCCGAGGAGACGGAGGCGGCGCTGCGGCGCGTCCTGCCCGAGCGGTTCTGGCTGCCGCTCAACCCGCTCCTCGTGCAGCACGGACAGAACGTCTGCCGTCCCCGCCGCCCGAAGTGCCCCGAGTGTCCCGTCGCCGACCAGTGCGCTACGGGACGTGCGCTGAAGGCAGGGCGGGCGCCGCCGCGGCCGGAGGATCGACCTCCACCGGCCTCGCGGGAGTCGACGGCAGGGCGAACAGCGCGACGAGCGTCACGACCTCGAACACGGCGAGCACCTCCCAGCCGACGGCGTACGACGTCCGCGCGACGACCCGTCCGAAGACGTACGCCACCGAAGCGCCGCCGGCGAGCTGTATCGCGTTGAACAGGCCGATCGCGAGCGGCACCTGGTCGGCCGGGATGTTCCGCCAGTAGTGCGGGACGACGTACATCACCGCGTAGGCGAAGCCGTAGGCGAACGAGAAGACGGCGCCGATCGCGATCGCCCCGGCGAGCCCGGCGACCGGGAGCCAGGCGAGGACGAACGCGCCGATCCCCGCGGCGGCGGCGAGCTGGGTCCGATGGTCCCGTCGCCGGTCCGCGATCGGGCCTCCGACCGGGCCGCCGACCACGCTCGGCAGCACGAACATCATGCCGACGAGACCCGCGACGGTGGGGGACCAGCCGCGGAGCGCCTCCCCGTACGGGACGATGAACTGGCCCGTGGCGAACGACGCCCCCTCCATGCCCACGAACGCGAGGCCGATCGCCCAGACCCCGCGGAACCGCAGGGCGGCGAGCGGGGCTGTCGGCGCCGCGGGGGTGGAAGCGGGCGGCCGGTCGACGGACGCCGGGATCGCGAGGATTCCGGCGATGCAGAGGACCCCGAGCTCGACCCCTCCGACGAGGAGCGCCGCCTGCCACCCGATCCTCGGGAGCAGCAGCGCCGTCACGAGGACGCCGGCGGCGGCCCCCGCGCTGAAGGCGGAGGAGAACCCGCCCACGGCGAGGCCGCGCCCCCCTTCCGGGTACATGCCGGCGACCAGGCTGATCGCCGGCGAGAAGAACAGGCCGGCGCCCGCACCGGCGATCACCCGGAACGCGAGCAGACTGAGGAACGACGGGGCGAGGCCGCTCGCGAGCCCGAAGACCGAGAGGATCACCGCCCCCGACAGCGCGATGCGGCGGTTCCCGTACCGGCGGCCCAGGAGCCCCGCCGGCACCTGCAGGAGGCCGGCCCCGGCCAGGAACGCCCCCGCGAGGAGGCCGAACTGCGCGGGACCGACGTGGAACGAGGCGCCGATCCCGGTGAGCGCCGGACCGATGTCGAACCAGTTGTACGCGTAGCCGGCGCGGATCGCCACCAGCACCCAGGTCGCGCGGACGATAGAGGCGGGGGTCCGCGCGCCGGCCGCTCGAACCTCGTCCGCGACCACCGTCGACCGTCCCGTGCATCGGGTCCCGGGGGAACCCGGCGACCCGAGCGGCAAAACCGTTTAAACCGAGGGGGGGCGTCCGCGCTCCGCGATGGACGACGCCGAGTACGACCTCGCGTTCTTCCACCGGTCCGGGTTCCACCGGAGGGCGTGCGTCGTCTGCGGCGCGGCGTTCTGGTCCCTAGGCGACTTCGACCGTTGCCAGGAGGCCCCGTGCCGGGAGTACAGGTTCATCGGCCACCCGATCTTCCGCCGCCCCGCCGACCCGACCGCGATGCGGGAGACGTACCTCTCGTTCTTCGAGCACCGGGGCCACACGCGCCTGAGCCGGTACCCCGTCGTCGCGCGGTGGCGCAACGACGTCTTCTTCACCCAGGCGTCGATCTACGATTTCCAGCCGTGGGTGACGAGCGGGGCGATCCCGCCGCCCGCGAACCCGCTGACGATCAGCCAGCCGGTGCTGCGGTTCATCGACATCGAGGAGGTCGGCCGCAGCGGCCGGCACTTCACGGAGTTCGAGATGCTCGCCCACCACGCCTTCAACCGTCCGGACCACGAGGTCTACTTCAAGGAACGGACGATCGAGCTGTGCCACGAGCTCCTGACCTCGGAGCTCGGCGCCGACCCCCGGGCCATCACGTACAAGGAGGAGGTCTGGGAGGGGGGCGGCAACCTCGGCCCGTCGCTCAGCGTCGGGATCTCGGGTCTCGAGGTGGCGACGCTCGTCTTCATGGAGTACGTCCGGGAGGCCGGCGCCCTGAGGCCGATGCCGCTCACGGTGGTCGACACCGGCTACGGGCTCGAGCGGCTCACCTGGGCGAGCCAGGGGACCCGGACCGCCTACGAGGCGGTGTTCGGTGCGGAGTACGAGGAGATGCGTCGCACGTTCGCCCCGCGGGAGGCGGCGGTGCTGATCGACCACGCCCGGACCCTCAACTTCCTCCTGACCGACGGGGTGGTCCCCTCGAACAGCAAGGAGGGGTACTTCGCCCGCCTCCTCCTGCGCCGCTCGCTCCGACTGCTCTCCAAGACTCCCGAGGCGCCGACGCTCACCGCGGTCCTCGACCGGACGGCCCGGGAGATGGCGAAGGCGTTCCCCGAGATCGGCGCCCACCGGGACGATCTGCATCGGGTCGTCGAGGCCGAGATCGAGCGGTACGGGGAGGCGATCGGCCGGGCGCGCCAGACGATCCGCCGTCAGGAGGAGCGGACGAAGGCGGAGGGGGGCACGATCGGCGTCGAGCAGCTCATCCAGTGGTACGACTCGCTCGGGGTGCCGCCGGACGTGGCGGCCGAGGAGCTCTCCTCGCCCCCGGCGATTCCCGACGACTTCTACCGGCAGGTGGCGGCGCGGCACGAAGGGGAGACGCCGACGACCGACTACGCGGAGCCGACGGGGGATCTGCCGGAGGTGCCGGCGTCCGTCCCGGCGACCGACGTCCGGTACTACCTCGACCCGCACACGGTCTCCTTCGAGGCGCGGGTCCTGTTCGCGAGCGGGCCGTTCGTCGTCCTCGACCACACGTTCTTCTATCCGACGGGCGGCGGGCAGCTCGCGGACCGGGGCCACCTCGCGGACGTGCCGGTCGTCGATGTCGCGCGGCGCGGTCCGCACGTCTACCACCGGCTCGACCGCGACGCCCCGTTCTCCGCGGGCGAGCGGGTGCGCGGCCGGATCGACCCGGTGCGGCGGACGCAGCTGATGCAGCACCACACCGCGACCCACCTCCTCAACGGCGCGTTGCGGGAGGTGCTCGGCCCGCACGTCTGGCAGGCCGGGGCGTACAAGAGCCCCGAGTTCGCCCGGATTGACGTCACGCACTACCGGCCGATCTCGAAGGAGGAGCTGCGCACGATCGACCGGCGCGTGAACGGGGTCGTCCGCGAGGACCGCCCCGTCAAGAGCTACTTCGAGAGCCGGTCGGAGGCGGAGCGCCGGTTCGGGTTCACCCTCTACCAGGGCGGGGCGGTCCCGGGCGGAGAGCTGCGGATCGTGGAGGTCGAGGGGTTCGACGTCGAGGCGTGCGGGGGCACGCACTGCACGCACACGAGCGAGGTCGGCGCGGTGTCGATCCTCGACGTCGACCGGATCCAGGACGGCGTCGTCCGACTGACGTTCGCGAGCGGCGAGCGCGCCCTCGAGCTGCGCGAGGAGCGCGACGAGATCCTGAAGGAGGCGGCCCGACGGCTCGGCGTCCCGGTCGGCGGGCTCCCCGACGGGATCGAGCGGCTCCTCGCGGAAGTCGAGGCGAGCCGCCGGAACGCCCGCACGCGGCAGAAGGAGGACCTGGCCGCGGTCGCCGAACGCCTGCTCGCCGACCCCGCCCGCACCGAGGTCGTCGGCCGCGTCACGATCGTCTCGGCCCGGCTCGACCTCGACCGCACCGAGCTGATGGAGCTCTCCCGCCTGCTCGGCCGCGTCCCCGACCGGGTCGCCGTCCTCGCCGGGGAGAAGGACGGGCGCGGGACGCTGTTCGTCGGGTCGACCGCGCCGGGCGTCTCGGCCCAGGCGACGGTCGAGGCGGCGCGCGACGCCTTCGGCGGCAAGGGCGGCGGGAATCCGTCCTCGGCCACGGCGGTCGGCGAGCCCGGGAACCCGCTCGCCGCCGCCCTCGATCGCGCCCGCGAGGCGGCCCGCCGCGCGGCCCGTCCGTGACCCGGAGGGCGCGCCCGAGCCGGCGAAAGCTTTACTTTGTGACCCTCCCCATTCGACAGCGGGACACGGAATGGTTCGCTGGGCTCCGGGACCCTCGGTCCGGCCGTGACAGAGAAGGACGCGATGAGCACGAACAACGGTAGCGCGGTCGGGGGCGTACCCCCGGAAGTGGTTTCGTTCCTGAGCGGAAAGGGCGGCCGGTCGCTGATCGTCAAGGGCGGCGCCGGTACGGGAAAGACGACCTTCGGCCTCGAGCTGCTCGAACGGGTCGGGCAGCCGAGCCGGTCGTTCTACCTGTCGACCCGGGTCGGGGACGAGGCGCTCTACCGCCAGTTCCCGTGGCTCAAGACGAGCGAGATGCGCTCGCGCGTGCTCGACGCCGCGAAGCTGTTCCTCGACGCGATCCAGGCCGGCGGCAAGGGGAAGGAGACGGAGCTCCCCGAGACGGAGCAGAAGAAGATCCGCGCCGGGCGCGAGGTGCTCGGCAGCTTCGGCCAGGAGCGCGGCCCGCCGACGAAGGTCGACCGTGGCCACCTGACCGCCCTCCTGAAGCGCGGGCCGATGCCCGAGGTGGAGAACGTCTACCACCGCATCGAGCGCTGCCTGCCCGAGAAGTCCCTGCTCGTCATCGACTCCCTCGAGGGGGTGACCCACAAGTACGGTCTCGAGATGGAAGAGTTCGTGATGGCGCTGCAGAAGGACCTTGTCGAGGGGTCCAGCACCGACGTCGTGATGATCCTCGAGAAGCCCGAGGCCGGCGGCATCGAGTACCTCGTGGACGGCCTGATCTCGATCCAGCGCGAGGAGCTCGACGAGCGTCGAGTCCGCCACCTGCGCCTGGAGAAGCTGCGCGCCACGATCATCGAGCGCGCGCGCTACGCGGTCACGCTCAACGGGGGCCGCTTCGACGCCCTCGGGATCGCGAACGGGCACGACGGCCGTTCGTCGACCGCGGCGTGGAAGCCGATCCCCGACCAGGAGAAGTTCTACTCGACGGGGATCCCCGACTTCGACGCGCTGCTCGGCGGGGGGTTCCGCCGCGGGAGCTTCAACGCCTTCGAGGTCGACGTCAACGTCGGGATCGACGACTACTACACGCTGTTCACGCCGACGTTCCTGAACTTCCTCGCCCAGGGGCGGGGGATCCTCGCGGTGCTCGCCGCGGGGGAGTCGCCGGACAAGCTGCGCGAGACGCTCGTGCGGCACGTCCCCGGGAACGTCTTCGACACTCGGGTGCGGATCCCCGACTACACCGTCAACGACACCGAGGACCCGTACATCCTGCCGATGGGCCGGTTCGGGCGCGAGGAGGCGATGCGGGCGATGGTCACCGCCGAGAAGGCGGTCATGGGCCCCGACCGCAAGCCGTTCGTGGAGTACCAGGCGTTCGACACGTTCGAGAGCCTGATGGGCGACCAGGTCGCGATCCGCATGTACTTCCAGGGCGTTTCGCGGACGAAGCACGTCGGGAATCTCGGGATCGGCCTCCTGAAGCCGGGGCTGCTCGTCTCGAGCGAGATCCTGAACATGATGGACACGTACTTCCGAATCATCAACATCGACAACGCCCCGTGCATCTACGGGATCCGTCCGCGGACGACGATCTACGCCATCAGCCCGGACCCCGAGAAAGGGGCCCCGCACGCGACGCTGACCCCGATCGTCTAGGCGCGCTACACCGGCCGGTGCAGCACGAGCACTGCGAGCAGGTAGAGCACGAGGGCCGGGGCGAACGTCATCGCGAGGTCGTCGTCGAACCAGCCGATCGTCGGCCACTCCGCCGCGACGGCGACCGGCGCCGCGACGAGCGCGAGCGCGGCGCTGGTCGGGATCGGCCAGCGACCAATCAGCGCGAGGCCGATGAAGGCGAGCTCCCAGTAGACGACGAGCGGGACCGCCGGATACGCCCGGGCGACGGCCGGGCGGGCGCGAAGCTCCCCCGCGATCGGATCGACCAGCGCGGTGCCGAGGACGACCGCCGCCGCGATCGGCTCGGGGAAGAGCACGATCGCGCCGACGACGGCGAGCGCGTAGAACGCGTAGCTCCCGACCCGCGCGCGCTCGTAGGAGCGCAGGGTAGGTAGGTCGACGATCTCGGCGTGGCGCAGCACCTCGAGCCCGAGGACCACCGCGAGCGCGATCAGGAGGACCGTCCGCTTCGGGGCGACGACGAAGATCCCGTTCGGCAGCGCGTAGTAGACGAGGATCACCGCGACGATCCCGTGCAGGACCCGGCGCCAGACCCGGTCCCCGAGTGCTTCGTCCCCACCGAGGCGCGCGCCCAGCCACCGGCGGAACCGTCCTCCCCGGTGCAGGCGGAGCTGGAACGACATGAGGGCCGACGACCCTCGTGGCCGATGGCTCATCACGGTTTCGCGAGGAGCCCCCGCCAAAGGTTTTTGGGCTGCGTCGCTCGGCGACGGGCATGAAGGTCACCGTCCTGGTCGGGAGCAAATCGGACCTCGAGATCGCCGGAAAGGTGGCGGCCCGCCTCGGCGAGTTCCAGATCCCGTGCGAGGTCCACGTCGCGTCGGCGCACCGCAACCCCGAGAAGGTCGACCGGCTGGTCCGGGACCCGGCGACGGACGTCTTCGTCGCGATGGCCGGACTCTCCGCCGCGCTCCCGGGCGTCGTCGCCGCGCGGACCTTGAAGCCCGTCATCGGGGTCCCGCTCCACCGGGGCCTCGGCCTCGACTCGCTCCTCTCGGTCGTCCAGATGCCACCGGGTATCCCCGTCGCGTCGGTCGGCCTCGACGCGGCCGAGAACGCCGCCCTCCTCGCCGCGGAGATCCTGGCGCTGAAGTTCCCGGAAGTGATCCCGCACCTGGAAGCGTACCGCGCGCGGTGGCGCGAGGAGCCCGCCGCCGGCGGGAGCTCCCCGTGAACGACCCGGCGGCGTTCGTGCGCGAGGCGGAAGAGAAGCTCCGCGCGCAGGTCCCGGGGCGGACGGTCATCGCGGCCTCCGGCGGGATCGACTCGACCGTCGCCGCCGCCCTCGCCGAGCGAGCCCTCGGAGAGCGGGCGCGGGCGATCTTTGTCGATACGGGCCTCCTGCGGGCCGGCGAGGCGGAGCGGGTGAGCGGCTACCTCCGCACGAGCGGCCTGCGGCACGAGGTCGTCGCTGCGAGCGACCGGTTCTTCGCCGCGCTCGACGGGGTCGTCGACCCAGAGGAGAAGCGCCGACGGGTCGGGGCCGCCTTCATCCGCCTGTTCGAGGAGGAGGCGGCGCGCCTCGGCACCGACCGGCTCGTGCAGGGGACGATCGCCCCCGACTGGATCGAGAGCGGCGGCGGTCTGCGCGACACGATCAAGACCCACCACAACGTCGGCGGAATCCCGCCGGACAGCACGCTCGTGCTGGTCGAGCCGCTGCGCGACCTCTACAAGGACGAGGTGCGGGCAGTCGCCCGCTTCCTCGGCGTTCCCGAGGCCGACCGGCAGCCGTTCCCGGGCCCGGGCCTCTCGGTGCGGGTGAACGGGAAGGTCACCCCGGAGCGGGTCGCCCAGGCGCGGGTGGCGAACCGGGTGGTGGAGGAGGAGATCGAACGGGCGGTCGCGGCGAAGGAGATCGCCGCTCCGTGGCAGTACTTCGCGGTGCTCCTCGACGCCCGGACCGTCGGCGTGACCGGCGACAACCGGGTCCGCGGCGACGCGGTGTCGATCCGGGTCGTCGAGTCGATCGACGCCATGACCGCGACCGCGATGGAGCTCCCCCGGGCGCTCCTTAGGCGGATGGCGGAGCGGATCACCCGTGAGCTCGCGGGGCAGGTCGTCCGCGTCCTGTACGACGTCACCGACAAGCCTCCCGCCACGATCGAGTGGGAGTGACCCCGCCGTCGCGCAAACGGGATATCCCTCGGGCCGCGTCGCCCGGGATGCCGATGCCGACGACCCCGCCCGCGGCCCCCGGGACCGTCGCGGTCCATCTCCCCGAGGAGATCGTGAAGGCGATCGCCGCGCGGATGAAGGGGACCGCGTTCGATTCGGTCGACGCGTACGTGGCGTTCGTCCTCGCCCGCCTGCTCGAGACCCCCACGCACGAGGGGTTCAGCGAGGAGGACGAGCGGGTGCTCCGCGAGCGGCTGCGCTCGCTCGGCTACATCGACTAGCGCCGCCAACGATTTTGGCCCGGGGGCCTTCGCCCCACCGTGCTCGAGTGCCCGTTCTGCGGCGCTCCCGAAACGGAGCGGATCGACCTCGAAGGGAAGCGGTTCCTCGTCTTCCGGTGCATGTTCACCCCCGAGGTCGAGCCGTCGCTCACCGACGCCGAGATCGCAGAGCGCCTCGCGACGACGTTCGGAACGGACGGGCGCGAGTTCTTCCGCGGAACGTGCGACCGCCTGCACGTCTACGTGACGAAGGGCGACGGCGCGCGGGTGCTCACCGGCGGAGCCGGTCGCGCCGCGGGCCCGTGACCCAAGAGCGGCCGACCGCTACGCGCGCACCGACGGGCGGATCTTCGCCACCGCGGCCGTCGTCGGTACGAGGTGGCGGGGGAGCCCCAGCTCCTCGGGGGTGGCGCCGAGCGCGAGCCCCACAACCTGCGGCAGGTGGAACACCGGCATGTCGAGCGGATGACCGACCGCCTTCGCCGCCTGGTTCTGGTAGGCGTCGAGCGAGATGTGGCAGAGCGGGCACGGGGTCGCCATCGCGTCGGCCCCGTGCGCGCGGGCGTCGTCGATCTGGTGGCCCGCGATCGTGCTCGCGACGGCGGGCTTCACGAACTGGATCGGGAAGCCGCAGCACATGACACGACCGCGGTAGTAGACGGGCGTCGCGCCCAGCGCCGCGAGGAGCTCTTCGAACGACTTCGGCTCCTCGGCGCTCTCGGAGAGGAGCTCGTCGGACGGCCGCAGGAGATGGCACCCGTAGAACGCCCCGACCTTCAGGCCCCCGAGCGGCCGCACGACCTTCGCGCGGATCGCGTCGAGCCCGACCTCCTTCGTGAGCACGTGGAGCAGATGCTTCACCTTCGTCGTCCCGCGGTACTCGATGCCGAGCGGTTTCAGCGCGCCGTCGACCCGCGCCTTCACGCGCGCGTCCCCGAGGCGCGTGTTCGCGAGCGACAGCATCCCCTGGCAGGTCGAGCAGATCGTGAGCAGGTCGAGGCCGGCCCGCTCCGCGATGGCGAGGTTCCGGGCGTTGAGCGCGACGTTCAGCACCTCGTTCGCCTCGTCGACGAACCCGGAGCCGCAGCAGGAGAAGGTCGGGAACTCGACGAGCTCGATGCCGAGCGCCCGGCAGACCCACCGGGTCGCCATGTCGAGCTCCTTGCCGGACTCCTGCGCGACGCAGCCGGGGTAGTACGCGAGCTTCACGTTCCGCCCTCCTTCGGGTCGTCCAGCGCCTCGTAGATCTTCTCGACCTCGTCGCGCCCCTCGATCGGGGGAGGGCGCTTCAGGATCTCCGGTTTCTTGCGGTAGATCCGGACCCCCTGGCCGAACTGGCTCGCGACCCCGGCGAGTCCCGACGTCTGGCGCACGAGCTTCGACTCGTGGAGGAGACCCCGTTCGCGGATGTTCTCCTTGAAGCCGACGGCGTGACGCGAGCCCGCCTCGGTCGCGCCCTGGACGCGGATCGCCATCTCCTTCAGGTCGCGGATCCGCTCCGAGGGCCGCACGTCCTTCGGGCACGCCTCGGTGCACAGATGGCAGCGCAGGCAGGTCCAGAGGCCGCCGGGCTGGATCGCGAGAAGGCGCGCGTCGTGCGCGGTGTCGCGGGGGTCGACCACGAATCGGAACAGCTTCGCGAGCGCCATCGGCCCGGGGAACGTCGGGTCGGCCTCCACCGCCGGGCATGCCGAGTAGCAGGCCGCGCAGGCGATGCACCGCGGGGTCTCCCCGAACGCCTCGACCTGCTCGGGGGTCATCGGGGTCTCCTTCCCCTCGGGCATAGGGTTTCGCGGGTCGAGGATCAGGTGCGGCTCGATGCGGTCGTACTGGCGCCAGAACGGCGCCTGGTTGACGACGAGGTCCCGCAGCACCGGCTGGTTGCGCATCGGCTCGACAACGATGCGGCCGTGCCGCTCCATCTCCGGTCCGATCGGCGTCTCGCAGGCGAGTCGGCTCTTCGAGTTCACCTGCATCGCGCAGGAACCGCAGATCGCGCTGCGGCAGGAGTAGCGGAGCGTGAGCGACGGATCGATCTCGCCCCGGATCCGCAGGAGCGCGCTCAGCACGGGCGTGTGGCGCGGCAGGTCGAGGGTGTACCGGTCGTACCGGGGCGCGGGGTCCTTGCCCGGGTCGTACCGGTAGACGTCGAACGTCGCCGAGACCGTCTCCTCCGGCATACTAGTAGACCCGCTCCTTCGGGTCCCAGCGCGTGTACGCGACCGGACTATAGGATAGCCGGGGGCCGTCGGGGCCCTTCTCGGCGAGCGTGTGCCGCATCCAGCGCGCGTCGTCGCGCTTCGGATAGTCGGTGCGCGCGTGCGCCCCTCGGCTCTCCGTGCGCGCGTACGCGCCGACGACGATCGTTTCGGCGAGCGTGAGCATATGCCCGACCTCGAGCGCGTCGCTCAGGTTCAGGTTGTAGACCTTCGAACTGTCGACCACGCGCACCCGGTCGAAGCGGGCCTTCACGGCGCGCAGGCGCTGGAGACCCTCGAGGAGGGTCGGTTCGTCCCGGTAGATCCCGACGTACTGGTCCATCACCCGCTGCATGTCGGCGCGCAGGGTCGACGGGTCCTCGCCGTCGGTCCGCGCCGACCAGGCGCGCAACGGGGCGACCGCGGCGTCGAGGTCGCCGTCGTGCATCTCGGGCGCCGGCGCGGTCGCCGCGTACTCCGCCGCCGCGAGGCCGGCCTGCCTTCCGAAGACGAGCGTCTCGAGCAGCGAGTTGCCGCCGAGACGGTTCGCGCCGTGGATCGACACGCACGCCGCCTCGCCGGCGGCGTAGAGACCGCGGATGTTCGTCTCCCCGCGGATGGTCGTCCCAATGCCGCCCATCATGTAGTGCTGGCCGGGGTAGACCGGGATCGGCTGCGTGACGGGATCGACGTCCGCGTAGATGCGGGAGAAGTCGACGATCTCCTGGAGGCGGCTCTCGACCTTCTCCTTGCCGAGGTGCATTAGTTCGAGGTGCACGTACGGCCCGTACGGACCGGGGAACCCCCGGCCCTCGGCGACCTCCGTGACGATGGCGCGCGAGACGACGTCGCGCGAGGCGAGCTCGAGGACATGCGGGGCGTAGCGGCTCATGAACCGCTCCCCGTTCGCGTTCTTGAGGATCCCGCCCTCGCCGCGGGCCCCCTCGGTGATCAGGATCCCCGACTCGAGCAGGGCGGTCGGGTGGAACTGGACGAACTCCATGTCCTTGAGGAACGCGCCGGCGTCGTACGCGACCGCGACCCCGTCGCCCGTGCAGCTGTGGGCGTTCGTCGTCCGGCCGTAGACGCGCCCGAACGGACCGGTCGCGAGGACGACGCTCTTCGCGGCGATCTCCTCGAACTCGCCCGTCTTCCGGTCGAAGGCGACGATCCCGTGGACCCGCCCGTCGCGGACGACGAGGTCGGTGAGGTCCCACTCCTCGTAGAGCGTGTAGCGCGCCGTGCCGAGCCGCTCCCACAATCCCTGCAGCAGCGCGAGCCCGGTCCGGTCGGCGGCGTAGATCGTCCGCGGGAATCCGGCGCCACCGAACGCGCGTCGCGCGAGCGAACCGTCGGCCCCGCGGCTGAAGATCGTGCCGAAGTGCTCCATCTCGACGACGGTCGGGCCGGCCTCCCGGCAGAAGAACTCGATCGCGTCCTGGTCGCCGAGGTAATCGGACCCCTTCACCGTGTCGTAGATGTGGGTGTCGACGGAGTCCTCCGCGCCGAGCGCGGCGTTGATGCCGCCCTGGGCGGCGCCCGAGTGCGAGCGCAGCGGATGGAGCTTCGAGACGATCGCGACGTCGCGGCCGGCTTCGACCGCCGCGAGGGCGGCGCGCTGGCCCGCGAGGCCCGCGCCGACCACCACGACCTCGTGACGCCGCATGCTCGTCGGGCGCCCCGAGCAGGGTCCCCCATTAATCCCTGTCGCGCTTTGCGTCGACCGGCGGGCCGGAACGCGCTCCACGAGCTCCCTTCGGGTTCCTCGGTGGTTCGAGCGTAATCGCTCCGTGAGCCCTTATATAGCGAGCCCGAGTCGGTCGCACGGTTTCCTCAGACGGGGGTCCTCGAATGCACGGAGAGTCCACGATGAGCGTCGAAGATCGGCTGCGCACCGGGACGACGACCATCGGGATCGTCGCGAAGGACGGGGTCGTGCTCGCCACCGAGCGGCGGGTCACCGCCGGCAACATGATCTCGAACAAGGCCGCCCAGAAGCTGTTCAAGATCGACCAGAACATCGGCATCACGATCGCGGGGCTCGTGGGCGACGCCCAGGTGCTCGCGCGGTACCTGAAGGCGGAGGTGTCGCTGTACCGGCTCCGCCGCAACGCGCCCCTCGGCGCCGAGGGCGCCGCGACGCTCCTGGCCAACATCTTGAGCGGGAACCGCTACTACCCGTACTACGCCTGGCTGATCCTCGGCGGGACCGACGCGAAGGGGGGCCACATCTTCTCGGTCGACCCCGCGGGCGGCTGCATCGAGGACCGGTTCGTCTCCGTCGGCTCGGGCTCGCCGTTCGCCTACGGGATCGTCGAGGAGGGGTACTCCCGCGACATGTCGAGCTCGGACGCGGTCGACCTCGCCCTCCGGGGCCTCACCGCGGCGATGAAGCGCGACAGCGCGAGCGGCGACGGATACCTCGCGCACGTCATCTCCGCGAAGGAGTACCGCGAGCTCTCCGACGACGAAATCAATAAACGCTTGAAAGCGCTCAAGATACCGCTGCCTCCCGTGCTCCCGTAGGTCTTCGGGGGGCCCGGGCGGCCCAACCTCTTCGACCCAACCCCTTCGAACGTGAATGAGTTACGACTCGCTCTTAGAGCAAGCAAGGGCGGCCCTCAAGGAGGTCCTCCCCGACACCATCGAGGTCACCGACATCGAGCTGGAAGGCCCGCAGATCGTCCTGTACACGAAGCAGCTCGACCTGTTCCTCTCGGGCGGCGACTACCTGCGCCAGGTCGCGCAGCGCCTCCGGCGCCGGGTCGTCGTCCGCTCCGACCCTTCCGTGCTCGCCGAGCCGAAGGAGGCGGAGAAGGTGATCCGCGAGGTGATCCCGCCCGAGGCGGAGATCAACCAGCTGTTCTTCGAGCCCGAGACGGGCGAGGTGACGATCGAGGCGGCGAACCCGGGCGCCGCGATCGGGCGCGGCGGGTCGGTCCTGAACGACCTGAAGCGCAAGATCGGCTGGGTGCCGACGGTCGTCCGCACCCCCCCGATCCCGTCGAAGACGGTCGAGGAGGTGCGGATCCACCTCCGGAACTCGTTCGACGACCGCCGTTCGTTCCTCAAGAAGGTCGGCATCCGGATCGCGCGCGACCCGCTCCCCGAGAAGCTGTGGGTGCGCAACACGTCGCTCGGCGGCTACCGCGAGGTCGGCCGCAGCGCCCATCTCCTGACCACGCAGAACTCGAAGGTGCTGATCGACTGCGGCATCGACCCCGGCTCCGACCGGACCCCGTTCTTCAACGCCCCCGAGCTCCTGCCGCTCGACTCGCTCGACGCGGTCGTCGTCACGCACGCGCACCTCGACCACTGCGGCCTCGTGCCGGTGCTGCTCAAGTACGGCTACAAGGGGCCGATCTACTGCACGGCGCCCACGCGGGACCTGATGACCCTGATGCTGCTCGACGCGATCAAGGTCGTCAACCAGGAGGCCCGGCGGGGGCTCTACGACTCCTCCCACGTGCGGGAGCTCGTCACGCGCACGGTCCCCCTTAGGTGGGGAGAGACTACCGACATCGCCCCGGACATCCGCCTGACGATGCACAACGCGGGGCACATCCTCGGCTCCTCGATCTGCCACTTCCACCTCGGCGAGGGAGACCACAACCTCGCCTACTCCGGCGACATCAAGTTCGAGCGGAGCTGGCTGTTCAACCCGGCGACGAACCGCTTCCCGCGCCTCGAGACCCTCGTGCTCGAGTCGACGTACGGCGGATTCCGCGACATCCAGCCGAGCCGCCAGCAGGCGACCGAGGAGTTCACGCACCTCGCGAACAAGGTCCTCTCGCGCGGCGGGAAGCTGGTCGTGCCGGTGTTCGCGGTCGGACGGTCGCAGGAGGTGATGCTGGCGCTCGAGGAGAAGATGCGGGACGGGAAGATCCCGAAGGTGCCGGTCTACCTCGACGGCATGATCTTCGAGGCGACGGCGATCCACACCGCCTACCCGGAGTTCCTCAACAGCCAGCTGCGCACGCAGATCTTCCAGCAAGGGGACAACCCGTTCCTGTCGGACGTCTTCCACCGCGTCGACTCCGGCCAGATGCGGATGGAGATCCTCGACTCGCGCGACCCGTGCATCGTGCTCGCGACCTCCGGGATGATGAGCGGCGGGCCGGTGATGGAGTACTTCCGGGCGTGGGCCCCCGACGAGAAGAACGGGCTCCTGTTCGTCGGGTACCAGGCCGACGGGACGTTCGGCCGTCGCCTCCAGCGGGGGATGTCGGAGGCGTCGTTCCTGGACGGGTCGCGGCAGGGGTCGGTGCCGGTCCGCTGCGAGATCGCCACGATCGAGGGGTTCTCCGGGCACTCCGACCGCGTCCAATTGATGAACTTCGTCGCGTCGCTCGACCCGCGCCCGCAGCGGATCCTCCTGAACCACGGGGAGGAGTCGAAGACCGTCGACCTCTGCTCGAGCCTGTACAAGCGGTTCGGCGTCGAGTCGCGAGCGCCGTACAACCTCGAAACGGTCCGGCTGCTGTAAGGCGGGAGACGGGACATAACCCCATATATTCGGGGTCGGCTGGAACCGTTCGGACGATAACCACGGCAGGCCACATGGTCGGTTCCTCCCGCAGATTCTTGGTCCTCGGGTTGGACGGTGGCACGTTCGACCTGCTCGACCCGTTGTTCGCGGCCGGCGAGCTTCCGTTCCTCCACTCGCTCGTCCACCGGGGGGTCCGGGCGCCCCTCCGCTCGGTCTATCCGGCGAAGACGATCCCGGCGTGGTTCTCGTTCGCGACCGGCCAGGACCCGGGGGAGCTCGGGATCTTCGGCTTCACCGAACCGGACGGGAGGCCCGGGCGTTCGCGCACGGTCCGCTCGTTCCGCCCGGCGGAGGCGCTGTGGGACCGCCTCTCCCGACTCGGCCTGAAGGTCGGGGTGCTCAACTTCCCGATCACGGCGGGGTATCCTCTGCACGGGTTCATCCTCCCGGGGATGTTCTCCGACGCCTCGGCGACGTTCCCGAAGGGACTGCGCGCCGAGGTGACGAGCGATCTGGGCGCCGCGTATCCCGGCGAGCTCCCGCTGTTCCGGGAGTCGGAACGGGACGCGTGGGTCGCTCGGGCGACCCGGGCCGTCGCGCAGCGGGGCCAGGTCGCCGCCACGCTCGCCGCCCGGCACCGGCCGGATTTCCTGTTCGCCCTGTTCCGGGAGACGGACCGGCTCGAGCACCAGCTCTGGGAGGAGCTGAGCCGCCCGGTCGCCGAGATCCCGGCCGACCTCCTCGCGTTCTGGCGCACCGTCGACACCGCCTGCCGGGACGTCGACGCCGCGTTCCGCTCCGCCGGGGAGCGCGCGGTCACGCTCGTGATCTCCGACCACGGGCACGGCCCCATCCAGTCCGACTTCCTGACGAACCGGTGGCTCGCCGAGGAGAAGCTGCTCGTCTTCGATCGCAGATCGGAGCTGGCGCGGCGCCAGCTGCTCGCCCGACTGACCCTGCGCACGCAGCAGCTCCCGCTCGCCGGTAGGGTCGCCCGCCGCATCGCCGACTTCCTCCGGGACTCCCGCCACGCGGCCCTCGCCGACCTGATCGGCGGGGACGCGTCGTTCGAGCGCGCGGCCGCGCGGATCGACTGGAAGCGGACGGTCGCCTTCTCCTACCCCGTTCCCGAAGGGATCTACCTGAACCCGTTCAATCCGGACCTGACCCCCGACAAGCGGGCGACGGTGCTCGCCGAGATCCGGCGCCGGCTCGAGCAGTTCCCGGACGCGCACATCGAGGTGTTCGACCCCGAGACGATCTACCGCGGTCGGAACCTCGGCTCCGCCCCGGCGCTCCTGATCCGGGTCGACGACATGCGGACCGAGCCGCGGATGGATTTCGGCTACCCGAAGTCCCTGATCAAGGAGCGGCCCCGATTCTTCTACGGCTCGGGGACGCACCGGATGGACGGCATCCTGATCGCGGCGGGGGACGGCATCCAGCCGGGCCCGTGGGCCGGCAAGCCGAACCTCCTCGACATCGCGCCGACCGTCCTCGAAGGGATGGGCCTCCCCTCGGGGCCGGCGATGGCCGGCCGGTCGTTCGCCCGCGAGCTCGGCCTCACCGCCTGACGCCCGAGCGCCGGAACCCTTTTCGGGTCGGCCCGACTCGCGGCCCTCGGATGGCGGGGCGGACGGTCGACCTCCTGGCCGCCGGGCCGGCCCCGGTCGACCCGTACGAGCCGGCCGCGGCCGCCTGGGCGCTCGCGGAGGGGCTGCGGGACCGACGCTGCTCGGTGCGGGTCCTATTCCCGACCGGGCCGGGCGGCGGCGCCCCGCCCCCCGGCGTCGAGACCGCGAGCATCGAGATCCCGATCCGCCGGCCGGGGGCGGCCGTCGAGCCGGCCGACTTCGCGCGCGCGGCCGCGCGCCGGATCCGGCCGGACGCGGAGCTCGTGCTCCGCGACCCGTCCGGGCTCGGCCCCCTCGCCCTGTCGCACCGCGGCGGCGGGCACCGGATCGACGCGATTGTCCGCGCGGTCCACCTCGGGGAGTTCGACCGGGAGCGGGCGAGCCGCCGTCCGAACGGGCTCATGGACCGCGTCGACACCTGGCGCGACCGGCGCGCGGTGCGTCGCCTCGAGAAGGAGGCGCTCGACGAGGCCGACGCGATCTTCTGCGATTCGCCGGTCGTCGCCGATGAGATCGTCGCCGCGTACCGGATCCCGCGCGACGGGATCCGGCCGACGATCCCTCCCGTGGCGCTCGGTCCCCCGCCCCCGTCGCGCGACGAGGCCCGCGCGGAGCTCGGCCTGCCGACGGACGTTCCGGTCGTCGCGGCGCTCGCCGCCTCCGAGAACGCGGAAGAGGCGGGGATCGACCGGGTGCGGGAGGCGTTCCGCCGGATCCGACCGCTGTTCCCCGGGGTGCGGCTCGTCGTCGCCGGTGCCGAGGCTCCCGTAGAGCCGGGCGTGCACGCCGCGCCGGAACGGGACCGCGCCGTCTTCGTTCGCGCGCTCGCCGCCGCCGACGTCGCCGTCTTCGCCCGCCGCCTGGTCGGCTTCGACCCCGGGCTCGTGCTGGCGCTCCGCCAGGGAGTGGCGTCGGTCGCCCTCGCGACGGCGCGTCTGCCCACCGAACCGAACGGCGCGGTCCGGACCGTCCCCGGCGACGACCCCGGGGACCTCTCCTCGGCGGTCGCCGAGCTCGTCGCGGACCTCGCGCAACGCCGGGCGCTCGCCGCGCAGGGGCCCGCCTACGCGAGCCGCTTCCTTCCCGAGCGCGTCGCGGCGGAGCTGCTCGGAGAGCCGGCAGCCGCGCGGGTCTAGCCGGCCCCGTCGGGCGGTTCGTCGAGCCGCCACTCCCGGAACCCTCGGCCCCCGGACGCCCGTCGAAGCTCCCCGCCGAGCCCGTCCCAGGGGATCCCCTCGGGGATCTCGCCCCGGTCGATCCGGTCGAGGACCTCCCGGAACCGAGCCCGATGGGCCGCGAACGGATCGTCTCCGGCGGGGAACCGACGCGCCGGTCGGACGATCCGGACGGCGTCGCCGTCCAGGACCCAGATCCCGACCGGGTCCGCCCGCCTCCCGGCGGTGGACGCGGCGAGCCGGTCCGCCGTGCGGGCGGAGGGGACCACCACCGCGACCCAGTCCCCCCACGGTCTCCGACGCAGCGCTTGGACGAGGAGGTCTCGGGGCCGGTTCAGCTTCGCCTCGATGAGGCCGACCTCCCCGTCCCGACGGACCACGAGGTCGAAGTAGTCGCTCCCGTCGGGATCGACGTACGTGCGATAGCCGTCGCGCGCGAGGTGTCTCGCGACGACGGCGACCAGCTCCGCCTCCGACCCCGTCCAGGCGGGGACGCGGGCGGGACTCACGGGCCTCGGCGCAGGAACCAGCCGTCGAGCCGGGAGCGCGGCAGCCGGACGAAGATCGGGCGACCGTGGGGGCAGGTGCGGACCCGCTCGGGGAGCGCATCCAGCGATTCGAGCACGCGGAGGATCTCGGCCGGTGCGACCTCGTCGCCCGCGCGGATCGCCGCGTGGCAGGCGATGCTCGCCGCGGTCCGTTGCTCGAGACCGTCGGGCAGCGTCGGGCGCCCCCCTTCCGCCAGCTCGGTCAGGAGGTCGTGGATCGCTTCGTAGCGCGGGGAGCGTCCGCGGTATGCCGGGACCGACCGGACCCGCACGGCTTGCGGACCGAACGCGTCGAGCTCGAACCCGGCGGCCCGCACGGTCTCGCTATGGGCCGCCCAGGCGGCCCGTTCGGCGGACGTGAGCCGGACCGTCACCGGCTCGACGAGCTGCTGCCGTCCGAGCGCCCCGTCGCGCAGGATCGATTCGTAGAGCAACCGCTCGCTCGCCGCGTGCTGGTCGATCAGCGTGAAGCCGTCGTCGGTCGCCGCGACCCAGTAGAGGAGGTCGACCACCCCCAGGAGCCGGAACGTCCCGGGGGGGGCCGGCACCGCCGACGACGCCGACGCTGCCGGCTCCGCCCGCGCGACGGACCCGAGGGTCTGCTGCGCCGTCGGGTGGGTGGTTCTCTCGCGCGCGACCGGCGGCAGGATGGGCCGGTCGTCGGCACGGCCGGACCAGGAGGGGCTGCGCGCTGCCGGCGCGGCCTCGCCGCCCCCGGGGGCCGCCAGGAGGCACTCCCGGACCCGACGGCGGATCGCGTCGGTGAGCTCCCGTTCCCGGGCGAACCGGATCTCGCGCTTGGTCGGGTGCACGTTGACGTCGAGCGCTCGCGGGTCGATCTCGAGATGGATCACCCCGGTCGGGAACCGGCCGCGCGGCAGGCTCTCGCCGAACGCCGCCCGGACCGCCTGGGCGATCGGACGGGAGAGGACCGCGCGTCCGTTCGCGGCGAGGAACAGCTGGCCGGAGGTCGACGCCGCCACGGACGGCAGCCCCAGCGAGCCGGCCAGTCGGCCGCCCGGAAGCTCTCCGCGGAGAGGGAACGAGGCGTCGAGAAAGGCGGCTCCAAGGACGTGCGCGGCGGCGTCGGAGAGCCGGGACGTCGGGGGGTACGCCGCGAGCTCCCGGCCCTCGGACTCGATCCGGACTCCGACCGTCGGCCGGGCGAGGTAGGCCCGCTCGACCGTCCGCACGAGCTCGACCTGTTCGCTCGGCGCCGACCGGAGGAACTTCTTGCGCGCCGGGGTGTTGAAGAACAGCTGCTCGACCTCGACGGTCGTGCCCGGAGCGCGCGCGGCCGGGAACCGACCCCCGACCGCGCCCCCGACCACGGAGATCCCCTCCCCCGACTCCCGCTCGGGCGGGCGGGAGACCAGCCGTAGGCGCGCCACCGCTCCGATCGCGGCCAGCGCCTCGCCCCGGAACCCGAGCGCCTCGATCGTCTCCACCGGGCCGTCGGGCGCGAGCTTGCTCGTCGCGTGGCGCTCGACCGCGAGGCCGAGCTCCTCGGGAACGATCCCGGCGCCGTCGTCCGCGACCTCGATCCGGTCGATCCCCCCGCCCACGAGCCGGACGACGATCGACGTCGCCCCCGCGTCGACGGCGTTCTCCACGAGCTCCTTCGCGATCGACGCGGGTCGCTCGACGACCTCGCCCGCGGCGATCCGCTCGACCGTCTCCGCCGAGAGCCGCCGGATCGGCCGACGGGGGGCGCTCTCCGTCCCGCTCACTCCGCGCCCTCCCGCGGGTCGGCGGCGATCCGCCGCAGCTCCTCGAGAAGCTTGCGCGCCTCGGGCTCGGTCAGGCGGTCGGGCTCCAGGGTGCGCAGCCGCTCCCGGATCGGGTCGTTTGAGGCTCCGCCCGCATCCCAGAGCACCGCCTGCGTGTACTTCGTCGAGCGAGGTCGCTCGGTCCGCCCTCCCGGGGGCAGCGCGACCCCCTCCGCCTCCAGCCGACGCAGCAGCCGGTCCGCCTCGCCGAGGAGCGACTCGGGAAGCCCCGCCAGGCGCGCGACGTGGACCCCGTAGCTGCGGTCCGTCGCGCCTGGTACCAGGCGGTGGAGGAACACGATCCCGTCGGGAGTCTCCTGGACGGCAAAGTGGGCGTTGCGCGCGCCGCGCAGGCCCCCCACCAGCTCGGTGAGCTGGTGGTAGTGGGTCGCGAGAACGCTCCGCGCCTTCGTCGTGTCGTGCAGGTGGCGAAGGGTCGCCCAGGCGATCGCGAGACCGTCGAACGTGCTCGTGCCGCGTCCGACCTCGTCCAGCAGGACGAGCGAGCGCGCGTCGGCCGAGCGCAGGATCTCGGCGACCTCGGTCATCTCGACCATGAAGCTCGACTTGCCGCGGCCGATCTCGTCGGTGAACCCCATGCGCGTGAACAGCTGCGTCACCAGGCCGACCCGGGCGAAGCGGGCGGGAACGTACGACCCCGCCTGGGCGAGCACGACGAGGAGGCCGACCGCGCGCATGTACGTGGATTTGCCCGACATGTTCGGGCCGGTGAGGACCAGAAGCCGACATGCGCTCGCGTCGAGCTCGATGTCGTTCGGAACGAACCGCTCGCCGAGCTGGCGTTCGAGGACCGGGTGCCGTCCGTCCCGCACGACGAGGCCGGGTCCATCGTCGACCGTGGGACGGACGTACCCCCGGCTGCGGGCGAGGTGAGCGAACGTGGCGAGCGCGTCGACCTCGCCGACCCCGCGGGCGACCCGATGGATCGCGCCGACGTGCCGATCGAGGCGCCCGAGGAACTCCTCCCACGCGTCGATCTCCGCGGCGCGGGCCGCCTCCCGGGCGGTCCGGATCCGCCGCTCGATCTCGTCGAGCTCGTCGCTCGTGAACCGCTCGGCCTGGCTGACGGTCTGGCGCCGGCGGAAGTGCGGCGGCACCCGCCCGAGGTTCGGGCGGGTCACCTCGAAGTAGTATCCGAACACCTGGTTGTAGCCGACCTTGATCCCTTTCCCACCGGCGGCGGCCTGCTCCCGGTGCTCGAGGGCCGAGAGGGCGTCCAGCGCGGCGCGCTCGTCCTCGCGCCATCGGTCGACCTCGGGAGCGAACCCCGTCCGGAAGAGCCCTCCGGAGTCGTCCGTCGCCGGAGGCTCGTCGGGAAGGGCCGTGGCGAGCAGCGTCTCGAGCTCGGCCGGGGCGGCGAGCTCCGGCACGATTCGCGCGAGCGCGCCCTCGACGCTCCCCTGCGCGAGCTCCTCCCGGAGGAGCCGCGCGGTGGTCAACCCGGTGCGAAGGACGCCGAGCTCGGGCGGGTGGGTGCGTCGGCCGGCGGCGCGCGACGCGATCCGGTCGAGGTCGCCGAACGAGCGCAGACGCGACCGGACCGCTTCGAGGCCGGCGCCCCGCTCGATCAGCGCGGCGACGGACGCCTGCCGTGCCTCGATCGCCGCGACGTCGCACAACGGGTTCGTCAGCCAGAACGACAGCGTCCGTCGGCCCGCGGCGGTCCGGGTCTCGTCGAACGCGCCGAGCAACGTCGCCCCCGCAGGGTCGTCCGGATTCATCGGCCGGGCGATCTCGAGGTGCCGGAGGGTCTTCGCGTCGAGCACGAGGCGGCGGCCCGACGTTCCCCGGTCGACGATCGCCAGATGGGGAAGCAGGCGCGGTTGCGTCGCCCGCAAGTAGGCAGCGAGCCGAAGCCCCGCCTCGCCGATGGTCGGCGCTCCCGACGCTTCGCCGCGGAGCCCGGGGGGCAGCTCGTCCTTCGAGAGGGGGGACGGAGCCGGCTCGATCCGGGCGACGGGGAACTCCCGGTGCATCAGCTCCGGGACCGGCCCGCGGTCGGACCCTCCCACGACGACGATCTCCCGCGGCTGGAACGGCGCCAGCGCGGAGACGACCCCCTCCAGGTCGGGCCCGTCGGCCTCTCCCTGGAACCACTCGCCGGTGGTGATGTCGACGGCCGCGTACGCTCCGACCCCGTGGGGGCGGACGACGGCGCTCGCGAGGAAGCTGTGGTCGGGGCCCCCCAGGATCCTCTCCTCGACGACCGTTCCGGGGGTGACGACCCGCGTCACCTCGCGGCGCACGAGCCCCTTCGCGTACCGTGCGTCCTCGACCTGGTCGCAGATCGCGACCTTGTACCCCTTGCGGACGAGCCGACCGAGGTACGTCTCGACGGCGTGGTACGGCACGCCGGCCATCGGGGTCCGGGCCCCGCGGGCGTCCGCGGAGCGGGCGGTGAGGACGACGTCGACCTCCCGGGAGAGGAGCTTCGCATCGTCCCCGAACGTCTCGTAGAAATCGCCGACGCGGAAGAGGACCAGGTGGCCCGGGTACTGCGCCTTGACCCCCTCGTACTGGTCGAGGAGAGGTGTGGAGACGCTCGCGGGGGCCATCGACCGCGTCGCATCGGTGGACCCCATATAGGCAGAAGGGCGGCCGCGAGGCGCGCTGAGGGGGAGATTCGAACTCCCGTGGCGGGATCGCCACCAGCTCTCAAGGCTGGCGCCTTACCGGGCTAGGCTACCTCAGCGCGCGAGCGGGAGCGGGCCGCGAGGGATTAAACCGTCGCCCGAAGAGCCCGCGGCGGCGCGATGCAGGTGCCGGGATGCTCGCGGCGAACCGGCTCCGGTCCGTCGTTTCGAACCCGGGTGGTCAGCTTGGAGGGCTGACATCCTACCACTAGATTACACCTGCACGGCGGCCGCCCGCGGACGGCGGGCGACCGACCCGGGTCGTTAATGCTTTGGGGTCGAACCGCGGACGGCGGGCGCCGTGAGGTCGACGAGCGCGACGCGCTCGAGGACGAGGCCCTCCCACGCGCTCGACGGAACGGCCGACCGCTCCGCCTCGGTGATCCCGAGCCGCTCGAGCAGGGCGGCGTCGACCGGTCGGGGATACGCCGACGGATCCGCCTCGAGACCGAACCGGTCCAGCAGCGCGTCCGGCTCGAGCGGCCGTTCGGCGACGAGGACGCACCGCACGGTCGCCTCCGACATCCCGACCTTGGCGAGGGCGCGCGGGAGCTGGTCGTCGCCCGCCACGTAGAGGGCGAACTCGGCCCCGCGGTCGCGCAGGCGCGCCTCCCCGCGGCTCCGGGAGCGGCCGAGATGGGCCCAGGCCGAGAGCAGATGCCGCTCGCCCGCGATCGCGTCGGCATCGAACAGCGCGACGAGCGCCGGCGACTCGGCTGCCACGGCCCGAAGCGTCCGGATCAGATCGGGAAGGGCCGGCGTTCCCGGGCTCCGCCGTCGTGCCCCGATCGCCCGCAGCACACGGTCCTCGGGGGCAGGAAGGGGCGGCATCGACGTCCGTCACTCGGCGAGGAACCGGAGGAACTCCTCGCGGGTCCGCGGCGCGAGCGTGTAGTTTTCGGCCCGCTCCCGGCCGATCGTCGAGGTCGGCGTCGCGCCGTAGTCGTGCCCGGGGAGGACGACGAGCGCGTCGTCCAGGGCGAGGACGCGTCCGTGGAGGCTGTCGTACATCTCCGACGGGTCCCCGCCCGGGAGGTCGGTCCGCCCGCACTCTCCCACGAATAGTGTGTCGCCGGTCGCCAGGTGACCCTCGAAGAGGTACAGGACGCTGTCCTTCGTATGCCCCGGGGTGTGGATCACCTCGACGGAGAGGCCGCCCGACTTGACGACGTCCCCGTCCTCCACCGAGACGTCTTGCCCGAGCGGAGCGACGCGGTGGGCGACGATCTTCGCCCCCGTGCGGGCCTTCACGTCCGCGTTCCCCGCCACATGGTCCTTGTGGCTGTGCGTGTTCATCACGTAGCGGACCCTGACCCCGAGCTCGTCGATCGCCTCGAGGACCGGCTCGATCCCGTACGACGGGTCGATCACGACCGCCTCGCCGGCCTTCGAGGTCGCGACGAGGTAGGTGAAGTTCAGGTAGGGACCGATGCGGAACTGACGGAGAAGCACGCGCCGTCGAACGGGGCGCGGTATTTGACGGTGGAGGCGGAAGACGCGCCGGGGGACGCGCGCCGGGCCGACCGGACGCTCAGGCGCTCCCGTCCGGACCGGCGATCCGAAGGCCCGTGACCGCGTCGAGGACGACGCGCCCCTCCATCCCTTCGGCGTACCAGTGGGGCACGTAGACGAGCGTGAACGGGCCGAGGCGCACGTCGTCCGGCGCGGGCGAGACACGACGGGTCTCGATGACGAGGGCGCCGCCGTGCTGCTCCGTGTGGTCGACCCGGACCGCGTGGTAGCGGCGGATCGCATCGATCGCGATCGGCCGGGCGAGGCCCTCGGTGACCTGCGGCTCGAGCTGCTGGTGCGGCTCGGAGATCTCGGCGACGACCTCCCGGTCCGCCTCCTCCCACACCTCGGCGCGACGGGTCGTGGCGTTGACCGCGATCAGGCGACGGAGCACCGGCCCGGCCTCCCCGTGCGGCGACGGGGACCGGACGCGGTACGGTGCCACGTAGTACGGCACCAGGCGTAGGGTGTACCGCGGTCCCTCGACGCCCGCCAGCGCCTGGGCCTCGCCGCGGCCGATCCGGGGTCGGATCGTTCGGGCGTTTCCGGGGGAGACGGGGAACGGGCCCTCGAGGTCCTCGGCGGCCGCCTCCGCGCCGGGGTCGCTGGGCGGGGGGAGAAGGATCTCGCCGAGCGCGGGTCCGAGCGTCGACGGGTCGATCACCTCGATCCCAAGCTCGGCCGCCGCGCTCCGACCCTCCGGGCCGGGCTCGTCGTCGTAGACGACGGTGCGCCGCACCGACCCGCTCGGGAACAGCGCCTCGAGGTCCGCGGGGGAGCGGTCGGCTCGGGCCACGACGACCGCCCGGTGGTCCCGGGAGCGGACCGCGACCAGGGCCCCTCCGCGGGAGTCGATGCGGTACCCCGCGGCGACGAGCAGCCGCTCGAGCGGGGTGGAGTTCGGGGCGGGCCGGACCATCGGGCTCCCAGCGGGCGGGGGGGATATCTCCGTTCCGCTCGTCAGGCAGCGAATCGGCCCGCGAGACCGCCCACCGGGCGTCCGTTCCGAGACAACCTATTTAGGCCGCCCCGGGGTCCAAACACCATCGATGGCCGAGGCGCTCACGCTCCGCGTCGCGGAGGCGTTCCAGCAGGACATCGGCCTCGGGACCGCCCGCCTGGACGTCCAGACCCGTCAGCGGCTCAAGGTCGGTCTCGGGGACATCGTGGAGATCCGGGGCCGCAAGGCGACCCCCGCGATCGTCTCTCGGGCGCAGCCGGACGACGAAGGAAAGGGGGTCGTCCGGATCGAGGCGGTCGTCCGCCGCAACGCGGGCGTCAGCATCGGCGATCGCGTCTCGGTGCAGCGGGTCGAGTGCCCGAACGCCGAGGCGATCACGATCGCCCCGATCTACGCGGGCTCGGCCCGCATGGACCTCGGCCCGGGGCTCGAGAGCTTCGTCGCCAAGGCGCTCTCCCGGCGGCCGTTCGTCCGCGGGGACGTCTTCGTCATCCCGGGCGTCTTCCTGATGGGCGGGTCGCTGCCGTTCATGGTCGTCTCGACGGCCCCGAAGGGGATCGTCCAGGTCGCCCCGGCGTCGCTCATCACGATCCGCGAGGAGACCGTCTCCGAGACCGAGGTCGCCGCTCCCCGCGTCTCGTACGAGGATATCGGCGGGCTCCGCGAGAAGCTCGGCCGCGTCCGCGAGATGATCGAGCTGCCGCTCAAGCATCCCGAGCTGTTCGACCGGCTCGCGATCACGCCCCCGAAAGGGGTGCTGCTGTACGGGCCGCCCGGCACGGGAAAGACCCTGATCGCGAAGGCGGTCGCGAACGAGGCCGGCGCCCACTTCATCGGCATCCAGGGCCCCGAGATCATCTCGAAGTACTACGGCGAGAGCGAGAAGGAGCTCCGCGAGAAGTTCGAGGAGGCGGAGAAGAACGCCCCGAGCGTGATCTTCATCGACGAGCTCGATTCGATCGCCCCCCGCCGCGACGAGGTCGTCGGGGAGGTCGAACGCCGCGTCGTCGCCCAGCTCCTGACCCTGATGGACGGCCTCTCCGGCCGCGGGAACGTCATCGTGATCGCCGCGACCAACCGCGAGGAGGCGATCGACCCCGCGCTCCGCCGCCCCGGCCGCTTCGACCGGGAGATCGAGATCGGCGTGCCGACCCAGGAAGGCCGGCTCGAGATCCTCCAGATCCATACGCGCGGGATGCCGATCGATGCGAGCGACCGGGACCGGGAGCGGATCCTCAAGGAGCTCGCCGCGCAGAGCCACGGTTTCGTCGGGGCGGACCTCTCGTCGCTCGCCCGCGAAGCGGCGATGCGCGCGCTGCGGCGGTACCTGCCCGAGATCGACTTCGACCAACCGATCCCGATCTCGCTCCTCGAACGGATGAAGGTCACCGAGACCGACTTCCGCGAGGCGTTGAAGCAGATCGAGCCGTCGAGCCTGCGCGACGTCGCGGTCGAGGTCCCGTCGACGCGGTGGGAGGAAGTCGGCGGGGTCGAGCGGGTCCGGCGCATCCTGGAGGAGTCGGTCGAGCTTCCGTTCAAGAACCCCCAGGTCTACAAGCACATCGGCATCGACCCGCCGCGCGGGATCCTGCTCTACG
>DATJYS010000001.1:0-148582 GCA_035499455.1 Thermoplasmata archaeon | reverse complement strand
GAGGGGGCCCGGACGGCCCTCCGGGAGACCGAAGAGCGACAGGCAAGCGTTCGGGTGCCGAGTCCCCGGGCGCGGTCGGCCACGGTCGGACCGCCGAAGAAACCGTTCTGGTTCGAGCGGTACCGATGGTTCATCACGTCGGAGGGGGCCGTGGCGATCGCCGGACGGGACGCCGGGACGAACGACCTGATCGTCAAGCGGAACCTGAAGGACGGGGACATCTACGTCCACGCCGACCTGCACGGCGCGGCGAGCGTGGTGGTGAAGCGCTCGGCCGACCAAACGCCGATCGGGGAGGCGAGCCTCGCCGAGGCGTGTCAGTGGGCCGTCGCGTACTCGAAGGCGTGGCGGGCCGGCTACGCCACGGGCACCGCCTTCTGGGCGACCCCCGAGCAGGTGTCGAAGACGGCGGCCTCCGGGGAGTTCGTCGCCCGGGGCGCGTGGGTGATCCACGGCACGAAGCATTTCGTGCGGGACGCGCCGCTGGAGCTTGCGCTCGGGACGATCCACTACCAGGACCAGGAACGCTGGACGGCCGCGCCCGAGAGGGCCGTGCGCGCCCGGGGGGTCGTTCGCGCCCTCGTGACCCCGGGGGAGGAGCGCGAACGGGCCGCGCGCGAGGCGGAGCTCGCCCGGGATCTAGGGGTCGGCCGGTCGCTGCTCCAGTCGCTCCTGCCGGCCGGCGGCATCGCGGTGCGTCGACCGTAGAGCCGCTGCACCTCCGCGGCGGGGAACCGGTCGCCGGGCAACCGCCAGGTGCGACCTCGGGCGCGCAGCGCGGTGATCGTCAACCTCTCCCGCTCGACCGTCACGGCGTCGCCGACCTCGAACGCCGTCTCGGGCGGGACGACGATCCGCGACGGTCGGGTCAGACGGCCCTCGATGACCGAGACCTTCACGACGGTCCCGAGGTCGCGCGTCGCCCAGACGGCGGCGAGCTCGGAGGCCCGGCCACCCGCGCGGACCTTTCCGTCGCGGGCATCGAGTCGACGCACGATCACTCGCTCATCGAGGCCCGGGATCGGGGCGCCGCGCTGCAGCACCGTCTCGGGAGGGAGCGACACGATCTCGCGCGTCGAGCGAGGTCCGTCCGAGACGATCAGCGGGACCTCCGTCCGCGCTTCGGGACGGGATTCGAACGGGTGCGTCGTGCGGCAGACCCGGCATCGGGCGACCCCTTCGAGGGAGCCGCGCCCGGCGCGGGCGCCCCGCCGGACCCGGAAGATCCGGTGGGGGGTCTCCCGATCGCACTGCTCGCAGTAGAGCAGCGCCGACCCGAGAGGGCCGGCCAACGGCGCGGGGGGATCGGCGGCGGCCTCCTCGGGCGGCTCCATCGGAGCGGGGAGCAGCCCGGGGGGGATTTACCGATTCGCCCGGTCGATCGGTCGCGGCATGGGGCTGCCCGAATTTGAATCGGGGTCCCGGGCTCCCAAAGCCCGAAGGATGGACCAGTAGAGCGGGACGAGGTCGGTCCTCGCTCCCGTAGCTACCCCACAGCCCCGCATCCGGCGACCTAGACCGCGTCGACCCGCTTCAACGTTCGTCCGATCCGGCACTCCGCCGGTTCGGGGTCGACGCTCTCGATGCGGTACCGCTGCTTCGGGGGCAGCGATGGCCCGGCACAGACGGTCCAGTTCGGGCAGTCGAGGCGCCGGCACGGGAACCGGCCGACCTCCACCTGGCTGCCGACGATCGCGCTCCGGGCGTCGACCACGAGCGAGCGCGCGACCGGCTTCACCTCCACGACGTGGGCGTCCGACTCCTGGAGGGCGCACGGATGGACGACGTCCCGCACTTTCGTGACCGCGTACTTCCGGCCCGCATCGAGCGTGAGGCAGGCGTGGCGGAACGGGCAGGTGCGGCACGGGGGCCCGCCGCCCTGGTAGACGAACTCGAAGCCGACCTGGGCCTCGGCGACCGCGAGGAGGGTGATCTCGGGCATCCTAGGCGACCACCCCCGTCACCGTCGCGAGGCGTTCGGCGGCGTCGCGGGTCAGTCCGTTGTCGCCCAGGATGGTGTACCGCTCGGGGCGGATGGAGTGCGCCAGCACGAGCGCGCGCACGATCTCCTCGTTGGTCATGCCGAGCTCCCGCGCGGTCGTCGGCGCCCCGATGGTGAGCAGGGCGTTCTTGATCCGCCGCCAGTCACCGCCGTGCAGGTACATCATCATGATTGCCCCGACGCCGCACTGTTCGCCGTGCAGGCTCGGGTGCGCCGCCACGCGGTCCAGGGCGTGGCTGAACAGGTGCTCGCTTCCCGAGCAGGGGCGGGAAGAGCCCGCGACGCTCATCGCGATCCCGGCGACGAGGATCGGCCGGATCGCAATCCAGACCGACTCCTCGAGGTTCGGCTTGATGGAGTCGGCGTGGTCGATCACCTCCTGCGCGGCGTACTCGCTCAGGGTCGCGGCGGTCGACGAGAACTCCTCGCTGCGCAGGCGCACGGCGAGCCGCCAATCGAGGATCGCCGTGGTGTTCGAGATCACGTCCGCGCACCCCGAGGCGAGCAGGCGGAACGGCGCCTGGACGATCAGCGCCGTGTCGGCGATCACCCCGATCGGCACGGCGGCGTCGGTGCTCGTGACGGTCTCGGCGCCGTGCAGCGACGCGCGCGGCGAGGAGATCCCGTCGTGGGCCGCCGACGTCGGAAGGCTCAGGAACGGGATCTTCAGGCGGGCCGCCACGACCTTGGTGATGTCGATCTTGCTGCCGCCCCCGACGCCGACCAGGAACTTCGCGCCCGTGCCCCGGAGCTCTCCGGCGACGCGCTCCACCTCCTCGCCGGTCGCGTCGCCGGCGATCACGGTCTTCACCTCGAAGTCCCCCTGCCCTAGGATCTCGGCGGCCCGGTGGCCCGCGAGCTCGGCGGTGCGCGGTCCGGTGATCACCGCCCCCTTCGACGGGAAGTCGAGCTGACGGCACGTCTCGGGGAGCTCGTCGATCACCCCGTGGCCGACGAGGACGAGGCGGGGAAACACCATCCCCTTCGCCTTCCCGAACAGCGACCCGTCGCCCCCGAGCGGGCTGCGAAGCGTCGCGCGTTCCACCGCCATGAACAAATCGGCGGGAGGGGGGCCGGGACCACATTAAGGCTCTGCCCGCGCCGGGGCGAGGGAGCTACCGGCCCCGGACGTCTCCCCAGAGGAGCTTGTGCTCTTGGAGCATCACGCGCACGTCGAGGCGGTCGCGGAGCACCCAGTCGGCGAGCCGGCCGGCGTCCGTTCCCCAGACCGGCTGGAAGACGACGGTCGCCTCCGACGGATGCCGACGGAGCGTCGCCCGGGCGTAGAGGTAGTCCTTGCGGTCTTGGATCACGAACTTGACGACGTCCTCCCGGCGCAGCCGAGGAAGGTTCGACCACCGGTTCCGGGCCTCCATCCGCGAGGAGGGGCACTTCACGTCCACGCTCAGGATCACGTTCGGGATCCCGAGGTACGGAGCGACGTCGAGCGACCCCCCCGTCTCGATGACCGTGGTCACACCCTTCTGCGAGAGGCGCCGGACGAACTCGGGGGAGTCGCGCTGCAGGAGCGGCTCCCCGCCGGTCAGGCAGACGTTCCGGGTGCGGTTCCGGGCGACCTCGCGGAGGAGGGAGGGGATCGATCGCTCCACGCCCGGGCCGAACGAGTAGGTCGTGTCGCACCACGCGCAGCGCAAGTTGCAGCGGGCGGTCCGAACAAAGGTGGTGCGCACGCCGGTGAGCGGACCCTCCCCCTGGACGGAGTGGAAGACCTCGATGATCCGCATCCCCCGTGGGAGCGGAGGCCCCGAGAAAAGTCATTCCCCCCGGTCCCCGGCGCGCGGTCCGAACGCACCGTCAAATACGGTGCCCGCGTCGTTGCCGCGGCATGGACCTCTCCCGGGCGAGGCACTGGCAGGACGCCTGGGCGAGCGCGGGCGTCGCGACGGCGCGCCGGGTCTCGGGCCACGGGAAGTTCTACGCGCTGGTCGCCTACCCGGGGACCAGCGGGTTCCTCCACGTCGGCCACCTTCGGCAGTACGCGTACGCCGATGCCCTCCACCGGTACCACCGCATGCTCGGGGAGGAGGTGTTCTTCCCGTTCGGGACCCATGCCTCGGGACTCCCCGCCGTCGCGTGGGCGCAGAAGGTCCAGGACCGGGACCCGGCGACGATCGCCCAGCTCGAGGACGAGGGGGTTCCCGCGTCGGAGTGGCCCCGCCTCGAGGCGCCCGAGGAGGCCGCCCGGTTCCTGGGGGGGTCGTACCGGCGGGTCCTGCGCTCGATGGGCGTGCTGGTCGACCCGACCACGTACCTGACCACGATCGACGACGACTACCGGGCGTTCATCCGGTGGCAGTTCCGGGCGCTTCGGGAGGCGGGCGGCCTCGTCCAGGGGACCCACTTCGCTTCCGTCTGCCCAGTCTGCGGCCCCGTCGCCGTCGACGCCGCCGAGACCGACCTGGCGACCGGGGGGGACGCCGAGATCGTCCGGTTCGTCACGGTCCCGTTCCGGCTCGACGACGGCCGGATCCTGCTCGCGGCGACCCTGCGGCCCGAAACGGTCTACGGCGTCACCAACCTCTGGCTCCCGCCCCACGGGTCACTGGTCGTCTGGCACCACGGGGACACGTCGTACCTCGTCGGACGGCCCGGGGCGGAGCGCCTCGTCGAGCAGCACGGAGGCCGGATCGGGCACGAGGTCCCGGTCGGCGAGCTCCTCGGTCGGGAGGCGAACCCGCCGGTCCGCTCAGGGTCCGTTCCGATCCTGGCGAGCCCTATCGTCGACCCGGAGATCGGCACGGGGGTCGTGATGAGCGTCCCCGCCCACGCCCCGGCGGACCTGGCGGCGCTGACCGAGGTCACCCCCGACGTGCGGGCCCGCTTGGGACTCCATCCCGTGCTCCTCGGCCTCGACGCGGAGCCCCCGCTCTCCCCGTCCGACGCGGCGCTCGCCCAGGGGCCCGGGACCCCGGCAGAACGGGCGCTGCGCGCCACGGGAGCGCGAGGCCTCTCCGACCGGGAAGCGGTCGACGTGGCGACCGAGCGACTGTACCGGCTCGAGTTCGTCCGCGGCCGCATGACGATCCCCGAGATGGCCGGCGTCCGGGTCCGGGAGGCGCGCGAGCAGGTCACCCAGCAGCTCGCCTCCCAGGGCTCGAGCTTCATGCTGCAGGAGTTCTCCGTACCGGTCCGTTGCCGCAACGGGCACACGGTCGTCATCCGGCGGGTGCCGGACCAGTGGTTCCTCCACTACGGGGACCCGGCCTGGAAGGCGGAGACCCGCGCGTTGCTGCCCCGCCTGACGACGTCGCCCGCGGAGTACGGCGAGGAGCTCCCCTCGATCCTCGACTGGTTCGACGACCGGCCCTGCATCCGGAAGGGACGGTGGCTCGGCTCGCCGTTCCCGTTCGACCCGGAGTGGGTGATCGAGCCGATCGCGGACTCGACGTTCTACACGGCGTACTTCATCGTCCGTCGGATGGTCGCGGACGGTCGGATCCCTCCGACCGCCCTGACGGACGCGTTCTTCGACCGCGTCTTCCGGGGGCGGGGCCCGGGGGAGCCGAGCCTCGACCGCGCGGTCCAGGAGGAGGCGCGGGCCGAGTTCCTCTACTGGTACCCCGTCGACTTCAACATCGGCGGGAAGGAGCACAAGCGGGTGCACTTCCCGGTCTACCTCTATACGCACGCCAAGCTGCTCCCGCCCGAGCTCGGCCCCCGGGGGATCTTCGTCACGCACTGGATCACGGGCGCCGCGGGCGCGAAGCTCTCGAAGAAGGAGATCTCGAAGAAAGGCCGGGGGATCCCCCCGATCGCGTCGGCGCTCGACGAGTGGGGCCCGGACGCCCTCCGGCTCTACCATCTGATCGCCGCCTCCCCTTCGCAGGACACGGAGTGGAACGCGGAGCTGGTCGCGACGGCGGTGGAGCGCCTCGCCGAGGTCGAACGGCTCGTCCGCGCGGCGTCGGGCGACGGGGAGGGACCGCCGGGACTCGACGCCTGGCTCTTCTCCGAGATGCACGGGCAGATCGCCCGGATCCGGACCGCCTACGACGGGCTCGACGTCCGGGCGGCGGCGGAGGCGACGTGCATCGCGATCCCGACCCTCCTCAAGCGCTACTACACCCGCGGCGGGGCGCCCGGCCGCGCCACCGCGGCCGTCGCGGCAGCGTGGGTCCGCCTACTGTCTCCAATCGCCCCGCACCTCGCGGAGGAGCTCGGCAGCACCGCCTCCGGCGGACTCGTGGCGACCTCCCCGTTCCCCTCCCCCGCGGAGTTCCCCCGCTCTCCCGACGCGGAAGTGCGCGAACAGTATCTCGCCCGGGTCGAGGAGGACCTGCGCGCGATCGTCCGTCTCTCGACCGACCGGAAGGAGCCGCCTCCGACCGAGGCGGTCTTCTTCGTCGCGGCGCCGTGGAAGGGCGAGGTCGAGGCGTGGATGCGAGAGGCGGTCGCCGCCGGGGATTCGATCCCGGTCCGGGCGGTGATGGAGCGCGCGACCCGCCACCCCGAGATCGCCGCGTTCCGCGCAGAGGTGCCGAAGTACGTCCAGCGGATCGCCCCCCTCCTCCGCTCGGAGACCGCGACGGCGACCCCCCCGGACGAGGCGAGCCTGCTGCGGTCGGCCGAAGGGTACCTGGCCCGGCGGTTCGGGTTCTCGACCGTCCTCGTGGTCCTGGAAGGGGAGGCCGCGCCGCACGACCCGCTGAATCGCCGCGAGCGCTCCCGCCCCGGTCGGCCAGCGTTCTATCTCCGGCGGCACGACGGCGGGTAGGCTCCCGAGGTCCGGGCGGCCCCGGCGGATCTATCGGGTCCGTTCCGCGGAACGCGGACGAGCGCGCTTTGCGAAGTTGAGGTGCATGCGGGAGGGGGTCGGGTGGCGGCTCACCGCCCGGTACTTCGCCGACTTCTTGTCGGAGTAGCTGCGCCGGATCGGACCGGAGACCTCGAAGTAGATCAGCTGCCCGACGGGCATTCCGGCGTAGACGCGGACCGGGAGCTTGACGCTCATCTCGAGCGTCCAGTAGTTGCAGAACCCCTCGTCGCCCTTGCCGGCGGTCGAGTGGATATCGATGCCGAGCCGGCCGACGCTCGACTTTCCCTCGAGGAACGGGACGTACCCGTGGGTCTCCGTGTACTCCTCGGTGACCCCGAGGTACAGCTGGCCCGGGACCAGCACGAACCCGTCCGCAGGGATGCGGAACTCCCGGACCGCGTTCGGTCGGCGCGCATCGAGCGCCCCGCCCCGATAGACCGCGAGGTACGGTCCGAGGTGGACGTCGTAGGAGTTCGTGCCGAGGCAGTCGTCCCGGAACGGTCGGATGACGATCCGGCCCGACTCCATCGCCCGCCGGATCGCCACGTCCGATAGGATCATTCGAGCGGGCGCGCCGAGCCGGCCGCGCTATTTAACGGACGGGCGGCCCGGACCGGCCTCCGAGAGGACGATCGCCGCGTACCCGACGACGTCGCGCATCCGCGCGGCCTCCCCGGAGTGCCCCCAGCGCAGCAGCTCGGCGCGTCGGGGCCGCCCCGCGAGGACGGAGAGGAGGACGGTCGTCGGCGCGATCCCGCACATCGAGATCTCTTCCCGAGCGACCGTGTCGTAGAGCGTCCGCGCGTCGCCCCCCAGGATCGCGTCGATCGCCATACGGTCGAGGCGTTCCGCCGTGGCCGCGGGAATGTAGTGGGAGAAGTCGGTCGACGCGAGGAGGAGGACGTCGCGTCCCTCGATCGCCCGCCGCACGACCTCCGCGACCCGCTCGAGGCGGGCGAACGAGTCGAAAGCGATCTCGAGCGGGACGACCCGAGGCTTCGGGAGGACGTACTCGAGGAACGGCAGCTGCACCTCGATCGAGTGCTCGAGCGCATGCGCCTCCTCGTCGACCCCAAGCGGGGGCTGGGAGAGGGCGCGCACGAGATCGTCGTCGATGGCCGTGGGTCCGATCGGAGTCTCCCACGCCCGTCCCGAGAGCGCCGCTCCGCGGCTCCGGCCGTGATGGTCGACGCCCAGGACGAGCACGCTCGCGGGGGGTCGCTCCGCCGCGATGCGGGCGTAGGCGTGGGCCGCGATCGGTCCGGAGAACGGGTAGCCGGCGTGCGGGACGACAGCCGCGAGGAGCCGACGATCCGCGGTGCGGGTGCGCGTCGGGAGGTGACCCGGGCCGCGGGGGTCGGTGAAGCACGCTTCGACCTCCCGGGCGAGGGCCGCCCCGTCGGCGGAGTAGAACTGGCCGGCGACCGCCGGGGGTCGGAGCGCGCTCGGCATCCCCGTCAGGCCGCCGACAGTTCGCGGACCAGCGCCTGCGCTTCGCTCTCGTCGATCCGCGTCCGCTCCCGGGGGTGGAACGGGTTCGGCTCCCCGTACCGCGGGATGACGTGGAAGTGGACGTGGAACACCACCTGCCCCGCGAACGCCCCCGCGTTGAGCGCCACGTTGTAGTCGCGGGTCAACCGTTCGGAGCGGCGGCACATCTCATCGAGGGTCCGGATAAGCGCGGTCTGGTCCTCGAACGGCAGGTCCGTGAGCCGGGCCCCGTGCCGCTTCGAGATCACGAGGAGGTGGCCGCGGGTGAACGGGAACAGGTCGAGGAAGGCGACGGTCGTCGCGTCCTCGTAGACGATGTAGGCGGGGGCCCGGCGCGCGACGATGTCGCAGAAGATGCACGGGTCGTCCGCCAAGGAATCCCCTTCGGACGCCGCGAGGGCCGCCCAGAATAAACTCTTGCCCACCGTTCTCCGACAGTGGACCTCATTAGACCCGCCCCGCTCCGGCCCCCGAATGGTCGCGCGCGAGGCGGTCGCCATCGCTCTCGCAGTGCTCGCGCTCACGGCGATGGGCGCCGGAGCGTTGCGCCCCGGCCCCACTCCCACGGCGAACGTCGAGAAGGTACCCTCTCGGCTCGTGACCGACCAGATGCCGGTCCGCCCGGGGGAGAGCGCGGTCGCGCTCCCCGGGTCCGCGGTGGTCCGGCTTTCGTTCACCCTCGCGTTCGAGAACGCGAGCCGACTCGACGGCATGCTCGGGGGGCTCTCGAACCCGTCCTCTCCGCTCTACCGCGCCTACCTGACCCCGTCCCAGTTCCGCACCGAGTTCTCTCCGACCGCGGCCGCCGTCGACCAGGTCGAGTCCGCGCTCGATAGGGTCGGAGCGACCGACCTCTCCGTGGCCCCCGGACGCCTGGCGATCCAAGCGGACCTGACCGCCTCCAGCGTGCGATCGCTCCTCGGAGTCGAGCTCGTCTCGGTCACCGGCCCGGTGGGCGCCGCGCTGTACACGTCCGTCGGCACGGCGCGGCTCGCCGACTCGCTCGCCGGCCTCGTGACCGGGGTCGGCGGGCTCTCCGACCTCGGCAACGCCCGCGCGGCGCTGACCGCGCGCGACGGGCCTCCCCGTCCCGTGGGCCAGTTCGTCGTCGAGCGGGGAACGTCGAACCAGTGGGACGTCGGATCGGACTTCGCCCAGGCGCTGGGCGCGACCGCGCTCTGGCCCGGCTCCAACACCACGGACGCGACCTACCCGTCCGACGTCGCGATCGCCACCCTCCTCGCGAGCTCCTACAACAGCACCTACGACCACGGGGCCGGGGTCAATCTGCCCCCGTTCGACCCGGCGGTCGTGAACGCCTACTTCAACGCGACGCTCGGTCCGGGCTGGCCGACCCCGACCGTCACCGGCGTACCGGTGACGGTCGACTCGATCACTCCCCCCGCGCCGGGGTCGCTGCACGGCCTGAACGACACCTCCTCCGACGAGTTCGAGAACTCGCTCGATCTCGAGATGGCGGGCAGCCTCGCGCCGGGCGCGGCGCTCTACAACTTCTACTTCCCCGGGAGCCTGATGTCAGATTTCGGGCTGAGCACGGGGGACATCGCCGACGACTTCGCCCTCGACCTTTCCGACGCCCTCGCCTACGACTACGCTCCGGACCACCTCGCGGTCGTCTCCGGGTCGTTCGGCCTCGCCGAGCAGAACGACTCGCTCTGGGACTCCGGCCTCGAGGAGGCGGCAGCCCTCGGCGTGACGGTCGTCTGCGCGAGCGGCGACCAGGGCGACGCCCCCGCGCTGCTGACCGACCGGGGCAATCCGTGGCCGACGTGGCCGGCGACGGCCGCGTTCGCGGACACCGGGGTGATCTCGGTCGGGGGGACGACCGTCACGCTCGCCGGGACGCCGACGTCGACCGCCACCCCTCAGTCGATCAACGTCTCGTTCGACTCGAGCGTGACCGGCGTGTCGAGCGCGACGGCCTGGTACGATCCGAGCAGCCCCGGCGACTACGCCGGAAGCGAGGGCGGCGCGAGCGTCGTCTTCCCCGAGCCCTCCTGGCAGTTCCACTCGGCCGCCCAACCGCCGATCGTGAACGCCACGGAGCGGCAGGGCAGCTACTTCGCCGGCCGCGCCGGCCCGGACCTCGCCCTCCCCGCGAACAACACCGTGGCGTTCGTCTTCGCCAACGCCACCGGCACGATCTATCTCGACGTCCTCGGCGGGACGAGCGTCGCGGCCCCGGTGTTCGCCGGGCTGGTTGCGGACATCGTCGCGGTGGACGGCGCCCGCGCCCACGCGTTCGAGCCGCTCGGCTTCCTCGACCCCGCGCTGTACCGCATCGCGAGCTACTACGCCTCGGCCGCGGTGAGGAACTCGAGCGAGGAGGCGACGAACCCGTTCCTGGACGTCGTGACGGGGGCGAACTACGTCTTCTCCGCGGCCCCGGGGTGGGACCCGATCACCGGTTGGGGGGAACCGACGGCGTCGAAGCTGCTGGTCGCCGTGAACGACCCGAACGCGACGGGGTACGTCTACACGGGCCCGACGCCGACGCTCCCGCCGAAGCCGCCGGCGCCGTTCCTCACGGCGGAGACGGAGTACTTCCTGATCGCGATCGGCGCGCTCGTCGCGATCGCGCTCGTCATCGTTGCCGCGCGACCGAGCCGCGGGCCGTCGGTGGCGCCGCCTCCGCGCATCAACCCCGTGGACGACCTGTTCCCGCCCTCGCCGCCGGTGTCGGCGCCGGGCTCCGGCATGGTGTTCGCCTGTCCGTACTGCGGCGGAGAACGACCGGCCGAGCCCGTGCGGTGCCCGCACTGCGGGCAGCTCTAGGCTTAGGACGCGGTCGGCGGGAGCGGTGCGACCGGGGCCTCCGGGGGTGCGCCGTCCCCGGGGTCGGTGGTGGGCTCCGCGGTCGGAGCGGCTCCGGCCGGGACCTCCAGCGTCGTGGGCGGCGCCCCCGGGGGGACCCCGAGCTTCTGCTCGAGGAACCGGCGGATCTCCTCGGGGCGGGTCGAGGCGATCCCGAAGTACTCGGCGAACCGTCGGGTGGTGGTGAGCTCGAGCGTCGACCCCTTCGGCTCCGTGCGGACGAGGCCGATGCCGCGCAGGTGCTGGACCTCCTCGTAGGCGACGTCCCCGATCATCCGCACGAGGACGCTCTGCAGGAGCGGTTGGTGGTAGGCGATGAGCGTGAGGGCCTTCACCGTGCGCGGCGCCATCTCCACGGGGGTCACGGAGTGGACGGCCGGAACGTACGGCTCCTGGAGCTGCAGCGCGTAGCGGTCGCCGACCCGCCGGACCTCGAGCGCCGACTGCCGGTTCTCGTACGTCCGCTCGAGCGTCCGGACCGCCTGCTGGACGGGCCGGAAGTCGCTCACTCCGAGCGCCGCGGTGATCTCCTTCACGCTGAGCGGCTTGCCGGAAGCGAACAGGATCGCCTCGACCCGCAGGACCAGATCGTCGAGCTTGCTCGGCATCCTACGCCTCCGGCGCGATCGGAGCGCGAGCCGCGACGCACCGCCGGACCAGCACGGGCGACGCGCCGAGCGTCTCCTGCGAGAGCTCGACCGACCGCTCGCGCGCGAGGAAGAGGGCCGCGAGGAAGATCGCGACCAGGCGGTCCCGGCCGGAGAGCGGGTTCCAGAGGTCGAGGAGGGAGAACGGCTCTCCGATCGGATGCCGCAGCGCCGCCTCCCAGGTGTCCTCGAGGTCCCGCTCGGGGATGTCCCCGTGCACGAGGACCTCGGGGGGGGCGCGCTGCTCCTCGCGGAGGCGTTCGCGCAGCTCCTGGATCCGCAGGGACCGACGCGCATCGACCTCCGCCTCTCCGAACGCGCGCACGAGCTCGAGCAGCGACACGGGCCGGGTCTCGGGATGGCGGACCATGCCGAGCAGCGGAGGAGGGTCGGCCGTTCCGAGGACCGCCGTCGTGACGTCGACCGCCTCGGGGGTCTCCAGCATCGGCAGGTAGCCGTCGTCCATCCCGGCCGCCGCCGCGTCGTCCGCCCCGGAGGCCGGCTCCGGCGACTCGCGGTTGCGCAGCACTTCGACCGACTGCAGGTAGAGGATGCTCCAGGCCATGTAGACGAGACGGCCGGCGATGGCGAAGTTGACCGCGCCGTCCTCGCGGACCCGGTCGAGGTACGCCTGCGTGAACTTCACGAGGTCGATCTCCCACGGGTCGAACTCCTCGTCCATGACGAGCTCGAAGAGGAGCGCCGTCGCCTTCTGGAACGGGTCGGAGATGACGAGATGGACCCCTTCCTTGAGATTCTCGACGAGGACGAGGTACCGCTCGAGGATCGCCGACGTGTCCGTCCCCTCCCCCAGGAGGGACCGGTGGAAGACGAGGTACCGGAGGACCTTCTCGGCGGCGTCGCGCGAGACGGCGGGGGCGTTCACCAGCTCCCGGGCCTCCTGGCCGCTGATCGTCATCGCGCCTCCACGGGCGCCGGGGCCTCGGGGGCCTGCGCGTTCTCCCGGCTCTCGACGTCCTGGATGTCGTCGAGCTGGATGCCGACGACGCGGGAGCAGCCGTCGCCCCGCATCGTGACGCCGTAGAGGTGGTGGGCGAACTTGAGCGTCACCTTGCGCAGCGAGATCACCACGAACTGGGCGCGCTCCGCGTTGCGCCGCAGTAGGCGGCCGACGTACTCGGCGTTGAGCCCGTCCAGCGACATATCGACCTCGTCGAACACGTAGAGCGGGCTCGGGTCGTAGCGCTGGAGCGAGAAGATGAACGCGAGGCTTGCGAGGGATTTCTCGCCTCCCGAGAGCTGCTCGAGCCGCGCGACCGTCTTGCCGACCGGCCGCGCCTTGATCAGGAGGCCCCCGGCGAGCGGGTCGTCCGGGTTCTCCAGGGAGATCTCCCCTTCGCCGCCCGCCGACAGCTCGCCGTAGATCTCGCGGAAGTGGGTGTTGACCTGGGTCACGACCTCACCGACCTTCTCCCGCTTCTTCTTCTCGATCTCGGCGACGAGCGCGACCAGCTCTGCCTTCTCCGTGGCGAGCCGCTGGACCTCGGTGGAGAACTCGTCGAGGCGACCCTTCTCGGCGTCGTACTCCTCGACGGCGCGCTGGTTCACGTCCCCCATCGACGCGAGCTGCTGCTCGACCGCGGCGACCTTCCGCTTGAGCTCCTCGACCGACATCGGCTTCTCGTCGGCCTCGGGCTCGGGGAACTGCTGGAGCGCGACGTCGAGCTCCTTCAGGCGTGCCTCGGACTGCGCGAGCCGGGTCTCCTCCTGGGTCAGCATCCCGTTCCGGGTCTCGAGGCTCCCCTGGACCTTCGCGAGCTGCGCGGCGACGGACACGAACTCGGTGTCGAGCCCGCGCTTCTGGTCGGCCTGGGCGCGGACCGCCTGGTCCTGCCGCGCCTCGACCGACTTGAGGGTCGCGAGCGCCTCGGACGCTTCGCGGACGAGCTTCTCGGTCTGCGCGACCTCCTTCTTCTTGGCGGCGAGCTCGCCGCGGGCCTTCTCGATCTCCCCGCGGCGGCCTTCGATCTGCGCGACGAGGGCGGCGATCGACGCGCGGGCCGACTCGAGCTCCCCGTTCGCGCGGAGGCGCTCCTCCTGCGTCTTCGTCGCCTGCTCCTGGAGGATCTTGAGCCGTCCCGAAATGGCGTTCGGAAGCTGGGCGAGGTACTGCTCCTGCGCCTGCTGGATCGACGTCTTGAGCTCGGCGAGCGCCTGGCCGACGGTCTCGAGGGTCCGCTCGGCCCTCTCGAGCTCGCTCGCGGCGCGGCTCCGGTCCTTCTCGGAGCGCGCGATCCGGTCGCGGGCCCCGCTCAGGCGCTCGCGGGCCGCCTTCAGGTCCTTCTCGATCTGCTCGAGGTTGGATTGGTTCGCCTGATCCTTGATCGACCGGCCCGACAGCTCCTCGGCGAGGAGACGGAGCCGGTCCGCGACCTTGCCAAGCTCCTGCCGGCCCGCGGTCTCGGCGGCGCTCTTCTGCCGAAGCTCGTCGGCGAGCCGCTTCAGTTCGACCGCGCTGTCCGAGCCTCGGCCCTGGCCGTTCGGGTCGAGATACCCTCCCGAGATCGCGCCGGTCGCCTCGATCAGGTCCCCCGAGAGGGTGACGAGGCGGACCCCCCCCATCTGGGCGCGGGCGTGAGCGAGGTCGTCCATGACGATCGTCTCGCCGAAGACGTACCAGAACGCCGGTCGGAGCGCCTCGTCGAACTGGACGAGGTCGATGGCGAACCCGACCGCTCCGTCCGACTTCGCCACGACCATCGACTTGCCGTGGGGGCGGCCGGGAAGCATCTTGCTGAGCGGCAGGAACGTGGCGCGCCCCCGCTTCTCCTCCCGGAGAAGGCGAATGCACGCCTCGGCGACCTGGTCGGTATCGACGACGATCGCCTGGAGACGGCTCCCTCCGGCGACCTGGAGCGCCGTCCGCACCTTCGGGTCGATCTCGGCGAGTTCCTCGAGCGTGCCGCGGATCCCGGGGATCTTCCCGAGGTTGCGCTGCGAGAGGACGAAATCGACGGCGGCGAGGGCGTTGGGCTTGGCCCCCGACTCGGTCCGGGCCTTGAGCCGGGCATCGAGCGTCAGGTACCGGCGGTTGAGCTCGAGGACTTCCTGGCTCAACCGGTCCGTCTCGGCGGTGAGGCTCTTCTCCTTCGTCTTGAGGGCGAACAGCTCCTTCTGGAGGTCACCGGTGGAGGGGCCTCCCCCTTTCCCGGGGGCGCTCCCCTTCGCGCGGAGCTCGAGGTCCTTCACCTCGACCTCCCGTTCGCGGAGGTCCTCCTCCGCCTGCGCCTTCGACCGTTCGGCGGCCTGGAGCGAGGCGGCCGCGACCTCGCGGGCGCGGACCCCCTCCTCCCATGCCTTCTGACGGCTCTCCTGCTGCCGGGCGAGCTCGAGCTGCTGCTTGCGTGCGCCGGCGAGCTTCTCCTGCGACTTCCCGGGGCCGGAGGTCGCCGACTGCATTTCGCGCGCCTCGTCGGCGGCGGTCTTCTCGAGCCCCTTCAGCTCCTCCGCGAGCGCGGTCTCCCGGGCGGCCAGCCCCGCGCGCTGCTTCTCATCGGCGGCGAGCGCCTTCGAAAGCTCGTCGACCTGCGCGGTGATCGCCCCGAGCGACTCCTTGAGATTGGAGAGGTTCTGCTCGGCCCGGGCGTGGGCGAGCTTCTTCTCGTCGAGCTCCTGCTTGAACTTCACGGCGGCAGCGCCGCCGGCGTCGGCGATCTCCTGGTCGAGACGATCGATCGACGCCTTCAGCTCGTCCCGCTTCGCGGTGAGCTTCGTCCGCTCCGCCTCGAGACGTTCGAGCTCGGTGCGGACGGTGGCGACCTGCTTGCGGCACGTCTCGACCTCCTGTTCCGCCAGGCGGTGGCCGGCGCGGGCGAGCCGGGCCTCCGACCGGCGCTTGTCGTCGAGCAGTTGCTTGTACTGGATCGCCTGGAGCCGCTGGCCTTCCAGGGCCGAGAGGCGGCCCTTGATCTCGGAGAGGAGCGTCTGGATGCGGTCCAGGTTCTGGTCGAGGTCGGTCCTCTTCGCCCCGGCCCGGTCGAGCTCCTCGTCGTACTGGCTGATCCCGGCGAGCCGCTCCAGCAGCCCCCGACGGGGGATCGGTCCCATCGTGACGACCTTGTTGACGTCCCCCTGCTGAACGAGATTGTAGCCGTCGCCCGAGAGGCGGGCGTGGGAGAGCAGCGTATCGATCTCGGTCTGGGTGGAGCGCTTCCCGTTGACGTAGAAGTAGGAGTAGTAGCCGTCCGCGTTCCCGGGGGCGAGCTTGACGTACCGGGTGACCTCCACCTCCCCGGCCTCGACCGGCAGCAGGTGGTCGGAGTTGTCGAAGACGAGCGACACCTCGCACTCGGTCGCCGCCTTCTTCGAGGAGCCGCCGTTGAAGAAGAGGTGGGTCAGCCGTTCGGCGCGGAGCGCCTTCGAGCTCGTCGGACCGAGGACGAAGAGGATCGCGTCCGAGATGTTCGATTTCCCCATCCCGTTCGGGCCCGCGACCCCCGTGAACCCGGCCTGGAACGGGATCTCGGTCGCGCCGGAGAACGACTTGAAGTTGCGCAGTTTGAGGCGCTTTAGGTACATCGAGCGCTCCTCCCCGACTCGCAATCCGTCGCCGACTAACGCCCGTTTGTCGGACGGTTGTCAGCAGGTCCGCCCGAGCCCTGTCAGCCATATTTATAACCATTCGGTCCAAGGGCAGCATCGTTCGTTCTGGCGGGTGCAGAATCGGAGATGCGGCCCGGGCCGGAGCCTGGACCCCTCTGATCGCTTCTGCGTTAGGGCCCCCTCGACCCTCTCGTATTCCAGAGCCTCCCGGACCCGTGCGTCGAAGCAGCGAACCTGCCTCTCTCTGGGGAGGGATCCGTTCGGAGGCTACTGCCGTTGGGGACTGGTGAGATCGAAGTACAGCTCCGCGAAGGTCCGGGACAGGTCGAGAAAGACTCCGCGGAGGTCGCTGATCGTTTGGGAGGCGTGCGGGGTCGCCATCGACTCGACCGCGGCGAGCTCCTCCAGCAGGTAGGCGCGGACGCAGCGGGCCGAGCAGAACGAGCGGTCGCCCACGAGAAACTCGATCGACTCGGGAGACCCGACGATCACCACCACCGTACTGCCCCCCGCGAGGCGGGTCCCGCACCGACATCGGCCGGAGCCGGTCGCGGCCTTCTCCTGGAGGCGTACGGAAGGTCCGAGGATGCGCTTCGAGCCCGTCGCGGGCGTGTTGCCCATCATATCCCCCACTGGAATAGAGTCCGGTCAGTATAGAATAACATGCCGGTGGTCTCCCCGTACGCCGAAGGGCGACCGGTGGAACTGCGCTCCCCCCCGGGCCCCCTCGGGGACATGGGCCGACTCACCGGGTCGTGCGCCCGAGGGAGCCCGAGCGAACCCGCGCGATCGTGCTCGGCGCCGACGCGCCGGCCGAGGGGGCCGCCCCGAGCGCCGGACGGAACGATATCTGGACGGAGGAGGGTGCCCCGCGAACCCGCAACGTCGTGGGGGTTCCCGAGTGCCGATACCCATACTCGCCTCCGATATGGTACTGGTAGGTCCCGTTCGGCTCCAGGAACTCGAGGGTGGAGGTGTTCGACGCGATCGTCTGATTGCCGATCCGCACGGTCCACTCCGTTCCCGAAGGCAACCCGGCCTCGGAGAACGTGACGGCGAACTCGTGGGGGAAGAACTGGGGGTAGACCGGGACACCGGTGCCGTCGATCGTGACGGAACCGCTCGACACGACCGCGTAGCCGTTCACGGCACGGATCGTGTACGGATACGTCCCGTTCGGAACGTGGACGGTGTGTCGGTGGCCGGTGCCCGAAAGGACCTTTCCGTCGATGTCGATCCTCCACTCGGTCGGCCGTTTCAGGCCGGTCTCGGTGAAGGTGATGGCGTAGCGGGTCGGAGCGAACGTCCGGTTGAGGGAAACTACCCTGCCGCCGAGCGTGACGAGCCCCGTCCGATGATGGACCGAGTAGCCCGCGATCGGCGAGATCGAGTAGGTGTACACGCCGGGGGTCAGGTCGGAGAACCGGATCGTCCGGCTGCTCGAGCAGGTGACCGACGGCGCGGCGAGCCCGACACACCATTCGGTCGCGAGGGGGAGTCCGGTCTGATGGAAGACGATGGAGGGGGTCGACCCTACCGCGAGGTCAAACGACAGCGTGACCGGCTCTCCCGACACGACGTAGACACCGGTCGCCGGAGCGCCGACGACCCGGTACCCGGACGTGAGGCTCTGGACGACGTACCGATACGTCCCGTTGGACGCCAGAAAACTCTGCTCCGTGGTCGTGTTCACGCACCCGGTGCAGGGGCCCGGGAACGGAAGCCCCGAGATCTCGCCGATCGTTACCTTCCAGCCCGCCGACCCCGTGGCCCCACCCATATCGAACACGACCGAGTAGGCCGCCTGTGCGAACACGGCGGGCGACTCCAGAACGTCCGCCCCCGCGACCGTGACGTTGCCGTTCGGGGCGACACCGGTCCGGTGGTACCCCGCGACGGGGGCCATCGAGTAAGCATACGTTCCGTTCGGCAGCCCGAAGCTCAGGGTCCCCGGACCGGTCTCGGTCTGCCCGTCGAGGGTCACAGCCCACGGCGTGTCGGTCGGAAGCCCCGTCTCGGGGAAGTCGATCGAGTGCCGAGGGGTCCCGGGGCCCCGAACGAAGGCGATCGTACCGCCCTGATACTGCGTGGCGACCGCCGTGCCGGAGACGGGGTCGACGACGAGCTCGCCGGCGAGGTAGAACGGATTCGCGACCTGGTAAGAGGCGATCACGGTTCCGGCGGTCGTCAGTTCGCTGACGTTGTCTCCCACCGTGTAAAGGAGACCGCTTTGAGAGTCGAACGCGAGCGACTCCGCCCCTCCCGTGACGTTGAAATCCGAGAGCACGGCGCCCGTGGAGGCGTTCAAGGCATAGACCGTGCTATCCACCGAGGCGAACACCATGCCCGCGGTCGGGTCGTAGGCGAGTCGATCGTTGCCGTACGCCTGTCCCGCCTGGAGGAGAGTAGTGGCGACGACCTCCCCATCCGCGAGATCGACGACGTCCACGGCGGCCTCGAGTCCGCTCGGAGGGGTTTCGATAAACTCGTTCACGGTGACGAAGGCGAGCCCGGGCGGCACGTAGAGCACCGAGCCGACGGCCGACGTCGAGCTGATGGGGATGCTGGAGAGCACGGCGAGCGACGACGGGTCGACTTCGAGCAGCAGAAGGCCGCGAGCCGAGGCGGTCGCAAACACGAGAATCGCTCCCGTGGTCGTATCGACCGACAGGCCCCAGGCCTGGATCGATTGGGGCTCGTCGGGAAGGGGGAGGGGTTGAGAGCCGACCGGCTGCCCCGAGCGCGAATAGGCACTGAGGAGGGAGGTCGAGTTCAGCCCCCCGCACCGGTTGGGGCCTTCTCCGCTCCACGTTCCGCAGAGAGATAGGTCGTAGACCTCTCCGTTGAGGGAGTCGAAGGCGACCGACTGCGTCACCCCCGGGGGGAGAGACCACGACCGTTCGACATGATCCGACGGAAGCTGGATCGCGACCATCGTCTCGTTCGGGCATCCGTACGCCCCGACGCTTCCCGAATCCACCGCCGTACCGCAGTAGCTGCCCTCCACCGCGAAGACGGTGCCCGTGGTCGGGTCGACCGCGGCGCCGAGGATCGCCACTCCGACCGGAATCCCGGCCAACAGGCGCACCGGCGCCTCCTCGATGCCCTGCAGGGCGGAGGCGCTGCCTTCGGTCAGGTACGCGACGCCGTTCTCGGGGTCGTACGCCCCGGGCCCGGTGCGAGCGGTGGAGAAGTTGCCCACCTCCGCGCGGCTCGTCAGATTCTCCACGAGGGTCCGGCCGCCCAATCCCTCCTGCTCCATCGATACGATCACATCTGTCCCCGGGCCGGGAAACGGCGTCAGCCAGGCGGGGTCGTAGTACGGGGCGCCCGGAGCCGCGGCGTGAGAGCGCGCCGTCCAATTGAGAAGAGCCACCGTCCGGTTGGCGGGGAAGTCGAGCCGAAGGAGCGACGCGACCAGCACGCCCTGCCCGGACGCGGGGTCGAACCGTTCACCGGCCGCGATCACCGCCCCCAAGCCGGGGTCGTAGGCGATCGGGATCCCTACGCTGGCGGAGGTGAGGAAGGGCACCGCGATCTCCCCGTCGAGCGACCCCAGGCCGGGGTCGATCACCGCTACGTTCCAGTCGAAGGGGTTCAGGTTCGGGCCGAGCACGACGTAGACCTGGTCCGAAGCGGCGTCGAACGCGAGCGGCTCTCCGAAGCCCAGCTGACCGATTCCTTCGGTGGAAACGACCGGCACCGTGGAGACGAAAGTATTCGACTCGTCATTGAAGACGTCGAGCACCAGCAGGTTGGTGACGCTCGCGTTTGTGCTCCGGCACCCGTACACGAGGGCGAACAGTTCGTGATCTACGAACCCGGCGCCGAGCGCTGCGGGGATCGGCTCGAGGCCCGCGCAGTCCGGCCCGGTGATGACGTCGGGGAGCGTCATCGAAACGTTCACCGCCCCCGTCACGGGGTCGAGCCCCTGCAGCGTCCCGTTCTCGCAGACGTGGAACAGGAGATTGTCGTTCGGGTCGTACTGGAGAGAGGCGACCCCGGGAGTGGCTCCGCAGGAGCTAACGTTCAGCGCGCCGACGACGCCATTGGTGGTCGGGTCCACCACCGATAGGAACGCGCCCATCGGGGTGGAAGGGTAGTAGCCCGCGACGAACAGGCGGTCGAGCACGGGGTCGAAAGCGACGGACGCCGCGTACTCCTGCTGCCAGGGCGACTGGTAGCCGGGTAGAAGCGTGTTGTTGAGAGCATCCAACGTGGTGACCGCCGAGCTCCCCACCGCCGGACCGATCTCGCGGGTGAGCGGCATCGTCTCCCGAGGACGGACCCCTCCGGCGGGAGTGGGTTCCGGTCCGTATCCGGCCGCCGCATCGGGGGCCCCCGCTCCGACGTGAATGTGGCCGGGGGACGGAACGAGGTCGGGGACGGAGGATGAGCGGGGGGCAGACTCCACTCCGAGGAGGAGGACGCCGGGTCCTGCGAGGAGACCGACGATGACAATCGCGACAACGGCTCCGCCGGCGGAGGGGGATGGGACTCCCCGCATGCGGGCGGGCATCTCTCGGACACGGAAAACCCTTGCCGAATGCCGTCGGGCGGTGTCCCAAACGACTCCCCCGACTCCAACGTCCAACGGGACCCTGGGGCGACCGACTGGTTCGTGTCCGAGACAATCCCTTAAGGTCGGCTCGGCGCAGCGGGGTACGTGGTGCTCCTCGAACTGTTCGTCGCGGTCCTCGTCACCGGCCTATCGTGCGTGAACGCCGCCATCCCCGCCGCCGCCGTGGCGCGTTCCGGGGATCGGCGGTTCCTCCTGCTCACCGGTTCGAATGGGGGCCTGGCGCTGCTGGGGGGCCTCTGGGCGTGGGGCGAGCTCCCCGTCTCCCCTCCCTCCTGGGCGATCCCCGAACTCCCGACCGAGCTCGTGGTACTCGCGGTGACGGTCCTCCTCCTGGCGACCACCTTGTGGCCCCGTCGCGCCTGAGCGATGGAGGACGACCCGCTCGCCCTCGAGACCCGGAGGCGACTGTACGAGGCGGTCCGGCGCGCCCCCGGCATCGGAGGACGGGAGGCGCAGCGGGCCGCGAGCACGGGCTGGGGCGAGACGGTCTACCATCTCGAACGGCTGACGGAGTCGGGCCTCGTCCACCGCGAACGGTCCGGTCACCAGGACCATTACTTCGTGGCGGAGGTCCCGCTCGCGGACCGCCGGTTGCTCGGCCTCATGCGGTCGGCCTCCGCGCGCCGGCTCGTGCTCGCCCTGCTGGAACAGAGCGACCAGACCGTCCCGGATCTCACCGAGCATACCGGACTTAGCACCGGTCGCCTGTCGGTCCATCTGCGCCGCCTCTTGGAGACCGGCCTCGTTTCGACCGGCCGGCGGGGGCGCCTGCGGACGTTCGCGCCGACCGACCGCGAGCGGGTGATCCGCCTGCTGATCGCCTACCGGGCGGGGTTCGCGGACGAATGGATGGAGCACCTTCTCGAGACGTGGTCGGAGCTGTTCCGGCCGTGAGCGCACCGCCTTTGGACCAACGAATTTCGGCGTTGAACCAAAAACAGGGTAGACCCCCGCCGCTCTGGTGGGATCGATGACGACCGTGCGCCCCGATGCACGAGCCCCCCACTGGCTCCGGTCGACCCTCCCGGGGGTCGCCGCGGTCGTCATCACCCTGCTGGTCCTCGGCCTCCCTTCGGCGCTCGCGGCCCCCGCGAGCACGACGCCCCCCTCCGGGGAGACGGCGATGTGGGACAACGGGGTCGTCGTCTGCGAGTTCGGCACGACGGCGCCGTCCGTCACGGCCGAGGCGAACGGCTCGACGGCCGCGGGGATGTGGGTCGGGCTCGACTCGCTTACCGCGACCAGCGTCGCCGGCCTGATCACCGAGACCGCGGATCTCTCCGCGACGAGCTGGAGCGTCCTCAACCTCTCGACGGCGACGCAGTACAGCCTGGGGTACACCACCGAGGTCCCCGTGACGACGCTCCTCGGCCTCTCACTGGGGACCGCGAACGTCACGGTCACCTTCTCGCTCGCGGACTCGGCGTTCGCCTCGAGCGCGCAGAACCGGACCGTCGGCATCGGTCTCTCCGTCGTCGGGTGGCCGCTCGACGTCCTCTCCTCGAACATGACCGCCGAGCTGTCGTTCCGCCCCGCGAACGCGAGCGCGGAACACCTCGCCGCGTCGACGACGGGCACCACCGGCATCGCGAGCGTGGAGAACGCCACCGGCGCGACCGATGCGTACCTGAACGCGTCGAGCACCGGGGTCATCGAAAGCTCGGGTGGCATTCTGAGCACGATCCCGGTCGTGAGCGCGGTCCTCGGCCTCTCGGTCGGGTCGGCGACGCTCGCCGTGTCGTTCGGAGCGCCGGCGACGACCGCCTCCTCCGTCCAGTACGAGACCGCCCTCCAGGTCGTCTCCGCCGAGACGCCGCGGCATTCCCATCTCCCCCTTCCGGGCCACCTCCCGACCGCCGACTTCGTCGCGGCCGCGGGAGCCGCGGTCCTCGTCTCCCTCGGCCTCGCCGGCGCCACGCGCCGCGTGCGCCGATCCCCGTCCGACCTCGAGTACGTGGAGGAAGAACCGTGAGCGAACTGCTAGCGGAGAGCCGAAGCGGTGCCAACGCCGAAATGACGTTCCGACTGAACTGCGGGCACGAGGTCGCGGTCCCGTTCGGGTCCGCGAACCCGGCGGTCGCAGCGTTCATCGTACAGCACCGGGAGCTGTGCGAGAGCCAGCGACCGGACCTCTCCCGGGTCGCGTGGTGGGACACACCGATCGAGCGGACGCCGATCTTCGGCGTTGCTCCCGTCTGAGTCCGGCTCTCCGACAATCTCCGTAGCCCCCACCCGACGGGCTCGCCGGGGCTCGGGCGGCCCGACCGTTCCTGGCACCCGGCCGGAGGACGTCCCCGTGTTCGTCGTTCGACGCGCTCTTCGGTTTCCGACCCGATAGGTGATAACGTCCCGACCGGTCGCCGCGCCGACCTATCCCTCGGTGAATACCATGGCAGCGGGAAGCGGTGGAATGACGGACGCGGCGCGCGGATTCCGAACGTACCTCGCTGACGACTGGGCGGCGTGGATGAAGGAGTATCCCGAGGCCGCCACCGCCTACGGATTCCCGGGCCTCGACGACCGGTGGACCGACGACTCGCCGGCGGGAATCGACCGCCGCCGGGGGCACCTTCGGACGAGCCTGCAACAGCTCCGGGCCATCGACCGCTCCGCCCTCCCCGGCGGCGAACAGCTCAGCTACGACCTCTACCGAGAGCTGCTCGAGTCGACCGAGGCAGGGCTCCCGTTCGGAGTCGACCCGGTACCCCTGAGGTCCGTTGTCCCGCGAAACCTCTGGATGCCGCTGAACCAGATGGAAGGGATCCACCTCCTCGCTCCGGAGACCCTCGAGCTCCAACCGAAGACCCACGGCGCTCAGCTCGAGGCGTATCTGAGGCGGCTCGAGGCGCTGCCGACGTGCGTCGACCAGCAGATCGCTCTGATGCGCGATGGCCTTGCCCGGGGGTACTCTCCCCCGAAGGTCACACTCCACGGGATCCCGGCCCAGGTGTCGGGAGTGATCCCGGACAAGCCGGCGGAGAGCCCCCTGTTGACGCCCCTCGCGAAGCTTCCGGACAGTCTCCCCGACTCCGAACGATCCCGGATCGCCGCGAGTGCTCAGAGGACCTACACCCAGACGCTCGTCCCGGCGTTCCGCCGACTCCTTCGGTACCTCGAGGACGAGTATCTGCCGGCGTGCCGGGAGTCGATCGCGGCGACGGCCCTGCCGACCGGGGCGGCGTCGTACCCGCACCTCGTGCAGTGGCAGACGACCACGAGCCTCGCGCCCGCGGCGATCCACGAGATCGGACTCGCCGAGGTGAAGCGGATCCGGGAAGCGATGGAGGAAGTCGCCCGGTCGACGGGGTTCGCGGGGTCGATCGCCGAGTTCAACGACTTCCTGAGGACCGACCCGCGGTTCCGGTTCGGCCGCGCCGAGGAACTGATCGATGCGTACCGCGTCGTCGCGAAGAGGACCGACCCGGCGCTCCCCCGCCTGTTCGGCCGACTCCCGCGCCTGCCGTACGGGGTCTTGCCGGTCCCGGAGTTCCGCGCCCCGGTCTCCCCGGCCGCCTACTACCTCCCGGGGGCCCCGGCGACCGGGCGTCCCGGATACTTCTACGCGAACACGTTCGACCTGACGGCCCGTCCCCGGTGGGAGATGGAGGCGCTCTCGCTCCACGAAGCTGTCCCCGGACACCACCTGCAGCTCTCGCTCGCCCAGGAGGTCGAGGGCGCCCCGGAGTTCCGGAAGGTCGCTGGGTACGGCGCCTTCGTGGAGGGTTGGGGCCTCTACGCCGAGAGCCTCGGCGAGGAGCTCGGCCTGTACACCGACCCCTACTCGAAGTTCGGTCAGCTGACGTTCGACATGTGGCGGTCGATCCGGCTCGTCGTGGACACCGGGATGCACGCCCTTGGGTGGTCGCGCGATCGGGCGGTGCAGTTCTTCCGCGACCACACCGGCAAGAGCGACCTCGACATCGGCGTCGAGGTCGACCGGTACATCGTCTGGCCGGGGCAGGCCCTGGGGTACAAGATCGGTCAGCTCAAGTTCCGCGAGCTCCGAACCCTGGCGGAGCAGCGGCTCGGCGAGCGGTTCGACGTCCGGGCGTTCCACGACATCGCGCTCGCCGAGGGGGCGTTGCCGCTCGCCCTTCTGGAGCGGCGCGTCCACGAGTGGATCGCCCGGCGCGCGGCCGAAGCCGTGTAGGCCGCCCCCCTCCATCGCCGATACGGTACCCGTGGGGGCGCACCGCGGGCGGCGACCCACGCTCCGACGGCTCACAAATGCTTTTTAGTGCGGACGTGCGTCGTGCGGACAGATGAGTCGTCCTGAGTACGAGGGCTAGAGCCGGTTCGGCTCCCCTCCCCACGATAGCTTCCGGGTCTCTGAATGGACGTTCTCGACGCGATTCGCGCCTACCGGCCCTGCCTTTCGTTCAACCCGCGCCCGGTCCCGGCCGAGACGCTCAAGACCGTGCTCTCCGCCGCCCGGCTCGCGCACAGCCAGCGGAACATCCAGCCGTGGCGGTTCGTGGTCGTACAGGACGACGAACGCAAGCGTCTCCTCGCCCAGGCGTCCAGCCGGGGCAAGCTGATCGCCGAGGCGCCCGCGGCGATCGTCGCCCTCGCCGTCGAGGAGGATATACCGGTCACGATCGGGGGGTACATCTCGGCCTACCCGCTCGATGTCGCGGTGGCGGTCGACCACCTCCAGCTGGCCGCGACCGCCCAGGGGCTCGGGACGAACTGGCTCATCGAGTTCAACGAGGAGAAGGTCCGTTCGGTCCTGCGCGTCCCGGAGGGGGTCCACCCGATCGCGATCATCCCGATCGGCTTCCCCGGCGAGACGAACGGCTCGTCGCGCCCGCCCCCCGAGGACGGACGGAAGAGTCCGGACGAGATCATCGCGTACGACTTCTATCCCTGGTGACCGGGCCGGTGCTCGACGTCACCTTCGTGAGCACCAACCCTGGAAAGTTCTGCGAGGTCCGGGACGTCCTCGCGCCGTTCGGTCTCCGCGCCCGATGGAAGCGGCGGACCCTCCCCGAGCCCCAGGCGTCCGGCCTCGAGGAGGTCGTCGCGGCGAAGCTGGACGCGGTCCGGGATGTCCCCGGCTACGTCGTGGTGGAGGACTCGGGCCTGTTCATCCCCTCCCTCGCCGGGTTCCCGGGGGTCTACTCGGCCCACTTCCTCGAGATCTGGAGGTTCGGGCCGATGTTCGAGCTTCTGCGTCGCCGCGACCGCTCGGCGTACTTCCGAACAGTCGCCGGGGTCCAGCACCGGGGTCGGCGCTGGACGTTCTCGGGCGAAGTGCACGGCGCGATCGCCCGACGTCCCGCGGGACGGCACGGGTTCGGCTACGACCCGATCTTCGTTCCGGACGGCTGGCACCGGACGTTCGGCCAGGCGCCGGCCGAGGCGAAGAACGAGATCTCGCACCGGGCGGTGGCGATGCGCAAGGTCGGAGCGTTCCTCGCCCGCCGCGCGGCTCGGTAGCCTGAGCTAGACGGGAGTTCGGCAGAAGTATCCGTCCCGCGGGGTCGCCCCCGCGGGAAGGTAGGAAAGGGTTCGGTCCGGTCGCGGTGCGGGGGGAGCTCAGTCCTCGCCGAAGTCGCCGCCGCCCATCCCGCCCATGCCGCCCATACCGCCCATGCCGCCGCCGCCCCCCCCACCGCCGGAAGGCGGGGGGCTCGACTTCGAGGCGATGACGTCGTCGATCCGCAGGATCATCACCGCGGCGTCCGTCGCGCTCTCGATCGCCTGGCGACCGACGCGGATCGGCTCGATGACGTTCAGGGTCTGCATGTTGTCGACCTTGCCGGAGTGGACGTTGACGCCCGCGGTCTTCTGGCCGGCCTTGTGGGCCTTGCGCAGCTCGATCAGGATGTCGATCGGGTCGAGACCGGCGTTCTCCGCGAGGGTGCGGGGTATCGTCTCGAGCGCCTCCGCGAAGCTCTCGAACGCGATCTGCTCGCGCCCGCCGACCTTCGCCGCCTCGTCGCGCAGGTGCATCGCCAGCTCGATCGCCGTCGCGCCCCCGCCGAAGACGTACCGTCCGTCCTCCACGGCGACCGCGACCACGTTGAGCGCGTCGTCCAGGCTCCGCTCGATCTCGTCGATGACGTGCTCCGTGCCGCCGCGGATGAGGATCGAGACCGCGCGGGCCTTCCTCGCGCCCGTGACGAACGTCAGCGCGTCGTCGCCGATCTTCCGCTCCTCGACCGCGCCCGCCGTGCCGATGTCCTCGGGAGTGAGCTCGCTGACCTTCGAGACGATGTTCGCCCCGGTCGCCTTCGCGAGCTTCTCCATGTCGGACTTCTTCACGCGGCGGACCGCGTAGATGCCGTCCTTCGCGAGGAAGTGCTGCGCGAGGTCGTCGATCCCCTTCTGGCAGAGGACGACCGTCGCGCCGGACTTCTTGACCTGGTCGACCATTCGACGGATCATGTTCTCTTCCTCGCCGAGGAAGGCGTTGAGCTGCGTCGGGTCGTTGATCTCGATCTTCGCGTCGATCTCGGTCTTCTTGATCTCGAGCGCGGCATCGAGCAGCGCGATCTTCGGGTTCTCGACGCGGGTCGGCATCCCCGAGTGGACCTTCTCCTTGTCGACGATGATCCCCTCGATCAGCTGGGTGTCGCTCATCGAGCCGCCCTGCTTCTTGATGACCTGAACGTTGTCGAGGTCGACGGTGTAGCCCGTCCCCTTCTTCTCGGCGACCGCCGCGATCGCCTTCACGGAGATGTCCCCCATCAGCTCGCTGTTGAACGAGACCGACTTCGAGGACATCGACGTCACCGCGATCCGCTTCAGGGTCGCCGTGTCGGAGAGGAGCACCGGCTGGCTGCCCTGCTGCAGCAGCTCGAGCGCCTTCACCGAGGCGAGGCGGTACCCCTGGGAGATCAGCGTCGGGTGAATGTTCTGCTCGATCAGCTCCTCGGCGCGCTTCAGGAGCTCCGCCGTCAGGACGACCGCCGTCGTGGTGCCGTCGCCGGCCTCCTGGTCCTGGGTCTTGGCGACCTCGACCAGCATCTTCGCGGCCGGGTGCTCGACGTCCATCTCCTTGAGGATCGTGACGCCGTCGTTCGTGACGACGACATCGCCCATCGAGTCGACCAGCATCTTGTCGAGCCCGCGCGGCCCGAGCGTCGAGCGGACCGCATCGCCGATCGCCTTCGCGGCGGCGATGTTGTTGGTCAGCGCTCCGCGTCCCTTCTCTCGCTTTGTCCCTTCGCGCAGCACGAGGATCGGCGTCTGCCCGTTCATCATGGTCTTCTATCCTCCGGGTACGAGCCCAGATTCCGAAATCAGTAGAAAAGCGGTTGTATTTAAGAATACCCCACGCTCCCGCCGAGACCGGGGGTGCGCTCCCCCGGTGCGCGACGTTCATCCGCCCCGCCCCGCTCCGCCGGCTTCGTGGTCTCCGACGCCCCGGCCTCCGCGGCCCGCGACTATCGCGGCCTGATGCGCAACCGCGCGTACCTCCGGGTCTTCTCGGCGGGGCTCGGGTCGATCGCGGGCTCGTCGATCGCCGGGGTCTGTCTCATCTGGCTCGTCGCCACCGCGACCGGCTCGCCCCTCGATGTCGGCCTTCTCGGCACGGCGTGGGTCGTCGGCGGCATCCTGTTCAGCGTCTTCGGCGGGGCCTGGGTCGACCGGTACAATCGGCGGAATCTGATGGTCCTGGCCGACTTCGCCCGGGCGTCCGCTCTCGGGATCGTCGTGCTGATCCTCGCGTGGGGAGGGTTCGAGTTGTTCCCCGTGCTCGCCGCCTACTTCGTGCTCGGGGCGTTCACCACGATCTTCAACCCGGCCGAGCAGGCGATCGTCCCGGCGCTCGTCGAACCCCGCCTCGTGGCGGACGCGAACGGCCTGGTGCGATCGAGCCGGTCGACCCTCCAGTTCGTGGGGGCGTCCCTGGGCGGGGTCCTCATCGTCACGGTCGGCTCCCTCGCGGGCGTCGCCGTAAACGCGCTCACCTTCCTGATCTCGGGCCTCTTGCTGATCGGACTCGAGGTCCCGCGGGCGGAGCGGCCCCCGCCCATCGCCCGTCCGAACTACTTCGCCGAGGTGCGCGAAGGGTTTCGGTGGCTCTGGCGGGCGACCGCGCTCCTCCAGCTGACCCTCTCGGCGACGATCTTCAACTTCTGCTCCACCCTGGTCGGCGCGTTCCTCGTCTTCTTCGCCACCGCCGTGCTCCACGGGTCGGCGCTCCTGTTTGCCGTGCTGCTCGCCGCCGAGGTCGCCGGGTCCGCGATCGGCTCTCTCCTCGTCGGGCGGACCGACGCCGTTCGATGGGCCGGCCGAGCGTGGGTCGTCCCCCAGGGGGTGGTATCGGGAGGCGTGGTGGTGGCGCTCGTCCTCGACCCTGTCGCCCCCGTCGCCGTCGCCGCGCTGTTCTCGCTCGGCCTGCTCGCCGGATTCGCCGGGACGGCCTGGCTGACGGTCGCCCAGATGGTCGTGCCGACCGAGATGCAGGGACGGTACTTCGGGATCGACGCGCTCGGGAGCATCGCCATTCTACCCGCGGCCCAGATCGGAGGCGCCTTCCTGATCACGGGGTTCGGCGTGGGGCCCACGTACCTGCTGGCGGGAGCGATCTGGACGGTGGCGGGGGTAGGATTCCTCTTCCCCCGGGCGCTCTGGAACCTCGGGTACCGGGCGGGGGACCCTACTCGCCGTAGCGCCGACGGCGAACTTGGAACGAGCGGATCGCCCGGAGGAACTCGAGACGCGTGAGCCCCGGCCAGAGCACGTCGGAGAAGTACAGCTCGCTGTACGCGGACTGCCAGAGCAGGAAGTTCGAGATCCGCTCCTCCCCGCTCGTTCGGAAGATGAGGTCGGGGTCGGGGAGGTCGGCGGTATACAGGTGACGGCTCACCGTCTCGGAGTCGATCGCGGCGGGGTCAAGGGTCCCCGCCTGCACCTCTCGCGCAAGGGCGCGGATCGCGTCCACGATCTCCTCCCGGCCGCCGTAGCCGAGGGCGACGTTGTACCGGTACTCGGTGTACGCCTCGGTCGCCGTCTCGGCGAGGGCGATCGCCTCCTGGACCCGGGACGGGAGGAGCGTCCGGTTCCCGAAGACGCGCACCCGGATCTTGTGCCGATGGACGCGCTCGTCGGTGGCGATCTCGCGAAGGCTCCGGTCGAACAGCTCCATCAACCCCTCGAGCTCCTCCTTCGGGCGCGAGAGGTTCTCGGTCGAGAGGGCGTACACGGTGAGGATGCGGATGCCGACGTCGAGGCACCAGTCGAGGAGCTCCTCGAGGGTGTCGCGGCCCTTCGCGTGGCCTCCCTTCACGTCGAGGCCCTCGCGCGCGGCGAACCGACGGTTGCCGTCCATGATGATCGCGAGGTGGCGCGGCACGGGCTCGCCGCGCACGAGCTCGGCAAGCCGCTTCTCCGTCAGATCCCGCAGCGCGTCGCCGACGGCGTGGGAGAGCGACGCCCCATCGCGCCGTCGGCTGGCGGGTGCCGGCTCGCCCATCGGCGTGCGATGACCGAGAGTACCATATAGCGGCCCCCCGCCGCCGGGGCGGGGAGGCGCCCTGGTCGGGAATCTCGGCTCGGGGGTTCGGCCCCCGCCGCCTTCGAACCCGAGTCCCAGGCTCGACAGACCTAGATCCTAGACCGCTAGACTACCAGGGCAGCCCCGCAGGCCTAACCGCCCGGTGCTATGAATGTTACCAAGTCGCGCACGGGCGTACCGTCGACTCCGGCCGACTCCGCCCGCTTCGCGCGCCGGCGCGCCTGCGGGCGCGCGCGCGTTCAGGGCGGCGCGGGCTCGCGTCGGGGCGGACCCACGCTGCGAGTGGAGGTCGACGTTCTTGTAGCACGTCGGCCGGTCGGACCCCTGCGAACGGAGTGAGCTCGATGAGCGCAGGAAGCAGCTGGTTCGTGTCGATCATCGCCGTGCTCGGACTCGTCCTCGCGCTGCACGGTCTCGGCGTGAACGCAGGCTCGACGCTCGGAACGGTCCTCCGGAGCGCGATCCACGTCCTGGGTGAACCCCTCGCCCTGGGCCTCTAGGGCTCCGACCTCCCCAACGCGGATCTCCCTCCGCGAGGGGGCTCCCTTCCCGTTGCCTCAGCCCGGCTCAACCCGCCCGTGAGCGCTTCACCGCGGCGGCGACGCCGGACGGCTTCACGACCCCCGCCGGGGTGATGAACGCGGTGACGTACTTCGCCGGCGTCACGTCGAACGCGGGGTTCTTCGCGGGGCTGTGGAGCGGCGCGATCCGCTTTCCGGCGAGCTCAAGGACCTCGTCCGGCGCCCGCTCCTCCACCGGGATCGACGCGCCGCTCGCCCGTCGGGCGTCGAACGTGCTCCACGGGGCCGCCACGTAGAACGGCACGCCGTTCTCCCGGGCGACGACCGCCTTCTCGTACGTGCCGATCTTGTTGGCGAAGTCCCCGTTCGCGGCGATCCGGTCGGCGCCGACGACGACGGCGTCCACCTGACCGGAGGCGAGGTAGTGGCCGGCCGCGTTGTCCGCGATGACCGCGTGGGGGATCTTCTCGCGGTCGAGCTCCCAGGCGGTGAGGCGCGCCCCCTGGAGGAGCGGCCGCGTCTCGTCGACCCAGACGAACAGGTTCGCGCCGAGGTCGCGCGCCACCCGGATCGGAGCGAGGGCGGTCCCCCACTCCACCGTCGCGAGCGCGCCCGCGTTGCAGTGCGTCAGCACGTGCCGGCACTTCATCAGGAGCGGCGCCCCGGCGACGCCGATCCGGTGGCACTCCTCGACGATCTTCGCGCGGTAGGCGTCCGCCGCCGCGAGGGGGTCGCCGCCCGCCTCCCAGACCCGGCGGACCGTCTCGATCCCTACGAACAGGTCGTTGGCCGTCGGCCGCGTCTTCCGCAGCAGCTCGGCCGCGCGGTAGGGGGACTTCTGCGCCTCCTTCGCGGCGAGGACCATGCCGTACGCCGCGGCGACGCCGATCGCCGGCGCCCCGCGGACCGTCATGGTGCGGATCGCCTCCGCGACCTCCTCGACCCGACGCAGACGGCGGACGACCGTCCGGCCCGGAAGCTCCCGCTGGTCGATGAGGTAGAGGACCCCCCGCCGGAACCAGAGCGCCCGTACCGCCATCGGTCTGCCTACGGCTCGAACGTGCGCAGGAGGTCGATCCAGTCGGCGGGGACCGTCTTCGGCGCCGCCACCGCCTCTTCGAGGGGGATGCCGGTCACCGAGCCGCCCCGTAGAACGGCGACCTCCCCGAATCGCCCGGCGAGGGCGAGGTCGACCGCCTCCGCGCCGAGCCGGGTCGCCAGGATCCGGTCGAACAGCTCCGGGGCCCCGCCTCGCTGGATGTGGCCGATCTGGGCGCTGCGGGTCTCCGTGCCGGTCTGCTCCTGGATCCGGCGGGCGAGCTCCGCCCCGACCTGCCGCTCCCCCAGGAGCTCGTGGCCGAACTCGTCCTTCGCCCCGGCCGACCCGCGGCGCGGGCCGAGGTCGATCCCCTCGCTCGCGACGACCAGGGCGTACCCGCGGGCCGCCACGGCGGCACGCACGCGCGCGATCAGCGCCGCCTCGTCGTACTTCTCCTCGGGCAACAGCGTCGCGTCGGCCCCCCCGGCGAGTCCGGTCCCCAGCGCAACCCAGCCGGCGTGCCGGCCCATCACCTCGAGGACGATCGCGCGGTGGTGGCTGCCCGCCGTGTCCCGGAGGCGCTCGAGCGCCTCGACGGCGACGGCGGTCGCCGAATGAAATCCGAACGTCCAGTCGGTACCCGCGACGTCGTTGTCCATCGTTTTCGGGACCCCGACGACCGGCCGGCCCCGGCGGTGGAGCTCGCGCGCCGCAGTGAGGGTGTCGTCCCCGCCGATCGCGACCAGGGCGTCGATCTTCTCTCGGGCGAGGGTCGCGAGCACCTTCGCCGCATCCTCCTCGCGCGCGAACGGGTTCGTGCGGGAGCTGCCGAGGATCGTCCCCCCGCGGTCGAGAATGTCGTGCACGTCCGGGGAGCCGAGCGGACGAACGAGCCCGTCCCGCACGCCCTTCCAGCCGTCCAGGAAGCCGACGGTGGCGTGGCCGGAACGGGCGGCGCGCAGGACGACGGCACGGATCGCCGGGTTCAGCCCGGGACAGTCCCCGCCGCCCGTGAGAACGCCGAACCTCACGCCGCGACCTCGATGTACTCCCGGGGCGCCGTCGACAGGAAGTCGAAGCCGCCCTTCGTGACGACGATGTCGTCCTCGATCCGGACCCCGCCCTTCCCTGGCAGGTAGATCCCCGGCTCGACGGTGAACACCATCCCCTCCTCGAGGGGGTCCTCGACCTGCGGCCCGTAGTACCATCCGTCGTGGACCGCGAGCCCGATGGAGTGGCCGACGCCGTGGATCAGGCGTCCCTTCCACGGGGAGGAGTCGATGACCCGCTCCGCGGCGAGGTGGACCTCCTTGGCCGGCACCCCCGGGCGGATCGCGGCGAACGCCGCGGCCTGGGCCTTCTCGACCGTCTCGTGGACCCGCTTCATCTCGTCGTCCCGCGGCCCGAACCGGAACGAGCGCGTGATGTCGCTCGCGTACCGGCGGTGCCAGGCGCCGAAGTCGCAGACGATCGACTGGCCGGGGGCGAGGCGCGTGCTCCCCGGCTGGTAGTGCGGCTCCGCGCCGTGAGGCCCGAACGCGACGATCGTCGAGAACGAGCGACCGCTCGCGCCGTGGCGGTTCATGCGGTACTCGATCTCGGCGGCGAGCTCGAGCTCGGTCATCCCGGCCTTGAGCGACGACGGGATCTCCCGCCCGACCGCCGAGCCGATCTCCGCCGCCTTGCGCAGGAGCGCGATCTCCCCGACGTCCTTCGTCGCGCGCGCCTTGCGGATCGCCGCGGAGGCGTCGACCCAGGTCCGCTGGGGGAGCAGCTTGTCGAGCCGGACGAACCACTCGTGGGTCAGCTCGCGGTTGTGGACCGCGACCTTCGTCGCGCCACCGAGGAGTTTCTTCACGAGGGCGTCGGTCCCCTCCCGCGTGACGGAGTGGACCGTGACGTGGGGGTCGCCCTTCGCCGCCGCCTGCGCGCTCTCGAGCTCGAGCGGCGAGGAGAGGACGTCGAGCTTCCCGTCGGAGTGGGCGATCGCGACCGACCCCTCGAACAGTCCGCTCGGCACGTCGAAGATGTAGAAGAAGCTCTGATCGAGGTGCGGGTCGGTCGCGTTCGCGAGGACGAGCGCGTCCACGGGGCTCTCGAGGCGGGAGAGGATCTTCTCGATGCGGGCCTTCATGCCGGCGAGGAGAAGCTACGGGGCTTCAACCTTTGCGGGGGCGGCGCGGAGGTCCTTCCAGGAGAGCATCGGCTCGCGCGCCGCCCGCACCTCGTCGATCCGCCGGACCGCGAGGGACGTCGGGGCGGCCCGGAGGTTCTCCGCGGTGTCGTGCGCGGCCCGCTCGAACGCCTCCGCGAAGCGGTCGAGCTCCCGCTTGCTCTCCGTCTCGGGCATCTCGACCATCAGCGACTCTTCGACGAGCGACGGGAAGTAGATCGTCGGCGCGTGAACCCCCTCGTCCAAGAGCCGCTTCGCCAGGTCGAGGGTCCGGACGCCGCGCTCCTTGAGCGGGGCGCCCGACAGCACGAACTCGTGCTTGACGAGGGTGCGGAACGGCCGGGGCAGCGTCTTCCCCAGGCGCTCGGCGAGGTAGTTCGAGTTCAGGACGGCCCGCCGCGCCACGTGCTTGAGGCCCTCCTCGCCGTGGGAGAGGGCGAACGCGAACGCCCGCACGTCGAGGCCGAAGCTCCCGTACGCCGTCTTGATCTTGCCGATCGACTTCGGCCGGTCGTAGTCGAGCCGGAACTTCCGACCGCTCTTCACGACCCGGGGGACCGGCAGGTACGGCGCGAGCGCCTCGCCCGCGGCGAGCACCCCTGCACCAGGGCCTCCCCCGCCGTGGGGGGTGGCGAACGTCTTGTGCAGGTTCAAGTGCGCCACGTCGAACCCCATCCGGCCCGGGTGGGTCGCGCCGAGGATGGCGTTCAGGTTCGCCCCGTCGTAGTAGAGCATGCCGCCCGCCGCGTGGACGGCCTCGGCGATCTCGAGGATCTCGCTCTCGAACAGCCCCGCCGTGTTCGGGTTGGTGAGCATGAAGCAGGCCGTCCGCTCCCCGAGCGCCGCCCGGAGCGCCGAGAGGTCGACGCACCCTTCGGTCGAGGGGATCTCGCGGGCCGTGAACCCGGCCATCGTGGCCGACGCGGGGTTCGTCCCATGCGCCGTGTCCGGAAGGAGCACCTCCGTCCGTTTCTCCGACTCGCCGCGGTCGCGGAAGTACGCCCGCACCATCAGGAGCGCCGCGTACTCGCCGTGGGCGCCCGCCGACGGCTGCAGGGAGACCTCGGGGAGGCCGGTCACCTTAGAGAGCAGCCGCTCGAGGCGCCAGGTCAGCTCGAGCGCCCCCTGGACCGTCGCCTCGGGCTGGTACGGGTGGATCGACGCGGCGCCGGGACGTCGCGCGAGCACCTCGGAGACCTTCGGGTTGAACTTCATCGTGCACGAGCCGAGCGGATACGCCGAGGTGTCGATCCCGAAGTTCATCTGGGAGAGCCGGGTGTAATGGCGAACGACCTCGGGCTCGGAGAGCTCGGGCCAGAGGAAGGCCTGCTTGCGCCGGAACCGCTCGGGGACCCCCGGGATCGCCGGGGCCGGCGCGGGGGCGCTCGGGGGCACGAGGTCCCAGATGTCGGGCTCCTCCCAGCGTGCCTGCCGGAACGTCATGCGCTCGCTCCCGACGCGGCCCACGCCTTGGCGGCGGTCGCGTACTTCTGGATCTCCTTCTCGCCGATCGAGTCGGTCGCTGCGACCAGGATCCGCTCGGGACCCCGGGCGGCTCCGGGCCGGGGGTCGGCGAGGGAGAGGCCGGCCAGGATCTTCCGTCGGCGCATCCGGTCGAGGAATCCGGCCGCCGTGCCGTGACCGAGCTCGATGGTGAACTCCCCGAGGTACGGCGAGTCGAAGCGGGGGGCCTGCAGCCCGTCGATGCGGCCGAGCGCGCTCGCCAGCGTCCGGGCCTTCTCCGCGAGCGACCCCTGGAGGGTGGCGAGCCCGCGGGGCCCGACGGTGCTGGCGTAGACGACGAACGCGAGCGCCATCAGCGACTCGTTCGTGCAGATGTTCGACATCGCCCGGGAGCGCCGGATGTGCTGCTCCCGGGTCTGCAACGTCAGCGCGCGCGCCGGGCGTCCCTCGACGTCGACGGTGGCGCCGACGATCCGCCCCGGCGCCTGCCGCGCGTGCTCCCTCCGGCACGCGAACAGCCCGAGCAGCGGGCCGCCGAACGACGGCGAGACGCCGAACCCCTGCCCTTCGCCGACGACGACGTCGGCCCCGTACGCCCCGGGCGGCTCGAGGACGGAGAGCGACAGCGGGTCGGCCGAGACGACCAGCGGGACGTCCCCCAGGATCGCCTTCAGGTCGAAGACCCCTTCGTCCAGATGCCCGAACCCGTTGGGGACGTCGGCCAAAAGTCCGAAGACGTCCTTCGCCGCCACCGCGGAGCGTACGAACTCTAGGTCGAGCCGGCCGGTGCGGGGGTCGTACGGGATCTCCTCGACCCGCAGTCCGGGACCGCTCGCGTAGTTCGCGAGGACGCTCTTCTCCTCCCACGGGAGGCTCGCGGGGACGAGGAACCGGTGGCCTTCGTGCAGCCGCCGGCAGAACAGCAAGGCCTCCCCGGCGGCGGTGGCGCCGTCGTAGAGCGAGGCGTTCGCGAGGTCGAGGCCGGTCAGCTCGACCCAGAGGCTCTGGAACTCGAAGAGGGCGCGCAGCATCCCCTGGCTCGCTTCCGGCTGGTAGGGAGTGTACGCCGTGTAGAATTCGCTGCGGGAGAGGATCGCATCCACGGCCGCGGGGACGTAGCGGCAGGCGATCCGGCCGCCCAGGAACGTGGCGAACTTACCGAGCGGGCGGTTCCGCTCGAGGAGCTTGTCGATCTCCTTGACGACCTCGGGCTCCTCCCGGCCCGCCGCGATCCCGATCCGGCCGATCCGCGCTTTCTTCGGGATGTCGCGGAACAGCTCGTCGACCGAGGCGATCCCCAGCGACGCGAGCATCGCGGCCTCCTCGCCCGGCTCGTCCGAGATCCACCGAGGCACGCGACTACGCCCTCCCCGTGCGAGCGGCGGTCCCCATAAATCGGTTGGCCCGCGCCGGGCCCGGCCCCGCGCCGGACCCTCGGCCGAAGGGTCGGCGGCGCCGCCGCAAGCCTATTCGGGTGGGCAGGGTGGAGCCGGCCGGACCTGTATGCCCGCTCGCTCGGTGGCACGCTCCGGACGACGCCGGAGGGACGAACCTCCTCCGCCGCCGTCCGTCGGGCTCCTCGACATCGCTTTCCACCGCGCGTCGCTCGTCACGCCGCACGGCCGGACGAAATCCGAGCGCGACCGACGGCGCGCCGTGCTGAAGATCGTCCGGAGCTCCGCGACGGTGATCCGGCACCTTCGGCTCGAGTCGGGGGCGGTGCGCAAGGCCTCGTCGGGGGAGTTCGAGAAGGCGCTGGTCGAGCGGCGGTTCGGCGCGGGCACGCTCGACCGGGCCCTCGTGCGGGTACGCCGCGCCGAGGAGCGGATCCGCGGTCTCGCGCGGGACGCCGAGCGGTCGGCGCAGGGGGGCGACGAGCGCACCGACCTGGGGGACGTCATCCGGTCGTTCTACGGCCGCCTCTCGAGCTTCGTGCGGGAGGTCGACCGGGACCTGGAGACCCTTCGCCGGATCGGGCGGTACCTCGACGACCGCCCGCGCCTATTGGAGGGCGCCCCGACGCTGGTCGTTGCGGGGTTCCCGAACGTCGGCAAGTCCTCTCTAGTGGCGAAGCTCTCCTCGGCCCGACCGAAGGTCGCCGATTATCCGTTCACGACGCTCGCGATCGGGGTCGGCCACGCCGACCTCGGGTTCGACCGGCTGCAGGTCGTCGACACCCCCGGAGTGCTGGGCCGCTCGGCCCGGGCGAACCCGGCGGAGAAGGAGGCGGAGACGGCCGTCGAACGGGCTGCCACCGTGGTCCTGTTCGTCATCGACCCGACCGGCACCAGCGGCTACACGATCGAGGAACAGGAGCAGCTCCTCGCTCGCTGGCAGGAGGAGTTCCCGCAGCTACCGATCGTGGTCGTGGAGACGAAATCCGACCTGCTCCGCCGGCCCGTCGACCGGCTCCAGATATCGGCGGTCTCCGGAGACGGGCTCGACGCCCTCTGGGCTCGGTTGCGGGCGGCCCTTCCGCCCCGGGACGTCACTCCGACGACGGAGGAGGAGCCGGAGTCCGAAGCGCTCGAATCCATCGAGGAGGCCGACGACGACGACAAGGAGAGCGACGACCGACCGCCACGCGCGGGACGGTCTCGGGGCGCCTCGGCACGACGGGGGCGCCGCGAGTGACGTGGCATGCGACGGGGGTCACGGAAGGGAGCCTCCCCGAGGGCGCTCCGCGGGAAGTGATGCTGGACCAGCGCTCGGTGCTCCTCGTACGCGTCGAGGGGGCGATCCGAGCGCTGGACGGGGTCTGTCCCCACCTCGGCGGCGCCCTGGTGGAGGGCCGCCTGGACGGCCGACGCCTGACCTGCCCCCTCCACGAAGCGACGTTCGACGTCACGAACGGCGCCGTCGTCACCGACCCGTTCGGCCTGGTTCCCCCCGAGGGCGGGGTGGCGCCGGTCTCCAGTTACCCGACCCGGGTGAGCCACGGCGCGATCGAGGTCGACGTGCCGGACGGTCCGTCCCCCTAGAGGGTGAACGGCCGGCCGTTCTCTGGGAGGACGACCTCCGCGGTCGCCTCGAGGGCGTCGCGCAGCGGCTCGCGGTTGTCCCCGTGCATCAGCACGACCGTCTTCGCGCGGCTCTCCTTCGCGAGGCGCACGAGCTCGGAGTGGCCCGCGTGCGCCGAGAAGTCGAACTTGCCGATCTCGCAGAGCGGGCGGACCGTCGTCTCGTCGATCGTGATCGTCCCCTCCTCCATCAGCTGGCGGCCGTTCGAACCTTCCACCTGATAACCGGTGAGGAGGATGGAGCACTTCGGGTCCTTGTACCGCTCCCCGAGGTAGTAGAGCACGGGGCCGCCGTCGAGCATCCCTCCCGTCGTGACGATCACCTGGGCTTCGCGCAGCGCCTTCTTGCGATCCCCCGGGTGCTCCACGACATGCACGCTCTCGAGCGCCCGACGGAAGCGGGGAGCGTCGGCGAGGTACTCGGGCGCGGCGCGGTAGATGTCGTTGACCGCTCGCGCCATCCCGTCCAGGTACGTCTCGTAGCCGGTCGACACGAGCGACATCAGCACCTCCTGGGCGCGCCCGACCGCGAACGCGGGGACGATCGCGATCCCGCCCCGCTCGACGGTCTCGGCGACCTTGTCCCGGAACTTCCGCTCCGTCTCGCGACGGTCGGGGTGCTCGCGCCCCGCGTACGTCGACTCCATCACGAGCACGTCGCACTCGAGCGGCTCGGCCGCTCCGACGAGGTGGGTCGGGATCGTCTGCAGATCCCCGGTGAACAGGACGTCCTTCTCCCCGTGGTAGAGCATCATGGTCGCTCCGGGGATGTGCCCGGCCGGGGTCAGCTCGACCTCGATGCCGCGGTGGCGGAACGTCGCGTGCCGGTCGACGGCGGTGAACCGCTCGTGCAGGGTGCGGATGTCGCCCGTCGTGTACGGGGCCAGGTACCCTTCGAGCCGGGCGATCTTGAGCGCGTCCTTCGTGAGGAGGTCCGCGACCGCGATCGTGACGGGGGTCGCCACGATCCGAGCCTTCGGTAGCCGGCTCAGGAGCGGCGTCATCCCCGAGTGGTCGAGGTGGGCGTGCGAGAGGAGGGCGAGGTCGATGTTCGTCGGGAACGGCCGCGGGTACGTCGGCGGGTCGTCCGGGGTCATGCCGTAGTCGAACAGCAGCGTCCGTCCCTGGTCGCGCACGACCAGGCCGAGCGAACCGACCTCGGAGGCGCCTCCGAGAAAGCGAAGTTCCATCGCGCGGCCGAGCGGCGACCGCGGATAACGTCAGCCCGCCCGCGCGGCGCGCCCCGTCGGAGGCGTCATTACCCCGACGCCGGTCCGGAGCGTCGTGACGACGGCCGACCGGTCGGACCTCGAGATCCTGTTCCGGATCGCGCTCGCGGTCCAGCGCGTCGTCCGCGACGCCGCCGGTTCGCCGCATCGGGCGGACGTCGTCGCGGTCAGCGCGGGCGGTACGCCGACCGAGGAGATCGACCGGCTCGCGGAGCGGGAGGTGCTCGCGGCGCTCGACCGGGAGCGCGTCGACTGGAACCTCGTCTCCGAGGAGATCGGCGCGGTCGCGCGCGGAGGAGACCGCAGCCTCGTGGTCGACCCCATCGACGGGACGTCCAACGCCCTCCGTCAGCTTCCGTTCTCCACGGTGTCGCTCGGGCTCGGTGCGGGGACGCTCGACGGGATCGACGTCGGGCTTGTCCGGGACCTCGACCGCGGGACGACGTACTGGGCGACGCGCGGGGGCGGGGCGTTCCGGGACGGCCGGCCGATCCGCACCCGCCCCCGTCGATTGAACGGCGAGGTGGTCTTCCTGAATCTAGGTCATCACACGGGCGAGCGCGCGAGCCGTCTCTCCGGCACCGTGCGCCGCGTCCGCTCCCTCGGCTGCGCTTCCCTCGAGATGATGATGGTCGCCCAGGGGTCGGCCGACGCCTACCTGTTCGAGAACCGGGAGGCCCGACGGAACCTGCGGGTCACCGACATCGCGGCCTCCTACCGGATCGTGCAGGAGGCCGGCGGCGGGACTTCGACCGCCGATAGCCGCCCGCTCGGCCCGCTGCCGCTTGGCATCGAGGAGCGGACCAGCGTCTTCGCCTGGGGCGACTCGGCCCTCGAACGGGCGTACGCCGCGGGGGCGTTCCCGTGAAGATCGGACTCACCGCCCACCCTCGGAAGCCGCAGGCGCTCGCCCTCGCCCGGAATGCCCTCGAACTGATCGGCGACCGCGCCGAGGTCGTGCTCAGCGACGCCGCCGGACCCGCGGACCCCGCGCGGCCGCACGCGCCGCTCGAGACGCTCGCGACCGACGTGCTGCTCGCCATCGGCGGGGACGGGACGTTCCTCTACACGATGCGCCGATCCTCGGTGCCGCTGCTGCCGGTGAACGCCGGCACCGTCGGCGTTCTCGCCGAGGTCGATGCGCGCCGGTCCGGGGAGTTCGAGGCCGCGATCGAGCGGCTTCTCGCGGGCCGGTATACCCTCGAGGAGCGCATGAAGCTCGCAGGGCAGGCCGACGCCTCGCCGCTCCCGGACGTCGTGAACGAGTACGTCGTGCACGCCGCGCGGGTCGGCACGATGGGGTTCTTTGAGATCGCGATCGACCGCCGGGTCGTGGGCCGGGTCCGCGCGGACGGGCTCATCGTGGCGACGCCGACCGGGTCGACCGCCTACTCGCTCAGCTCCTTCGGTCCGATCGTGGACCCCGGGGTCGAGGGGGTCGTCCTCACGGCGATCGCCCCGTTCCGCGCCGAGACCCGGTCGCTCGTCGTCGACCCGCTCGCGACCGTCTCGATCCGGGCCCTCGAGGGGGACGGCGCGGCGGTCGTGCTCGTCGACGGCCAGGACCAGTTCCCGCTCCCGGAGCGATCGTCGGTGACGATCTACCGGTCCCCCCGCAGGGCGACGCTCGTCCGCTTCGGCGTCGGCTTCCTCGAGCGGCTGCGCGGCAAGCGGATCCTCCCCTGGAGCGAGGAGTTCGCCGACCGGGGAGGGTCGGTTGCCGATCTTCCGCCCGCAGCGTAAGCGCGCGCCGGGGGCCGCCCGCCTCGGCGACACTCCCACCGCGATCTCACGCCGAACGCTCGACAGCGTGCTCGCGAGCGGACGTTCCTCCTACCCCAACGAGTTCGGGGGCGTCCTGCGGGCCGAACCCCCCGGGGTGATCGGCGAGCTGCTGCTGCTCCCCGGGACGACCGCCGGCCGGCGCCACGCGAACTTCCACCTCTACATGCTGCCCGCCGACCTGTCGATCGTCGGCACGGTGCACTCGCATCCGTCCGGGGCGCTCCATCCGTCCGACGCCGACCTGAGGCTGTTCCGCAGCTGGGGACGCCGGCACCTGATCGTCGGGTCGCCGTTCACGCAAGGGGCGTGGAGGGCGTACGACGGGAACGGTCGGGAGACGACCCTCCGGGTCGTCGGCTCCGGCGGACCGATCCCGCCGGACCTCAGCCTCCCCGAGTACCGGCCCCCGATCCCGGTCCACCGGCCGGTGCCGGAGACCGCCTTCCCCGAGGACGAGCCGTAGGCCCCGCGGTCCGCTATTCGCGGACGGGGATCGTCGGCACGGGCAGGCGGTCCGGGGCGGTGTTGGGGTCGACGATCGCGCGCGGGGGGCGCGCCGACGGGCTGAGGAGCCCGTTCATCTTCGCGACGATCTCGAGGAACGCGATGAACCCGCGGAACGAGCCCCGGTAGAGGCTCGTGTGGGCCCCTTCCCAGTCGAAGAAGTCGGCGAGCATGCGCTTCGACTGCCGGATCCCGTGCGTCAGCGCCCGCTTCAGGAGCTCCTCCTGGAGCGGCGAGAGCCGGTCGCGCGAGAACCAGTCCTTCGTCTTCAGGTGGCCGAGCGGGACGAAGAACATCGGGACGAGCAGCGCCTTGAAGTCCCAGAGGTCGTCGATGAGGTCGATCGTCCGCGCGACGTCCTCCTCGGTCTCCTGGGGGAGGCCGACGATGAACGTGCACGCCGGATAGACGTGGTTGTCGTTCATCAGGCCGGCCGCCTGGACGACGAGCTCGGGCCACTGCGACGCCTTGAACGGGGCGACCTTCCCCGGCATCGCGGCCGTGATCATCCGGGGCGACCCCGTCTCGACCCCGACCTCGACGCCCCACCAGTCCTGGTGGTCGTCGATCAGGACCTCGGCGCACTTCGCGAGCAGCTTCGGCTTCGTCATCAGCGTCGCGATCGCGACGTGGCTCCAGCCGACCTGAGGATAGTACTGCTTCGCGAGCTTCAGCATCGGGATCAGCTTCTCCTCGTGCGGCATCACGTTCGGGCTGCCGTAGAACATGACGTCGTCCGAGTGGAGCAGCCCCTTGCGCAGCCCCATCTTCGCGTTGACCTTCAGCTCCTCCTCGATCTTCGAGAGCGGATACCAGCGGGTCGGTCGCGTCGTGACGGAGCAGAACGAGCAGCCGCGGCAGCAGCCGCGCCCGATCTCGATAAGGCCGTTCACGCTCGGGTACCTGATGGAGGAGATCTGCTCGACCTTCGGCGCCTCCTTCGGGGTCAATACGACGTGCGGCGGCAGGAACTCGTCGTGGAGCGCCTTCGCCACGATCTCTCGGACGAAGAGGTCGCTCTCGCCCTCGACGACGGTGTCGATCCCCCCGATCGAGTCGACGAACTCCTGGATGAACGGGAGCTTCTGGCGGGTCGACGGGGAGAGCTGCCAGGCGCACGGGCCCCCGGCGATGATCTTGAGGCCGCGCTTGCGCGCCTCGACCACGGCGGGCTGGCTCAGCATCCGCTTGAAGTTGATGCAGTTGAGCGTCTCCCGCTTCATGACGCCGCTGAACGTCGAGCTCGGGGGGTTGAGCCCGAAGTAGTCGTGGCCTGAGATCAGGAGCAGCTTCGCTTCGCCCGGCATGTACCGGCTCAGGTGCGCGGGGTGCACGATCCGGGCGTCGAAGCCGCCGTCGATGAGCGACGCCTCGATCTTCCGCATCCCGTACGGCGCCTGGAGCGGGTAGCCGTTCTCGTCGACCGGCATCTCCGGGTAGAAGAGGCGTCGATAGACCGCTTCCGGGAAGACGTAGGCGGGGGTCGTCGTTCCGAAGCCGAGGAACTCCTTCCCGTGGTGGTTGCTCATCATCGTCCAGTCGCACGTGATTACCACTTCCGGCATCCGCAGTTTCCCTCCTCAAAACGTCCGGGCTATCCCGAGACGACGAAACCGACCCTTTTAGCCGTTCCGATGCGGCCGAAGCGCGGTCCACGGCGGGGCCGATCGCCGGGCACGCCTACTCGAACTCCGAATCGTCGTCGTCGCGGGGGAGGGTCCCGTCGATCGTGTCCGCCGACTCCTCGGTCGGCTCCGACTCCTCGTCCCCCTCGCGGAAGGCGGGGTCCCGCTGCAGCATGTGGATCCGGACGCAGTCCCGGTGCGCCGGGTTCCCGTTCCACGAGCTCGTCTCCTCGGGAGAGTCGAGCGGCTCCTTGCAGAGGGTACAGATCTCGGGCGGCGGGCTGATCCACGAGATCCGACGGGGCGGTGCGTCCATCCGGCCTCGCCCCCAACAGGGACTCCGGGTTCGTGTAGCTTTCGGCCGGCGACCGCCCCGTTTCAGGACGCCCGGTTCGACCGCCGGACCGCCGACAGGACCGCCGCGACCGCCCGGTCGGCTCCCGCGATCCCGATCCGATCCGCGGTCGCCCCCGGCGACCGTTCCTCCCCGGCCCCGGCGAGGCCGCCGGTCGTGACCGCGAAGACGACGTCCCCGTCGGTCGAGGTGTGGTACGGAACGATCGCCCGGGCGAGCCCCGTGTGGACGATCGCCGCGATCCGGGCGAGCGCGGGCCGGTCGAGCGGGGCGTCGGTCGCCACCAGGGCGAGCGTGGTGCCGCGCGATCGGGCCGCGCGGTTCCACGCCCGGTCCGGCGGGGAGATCCCGCCCCGGGGGGCACGGGCTCCCGCGACCCACCGGCCGGTCGCCGGGTCCCGCACCGCCCCGACGGAGTTGACGACGACCAGCACGCCGACGGTCGGTCCCCCGCGGATCCGGGTTGCGCTCGTTCCGACCCCGCCGCGCATCGAGCGCCCGCGGCCCAGGTACTTGCCGACCGTGGCGCCGGCGCCGGCCCCGACCGCTCCCAGAGCGACCGGCCGTCGGCTCGCACGTTGCGCCGCGCGCGCACCGAGCGCCTCGTAATCCGGGAGCCGCCCCTCGTTCGTCGGAAGATCGAACAGGGCCGCGCCGGAGATCGGAACGACCCGGTTCGGGTTTCCGAACGCGCGGTGGCCCCCACCGCTCGCGAGAACTCGGGCGCGAACGCCGCGGGCCGCGTCGAGCCCGAAGATGCTCCCGCCGGAGAAGAAGACCGCCCAGCGCCGTCCGAACGTTGCGTCGACGGAGAGGGAGGCGGTGTCGTACGTCGCCGACGCGCCGCCGCGGACGTCCACGACGGTCGGGGCGGCCGCCGCGAACCGGACGACCGTCACGCCGGTGCTCCCGTCCTCGGACTCGGCCTGGCCGACCGACACTCCGCGGACCGCCGTGAGGTCGTTCTTTCGCCGCACCACGACGCCGGTACGCTTCCCCCGGGGAAACAGGCGCTGATTCCATATCCTCTTTATCCCGGGTCCGAGTGCGGGGAGTTGCATGCCGGCGCCGAAGGCGGCGGGCCACGAGCCGCGTCTCCCGGACGGGTTCCGGGTCACCCGCGAGATGCCAGTCGGCCGGCACCCGCTGCTCGCCGTCTTCCCGGGGCTCGACCAGCTCCCCCCGGCGCTGCGCCTCGAGTCGGACGTGACCCGACGCGCCCGGCTGTTCGACGAGACGTGCGTGGAGGTCGTCGACGAGGACCTCTGGATGTACGTCGCCCCGTGGGAGGCCCCGAAGGGCGCGCGCCGTCAGTGGAAGCCCGTGATGACGCCGGGCCGTGACTGCATCGTCATCGGCCAGTCGCACCTGCGCGAATCCTCCGCGCTCGTCCTGTTCATGGACGTCTACCACGAGCTCTGCCACGTGGTCCAGCGTCGCGACGGGGCCAACCTCTGGGAGCCGGGCGTGAGCTACGTCGAGCGGTGGACCGAGATCGAAGCGTACCGGTTCGTTGTCCGCGAGGCGCGCGATCTGGGGGCGGACGACGCGTTCCTGCGCGAGTACCTGAAGGTCGAGTGGATCTCGGAGACCGAGCACAAGGCGCTGCTCGGTCAGGTCGGCGTCTCGGTGCGCTAGCGCGGTTCTCGCGCTCCGGCCGCCGTTCCGCGCGCGGGGGCGTGCCGACCGAACCGCGGTTTTATCCGCATGCCACCGGCTTTTGAGGGGCCGCCGGGGCGTGGGTCCTTGTCCGTCGACATCAAGGCCCGGATGGTCCTCAGGCCTTCGACCAGCGACCTCTGGTTCCTCGCCTACCTGCCGCTGGCGATCTCGGACGGGATCGCCACGCCGCTCATTCCGCTTCTCGCCCTGCAGCACTTCGGCGCCTCCGCGTTCATCGTGACGGTGATCATCGCGGCGAGCGCGATGAGCCAGGTGCCGTTCACGATCGTCTGGGGGAACCTCTCCGACCGGGTCGCCCATCGCAAGTTCTTCCTCGTCGGGTCGTTCCTCGCGACGGGCGCGAGCATCGTCGGCATCGCCCTCGCCCGCGACCTGCACACGTTCTTCCTGCTGAACGTGGTCGAGGGGCTCTCCTCCGCCGCGAGCGCGCCGATCGGCACGATGCTCCTCCTCGAGACACGCCACAAGCGCTGGTGGCCGCAGGACATCGGCCTGTTCGGCCTCATCTCCGGCCTCGGGACGACCGTCGGGCTCGCGCTCGGCTTCGTCTGGCTGTTCGTCGTCGGGCACACCGGCACCGCGGTCGACGCGATGACCGGTCTCCTGCTCCTCTCCGGCGGGCTCGCCCTCGTCTCGGCCGGCGTCGCCTGGGTCTGGATCGAGGAGCCGACGACCCGGGTCGAGCGCCGGAACATGAACGAGCTGTTGCACCTGCGCACGGGCCTCACCGAGCGCGCCCGTAACTTCCGCTCCCGTGTGGCGGGCGTGATCGACCTTACCCGGTCGAGCGACGAGCGGCTTCCGGGGCGCGAGTACCTGTTCCTCGCGGCCCTGTTCGTCATGAGCGTCGGCTTCGACATCTTCTACGGCCCGTTCCCGGTGTTCCTCTATTCGGTGCTCGGGCACAACGCGCACGCCCGGGACGCGGGGGTGTTCATCGTCTACCTCGGCGCGGCCGCCGCCTCCACCGCCCTGTTCTTCCACTCGGGGAAGGCGGTCGACAACCACTCCCCCAAGTCGGTGTTCCTGGAGTCGCTCGGCGGCCGAGTGATCCTGATGCTCCTGTTCCTCTGGGGACCGATCTACCTGCTGTTCGGGGTGGGGAGTCCTGCCCTCCTCGCCTGGCTCACGTTGTTGAACGGGATGCTCGGCGTCACCTGGGCGTTCATCAGCACCGCGAGCACGCTGTTCCTGGTCCGCCTCGTCGGACGGTCGGCACGGGGCCGCGCGCTCGGGCTGTACAACGCGATCGCCGGCGCGGGCGGCCTCCTCGGGACCCTGCTCGGCGGGTGGCTGTACGCGGTGCACGGGGTCCACTTCACCTACACGGTCGCCGCGCTCACCGTGATCGCCGGCGGGGTGCTGCTCCTGCCCATCCCGTACCACCTGTTCCAGATCCCGCACACCGCGGGGCGCCGGATGCACCGGCTGCACGGTACGCGCGCCGCGGCGCCGCGGCCCCCCAGCCTGCGGCGGTGGTAGCGCCGGTCAGCCGAGCATCTGCCAGGTGAGGTGGCGGATCACGTACCCGAGCGCGAGGTATCCGAGGAACATCCCGAGCTCGGGGGGGTACTCGTCGATCGTGCAGGTCCGGAACCCGATCGAGCCGACGCCGACCGGGGCCGCGCCGTTGACGATCGCGAACTTCCCGGTGAGCCGCTCGTTGATCGTGTAGCGGACCCCTCCGTAGTCGATCGTCATCGGACCGAAGGTGGTCGCCTGGGTGCGCCACGTCTCCTCGCCGATCCGCATCCGGATCTCGTCGGTCTTCGCCCGGTAGCTGACGGTCGCCTCGACGACGAGCGGGGTCGTGGGCCGAACGACGTGGAACTCCGTCGAGAAGAGCGCCGCGATCCGGTGCCCGAGCCCGGCCTGCTCCGCCTGCACCGGTCGGCCGACGAACTGCTCGTCGCCGACGCGCAGTTCGATGATGTTCTTCAGGACGCGGGCCGTCGCTTGGATCATCGGCCGCCGGGAGGAATCGGGCCGTGACGTAATAATGACGCCGCCGCTCCGAGAGGAGTGGACGCCCCGTCCCCGACGCCGCCCGCGTCCGAGCGGGCGATCGGGATCGAGTTCTACCTCGCGTCCGCCCCGGGCGTCGGCGGCCGCGCGAAGGCGAGCGACGAGGACTTCCGGGTCCGCGAGATCTCGACGTACCCGCGGCCCGACCCGACGGGCGGCTACACGGTCCTCCGGGTCGAGAGCCGCGGCTGGGAGCAGCACGAGCTCGCCGCCGCGATCGCCCGCCGGCTCGGGCTCGCCGCGCGGTCGGTCCAGTGGTCCGGCACGAAGGACCGTCGGGCGGTCGCGGAGCGGCTGCTCTCCTACCGGGGCGCCCCGCCGACCGCCGACCTCGCCCTGCCCAACGTCGTCCTGCTCGAAGCCTACCGCGCCCGGGACGGGCTCGTGCTCGGCCACCACTACGGGAACGCCTTCGAGATCCGGATCACCGGCCTCGCCCGGCCCCCCGCCGAGGCGGTGACGGCGTACCGGGAGGTCGAAGCGGAGCTGCGGGCCGCGGGCGGGTTCGTGAACTTCTTCGGACCGCAGCGGTTCGGCGAGGTGCGCCCGGTCACGCACGCCGTCGGCCGCGCGCTCGTCCGCGGGAACGTCGACGAGGCGGTCGACCTGTACCTGACGGCGCGCCCGAGCGGGGGGGCGGCGGGGACCGGCGACATCGCGCGGGCGGAGTACGCGCAGCATCGGGACGCGCAGCGGGCGCTGCGGGACTTTCCCCGGGAGTACCGGTTCGAGCGGGCGATCCTCGAGCGGCTCGCCGGCGGCGAGACGTCCACCCGGGCGCTCCGGGCGCTCCCGCTCGAACTCCGACGGCTGTTCGTCCACGCCTACCAGGCGTACCTGTTCAACCGGTGGGTGAGCCGACGGCGCGCCGCGGGCATGCCGCTCGGCCGGCCGGAGGTCGGCGACGGGATCCTCCGCGTCGGGCGGGACGGTACCGTGCGCAGCCAGGACGGCGTGGAGGTCGGGGAGGACAACCTCCCGGAGTGCCGGGAGCTCGTGGGGCGGGGCGGCGCGATGCTGGCCGGCCCGCTCGTCGGCGCCGAGACCCGACCGTCGGCGGGCCCGGCGGGCCGACTGCTCACCGAGCTGCTGGCCGAGGAGGGGGTCGTTCCCGGACAGTTCCTGCTGCCGGCCCTTCCCGAGGTCGCGAGCCGGGGGGCGTGGCGCCCGGTGCTGTTGCCGATGCCGCCGATCGGCCTCCGGGAAGAGTCGGATGGGGTCTGGTTCACCTTCTCGCTCCCCAAAGGCGCGTACGCCACCGTTCTGCTCCGTGAGTTCCTGAAGAACGGCACGTAGCGCCCGACCCGCCTCTCCTCGAGCCGAGCCTACTAATACCCGAGGGTCGGCATCGACGCTCGCACCCCCTCATGGCCAGCGGAAGTCCCCGTCCGTTCGTGATCCCTCTTCGTCCGGCGAGCCGGGCCTCGGCGGAGGAGACGTCGTCCCCGCCGCGGATCCCCACGGGCGTCCCCGACTTCGACTACCTGACCGGCGGGCTCCCCGCCGGCTCCGTGGTCCTGCTGCTCGGGGAGGCGGGCGCCGGCCACCAGGAGTTCGCCCTGACCTCCGCCGTCCACCTGATGTTCCACTACGACGAGCCGGACCTGCACCAGTTCTACCTCGGCGGGGCGAAGGGGCCGTTCGTCTACCCGGAGGGCGTCGCGGTCGTCAGCCTGAGCCGCTCGAAGGAGCAGGTCCTCAACGAGGTCCGCGAGTCGTTCCACGGCTTCTATCCGGACGTCCTGCTCCGCCACCTCGTCTTCCACGACCTCTCCTCGACGTACTTCCGCGACACCGTCGTCCCGACGGAGTGGTCGGCCCTCCCCGGGCCCCTCCTCGGGCGGGCCCCCGGGCCCGAGGGGTCCCCGGACGGACCAGTGCGGGCGCTCGCCAACGCGCTCGACGCCTGCGGCGCTGGGAACGTCGTGATCGTCGACTCCCTGACCGACCTCCTGGTCCGCGACGGGATCGAGCCGAACGACCTCCTCACTCTCCTCAAGGGACTGCGCCGGAGGGCGAAGGCGTGGAACGGGATCGTCTACCTGCTCCTCTCGGAGGGGGTCGCCCCCGCCGCCATCGAACAGGCGGTGATCGACTCGGTCGACGGGGTCCTGCACTTCCGCTGGTCGGCGAGCCCGAACCATTCGCACCGCAACCGCGCGATGCTGATCGAGAAGTTCATGCCGGTGCTCTCGCGGCTCCCGTCGGAGCACCACGGCACGTTCGTGATCCGGATCAACCACAACAACGGGCTGGTGACGACGCAGTATGAGCGGGTCTGAGGGGGCTCCCCGGAAGCTCGGCACCGGCGTCGCCGGGCTCGACGAGATGCTCGGCGGCGGGTTCCCCGCCGGCCACGTCGTCCTCGTCACCGGGCTCCCCGGGACCGGCAAGACGTGCCTCGGCCTCCAGTTCCTCCTCGAAGGAGCGCAGCACGGCGAGCGCGGGGTCTTCCTCTCGCTCGAGGAGGACGTCGCCCCGCTCCTCGAGACGGCGCGCCAGTTCCGCTGGCCGGTCGACGCCGCGGTCGAGAAAGAGATGCTGAAGATCGTCCGGCTCGACCCGCGGGAGACCCGCCAGAGCCTCCACCGCGTCCAGGGCGAGCTCGGCAAGGAGCTCACGACCCTCGGCGCGAAGCGGATCGTCCTCGACTCCGTCTCCCTGCTCAACATGCTGAGCGACGACGAGCCGAGCCGACGGTCGACGCTCTTCGCGCTGGCGGGCGCCTGCAAGGAGGCGGGCGCCACGTCCGTCCTCACGGCCGAGGCGGACCCCCGCAACCCGGAGGTGAGCCGCGACGGGCTCTCCGAGTACGTCGCGGACGGGGTGGTCGTGCTCGGCTACCAGACCGGGGCGGACGGCCACCGCGTCGGGCTCGCCCTGCGGGTGCTCAAGATGCGGCGGACGGCGCACGCGCGGACGGTCCAGCCGTACGTCATTGGCCCGTCCGGCCTCGTCGTCGACGCGAAGGCGGTCGACTTCTCGAGCGCCTGAGCGGGCGACCCGACGCTTCGCCGGCGTCGCCGGACCGAAGGAGAGGAAGTGGCGAACCGACCCCGACCGTCGCGAACTCTCTGGCCGGAGAGCCCGGGGTCGGCTCCCGAGACCGACCGCCCGCCCCGCTGGATCGTCTACGTCGACCTCGATGCCTACTACGTCTCCTGCGAGCTCCGGGAGCGGCCGGAGCTCGTCGGCCGGCCCGTGATCGTCGGGCCGCCCCCGTCCGACCGCCCGTCGCGGGGCGTGGTCCTCTCCGCGAGCTACGAGGCGCGGGCGTTCGGGGTGCGCAGCGCGCTCCCGGCCCGAACGGCCGCGAGCCTCTGTCCGGACGCGGTGTGGATCGCGCCCGACTTTCCGAAGTACGAGCGCGTCAGCCGGGAGGTCCGACAGCTCCTGGCGCATTACTCGCCCGACGTCACCCCGTTCAGCATCGACGAGGCGGCCCTCTCCGTCGACGCGACGACCCCGGCCGGGGCGCGGGAGGTCGCCGAGCGGCTCCAGCACGACCTGCGCGCCACGCTCCGCCTCCCCGCCTCGCTCGGCGTCGCGACGACGCGGGTGGTGGCGAAGATCGCCACGGACCGGGCGAAACCCGCCGGGATCGTCGTCGTGCCCCCGGAAGAGGTGGCGCGGTTCGTCGCCCCGCTGCCGGTCCGCGCCGTCCCCGGGGTCGGCCCGAAGACCGAGATCCTCCTGAAGGAGCACGGGATCGCGCTCATCGGGGAGCTCGCCGGTCGCTCCCCGACGGACGTCGGGCGATGGCTCGGCAGCTTCGGGCGGGAGCTGATCGCGCTCGCCGACGGGCACCCGCGGGACTCCCCGAGCGAGGGACCCCCGGGCCGGCGCTCCCGCTCCAGCGACCACACGTTCGACGTCGACGTGACGCAGTGGGAGGAGATCGAACCGTCGATCCGGTCCCTCGCGGGGGAGCTCGCCGCGTCCCTCGAGCGCGAGGAGGTCCGGTACGGGGCGGTCGGGGTTGGGATCCGGTGGGCGGACTTCTCGCGCAATCAGCGGATCCGCTCCCTCTCGGCGGCCCGCGAGGGGAGCACCACGTTGGCGGAGCGGGCCGTCCGTCTCGCGCGGGAGCTGTGGGACGCGGAGCGGGCCGGTCGCGCCCGGGCGGTGCGCACCGTCTCCGTCCGGGTCGAGAAGCTCGCGGGCCGGGTGCAGCGCCAGGCGTCGCTCGACGACTATCCGGGCGCGGCCCGCCCCCGAGATTAATACTCCCTCCCGGTGGGTTCGGGGGAGGTCTCTCCTCGATGAGCAGTCCGACGGGGCCGGGACGCTCCTGGAGCCGTGCCGAGTCCGACCTCCTGCGGCCGGATCCGCGGCTCGGGCTCCCGATGCCGGCGTACGGCGGCCGATCGATCCCCAACGTCGCCGCGACGGTCGCCCGCGCGGCGGGCGCTTCCGAGTCCGACGCGGTCCCGCTCGCCCCGTCCCTGGTCCCGGAGCTCGATCCGTTCCGAGGTCGGCGCCCCGAAGGGCCGATCGTCGTGATGCTGGCGGACGGGTGGGGGTGGCTCGGTTTCGACCGATGGAGCGGCGACCGACGCTCGCCGGCCGGGGCCCGATGGGCGCGGCTCGCCCAGCCGATCACGACCGTGTTTCCTACGACGACGGTCCCCGCGCTCGTGAGCCTCGCGAGCGGCAGCTGCCCCGCGCAGAACGGAGTCGTGGGATACCGGCAGTTCCTTCCCCGGTTCGGCGTCGTGGCGGATCTGCTCAAGATGTCGCCGGTCGGCGTCCCCCATCCCGAGACGCTCGTCGGCGCGGAGTGGACCCCCGCCCTCGTCTCGGCGGCGCCGTCGATCTTCCGCCGCGGCGTGGAGGGGACCGCGCTCTCTCGCGAGAAGTTCCAGGGCTCGGGGTTGACCCGCCTGCTCTACGACGGGGCGCCGTACGTGCCGTACGCCACCGCCTCCGACCTGGCTCACCTCCTGGCCGACCTGATCGACCGACCCCGTCCGCCGCCGGTGATCTACACCTACTGGGACGAGCTCGACACCGTGCAGCACTGGCGGGGGCCGGTCGACCGGCTCGTCGGGTTCGAGGCGGACCGGCTCGCACACCTGTTCGAGTACGTGGCCGACCAGGTGGACCCGGACCGCGCGAGGGCGACGACCGTCGTCGTCTCGGCCGACCACGGCCAGGTCGCGCTCGACCCCGCGCGGCAGCTGCGGATCGACCTCACGCCCGAGATCGCCCGCGAGATGGGGCGCCCGCTGGCCGGCGACCGTCGTGCGGGCTACTTCTCCGCGCTCCCGGGCCGAGAGGCGGCGCTGCGGTCCGCCCTCGAAGCGGGACTACCGAACGGAAGCCGCCTCATCGCGATGCGCGACGGGCTGGCGGCCGGGCTGTTCGGCCCGCCTCCGTACCACCCCGAGATCGCCGCGCGCCTCGGCGACCTCCTCGCCCTCGTGCCCGTGCCGACCGGCCTCGTTGCGATGCCCCCCGGCGTCCCCGTGTCGCCGCGCGGGGAGTTCCTCGGCGGCCACGGCGGGCTCACGCCCGAGGAGCTCTTGGTGCCGCTGGTCGCCGGTCCGTTGTCGGAGTTCGGGCGCGCTCCGCCGTGACGCCCGCCCGCGGCCGAGCGGAACCGTAATGAGCCGCCTGAGGTAAAAATCGCCGTGCCCGACCTGCGCGAGCCGATCGTCTCCCTCCTGGGACACGTGGACCACGGGAAGACGACGCTCCTCGACCGGATCACGGGCAGCGTGCGGGCGGCGAAGGAGGCCGGCGGGATCACCCAGCACATCGGCGCGATCGAGGTCCCGGGGGCGGCCGTCCGGCGGCTCTGCGAAGGGATCCTCCGGCTCGACCAGATGGTCGTCCCGGGCCTCCTGTTCGTCGACACGCCGGGCCATCGCTCGTTCGAGACGATGCGCCGACGGGGCGGCGCGCTCGCCGACCTCGCGATCCTCGTGGTGGACGCGCGCGAGGGGGTCATGCCGCAGACCCGCGAGTCGATCCATATCCTGCGGCGGGAGAAGACCCCGTTCGCGGTCGCGCTGACGAAGATCGACCTGTTGCCCGGCTGGCGCAAGGTCGTCTCCCCGGGACGCCTCGACGAGATGATCGCGCGCTCCGGGCCGGATTTCGCGCACGCGCTCGACATGCGGGTCTACGCCGTCGCCGAGGAGGTCGTCGGGCTCGGGTTCAGCGCCGACCGCTACGACCGGGTCAGCGACTTCACCCGGAACGTCGGGATCGTCCCCGTCTCCGCGAAGTCGGGGGCCGGGATCGCCGAGCTGATCGCGCTCCTGATCGGCCTCTCGCAGCGGTTCCTCAAGGACGAGCTGAAGCTCGTCGCCGACGGGGGGGAAGCGACGATCCTCGAGCGGGGCGACCAGAAAGGGGTCGGCCCGGTCGGGAACATCATCGTCTACCGCGGGGGGCTCAAGGTCGGCGACGAGATCGTCGTCACCGGCCGCAACGGTCCGTTCTCGACGAAGGTGCGGGGGATCTTCCGGCCCCGGCCGCTCAAGAACGCCCGCCCGACCTCCCAGGTCCGGCTCGAATCGCTCGCCGAGGTGCGGGCCGCGGCCGGGGTCTACCTCGCGGCGACGCAGATCGAGGAGGCGATGCCGGGCGGTCTCCTCAAGGTCGTGCGGACCCCCGCCGAAGCGGAGGAGGTCCGAGCGGAGCTCGCGCGGGAGGCGACGCCGGTCGCCGATCTCGCCGAGAGCGGGGTCGCGATCACGGCCGACACCCTCGGGGGCGTCGAGGCGCTCGCGTTCGAGTGCCGCGAACGCGGGATCCCCATCCACGAAGCGGGCGTCGGCCCGGTCGGTCGCCCGACCGTGATGCGCGTCGCGGACGTCAAGGACCCGACGCACCGCGCGGTCCTCGCGTTCAACGTGCCGATCCTTCCGGACGCCGTTCCGCCTGGGGACCCGGAAGGGGTCCGGATCTTCCGCGCCGATGTCATGTATCGCGCGATCGAGGAGTACCTCGCCTGGAGAACGGAACGCCAGCGCCAGATCGAGGCGGCCCACCGGCTCGGCACCGTCCACCCCGCGAAGCTCGAGGTGCTCGCCGGGTTCGTCTTCCGGATGTCGAAGCCGGCGATCGTCGGGGTGAAGGTCGTCGGCGGGACCCTGCGCCCGGGGGTCCGTCTGATGCACCCGGACGGCTCGGAGGTCGGGCTTCTGAAGAGCCTGCAGCGGGAGAGCGAGTCGATCCCGCAGGCCGAGGAGGGGGAGGAGGTCGCCGCGTCGATCGACGGCGGCGTGGTCGGGCGGAACGTCGCCGAGGGGGATCTACTGCTGGTCGTGATCCCGGAGCCGTCCGCCCGGGCGCTGAAGGGGCAGACCCTGACGCCGCACGAGCAGGAGATCCTGGACGAGGTGACCCGCCTGCGCCGGGCAACGCATCCGTTCTGGGGCCAGTAGGTCCCGAGCGATCAGTCTCTGGGACCCGGGAGCGACCGTTCAGCGCTCTCGGCCGGCTCGCCTTCCGAGTCGGATTCGTCGCTCGGCCCCGAGACTCGGGGGCCGAACGTTCCCGACGGAAGGAACAGGCCGAGGTAGATTGACAGGCCGCCTAGTCCGATGAGGATCGACCCTCCGCTCAGTACAAACGCGAACGGAACCATCGGAAGGTGATGGCTCGGCTCGGAGACCGATTCGACGAACTGGCCACTAAAGCTGACGGGGGCGGAGCCCGAGTCAACGATCTGGACACGGTAGCCTGTCGGGGGAACGCCGGAGACCGTCCACTTGCCCGTCGTGTTCCCGTTCCACGAGGCGAGGATCCCGCTGACACACCAATTCGGAGTGGGAGAGCACGGGCCCGCCGAGTACCACACGACCTTCGTCGCCACCGTTGAATTCCAGGCGAATCGCACCGAGGCCGAATCGCCGGGGGTCGCCGTTATGTTGTAAGTCTTGAGAGATTCAGGGGGGACAACGAAGTCCCAGCTTTGGGAGCTTCGCGAAGTATCCGGTGCGGCGAACGGCATCGTGATCGCTGCCACGACGCCGGCGCCCACGATTGCCATGGCGGCCCCGACCGCCAGGAGTCCGGTCCTCACCGGAACAACCGGAACGCACCACTCCAAATAGCCTTCTGGTCGAGGGGGACCCCCCCGGGGCTGGACGCATCTTAATATTCTGGGCCGCCAACCCGAACTCGTGGCCGAGACCGGGTCTCCGGCCCCCTCGCCTGGGGCGCCAGCGGTCGCGCCGTGCCCGATGTGCCGGAGCACGCATCGGATCGTGGACGCGAACCTCGCCGAGACCCACTGCGCGGAGTGCGGGCTGGTCTTCGATGACGGCGGCGTCCTGGAGAGCGCCCCCCCTCCGATCGCCAGCACTGCTTCCGAGGGGAGCGGTCGCGGCATCGGACCGTTCGTCCGCCCGGGAGGGGTCAAGCGCACCCTCGGCAGCACCCTCTCGCTGTCGCGCGACGGTCAGGGCCGGCGCTTGGGGTGGCGCCGACGCTACGAGTTCCAGCACCTCAAGCGCGTCATGCAGCGGCAGACCGCCCGGGCGATGGACGGCCCCCTCGACCGTTCTCCGGCTCGCGGCGAGATCCTCCAGGCCGCCCACCAGCTCGGGGTCCCCGACCTCGTGGGCACCGAGTCGGAGCGGGTGTTCGCCGAAGCCAAGCGCGCCGGGATCTTCCGGGGCCGAGCCCTCTCGGCGTGCGTCGGGGCGGCGGTGTACGCCGCGTGCCGGCGCTTCGGCATCCCGCGCACCCTCGGGGAGGTGACGAGCGCCGTCGACGGGAAGCGCTCGGAGATCGGCCGTACGTTCAAGATGATCCAGCGAAGCGGCGTCGTCTCGGTCCCGAGCGTGGGGTCGAAGGCGTTCCTGACGCGCTACGCCCAGGAGCTCGCCCTATCCCCGAAGGTCCGCTCCACCGTCGAGACGATGCTCGACACGACGCGGGACGATGCGGAGCTCTCCGGCCTGAGCCCCCATGGGCTGGTCGCCGCGCTCATCTATCTCGCGGCCGAGCGCAACGGCGAGCACCGCTCCCGGGCGCAGGTCGCCCGCGTGAGCGCGGTCACCGAAGTGACGCTCCGGTCGACGTGCCGCCTGGTCGAGAAGGTCTGGTCGCACGCGCCGGCGTCGGGCGCGGAGTAGCGCTCGATTACTTCGTCAGGTAGTAGCCGGCGGCCTTCTCGCGGACCTTCCGGCGGGCCCAGCCGCGGTTCTGCAGTTCCTGGAGGGCGTTGAGCACCATGTTCTTCGGGAGCTTCGCGGTCTGCGTGATCCGTTCCGCCGTGCCCATCTTCTCCTCCGAGAGGTAGGCGAGATCCTTCATCGTCTTGTAGACCTTGACCGCGTTCCCCGACACCTCGTCCTCGATCCCCATCGCCGACCCGCGCCGTCCACCCCGGCCGGGGGATAATGCCTTCTCTGTCGGCGCGCGCGAACGACTTATCCGCGGCGCCCCTGGCCGGGCGTGGGCGCGCCGTCGCTTCCGGGGCCGTCCGCTCCCCCGAAGGAGCGGGCCGCGGAGACGACACGGACGGGGTCCGCGCCCCGGGCGCTCGTCGTCTGGGACCCGGCGTTCCGTCAGTACGCCTTCGGACCGGATCACCCGTTCACGGAGGCGACCCGCGATCTCGCGGTCCGGCTCCTCGAGCGGTCGCTGCTCCCCGACGAGCGGTCGCGCGTCGAGTGGCTCCGAGACGTCGCCCCGGCCGAGCCCCCGGTCCTGGAGCGGTTCCACGAGGCGCGGTACGTGGCGCGGGTCCGCGCGGTCGGGGCGGGCGACACCACGGTGTACCTCGACCAGGGCGATACGCCGGGGACCCCCGGTTGCTTCGAGGCGGCCGCGCGGATCGTCGCGGGCGCGGTCCGGGCGGCGGAGTCGGCCTGGGAGGACCGGCGCCCCGCGTTCCATCCCGCCGGTGGACTGCACCACGCGCGTCCGGATCGGGCGAGCGGGTTCTGCATCTTCAACGACCTCTCGGTCGCGCTCGCCGGCCCGCTGGCCGCCGGGCGTCGGATCGCCTACCTCGACATTGACGCCCACCACGGGGATGGGGTGATGTACGGCTTCTACCGGTCCGGCCGACTTCTCGACATCGATTTCCACCAGGACGGCCGAACGCTGTTCCCAGGGACCGGTTTTCCTTCCGAGGCCGGGGGAGGGGACGGCGCGGGGCTCAAGGTCAACGTGCCGCTCCCGCCCGGCGCCGGAGACGCCGCGCTGCTGCCGCTGTTCCGCCGGATCGTCCCGCCGATGCTCGACCGGTTCCGCCCCGAGATGATCGTGCTGCAGCACGGCGTCGACGGGCACGCGGGGGACCCGCTCGCCCAGCTCCAGTACACCCCGCGGGCGTACGAAGAGATCGACCGCATGCTCCTCGCCTACGCCGCCGAGCACTGCCACGGGCGGCTCCTCGTGACCGGTGGCGGAGGATACCGCGCGGAGTCGGTCGCCCGGGTCCTCGCCCGCACCGGGCGGATCCTCGCGGGGCTCACGGCCCCGTCCGAGGAGGCCTTGCTCCCCGATGCCTGGCGGAGCGACTTCTTCGAGGAGACGGGCTACGCCTCCCCCGAGCGGTGGGCCGAACGGGAGTCGATCGACCCGTTCCGCTGGAGCGGCGAGGAGGAGGCCTCCCTGGTCGCGGAGCTCGAGTCCCGGACCGGGGTGCGATTCCCCGCGGTGGGACCCGAGCGTTCGCCGTAGAGGGCGCCCGGCGCGTCTGGGCTAAGAGCGAGACCGGCCGTCTCGGGGCGTGGAACCACCCGCTCCCGCGACCTCGATGCCGCTGGACGTCGGCCTGCTCGCCGGGTTCCGGTACGCATGCCGTCCCGACTGCGGACTCTGCTGCTACGCCGAACCGCATGTCCGGCCGGCCGAACGCGCTCCGCTCCTCCAGCTGGTCCCGACCCCCGTGCTCACTCGTCGGGGCGGCGAGGAGTTTCTCTCCTCCCGCCCCGACGGGGGCGCCTGCCGCCTCCTCGAGGCGAATCGCTGCCGGGGGCACGCGGTCCGCCCCTCGGTCTGCCGGGTGTTTCCGCTGACCGCCCATCTTGGCGCCCGCGCGCAGGCGACCGTCGTCCTGACGTGCCCGGGGGTCGAACTCACCGGGTTGGCGGAGTACCGGGGCCCCGCGGCGGCCGGACCGTCGATCGGTTTCGAGACGGAGCTCGCCGCCCTTCGGGAACGGCTCGGTTCGACCCCCCCCTCGGTCCTCGAGGCCGGTGTTCGCCGACGGCGCCGCCTGGCGCGCCAGCTCGAGTCGCACGGGCGCTGGGAGTCCGAGGACGCGGTGCGGTCGCTCCTCGAGAACAATCTTCCCGGTCCGAGCGCGGAGTTCTTTCCCGCCGACGATCCGCCGTCGCCGGACGGGGGACTGGAGCGACTCCCCCTGCTGTTCGAGGAGGGGCGGGGACCGATCGCCTTCGGTCTCGCCCTCGGGGGCTGGGAGCTTCTCGAGCTCCGCGCGGCGGGCGGGGTTTCCCGGTCGCTGGGCGTGCTGCCTCCCCCGGATCGCCCACCGGCCCTGACGCGCGACGCGGAACGGCTGCTCGCAGGGTACGTACGGTACTGGCTCGAACGCGACCAGCTCTTCGGCGCGGTGCATCTCGCGATGCTCGACTCGGACCGGGGGACGGTCTCCGAGTGGGTGCGCGCCGAGCTCTCGCAGATCGCGGCGCTGACCGTCTCCCGCGCCGACGTGCTCGCCCGGGTTCGGCGGGGACCGGCGGATCGTCTCACCGAGGCCGAGGTCGGGGCCGGTATCCGTGCGACCGACCAGGATCTCCTCGACCGGGAGAGCTGGGGGGTTCGCGGGTAGCCGACGCGGGCAGCCACGTTCATAATCGACCGGCCGTTCGCCCGGCATGGTCCTGACGGCGAAGGACATCATGGAGACCGACCTCCTCGCGCTCGACGAGGAGCTGGACGTGCTTCGCTGCGCTCGGCAGATGGTCGCCGTGCGCAAGGGGTACGCGATGGCCACGCGCGGGGGACCCGGGCGGATCTCGGGGATCGTCACGGAGTGGGACTTCCTCGAGAAGATCGTCGCGCCCGGCGTCGACCCGGCGACCGTCCCGCTGAAGCAGATCGCCTCGCCGGTCGTCCGCTCCTGCGCGCCCGACACCCCGATGGACGAGGTGGCGACCCAGATGGCCGACCTCGGGATCCGGCGGATGGTGGTCCGCTCCGGCGACCAGGTCGTCGGAGTGATCTCCTCCCGGCATCTGATAGCGCGGTTTCGCCAGTACATCGATCGAATGAGCGCCGAGATCGCGGGCGGCCAATCGGAAGGGCCGACGCTCAGCTGAGCGACGGAAAGCGGACGACGAACCCCGACGACCGCGCGCCCCGCGCGCCGATCGAGGGCCGACTTCCCCGACCCACGCGCCCCGGACGGTGAGCATGGAGTACAAGTGGCGGGTCCTCTCGAACACCACCGTCGCGACCCTGATGGCGTCGATCGACACCAACATCGTGCTGATCGCGCTCCCGACGATCGGCGAGCAGCTGCGGCAGACCAACGCGACGCTCCTGCTCTGGATCCTCCTCGGCTACTCGCTCGTCACCGCCGTCGTGCTCCTCAACTTCGGCCGCCTCTCCGACATGTTCGGGCGGGTCCGCCTCTACGTCCTCGGCTTCGCGATCTTCACCGTCGGCTCGGCGCTCTGCGGATTCTCCCAGTCCGGGCTCGAGCTGGTCTCCTTCCGCCTCGTCCAGGCGATCGGGGCGGGCTTCCTCTTCTCCAACTCGGCCGCGATCATCACGGACGCCTTCCCTCCGAACGAGCGGGGCCGGGCGCTCGGCATCAACCAGGTCTCGATCGTGGGCGGCGCCGTGTCGGGGCTCGTCCTCGGCGGGATCATCACCTCGACGATCGGATGGCGATGGATCTTCTTCGTGAACGTGCCGATCGGCATCTTCGCGACGCTCCGCGCCCGGGCCGACCTACGGGAGCTGGCGAAACCCGAGTCGGCGCCGCGGATCGACTGGGCCGGGAACATCGTCTTCGCGGCCGGGCTCTCGTCGATCCTCCTCGCGATCACCCTGGGCGCCCTCGGCCAGATCTCCGGCCCGCTCGCCTACACGATCGGGATCACCGGAGCGATCCTGCTCGCCCTGTTCGTGATCCTCGAATGGCGGGAGCGCTCGCCGATGCTCGACCTCAGCCTCTTCCGCAATCGCCAGTTCGCCACGTCCGCCACAGCGACGCTGCTGAACGCCCTCGCGCGGGGAGCGTTCACCTTCATCCTCGTGTTCTACCTGCAGGGGCCTCCGCGGTTCCTGACGCCGTTCACCGCCGGGCTGTTCCTGATCCCGACGTCCGCCTCGCTCGCGGTCGTCGGCCCGCTGAGCGGGTGGCTCTCCGACCGGTTCGGACCGCGGCCGTTCCTCGTCGCCGGCCTCATCGTCTCCGCGTCGGGGTTCCTCTGGCTTGCGACGATCGGCCCGGACGAGTCGATCGTCGGGCTCGCGCTGCCGCTCATCCTGGTCGGCTCCGGGATGGGGCTGTTCGCCTCGCCCAACCGCGCCGCGATGATGACGGCCGTCCCGCCGAACCGGCGGGGCGTCGCTTCGGGCATCGGCACGACGTTCGTCAACACGGGGGCGACGATCAGCCTCGGGGTCACGCTCGTCATCATGAGCTCGGTGCTCTCCCGCCCCGAGATCCAGGCGATCTTCCTGGGGACCGCGCGCAGTGGAGGAGCGGTCGCGATTGGGGCCGGATTCCTCAACGCGATCCACCTGATCTTCGCGGTCTCGGCCGTCCTCATCCTCGTCGCGCTGATCCCGTCCGTGATCCGGGGTCGAACGCCTCCGCCCGCGGTCCCCTCGCCGGAGAACATCGAGTGAACCGGGCCGAGGCGACCCGCCCCTCCGCGCGCGACGCGACGGCCCCGACCGAGATCCCGCCCGCACGCCGTTATTAGAACTACCGCGCTCGGGGTCCCTGTGCTGGACGGCCCTCCGGCCCGCCCGACCCGTCGTCGTACCCTGGTGGTCGGGGTCACGGCCCTCCTGGTGTTCGGCGCGCTCTTGGTCCTCCCCCTCCCCTCGGCGGTCCTCGCGGGAGGCGCGAACGACTCGGCGGGCGTCTCGCTCTCCGCCGCGCCCGCCGCGATCGCGCCCGCGCTCTCGGGCCCCGGGACACCGGGAACGATGACGGCGACGCTCTCCATCGGGTTCGGACCCGACAGCGCGACCCTGGATCCGGCGAACGGCGACCTCTACTTCTCGAACGACCTCTCCTACAACGTCACGGTCGTGCACGGAACCGGAATCGTGGCGACGATCCCGACCCTCGGATTCCCGTCCCACGCCGCGTACGACGCGAAGAACGGGTTCGTTTACGTCCCCGACTCCGGAGGGGCGGCGGTGACCGTGATCAACGGCACCCACGTCGCCGCGACGGTCGGGGTCGGACCGGGTCCGTACTCGGCGACGTACGACCCGGCCGACCACTTCGTCTACGTCACCGACTCGGCGTCCGGTCGGGTCTCGGTGATCAACGGAACGTCGCTCGTGGCCACGGTCCGGGTCGGCTCGAATCCGCTCGGCGCGGCCTACGACCCCGCCGACGGGGACGTCTACGTCGCCGACGAGTCGACCGCGAGCGTCAGCGTCCTGAACGGGACCTCGGTCGTCGGCAACGTCAGCGTGGGACACGGCCCGGTCGCGACGACCTTCGACCCGACGGACGGCTGGATGTACGTCTCGGACGCGACCGCGGGGACGGTCAGCGTCCTGAACGGGACCGCCCTGCAGGGGTCCGTCGCCGTCGGGACCGATCCGCAGGTGCCCGCGTTCGACCCGACGAACGGGTTCGTCTACGTCCCGAACTCCGGGGCGGCCACCGTGACCGTCCTCCACGGTCTCGCGGTCGTAGGGACGGTGGCCGTCGGGAGCACCCCGCTCCTCGCGGCGTTCGATCCGGCCAACGGGTACGTCTACGTGCCGAACTCCGGCTCGGCAAACGTGAGCGTGCTGAGCGGCGTCGACCGGGTAGGGACGTTGAAGGCCGGCGCGGACCCCGAGTTCGCGATCGGCGACGCCTCGACCGGCCTGCTCTACGTGGCCAACGAGGGGGCCAACAATCTTACGATCTACGGCGGGGCCGCGGCCCTCGAACCGTTGCGGACCGGCACGAGCCCGAGCGGCGGGGCGTTTGACGCCGCCAACGACTGGCTGTACGTGCCCAACGCTGGCAGCGCGAACGTGAGCACCTTCAACGGGACGGTACCCGACCCCACCGTTCCCGTGGGGACGAACCCGTCCTGGGCGGTCTACGACCCCAGCGACCACGACGTCTACGTGGGGAACGACGCGGTCACCGGCACGGTCAGCGTCCTCCACGGCTCGAGCGTCGCCGCGACGATCCCCGTCGGGTCCGACCCGGTCGCCGGCGTGCTCGACCCGCTCACGGGAAGCATCTACGTCGCGAACGGCGGCTCGTCGAACGTCTCCGTGATCTCCGGGCTCGCGGTCATGGACACGGTCGCCCTCCCTGCCGCCCCCGGTTCCGCCGTCTTCGACCCCGTCGATGCGTCGATCTACTTCGCCGAGCCGGGCGCGGCGGCCGTGACGATCGTGAACGGCACGACGGTCGTAGCGACCGTCGCGGTCGGGACCTCCCCCGCGGGCCTGGCGTTCGACGCGGCGAACGGGGACGTCTACGTGGCGAACGCGGGCTCCGCGAACGTCTCGGTCCTCCACGGGATCGCCGTCGCCGGCACGGCGGGGGTCGGCGCCGACCCGTCGAGCGCCGCCTACGATCCGGCCGACCAGGCCGTCTACGTGTCGAACTCGGGCGGGGGATCGGTCAGCGTCGTGCGGGACGCCGTGGTCACCGCGACCGTGATCGTCGGCGCGGACCCGCTCGGCGCCTCGTTCGCCCCCTCCACCGGGGACGTGTACGTGCCCGTGAACGGCCCCGGGGAGGTCGCCGTCCTCGGGAACGGACAGCTTCTCAAGACGCTGGCGACGAGCGGCGCGCCGACCGCGCTCGCCTTCGATCCCGTGGACGGACTCCTGTTCGCCTCCGCACCCGCGTCCAACCGAACGACCGTCATCGGCCCCTCCGGGTACGCGCTCACGTTCTCCGAGGTCGGGCTTCCGCTCGGCACCAACTGGACGGTCACGGTCCAGGGGACCCCGCACACGGTCGCGACGACGACCGTCGCGTACGTCGAGCCGTACGGGGTCTACCCGTTCTCGGTCACCGGACCGGTCCACATGTCGGTCGCCCTCACCGCGCGCTCGCCCGCGGTGCTGCATCACGGCGGGCGTTCGGTCGGGGTCACCTTCGCCCCCGAGGTGCCCCGCTCGGTGACGTTCGACGAGTCCGGGCTCACCAGTGGGACCCACTGGTGCGTGACGCTCAACGGGACGATCTGCGCGACCGTGCCGTCGATCGTCTTCCCCGGGATCTTCCCCGGGCACTACCCCTACAACGTGACGCTCGTCTCGGGGTACCGACCGCTCTCCCCGGGCTCGGTCTCGGTCGGGCTGGTCGACATCACGAAGAACGTCGTCTTCCACCCCGTCACCTACTCCGCGTGGTTCTTGGTCCACGGGCTCCCGAGCGGCCACCGCTGGAAGGTGACGATCGACGGCCACACGCACGGGTCCGAAAGGTGGTTCCTGATCGTGCCGCTGCCGAACGGCAGCTACCCGTACTCGGTGCGCCCGATTCCCGGCTGGACGACCCCGGCCCCCGGGTCGGTCACCATCGCCGCGAACATCGTCTACGTCAACGTGACGTTCGTCCGGGTGACGTACCCGGTCACCTTCACCGAGAGCGGGCTCACTTCCGGGACGAACTGGTCGGTGCGGACCCTCGGCACGGAGTACACCTCCGACACGACCACGATCACGGTCTCCGAGCCGAACGGGACCCACGCCTACCATATCCCCCGAGTTCCCGGCTATCTCGTCTCCGCTTCCCCGGGGGCGGCGGTCGTCGCCGGCGGGCCGGCCGCCGTGAGCGTCTCCTTCTACCCGGTGCCCCCGCACGAGCTCCCGACCGGGTTCGCCCCGGCGCTGGCCACCGTCCGCGGGCGGACGTAGGCACGGTCCCGCGGGACCGACGGCGCGCCTATTGGACCGGGCCGAAGTCGAGCCGGCGGAAGGCGAGCACGGCGAGGGTGAACGTCACCGCGGAGAGCCCCCCGAGGACGCCGGCGGCGACCGCGTCCCCCGGCCCGAAATGGTGGGTGAACGCGTCCCGCACGGTGTTGGCCGCGTACGTCAGCGGGTTCGCGTAGACGATCGCCCGCAGGGCGAACGGCGTCTTCGACGTGACCGGATAGTAGACGGTCGAGACGAACACGAGGAAGTACTGCAGCACCGACTGGATCGTGAAGTAGAGGTTCGCGGAGCGGATCCGCGAGCCGATCGCGATCAGGAGCCCGCCGAAGAAGATCGCCCCGAGGCCGATCGTCCCGAGGATGAGGAGCAGCTCGACCGGGGAGAGGAGCGGCAGTCCGACGAGCGGGAGCGCGACGACCGCCATGATCCCGACCCCCACGAGCGCGAACGTGAGGGTGGTGAGGAGGAGCGCGGCGAGGTACTCATACCGCCGGAACGGGCCCGAGAACAGCTGCTCGACCATCGACCAGCGCCGGTCGAGCCAGAAGATCCGGCCCGCGAGCACCGCGCCGGTGATCATCTGGGAGGCGATCATCCCCGGGACGAGGAACGACGTGTAGTTCTCCCCGGTCCCCAGGTTCCCGACGATCGGCGTGAACATCGTTCCGAGGACGACGATCAGGAACGCCGGCTGGCCGAACATCACGATGAGCGTGATCACGTCCAGGTTCGACTCGAAGTTCCGCGCGAGCAGCCGGAGGACCGGGGGGAGCTTCACGCCGCCTCCGCGCCGTCGTCCTCGAGGCCCGCGCCGTCGGCCACGAGGCCGACGAACGCTTCCTCGAGCGTCGGCTCGCGGACCGCGATCCGCAGCAGCTTGAGCCCCCGCGAGGAGGCCCAGCCGGCGAGCTCGGCGACCAGCCCCTCGGCGTCCGGCGCGCGGAACTCGATCCGGGTCGGTCCCCGCGCGACCTCGGTGTACTCCGGGTTCTTGCGCGCGAGCATCGCGTCGAGGTCACGGCCCTCCTCGACCGTCACCGGCCGGTCGAACTCGGCCTCCACGAACCGCGACCCGCGGTACCCCCGCTTCAGGTCCGCGGGAGCGCCGGTCGCCCGGAGACGGCCCCCCTGCAGGATGCCGATCCGGTCGCACAGCTCGTCGGCCTCGTGGAGGATGTGGGTCGTGAACACGATGGAGAGGCCCGCCCGCGCCCGGCGCGCGAGGTAGGCGAGGATGCGCTTGCGCGTCAGCGCATCGAGCCCGACGGTTGGCTCGTCGAGGAACAGGAGCTCCATGTCGTGCATCAACTCGCGCGCGACCTGGAACCGGCGGCGCTCGCCCCCCGAGAGCGCCCACGGCTTGCGGTGGCGGACGTGGTCCAGCTCGAACAGCTCGAGCATCTCCTCCGCGCGGCTCTTCGCCGCCTCGCGAGGGACGCTCCACAGGAACGCGTAGAGCGTCAGGTTCCGCTCGACCGTCACGAAGTCGAGCGACTCGGACTGGAGCACGACCCCGATCCGCTGCCGCTCCGCCCGACCGCAGTGGCGGAGGTCCCGCCCGAACAGCTCCCCGGTCCCCTCGGTGGGGGGAAGCAGGGTCGTGAGGAGACGAACGGTGGTTGTCTTGCCCGCGCCGTTGCGGCCGAGCAGGCCGAACACCTCGCCCCGGCGCAGCTCGAGGTCGAGGTTCCGGACGGCGAAATCACCGGGCCGGTAGGCGAACCCGAGCCCCGAGGCGCGGGCGACGACCGCTTCGCTCACGGTACGGCTGCCGCGCGCCGCACGCGGCCATGGGTGCGGCACCGCGGGCGCGGCGGTGGCGATTCCTCATCGAAGCGTGGCAGAAGGTTCACCCCGGCGGTGGCCCTCGCGGGCGTGCTAATCAGTCTTCTCCCTCGGGGAACCATGGGGTCTAACCCCCGAGCGAGGTCCGACGGTTCGGGAGCGCCGCATCCCGGAAGGGTGAGACCGATGCTCTCCTTCGCCCCCCGACGAGAGGCGCGGGGCGGCCCACGCGCTAGCCTTTGCGGGCCCGGGTCGCCGTGCGGGTCGGGCGTGACCCCGCCCGTCGAGGCGCGATCGGCTGGTCGGCCGCTTCCGAGCGGTTGAAGCGCACGGCGGCGCGGACCAGCTCCCTCACGGCGGATTCGTCGATCTGATACGTCTCCACGATATCGATCGCCCGCCACTCCTTCCCTCCGAGTCCGTTGTTGAAGACCCGCCGGGGATCGGGGAGGTGCGCTCCGCGGGAGAAGGTGATCTTCACCTTCGCCTTCATCGGAGTCGCCACGGCGATGACGCCATCGTGCGACCACGTCGGAGTGCCCATCCACTTCCACTCTTCGACGACCTCGGGATCGGCCTCGTGCATGAGGCGCCGGATCTGCGACACGCGTTCGCCCCTCCAGTCTCGGAGGCTCGCGATGTACCGGTCGATCAGCAGCGAGGGGGAGGGTGCACCCATCGTCGCCCCCCTTACTTCTTCGCCCACGCGGCGCCCGCGGGGGGCTGGTTCATCGAGAACAGATTGCCATCGGGGTCCACAAACGTGGCGGAGGTTCCCCAGGGATGGTCGAACGGCTCCTGGTGAAATCGGACCCCCCGGCCGCTGAGCTCGCGATGGGCCGCCCGGCAGTCGGTGACCCGCAGCACGATCGGCGGGGATTTCGCCGGAGCCCACCCCTTCGAGAGCTCCCTCTGGGAGGGGTCCGTCACCCCGCCGACCTCCCAGAGCATGATCTCGAGCTCCTGGCCCTTCGGTCCGACCGTCACGTACCGGGACCCAGCCTTGGGGGCGACGTCCGTCTTGATCTCGAACCCGACCTTCTCGGTGAAGAACTCGACGGAGCGCTGTTGGTTGCTGACGACGAGCGCGACATTCGTGAACTTGCCTTCCATGGACGTCTTCCTACCCGCGACCAGGGACAGGTTCAAGTCCGGTTGAATCTCGCGAGAGTCACTGCTTCTTCCGGTGGATCTCCTTGTGAAGGATATCCACGACCTCGTGGAGCTTGTCCACCTCGGCGTGAACCTTCTTGTGAATGTTGTCGACTTCCTTGTGCAGCGCGTCGAGCTCTCGATGCAGCGCGTCGATCTCCTTGTGATCTCCGGGCATACCTGGACCTCAGTAGCCGATGGCGCGGCAGGTCTTGAAGGGTAGGGCTAACAGTTAGGTTGACGACGTCACCGCGCTCGAGTCGGTCGTCGCGGCGAGAGAAACTTGGGACGTCCGCGATTAACGACTCGTCCGTACCGGGCCGCGGCCCTGCTCGATCCGCGGGGGAGGCAGAGTTTCGGGGGTAGGTCGATCGGGGGATGAAGGACCTATCCACGATGAGTTCCGGGCGCGCCCGAGTGCGTCCTCTCGAGGATTCATGAATTAGCTTGCCACACCCTAATAATTTTGGGTCTACTTATTAATGGTTCCAGCGGTGCGACCGACACGATGCACGCATTTCCCCTCGAGCACGGGGCTGTTTGCCGGGGGGCGAACGTTCAGTGGACGGCGTAGCGGTCGGGGAGGCGGGCCACCCTTCCCCCGGTCTCATCCACATCTGGTCGGGAAAGCATACGATCCGGACGCGGTATCTCGCCTACTTTGGCCCGGCGATCCTCGCCTCGGTGGCGTACATCGATCCCGGAAACATCGCCGCGGATCTCGACGCCGGGGCCGGATTCGGGTACCTCCTCCTCTGGGCCGTTATGCTCACGAATTGCATGGCCATCCTCCTTCAGTACCTTTCGGGGAAGATCGGCATCGCCACCGGGAAGTCGCTCGCCGAGCTGGTCCACGACAGCCTGCAGACGCGATGGAAAGTCCTCACGTATTGGGTCGCGTGCGAGTGCTTTGCCCTCGTCACCGACCTGGCGGAGTTTCTTGGGGTGACCTTCGCCATCTTCCTGCTCTCCAACGGCGCCATCTCGCTCCTCGTCGCGGCCTGGATCGGTGCGTTCGACGTGGTGCTCGTCTTCTTCCTGGCCGGCTCGAAGTTCCGGCGAATCGAGATCGCGGTCTGCACGATGGTCCTCGGGGTCGCGATGGGGTATGTCTACGAGATGTTCTTGGCGGGGCCCTCGTGGGGCGCGGTCGCCCGCGGGGCGTTCATCCCCGTCTTCTCGAACGCCACCGAGCTGGTCGTCGTCGTCGCGATCGTCGGGGCCACGGTCATGCCCCACACGCTGGTCCTCCAATCCTACCTGACCAAGAACAAGGTGGTCGGCATGGATCTCGCCGAACGCCAGAAGCTGCTCCGGTACCATCGATGGGACACCATCGTCAATCTGGGATTCGCGGGAGCGATCCAGGTCGGGATCCTGGTCATGGCGGCCGCGGCATTCTTTGTGGTGACCAACGCCAACGGCGGACTCACGCTCAACGACGCGTACTACACCCTGATCCCCCTCTTTGGGTTCGCCGCGGCGACGATCTTCGCGCTCACGCTCCTGTTCTCGGGGCTCTCGGCCTCCACGGTCGGGGTGCTGGCGGGGCAGGCCCTGTTCGAAGGGTTGCTCGGCTCGAAGGTGAACCCCTGGCTACGTCGCATCGTACTCCGGGTCATCAACGTCGTCCCCGCGAGCGTCGCGATCCTTCTCGGGATGAGCCCCATCCTCCTGCTGATCTACAGCCAGGTGGCTCTCAGCTTGCTCATCCCGCTGCCCCTGATCCCGCTGATCTGGTACACGAGCCGCAAGAAGTTCATGGGGAGCTTCTTCGTCAATCGGCCCTACATCACCATCCTCGCCGTGCTCAGCGGCGTCACGATTCTCGTCCTGAACGTACTGCTGCTGCTCTCGGCCGGAGGAGTGAACGTCCCCGTATGAGTACGCGGCCGTCCACTGCGCGGCGTCACCCTACGGACGACCGCGAGGTTCGATCGAGAAACTGCGGTTCCGGGGGCGAACGGGGTCACCGGCGAGCCGGAGGAGATGACTGAGCCGACCGGGCCTCGCACCGCACGCTTGGGCGAGACCGTGATCGAGCTCGAGGGGCCCGCCCCCCGCGTCGGGGCGAGCCTGGTGGGCGGGTTCTCCCTCGCCCCGGCGCACTTTGCCCCCGTCCCTCTTCTTGCCGCCGATCTGCAACACGGTCCGGTCGTGGTCTCGACGCTGCCCAACATCGAGAAGCACGCGTGCATTTACCAGATCGTCGACCTCGAGAAGGAGCTCGCGGGATTTGATTCCCCGCCGCGGCTGGTCCACGTCGCGGCGGATTCGGCGCGCCACTGGCGAGAGGTCGAACAGTACCACCCGGAACTAAGGGCTCCCGGGTACACGCTCGAGGAGACCGACGCGGACAGTCGCGCCGCGTTCAAGGCAGCCTTCGGAGTGGGAGTTCGCGGCCATCGCCGCATTGCGCACGGACTCTTCGCGCTCCGAGACGGGATCTTCTTGGCCGCCGAGATTCCGGACGATCAGATGTCCCCCCCGCCGGTGAAACGGTTTCTCCATCAGCTCTCGCACGTCGGGTTGGCCGCCGGGACCCTCTGACTCCTCCACGGCGAGCTCGCTCGCTGGGGAGGATGGGTCGTGCTCCAAGGGGCCGGAGGTCCGAGGCGACGGGATTCTGCATTGCACTCAAAACGTCGGGCGGTGCGGTTCCCATCGATCCGAGGGTAGAATCCCCGCCCTGCCGATGCCCCCGAGTACCACCGTTCGCCCGCTCCGCCCAGCGGGGCCTTCCACAGGATGGCTCCGGTCGGATTCGAACCATAGCCCCGAGCGGATTCGAACCGCTGTCGCCGGCTCCAAAGGCCAGCATGCTTGGCCACTACACCACGGGGCTGCATGCTCGCACCGGGGTCGGATACAAAAGAACCCACGGGGGACGCGCGGGCTGCGGAAGGAGAGCACTCCCTCCCGCGTAGAGCGCCCGATTCAGTCCCCGGAAGCGATCGGCCGGGCGGCGGTCCCGTGGGACCGCGGCACCCAGTGGAGGAGCGGGAGCAGGCCGGCCGCGAACGCTCCCGTCAGCAGCCAGGCGACCGGGTACCCCTGCCGGACGGCGACGTACGCAAAGACGAGCGCGAACCCGCCCCCGATGAAGATCTGGATCGAGTTCAGGAGCGCGAGGGCGAGCGCGAACTCGGACCGACCGAGCTGCGGAAGATACGTCGGGATGAGGTAGAGGACGGCGAAGACCGCGCCGTCCGCGAACCCCAGAAGCAGGAACGCCCCCCAGGTGTCGGTCAGCCCGAAGTATGGGACGAGGGCGAGCAGGGCGGCGGTGAGGATCCCCCAGAGGGCGAGGGTCCAGCGCAGTTCCCCCCGGCGTTCTCCGAGCCACCCCCCGACGGGTCCGCCCGGGATCTCGGCGACGATCATGGCCGTGGGGATGGCGTCGATCAGGGCGAGGCCCCAGGCCGGATGCGCGGAGCTCGCGTAGAGGGGGAACGCCTGGGCGGCGACGTAGAACGCGGACCAGAGGCCGCTCGTCCCGAGGGCGAGCGCCCACAGCGGGACGGAGGTGAGCACGGGGGCGCTGGCGCGCCAGAGGTCGCGGGCCCGACTCGGCGAGCCCTCGTTCGGCACCCGGGGAAGGAGGACGAACGCCACCGCGGTCCCGGCGACCAGCAGCAGACCGCCCACCGCGAGCGCCCAGTGCCAGCCGATGGCGAGGCCGACGAGCGCTCCGGCGACGAGACTGATCCCCGAGCCGAGGCTGAACCCCGCGTTGAAGATGCCGATCACCGGACCCCGCGTACCCGCCGGGTAGTACGAAGTGGCGAGTCCGAGCGCGGGAGCGAAGAAGAAGGCGGCGCCGGCGCCCGCGCCGAAGCGCGTGGCGGCGAGGACGATCCAGTTGGGGGCGACGGACGAGGCGAGGGTGAACGCGGCCATGACGGCCAGGGCGGCGATCGCGGTCGCCCGATTCCCCCACCGCAGGGCGGTGAAGCCGGCGGGGAGCTGGAAGATCCCCGCCCCCACGAGGAACGCCGAGAGGACGACCACGAGGTGGATCGGCGCGGTGCCCCACTGCTGGCGGACGATCGGGAGGACCGCGCCGATGTCGTACCAGTTGAACGCGTAGACGGCCCGGGCGAAGAACAGCGCTCCGAGGGCGACCCCGGAGGATCGCACCGTCGCCCGCCTCACGTCGGGGCCCCGGGCAACAGCCCGCGGGTCTCAAAGTACCGGAGGAACCCCATCGCCGCCAGCTCGTAGCCCGAGACGAGCGACTCCCGATCGTGCGCCTCGGCCCGGTCGAGCGAGCCGTCGTAGCTCCGGAGCGCCTTCGCCACGTGGTCGACCGCGCGGTCCTCCCGCGCGGCGGCGAGCGCCACGTCCCGCCATCGCTCGACGGTCGTGCGGTACCGGACCAGGTCCGCGGCCCCGTCCGGGCTGGGTCCGAAATGGCTGAACAGGACCAGGGCGGGGTCGGTCCTCCGCATCGCCTCGAGGCTCGCGAACAGCTGGTCGAGGTCGAGGTCCGGGGGGGGCACCGCGGGCCGGACGTGAGGCGAGCGCTCGAGCCGAACGCCGGCGCCGTCCCCGGTGAAGACCCCCCGGATCGCCGTGTCGAAGAACGCGAGATGGTGCTTCGCGTGGCCCGGCGTCGCGATCACCTCGAGGAAACTGCCCCGGAGCGGGAGCCGCTCGCCGCCCCGAAGGGCGTGGACCCGGTCGGGCGGTACCGGTACGACCGCGCCCCAGAGCGGGTCCATCGCGGCGCCCCAGGCGCGCCGCGCGCTCGCGATGAGCTTGGTCGGGTCGACCAGGTGCGGGACCCCGAGCTCGTGGGCGTAGAACTCGGCCCGCGGCAGCGCCTCGGCGAGCGCCCCCATCCCTCCGGCGTGGTCGAGGTGAATGTGCGTCACCAGCACGCGACGGACGGCGGAGCGCTCGACCCCCGCTCGCTCCAGGCCGGCCAGCAGGGCCGCCCGGCACGTCGTCGGCCCGGTCTCGATCAGGGTCCAGCCGTCGTCCTCGGGGAGCAGGTAGGCGGCGACCAGTCCTTCGGCGTCGCGAAAGTCAAGGTCGAGCAGCTGGCGGTCGCGGCCGAGCTCCAGGACCCGAGGGCTCGTCATCGGTCCCCGTCCCTAGCGCCCGAGGAACGGACTCGCGTACTCGTACAGCGCGAGGAAGGTCAGGACGGAGGCGGCGGCCATTCCCGACATCGCCACCGCCCAGCGGCCCCGGTCCCACAGGTAGACCTTGCGTCCGTCCAACGCGCCGAACGGGATGAGATTGAACGTGCCGAACCACGCGTTGATGTACGCGAGGAACAGGAGCGAGTAGACGACGAGCGCGCTCGCCGTCCACAGCTCGACCAGCACGGCGCCCCCGTAGAAAATCGCCGCGAACCCGGCGTTCGTCGCCGGCCCCGCGATGCTCGTGCGCCCCCAGCCGTCCTCGTCGTTCTGCGGGATCCCGCCCACCATCGTCGCCCCGGGAGCGGCGAACAGGAACCCGATCGTCGTGGAGACGATCAGGGCGAAGACGAGCCCGTAGGGGGAAGCTCGGAACTCGGCCCAGTATCCCCGTCGCTGGGCCGTCACTTTGTGGGCGAGTTCGTGGGCGACGAATCCGGTCAGCGCCGTGACCCCGGCGACCGGGAGCTGGATCAGGGGCCCTCCGGGAAACCCGCCTCCGCCCCCTAGGAGGACGTTCCGGGAGAGGATCAGGTAGAAGCAGGCCGTCAGGACGGCGAACGAGACGCCGAGGTGGAGCAGTTCCGTCCGGGAGGTGGTGACCCGCGCCGGGGCGGCCCGGTGGGCCGGCGGCGTCTGGGTCCAGCTGTAGGCGAACGGGTTCGGAGGGTTCATGCCGACGCCCCCACCTCGTCCGAACTCCACCGATCCACGGGCATCGGGAACTCGGCCGGCGCTCCGTCCACCAGTCGGCGCACGAGCTCGACCCCGTCGGCGAGACGGGGCCCGGGGCGGCTGAAGTACGCCTCGTCGGCGATGAACGTCCCGAGGCGCGGTTTAACGGACGCGACCCCGTGCGAGATCCGGGCGTTCGCGAGCTCCCTTCGGGTCCGGCCAACCGTGAAACTGCACGGGCTGAGCACGACGAGATCCGGCCGCAGGGCGCGGATCGCTTCCCAGGAGGTTCGTTCCCCCACGTCGCCCGCCCCCGGGCCGAGGGGGACTCCCCCGCCCGCGGCGATGATCTCCGGCGTCCACAATCCGGCGAGGATCGGAGGGTCCAGCCATTCGACGATCGCGACCCGCGCGGTCGCGGGCCCGCCCCTCGACTCGGCGCGCTCGCGAAGGACCGTGGCCACAGTCTCTCCTCGACGGGAGTCCCCCAGCGCCGCTCCGACCTGCTCGACCGAGCGCCAGACGTCCTCGAGGCGCCGCGGGGAGAGCGAAAGGATCCGGGGCCGGACCCCGGCGACCGCGCACGCCTCCTCCACTTCCCGATCGGTGACGGAGCAGACCCCGCAGAGGTCCTGGGTGAGCAGAAGATCCGGTCGCAGACCGCGCAGCCGCTCGACATCGAGAGTGTAGAGGCTCTCCCCGGTCGCCCGCACGGAACGGACCCGGGCATCGATCTCGCCGGACGGACGGTCCTGGTCCCAGGACCGGGGGTGCATGACGATCGGGACGGACGTCACCTCCTCGGGGAAGTCGCACTCCGCGCTCCGGCCGACCAGCTCGCGGCCGTGCCCGAGCGCGAAGACGATCTCCGTGGCGCTCGGCAGGACCGATACGACCCGCATCGGAGTCCCTGGCGCTCCGAGTCGGGGCTCCGCTACTTACGTTTGCGGGTGGGACGCGCCTTCTTTGGGGCAGCCGAGGGCGCCCGTGCCCGCCGGGTCGATCTGGCGGACTTCGGCGGACGGACGGGAGCGGCGGTCGTCGGGGCGGCGCGGGAAAGGGTCCTCGACCCTTCGGACGGGGGTGGACGTTCGGGGGCCGGAAGGCCGAGGTGCTCGCAGAGGGCTACCTCACGGTCGTACGGCAGCCCGAGCGTTCGCGCTTCCTTCCGCTCCTCCTCCCCGAGGCGCGACTCGCCGGTCTTCGTCAGGGAGACCGCATGCAGGAATCGCAGCTGCGGGTCCTCGGGGGTGCGGGAGAGCATCGCTTCGAGCTCCACGCGCGCGCTGGGCCAGTCGCCCAGGTCGACCAAGGCAGCCACCAGATGGGCCCGGACCTCGGTCCGCGCCTCGTCCTCGGCGAGCAGCGCCCGGTAGACCTCCACTTCCCGGTCGGGCTTCGCCTTCGCGCCGAGGACGGCCGCCTTTCCCAGACGCGCGTCCACGTCGTCGGGATGGGCTGCGATCACCTCGTCGAACAGGCGGTCCGCGTCGTCGGGAAGACCGAGCGCGAGGAGCGAGCGCCCGAGCCCGATCTTCGCCGGGACGAACTCGGGCTTCAGCGCCGCAGCCTGGCGGTAGAACCGCAACGAGAGGGCTGGAACCCCCCAGCCGAGCCACGTCCGAGCCCGTTGCATCACGTCATCCAGCTGCTGAGCGCTCGGCAGAAGGCGCCGCTGGTCCGCAGGGATCGCGCGCGGCTCCTCCCCGAGCAGCGTGCCGAGACCCAGCTGACGGACGAGCTCGGCGAACCGCGGTCCCTCGACCAGGGTCGCTCCCGCGCGGGCGAGCTCGGCTGCGATGACGAGCGGCAGGTGGCCTGGGGTGAGCACGACGAGGCGCACCGACCCCCCGGGCCCGCTCTCGAGCAGGCGGCGGGCCGCTCCGAGGGAGACCTTCGTCGGGTCCTCGAGGAACGCGTAGAGGAGGCCGTCGCTCGTCTGGACGACGACGCCTTCGGGGGTCGGCTTGACCGCGTCCATCCGCTCGCCCATCGCCTCGACGACGCTCCCCGCCAGCTGGACGAACGGCGTGCTTGCCATCGAAGGCGCCAATCGCTCTGTGTTAAATATGGTCCCCGTCCAGACGCAGGCGCCGTGGACGTCGCCCAGCTCTACCGCTACCTGCCGAGGCTCGAGGACCGCCTCCGCGCGTCGTACGCGAACGCCGGGACCTCCGCTCCGGCCTCGCTGCGACCGTACCTCGACCTGAACCGCGATTTCACGCTGCGGGGCGGGAAGCGGTTCCGCGCGGTCCTCGTCCTGGCGGGGTACTATCTCGCGACCGGTCGGGACCCGCGCCCGGTGCTGGACGCCGCGGCGGCGGTCGAGCACTTCCAGAGTTGGATGCTGATCCACGACGACATCATCGACCACGCCGAGGAGCGGCGGGGCGGGGTCGCGGTGCACCGCGCGCTCGCCGCCGCCCACCGGCGCGAAGCCCTCGGCGGCTCCGCCGACGACTACGGGGTCGGGATCGGCATCACCCTCGGGGATGTCGAGGAACCGTTCACCGTCGAGGCGCTCCTCTCCGTCAAGGTCCCCGCGGCGGCCCGGCTCGCGGCGCTCGCCGAGTACGTCCAGATGACGCGGCTGACCGCCTACGGTCAGCTGCTCGACATCCGCAACGGCACGCTCGCGCCGGGCGCGGTGAGCGAGGCGGAAGTGCTGGACGTTCACCGGCTCAAGTCCGCCGTCTACACGGTCTCGGCCCCGCTCAAGATCGGCTCCCTGCTGGGCGGCGCGCGGCCGACCTCGCTCCGCGACATCGAATCGATCGCCACCGACCTCGGGGTCGCCTTCCAGCTCCGCGACGACGTCCTGGGCGCGGGGTTCGACGCCGCGGAGGCGGGAAAGAGCGCGAACGACCTGATCGAGGGAAAGCGCACGTTGCTGGTCGTCCGCGCCTGGCAGACCGGCAAGGAGCCGGATCGGGAGAGCCTGCGGCGCGTCCTCGGCAACCCCGATGCGAGCCCGGCCGAGGTGGCCGCGGCGAGTGAGACGATCCGGTCGACCGGCAGCCTCGAGTACTCCGAGCAGCGGATCGCCCAGCTGACCGCCCGGGCCTTGAGCCGGCTGAAGCGGAGCCGGGCGATCCGGACCGAAGGAAAGCCGTTGCTCGGAGAGCTGGCGGAGCGCCTGACGCGGCGCCGGTCGTAGGCGCGGGGCCTACGCCTCGGGCCCCTCGCCCGTCTCGGGCGAGATCCCGGCGGCCTGGAGCTGCTGCGTGAGATCCTTCTGCATCTCGGTGTAGCGCTCCTTCAGATGGTTCTCCTGGCGCTCGATCGCCTTCAGGCGAACCTCGAGGGTCTCCTTGTCCTCGGTGAGGATCCCCTCCACTTCCGCGCGGTTCTTCGCCTTCACCATGAGGCCCCCGATCGGACGGTAGACGACCGCGTCCTCCGGGATCCCCTTGAGCTCCTCGAGGGTGTGCGTGACCTCGCGGAGCTTCAGGTCGAGCTGGAGCCGCTGCTGCTGCGTCCCGCCGAGCTCCTGCTGGAGCCGTTGAAACTGCTTCAGGTCGTTCTGGAGCTTCGCCGGGAGCGCCACGGGCCGTCCCACCGGACCCCGAAGATAAGCACTTCGGCTACGCGCGGCGGTTCGACGGCTCCGACGCAGCGACCGTCGCCAGCGACAGCTCCACCCAGCCCAAGTAGGTGTTCAGCGCCGCGCGCATCGCCCCCGCGTCGGCCGCGTCGATCGAGACCGAGAGGCTCGCCGGTCCGGCGCGCCCGATGGAGGCCGAGGCGCGGGGGACCTCCCGCGACGACTCGGGGGCGAGCGCCGACGCGAGCCAGTCGGCGACCTCCGGCCGGGGGGTCGTGACGGTGATCGTGGCGTGCCACGGCCGCGACGGACCGCTCATGCCGCGAGGACCGGCCCGAGCCGGGCGAGGATCCGGTCCGTCTTGGCGGCCGCCGCTCGAACGTACGACCGCGGGTCGAGCGTGCGCTCGATCTCCTCCGCGCTCAGCAGGCGCCGCACCGTCGCGTCCGACCGCGCCCGGTCGAGCAGCGGTGGCGGCTCCTCGGGCCGGTGGGTGAGCCGGCGCAGCACGTCGTGCGCCTCCGATCGCGCGAGGCCCTTCGACGTCAGCGCGAGCATCAGCGATTCGGTCATCGCGCTTCCGCCGGCGGCCGCCAGGGTGCGCTGCATCCGGTCCGCGTCCACGGTCAGTCCGGCGAACACCTCGGTGAGCTTCGTCAGCACGTCGTCCGTGAGCAGCACCGCGTGCGGCACGACGATCCGCTCGTTCGCCGAGTTCGAGAGGTCCCGCTCGTGCCACTGGACCATGTTCTCGAGCGGCGGGAGGGCGAGAGCGCGGATCATCCGCGCCAGACTGGTCGCGTTCTCCGAGGCTCTCGGGTTCCGCTTCTGGGCCATGGTCGAGCTTCCGACCTGCCGCTCCTCGTCGAACGGCTCCGCGACCTCCCCGATCTCCGACCGCTGGAGGTTCCGCACTTCGGTCGCGATCCGCTCGACGGTCCCCGCGAGCAACGCGAGGTAGTTCGTGAACTCGGCGAGACGGTCGCGGCCCACGATCTGGGTCGGAGCATCGTCCGCCGTGAGGCCGAGCCGCCGCATCGTCCCCTCCTCCACGGCCGCGGCCCGCTCGCCGAAGCTGGCGCCGGTGCCGACCGCTCCGGCCATCTTGCCGACGCACAACCGGGGCGCGAGCTGGTCCAACCGCTCCCGCTGGCGCACGACCTCGGCCGCCGCGACCGCCATCTTGTAACCGAACGAGAACGGGATCCCGATCTGCCCGTGCGTTCGCGCGACCTCGGGGGTCTCGCGATGGCTCCGGGCGAGGGTGGCCAGGACCCGCGCGAACGCCGTCAGGTCCGTGCGGAGCACCGGCACCGCCTCCTGGAACTCCAGCGCGGCCGCGGTCTCGGTGATGTCGGCGCTCGTGGCTCCGAAGTGGACCCACCGGCCCGCCGGACCCGCAGCCTCGGCGAGGGCGAGCGTGATCGCCATCACGTCGTGCTGGGTCCGGGCTTCGATCGCGTCCACCTTCTCCAGGGGGACATGCTCGATCGTCGCCGCGCGGGCGATCGCCTCCGCGTCGGTCTTCGGGATCATCCCGAGCTCCGCCTCGGTGGCGGCGAGCGCCGCTTCGACGCGGAGCGCCCGCTGCAGCCGAGCGGCCCGGGAGAACAGTTCTCGCACCTCGGGACGGCCGTACCGGAAGTCGATCGGGCAGATGAGCGACGAGGAATCGCTCGTCACGCCTCGGGACCCGTGGTGGGCTATTTATCGATGCCGTGACGGTGAACCGGTCCCGGCAGTCCCGTCCGATCCGTCACCGCCGCCCGGGAGAGCCGCGCGTTGGAGGCGGTCCTCCGTTGCTCGAAGGGGCACACGGTGCGCCGGGGGACGGAGCCGACCGCGACGGCCTGCCGGTCGAAGAGGACACGGGAGCGACGGTCGAGCTCCAGGTCCTGGAACCGGTGGGCGAAACGCAACGGGACTTCTCGGGGTCACCAGTACCAACAGGTCACGAAGAGCCAGTGTTGGGGGCTTGGTCCCCCATCGTGCCGTCCCGGCCGCTGGATCTGCGCCCGCTCCGCTCATCCCACGAGGGATCGAAGGCTAGAAGCCATAGCCACGGAAGACCTCGAACTTGATGCGATCCGGGCCGACGCCCTGGGCTTGCAGCAGGCGGTAGGTACCCTGCACCATCGCGGGCGTGCCACAGACGTAGTAGATCGGCAGGGACAACCCGCGCGACGCCTCCTCGAGAAGGGCGAGGTCGATGCGTCCCCGACGACCGGACCACCCGGAGCCGTCGGCCGGCCGGGTCAGCGTGTGGTACACCTGGAAGTGGGGATTCTGCTTCCGAAGGCCCTCGAGTTCCGCGCGGTAGGCGATCTCCTCCTCGGTCCGGTTGGAGTACACCAGGCGCATCTCGAGAGGGAGCTGGCGATCGGACGCAAACTCTGCCATCCCCTTGAGCGGGGTGATCCCGATCCCGCCCGCGACGAGTACGGCGGGGGAGCGTTCGTCCAGGACGAAGTGGCCGTACGCGCCGTCCACCTCCGCCTCGTCCCCCGGCCGAAGCGCCGCGAACGCTCGCTTCCACGGAGAGTCGGAGATCCGCGCCCCGAACTCCAGGTAGGGACGGGTGGGAGAGCAGGCGAGCGACATCGGATACTCGAGCGGTCCCTCGGACGTGGAGAGTTCGAGGCCGCAGAACTGGACCGGAGCAAAGTCGAATCCCGGTGGCTTCTCGAGCTTGATGCCGTGTACCGTCGGGGTCAGTTGCGGGGACTCCAGAACACGGACGCGAGCGATCACACCGGCAGTCTCGCGTGGCGGAAGCCGGGCGAGCCATATGATGACTAAGAACCAGGCTATCGGGTCCGCGGGAAGCAGAGAACGAACGCGCATCCGGCCGCGCGGGGTGGCGCGCGCCGACGCGCTGCGACCCCCCGCGGCCCGACGGGCTCAAGTTCGGAGCCGCGCATCGAGGCGCGATGCCGTCCGGTCTCCTCGTGGCTCTCGGAGGCAACGCGCTCCACTCGCCGGGGGGAGACAACTCCTGGACGGAGGCGCGCGGGAGGATGCGACGGGCCGCCGCGAGCCTGACCGCGGTGGCTCGGAGTTCCGCCGAGCTCGTCCTCACCCACGGCAACGGTCCCCAGGTCGGGCTCTCGCTGCGCCAGAACGAACTGAGCGACCGGGAGGTCCCCCGACGCCCCCTGGACGTGCTCGACGCGGAGACACAGGGGCAGATCGGCTACCTGATCCAGACCGAGCTCGGAGCCGCGCTCCGTCGGGCCCGGATCGATCGCGCGGTGCTCCCGCTCATCAGCCGGATGGAGGTGCGGGCCCGCGACCCGGCGTTCCGCTCCCCGACCAAGCCGGTCGGTCGATTCTACACCGAGGAGGAGGCGCGCCTCGTCCGGAAGCAGTTCGGTTGGACGATGCAGCACGACGTCGCCCGCCACGGATGGCGCCGGCTCGTCCCGTCCCCGCGGCCGGTCCGATGGTTGGAGGGGCACGCCGTGCGGACCCTTCTCTCCGCCGACCTCGCCAAGCGCTGGATTCCGGTCGTCGCCGGAGGAGGAGGCGTTCCCGTGGTGCGTCGGGGGGGCGGTCGGTATGAGGGCGTCGAGGCGGTGATCGACAAGGATCTCGGGGCGGCCCTGGTCGCCTCCGAGCTCGGTGTCCCGACGCTGGCGATCGTGACCGACGTACCGGGGGCCGCCGTCTCGTTCGGTCGGCCGTCCGAACGCTGGCTCGGTCGGGTCACGCTCGAGGAGCTCGAACGCCTTCACGCTCGAGGAGAGTTCTCCTCGGGGAGCATGGGGCCGAAGGTGGAGGCCGGCATCGGCTTCCTCCGCTCGGGGGGCCACCGATTTGTGATCACCGACATCCCGTCGCTCCCGCGAGCCCTCGCGGGCGAGGCGGGTACGCGCGTCACGGCCGAGTAGGGCGCGTCCCCCTACGTCGCACCCATCGGTCGATCCCGGTGCCGTACTGCATCGCCCGCTTCGGTCGGTGGGCGATCGCCGGCGGCAGGCCGCGCCCGAGCGCCCACGCGCGCCAGAGGGCCTTCGCTCCGTGTTCGGGACTCCGCAGGGCGGTGGGGATCTCGAGCGTCGCGGCGACGAAACCGGGGTCGAGGAACGGGGCATGGATCCGTCGAGCACGCCTCGAGGCGATCCGAACCGTGAGGGGCCAGTCGACTTCCCGGAGCGCCGTCAGGTCGGACGCCGATCGCTCCGCCGCGAGGGGGACACCCAGACCACGATAGTGGGCGTATCCCAGGAACAGCTCATCCGCTCCCTGGCCACAGAGGAGGTCCGGACCCGGAGCGTGCTCGATCGCCACCGCCAAGGCGAGAAAGAGACTCTGCCGCGCAGCGGGAAGGCCGCCGAATTCCTCCCGACCCCGCTCGAACGCCTCCTCAAGCTCCTGGCCCGAAACTTCGGTGCCCACCCACGGGAGCCCGATTGCCGCCGCCGCCGTCCGGGCTGAGTCGAGGTCGACCGACCCGGCGAGTCCCACCGTGGCGAGGGTCGTGGCCGGACGTTGCCGGAGCTCCCAGGCGAGGATTCCGGAGTCGACACCCCCCGAGAACAGGATCGTCAGAGGACCAGAGGGCGACCGCCAGGGGAGCATCGCCGCATCGAGCGCGGCATCGAGCGTTGGCCAGCGAGTCCGGGGCAGGGACCGTACGGTCTCGGGGAGCGTCGTGGGGTCGACCATCGGAACTCCGAACCGTTATCCCGCGAGGACCCTCCCCGGAACATGGGGGTTGCGGAGGCGGGTCCCGGGGGAGACGCCGCGGGGCGACGAGCGCTGTTCGTCGACCGCGACGGGACGCTCAATCCCGACCTGCACTACCTCAAGGACGCCGACCGGCTCGAAGTGTTCCTGGGAGTGGGGGAGGCGCTGCGCCTCGCACGCTCGCAGGGCTGGCTCGTCCTCTGTGTCACGAACCAATCCGGGATCGAGCGGGGGTTCTACACCGAGGAGGACGTCCGCCGGATCCACGAGCGCCTGAACGCGATCATCGCTCCGACGGGGGGCCGGGTCGACGCGTTCTACTACTGCCCCCACGCGCCGGAGCACGGCTGTCGCTGCCGGAAGCCCGGAACGGAGCTGTTCGAGCGGGCGCAGCGGGAGTGGTCGATCGACCTCTCGAAGAGCGCCATGGTTGGCGACCGGGTGCTCGACGCCGAAGCCGGGCAGAAGCTCGGGCTGAGGACCGTGCGCGTTCGCTGGCCGCTCCACGCGCTCGAGACCGATGCGGAGTTCGCCGCTCACGGGGTCGCCCCCGACCTGGTCGCGGAGTCGTTCCCCGCGGCGGTCCGTCAACTCTTGGCGTCGGCCTGATCCCGCCGCCGTCGAAGCCGTTAAGGCCGCGCCCCCCTGCGCCGACGGACGCCCGTGGTGCTCGGAGTTCTCGCCGCGGTCATTGGTGCGGCCGCCACCGTCGGCCTCGCGGCCGGCGCGGTGATCGGCCGGGCGCTCACGCCGGCGGCCGGCGGGTTCGCGGCCGCGTTCGGCATCGTGATCGTCATCCTCGGGGGGTTCCCGTTCCTCATCCTCCTCGTCCTGTTCGTCGGCGCGAGCGCGCTCGCCACCCGCTATCGGTTCGAGGAGAAGCGCAAGCAGAGCGTGCAGGAAGGGGTCGCCGGCGAACGAGGGATCTCGAACGTCCTGGCCCACATCCTCGTCCCGACCGGTCTCGCGGTCGTGGTCGCCGCATGGCCGGCCGCCGTCGGCACGGTCGCGATCCTCTTCGCCAGCGCGCTCGCCTTCGGGGGTGCGGACACGTTCGCGAGCGAGTTCGGGGTCCTCTCGGGCCGTGCCCGCAGCATCTTCACGATGCGGCCGGTCGCACCCGGGACGAACGGGGGGGTCTCGGCTATGGGGGAGCTCTTTGCCCTAGCGGCCTCCGTCGTCACCGCGGCGGTCGGTCTTCTCCTCTTCTTCGCTTTCCGGACGCCGTTCGGCGGGGCGGCGGCGTTCGTCGGCATCGTGACGGCCTCGGGGTTCCTGGGGTGCCAGGTCGACTCGGCCGTCGGGGAAGCCCTCGAGAACCGGGGGCTCCTCGGTAAAGGCGGCACCAACTTCGTCGCGATGCTCTCGAGCGTGGCGATCGCGTACGCCCTGGTCCGGGCGCTGGGAGGCGGGTGGTGAGCGATCCGCGCGCCCGGGACGGAAACGTCGTCCTCCTCTCGGGCGGGATGGATTCGGCCACGTGCCTGGCGCTCGCCGTCCGGACCGGGGCGCCGACGCACGCCCTCACCATCGAATACGGTCAGCGGCACGCCCGAGAGCTGCGGGCGGCGCGGGCGCTGGCGCGCCGGCTCGGCGCGCACCGCCACACGGAGCTCCGCCTGCCGCTCGCCGCGCTGATCGACTCCTCGCTGACCCGCCGGAACCGAAGGCTCCCGACCCGAGGGCCGCGTCCCGGCGTGATCCCGTCCACCTACGTACCCGCCCGCAACACGATCCTGCTCTCGGTGGCGCTCGGCTACGCGGAGAGCCATCGGCTGGGGTCGATCTGGATCGGCGCGAACGCGATCGACTACTCGGGATACCCCGACTGCCGCCCCGATTTCCTGCGCGCGTTCGAGCGCCTCGCGCGCCTCGGCACGAAGGCCGGACGGGTCGGCGCTCGCCGATTCCGCGTTCGTGCGCCCCTGCTACGCCTCTCGAAGGCGGAGATCGTCCGGCTCGGGGAGCGGCTCGGCGTGCCGTGGGCGCTCACGTGGAGCTGCTACGCGGGGGGCCGCCGGCCGTGCGGCCGGTGCGACTCCTGCCGACTGAGGGCCCGGGGATTCGCGGCCGCCGGGGTCGAGGATCCCACCGTCGTTCGACGGACGGGCGGTTAGCTCGGCGGCGTGGCCGGGACGACCGGCGAAGTGCAGCACGAGCAGCGCTTCGCCGCCAGCGGGATCGCGGAAAGGCACTCGGGGCACGGTCGCGTCGTCGCGGGGGCCGGGCCGGCCTTCGCGGCCTTGCGGTCCATGTACCGCTGGTACGGGAGCGCGATGAAGAAGAACACGACGACCGCGATGGTCACGAACGAGATGAGCGCGTTCAGGAACGCGCCCTGCATGAACTCGCTGCCCCGCAGATGGAAGACCCACCCATCGAAGTTGAAGTGGCCGGCGACGCCGATGAGCGGCGTGAAGATGTCGGAGACGAGGGCGGTGACGAGGGCGGAGAACGCCGCGCCCATGACGAAGGCGACCGCCAGCTGGACGAGATTCCCCTGCCGGATGAACTTCCCGAAGTCCTCGCGGATCGATCCCATGTCGGCGCTCCCCCACGGGGCGACCCGGACTCGGTATAAGGTCGTTGCGCGGCGCCCGGATCACATCGACTCGAGCCGCGTGACCCCGAGGAGGTCGAGGCTGTTGCCGAGCGTCTGCCGGACCGCCGCCACGAGGGCGACCCGGCTCGCCCGCTCCGCGCCCGATTTCAGCACGGGCACCGCGTGGTAGAACCGGTTGAACTGGTCGGCGAGATCGTGGGCGTACGCCGCGATCCCCTGCACGTGCGTCGACCGCGCGGCGTACTCGACGGCCCGGGGGAGGCTCGCGACCACCCGGACGAGGGCGACCTCCTCGGGGTCGGCGAGCAGCGCGGGGTCGTAGGCGTACGGCGGAGCGATCCCCTCGGCCTTCCGCAGGAGGCTCGCGGCGCGCGCGTAGGAGTACTGCACGAACGGTCCGCTCCGCCCTTCGAACGAGAGCGCGTCCTCCCAGCGGAAGACTACCGGCTTCTCCGGCGCGACCCGGACGATGTGGTAGCGGACGGCGCTGGTCGCCACCGCCTCCGCGATCCGCTCGACGTCCGCCTCGGAAAGGTCGGTCCGGCGGGCGATCACCTCCCGGCGGGCGCGTTCGACCGCCTCCTTGAGGAGCTCGTCGAGCCAGACCGCGGAGCCGCCGCGCGTGGACATCCGACCGCCGTCGGGGACGGTGATGTCCTGGTAGATGATGAACTCCGGGCGGCGGGACTCCCCGATCTCCGCGAGCAGCGCGTCGAGGGTGCGGGCGTGGAGCTGGTGGTCCTGGCCCAGGACGTCGATCACCCGCGCGAACCGGGCGAACTTCGCGAGGTGGTAGGCGATGTCGCGCGTCACGTAGAGGCTCGTCCCGTTCCCCCGTTGCACGACGACCCGGGTCGACTCCTTCGGCAGGCCGTAGCTCGCCGTCTCGATGGCGAGCGCGTCGTTCTCCTCGCGGACCGCGTGCGGCGCCGCCCGGAGGCGTTCTAGGACCCGGTCGACGGAGCCGTCGGTGATGAAGCTCGACTCCCAGACGAACTCATCGAACGAGATCCCCAGCCGCGCGAGGGAGGCGATCATCCCGTCGAGGATCGACTGGGTCAGTTCGTGGTGGCGCGGCGGGGCGCCGCCCGATTCGAGCTGGTGCACGATCTCCGCGACCTCCGCCTGGGCCTCGGGGTGCTCCTTCAGGTACGCGCTGACCGCGGGGTACGGTCGCCCCCGATGCGCATCCGGTTTCTCGCCGGGCGCCTCCTTCCCCTCGACCGCCTCCCGGATCGGTACGGGCCAGCGGCTGCGGTCCATCGACCAGATCCAGGTGATCATCGCGGCCTGCCGACCCATGTCGTCCACGTAGTACTGCGTCGTTACAGGGACTCCCGAAGCCCGCAGGGTCCTCGCGAAAGTGTCGCCGATGATCGCGTTCCGTACCCGCCCGATATGGAACGGCCCGGTCGCGTTGGCGCTCGTATGCTCGACACACGCTCTGGGCCCCTCCGGCGGTCGGTGCCCGTACGCCTCCCCCCAACGGAAGACGGTCTCGAGCGTGCGCTGAACGAGAGAAGCGGCGTCCAGGCGGACGTTCACGTACGCCCCGGTCGCCGTCGCCTGCGTGACTCCGCTCGTCGTCGGGAACGCCGCAACGATCGCCGCCGCGAGCTCCGGAGGGGCCCGGCGCGCGCCCGCCGCGAGGCGATGCACCGGCCAGGCGACCTCCCCCTGCGGACCCGGGCTCAGGTTCAGTTGGCCAAGCAACGCGGCCGGCTCCACCGAGACCCCTGCCGTCGACGCCGCGGCGCTGAGTCCCGCCGCGATCGCGGCGAGGAACGGTTCCCACGGATCGGTGGAAGGGGCGAGGTGCGCCGGATCCGACGTCATCGCCCTCGCTCGCGGGAAGCGCTTTAGCGGCGGGCTCGTCTTAACCTTCTCGATGGCGGGGCTCGTCCTGGTGCGCTACGGCGAGCTCGCGCTGAAATCCCCCCCGGTCCGTCGCGAGTTCGAGTCCGCGCTGCGACGGAACATCCTCGACCAGTTCGTCCGTGAAGGGATCCCCGCCCGACTGCGCTCTGACCGAGGGCACCTCTACGTCGAAGCCGACGTGCCGGACGCCGCGCTGCGGTTGGTCCGCCGCGTCTTCGGGGTCACCTCGGCGAGCGTGGTGTACGAGGTGCCGACCGACCGGACACAGATCCGGGACCGACTTCTCGAGCTCGCCGACCCGCGCCTTCCGCCCCACACGAGGTTCGCCGTCCGCGCCCGCCGCACCGGCTCCCACCCGTTCACGAGCCAGGAGCTCGCGCGCGACCTGGGAGGGGACCTCCTCGAGAAGTTCGCCGATCGGGCGCTGAAGGTCGATCTCACCCACCCGTCGGTCGAACTGTTCGTCGAGGTCCGGGGTCCCCGAACGTATCTTTCGTTCGACCGCGCCGACGGTCCGGGAGGCCTGCCGCTCGGTGTCGCGGGCCATCTGGTCGCTCTGGTCGACGGCCCCCGCGGCGCGCTCGGCGCCTACATGATGATGAAGCGAGGATGCCGGGTCGCCGTAGTCGCCCCGGACGCGGCGACGCCGTTCGTGCGGGACGTCCTCGCGCACTTCGACCCCGCCGTAGTCGTGGACCGGCCGTCGACCGAGGCGGCCGGCTGGGCCGGGGTCCTCTCGAAGCTCGCCGACCGCTCCCGGGCGGACGGGATCGTCCTTCCGCTCGGCGTCGACGAGTTCGCCGCGCAACGGGAGGCGTGGGGGGACCGGGTCCTCTTCTCGCCGACCGTCGGGCTGACCGACGAAGAAGTGGAGGAACGATGGAAGCACGTCGCCCAGCTCGCGGGATAGCCCAGCGCCGTCTCGATCCAGACCTCAGCGACGAGGGAACGCCCTCCGAGCCGGAGCCCGCGATCGACGTCGCCGCTCCGATCGAGAAGCCGAAGCGCGCGCCGATCGAGGAGATGCCGGGCGGCTCGGCGTCGGCGCTCCAGGAGCGCCAACGTCGCTGGCTCGCCGAGCGCGCCCGGTTCGAAGCGGCCGACCGGGCCGCGCGCGCGGCCGACCAGGCCGCTTCGAGCGCCCCCGAGCAGGTTTAATAGACGCCCCCGGGTGGGCCGCCCGCCGAGGAGCCGTTCGATGCCCAGCTTCACCGTGACCGGATCGTTCTACGCCCGACGCGGGTACTGGCAGCCGTTCACCAAGAGGCACGACGCCGACTCCGAGGAGATCGCCCGGGAGTGGGCGCTCTCCGAGATCGGGGGCTGCCATCACGTGAAGCGCCACGAGATCCGGGTCGACTCCGTCTCGCCGACACCCTCGGCGTGAGATCGTCGCCGCCCGGGCGAGAATCGTTCCCCCGACCCGGACCCCTCCCGGGGTCGCGCCAACCGTTAAGACGGCCCCGGCGTCCCTCGGTCCGCTCATGGCGCAACGCAGCCCCGACGGCGAACCGCCGGCTCCCACGGAGCAGCAGGTCCAGGAGGACCTGATCCGGTTGGACGCCTACCGTTCCCAGCTGAACGGACTCGTGCAGCAGCACCAGATCCTGGTCGCGTCCCGGCAGGACCACCTGCGCGCCCGCGAAAGCCTCGAAGGGATCGACCGGGCGACGTCCAGCGACGAGATCCTCCTCCCCCTCGGCGGAGAAGCGTACGTCCGAGGCCGAGTGCACCGGGAGTCCCCGGTCCTGGTCGGGATCGGCTCCGGGATCGCCACCGAGATGAACCGGGCGCAGGCGGCCGAGGTGATCGCCCAACGGATCACCCGGATCGAGCAGGCGGTCCAGGACATCGAATCCCAGATGGGGGCGGTCGACGAGCGGATCCAGCTCCTCTCCCGCCGCTTGGATGCCGCGTCGCGCTCGGCGAGGGCGCCGTCCGATGTGGGCCGCGATTAAGGCGCGTCTCCGACGTTCATCGGAGTCCGAGCCGTCCGGGCCTGAATCGACGGCACCCGTTCCCCCCCCTCCGGTCGCGCGCCCGTCGACCACCGCCGCGCCGGCCCGTTCGACCGCGCCTCGGCCGGGACGGTCGACCGAACCGTCCGTCGCGCCTCCCCCCGTCTCCGACGACGCGCTGTTCGGCGGCGGCTTCCTCGCGCGCAAGCTGAAGGAAGGCGCGATCGACGACGTGCTGGACGACCTCGAGATCGTGCTGCTCCAGTCGGACGTAGCGCTCCCCGTGATCGAACGACTGCGTCGGGACCTCGTCCGGGAGCTCGCGGGGCGGAAGCTCAAGCACGGCGTGGAGGAAGAGGAGGCGATCCGGGCCTGCCTCGAGCGGTCCGTCCGGGCGATCCTCGGCCGGAACACCCTCGACCTCGCCGCGGCAATCCGCGCCTACCAGCCGAAACCGTACATCATCATGTTCGTCGGGGTCAACGGCACCGGCAAGACGACGACGGTCGCCAAGTTCGCCGGGTGGCTGCGCGCCCAAGGTTTCTCGAGCGCGATCGCGGCCGGGGACACGTTCCGGGCGGGGGCGATCGAGCAGCTTCTGACGCACGGCGAGCGGCTCGGGGTGCGCGTCATCCGCCAGCAGGAAGGCTCGGACCCCGCGGCCGTCGCGTTCGACGCGGTCGCGCACGCGAAGGCGAAGGGGATCGACGTCGTGCTGATCGATACCGCCGGCCGGCAGCACACGAACGAGAACCTGGTCGAGGAGGCGAAGAAGATCCGGCGGGTCGCCGTCCCGACGCTCACGCTGTTCGTCGGCGACGCCCTTTCGGGGAACGACGTCGTGGAGCAGGCCCGCCTGTTCGACAAAGCGCTCGGCATCGACGGGCTCGTGCTGACGAAGCTGGACGCCGACGCGAAGGGCGGCGCCGCGCTGAGCACGGCGTTCGTCACGAAGAAGCCGATCCTGTTCGTCGGCGTCGGCCAGGGCTACGCCGACCTGATGCCGTTCGATCCGGACTGGATGGTCCAGCGCCTCTTCGCGGAGGAGGCGGCCGGGTGACGGCCCGCCTGACGGTGGTCCTCGTCCGTCCGAAGGAGGATGGGAACGTCGGCGCAGCCGCCCGGGCCGCCCGGAACTTCGGGGTTGAGCGTCTCGCCCTCGTCGCCCCTCGGGCCCGGGTCGGGCAGGAGGCACGCCGGCGGGCGATGGGGGGCCTCGCGCTGCTCACGTCGGCCGAGCGGCACCGGTCCCTCGACGCGGCGGTCGCGCCGTGCGACCTCGTCGTCGGGACGACCGACCTCTCGACGGGCCGGTCGACCGCCTACCTCCGCCGGTCCGTGAGCCCCGAGCGCCTCGGCGAGATCGCCCGCTCCCTCGAGGGGCAGCTCGCGGTCGTCTTCGGCCCCGAGGACAACGGCCTCTCGCGGACCGAGCTCGAGCGGTGCGACCTGCTCGTCCATATCCCGGCCCGCCGGGAGTTCCCGACCCTCAACGTCTCGCACGCGGTCGCGGTCGTCCTCTACGCGCTCCACCGAGCGCGCGGACCGCTCGATCCGGAGACGACGCCGGCGCCCGAGGTCGTGGCGCTGAACGGCCGGGAGAAGGAGCTGTTCCTGGCCCGTCTCGGCGAGCTCGTCGCCCGCACCCCGTACCCGCACCACAAACGACGGGGTTTAATCCTCCTGTTTCGTCGCGTCCTCGGCCGGGCGACGCCCACCGAGGCGGAGTACCGGATGATGCTGGGGCTCCTGAGGAGCCTCGGCAGCACGTTGGACCGGGGAGTTCCTCATGGCAAGCGAAGAAGGTGACTGGCTGCGGGTGCGCGGCATCGGGCGCGAGCGGTTCGCCGGCTACCTGGTCGACTACCTCGAGACCCTCGGCTACACCGTCGAGAAGGAGGAGTCGAGCGAATCTCCCGTGAGCCGCGTGCGCGGCCGCCTCGGGCGGATGAATCCCGCGGTGCCACCCGGCGCGAGCTCCCTCGCCTTCCGCCTCTATCCGACCAGCGGCGGCGCCGCGGTCATCTGGGAGAGCCCGGTGACGATCCCGCTCGACGAGATGCCGAGGATGGACCGTCTCGTGCGCGAGATCACGAGCCATCTCGAGCGCGCCATCGCCACCGAGAGCCATGCCACCGCGAAGGTCGTCCGCCCGAGCGCCTCGCGGCTGCCGTGGGCGCCGGCCAAGCCCGCCGGCGCGTGAACCGGACGGCGTGCCGCCCTCGGCGGCGTATAACCGCCGGACGAGAACTATATCCCGCCGGCCCGCCTCCGTACTTCTCCCGGGGGTCGTTCGATGGGCTCCATGCGCCGGATCCGGTCCGTCCGCGGCGGCGTGCTGCTCGACGCCGTGGTGAGCCTTGGCGTCGTCCTCGTCGGGGCGTTCGCCCTCTATCACTTCGGGCTCACGTTCTCCCAGATCCTGCGCGGCGCGAGCGGTTTCTTCGGCTTCTGAACGGGGGTTGGACCGCCCGCCCCCTCGAGCGCGCCTCCCCGGCGGGGCGCCGCGTCGGCAGGCTTATTAACGGGGCCCGGGTCCCCGCGCCGCTCTCGATGTCGACCTCCGCCTACCGCTACATGTCGCGGTCGTTCCGTCAGACGATGGGTCCCGAAGGGGCCGCCGTCCGGCACGAACGCCTGCTCACCTGGCGCCGCGAGCAGACGGTCACCCGGCTCGAGTACCCGACACGCCTCGACCGCGCGCGCGCCGTCGGCTTCCGGGCGAAGGGCGGCTACTTCGTCGTCCGCGTGCGGGTGCGCCGCGGCGGGCAGGGCAAGCGCGCGATCATCGCGGGCCGTCGCCCGAAGCACAAGGGGGTTCTCCAGATGACGCTCGCCAAGAGCCTCCGCCGTATCGCCGAGGAGCGGGCGCAGAAGCACTATCCGAACCTCGAGGTCCTGAACTCCTACTGGGTGGGCGAGGACGGCAAGCAGAAGTTCTTCGAGGTGATCCTGGTCGACCCCGACCACCCCGAGATCCTCGCGGACCCGAAGATCGCCTGGATCGCCGCGCCGGCGCAGAAGGGGCGGGTCTACCGCGGCCTCACCAGCGCGGGGATCGAGGGCCGCGGCCTCCGCTGGAGCGGCAAGGGCGCCGAGCGGATGCGCCCGTCGCGCAGCCGCAACCGGCGCGAGACTCGGCGCACGCAGTCGAAGGTCATTCCGTAGGCGGCGGGGCTGCCTCCGTCCCGCCGGCGATCTCTTCGAACGGGACGCCGAACCGCTCGGCGTTCCGTCGGGCCCAGCCGAACAGTCCCTCGACGTGCACGAGCTCCCCGCGGAGGATCCGCGCGAACCGGCGTCGGTACTCGAGGTCAAGCTCCACCCGGTCGGCCGTGAGGAACTCCCGCAGCCGCCGGGCGAACGTCCCCCCCTCCGAGTCCCAGTCGGTGAGCACGATGACGCGCCGGCTCCCGTCGACGAGCGCCTGCGCCGTCGCCGAGATCGTCCGACCCCGGTGCACGACGGCGAGCCCTCCCGGCCAGCCGAGGCGACGGACCGAGCGCCGGTCCCGCTCCCCCTCGACCACGACGGTCGTCCCGGGGCGGCCCGCCTCGGCTAGGAGCTTCTGCCACAGCTCCACGAACTCGGCGAACGCGACCGCCGGATCCCGTCCCCGCTGCATCGGCTCGGTCGCCCGCCCGGCCCCCGGGAGAGCGCGCTGCGGTCGGCGACGCCGCACACCTAGTATAGTCCTCTCGTCCTCCGCGGGCTCCCCGTCATGCCCGACCAGTTCACCCTCCTCCTTGAGTGGCGGCGCAACGAGGCCGCCGGTCGGGGCCTCGCCAAGCTCCCGCTCGACTACTACGAGGGGACCTCGGCGTACCTCGCCGAGCTCAAACGCTCGTACGAGGCGGACCTTCGGGAGAATCCGTCCGGCCGCAAGGGGGAGATCTCCCGGCAGACGTACCAGCGGGCGAGCCAGGTCGCCCGCGACATCCTCGAGGGCCGCGTCCAGAAGATCCTCTCCCTCGCGTTCCAGGCGAGCATCGGGGGCGCGCGGGAGCTACCGAATGCGCTCGCCGAGGAGCGGGCGATGTTCGACGGGTTGCTGGGGATCCTGCTCGGGTTCCGCCGGTCGTCGGCGCCGTACCTCGAGACCGCGGCGGGCGTCCCGCCGAGCGCTGCGCCTCCCGCCGAGCGCCCGGTGGAGCGGGCCGCCTCCCCTCCGCCGCCCCCGCCGCGCGCCCCGGCCCCGAAGGGAGCCGCCCCCGCCCCGCTCGCCTACGTCCGGGTGCTCACCGACGGGCACACCGTCGAGGTCGGGCCGGACTCGGTCGAGCTGCGCGCGGACGACCTGATCGCGCTGCCCGCGGCCACGGCGAAACTGCTCGTCGACACGAAGGTCGCCGAGCCGATCACGGTCGTCCGGCCGACGCCAAAGTAGCCCCGGCGAGCGGACGCTCGCCCGGCGGCGCGAGCTCCAGCACCCGGAACCGCTCGAAGCCGAACAGCAGGTTCTTGGCGGCGAGCCGGAGGCGAACCTCCTCCTCGCTCGAGCCCGTTCGGGCGAGCGCCTCCTGGAACCGCTCGGGGAACCCCCAGGCACCGAGCGCCTCGGCCTGCGAGCGAAAGGCGACCTCGGTCCAGCCGGCCGCCCGCGCCGCCGACCGCACCCGGTCGAAGTTGACGAACACCGACAGGTCGGTCTCCCCCGGGGCCGAGAGGGGGTCGGCGACCGAGCGGTGCTGCCGGATCGCCTCCAGCGTTCCGCGCGGGTGGGCCGCGAGCAGCTCGGCCTCGGACATCCCGTAGTCCAGGATCACGAACAGGCCGGCGACCAGGTGGTCCGCGACCTCCCGGACCAGCGCCTCGGCGCCGCTCGAGAACTCCACTATCGTTCCCGCCTCGGGCGATGTCGGCAGCGGCGGGGGTGGAACGGCGTCGCGCAGGGGGCCTTCCGCGGGTTCCAGCCCGCGGGGTCCCACCCGTACGCCGAGCTCGCTCCACCGTTCGCCGGTCCAACGGACCCGACGGGCGGGGATCGCGTCGAGGAGTTCGTTCGCGACCACGACTCCGACCGTCGGACCCTCGGCGGCGATCGAGACCGCTCGGCGGACCGGCACGCGGGCGAGGTCCCCCGCGACCCGAGTCCGTTCGAGCGCCCGGCGCGCCAGCGGCTCCGACCGTTCGATGAGCAGGTACTCGTCAAGGCCGGCGTCCGGGCCGAGGGCACCGAGCAGCGCTTCCGCGAGAGTGCCGTCCCCGGCGCCGATCTCGACGAGCCGGACCGGACCGCGACCCCGGAGCGACCCCGCGGCCGACCGGACGCGGGCGGCCAGGGTCGCGGCGAACAGCGGATGGACCTGGGGTGCGGTGTAGAAGTCTCCCGCGGCGCCGAACGGCGACGCCGCGCGGGCGTAGAACCCCGCGACGGGGTCGTAGAGGACGAGGTCCATGAACCGGTCGAACGGCAGGAACCCGTCCGCGTCCGCGCTCGCCCGGATCCGCTCGGCGAGCGTCGCGGACGGCGCGGGCTCGGGAGCCGGCGGCACGGCAGGGACCGCCGTCAGCCGATGTACCCGACGTCCTCGCGGGTCGGCGCCGGGGTTCCGCCCGAGGGGTCGCCCGAGCGCTGCTCGACCTCGTGGATCTTCTGGGCGATCCGGTCGATCTCCCGCGCCTTCGTCTCGAGGGCCGTGAAGTCGATCTCGACGCGGAGCACCTTGCCGAGGACCTTGAGGACCGCTTCCGCGGAGTGGGGGTCGACGAAGTAGCCGCTCGTCTCGCCCATCAGGCAGACCCCCTCCATGCCGAACATCTTGCCGAGGCCGAGGAACAGCCCGCTCGCGCCGATCAGCCCCCCGCCGGGGTCGTTGCGGGAGAAGACGACGCCGAACTTCTTCATCGCCTCGACGCGCGCGGGGAGGGTCGCCGCGCCCAGGACGCGCGGCGTCTCGACCGCGTGCCCCTGCGCGAAGCCGGCGAGCGTGTAGACCTCCTTCACGCCGAGGCCGGCGCAGTAGTCGAGCACCCGCTCGGTGATCTCGTACTGGCCCTCGGGGCTGATCCCCTGGTAGTCGCCGCCGAGCACGAGGATGTCGTGCGGCGCGGAGGCGGGCGCCTTCCAGTAGGCGAGCTCGTTCGAGACGAGGCGGATGACCCCTGTCTCGCTCACGTAGACCTGCGGGGGGAAGAACTTCGAGTAGATCGTCGCGAGGGGTTTCGCGGGGAGCTGGTCGCGGAGGTAGTCCGCGGCGAGCTTGCCGACGTTCCCGACACCGGGGAGGCCCTCCACCAGGATGGGGTCGCGGAGCGACACCTTCTCGAGCGTTCGGATGACCACGTCTTCCACAGCGTTCCCTCCCCTCAAGGACCGGGGGCGGACCGATAAAGGTTCGGTGGCGCGGAGGTAGGTCGCTATCGGGAGGAGGTCGGCGGCTCGACCCGCCAGCCGCGGTCGTCCAGGATCCCGCGCCAGATGCGGGTGAGGTCCGGCCGGTTCCCGACCTTCTCGACGGAGAGGGTGTGCTGGTGCCGGTCCCCGTGCGGCTCGGCCCGGAGCGTGAGGACGAGGTCGGCGAGGTCTTCGAGCCGGGTCGTGGTCGCGCGCTCGTGGCCGGGCGAGTGGACCGCGATGAGGGCCTGCCCCCCGATCGTCTGGCAGCGGTGGCGGATCTGCCGGGCGACGGTGATCACCTCGCGGGGGTCGAGCACCTCGAAGAAGAAGTCGACCGAGTCGACGACCATCCGGAACGGCGCATCGATCGTGGCGAGGTCGGCGAGCATCCGGTCCGTCAGGCTGAACGACGGCCGGGAGCGGCCCTCCGGCTCCTCTCGGGTCAGGTCGTCGAGGGAGAGGCCGCGCTCGCGCACGCGGGCGATCTCGAGGCCCTTCACGAGCACCCGCTCGTAGTACTCGTCGGCGAGGTTCACGATCTTGATGTCCGCCGGGTCCCAGCCGAAGTCGTCGAACGCGCTGCGGACGTCGTCCGTCCGCTCGTACGTCGTGTAGAACAGGACGGGCGTGGTGCCGACCCCGGCGTTCGCGAACTGCTTCGCCAAGAGCGGCGCCCCGGAGCCCGAGGTGCCGACGAGCACCGCGAGCCACCCCGGACGGAGCGCGGGGGCGAGCGGCTGGTCGATCTCGGGGACGTCGAAGATCCGCTGCGCGTCCGACATGCTCACCGACCCGCCCGCGCCACGTCGATCGTCTCGTCGACGACCAGGTTCAGCATCTGGTCGATCGCCGCGGCCTCCTCGTCCGTCGTCTCGAGGACGAGCGTGAGCACCTGGCGGCTCTTCAGATTGTTGAGGAGGATGTGGAAGAACTCGGAGAGGAGCTCGGGGGGGTTGTGGATGGCGAGCGAGTTCACGCTGTCGATGACGACCGTCGTGCGCGCGTGCGGATAGCGCCGGAGCAGGTACTCGGTGCGCAGCATGATCTCCTCGAGCGCGCGCGGGCTCTCGACGTACGTCGCGTTCGGCAGCGGGTTCGAGTAGTTCATCATCAGGTGGCTGATCGCGTCCACGAACGAGATCCGGTCGGGCGTCACGTCCAGCGCCTGCGCGAGCGACCAGACGAACGACGCGGGGTTCGTCACCGCGATGTAGACCGTGTGGTTGCTCGCCTCGGCCCCGACGTCGCGCAGGGTGGCGTTCAGCACGGCGAAGTAGTGGTCCGCGTACTCGCGCGGGTCGAGCTTCAGGGCGACCGCGCTCCCGAGCGGCAGGGCGCGCAGACGGTCGCCGACGTCGACCGGAGGCACGGACTATCCGCCCCCGTCCGCGCCGCGGGCCCCCTTCAGGTGGGGCGCCATCAGCAGGCCGATCGGCGTCAGCTCGATCACGTACTGGGTTCGGGAGTGGGCGGTCCCCCGCATCTTGACGATCTGCAGGACGCGGAGGATGTCGCCCATCCGGCGGTTGTTCCAGAGCAGGATCACCCCGTCGACGATCGCCTCTTCCACGCCGTGCGCCGAGTAGCGCCCGGCCTGCGGGCCGATCTCGGAGACGAGCAGCGAGGTGCAGCCGGCGTCGCTCAGCTCCCCGCCGAGGCGGAGCAGGAAGTCCCGGATCTGCTCGTCGCGCCGGATCCGGTAGCAGAGCGAGGTGAGGCTGTCGAGCACCAGCCGCCGGACGCCGAGGGTGCGCACGAGGCTCGAGATCGTCCGCAGGAGGATGTCGATATCCTCGGGGGCGAGCTCCTCGCGCTCGAGGCCGAGCTTCCGGTAGATCACGGGCAGGTCGACGAAGACGAGCGAACCGTTCGCGACGAGCTCCGGGCGGAAGAAGTCGAACGTCGAGAGATTCTGGATCAGCTTGCCGGAGGACTCCGTGACGGAGATGAACAGGGAGCGCTCGGACTTCTCGGCCCCTCGCACCAGGAACTCGAGGCAGAGGGTCGTCTTGCCCGTCCCGACGCTCCCGGCGACGAGGACCATGTTGCCCCGGGGGATCCCGCCCTCGAGAATGCTGTCGAGGCCCTCGATGCCGGTCGTGCACCGCTCGAGCGTGGTCCGGGGGCTCGCGAGCTCCCGGGCTCCGAGCACGGGGGCCGGTCCCGTCTCAGGTTCCATCGGAGAAAATCAGGCCGTCCCGTGGCTAAGAGGGTTGTGGCTTCTCGGAACCGCCCGACCCCGCGCGCACCGGCCCGGCTTCGCCCGACGGGAGCAGGGCGGGCTGGAGCCACCAGACAGTGCCGTCGGGCGACCGCTCGGACCGGCGGATCGCACCCCGACGCCCGAGCTCCGCGCCGAGTCGGCGGACCGCGTCCGCATCGCCCCCGGAGCGCCTCCGAAGTTCGTCCAGCGATACGCGAAGGAGCGCTCCCTCTTCGATGGAACGTGCGCGCTCCCCGAGCCACTCGAGCAGCGCCCCCGGGGTCCCGAGTTCCGAGGGAGTCCGACCCACGCACCCCGCGGTCAGGATCGGGGACGGTTCGTCCGCCCCGGAACCCCTCTTCGCGACCGGGGGTCGTCGCGTCGGGGCGCGATCGGGGGACGGGGGGATTCGCACCGTCCGGATCCAGGAGACGACCCGGCCCTTGCCGATCAGTGCGACCGCCCGGCCACGAGGGAGGGCAAGGAGTCGCTCGGCGGTCACCCCGGGCGCGGTCCGGCCGATCTCGCGCGCCTCCTCGGGTAGCCCGCGAAACGCCACGAAGTCCGCGACGTTCGTCCACACGGCCTCGGCGACCGACTCCGGCAGGGAGGCGACGGACTGCGTGGCCAGCAACGTGTGCACGTTGCGACGTCGGGCCAACCGGAGCATCTCTCCCAGGCTCTCGTGGGCGAACCACTGCGCCTCGTCGAGGAAGACGAACGTCTTGGTCGGGCGCTCGCCGACAAGGAGCTCCGACCAAACGAGCGCGAGGTAGACCGCGATCAGGTACCGTGCGGTCGACTCGCCGACCTCACCGGCATCGCCCGACACGAGGAGGATCTCGCCGGGAGCGACGAAGTCCGCGGCCCGGATCGTGGGACGCCGAGCGCACAGCATCCGCGCGAGCGTCGGATTCCGAACGACCTCATGGAGCAGCCGACGCGCACCGTCCGCGTCCTCTGGCCGCTCGCGGATCCGCTGCGCGAGCTCGCGGAGGGGCTCCTCGCTCGCCGGGGGAGCCGCCCGGCGCGTGAGTCCGTAGGTCGACAATAACGTGTGCGCGTCCTCGAGCGAGCCGTCGGGGAACGCGGAGGCGGCTCGGACCGCGCGGGTCATCATCTCCTCCAGGCGGGGTCCCCAGAACGAGGAGTCGGCGTAGCGTCCCGACCGCACGCGTCGCAGGGCGTGCACGATGTCGGCGATCCGTCGCTCCGAGCGGACGGTGTCGACGTCCGTACCTACGCCGCATCCGTCGAGCGCGTTCAGGGTCGGCGCGTCCTTCGCGGCGGCCGAGACGAAACGGACCCGGTCGTTCTCGGGGCCGAGCTCGGCACGGATCTCCCGCGCCGTCTCTCCGAGGGGGTCGAGGACCACGATCCCCCCTCGCTCGGCGGCTCGAACCGCGAGCGCGACCATCAGGGAGCTCTTCCCCATCCCGGTCTCCCCGAGGATCGCGAGGTGCCGACCCTGCCCGGCCTCGATCGGAGCGCTGACGACCGTTCCGGCCGACGTGCGGCCGAGCGGGATGCCGATCGGTCCGGAGGCCGGAGCGAGGGCGTCCTGCAGGCCGCCGTCTCGTCCCGGGAGTACGGCGAGCAGCTCCTCGGACGACAGCAGCGTGGGGGACGCGACGAGCCGCGCCAGGCTACCGCCCGAGAAGGAGAGGCCGACGTCGTCGAGACGACGCCAGGCGGCCTCCGCAGCTGCGATCGCCGTTCGGCGTTCTCGATCCTCGACCGAGACGGGGAGTCTCAGTTCCACGGCCGCGCTCCAGAACGGACCGCGCGCTGGGGCTCGCGCTTCGGCGGGAGCGCCCGGAACAGTGGGGCGGGGCCCCGGGCGGGTCGAGAGCCGCTCGAAGCGAGAATCGTACCGCGGGGAGCCCCCCACCCTTGCCGGCCGCGTGGCGACCGGCGTCAGTCGGCAACGGAGCTCGACCCCCGGACGGAGCGCCGCAAACGCGACGGTGGCGGTTCGCATCACGATCCCCCATTCGACGGGCGCGGCGAGGCGCTCGCCCGGGAGGAGGACGCGTCGACCGATGGCGACGGACGACTCCGAATCGATCCCGGTCGGAGGCGATCGAATCCACTGTCCCCCCTCGTAGCACGGCGTCAACGCCCGCTCGACCCACCGGACTCCGTCCGACGCCGCCGACTCGAGGACGGTCCGCGGCTCGGGCCCCGAGAAGAGCCGAAGGGAGAGATCGACGCCGAGCCCGTGGCCGGCGTGTACCGCGGCTTCGACCTCCGCGCGCCTCCGGAACGCGTCGTCCCGACCGGAGGGCACTCCGCTCCGGGGCACGAACGTCCAGGCGGTCCGCCCCGAAGGTTGCCGGGCCGACTCGGGACCGCTCACCGGTAGCCGGTCGCGGCGTCGCGGCATCCGATCGCGCGTCGGGACGAACGATGAACGGCGCGTCGCCAGCCTCAAGTACGGCGCGCTCCACCGGGAAGGTACCGGGTCTTCGATGCCGTCGCTGGAAGAGCAGATCGTCGCGGTCGAGGACGAGATCCGGAAGACCTCCTACAACAAGGCGACGCAGGGGCACATCGGCCGGCTGAAGGCGAAGCTCGCCGTCCTCCGCCTGGAGCGGGAGGTCCGCTCGAAGGGGAAGGGCGGGGGGACCGGCTACTCCGTCCGGAAGAGCGGCCACGCGACCGTGGGCCTCGTCGGGTACCCATCGGTGGGAAAGTCGACTCTCCTGAACCGCCTGACCGCCGCCGACAGCGAGGTCGGTGCTTACGACTTCACGACGGTCTCGATCATTCCCGGGATGATGCGCTGGGGCGGCGCTTCGATCCAGATCCTCGACATGCCCGGTCTCGTTCCCGGGGCGGCGATCGGTCGCGGCCGGGGGCGGGAGGTGCTTTCCGTCGTGCGCTCGGTCGACCTGATCCTGTTCCTCATCGACCCGGAGCATTCGAACCTGCGCGCGCTGGTGCAGGAGCTCGAAGGGGCGGCGGTCCGCATCAACGCCCGACCGCCCCGCGTGGTCGTCACCCACGTCGACCGCGGCGGTCTCACGATCTCGAGCACGGTCCGCCTGACCCACCTCGCGGGGGGCCTCGCGACGCCGATCGCCCGGGAGTTCGGCTTCCACAACGGAACGATCGTCTTCCGCGAGGACGCCACCCCGGACGAGCTGATCGACGTGCTCGCCGGCAATCGGGTCTACCTGCCGGCGCTGCTCGCCGTGAACAAGTCGGAGTACCTGACGGCCGAGGACCGCCATCGGCTCGCGATCGCCGTGCAGCCGTTCGTACCGTCGTACATCAGCGCGCGCGACGGCACCGGGATCCCCGAGCTGGTCGACCGGATCGGACGGGCGCTCCGCTTCATCCGGATCTACGTGAAGCCTCCGGGCCGCCCCCCCGACCGCGAGGAGCCGGTGATCCTGCGGCGCGGCGACACGGTGACGGAGCTGCTGCGCCGGCTCCCGGGCGAGCTCGAGCGGACGTTCAAGGCGGCGCAGGTGTGGGGCCCCAGCGCCCGGTTTCCGGGTCAGACCGTGGGCCGGGATCACGTCCTCGACGACGAGGACGTCGTCACCGTCGTCGTGGCCCGCGGCTCATCGCGCGCGGCCGACTGACGGGGCGCGGAGGCCGGGCCCCGGCCGAGCGCACGGTCCCCCCGATCAGATAGTGGCCGCGGTGGAACGGCTCGAGCCGCACCCCCGGGACGAGGTCGACGCCGTCCGCGAGGCGGGTCTCGGCGGAGTCCCGATGCCGGACCGCGCTCTGCTCCCGGCCCATGCTCGCGGTCTTCAGCGCGACGACGATCGCCGCCCCGTCTCCGCCAAGCAGCAGGGCCGCGTTCGCGCGGACGATGTCGACCTGGTCGGGTTGAGCGATGTCGGCGTAGAGGCCGTCGACCTCGGGCACGAGGTCGGCGTACCCCTCGGGGGCTCGTGCGTCCCCCAGGATCGGAAGCAGGTTCGGCCACCGCGCGCTCGTGGCGAGAAGTCGCGCGAACGGTCGGAGGCTCCGCTCGACCGCGTAGACCCGCCCGCCCGGACCGACCAGGTCCGCAACATGCGTCGCCGTCGTGCCGCTCGCCGCGCCGAGGTAGAGCCACCGTTCGTCCGGCCGGGGGAGCGGGCCCGTCCAGCCCGCGACGATCCCCGCCGAGAGCTTCGAGCGCGCGGGTTCGAAGCGTCGGAACGCGCGTCCGTCGCGCTCCATCCATCCTTCCCCGTACGCAGGGGGAAGCTCGCCGACCGTCTCGGTCCACAGCTCGATCCGATCGTCGGAGCGCCGGCGCACGAGACGCGGAGAGTCTCGCTCGGTCTCGAATCGGCGCGCCGTTCTCATCGGCCCCTCCGCGCCAGCTCCTCGATACGGCGGTCTCGGCGACGGACGAGGGCGGGAGAGATCGCCCGGCGCGTGGTCGCATCGGCCCGCACGGCGATCGCCGCGAGGGCCGCCAGCGACCGCGCGTACGCCGCCCGTCGTTCCAGCGGAACGTCGTTCATGCGCTCGGCCCGGAAGATCACACCGAACCGGGGGCCTCGCTCCGGGGACGGCCGTCGGCGAGATCCGAGCAGCTGTAGGCGGGCGGCCCGCATCCGCCCCAGGGGGGCGACCCCACCGGCGGCCGCGACCAGTCGCGCCGCGACGCGCGCGCCGACGACCGCCGCGAGGTTCGGGACGGCCGATCGTGCGGCGTCCTCGAGCGTCTGCCCGAGGGCGCGGTAGTGCTCCTCGAGCACTCCGCGCGTCTCGGCCCACCGCTCGGCATACGAGACGAGCGGGGAGTCGGGGACGGCGAGCATCGCTTCGGCGGCCCGCCGTTCGCGACCGACGGTCCGCTCGAGCCGCTCCTCCTCCCGGGCGAGGGTGATGAGGAGCTCTTCGGGCGACCGAAGCGCCCGGGTCAGCTCCGCTTCGGCCAGGTCCCGGAGGTACTCCCGCTCCGATCCGACGTCGCCCGGTGGCAGTCGATGTCGAGCGTCGCGCCACTCGGCCGTTCCCGACGGCCCGACCGTCCTCGAGGTGCGCACCGAGAGCGCCCGCACCAGGGCCGGGGTCGCCGCCCGCAGCTCCGTGCCGTCCGGCAGGCGATCGATCGCCTCGAGCAGGGAGGAGGGGACGGCGTCGGGGCGCAGGTCGATCGCCGGCCGGAGGGGGCCGCGGCCGACCGATAGACGGTGGGCCGAGGGCCGGTCGCTCGTGGGGGGTACGAGATAGAGGACCGGTCCGAACGGGATGACGAGCGCCGCGCTCACGCGCTAGAACTCCGCGAGGGATTCCATAGAAACCAGAGGTCGCTTGAGACCTGACACCTGCCCTCTGCCTGCCCATCCTACTACGGCGACTTAAGAACACGCCGGCGCACGCAGCGCCCAGGCGTTCAGCGCGATTGCGATAACAATCTGAGCCTGCCCTGAAACCGAGAACTTGGCGGCCGGGGCCTCATCCATAAATGCGAGTTACAAGGCGTCACCTCTCTCCTAATGCAGGACGCTGGGAACCGAGTTGACAGGTAGCCGATTCTCCGCGGAGGCATGAGCGCGAATCCGGGTTTGCGAGGGATGCCTATCGAAGCAGCCTCTGGAAGTGCTAGTACGAATCTGAGTGCTACGTCGCGCGCTGCCACGTAACCGAAAAGCTGGATCCAAGCGGGTCGAGCGGAGAGACTGTCGCAAGCACATTACCCGAAGAGTCTACGACCTCCACAGCGGTCGTTGTTGAGAAATCTCCGAAGGACTCAGAGGTCCCGTTAATCTTCGCGCTGCAGCCAACTGACGTTGTATAGGTGCTCCCAAAGTCTGCGACTCCGAAGTCTGCAAAATTTCCGCTCCCGAGCACGGTGTCTTCCGCGATGCATTCAGCTGAATTCTCTTTGGCCATGCTATTGCTGTGGCTTATGGAGAATCTGGCTGATCCATCCGTCAAGTTGACCGTGAACATGGCAGTAGCCGCATTGTATGAGACCGTCACCGAGACGATGTCGCCGGCGGAAGGTGTGATATTCGTGATATCAACCCCGGCCGAAGGTACGAACTGGTACCAGGCCTCGCAGGCGGGGGTGCCAGCCCTCGTACAGTACCCCGCGACTCCGGCCTGTTCTACCGTATTTGACGTCTGATGATAGTTGTAGCCATCGATTCCTACCCAGAAGGAAGAATGGGAGGAAGTACTAGGAGAACAGGTGATTGTGGGCTGTACCCACGAGCCGGAAACCTTGGTCACACTTCCTGTTGGCCCCGTGACCGCGTACCCCGCCCACGGTGAATTGTCAGGCGCAACCAGAGGGTAGTTCACCGCTAGCTCGACCGTCGGCTGACAGCGCTGTCCGGCGGGACAAGTCACACTGAGCCTCACCGGGTTTGAGGAGGAGGGACTGGTACACGCAGAACCTAAGCAAGCTCCGCTCGCGGTCCAGTAGGCAAAGCTGTAACCACTGTCTGGAGACGAAGTCATAGTCCAGTGGAAGCTCCCTCCGGATCCTGGCGCTATCCCGACCTGATGACTAAGCTGATCATGGCACACGGTCGTCGAGTTCAATGTGATAGCAGCGTGAAGGCAGTCGAAGTAAGCGTAAGTGCCTGATGGCAAGGGAGGGGGAGGAGCCGCGGTTACGGACAAGGTTCCGGTAAGGGCGAGCAACGCCACAGAGAAGCCGCCTACCACTCGGAATCCGTTCGCCAGAAGGGGGTGCGCCGGTGTCGATGAACGCGGGCCCCTTCCACGCGATTCAGGCCGTGTCGAGAATCGGACCCGATTCACAGCTGAGCGTATTGTAACCCGCCCCATTTACTTGATGTCTCCCACGGCATTGAGTACAATACGAGGCGCCGCGAGGTCCAGTAGGCGGGGCCCGATAGCTCTTGGGGCGTTGCCCGGCCCGACATGCTGGGCTTTCCCTGCATGCTCGACATCCCGTGTGCAAACCAACGCTGAGGACTCGCTCCCGCAGGGCTATGTTTCAATCACATGCAAACGTCGAGATCTTTGATGGGGATCAGGGGCTTCGGCCACTGGCTGGGCTCATTGGGTTCTAGAGCTCTGGGGCTGGGCCCTGTCTTTGATATCGGTGCGGGGTCGGCGACGTGAAGGGCACGGTGGTAGTACAAGCTTAGTCTAGGGCCGTCGTTAGGATTTGTGGATCCCCCCCATTCCTGAGCTCGGAGCCTCGCTCGACGCACGAGGAGCTCGGGACTCCCTCATCTTCCCGCTAGCCCTTAATGTCCCCACCGCTACAGAGGAGCTCTGACGCGGTTCGGGTCTCAAGAGGGTAGGCAGACACTGTCGCCCCTAACTTGCCTACCGAAGGCAGCGTAAGCGAACGTTCTCTCTCGGGCAGCAACGCTTATCGAATCCTTTGCGATATCTTCAACGGGAGGGCGGCGCGTGAAGGCTGTCTGGGTGGTCGCAGTTTGCCTATCGGCCGTTCTAGGCTGCAGTGCGGCGATCCTTTCGGGCTACTCGGCGCCCAGTTCAGATGATTCGACTCGATCCTTTACTCTCTTGGGCCCCGTCATGACTGACCCGTACTTCAACTGCAGCGGTGATGCGATTGTGTCGCCAGTGAACGGGACTAACTTTACTTTCCACTGGGCGGCGACTTCTCCTACGGAATTCGGGATGTGGAGTTGCGCTCCGATGGAACTGAAGTACCTCGTCAACGGGACATCCGGCGCTGGAACCTTCGAGAGCAATGGCGGTGGATACGTGTTCGGCACTCTTTGTCTATACACCTGCTTGCCGACGGCAGTCGTCACCGGCACTTACGTCGCGAGTCCGGTCCTAGCTTGACGCAGGACCCTAGACGGTCGCGTTAGACTTTGTCAGTCAGGGGCGAGTCGGCCTCAAAAGCCGATTTCCTGGCATGGCCGCCACGCGGTTTACGTCAAATCCGGAGTCCGCGTGCCGCCACCCATCCTGACGAGGACTCTCGATGAGAGGGCTCCGGTCCTGATGCCATACTCGTTGTGCTTGGTCAGGTCGCGCGCAACCCAGCTCCAACCTGTCAGGATCCACTTGTCGAACGTCGTGCATCTGCGGTTGCGACGACACAAGTGGGGCGCGAACAACCTCGGCGTCAAACCTCCTACGTCCCCCTCAGAACTCCGCGAGCGACTTCTGGAACCGGTGGCGCTCTTCGGGGACCTCGACCGGGTAGCGGCCGGTCAGGCACCCGAGGCAGAGGCTCTCGCCCTTCAGCCCGATCGAGTCGACGAGCCCCGGGATCGAGAGATAGCGCACGCTGTCGGCGCCGATGATCTTGGCGATCTCCTCCTCGGTCCGGCCGTACGCCACGAGCTCCTTGCGCTCCTTCATGTCGACGCCGAAGTAGCACGGGGCCTGGATCGGAGGGCAACCGATCCGCACGTCGACCCGGGTCGCCCCGGCCGACCGGACCATCTGGACGATCTCGCTCAGGGTCGTGCCGCGCACGATCGAGTCGTCGATCAGCACGACCCGCTTCCCCTTGAGGAGCCCCGGGACGGGGTGGAGCTTCACGCGGACCTCGAACTCCCGGCGCCGCTGGTCCGGGAGGATGAACGTCCGTTCCACGAACCGGTTCTTGATCAGCGCCTCCGCGTACGGGATCCCGGAGCGCTCGGCGTATCCGAGCGCGGCCGGGCGGGCGGAGTCCGGGACGGGAACGACGATGTCCGCTTCCACCGGGCTGTCTGCCGCGAGGCGCTGTCCGATCCGGTGGCGCACGTCGTAGATCGGCTGGCCCTCGGCGATCGAGTCCGGCCGGGAGAAGTAGACCCACTCGAACATGCAGTGCGCGCGCTCCCCGTTGCCCGGGATGTGCGAGGAGCGGGCGAGCTGCCCCTTCTCGAGCACGACGACCTCGCCGGGGGCGACCTCGCGGAGCGCCTTGCCGCCCATCAGCTCGAGGGCGACCGACTCGCTCGCCACCGCCACCCCGCCGTCGATCGTCCCGAAGACGAGCGGACGGATGCCGAGCGGGTCGCGGAATCCGTAGACCCGGCTCCCGACCAGGAGGACGACCGCGTACCCCCCGACGATCTCCGTGCACGCGCGCCGGATCGCGGCCTCGAGGTCGCGCGTTCGGCCGTACTCGAGCGCGATCAGCTGCGCCATCGTCTCCGTGTCGGCGTTGCCGAGCAGGTCGACGCCCTGCGCCTGCAGCCGCCGGCGGATCCGCTCGAAGTTCACGATGTCGCCGTTGTGCGCGATGGCGGCGTCCTGGTCGTGGATCTTCACCACGATCGGCTGCGCGTTCTCGAGGTCGCTCGACCCCGTGGTCGAGTAGCGGACGTGCCCGATCCCGACCGGCCCGCGGAGCGTGTCGAGCATCTCCTGCGTGAAGATCTCGTGGACGAGGCCCATCCCCTTGCGGTGGAACAGCTTGCCGTGGCTGGTCGTGCCGATCCCGGCCGACTCCTGGCCGCGGTGCTGGAGGGCGCGCAGGCCGCGGAACAGGTACGGCGCCGCTCCTTTGCCCTGGAGCGACACGCCGACCACGCCACAGAACTCTCGGGCACCCATCGATCGTAGAGAGGCCGGCCCCGGCCTCCGGCTCTACTCACCCGACCTCGGGTCTTAAACGGTTCGGCGCGCGGAGGTAACCTCTGGGCTCCCGTCGAGCGGGTCGGGACCGCCGGAACGACGCGTCGGGATTCCGTCGGGGATGGGGGGCCGGGGGCGCGGCGGGCGCCGCGCCCCGGTGGGCCGGTCGCGCCGGCTTAGCCGAAGAGAGCGGAGAGGCCTTCGGCCGCCTCTTCCTCGGAGACGCCCTTCTCTTCCTTCTTCTCCTCTTCCTTCTTCTCGGCCTTGCCGCCCTTCCCTTCAACCGCCGGAGCGGCCGCGGGAGCGGCGAACGTTTCGGCCTTGGTGAGAAGCTCGGCGAGGTTCACGCCCTCGAGCGAGGCGAGCAGCGCCTTCACCCGCGGTCCGTCCGGCGCAACACCCGCCGCGCTGAGGACCCCGGTGATCCCCTTCTCATCGATCGGCTTCTTGGCGGCGTTCAACAGCAGCGCACCGTAGACGTACTCCATCTCTCTCACTCCGTGGACTTCGGGGGAACCCTCAGTGACCTGTCAGTTGCCCGACCGCGGCCGCGTCGCGCATCGCCTGCGCGAACATCGGTCCGACGGTCTCGGGCGTAGGATAGCCGGCGGTGACGGCGACCGCGAGCGCTCCGCGGTGCGCCCGCGTAACGAGGCGGGCGATCGTCTCCGGGGCGAGGATGCCGAGCTCGAGCGCGACCCCGAGCGCCCCGAGATAGGCGCGGCCGAAGTCGGCGCGCCGCGCATCGAGGTCGACGGACAGCACGTCGGTCGGGTAGAACGTATCGCCGTCGACGACGGCGCGCAGCGTGAGGCCGACCTCGAGGGGCCGGATGTCCATCCGCGTGAGGAGCCCGGCGACCTCGCGAGAGATCGTCCCCCCGGCCTTGACGATCGTCGTGTCCTTCTTCAGGACGACCTTTCCCTTCTCGATCGCCGCGGGGAAGCCGGCGTGCTGGAGCTCGCCGACGATCGGTCCCGGCTTGAAGCTGGTGGTGCCGCCCGGCACGACGATGTCGCTCGGGGCGATCTCGCCGCCCCGCGCCGGGGTCGGAGACCGGGTCTGCGAGAGCTCGTGCGCGAGCGAGAACGGGTTGCCTTCCGCCGCGAGGATGGCGGTCTGGTCCTCGACCTGCTCCAGGAGCGGGCTCAGCGACGGACGCTTCTTCGCCGCCCGCTCGATCGCGTGGCGGATCGAACTGTTCGTGGCGACGACGATCGGATGGTCCTTGTTCCGCAGCTCGCGGCGCATCGACTGGAGCGCCGAGGCGGGAACCCCGCGGAGCCCGACGACGGCGGTGATCTTCCGGGAGAGCAGCTGCTCGGCGAGCGCGTCGACCTGGGCGATCTTCTCCGGTCGGACCGATCCTCGTCCCGGCATCGATCCGCCCTACCACAGCCGAACGGCCGGACCCATCGTCGTCTTCAGGTAGACCGACTCGATGTTCGAGCGGCCGCGCTCGAGCTTGCCGACGATCCGCTGCAGGACGACGTCGACGTTCTGCGCGATCAGCTCGGGGGTCATGCTCCGGGTGCCGACCGGGGCGTGGAACGTGCGCTTGCCCTTCGAGCGGATGCGGATCGACCGCTTGAGAGCATTGACGAGGTTCGTTGGGTCGCTGCCCGGGGGGACCGGCCGGGGCATCTTGCCCCGCGGGCCGAGCACGACGCCGAGCCGCTTACCGATCGTCGGCATCAGCGGCGCTTCGGCGAGGAAGAAGTCGATCGAGCCGACCGCCTTCTTCGCCCCCTTCGCGAACTCGTCGAGCTCGGCGGAGGTGATCACGACGTCCGCGACGTTCCGGACCTTCTGGCAGAGCTCCGGCGAGCCGATGACCGCGACCCGGACCGGCCGGCCCCGGCCGTTCGGGAGCGGGATCTCGTCCTCGACCCGGTTCTTCGGGACCGAGAGGTCGAGGTCCTTGATGTTCACGGAGAGCTCGACCGTCTCGGAGAACTTGCGCTCCGGGGCTTTCCCGAGCGCTTCGGTAACGGCTTCTACGGACGGACGGTCGGCCATCGATGTCTCCGAGGTGAGAACGCGAGCGCGGCGAAAAGGCTTCCCTATATGAGCGTTCGCTCGCCGCTCGGCGAGCGGCGCGCGTGTCGCCCGTCGCGAGCCGCCGGTGCGGTCCGGCGCGGTCGCGGAGCCTGCCGTCCCACGCCCCAATACCTATATACGAAATCAACCTCGGCCGCGCCCGATGCACTATCCTAAGACCGTGTCCACGTACTGCCCGAAGTGCAAACTGCACACCGACCACGAGGTCGAGAAGGGCAAGAAGCGGCCCGCCTCCGAGATGAAGTGGGGGCAGCGCCGGTTCCGCCGCGCCACCCGTGGCTACGGGGGCTTTCCCCGACCGAAGCCGGAGGGCCGGGCGAAGGCGGTCCGCCGCGTCTACCTCAAGTACCGGTGCAAGAAGTGCAAGTACACCGTGCAGCCGCGGAGCTGGCGGGCGAGCCAACTCGAGCTCGTCGAGCAGCACAAGTAGGACGATCGATGCGCGGACCGTCCCCGTTCTGGGTCGTGAAATGCCCCGACTGCTCGACCGAACAGACGATCTTCAGCCGACCGGCCACCGTCGTGAACTGCGGCGTCTGCGGCGCGAACCTCGCCACGCCGACCGGCGGCCAGGCGCACCTGCGGGCCGAGCGGGTCCGCTCGCTGGACGCCTAGGTGGGACCGGCGGGACGGATGGCCCTGCGCGCGGAGCTCCCCGAGGAGGGGGAGCTGGTCATCGGGACCGTCACCTCGATCCGGAACTTCGGCGCCTTCGTCACCCTCGATGAGTACGCGAAGAAGGAGGCGTTCATCCACCTCTCCGAGGTCGCCGCGGGGTGGGTCAAGTACATCCGGGACCACATCCGCGAGGGCCAGAAGATCGTCGCCCGAGTCCTGCGCGTCGACCCCTCCAAGAACCAGATCGACCTCTCCCTGAAGCGGATCAACGACCACCAGCGCCGCGAGAAGGTCCAGGCGTGGAAGAACGAGCAGCGCGCGATGCGGCTCGTCGAGCAGGTCGCGACGTCGCTCGGGAAGACCGCCGAGGAGACGCTCGACCTCATCGGCCCGCCCCTCATCGAGCGGTACGCCTCGCTGTTCGGCGCCTTCGAGATCGCCTCGGCGGACCCGAAGCGGTTCCAGAAGGAGAACGACAAGTCGGCGTGGGCGACCGCCTTCCTGAAGGTCGCCCGCGAGAACATCGAGCCGCCGCAGGTGACGATCCTCGGCACCCTCGAGATCTCCGACCGGGCCCCGGACGGGGTCGACCACGTCCGCGCCGCGCTCGCGGCGGCCGAGGCGGCGGACAAGGAGGCGGTCGAGGTCCAGTACGTCGGCGCCCCGCGCTACCGCATCCGCGTGCAGGCGCCGCAGTACAAGCAGGCGGAGGAGACGCTCAAGCGCGCGACCGAGGCGGCGATCAAGTCGATCCGGGCCGCCGGCGGGGACGGGAGCTTCGCCCGCGCATGACGGAGTCGCTGTTGCACGTCTGCCGTGCCTGCGGCCGGTACACCTTCCGCACCCAGTGCCCCGAGTGCTCCGCGCCGACCCGCACGCCGCACCCCCCGCGCTTCGACGCGAGCGACCGGTACGGGAAGTACCGACGGCTCCTTCTGGCGACGGACGCTCCCCCGGCGCGCTCGGGGTAATCACGTATGGCAGCCCAGATCCACCGAATCAAGGTCGTCAACGACGTCAGCGACCTCGTGCCGATCCTGCGGGCCGTCGACTCGCCCGTGAAGCTGAAGCTCGTGCAGCGGCTCGGTGAGGAGTGGCTCACGCTCGAGGACGTCGAGCGCGAGTTCGGCAAGGACGGGGTGAAGGCGCTCTCGTTCTTCGAGAAGCTCCGCCTGATCGACACCCGCTGGGTCGCGCGGGAGGGGCGCAAGCAGCCCGACAAGAGCTACCACTTCTACTACTCCACGATCAACATCAACACGACGAGCCCGCTGGTCGAGATCTCTGAGGTCCTCTCGATCGCCACGATGGGGGCGAAGGAGTACGCGAAGCTCGAGCAGCGGATCTACGAGGCCGCCGGCGCGGACGGCCGGTTCTTCTCCGACATCGCGGAGGAGCTCGGCATGAGCCCGACCCGCCTGAAGGGGCTCGTTAAGCGTTCGGAAAAACTGGAGTACCGTGGGCATCGGATCGAGCGGTTCCAGGCGGACGTCGAAGCGTAGCCGGCGCTCCGCCCCGTCGGTGCTCCGGGTCGGCCATCGGCCCGGACGGGACCCCCGGCTCACCACCCATCTCGCCCTGACCGCCCGCGCCTTTGGCGCGACGCGGATGTACCTCCACCCCCCGGACCCCGCGCTCGCCGAACGCATCGCGCGGGTGGGGACCGGGTGGGGCGGGGCGTTCGAGATCGTGCCGGCGCCGGACTGGCGCCGGGTCGTCCGGGGCCATGCCGGCCCGGTCGTCCATCTCACGATGTACGGCGAGCCGCTCGAAACGGTGCTGCCCCGCCTACGTCGGGGACCGGACGTGCTGTTCGTGGTCGGCGGGGCGAAGGTCCCTCCCGACCTGTACGCCCTCGCCACGCTGAACGTCGCGGTCGGCCACCAGCCGCACAGCGAGGTCGCGGCGCTCGCGGTCGCGCTCGCCCGGCTCCGAGGGGTTCCGGGACCCGAGCCGCTTCCGGGGGCACGACGCCGGATCGTCCCCACGGCGCGGGGAAAGCGCGTTCGCTCCCGGGGGAAGGACGGTCGATGGAGGGGCTGACCCCGATCCCGGCCCGCCCGCTTCCGGTCTCGGCGGTGGCGCCCGGAAAGTGCATCGTCTTCGGGGAGCACGCTGTCGTCCACGGCGCGCCCGAGCTCCTGCTAGCGATCGACCTCACGACGCAGGCGATCGTCCGGTCCTCGCCGGACGGACGGATCCTGCTGAACGCGGACCCCGACGCGGTGGCCCACCACCCGTACTTTCGGGAAGCGCTGGCGCGCTCCTGGGGGGGAGGCGCCCCGGTGGACGTGCGGACGGTCTCCCGCATCCCGCGGGCGGCCGGGCTCGGCTCCTCGGCCGCGTTCGCGGCGGCCCTCGGCGCGGCGCTCGGGGCGGCTACCGGGGGGATCGACCGGCCGTCGCTCGCCCAGCGGGCGTTCGACATCGAGCGGGGCGCGCAGGGCGTCGGTAGCCCAGGGGACACCTCGGCTGCGGTCGCGGGCGGTTGCATCGCCGTGAACGCCGGCTCGGGCGATCGCCTATGGACGGTGCGGGACGACGCACGGACGTGGGAGGTCCGGCGGGTCGAGGACCCTGGCTGGCTCTGGGTCGTCGCGCACAGCGGGATCGCGCGCGCGACCGGTCCCGCCGTGCGCGCGGTCGGGGAGCGGTTCGCCGCCGCCGGCGGGGATCGACTGCTTGCGGAGTTCGCCGACGTGGCGCGGGACGGGATCGCGGCGGTCGCCCGGGGGAACCGGGCGGCCACCGCCGAGCTGATGCGCCGCAATCAGGAGCTGCTCGTCCGGGTCGGGGTCTCCCATCCTCGGCTCGAGGCGCTCGTCGCGGCCGCCGCGCCGTCCGCCGAGGCGGCGAAGATCACCGGGGCCGGAGGCGGCGGTTCGATCGTCGCCCTGCCGACCCCCGGCCGGGAAGCGGATCTCGTGCGGCGCCTCGCCCGGGCCGGGGGACTGCCGTTCGTCGTCCGTCCGTCGAGCGAGGGCGCCGCGCTCGTGGACGGCCCCCCGAGCGGCTGACCCCGCCGACCGCTCACTTCTTCGAGACGATCCGAACCACCGCGTTCGGCTCCAGCGGGTGGTCCGCGGCCAGCGCCCGATGGGTCCTCCCGTCGATCGCCCGGACGAATCCTTCCCCGAGGTCCGTGTGCACCCGGTAGGCGAGGGCGCGGGCGGGGATGCCGGCCGGGACCAGCAGGGCGTCGGGCAGCACTCGGCCGCGTCCGTCCGTCCAGTGCGTCTCGTCCTCCACGGGGTAGACGACCATCTGGTGGAGCCGGGAGAAGACGGTCGACTCCAGCGCTTCCTGGACCCCGGTCGTCCCCCACGCCTCCACGACCCGTCGGATCTCGGCGAGCGCGGCCGTCTGCGCCGCGTTGAAACGTCCCGGATCCCGGACCGTAAAGGACGGGTCGCCGGGCCGGTACTCCACCATCCCCGCCCGGGCCGCGCGGCGCAGCGTGAGCTCCGCGTCGGCGGCGGTCGGGACGACGGGGAGTGGACGAACGGCCTCGGTGAGCGCCAGCCCCTGGGCGCGCGTCGCCTTGTCGGCCTTGTTCGCGGCGACCAGCCGGGGCTTCGAGGACCGGAGCAGCTCGCGGGCGAGCCCGAGGCGTTGCTCGTTCGTCCAATGCGACGGATGGTCGCGTTCGACCGGGGCGTTCCGCAGCGCCGTCAGGATCGCGGGGGTCGGGATCGAGAGGCCGGCCAGGCGCTCGGTCAGAAACTCCTCGACCTTCTTGCCTTCGAGCTCCACGCTGCGCGAGTGGCGCACGAAGTCTCGGCCGAGCACCTCCGCGATCCATGCGACGAGCTCCTCCTCGAGCCACGCGACCTCCCGGGAAGGATCGTGCGTCCCGGGGGCCACGATCTGGCCCTCGGCGTCCGTCCCGCCGCTCAGATCGACGACCTGGACGAACCCGTCGGCTTGCCGGAGGTCGTCGAGGAACTTGTGGCCGAGCCCCTTCCCCTCGTGGGCTCCCGGAACGAGGCCGGGCACGTCGATCAGCGACACCGGCACCCACCGGGTTCCGTCGACGCACCGAGCGTTCCCGGCGGTGCAGGGGGTCCCCTTGTCGACGTGCGGGCACGGGGCGCGGACCGCCGATATCCCCCGGTTCGGGGCGGTCGTGGTGAACGGGTAGGGGGCCATCGGGACGTCGAGGAGCGTGAGCGCGTTGAAGAACGTCGACTTCCCGACGTTCGGCTTGCCGACGACCCCGACCTCCACGATCCCTCCGTCCGCCCTACGCGGAGTAGTCCGGCGGGGTCTCGGTGACCCCGAGCCCGTGGTTGGTGGCGAGGGCGAGCGCGAACAATAGGTCGCTCAGCCGGTTCGCCCACGCGAGAAGCTCGTCGGGCTGGGGTTCTTCCCGGTGCAGGGCGAGCAGCTGCCGCTCGGCCCGTCGCGAGACGGTCCGGCAGACGTGCAACGCCGCGGCCGGAGCCGACCCGCCCGGGACGACGAAGCTGCGGATCGCGGGATGCGCGGCGTCGAACCGGTCGATCTCCCGCTCGAGGCGTTCGGTGTGGCGGGCGAGGATCCGATGCTTCGGCGCGGGTCCCCCCGGCGCCGCGGCGAGCTGCGCCTGAGCGACGAACACCTCGTCCTGCAGCCGACGAACGACCGCGCGGATCTCCCCGAGCGAGTCGGGGAGCAGGGCGCAGGAGAGCCCGAGCTGGGCTCCGAGCTCGTCGTACGTGCCGTAGGCGCGGATCCGCGGCGACTCCTTGTCTAAACGGACGCCACCGGCGAGACCGGTCGTCCCTCGGTCGCCCGTACGGGTATAGAGACGCGGGATCCTCTCGCCTCCGGCCGCCACGGGAGCTGATCCAGCGGAGAGCTCAGCCCGTGGACGGGGCAGTACGAAATGTGGAGCACCTCATTATGCTTCGCGTCCTGACGGCACAGTCGGCAAATGAAGCCGCTTCGTTCGCTCCAGGCGATGCTCATCGATCCTGCGGTTGCTGCCATCCCTTGTCCCGGGGGTTAACGCCGGAGGAACCCCCGTCCCTCCCGGTCCGCTCGTCGACGGCCCTCGCGCCGTTCGCTCGCCGCGCGCGCGTGGTTCCGCAACGCCGGCATGCGCTCGGTGTGAGTCCGGGCCAGCTCCACGATCCCCGAATGGACGGCGAGCGCGAGCGCGCCGTCGAAATTCGTGGCGTATCCCTCTTCGACCAGCTCTTCGAGCTCGTTGCGCAGCGTGGCGGGCAGATCGCCGCCCCGCGGCCGCTCGTTCGCAGCCTCGCGGACGAGCGCGCGCACCGCTTCGGAGCGGTTCGCGAACGCGTGCTTTCGGCAGAACTGGTCGAGGAGGTCGTCCTCCTCGGTCGTGAGGCGTACCCCGAGGAAACGGGTCGAGGGAGCATCGGCCCGAGCGTTCCGCACGGCGTTTAACATAATTTAACGAGTACTTAGATTCTCTGTAGTTTCGTTTAACGGATGGCTCAGGGGCTCCGATGCGAGACCGCGGGGGAGCTGCCGCCGGGTTGGTCGCTAGGATTCCCGAGCCTCTCGAGTCCGCGACACTTCCTCCCGCGTCCCGATTGGGCGGGCGCGAGCCCCAGCCGCGACGCGGGAGGTCGGGACCTGATTCTCTGGGCGAGAGCGGACCCGGCGGTCGTTCGGGAGTGACCGGACGGGTCGCACCGCGGGCCGTCGACTCACCGCGCGAGGGGCGATCCGGCGCACCGACCCGGAGCGCTCGAGGGTACAGGCTCCTACGGGGCAGCGACGCCCGGGGTCCACTGCGCTTCGTAGGCCCGGATCGGGCCCACGACCCGGAACCCGTGCCGCTTGAGGATCGGGCCCGAGGTTCCGGTCTGAGCGACCACGAGAGCGATCTCGGCTCCCTGGTCAATCGCCGAGCGGCACCGGGCGTCCACCATCGCGCCGTAGATTCCCCGGCCGCGAAGCTCGGTGAGGACTCCGGTACCCCAGAGGAACGCGACGGGACCTTCGAGCGCGAGGCCGCCGGCTCCGGCAGCCCGTCCTCCGTCCACCGCGAGGAACCGGCCCGAGTGCCCGGTCTCGCGGATCTGCCGTTCGTACAGTTCCAGGAACCCCGCCTGGGCCGCCGCCGGGGGAGCCGGGAGACCGAAGACGGTCGTGGTCACGCTCTGTACCGCGTCGTACTCCTCCCGGCTGGTGGTCTCCCGAACCGTCAGTCCCGGAACGGGTCGGAACGACGGCACCACCCCGTTCCCCGATCCGTCCCACAGGTCGTAGACCAGCACCTCGGCGGACTCCTTCGGCTCGAACTCAAAGCGGGAAAGCAGTTCAGCTAGATTCGGGGGTTGAGCGTTGGGAGTGATCCACATACGGGCTCCCGTCCCTCCCAGCGCCTGGACCTTCGCGCGGATCTCGCGCAAAAGGCGTTCCGCCTCGGAGGCGTCCGGTGCGCGAAAACCGTAGATCCACGTCAGGGCCGACGAGCCGGGCGTCACGGCGAGTTCGTAGTTCTCCTCGTTGACCCGTCGGGACGACGGCGGATACCAGCGGTGGGACTCCATCGCGTCCCAGACCCGGGCATCGGACCACGGCGCCACGCCACCCCGAGGGGACGATCCGTTTAGGGTTTCTGCCAGACGGGAAGCGCGAGCCTGAGTGCGTCCCCTCTTCGGGGGGTCGTCGGCGCGGTAGGCGGGGCCGATCGAGGGCGAGTTATGGAGGTCGCCACGTTCGGGCGCGCGGGCGGAGAGATGGAGTCCGAGGTGGAGACCTTCCGTGCGTGGTTCGCCTACCTCGCCGACACGCGACGCGGGTACATCGAGACGCTCGCCAAGCTCGCCCCGACCGAGCTGACGCGAGACCGCGGCGCTTCGTACCCCTCGTTGCTCGACATCTTCGCGCACTCCCAGGGCGCCCTCTTCTTCTGGATGAAGAGTTGCGCGACGTTTCCGTTCCCGGCCCAGGAGGGGGACCCCGACGCACCGGCCTCCATCGAGGCCGTGCGGAAGGACGAGACGTACGTCCAGGCCCAGGTTCAACGGGTCATGGCGGAACTGACCTACGCAGACCTCAGCCGCGAGATCGTTCGACCGAAGGGGGGACGACAGGACCATGACTGCCGCATACCTGTGCGCGAAGCGCTCTGGCATCTGGTCGAGGAGGAGCTCCAACATCGCGGAGAGCTCAACGCCCTCCTCTGGCAGATCGACGTCGAAGCGCCGGTCGTCAGCTGGATCCGATGGGGCCACGCGAACGGACGGATCGAGGATCGCCCAGCGTAGTCACGGCTCCGGTGACCCGGCGATCCCGAAGGGCGCGTGCCGTTGCGGCGGGTCCGACTACCGGAGCGGTCCTGCCCGTACTCCCCGGCACGAACGTCGCTTCCTGGTTCGAGCGAGAGAGCGCGACCGCGGGCGACGGGCTCCCAAGCTTGATGTAGCCAACCTTCGTCGCCCCAGCGTGCCGCCCCGCTCGGAGGCGCTCCGGTCGGCGTTCGTCGTCGGGCTGACCCTCCTCGTCTTGGCGAGCGGTGTCTCGCATGGGCCGACCGCTGGTCCCCCACACCCCCAACGTCCGAGTTCGATCACCCTTACCACCAGCGTCCCTGCTCGTGCCGGACTTTCCACCGATCTCGTCCGGGACGCTGCCGGATCCCTCTCCCGCGGCGCGGGTCCGGCCCGGGGGAATCCCTGGGGCTGTTCCGCTCCGGCTGGCGGTGCGTTCTCCTGTTCCGCGAACCCCGCTCCGGGACCCGCGGTGCGTATCGGCCCCCCCGGGGGCTCGGTAGGCTCGGCTCCGACCCACCCCGCCATCGCCCCCGGGATCCCCGACTGGACGGATCAGACCGGGTTCACCAACCGCGGCACCATGGGCCCGGACGACTTCTACGCCTCGGCGGCCTACGACCCGGACCTCGGGGAGGTGGTCCTGTACGGAGGCTGCAACTACGTCGCGTACATCTACGGCTACAGCTGCCTGGACGACCAGACCTGGGTCTACAATGGGTACAACTGGACCGTGCTGACCACCGCGCCGTCGAGCACGCCGGCGGAGATGGCCGGGATGGGGCTCGTCTGGGATCCCCAGTTCGACGCGGTGCTCCTGGTCGGGGGGGTCACGCAGATCTTCACGTACTGCGGGAACTCGACCTGCTACGAGAACGTCCCCCACAACTGGACCTGGAAGTTCACCGGGACCGGTTGGACGAACATCACGTCCCTGGTGGGCGCCCCGGGGGAGGGGGTCGGATACGCCTCCGTCGCCTACGATGATGCCCTCCAGGAGGCGGTCCTCGTCGGCGGCTGCTACCTCGGGAACTGCACGCCCGGCTTCAACGACTACTGGACGCTGACGAAGGCGCACGGCTGGACGGACGCCGGGCCCGCGCCGTCGGTCGGGGTCGGCGCGGCGTGGCTGACCCAGGCGTCGCTCGTCTACGACCGGGCGGACACCGAGATGGTCCTCTTCGGAGGGTTCCTTTGGGACGGGGGCGGGATCAGCAACGCGACGTTCACGCTGACGGCCGGGGGGTGGACGAACGTCACGAGCACCTCCGGCTTCAAGCTGTGCATCTTCGTCTGCTTCACGCTCTACCCGCAGGGGCGGTACGGGGCGAGCATGACGTGGGACGGCCAACTCGGGCGCGTGGTGATGCTCGGGGGGTGGAACGGCACGGGCGATCGGAACGATACGTGGTACTTCACGAACGGAATCTGGGTGCCCTCGGCCCTCTTCGCGTCCTTGCCCAGTCCGGCGATCTCCAATGCGGCGATGCCGTCGAACAGCTCGGACATCGCACCGGTGCTCATCGGCGGGACGTGCGACTTCCCCCTCGAGTGCTACAACAACTCCTGGGTGTTCGAGATCCCGCCGGAGCCGGTGATCTACCAGCTCCTGCAGGACCCGGCCGCGCCGAACCAGCTGAACGTCTCCGGCGGGCTCGAGGTCGGCTCGGGGTCCGGTCCCGACCTGTCGTGGGCGGTCGGCGACACCGTCACGCATCGCATTGCGGGGTCGCTGACCGACGCGAACTTTACCACCAACGAGACGTTCGGTGGACAGCTCTCCTATCCGGTCTCCGGAACGTACAACCTCACCGAGACGGTTCACGACTACTTCGGCGTCCAGAACTCCACGTACCAGCCGGTCGCCCTCGTGGTGCCGCTCGCCGTGACCCCCTCGGTGAGCCCGTCCCCGACCGAGGTCGGCGTCGGCGTCACGTTCAACGCAAGCGCCATCGGAGGCACCGAGCCGTACCAGTATCGCTGGGGCTTCGGTGACGGAGCGCCGGACTCCACCGCGCCGACCCCGGGCCACACCTACCTTTCGGCGGGCGTATTCCTCGCCTGGGTCAACGTCACCGACGCCTCCGGGAACTCGACCAACGAATCGTTCCCGGTCGCCGTCAACCCGGACGTCAGCGTGAGCCCAGCCGCGAACGTCTCCGCGACCGATCTCGGGCTGCCGATCGAATTCACCGCGGATCCGACGAACGGCTCCGGCGCGTACGTTCACTACACCTGGAACTTCGGGGATACGCTCACGTCGTCCGCACCGGCGCCGTCGCACGTGTACACCGCGACCGGCTCCTATCTGGTCAGCGTCAACGTTACCGACAGCCTCGGCGTGAGCGCGGCCGCCGAAACGACCGTGACGATCAATCCGTCCCCGGGGGTGGCGCTGCTCTCCAGCAACGCGACGCCCGAGACGGGGCAGAACGTCCACTTCACGGCGACGCCCTCGGGCGGGACGGCGGGGTTTTCGTACGCGTGGTCGTTCGGCGACGGCGGGGTCGGCAGCGGCGCAACGGCGTCCCACGTCTACACCGCCACCGGGACGTTCCCCGTGACGGTGACCCTCACGGACGCGGTCGGAGAGACCGCCACCGCTTCGACCACCGAAACCGTCGCGGCGGCCCCGCTGATCGCGGCCCCGAGCGGCACCCCAAGCCCCACCGAGGTCGGCGTGGCGGTCTCGTTCCTCGCCGACGCCTCCGGCGGCTCGGGGCTCCTCTCCTATCTCTGGGGATTCGGAGACCACTCCGCCACGTCCACCGACTCGGCACCGACCCACACGTACGCCGTCGCGGGCGACTACACGGCGTGGGTGAAGGTGACCGACGGGCTCGGGGTCTCGATCAACGAGTCCACCCCCGTAACGGTCGAACCCGCTCTGACCGCCACCGCTTCGGCCAGCACCCCGGCGACCGACCTGGGGTCGACGATCGATTTCGTCTCGCATCCCACGGACGGGGTGGGGGCGTTCGGCTACGCGTGGACGTTCGGCGACGGGGGCACCGCCTCGGTCGCCGACCCGCTCTACACGTACGCCGCCACGGGAACGTACACCGTCGGCCTGGTCGTCACGGACTCCCTCGGGGTGACGGCGACCGCTTCGACCTCCGTCACCGTCCATCCCCTCCCGACCGGCAGCATTGGCGCCAGCACGCTCACCCCGACGACGTCGACCTCCGTGCAGTTCACCGCGACCCCGGTCGACGGGACCGGGCCGTTCTCGTACGCGTGGACGTTCGGCGACGGCTCGACGGGCACCGGCGCGGCACCGACCCACACGTACAGCGCGACCGGCCGGTACACGGTCACGGTCACGATGACCGACGCGGACGCAAAGACGGTCGTCCGGGAGCTGAACGAGACCGTTTCGGCGCCGCCGCCGGGCTCCTCCTCCGGCGGAGCGACCCCGTACGAGACGTACGCGATCCTCGGAGCTCTCGTCGTCGTGGGAGTGGTCGCCGCTGCCCTACTGCTGAAGCGCCGCCGTGGGGCGCCGCCGCCGCCCCCCACCGATCCCGGGCCGTCGCCCCCTTGACTCGCTGCGGCAGCGACTCCGGCGCACCGGGTCGGGCCATTCCTATCACCTACCGGTCCGGTGCGATCGCGGCGTCCGGCGGGAGGGCGACCGTCGGGCGGGTCGAGAAGGAAGGGCCGTCGAACGCGCAGGTCCAGGCCGACCCCGAGCGCTCCCGAAGGACGCGGACGCTGCCCGACCGATCGGGGGCGAGGACGTGAGCGCGCCGGTCGGGGGCTCGGCCCCCTCGCTCCTCCGGCGTCTCCTGGTGCACGGCCCGCGGGGACCGTTCCGCTGGACGGCGTACGTCCTCGGGGTCACTGCGTTCGCCGCGGCGGTGCCGACCCCGCTCTACCCGACGTACGAGCACCAGTTCCACTTCTCCGCGGGGATCCTGGGGCTCATGTTCGCGGCGTACACCCCCGGGGTCCTCCTGACCCTGTTCTTCATCGCGCCGCAAGCGGAGCGCGTCGGCCGGTCGAGGATGCTCTCCCTCGGGATGGCGTTCACCGCGCTCGGGTCGGTGACGTTCGCCCTCGCGAACGGGGTCCTCTGGCTCGCCGTGGCGCGGGTCGTGAGCGGCCTCGCCGTCGGCGCGACCTCGAGCGTCGCCACCGCCGCGATGAGCGACCTCGAGCCGTACCGGGACCCCCATCACGTCGCCCGCGTCGCGGTGGCCGCCAACTTCGGCGGGTTCGCGGTCGGAGTCGTCGGGAGCGGGTTCCTCGTCGAGTACGCCCCGCATCCCACCCAGCTGATCTATCTCCTGCCGATCCTCGGCAGCGCGCTGGGCTGGCTGGCGCTCCGGGTCGTCCCCGAGACCGCCACGGCGGCCGGCTCGAACCTTCCGCTGCGGGTGCAGCGGATATCCGTTCCCCCGGAGCTAGAACGGCCGTTCTGGGTCGCCGCGGGCGGCATCGCGGCCTGCTACGCGATCTACGGCCTGTTCGCCGCCCTCGTCCCGTCTTACGTGCGGGGGACCCTCGGCCTCGCGAGCCCGCTCGCGGCCGGGGCGATCGTCGGGCTGATGTTCGGCCTCGCGGCGCTCGTCCAGCTCGCCACTTCGCAACTCCGGGATCGTCGGGCGCTCCTCATCGGATTCCCGCTGTTGGTGGGGGCGCTCGTCGTGCTCGTGGAGGTCCTGCTGCGGACCGAGGCCTCCCTGCTCGTGCTCGCCTCGGCGGCGCTCGGCATCGCGGTCGGGCTCACCTACATGGGCAGCGTCACGCTCGTCGACCGCGTCGCGCCCGAGGGGAAGCGTGGCGAGATGCTCGCGGGCTTCTACTGCGCCGGCTATCTAGCGCTCGCCGTTCCGACGATCGGCGTCGCCGAGCTCTCCGAGCGGATCGGATTGACGAACGCCGGCATCGAGTTCGGGGCGATTCTCGCCGTCGCGGTCGTCCTCCTCCTTGTCGCCGTGAGCCGAACGCCGACCCCTCCGGGAGGCGGGGGGCGGCCGAGAGATCTGCCCGGAACGGTTGGATGAAGAAGCGGAAGGCGATGGCGTCGAGCCGAGAGGCCCTGTCGTCGCCGTGGCCTCCTCCCGCGGTACCCCGGGTCCCTGATTCCCGTCCATCCCTCACGCTCGGGAGAGGGGTAGACGATGGCGTGGACCTACGAGATCACCGTCCGGGCGCGGTTCCCCGGGCTGCCCGAGCTGGAGTACATCGAGTCGCAGACGCACGAGAGCTTCGTCACGCCGTCCCAAGCCGCCGGCCAGTTCCTGACCGGGTTCACGAGCCGGTTCGGCAGCCTGAACCCGAAGTTCGTTCGGATCCGCCTGGTCGAGACCGGGCCCGAGCTCCCCACGTCGGCCGCCGCTCGATAGTCGCCGGCGATCCTCGATTCCGCACGGTGGGGGCCACGGGATCGTAGGCCGACCGCGTGTTCCCGAGAACAACTCGAGCGACCTCGCGGACGGCCCGGACCTCGGTCGACGGCGACGCTAGCGAGAGTTCGGGTCCGATCCGCCCGAGCCGCTCGACGACGGTGGGCTCTTCTTCGGCGCGGTCCCCGCGGCGGCTCCGTCCTTCTCCGCGGCCATCTTTTCGAGCCACGACATCAGCTCATCGATGTCCGGGGTCGCGCTCTGCGGCGCGACCGACGCTGCCGCCGGTGGCTTCGGGGCCGAGGCGGGAACGGGGGACTTCGCCTCCCGACCGGCGGCGTCCACCTCGGATGCGATCCGTTGCGCGTACTGGGCCGGCGGCTCGTTGGGCCGTCGCGGGAGCCCCATGATTCCGCCCAGGCGGACGATCTCGTCCGTCTCGGCCGTAGAGAGGGCCGGCGGGGAGGTCGGGGCGCCCGGGGGAGAGACCGGAGCGTCGGGGACCGCCGGGGGAGCCGGTTCGAGCGACCGCGCCGGCGGCGCTGGTCGCTCGGCGGGTGGGATCGGGGCGGAAACGGGTGGACGGATCGCCTGTCGTCCAGGGACGGGGGAGGAGGAGCGGTGGGGGGAGGCGACGGACCTCGACGCAGCAGCTCCGGGGGCCAGGGAGGGGGCGGCAGCCGTGGGGGTCAGGGGTCCCTCGTCCCACGGTTCGGGAGCGCGCGGTGAGCCGGAAGGTTCGGGTCGGGAGGCGATCGGCACGGGACCGGGGGAGGTGGCCGGGCTCGCCGCTTTCCGTCCCGCCCGGGCGGCGACGATCTCGTGCTGAACGCTCTCCCAGACCGGTTTCGACACAACCACGTAGTCGGCGGAGGGGCCGGCCGCGGGGTCGTCAAACCACCGAGAACCGACCACCAGGACCGCCCCGACGGCTCCGGCGATCGCCGCATCGATCGCGATGGGCACCCAGGCGGGTATCGGGCTCGAGCCGATGTGGTACTTCTGGAGATCGAACAGGAAGGAGAGGAAACCGAGGACGGTCGCCGCTGCGAGCATTGTACCACCGTCCTTCGGGATCGAGGGCGCGAACCCGAAGATCCGGCCGGGCGTCGGCCCGGGAACCGGAGCGGCCGCCTGACCGAGGTTCTGCGTGGTCTGCATCGCTATGGTGTCCGTGCGAGAAACGGTTGGCCTCGGGGGAGCGCGTCCCCCGAGGCGGGGGGTAGGGTCGGCCTACGGGTGGTGGATGATCAGTTCCAGGTTCGTGATCCCGCCCGTCGGGGGCATCATCGGGCCGTAGTCGACGACGACCTGGATGCTGGCGCTGAACGTACCGGGGGAGGCCGTGCCGAGCTGCAGGTGGACGTAGCTGGTCTGGACCGTGCCCGCGCCGAACTGCGAGTAGATCGTGAAGTTGTCCACATGGGTCGTCGTCGAGGCCGAGAAGTAGTCGACTGTGAAGATCTCCGAGAAGTCGTACATCGTGCAGTTGGTGCCGCCGGTGTAGGCGGAGAGCACGAGGTTCACCGAGCCGCCCGTCGTTCCGTCCGTGACCGTCGAGGGCGAGCACGTGCCGGGGGAGGCCCCGACCGCGAGGGTCGGCGTGTCGTACCCCGCGACGGCGACGTTGGAACCCTGGTAGAAGCTCGCCGATTGGGTCACGGTCGTCGCGGGGCTCAGCACCGACGCGAGCGCGAAGCCGCTCGTCGAGGCGATGATGGCGACCACCGCGGCCAGATAGAACGTCCGTCGGCTCAGTTTGTGCGCGTTCATTCGGTTTGCTCCAATGCGCATAGATGCGCACCGTTCGTTACTCTGGGGTGTCCTACTTGAATGTTCCCAAACCCCTCCGACGCGCGGTTATACGCCGTTTCCATCGGCCACGCCCCGCCACGCCGCTGGGAGGGGGCCGATGAACCGAACGTCCGTCGCTCGGAGGAACGACGCGAGCCCGTCGATTGACCGCCGGAGGCTCTCGACCGTCGCCGGGTCCTCCGGGGCTCCGCGCTCGGCATGAACCCCGCGAACGGTCAGGCACCCCCGGTCGCGGTCCAGCACGGGGTCGACCCGTCCGATCAGGCTCTCCCCGTGGAGGATCGGAAGCGAGTACGGGCCGAACCGCCGCTTCCCCTTCGGCACGTACCCTTCGAAGCGGTACTCGAAGCCGAACAGTCGCGCGGTCCGGTCCCGGTCGCAGATCAGGTTGTCGAACGGCGAGAGCAGCGTCGTCCGCGGCGCGGCGAGTGGCTCCTCGAGCGCCTGGAGGAGCGCCAGGTCCTCTCGGTGCACGTAGGCGGGGGTGGCGAACGGAGAGCCGACCACGCCGACGCGCACGATCGTTCCTTCGGCTTCCAGACGTTCGGCCGTGGCGCGAAGGGAGCGGTACCGTCCCCGTAGGAAGTGGAGGCGGATCTGCGGGAGCGTCGCCACTCCCAGCGATCGGAGCGACCGCTGCGCCGCCTCGTACTCCACCTCGGCCGGAGTCAGCTCCCGCTTGGAGACCCAGGCGGGCAGACACCGCTCGGGAAGGTCCCACAGCTTCTGGATCCCGACCCGGCCGGCCGTCATGACCTCCCCTCGCAGGAAGAGGATCTGGAGCATCTCGGAGACCTCGTCTCCCGACCCCCATCCGCGGGGAGTCGGCCGGCGGCTTCTCGGCCGGGCGAACTGGCGGGAGAAGAGGGGTCCGTTCTCCCGAAGCTGGGTGAGGATCGAGGTCCGAAGCTCCGCGTGCCGCGCGACCCATCGTTCGACCCGAGATCTCCAGGTCCGTCCCCACCCCGCCGGCATCGTGGCCGGGACGCGGCGCATCATCCCGTAGTAGAGCGGGAAATCCTCCGTGAGGACGATCGACGCCTGGTGGCCCCAGTACTCGAAGAGCGTCCGGTCCTTCCAGAGCAGCCGGTCGACCGCGGAGGTCCGATACGCCCCAAGCCGACTCCAGAGGACGAGCAGGTGGCTCGGCGCGACCACGTTGATCGGGTCGAGCTGGAGGCAGCCGAGGTCGCGAACGACTCTCAGGATCGTTGAGGGGGTCGGGCGCCGGGCTCTCGCTCCCGTAAGATGCTGCTTCGTGACCGCGAGCCGGCGCACGGCCGCGAGCGACACCTCGATCTTCGGAGCGCGTCGGGCCATCGGAGCCGGTCCGAACCGGGAGGTCCCCTAAGGCTTGCGGCGACCCGATCCATCGGGGTCACACCCCCCGTGCAGGAGAGGTGGGCCAGCCCCTCGGTGACCCGTACTTCGATGCGGACGGCGAGGAGCCCGCGCTCCGGGACGTCAGAAGGAGTAGCTTCGACCCTGCCGGCCGATCTTCGACCGCGCTGCGCGAGCCGCCACCACGATCAGAACGACCCCCACGACGTTCAGCAACGGAATGATCAGGAAGACCGCCCCGATCTTGAACAGGCCGTCCTCGTAGCGACTCCCGAGCCGCCAGATCCCCACGAGGAGCCCGATGTAGCCGATGAACGCCCCGATGGCGGCGATCACGAGCAGGCCTATGAGCGTCCACACCAGACTGAGGTTCGCGCACGTCCCCGTGACGAGGTTGCCCACGCCGGCGCACGCTATCCCTTCGAACACCACCACCGCGAGCGCGCTGCCGATCCCTGCGGCACACAACACCGAGACGATCGCCACGAAGACCAGGGTCGCCGGCGTGGAGAATCGATCGTCCACCCCTCGGAGCTCGACAAACGCTCGCCGGTACATCCAGAGCTCGAGCAACCCCACGACGACGGAGATCCCGGTTAGGGCGACGATCAGATACAGGTACGACTGATACTCCCCGAAGCTGAACCCGGAACTGGTCGAAGCGGACGCTCCGAACGACTGGCCCGCGTTCAGGATGACGATCGCCACGGAGAGCACGGCGGCCATCACCGCGAGCAGCGCGGCCACCTCAACGTGTCCGAGCGCCGCGGCGTCGCTCGGGCCGCTTCCGACCGGAGCCACCCTTGGCGGGGGCGGGAAGGTCGGTGGGGAGGGCGGGTAGGAGCCCGTCGGGGCGAAGCCACCGGACGGGGGCGGTCCGGAAGGGGCGAGGCGAGCACCGCAGGCGGGGCAGAAGTTCGTGTTCGGTCCGACGGGCCGGCCGCAGTGGGCACAGAACCGAGGGGCCACGGACGGGGAAGTGCCGGGCGCAAGATGAAACCTTCCGCGTCGGCGAGCCGCGGACGGGAGGCGGCCTCCGCTGCGCGGCCGGGTGCCGACCGCCCCGGGCCGTGTACGCCATCCCCCCCGCGGGGTACCTCACCGGCGAGCGGCTCGTCCGTTCACGTCGATGGACTCCGCAACGGACGGCCCGAACGACACCCCGTTAGCGATCGCCCCTCTCGCGACCGCCGATGAGCTCCCGAGCGCCCTGCTGCCGAAGCTCACGAGCTTCTTCTCGGCGTTCCTTCCGCTGTTCGTCGAGGAGACGATCCGAACCGGGGGGACCGTCTCCGTGGCGACCGGCCCCGACGGAACGGAGGGTCTGTTTCTTCGGAGGGAGTCGGAGCGGATCGGGACGATCTTCGCCCGCACCCGCTCCTCGGCGGAGGCGCTGTACGACACCCGCGGCGGGTGCGCCGTCTACTGCGAGTATCGGCTCGACCCCGACGCCCTCGCGTATCCGGTCTACTCGGTCGACCTCCCCGCGTGGAGACCCGAACGAGGCTTTCGGCACCGGGTGCGGTTCGCCCGAACGTCCGATCTTCCGGCGGTGCTGCACCTCTTACGGGAAGTCTACGGGAGCCTCGACGACGCCTGGTTCCGCGCGCCCGCGTCCCCGGCCGAACACTGCTTCATCGCCGAGGTCGGCGGGAATCTGGCGGGTGCGGCGTGGATCACGCTCGTCGGCGGGGAAGGGCGCCTGCACACCCTGTCGGTCGCTCCGCGGTACCGGAACCTCGGCGTGGGGCACGACCTCTGGGGCGCCCGCGTGCTGTTCGCCCAGCGCGAGGGGGTTCGACGGGTGCTCACCGAGATCGCGGAGACCAACGCGGCGTCGCGGGCGATCTCCGCCGCCGGCGGGATGCGCCGGATCGGGCAGCTGTTCGAGCACCGGCGGTAGGCCGCGCTCAGGTGCGCGGGGCGCCGCAGTTGGGGCAGACGGTATCGGTCGCGCTGATCAGCGTGCCGCAGTACCGGCAGTTGACCTTCACGGTCTCCTTCATCACGATCTGCTGAACGGGCGGCTCGCCCGCGGGGGTCAACGAGACGGCAGGCGGCGGGGGCCCGAGCGGGCCGGGCGAGTACTGCGGAGTACCGCCCGACGAGTGCTGGGGGAGCGAGGGACGCCGGCGGCCTCGCAGGGCGAGAGCGACGGCGATGACGATCAGCAGCACGACGACCACGACGATGACGATGAGAAGGACCGGCGGCCCGGCTGCGGGGGCCGACGCGGCGGGCGGCGCCGAGTCCGGGGTGAGCGCGTACGTGGTGTGGGTGACGGTGAGCGCGTCGGTCCACGTGAACCCGTCGCCCGAGCCGTCGGTGTCGTGCTCCGTGTACAGGTATCCGACGATGTAGCCGGTGCCGGGATCGAGGTTCACCGTCCAAGTGTACCGCGCCGTGAAGACCCCGTAGGAGTCGTCGCGGCCGAACGAGCCCGTGCCGACCCCTTCGATCGTCTTCGCGTAGCCGGTCGACGACAGACTCGGGGCGACCGGGTAGCTGGCGTTGAGGTTCGTGACGTTGAACTCGGTGTTGAGGAGGTCGAAGCGGCCCCCGACGCCGAGCGAGTTGTTCGCGTAGTACCAGACGTACGGGTTCGTGTAGCCGTACTGCCCGTCGGTCCCGCTCGTGTAGGCGAGATAGCGGTACGTCGTCGCCGAGAAGTTGTAGTCGGCGATCGTGGGCGCGTAGAACGTCTCCGGCGGAGCCCCCTGATTGTTCACCCAGAGCCCCGTGTAGTTGTACGCCGCTTCGTCGGTCCCGCTTCCCCCGACCACCGTGACCTCCTCCGAGCCGTTGATCCACTGGTGCTCGGTGTAGCCCGTGTAGTTCCCGGTCCCGTGGTCGAGGACGATCGTCTCGTAGTAGGCGAACGAGTCGTCGACGTGCGGCAGGTAGTGCCCGCCGGTGGCCGGCGCCGCGGCCGATCCGGTCGGGGTACCGACGAGCGCCAAGGCCGCCAAGAGGAGAACGGCGGCAGGGGCGAGAGGCCGGGCGTTCATCCGACCGATCCGCCGAACGACCCGATATGGGCCGGATGCGATCCGGCAAAGCCGAACGTCGAGTAGTATGAGCCGTGCAGCACGACGATCGGGACGAAGAGGAACCGCTGGGTGGGCGCGTACCGGAACCCGACCGGCGTGCGTGCGGCCGTGGCGTCGAGGCCGCTGACCGTCTCCGACCGGATCCCGTGGATCATCCTCACGGCGAGGCACAAGAGTTCGGCCTGGGACATCGGCATCGCGCGGCGGCCGATGATCTCGTAGGCGTGCTCGAGCAGGTTGAGCGTTTCGTTCGCCTCGAGGACGGGGATGGAGGCGAGGATCGCCGACGCGACGAGCGGGTACGCGAGGTAGGCGACGAGGCCCCGGGAGAGGATCGCGAGCTTCGTCGCGATGCCGTCCGCCGGCAGGTCCGACAGCGTGAGGTAGCTCGAGGCGAGCTCCACGTCCTCGGACGGCTGGTAGCCCCAGGACTGGAACAGGGCGCGCAACGCTCCGAACTTTCCGGTCAGTTCGTCGAACGGCCGGTTGACGATCGCGAGGAGCGCGGCCGACTCGTACGACCGCGTGACCCCGAGGAACTGCTGGAGCTGCGGAAGCGCGAACGTGCCGTCCTGGCGCTGACCCAGCAGGATCAGGGAGGCGACGCCGAGCGCCGACTCCTTCGGCACCCCTACCTTCCGCACCTCGGGTTCGAGCTGGCCGAGCAACGGAACGGTGTCGGTGAGGGGCCGAGGGATCGCGGCGAGGATCTCGGCCGAAAGGAGGCGGTTCTCGTCGTTGTGCGCCAGGTCCGCGAGCGCGCCGTACGCGGAGAGGAATCCGTTCACGCCCGGCCCGAGGTCCGGCTGCGACTTCGCCAGCCCGACCGCGATCGCCCAGACGTACGACCGGTCGGACGCCGGTAGCCGCGGGCCGAGCTGCGCGAAGTAGGCGCTCGACCGGTCGCCGATGTCGTTCAGCTCGCGGTCGACCGTCTGCGCTCCCTGCCAGTACGCCGCAAAGTCGTCGTCCGAGCTCCGGTAGAGCCGCACGCCCAGGTCGCGGACCTGCAGGGCCCCGAATCCGGTCAGTCCGACGTACCGGCCCGCGTACGGGACGAGGGTGTCCATCGTCGCCTTCTCGCGCAGGATCGCGTCGAACTGCTGCTGCCGCGCCGTCAGGTCGTTCTGCATCGCCCCCAGCGAGGCGGCGTCCTTCGCCGCCCGGTCGGCGTCGGCCTGGCGGCGCTCCTTTCCCTCGAAATGGAACAGGATGGAGTGCGTGCGCTGCTGCTCCTCCCGCACCGTCTCGGCGAGCCGGTTGCGCTCGTCCGTCTCCTGGGCGAGGGCGACGCGGCCCGACGCCATCGAATCCAGGTCGTGCGTCATCTGGGCGTACCGGTCCGCCGCGACGATCGTGAGGATCCCGAGCTGCGCGAGCGAGGAGAGGTCGGCGTCGGGGAGCGTCGTCGTCAGAGACCGGTGCTGGACCCCCGTCAGGAAGGTGTAGACGTCCTTGCAGTTCGCCACGCTATCGGTCCAGCATGCGGAAGGCGAGATAGAGGTTTTCGTTCGCACACCGGTTGCGGACCTCCATCGCGAGGTGGGGGCCGTCGCGCCGCAGGCGCACGAACGGGTCGTCCCGCAACGCCTCCGTGAGGATCCGTTCGAAGTGGCCGCGCCGGTCCGCCGGACCCCCGAACCGACGCACCCGCTCCTGCTCGATTTGCTCGTAGGCGAAGACGAACTCGTAGAGGGACCGGTAGACCTGGTCCTCGATCTTCTCCCGCACGTCCGCCGCGTCGAGCGCGACCTCCTCGATCCCTTCGAGATCGACGAAGTGGACCTCTCCGTCCGGCGCGATCACCGCGTCCTTGTCGAGCCAGACGTCGTGGAAGTCGAGCCCGGCGTACCGGTCGCGCACGGGGTCGTGCACGAGCGTCCGGGCGAACAGCGTGAGCAGCGCGACCGAACTGCGGACGAGGTTCGTCTCGAACGCGACGGCGGCGGCCGACCGGTCGATCCCGAACCGGTCGAAGACGTACTGGACCGACGTGCCGACGGTCGTGCGGGCGTGGAAGTAGATCCGTACGTTCGACGGGACGAGCCGGAGCTCCTGGACGATCCGTCCCGGGTACTGCCGGTACCAGAAGATCTGGCGGACCCGCGCTTCGAGGGCGGGCGGCAGGAAGCAGACCTTCACGACCGGGGCGATCCGGAACCCGTGGATCGACGTGAGGTCCGCGCGCTCGGAGATCCGCAGCGCGGTGGTCGCGTGTTCGAGCCCCTGCCCGCCGTACGGCGAGCCGCGCAGCCAGAGCTCTCCGGTGATCATGCGGGGGTCCGGGTCCGGGGGCGGACGGGCGAGGCGCTCCCGCAGGTCGGGGTCGTCCGTCAGCCCGAACGCGGTCGGGCGGTCGAGCGGCCGGGTCGAGTACGGGTCGACCGCCGAGCCGATCCCCTTCACAGAGAGGAAGTACTCGCGGCCGTCGATCGTGGCGATCGGGTCCGGGGCGATCGCGCCCCGGTTGTCGTCCTCCACGAACGTGTGGCGCTCCCGCGGCGCCTCGTCCGAGAGCGGTCGCAGGCTCGGGGGGAGAAAGACGACGTCGAGCCGCCCGAGGTCCATCGCGGCGAACGAGCGGTGGGTAAGGGACGTGGCCGGGTACGCGTCGAGCTCGACCGGGGTCCCGGCGAGCCTCATCGATCGGCCGGCCGGTGGTCGCCGCACGCCCCGCACCGGCTCGCCCACGGCGAGTTGACCGTCTGGCACCGCCGGCACGTCCATCGGGTCGTGCGCTCCGAGGAGAACGGGATGGCGCTCCGGCCCGGGGCGACCGGGAGCGGTGCCATGAGCCCGCCGGCAGCGACCGAGGCGCTCCCGGGGACCGGCGGCGGAGGAAGGTCCGAGAGCGAGTACGGCCGGTTCTTGGTCGCCCACTCCGCCTGCTCCTCCTTCGTGAACGGCCCGTGGCGGCCCCGCCAGAGGAGGACCCAGGCGAGAAGGCTGGCGGCGCCGCCGCCGAGCACCAGGTAGAAGGAGGTTCCCCCGCCCCAGTGCACGGTGCTGGCGCAGCCGCCGCACGCCCCGGGGATCAGCCCGGCGTTGACGCCCCCCACGAACGTCGGGCAGGACGTCTGGTTCGCGGAGAGGTAGGCGCAGTAGGTCGCTCCCTGCGGTCCGGGACCGATCGCGGCACCGACCCCGACCAGGCCGAGCGCGACGACGACGCTCACGAGGGCGAGGACCAGGGCGAGGGTGAACTGCGACCGTCCGAAGGAGAGCCCTCGGATTCCGATGCCCAGGAGCGCGGCCGACCCGAGGCTGCTCGCGAGGAGGACGAAGAGGCCGACGTCGACCACCACGTCGAACGCGCCGACGGGCCCGGTCACCGTGGAGGAGATGTTGGTGCACGGGCTGGGCGTCCAGAAGGTCGGGTACGTCGAGCAGCTGGTCGACCCCCCGGCGTTGAACGATACGATGACGTTCTGCACCTGCTGGCCGGTCGTGGTGCTCACGGCGACCCGACTGACCGTCCACCAAGGGCCGTTCACGGAGAGGGCGGCGAGGACGGCCATCACGATCAGCAGCACGACCGCGATGGTCCGGTGCAGGTCGACGTAGTGGAACGGCCGGTGCTCCGAGCGGGCGACGGCGCCCCGGAGCGATGCGCCGCGGGACGACCCTCGCGTCGACCGTCGTAGTGAGGACATGGCGGTACCCTGGGTTCGGCCCCGACGCGGCCCGAGGACGGGCCCGGCGAAGCACGACCGGCGGGGTGTATTATCCCTGACGCCGCCCCCGACCGTCGCCTATATCGTCCGGTCCGTTTTGGTCCGGCGTCCGAACGGAGGGCCGTGCGCCGCCAACTGGTCGTCATCGGCATCGTGTTCCTCTTGGTCGGGCTCCCCCTCTGGTACTTCCCGGTCCAGTCGGTCGACACCGGCCCGGTGCTGGACGGAGGGACCTCGTTCGTTCTCGGGGACATCGCGCCGTTCAACGTCCTCGGGGCCCGGGTGCCGTTCACCCTCTCCTGGACCTCGCACATCGGCGGGCTGAACGTCAGCCTGTACCGCTGCGGCGAGAAGCCGACATGCACGAACCTGAAACCGTCGACGTTCGTCGCCGGCGAGTTCGGCGACGCGGGCACCCTGCACTGGGAGGGGAGGGCCGGGATCTACTACGTCCTCGTGACCTCCGGCAAGCCGTTGACGGTCAGCATCGACTACCCGCAGCCGGTCCTGGGGGGCACGGCGGGGCTCGTCTCGGTCGTCTTCGGGGGAATGATGCTCGGCCTCGGACTGTGGCTGCTCCCGCCGGCCGACGCGGGCCCGGCGGCCGCGAAGCGCAAACCCGAGGACGAGGTCCTCGGGCCGGATCCGTTCTAGGGCCGTCCTGCGCCTAGTGGTGGCGGGTGAGTACCCAGCCGATCAGCCCGCCGAGGATCCCCCCGGCGAGCAGGCCGATGATCAGGTAGACGGCGCCCCAGTCGAGGGTGCTCAGCGACATGTATCCGAGCTGCTGGAGCAGGAAGATCACGACCGCGCCGAGCACGGCGCCGGATCCCGCGGCGCTCGTCGTTCCGCTCACGGGCTCGCCTCCGTCGGCGGCTCCGGGGGCGGGGGGGGCTCCGAGGGCGGAGCGGCGGTCCCCGGACCGGGCTCGGCCGTCTCCGCCGGCTGCTGCCACGGCGTCGGGGGGGACTTGGACGACGACGTCGGTCGCTTGCGCGCCGACCGTCCGACCGTCAGGATCGCGTACAGTTCGACCAATCCGAGGACGATCAGGAAGACGATCATCCCCGAGCCGACGCGGTACGGGGCGTGCGCCTGGATGTAGAAGCTCTCGCTCCAGACGGTCGCTCCGGTCCCGTTGACGAGGCTCGCGGTCAGCAGGTAGACGCCGGCGAGCAGGTAGGTGAACGTCCCGAGGGTCCAGTTCATCTGGGCCGCGCCGTCCCGCGTGATCTCGTTCAGCGACGCGCCGACCTGGTCGGTCGAGATCACGGCGCCGAAGTAGATCGCCTGGACCCGGGCGGTCGTGACGTTCGGTTGGCCGAGGGGAACGACGAAGGTGAAGTTGACGAGGATCCGCTGGTCGGTGTTGATCGAGAACGCTTGGGCCTGGTCGGACGCCGCGGAAAGGTTGGTGCCGTCCCATGTCGCCCGGGGGTTGGTGATCGCCGCGGAGGCCGGGGGAGCGGGCCCGCCCGCGGTCGTCCGGGACCCGATCGGGGTCGCGCTCGCGACCGGCATCGCGAGCAGCAGCGCCACGCTCACGATCAGACCGACGTTGATCCATCGAAGAACTCCCCGGGGTCGCGCCGTCGTCGCCATCGTCCGAGCGTCGGAGCGGCGGCCGGGTTATGAACTATTGGCTGGAGCGAACCCCCGGCGGGGCGATCGCCGCGAGCAGGCGGTCGAGGCTCGCCTCGGAGAGGAGCGACGGGGTGAAGTGGACCCAGATCCGCGCGACGTGCTGCCGCGCGTCCGCGTCGATCTCGCGGAGGAAGTCGCTCACCCGGTCGACCCCGTGGACACCGGCCAGGTACTCGATCCCCTCCAGGAAGACCGCCGTCACGCCGTCCTCGTCCAAGGCGCGGTGCAGCCGCTCGACCACCGCGGGGAGGTCCGACGGTCGGACGGTGCGGGGCCGGTCTAGGTTCGTCAGCCAGTAGACCTCCACCGGGCGCGGGCCGATGTGGACCCGGATCCGTTCGGGGAGCTCCCGAACCAGGGCGATCCCACGGTGCCCGGCGGCGGTCGCGTCGAGGAACGGCTGGAGCGCCATGAACAGCGCGGAAGAGAAATCCGCCTCGACGCCGCAGGGCGGCGGCGGAGGAGCGGGAAGAGGCTCGGGGATCGGCGGGGCCGGCGGAGACGCGGCGAGCACCGGTACCGGGGCGACCGGTGGCGCGGCGGGAACGGCCGGGGATTCGACGACGGGCTCCGGAGCGGGAACGAGCGGTGGCCCCGGGGGAACGGTCGGGGAGTCGACCTCGAGCGCCGGCGCGGGGTCCTTCGGAGCCGCCGAAGGGACCTCGGGCGCGGGCGAAGGCGTCGGTGCGGTCACCGTCGGCTCCGCGTCGCCCCGAACCTCGGGCTGTTCAGGAGCGGGAGCGGCGCCCCCCTCCGGCGGCGCGTCCGAGGGGACCGGTGGCGTCGCTTCGGGGGTAGTAGTCGGCTCCGGCTCGACGGGTCGGTCGTCGAGGGTGGTGTACGGGAGCTCCGAGGACTCGGGAGTCGAGCTCGCCGGCTCCGAGGAGCCGCCGGCCCCCAAGGCCGGGTCCTCGTCGGTCGGTGGAGGCGTCAACAGCTCGTCGGGAATCGCCGGTCTATCGTCCGCGACCGAGGAGACCGGCGCGGGCGGCGCCTCCGGGATCTCGGTCGGCACGGGGGAGTCTCCGGCTACCTGCGGCACGCTTTCGCCCGTCTCCGGAACGGGGGGCGCGACGACCGCCTCGTCGGAACTCTCGATCCCGGGCTCCGACCCTGGTGTCCACTCTGGGGAGGGCGGACCCTCCGGGGCAACGGCCTCCGAGGAGGGTTGCAGCGCGGACTCGGGCAGCACTTCGGCCGGTCGCTGATCCGGAATCGACGCCGACGGCTCGGAGGGCGGTGGCGCGGGCGCGGCACCGTCCGTGTCGGACGCCGAATCGGCACGTTCGGGCTCCGCCGGAGCGGGCTCGGCGCCGCCGGGGGGAAGGTCAGTCGGGGCTGCAAGCGCGGGCGCGTCGGCCGGACCATCGGACCCGGTGATCGGGGGAGGGGCGTCCGCCGAAACCCCCTCGGACGACCCGGCCGCAGGCTCGTGCGGCGGGGCGGCGGCCGAATCCGGCCTGGGTTCCGGCTCGGGGGGCGGAGTCGCCTCGACCGTATCCCCGGGGAGGAGCTCGGCGGAAGGCGCGCTCGGGAGTTCCGAGGGACTCGCCGTCTCGGGAACGACCGGTTCCGCGTGAGGCTCTGGAGGCGTCTCCGGCGGCGGGGCGGCCGGTTCTGCCGGGGCCGGGGGAGGTTCGGACGGTACGGGAGTGGAGGTCGGATCGGGTCCCGGTTCGACCGAAGGCGACTCCGGGGCGGTCGGTTCACCCTCGGGAACGACCGCTTCGAGATCGGAGTCCACGACCTCGGGCATTCCCGAGGCCTCGGTGACCACGGGCTCGCCGCTCGGGCTCGAAGGAGTCTCCGGAACGACGCTCTCCGCGGACGGCGTGATCCCGGGGGCCGTCGGCTCGGAACTCGGCGTCGGCTCCTCGGGGGTAGGGGGAACGAGTTCGTCCGGCGGCTCCGCTACTTCCAGCGCAGGCCCGACCGCCTCGACCGGGACGTCGGCGCCCGCTTCGGGCGGCGGGGACGGCTCGGCGGGCGGTACCGTCGGCTCTTCCAGGAGGTGGGGCAGCGTCGGCCCCGTCGGGAGAGGCACCGGTAGCCGGCTCGTCGGCGCATCCGCCTCCGCCGGAAGAAGAGGCGCCGCCTCCGGGGCGGCGGGGGCCGGCACGGGGGGAGGTTCCGACACCGGCGAGTGAGGAGCCGGGATCGCATCGGGGGCGACCCTCGGCGCGGCGACCGCCCGTTCGACGCGGGCCCGACGGGTCCGGGCCGGGCCGGTCGGGAGCGGTCGGCCGAGCTTTGCCCAGAGCGTCGACGCGACCGGCCGACCGAATCCGGCGAGCGCCTCGATCTGCTCGAACGGAGCGTCGGAGAACTCCTGCATCGACCGCAGGCCGGCTTCCCACGCGAGGGTGACCTTGGCCGGTCCGAGCAGCGGCGCCGCGAACAGCTCGTCGAGCTCCCGCCCGAGATCGCGGATCGCCTCCTCCCGAGCGATGACCTTCTCGTCCGCGTAGTCGACCTCCCCGGCCCCGATCGGCTCTCTCGGCGGTGGAACGCGACGCCCGTCGGAGCTCGACGCCCGTCGCTTCGTCCGGCGCGCTCGTCCGGCGACCCCGGGGAGCGACACCGACCACCGGGCCCCGGTGCGCGTCCGGCCCTCCAGCTGGGCGTGGGGGAGCGACTCGGGCGTGGTGCCGACGACGCGCAGCTCCTGAAGACCGAGGTAGAGGGCGATCGCCGACGCCTTGTCGCGCAGCTCGGCGGCGAGCGGATCCACGGCGGAGACGATCGCGACCCCCCGGGCCGCGTCCCCTCCCGGGGTCGGGGTCGGCAGTCGCCGCTGGACGCGACGTACCAGCCAGAACGCATCGGGGGAGAGCGGGGGGGGCGCCGCCGTTCCGCCGCCAGCGCCCGGCGGCTGCACGTACATCTCGCCGGGGGGATACGGGGTCGGCGCGTACCCCTCCGGCAGCGTGTCGACCATCGTGACCATCTCCGGGGTGATCGTCCGCGGCACGCCGTGAATGGCCACCGTGAGCTCGCGGCCGGGCAGCTCGGTGCTGCGCCGGGGCGGCATCCGCTCGAGGAGGTGCACGATCTGGCTCGCGAGCGCGGGGTACGCCCGCTGGATCTCGCTCTCGACCGGCACGAGGCGGCGTTGGCGCGCGGCCCACGGGACCTGCGGGCTCGTCACCTCGAGCCGGGCGATGCGCGCGAGCCGCTCGACGGTCGCCCGGTCCGCGCGAAGGCGAGCGGCCGTCTCCTCGTCGCGGAAGACGAGCGCGACGACCGGAAGGACGGTGGCCGGCCCAAGGTGGTGCGCCCGACGGAACGCGTCGGCGGAGCGGATCACCGCGTGCCACCGGTCCCAGGCGGCGGCGAGGTCCTCGTTGACCAGGGTCCGGTCCCCACCGAGGTCCGTGGACTCGAAGACGCTGCGGGCCTCGCCGAGGAGCCGACGATGGACCGCCTCCGCCGTGAACGGAGCGATCGGAGCGAGGGCGAGCGCCGCCGCGCGGAACAGGTACACCAGGGTCCGAAGCGCGCCGCGCTTCGTGGCCGGCGTTCCCGCGAAGTCGAGCCGGCTCCGGGTGATCTCGAGGTACTCGAGGAGGTCGCGCTCGAGGAATCGGAACAGCTGCCGGTGCGCCGCGTCGGCGAGGCCGCGGTCGTAGGAGGCGAGCACCCGCAGGTGGGTCCGCGCCCATCGGGCGAGGATCGCCCGGTCCTCGACCTCCAGGTCCCGGGCCGCGACGTCCGGCGGTCGGGCCCCCTCGCGCAGGATCTCGGGGGTCGAGGCTGCGACGACCCGTTGGGCCTGCGCGAAGAACGCGGCGAACCGCGCCTCCTCCTGCCGGCACCGCTCCTCGAACGTCGTGGTCGAGCCCCCGGCTCCCGCGGTGCGGACGAACGCGGCGCGCACCGCGTCCGCCCCGTGGGCGGCGACGAGCGCGGCGAGATCGACCCGCGCGACGGTCGGGACGACCGTGAGACTGATCTCCGACACCGCGGCGTCGATGCCGGTCATGGCGCTTAGGTGATGCACGAGCGCCGGGGCGCGTCGCCGCTCGTTGACGTAGATCCGCACGGAGTCGGCGCGCGGCATCGGGTCGGTCCGCGACCAGGCACCGAACGCGCCGCCGATCGACGGGAGCAGCCGCCGCGCGATGAGCCGGCGCGTCCCCCCGCACGGGCACGCCCGCGGTCCGTCCGGACCGTCGAGCCGCTCGCAGCGGGCGCACTCGAGCAGGGCGACCGCCTCCGGGTCCCTCGAGACGCTGGTCTCGCTGATCGGCCACCGAGCGACCTCGATCTGACCGATCGGCCGGTCGTGCGGCAGGAGGCGGGCGTACCGCTCCTTCTGCTCCGGCGGCAGTCGGACCGGCTCGAGGCACCACGCCCGCCCGGGGGTCCAGACCATGCGATGGCCGCAGATGGCGCAGTACGGAACGCCGCGGACGACGCGCAGCCGCGCGAGCACGGCCCCGCTCTCGCTCAGGTCGCGGGCGACGAACTCGTTCGCCGTCTCCACGTCGAGCCCCGCGTACTTGTGCATCAGATTCGGGTCGAGGAGCCCGCTCGGGGTGAGCAACGGCCAGCCGGCGATCCCCAGCCGGTCGGCGATCTCGGCGTCCGTCGGACCGTGCCCCGGAACCAGCGGGACGATCCCGGTGCCCGTATCCCCGACCTCGATGTCCGACTGGATCGTCCCACCGGGCGGGTCGAGCGCGCCGCCGATCGGGAACTCGTGGCGGAGCGGATAGGCGTAGGCGCGTCCGACCCACTCCCGCCCGGGGCGCTCCTCGCGCACCGCGAGCTCGACGTCCGGCAGCCAGGCGCGCAGCCGCGCAAGCGCGCCGTGGGAGACGAGCAGCAGGGCGGACGATCCCTTGTGCCGGTACTCGACGACGGCGTACGGGACGTCGGGATGGACGAGCAGCGCGCTGGCCCCGAGGAGCCGCCACGGGGCGTCCACCCAGACCAGGGCGTCGACCGGCGGGTCGGTCCCCTGCAGCGGGAACCGCACGAGGAACGTGTCGCCGACCTCCTTCTGGTAGATGATCCGCTCGGGCGTGCGGGGGACCCGGCAGGAGAGGCAGAGGCGCAGAGGACCGTCCCGCGCGGCGAGGATCCCCTGACGGGCCAGACGCGAGACGATCGCCTGGACGCCCGCCTTCCGGTCGGTCGAGTCCCACGGGGTCGCGGTCGCCCCGCCCGTCCAGACGCCGAGCGCCTCCAGCAACGGCCCGATCCGGTCCGGGTCGACCTCCTCCGGCCTCGGATCGTAGCGTAACGTGCCCGACGCTCCCCGTCCGGCGAGCACCAGGTGGCGGGCGTCGACGTCCGCGGCGACGGCGCGGTGCGCCACGAGCTCCGGGGGGTCCCCGACGGCGAACGACCCCTCGAACTGGCGCGCGATCGCGCCGTCCGACGGACCGAGGACCCCGGTCGGCGGCGGCAGGTGTCGGGCCCGCCAGAGGGCTCGGACGTCCGGCTCGAGCGAGCGAACGGTGACCCGCGGCGCCTCCTCCGGCATCGCTCCCGCCTCCGTCCCCCGCCGTCTATCGAGCGACCGGTGCGGGAATAAACCCTCGGTCGCACCCCGGCCCGCCCCGGCGACCGACCGCCCCGCCTCCGGGGCAACTCTTATGCCGCCGTTCCGCTGCGTGGGCGTCCGAGGAGTGGATCATGGCCTGGACGCAGCAGGAGGTCCGGGAGCTGAAGGAGGGGCGGTACATGCTCATCGAGGAGGAGCCGTGCCGCATCATCAGCATCCAGATGTCGAAACCGGGGAAGCACGGTGAGGCGAAGGCGCGGATCGATGCGGTCGGCGTCTTCGACGGTTCGAAGCGCAGCGTCGTCTTCCCCGTGACGCACAAGGTCCGGGTCCCGTTGATCGGCAAGCGGCAGGCCCAGGTCCTCTCGCTGACCGAGGGCGAGGTGCAGTTGATGGATCTCGAGTCGTACGAGACGTTCACGCTCCCGCTCGACGAGGAGACGAAGGGCACGGTCTCGCCCGGGGCCGAGATCCAGTACGTCGACGCGATGGGCCGGCGGCGCATCACCCGGAAGTGAGCCCGCCCGGGCCGCCGGCTGACGGTCGCCCGTCGCGTTTCTTTTATAGGGTAGGTGCGGCATGAAACTCCTGCCCGCGCACCTTTTCATGAAACGTAGTAGGGAGGCGGGGCGCACGGGAGGTAGCGCGTGTCCGGTCCGGGGGGCGTCGGACCTCTACCGTCGTCCCGGCTGACCCGCATCCTTCAGGAGAAGGCCGAGGCGCTTCGAAAGAAGCGCCAGACCGCCGAGGTCGCCCTGAAGGAGGCAGAGGAGCGGGTCGGGCAGCTCGAACGCCTCGGGATCGTCCCGCCCAGCGCCGCCGACCGCCTGAACCAGATCCGCGAGCTCGTGCGCCGCTCCGACTGGGACCAGGTCGAGACGGCGTCGCAGGGCCTGCTCACCGACCTCGCGGCGGCCGTCCCGGGCCTCCTCGAGGAGCGACGCCGTCGGACCGGCGAGTCGCTCGGCCGCCTGACGGGACTGGGGATCTCCTTTCCTCCCGCGCTCGCGGGCGAGCTCGACGCGCTCGCGAACCCGCCGGCCGACGCTCCGTGGACGGAGCTCCTCGCCCGCCTGACGAAGGTCGAGGACGGGATCCGCGAGGCGGCGACGAGCTACCTCGAAGGGGTCCGGGGACGGGCGGTCACGGTCGCGAAGTGGGCCGGCCTCGACGCGGGCCGGCTCCGCGAGTTCGAGAAGGGCCTCCCCGAGGTCGTCGTCTCCGCGCGGGACGACGCGCTCGCCGACGCCCTGAGCACCGTCCAGCGCGCGCTCACGAGCGGCCTTCCTGAGGCCGTCGAGCGCCACCGTCTCGCCCGCGAGAACGCGGAGCGACTGCGGGCGACGGCCGAGGAGCTCGGCGCGCCGACCGGGCCGCTCGACGCCGCGCTCCGGGCCGACGAGGTCGCCCGCATCGACCGCTGGCCCGAGACGGTCGGCGCCCTCGACGCGGCGCTCCCGGAGGTCGCGGACGGTCTCCGCGACCGCTCGCGGCAGATCCTCGAGGGCCTGCGGGGCTCGCTCGTCACCGTCGCGGAGTTCGAGGTCGACGCCGCGGCCGCGACCGCGGCCGTCGAGACCGCGCTCGCCCGCCTGCCGACGGCGCCCCCCGGCGACCTCGCCGGGCTGCTCGTCGAGGCGAGGACCGCCGCGGAGGAGCCGATCGTGACGGTCGTCGCGGGCCTGCTCGACGAGGTCCGTCCCCGGATCGCCGGCGCCCGGCGCCTCGGACGCGATCCGAGCGAGGTGTTCGCGGCGATGAACCGGGCCCGCGAGGCGCTGCGCCTCAAGATCTACTCGGAGGCGCTCGCCGCCGCGCAGGAGGCGCTCGACCGGGTCAGCGGCCTCACCGAGGACCTCGACTCCTCGCGCGGGGAGCTCGCCACGCTCCAGGAGATGCTCGGACGGTTCCGTGCCGCCGGCTTCCCGACCGAGCCGTACGACGCTCCGATCGCGCGCGTCAAGGCGTTCCTCGATCGCGCCGAGGTCGCGCCGGCCCGGGAGGCGCTGCGCGACACGATCCGGCTCGCCGGCAAGGAGGCGCTCCGCTTCTTCGCCGACCGATGGACGACGCTCGAGCGGACCCGCGGCTACGCGCACGAGCACGGGTTCATCCGCCCCGAGACCGAGGCGCTCCTCGCCGAGGCGCGCACGTTGCTCGACGCGGGCGACCTCGGGGCCGCGGCCGAGCGGGTCGCCCGGTTCGAGGTCGAGCTGCGCGCGTCGGCCGGCCCGTACGTCGCCCGGCGCGTCGAGGAGATGGAGAAGTCGTTCGTGGAGATCACCGACGCGGCGCTCACCGCGCCGGTGCGTCGGCTGCTCGCGGACGCGGACGTCGCCCTCCGCGTCAAGCAGGACGTCGTCGCGTCGGTCGAGAGCCTCCACCGCGCCGAGCGGGAGTTCGCCGCCGTCTTCGGCGCCCACGCCTCCGCGCTGGTCGAGGGGCTCGAGTCCGAGGTCCGGGTGCTCGATTCGATGGGCGGGGCGAGCGACGAGATCCAGCGGCAGATCGACGAGGTCCAGCAGATCTTCAACATGGGGGACTTCGTGCAGGCGTCCCACGCCTCGCAGGAGATCCGCACCCGGGCCCGCCAGCATCAGCTCCAGCGCGCGGACGAAGCGGTCTCCCACGCCAAGCTCGCGCTCGTCGAGCTCGAGCCGATCGGGCTCGACCTCTCCACCCTCCGGCCGGTCCTCGACGACGCGCAGTCGGCGGCCCGCGACGGGCGCTACCTCGACGCCTATCGCGCCGCGACCCAGCTCGAGGCGACCGCGGGCCGGGGCCGCGCGGCCGCCCAGATGATCGTCGAGCGGATCTCGCGCCTGCAGGACCAGCTCGGCCGGATCCGCGCCGGCGGGGCCGACCCGACGACGTTCTACGAGCCGCTCAAGGAGGCGCGCGACGATCTCTCCGCCCTCCGGTTCGACAAGGCCCGCGCCGTGCTGGACGACGTCGAGGCGCGGCTCTCCGCCGAAAGCGCCCGGGTCGAGACGGACCGGCTCCTCGGGGAGGTCGGGCTCCTGATCGAGGAGGGGCGCCAGCTCGGCGCGCCGGTCGAGCCGATGGCCCACCGCCTCGAGTCGCTCCGGACCGAGCGGACCACCGCGGCGCCGGAGGCGACCCAGACCGGCTCGATGCTCCTGCACGACGAGCTCCTCGCCGTCCTGCGCCCGATCCTGGAGGAGAACCTCCGGTCGCTCGAGCGGGACCTCGACATCGCCCGCTCGGCGGGCGTGCCGCTCGAGAAGATCGTCACGCCGCTGGCCGAGGCGCGACGCCGCGTCGCGCTCCCGGTGCCGACGGGCGCCGCCGCGCTGATCGACGAGGTGCGCAGCGCCCTCATCAGCACGCGCGGGTTCGTCGAGCACGCCGAGCGCGCGGCCAAGCGCGTCCACGAGGCCCTCGGGCAGGCGGACCTGCTCCGGGTCGACGTCGGCGAGCTGCGCGCGCGCTCCGAACGGTTCGACGGGTTCCTCGCGGCCCGGGAGTACGCCCGGGTCGTCGAGCTCGCGGGGCCGCTCGAGCGGGAGCTGCACCAGGCGACCTACCGGCACGTCTCGAAGACGCTCGCCGGGTTCCAGGCGACGGTCACGCAGCTGCGCCGCGACGGGGCGAACACCTCCGTCGCCGAGAACCTCCTCCACCAGGCGCGCATGTCGCTCGACGAGGGTCGCCCGCTCGACTCCGTGCAGTTGGCGGCCCGCAGCGAGCGGGAGCTCGAGCGCGCCGACCTCCAGCACCGGCTCGCCGAGGGTTCGCTCCTCGCCGCCGAGAAGGCGATCTCCTCCGCGCTCGCGGAGGGGGTCGTCGCGACGGAGGCCCAGGACGCGCTCCGCAGCGGGAAGTCGTCGTTCGCGAAGGGGTCGTATCCGGACGTCTTCGACCGCACGATCCTCGTCTCCGAGATCGTCTCCGCCGCGCGCGACGGCCTGCGGCGGGGGCGCGAGACGATCGAGGTCGCCGAGCACCAGCTGAGCGAGGCGAAGTCGCTCGGCGCCGAGGCGTCCGACGCCGCCGCCGAGCTCGCGGAGGCCCGGCAGGAGCTCGCCGCCGGCCACTACTCTCCGGCGGTCCGACGCGCCCGGGAGGCGACCGAGATGGCTCGCTGGGCGATCGACCGCACGTTCGCGACGCCGCTCGGGGAGCTGCGCCGCCAGGCCGACGCGGCGCGCGGCGAGGGGCTCTCCGCCGAGCTCGAGCCGCTCGAGGCGCTCGTCGCGAGCGCGGAAGCCGCGGCGCGCGCCCATCAGTGGACGGAGGCGCGCAGCACGATCGTGCAGGCCGAGGACTCCGCGCGTCGCCTGTTCGAGGAGACGATCGACGGCCGGTGGCGGGAGGTCGAGGCCGACGCGAAGGAGACCGGCCCCGTCGCGCCCGCCGAGGTGGCGCGGCGCGAGGAGGTCTCGAAGAAGCTCGCGGCCCTCCGCACGGCCCGCGACGTGGGCGGCGCCCTCCGGCTCGTCCACGCCGAGCTCGAGATCGTCCGGGGCCAGCGCAAGGAGGTCGTGCTGCGGGCGGTCGCTGCGCTCCGCGACCGGCTGTGGGTCGGCGAGCGCCTAGGGGTCGATACGACCCCCGCGATGCAGACGTTCGGCGAGGCGCGGGCCGCGGTCGATGCGGGTCGCCTCGGCGAGGCGACCGGGCTGCTCGCGCGGGCGAGCGCCGCGCTAGACGACTCCGTGCGGGCACCGCTCCAGCGGCGGCGACGCGAGATCGCCTCGGAGGTGACGTTCGCGGAGGAGGGGCTGCACGTCAGCGTCGGGCCCGTCAAGGAGCAGCTCCAGGCGGCCGACGCCCTCCTCACCGCGGGCCGGGTGCTCGAGGGCGGGGCCGGCCTGCTCAAGGTGGAGGAGGAGCTGAACCTGCGCAAATCGCTCCACCGGGAGCTGACGAACCTGCACTACCTGATCGACGCCGCGCTCGCCCGGGCCGAGGAGCGGAACATCGACACCGCGCGGGCGCGCGACCTTCTGACGGAGTCGCTGCGGCTGCGCGCCAGCGACTACCCCGCGGCGCTCGAGAAGGCGCGCGAGGCCCTGAAGATCCTCCAGGCGGAAGGGGTCGTGGTCGGGGAGACCGCCCCGGCCGCGGCGCCGGCAGCGACCCCGTTCTGGCCGTTCCGACGCCCGCCGTCGTCGTAGCGCGAGAGCGCCTATCCGCCCGACGAGAACCCGGAGCCGGACGGGGGGGTCGGCATCCCCGGGGGAAGGCGGATCGGACCGAGGGGCAGGCGGTCGTACTCGACGGAGTGCTTCAGGCCCCGACGCCGCAGGAGCGTCGACACCTGCTCCGTCACCTGGACGACCTCCTGGCACCGGGACGGCTTTGCGAAGTAGAACTCGACGCGCCGCTCGTCGGTGATGGGGAAGATCAGTCGCAGGCCGAAGACGTCCTGCCGGTTGTAGCCGACCGGCTTCTTGTCGCGCTTCAGGTCGCGCAGGTTCTCCTCGAGGAGCGCCTCCGGGGAGAGGGGGTCCGACTCCTTGACGAACGGACGGTTCATCTCGACGACCCGCCGATGGATCTCGGGGTAGACCCGCACGAGGTCCTTGAACGACCGCTTCGGCTCGAGCAACAGGTGCCCGCTACGGGCCTTCACCGGGGGGGTCACATCCCCCGGACCCGGGACGGACAGATAGGTTCTTCCTTGCCCGAGACCGCACCGTTAAGCCGCGTCCCGGGTTCGGGAGGCATGTCCGGAACCCCCCTCCCCGCCGGCACCCCGATGTACGCCCCGCCGTCCCAGATCCCCGTGGTCACGACACCGTTCCTCCCGGGATACCGCATCTCCCGGGTGATCGGGGTGACGTTCGGCCTGATCGTCCGGTCCCGCGGGCTGGGACGGAACATCGTCGCGGGCTTTCGCAGCCTCGCGGGAGGGGAGATCACCGAGTACACCCAGCTCCTCGAACAGGCGCGCCACGAAGCGCTCGCCCGGCTCTCGGCGCACGCGATCAGCCTCGGCGCGAATGCGGTCGTCTCGGTCGGGTTCGACACGTCCGAGATGAGCGAGATCATGACCGAGATCATGGCGTACGGCACCGCGGTCGTGGCCGAGCCGGACGCCGCTCCGGCCCAGCCCGTCACGCTGCGCTAAAGTAGACCCTGCCGCCAAGGCGCGGAAGCGGGCCGCGACTTCGGTCGCCGCGGGCCCCCGCAACGGACTCGGCTCGCCTGCGCGGCTCCCCTTCTCCCGCCCTTCCCGACGGGAGGTCCTCATCGCCGCAGCGCCTTGGCCCGGGAGCGCCGACCGCGCAGAAAGGTTGAAACGGTCGTCCCGCTACCGAGCCCCGGCGCTCCCGTAGTCTAGTGGTCAAGGATAGAGGCCTCTCGAGCCTCTGACGCGGGTTCAAAACCGGGCGGTCCACGCCGCCCGGGGAAACTCCCGCCGGGAGCACTCCCTTTTCGCTCGGCACGGAACGCCGGTTCCTGCGTTCCGTAAGGGTCGATCGCGCACACCGGACCGGAACCAGGCGCTACCTAGGGAACACGAGAGGTACCCCGGTGCCGATCTGGAGGTCCAACCTTGGAAGCGACGCGAAGACGAGGCTCGGCCCAAGTTGATAACCCGTTGCTTCACGTGAGTGCAAAGAGGGAGGAAGGCTCCGCAGTGCGGCCTAGATCTCGGTCCCCCCGTACACACTGTACCTAGAGGGGACGGCCGTTGCAAGGAGGAGGTGCGCGCCGGGAGAAGGCCGTGCCAGCACCCTCCGCCGCGCCGAGCGTGGCAGCAGTGGGGCGCCTCTTGCACTGCATGAGGGTCGGGCGCGGACGAGTTTGCCAGGGGGTGAACGTCGCAACGCCTTCCTTCGATCCCGCCGAGCCGGCCCGAGGGGCGGACGCGCTGATCAACGGGATCGGGAGAGCTGAGGCCCTCAGCTCCGTGACCCTACCCTCGCTCGGAGAAGGAACGACGCTTTCCCAGCGAAGTATCCGGTCCATCGCCCCGGAAATACCCCTCGTTGGGGTCCGACGGGGAGAGATTCTCCCGCGCAGGGTCGTCCCCCCACGAGTGGGCTCATGCTCTGGAACGGTCCGTACGAGGGATGCGATCCTAGGAATCACCCCAATCTGGGTCGGAGTGCGGCGACTCGCCTCGTAGTGGGGCCGAACTGGCCCGATGTCGACCCGTCTTTGGACCCCCTTTCCCACGGGTTATCCGTCACTTTGAGGGCAGAAGTCACCCGGGCTCAAGTCGATCTCCGCGAGCCCCAGTTTCGGGTCCGTCTCGTCTCGCGTCACCCGCTGCTTTGTCGCCGAAGAAGGCGGGTTTCGCCCGGCCCCAATACCTCTGGCCCCGGAACCGTTCCGGCGTGAAAAAATCCCTTTGAAAGCTCATATAGGGGGCCCGCCTCCCGCAATCGGGTGACCCAATTGCCGGGAGGGTCTAATTCGGTGGGAGAGATTGCGACAAGACGGACGGCAGTCATTGCCGCGACGTTCGTGCTCGTTTTGAGCATGGCGTTGCCCGTCGCCGCCGGCGCGTTGAGCGCCGTGTCGGCCTCGCCTGCCGCTCCGGTGGTAACACATACCGCCGGTGCGCAGGGGGCAGCCGTCCAGCAGACGACAGCATCGGCCGTGCCAGTAGGTGGGGCGTTTGAAGCGTCCCCCCACTCGCCACACGCAGGCACACTTGATGTCTACGAAGTGGCTCCGGCGGGCTCCAATTCGGAGGACCCGTCCGTAGCGTACGACACGGTGAGCTACGAGCCGATTCTGAACGTCTACCAAACGCTGATCAACTACGATGGGAACTCGACGACGAACTTCGTCCCGACGCTCGCGACGTGCGTTCCGGGCACCGCCCAGTGTGTCGCGGACTACGGCAGCAACCTGACGGGCTTCGTTGGCGCGCAGCCGATCTACTGGACGTTCGTCATTGACAAGCAGGCGCAGTTCTACGACTCGGGCACGCACACGTCCTGGGGCGTCTACCCCTCGGACGTTATGTTCAGCCTGGCGCGGACGCTGGCATTCTCGGAAATCCCGTACGTCGGGAAGAACCCGGGCTGGATCCAGGCGCAGTCCCTGCTCCAGTACGGGAGCCCAGCCTACGACGGCGGTCTCCACTTCCCGTTCGACAACACGCCCAACTCCACGCTCGGCTCGATGCTGATCAACGCGTCGGCCTACTGTCCGGCGTCGGCGATCACGAACGAGCACGGCTGCATCACCTTCATCGCGAACGGTGGAGAGACGGACTGGCCCTACTTCCTGCAGCTCGTGGCGGACAACCTCGGTGCGAGCGTTGAGCCGTGCGGCTGGTTCGCGTACGAAGACGCGGCGATGCCCGGCTTCTCGAACTCGGGAGCGAACCACGGCGACGGCCCGTGTGCTCTCCCCGGCAGCACCCCCGGCCACCCGATCACCTCGACCGACAGCCCCGCGTGGGCTTCCTATCTCTCGAGCGTAGACCCCACCTCGTGGGACTCGTTCGAAGAGGCGGCGCAGGGCTCCCCCAACATCGACGGCCAAGAGGGAGTTCAGTGGACGATGGTCGGATCCGGTCCGTACTTCGCGGGCGTCATCCCTGGCTCGGGCTACACGCTCGCCCTGAACCCCGGCTACCAGCAGCCCGGTGGCTGCTCGGGTGTCGGTGTCGCGGCGACGTACTCGGGCGACTGTGACCCGGCGATCGGCGCGTTCATCCACAACGTCCAGGTCTACTGGGAGCCCGACGACTCGTTCGGCATCAGCCAGTATCGGGCGCACCAGGCCGACTTCGCGGGCATCGAGGCGGCGCACACGACGACGCTGAAGCTGCTCGCCTCCGAGGGCGACCTGAACTACTTTATCAACCCGACGATCACGCAGTTCTTCACGCCGGTCAACCTCCGGTGGAGCCCGACGGAGTACGCTACGAACTTCCCGTCGGAGCCGACCCCCAACATCCCGGTGAACTTCTTCACCAACCCCGCGCTGCGTGAGTTCTACGTCGAGGCCTACCCGTACACGACGGTCGAGAACACCATCCGAACGGTGGACGGAATCCAGTTCACCTTCAACACGGGTGGCGCGCTTCCGTACGGCCTCGGGAACTACTACCCGACAAACGTCTCGTTCCCGAGCACGGACCCCGACCTGAACCCGTCCGATGTCGGTGGCTCCGCGTGGTGGTGGGCCCAGGCGAACTCGCCCAGCTCGCCCTACTACGACTCGCAGTTGGCGTCGTGCTCGCACGCGACCCCCTGTACCTTCCCGATCGCGGGACTGGACGGGGACCCCAGCGATGACGCCGCGATTGCGGACTGGATCTCGGAGATCGGCACGATCACGGGTGGGGCGCTTGCGCCGTTCACCTTCGATCTGACGTTCGACCAGTTCCTGGACGTCGCGTTCACCTCGCCTGGCCAGAACCCCCTGATCTCTGAGACCGGCTCGGGCTGGGCTCCGGACTATCCGGACCCGACCGACTACATCGTCCCCGAGGTCAGCCCGAACGCGACCTACACGGCGGCGGACGCCTTCGCGGGCATGGTCGGCTTGGACACCACCGCGAACAACACGGCGTGCGGCCACTCCGCGGGTACCTTCGCCGACCTCGCCTACTGGTCCCACGCGGCGGACAACCCTGGTGCGGGTCTGATCACGACGTCCTGTCAGGGTGTCGCGTACCACGTGGCGGTCGACTGGATGAACACGGCGGCCGGCCTGCCGGTCGGTCCGGACCGGACGCTCGACTACAACCTGATCACGCACATCACCAACGCTCTGGGGATGTACGTGTGGAACGGCCAGTCGAACGCGGTCTCCTCGGCGGCTCCGTGGATTGACCCGAGCAGCCTGAACACCAACGTCATGATCGGCGGCGGCGGCGATGCGGTCTGGTTCCAGGTCCGCTACGTCCCGTACGAGCAGCCGGTGACGTTCAAGGAGGCGGGCATCACGGCGGGACCCAACACCCAGTTCACCGTCAGCGCGGGCTCGCCCGCGACGACGAAGGACTCGGCGAACGTGACGGGCCCGGCGACCTCGGTCGTGTTCAACGCGCCGAACGGAACGATCCACTTCACGGTGACCGCTCCGGCC